>CAMAWT010000007.1 GCA_945862065.1 Flavobacterium psychrophilum | reverse complement strand
TTGTGCTGAAAGATGTTATTGATTATGCGATTAGAAATAATATCGGAGAAGATAAAATGTTATTTTATTTAAAAAATATTATTCAAAAGTATGATGACAATTACAATTATGAATATACATCAATTAAAAAGGAATAACAAAATATAAATATGACAAGCCAAAACATAAAACAACCTAGCCGATTTATATTTATTGCTACCGCAATAATATATATCTGCTTCGCAGTTATATAAATGCGTTCCGCATTTATATTTATGCTTATCATATTTATATTTATTAAAAGTCAGTTTATATTTATTGTAGTCTGACTTATATTTATAACTATCCGATTTATATTTATGCTAATCCGACTTACATTTATTAAAATCCGAAACGTAAATATAAAAGGAATGAAAACAAAATCGTAATCAAAAAGAAAAAAGGGCATCAGTTAACAGCCGTTTGGCAAGATTGGGGTTTTGGGCTTAATTTAAAGGTTGTCTTGTACTTGTAAAGTTTAGTCATAAACCGAAAGTTAAGGCTTCCTTAATCCCCAACCTCGCCAAGCGGCGAAACGTTGGCAGTAATTGTTTGAAGAAAAATCGTACAAAAAAACTGTTCTTTGAGAACCAAAACTGTAACGTTAATCCACATTTTGATAAAATTAACACTAAAAGTTAACGCCAAAATGGAAAGAAGTCTAATTTTAACACATTAAACCTTAAAACTTATGAAAAAAGTTATTTTAATTATCGCTTTATTACTAAATTCATTTTTTACATTTAGTCAAATTTTAGATTGTCCTGATTATCCCAATCCGAATTTTGCACCACCTCCAACCAATATTTATAGTAGGTCGACATTAGCACCACCTCCAACATCTAACAAATATGTCATTAATGTCAAATTTCATATTGTAAAAAATACAAATGGCACAGGAGTAACGGCAAATTATGGTGAAGCGGAAGTAATGAACGCCATTATGATATTAAACACACATTATAATCAATACAATATTTTTTTTAAATACATTGGCTTTGATGTAATAAAAAACACATCATATATGAAATTAAGATCTTATGCCGGTGGTGCGGCTAACCAAAACACTACACATCCTTTTTTTTCTGATATAGTACAGTATAGTAAAACTGGCATGAGTTCTCCTTTATATGATTATAATGCAATGAATTTGTTTATTGTTGAGGGTATTGACATAAGTACTACAACTTCATTTGCTCAAACAGCAGGCGTAGCCAACAGACCTGGTATTGACAGTGTTTTTGCTTATAATAGATTACTTACTTCAACCTTGCCTCATGAAATTGGACATAATTTCAATCTTTTACATACACACCAAGGTACTGGCGTCGCTGGTTGCGAATTAGTTAATGGTTCTAATTCTGCTACTGCTGGAGATTTAGTAACAGATACACCTGCTTCATATATTCCATCTAGTCTTTTTGTTAGCTCTACTTGTGGTTATCTTAATCCAACAAATGCAACAGATTGTATGGGAACCGTTTATGTTAATTGTCCAGTTAAAAATTTTATGAGTACCAATACTGGTGGAACTTGTAGAGAAATTGGTGCAGGTTTTTTGCCTGGAAATGCAGAATTTACACTAGGACAAGCCAATAGAATGCGAGAACAAATTGAAAATTATTATAATAATTCAAGTAATCCATATGGTTATTATAATGCTAAAAACACCATAGAAAGTTTGTATCAGCCATTTGCAGAAACCGGATTTTCTGGAACAGGCAATAATACATCAACGTCTGCTTATTCAAAAACAGTAAGAGTAAATGAAACACGCACAGGTGTAAATTTAGTCTATACTCCTACTGGTATCACGCTTCGATTTCAGAAAGGATTTGATTGGGAATTTAGTTATCACAATGTTGCTCCTTTTACAAAAACAGTTACCGACCAATATAATTTTAATAGAGGTGATTTAATATTAAATGTTAAAATTCCGTTGTTAGGAACAGATGTTTATCAAGTAGGTGGTTATCAAAGTTTTTCTGTTTATGAGCCTTTCACATCTGGCACAGTAAACTCAACATCTTCCCTAGGTAATAGTACTATACAAACAACCCCTTTAAATTCTACTACTGCATCTGACCCTCAACTTATTGATAATTTAGATACTGGCAAATATCATATTATCAATAAACAAACTGATTCTGGAATTCAAGACCAAAATGTAATTTATAAAAATTAAATATTAATAAATTTCACAAGTGAATATAGTTCACTTGTGAAATTATTAAAATTAAGAGTCATGAAAAAAAAAAATTACCTTTATTTTATAATATTTGTTATTATATCTTGTTCAGAGGATAATTCCAAAGAAATCATAGAAATAAATCCTCATAATTTGCAAAATTTAGGAATAACAGAGTCAAATAATATTTATCCTCTTTATCCAAATACATTTCAGTTTTTAGGAAGTAACCAATGGTATGACTCTAAAGTAGGTGACACATTGATTATAAGTAGAAGAGACGAAGTAACAGATGATAGTGGGGACGAATTGGTCTATAAGTTTTTGATTAAGCAAGGTGAATGGATAGTTCCACTAACAGTTAAAAGAATAAGCAATGATATCTACTTAGATCCACCCAGATATAATCAATTAATGTTTAATAAACCTATAGTTAATTTTCGGCTACAACAATATATAGAAAATCAAACTCTAGCTTGTGAAATTGAAACTCCAAATGGTGATTACTATTTGCAGCAACCATTAATAGACAGAATGTGGATTAATTTAGACGATTAGATAAATTAAGAAAAATAAGAGGTTTTGATTTTTTAAGACCTCTTATTATTTAAAATTACAACTACCGCCAACAAGCGTTTTGCAAGATTGCGGGGTAAGTGTTTAATTTAAAGTTTTGGCTTATCTTTGAGGTCAGTGATTAACTGAAAGTAAAGGTTCATTTAGTCCGCAACCTCGCAAAGCGCCAAACGTTAGTGGCAACTCTAAAAAGACGAAAGTGAAACTATTCAACTTTATAAAGCGACAACCCAAAATGGACTTCTCTCCTGAGCAGACCATAAGACGCTTGGTTGACTATATGCCTGACTTTTATAGAACCCAAAGACAGTTTATTAATTGTATTGCGTTTTTAGACAATAGAGAATGGGCACTTGCACTTGCCAGTTTAATCGAACTCGCAGACGAAACCGAGCATTATTTTTCGGAAGATTTTTGGCTTGGACTTGCGGACTCTGCCGACAAAATGAACTTAACAGACAAAGCTAATTATTGTAGAAAACAAATCAAGCGAAACGTAGAAGATATAAAATCAAAGACACCATTTGGTTGGACAACAATAAAATTTGACAAAACGCATTTTCAACATCACATTTCGGAGAAACTTAAAGAAGAATGGGCGACCGAAAGACGGGAAAAAGATAAGGTTCAAGAATTGATAACGAAAGAAGGAGTGCATTTAAAATCACACGGACAAAATGGATTTTTATATATTACCGAAAATGGGAAAATTGCCGAAGTTGAAATTGAATTAGGAATGAATGGACTTATCCTTTATTTCAACAGTTTGACAAATTGGTCATTACCGACAAAGCAAACACTAACGGTTGACGAGAAACAGAAAATAAAAATTGATATTAATAACTGGGCGACAAAGACAAAAAATGCAATCGAATTTGACGACTGAAAGAAGAGCAGCCACTAACAGCACCCCCGCTCCGCAAAGTCTCCCCAATTTGCGGAATATTTGATACTTTCTATTTTCATTTGTTTTCATTGTAACTCTTTCTCATTTTTTATTTTACCTCAAAGTCAGGAGACTTTGCGGAGCAGAGTTACTAATTTTAAAGTAAATTCAGGGTTTAACCACAAATTTCACAGATTAACACAAATTTAAAAACTTTGCAACTTTGCACCCGCTCCGCAAAGTCTCACGACTTTGCGGAGCAGATTCAGGGTTTAAACACAAATTTCACAGATTAACACAAATTTAAAAACTTTGTAACTTTAAATCTTTGCAACTTTGCAACTCAAAAAAAGCCAACTGAAAAACAAATCGTCAAGTCTAGCCCCGATTGAGCCGATATCCTTGCGAAGTCCCGAAGGGCGAGCAAGATAAAGGCGAAAGCGGGACAAGATATCTGCTGAAAAGAAATTGTGTGCTTCTAAAAAAAATTACTCTTTAAATTTAATTGCCATAATGCTATCTAGTTCCCTTTTTAGTGGTTGCATTTGTTTGTTAAATCTTGGTAGGTTTCGGCTTTCCATGGGTTGTGAGTTGGGCAGTTTTAGTCGTAATGCGTCCACTTGCACGCCGTTTTTCCAGAATCTGTAACACACGTGAGGTCCGGAGGATAAACCAGTGCTGCCAACTTTTCCGATGACGTCTCCTTGCTTTACGCGTTGCCCTCTTCTAACGAGAATTCTAGACATGTGAAGATATTGAGTAGAGTAGGTTTTGTCGTGTTTTATTTTTACAAAATTTCCGTTTCCAGCGGTAAACCCAGCTTGTTCTACTACTCCCGCCGCTGTTGACATGATGGGAGTTCCCGTTGGGGCGGCATAGTCGGTACCTTTATGGGCTTTCCAGCGCAATTGTACGGGGTGGAACCTGTTTTTCGAGAATTTGGAAGTAATGTGAATGTATTTTAAAGGGGCTTTCAAAAAGAAGTTTTTGAGCGCTTTTCCTTTATCGTTAAAATAATCAATTTTACCATTTTTTTCTTGTTGGAATGGAAAGGCATAAAATTTTTCTCCTTTGTACTCAATAAAAGAGGCTCTTAGACTGTCTACTCCGTCATATATTGTGTCGTTGATGTAGCGTTCTGTAAAACTGATGGCAAATTTGTTCCCTTTTTTTAGTTTAAAAAAGTCGATAGACCACGCATAAACTTTTAGCAATTTGTTGGCAAGAGTAGGGTCAACCTTTAAATTTTTGAGGGTCGTTGATAAAGATCCGTCGAGTTTGCCAGCTATGGTTCTGGACACGAAAGTGAGCGGTCTGGACTTTTTGAAGGCAACAATTGAATCGGTTAAATCAACTAAATAATAGTCTAATCTATTGGGTTGATAGATAAGATATTGCAATTTGTGGTATTTGTCTTTTGTTCGAAGGGCTACATACGGGCGCATGAAACGCACCGAAGTTGGTATCGAATCTTTTATTTTGGCTATAATTTGCGCTGCTTTTTTACCGTTTAAGTTTTGTTTTTTTAGAATTCTTTCAAATGTGTCTTGAGCCCAAATGGTGTCATAATGCACATTATAATCATCATAACGAAATCCAAAATCGACCACTGGCTTGGTGGGTTCGTTGGCTTCAATAACAAATTCTACCTCTGTTTTTTTACAGGATATTAATGTTATTAGAATAATAATTATAAGCGTTATTTTTTTCAATGGTTGTATTTTTTAGCAGTCTTCGCCCCAGTTTTTTAGTTCTTCCTCTGACCATAATTCAGGGAAGAAAATTCTTCTTTGGTATTTTGGGTGCATGTATTTTTTCCAGTCGCTTCCGCCAGTTGCTTCGCCTGTACCGTGACCACTTTCAATGTATTTTTTTGCAGCATTGAGGTGACCCATTACCCAAGTTATGTTGACTGTTTTATCATAATGACGCATCGCATTGATGAGTTCCGTATTTTTTTGATCTACTTCTGGCAATTGTTTGAATTTTTGCCAAAGGTTTGTGGTATTATATGATTCCATTTGACGTAAAAATGTGTCTTTGTATTTACGTTCAAACTCAAGAATTAAATAGCTTTTTTCACCCGTTTTGTAATCCTTACCAGCTGCTTGCCAATATAAATGTTCAAAAGCGTGAGTGTAAGGCGTGTTTCTGTCTATGGTTGCTCTAAATCTGAAATCTATTAAGTTGATTAAATCGGTTGAAGCAAACTCGATGGTTCTATATTGCGCACTTTGAAAACCACTTGCGGGTGTAAGCGTGTTTCTGAATTTCATATATTGCTCCACTTCCATTCCGTCTCCCATAATGTCAAAAGAGGTGGTAAGCATGTCAAAATACCGACTCACTCTGGTTACTCTTTCGGTAAAAAATTGGGTTGTTAATTGCTCTGTTTGTGTCACTTGATTTATTTCCCAAAGAATCATTTTGAATAATAATTCGTTTACTTGATGGTACATGATGAAAACCATTTCATCGGGTAAAGTTGTTCGTTGGGTTTGGATACTTAACAAGGCATCTGTTTGAATATAATCCCAATAGGTAATGGGTTTTGACCAAAGTAACCCTTCAAGATGGGTATCTGTTTTTTGGTTGATGGCTTCAAATTTTTGTTGTAAATCTTCTAAGATTTTGTTGTTTATAGTGCTCATTATTTATCTACTTTTACCATAAATGGATTTTTTAATCCTTTGAATGATTCAATATCGGCTTTTATTGAACCTACTGCTAAGCTTGCTCTAATTCTAACCGGAACTCGACTCTCATCATCTGTAATCCAGACAGTTAAGCTCTCTTCTTCTTTAAAAACTCGACCTTTTTGTACAAGAGGTCGGAATATCAATGTAGAAGTTACCCCAAATTTAGTTTTTATATCTTCTTTTCCTAAATATTTTAGCTTAAATTTTGTGGTTTCTCCATCAAAAAACATATCTATCGAGATAGATTCATTTACTTTTAACTTATCAACTTCAGGATGGTTTCTTAAAAAATAGAACGCTGAAATAATATCTTGTACGTTTTCAGTGACCTGAAAGGTGTTTTCTGTTTTTTCTTTATAATCTTTAACTAAAATTTTATTTGTAATTTGATTAAAAAAACCTTCTTGATCTAAAATGAATCCTCCCTCATCAATTTTTCTGACATATTGATACGGTTTTCCTGTTTCTTTATCGAAATAACTTTCATAGTTGTCATTAACTTTAAAGAAAAAACGGGACATTCCTACCGTATATCCTTTTCCAATAGCATGAAATACTTTTTTATTGTTTTTGACGGCTTCTTGCACTTCAAGTGTTGCATATCCTGCATTTATTAATCCGTAATGAATTCTAAATTTCATCCATTCACCAGCTTGAAAGGCACTTTCTTTAGGCGCAGAGTCGAAACCAAGTGATACAAAAATTAAGGTAAGTAAAATGAGCTTTTTCATAGGGTAGAATGTTGTTTTATTTATACAAAGCAATATTTATTCCAAAAATATAAAAACAAAAAAACCCAATCAAAGAATGACTGAGTTTTTATGCTATTAACCAACCAAAAAAACTATAAATTATGAAAACTTATATTTAAAAACATGTAAAGGAAACCACCCCTTTGTTTTTATTGAGTACAAAAATAGTTTGTTTTGTTGCATTATTGCAAACTATTTTTTAACTTTAACACAAATTTTACAATTTTATAGCTTAAACGGCCTTAAAAATTACATATGCTGTAATTTTGAGTTGATTTTATAACGTTCCTCTCAGCGCTTGTTCTCTTTCAATAGATTCGAAAAGAGCTTTAAAGTTTCCTGCTCCAAAACCTCTCGCGCCCATTCTTTGAATGACTTCGAAGAAAAGCGTAGGACGGTCTTCAATTGGCTTAGTGAAAATTTGCAATAAATAGCCTTCTTCATCAGCATCAATCATAATACCTAATTTTTGAAGTTCATTAATATCTTCTTTGAATTTAGACATGTGATCTTTCAATCTTTCAGGAATGTCATCGTAATAAGCTTTTGGTGGTGTGCCTAAAAATTCAATTCCACGTGAGCGCATATCGGCAACGGTTGTAATAATATCATCCGTTGCAACGGCTATATGTTGCACGCCTTCGCCTTCATAGAAATCTAAATATTCTTCAATTTGAGAACGTTTTTTTCCATTAGCCGGTTCGTTAATTGGGAATTTAATTCTTCCGTTTCCATTACTCATTACTTTCGACATCAATGCCGAATATTCTGTAGTAATTTGTTTGTCATCAAAAGAAAGGAAATTAACAAACCCCATTACATCTTCAAACCATTTTACGGCTTCATTCATTCTATTCCAACCCGTATTTCCAACCATGTGGTCAATAAATTTTAACCCAACTGGAGCCGGATTATAATCCGATTTCCATTCTTTATACCCCGGCATAAAAATCCCATTGTAGTTTTTACGCTCTACAAAAATAAATACGGTTTCGCCGTAAGCACCAAAAATTCCGGCACGAACAACTTCTCCGTCTTCATCTTTTTCAACAACAGGTTCAAAATAAGATTTCGCACCACGTTTTGTAGTTTCTTCATACGATTTACGTGCGTCTTCTACCCAAAGTGCAATAACTTTTACACCATCTCCATGTTTTTTAACGTGTTCGCCAATAGGTGAATTGCTGTTTAAAGCGGTTGTTAAAACCAAACGAATTTTATCTTGTTTTAAAACATAAGACGCTCTGTCTTTTACGCCCGTTTCTAATCCGGCATACGCCAATGATTGAAAACCGAAAGCTGTTTTGTAGAAATGAGCCGCTTGTTTGGCATTTCCTACATAAAATTCTACGTAATCGGTTCCTAATAAAGGCAAGAAATCTTGTGCGCCTTCAAATATTTTTTCTAAGCCGTAATCTACTGATTTTAAATCTTTCATAATAATATGTTAATTAGAGAATTTGATAATTAGAAAATGGGTACGTGATAATAATTATTTAATGAACACATTTCCTATTTATTAATTTATTTTAGTTTTGAGGTTGAAATTATTTTATTTAATATTTTTAAAATTTCTGATAAATCCATTAATAATTCTTTACAATCTGGATATGATTTATGAGCATCACATAGAAATAACCAATATTCTGTTTCGTCAGCTTCTTTAATGGCAATTTTTAATTTATGTATAAAGTCTGCTTTACTTTCAGCGTTTTGCGCTTCTTTAGAGTTTGCTCCTATTGAAGTTCCGCTTTTCAATAATTGATTTCCTATTACAAATTTCTTTTTTTCTTGTTATGTTTCGGTAAAATCAATTATTTTAAGTGAAAACTCAAAAGTTTTAATTATAAGTGCATTGTTTTTATATTTTTCATTAAAAGTCATTTTTTGAAATTATAAAATGAGTTGATTAATTAATCTGAAAATGTATTTTATTTGAACGGTTTAGTATTATCTAATTATCAAATTGACACATTATCTAATTATTCTACCCAAGATTTATAATATTTACCATCGTCAATTCCCATTGCTGCTTCGGTAACCATTAATGGGCGGAATGTATCTACCATAACCGCCAATTCTTTTGTTTCGGTATGACCTATACTTCGTTCCATAGCTCCAGGAGCAGGTCCGTGAGGAATTCCTTTTGGGTGCAAAGTGATATGACCTTGTTCGATGTTGTTTCTACTCATAAAATCACCATCAACATAATATAAAACCTCATCAGAATCAATGTTACTATGATTATAAGGTGCCGGAATTGATTTTGGATGATAATCGTATAATCTAGGTACGAAAGAACACACTACAAAATGAGCGGTTTCAAATGTTTGATGCACTGGTGGTGGCTGATGCACTCGGCCTGTTATTGGTTCGAAATTATGAATGGAAAAACCATACGGAAAATTGTATCCGTCCCAACCGATTACATCAAAAGGATGCGTTGCATAAATTACTTCGTGCATCATGCCTTCTTTTTTAATTT
This sequence comes from Flavobacterium psychrophilum, assembly GCA_945862065.1. GTDB lineage: Bacteria > Bacteroidota > Bacteroidia > Flavobacteriales > Flavobacteriaceae > Flavobacterium > Flavobacterium psychrophilum_F. The sequence continues at coordinate 131,886 of CAMAWT010000007.1, read as the reverse complement.
TGATTAAGAAATCACCTTTTTCGTCATGCGTTTCTATTTCAGAAGGTAATTTGAAATCTCTTTCGCAAAAAGGTGCATGTTCTAAATGTTGACCTGATTCGTTTTTATATCTTTTTGGTGTATAAAAAGGCGTATAAGATTCTACATAAAACAAGCGATTATCTTCGGTATCGAAATCGATTTGGTAAATCATTCCGCGCGGAATTATTAAATAATCGCCATATTCAAAATCTATATTCCCCATCATGGTTCTAAGTTTTCCTGAACCTTTATGGATAAATATCATTTCGTCTGCATCGGCATTTTTGTAAAAATAACTGCGTAATGATTTTTTTGGTGCTGCCAGCCCGATAATGCAATCTTTATTGACTAACATGTCTTTTCTGCTTTCTAAAAAATCGTCAGCTGGTTGTAATTCAAATCCTTTTAATAATAAAGATTTGATGTTTTTACCAATCGCTATTTTTGGCTCCACAGAATATGATTTGGTAATTTCTTTAACCTGTGTTGGTCTGTGAACATGGTATAATAATGAAGAATGTCCGTGAAATCCTTCGGTACCAAAGAGTTGTTCGTAATACAATCCACCATTCGGTTTTTCAAATTGTGTATGGCGTTTTTGAGGAAAATCTCCTAATTTATGATATATTGGCATTTCTTAATGATTAGATAATTAAACAATGAAATAATTAGATAAATGGCATATTTACATTTTATCTAACAGGTACAATAAACTACTCACTCAGGATTTCTCTTGATGAGGAATTTTAAGTGGGCTAATAATTCGCTCCAATTTTTCATAATACAAATATCGTAAAAATAAATTATAAAAAAAACGACTTCATTTTGAAGTCGTTTTAAATATTATTCTATATTATTGTTTAATTTTGAGTTTCGTTTCCCATATATGAAATATACTAAAACTCCAATGGCTAACCATCCTAAAGAAAGGAATTGTGCATCGTGACTTAAGTTAATCATTAAATAGGTGTTGATTAAAATACCACAAACTGCAATAACTGGTAAAGCCGGAACTTTAAAAGTACGTTCTAAACCAGGTTGTTTAATTCTTAAAATCCATACAGCAATACAAACCATTGTGAAGGCAAATAAAGTACCAAAACTTGTCATGTCAGCTAATTTATTGATAGGAGTGAAGGCAGCTACTGTAGCTATAAATCCTCCTAAAATCATTAAGTTGGTTTTAGGTGTTCCAGATAATGGATTAATTTTTGAAAATACAGAAGGAATTAATCCATCTTTAGACATTCCTAAGAAAATTCTAGATTGTCCCATAATCATTACCATTAATACTGAAATTAAACCTATGGTAGCAGCTATAGTAATAATGTAACCTGCCCAAGCTTGTCCTGCAATATCAAAAGCGTAAGCAACAGGTGCTTTAATTGCTTCCGGATATTTCCCTAGTGGATTAAAATCTTGGTAACTCATCATTCCAGTTAATACTAAAGATACTAATATGTAAAGTAATGTACAAACTAATAAAGATACTATAATAGCAAAAGGCACATCTTTTTTAGGGTTGATAGCCTCCCCAGCTTGAGTAGAAACCGCATCGAATCCAACATAAGCAAAGAAAATTGCAGCAGCTCCAGAAACAATCCCACCTACACCGTAGGCTTGATGTGTGCCAGCTTTGTCAACAATTTGAGTTACTTCTGGAATAAAAGGAGCCCAATTATCTGTATTTATGAAAAAAGCACCAGCAATAATTACAAATATTACAGCTGAAACTTTTAAAATCACAATAAAATTATTTGCATTTGCAGCGCTTTTAGTTCCTTTGATTAAAATAGAAATTACAAAAAGGACAATTAAAAATGCAGGTAAATTCATTGAAAATCCTTCACCTGTATAACTTGCAGGATCTGTTGTTAGCCATTCAGGGAGTTTTATTCCAAACATTTTGAGCAGCTTATTAAAATATCCAGACCAAGAGACCGCAACTGTCATGGATCCCATGGCGTATTCTAATATTAATCCCCAACCAATAATCCATGCGAAAATTTCTCCAATTGTTCCGTATGCATAGGCATAAGCAGAACCTTCTACTGGTAAAATAGAAGCGAACTCAGAATAACATAGTGCTGCAAAAACACAAGCAATACCTGCAATTATAAATGAAATTGCTAAAGCTGGACCTGCATGATAATAAGCTCCTGTTCCGGTGAGTACAAAAATACCACCTCCAATAATAGCCCCAATACCTATAGCTGTTAAGCTCCATTTACCAAGAACTCGTTTTAATTCACTTTTTTTCATATCTGCTTCAAAAGCAGAAACTGGTTTAACTCTCCAAATAGACATAATATATCTTTTTTATTAATTATAGGTTCAAATATACTTTTTTTGTTTAATATTTTTACAAAAAATAAAAAAAATTATATAACTTAAAACCAAAATCCAATATTAAACCAAGTGAAACCTTTGGATAATTCTGGCGACCAAGAGTGTTTTATTTCTATGGGGCCAATAGCGGTCTCTAGTCCATAACCAAACGCATAACCGGTATATTTGGGTTTTGTAATCCAAGCGGTACTTTCAAACAAACGGTTGTCTGAGTTGGCAAAATTTGCAGAAAAATTTAAATGATTTTTTCTAAAAATTTCAAAATCAAATGTGGCTGCAGTTTTAATAAAACTATCTGATTGGATGGCAATAAAATCATACCCATAAAAATGTTTGAAATTATTGATTGCATTGTAACCATAGCCTCCTAAAACAAAATTTAAAAAGGGTACGCTTTCGTTACCAATGGATAACCCTGCTTCTGATTGAATTTTTATGGTTGCTTTTTCGCCTAATTTTTTTGCCCATCCAGCATCGGCTTTCAAAATAGAAAAACGGTTGAATTGGTTTGTGAAATTTGACGAAAATAGATATGTTTGACCGTCTGCCATAAAATACCATCCTTTTTTTGGAAAATATTTATTGTCAAAAGTGTCATATTTTACATATCCAAAAAGACTAAAATAATCACTATTATCAAAAACAGAACTTTCTTGAGTTAATGTTTTTGTGGAAATATTTAGATATTTTAATTCGACACCTCCACCAATTAATAAATTTTTTGAATAAATCGTTTGAACGTAAGCTTGATTTGTAAAATCTAAATAATCTATGTTTATCGCATTTATATTAGGTTGATTGTTTGCCAATTGCTGACTAAAAGCTGTAGAAACATTTTTATTGAATTGATTGATTCGTGATTTGAATCCGAAACTAAAATAAAAACCATTGTCTACATAATAATCTAAATTGTATCTAAATTTATCTCCAAGTCCGAAATCAATAGAAAAAACATCGTTTTTAAAAAGTGATTTTTTTTGTGTTAAATTGACCAAAACAGCACTTTTATATAAGCCGTCATAATGCAAGCCAAGTTTTAAAAACGTTTTGTTATCATTTTCATTTAAATTGATTTCAATTTCTTGTCCTTCTATGTCATTGTTGATTTTGAAGACAATGGTGCTAAAATTTTCAGTTGCGTTGAGTTTGTTGATTCCTTTTTTTAAATCTTCGTAACTTATTTTAGTTCCTTCCTTAATATTCAATTGTCCAATTACATAGGCTCTCGTGTAATTTTTTAATTCGTTGATGGTTATTCGAGCAATTTGAATACTATCTGATATTTTTAAAGTGGGTTTAAAGTAAGGTGTTTTCTGTTTTTCTGACAAGTCTTTTATTTGCTCACAAAAAGAAAAAGTTGACTCTTCTCCTTTCAAAATAATTTCTTTTCCTTTTTCAAAGGAGATAACAGAATATTGGCCAACTTCTGGCTTTATATACAAATCTGTTTGTGAAATTTTTCCTTTCATACCTTCATTAACTTGAAGATTTGAGATTTGTAATAATATTCTGGTGGCTTCTTTTAAATAGGTTCGGTTTTTTAGTCCGTCTTGAACATCTACTCCAATAACATAATCGGCGCCCATTTTTCTTACTTCTTCTATGGGATAGTTATTGATTACGCCACCATCAATTAAAAGTTTTCCGTCAATTTCAACGGGAGAAAACAAGGTTGGAAATGCAGCGCTTGCCAATAAAGCCTGTGCAAAATATCCTTTATTTAAAACCACTTCTTGCCCAGTTTCTATATCTGTTGCTATGCACACAAACGGGATGGGTAGTTGACTAAAATCTCTAACTTCTTTTACGTGAGTTGTGAGTTGTGAAAGTAAACAATAATTATACAAACCTTTACTTAATGCTATTGGGACACCAACATTAAATTTTTTAAAAGGCAAAGACAATGCATATACTTCGCTGTTTCTTTTTTCGTAAAAACTTTTATAAGAACGCGGAATATAATCATTGAGCAACTCATCAAAATTGGTTGAACTAAAAATAGAATCCAATTGATGCGCGTTGTATCCTGCTGCATAAAGTCCGCCAACAACCGCACCCATACTGGTTCCGCCAATGTAATCTACTTTAATCCCGGCATTTTCAAGCACTTTCAAAACGCCAATATGTGCAAATCCTTTGGCACCGCCTCCTGTGAGAACAAGCCCAATTTTTGGTCGCTTTATAGTGTCTTGGGAATGGATTTTTTGGGCGGTTAGTAAAAAGCCCAAAACCATCAAACACAAAAGACCTTTATTAAATAGCCCCGATAGTAGTGGAAATCCTTTTTCTTTCTTTTTTTGAAAGAAAAAGATTGTAACGAATAGCGGGAATAGGGCTTGTAAATTAGTTCTGGTCATTTGCTTTTAATTAATTTTATGGTAAAATTCGGAAATTTTTTTGGCTTTTGAAACACCAACAACCTCAGAAATTTCATTTTCTGTAGCAAGTTTCAATCTCTTAACACTTTTGAAATGTTTTATGAGTGTGAGCATGGTTTTTTCGCCAATGCCTGGAATTTCTTCAATCGATGAGTTGAGCGCTGCTTTGCTTCGCTTGTCGCGATGAAAGGTGATTCCGAAACGGTGTGCTTCGTTTCGTAACATTTGAATCACTTTGAGTGTTTCTGACTTTTTATCGAGATATAAAGGGACCGAATCGCCTGGATAAAACAATTCTTCCAATCTTTTGGCTATACCAACAATGGCAATTTTTCCGCGCAAACCAAGGTCGTCAATGCTTTTTAGGGCAGATGATAATTGACCTTTTCCTCCGTCAATAATGATGAGTTGCGGCAAAGGTTGGTTTTCGTCTAGCAGTCGTTTGTAACGACGATAAACTACTTCTTCCATGGAGGCAAAATCGTTGGGTCCTTCGACGGTTTTAATATTGAAATGGCGGTAGTCTTTTTTGGATGGTTTTCCGTCTTTAAACACCACGCAGGCTGCCACAGGATTGGTTCCTTGAATGTTGGAATTGTCAAAACATTCAATGTGGCGCGGCTCTATAGTAAGACGCAAGTCTTTTTGCATTTGAGCCATAATTCGGTTGGTATGCCTTTCTGGATCAATGATTTGAATTTGTTTCAATTGGTCCATTCGGTAATATTTGGCATTGCGTTCAGAAAGTTCTAAAATCTGTTTTTTGTCGCCCAATTGTGGAACGGTTACTTTGATGTGATCGCCCAATTCTACTGGAAATGGCACAATAATTTCTCTGGATAATAATTGAAAACGTTCTCTAAGTTCCACAATGGCTAGCTCTAATAATTCTTGATCGGGTTCGTCTAGTTTTTTTTTGATTTCTAATGTATGCGATCTGATAATGGCGCCGTGGGCTATTTGTAAAAAATTGACATAAGCCATCGTTTCGTCAGAAACTATTGAGAAAACGTCTATGTTGGATATTTTGGGGTTTAATATGGTTGACCTTGATTGATAGTTTTGAAGAACTTCGAGCTTATCTTTTATTTTTTGGGCTTCTTCAAAATGCATGTCTTGAGCCAATTGTTGCATTTTTATTTTGAATTCTTTAATGCTTTCTTTAAAATTTCCTTTCAAAATTTCACGAATGGCATTTACTTGTTTTTGATAATTTTCTGCCAATTCATATCCTTCGCATCCCCCTTTGCAATTGCCAATGTGAAATTCTAAACACACTTTATACTTGCCCGAATCGATGTTCCTTTCGGACAATTCGTAATTACAAGTTCGCAATGGATAGAGCGAATTAATCATTTCCAAAATAGTATTCACCGTTTTAAAATTGGTGTAAGGCCCATAATATTCAGACCCGTCTTTGATCATTCTGCGTGTTGGGAAAATTCTAGAAAAAGGTTCTTTTTTAATACATATCCATGGGTATGTTTTGTCGTCGCGAAGCAATACATTGTATCTTGGTTGTAGCTTTTTTATTAAATTATTTTCAAGCAAAAGCGCGTCTTGCTCCGTAGCTACAACGATGTGCTTGATGGTTACAATTTTTTTGACCAAAACATTGGTTTTGGCAGTATCGTGAATTTTGTTAAAATAAGAAGCAACTCTTTTCTTTAAGTTTTTGGCTTTTCCTACATATAATATTTTATCTTCTTTATCATAATATTGATACACCCCAGGATTATCTGGTAAAGATTGAATTTGTAATTGTAGGCTAGGTTGGGTCATTGATTAGTAGGTGCGAAATTTGATTTTTCAAAAATTAAAGTTACACTACAAAATTAACAAAAAACGATGGATATATCGTGAAGTAAATTTTTATTACTTTAGCAAAAAGTTTTAGAGATTATGCACAAAAAAATCACCATTTTTAACGAAACTATTTTACCCGGCAAAAGTAAAACGATAAACATGCAAATTGGAAAATTGCATACAATGACCGATTTGCATATTCCAATAATTGTTGAAAGAAGCAAAAAAGAGGGACCCGTTGTTTTGTTTGCAGCTGGTTTGCACGGCGATGAAATCAACGGAACCGAAATTGTTAGGGAATTAATAGTACAAAAAATCAACAAACCAAAATGCGGTACCATCATTTGTATTCCGGTTATCAATATTTTCGGATTTGTAAATCAAACCCGTGAATTTCCAGATGGTAGAGATTTGAATCGAATTTTCCCAGGAAGCAAAACGGGCTCTTTGGCAAGTCAATTTGCCTATTATATTTTAAAAGAAATTGTGCCACATATTGATTATGCCATCGATTTTCATGCAGGAGGCGCACAACGATTTAATGCACCACAAATTCGAATTGTTCCCAATAATCCGGAGTTAAAAACACTTTCTGATGTTTTTGGCGCACCTTTCACACTGTATTCCAATAATATTTCAGGATCATTAAGAAGTTCTTGCGACAAAATGAATGTAAAAATGTTGCTTTTTGAAGGCGGTAAGTCTGTTGATATCAATAATGATGTGACCAATGAAGCCGTTGAAGGAACCAAACGCTTTTTGAACCATTTTGATATGCTAAAAAACAAACACATCACTTCAATTCCTAACCAAACCATTTACATAGAAACATCGGGATGGATACGCGCTAATTTTTCAGGAATGTTTCATGGTTTAAAAGAAATTGGAAGTTTTGTTACAAAAGGAGAACTTTTAGCAACCATTTCTGACCCATTCGGAACGGTAAGCCACAAAGTAAAAGCACCGCATTCGGGTTATTTAATTAATGTGAACGAAGCACCTATTGTTTTTCAAGGCGATGCTGTTTTTCATATTTCTAAAAATTTAGAAAATGACTAAAAAAGAACTTCGAGCATCTTACAAATCACTCCGAGCCACACTTTCTAACTCAGAAATAGATGAAATGAGTTTGGCTGTGGCCAATAATTTACTTACAATACCCATTTGGGATGCGACCTATTATCATTTGTTTATGACAATTGAAGAGCAGAAAGAAATTGTTACTGAATATGTTTTGCAAATTTTAGCAGGAAAAGATAAAGAAATAGTTGTTTCTAAAAGCAATTTTGACACTTTTGAAATGACCCATTATTTAATGACAGACAATACAAAATTCAAGAAAAACGACTATAATATTCTGGAACCAATAGATGGCATTGAAGTGCCAGTTTCTAAAATGGATGTTGTTTTTATTCCCTTATTAGCATTTGATACATCAGGATATCGGGTGGGATATGGCAAGGGTTTTTATGATCGGTTTTTATCTGCTTGCAAACCTGAAACCATCAAAATTGGACTTTCTTTATTTGAACCTGAAAACCAAATAGATGATGCGTCATTGAATGATGTTAAACTCAACTATTGCGTTACTCCAAGCAAGGTTTATCAGTTTTAATTTGTATCGAATGATTTTTTGTTGAAGACAAGTAAAATGCCTACTCCAGTTGAAATGGCAACATCTGCAACATTAAAAATAGCATTAAAAAAACGAAATTCTTCGCCTCCCCAAACAGGCACCCAAGTAGGAAAAAAGCCACTAAAAATTGGAAAATAAAACATATCTACCACACGACCATGGAACCACGTTCCGTAATGAATTGGCGCGAACATAGTTGAAACGTGTGTATTGGTGCTTTCGTCAAATATTACACCGTAAAATACCGAATCAATTATGTTTCCTAATGCTCCAGCAAAAATGAGTGCAATGGCCACTTTTAAGAAATTGGAACCTCCTTTTTTGATGGTATCCCAAAGCCAATATCCAATACAAGGAACCACTATTATTCTGAAAGCTGTTAATAAAATTTTACCATATTGTCCAGGAATTTCTGTTCCCCACGCCATTCCTTTATTTTCAATAAAATTAAATTTGAACCAAGACAAAACTTCTACTTCTTCACCATAATAAAAATGGGTTTTGATGTAAATTTTTGATAATTGATCTACTAATAAAACGGTAATGATTAATAATATGGAATGAGCTAACTTCATTTGGAATAATATTTAGAATGCAAAAGTACATTAAAAATGTTGTAAAAAAAACGCACCGTTAAGTGCGTTTTTATAATCATTTATTGGAGTGATTATCTTTGCAAATTTTTTGCTTCAATACTCATCGTTGCATGAGGAACAATTTTAAGTCGTTCTTTACTAATTAATTTACCGGTTACTTTGCAAACTCCGTATGTTTTGTTTTCAACACGAAACAACGCATTTTTTAAATCACGAATGAATTTTTCTTGACGAATGGCTAATTGCGAATTGGCTTCTTTACTCATCGTTTCGCTGCCTTCTTCAAATGCTTTGAATGTTGGAGATGTGTCATCTGTTCCATTATTCAAATCATTCATGTAGGCGCTTTTTATCAATTCCAAATCTGATTGTGCCTTATGAATTTTTGATAAAATTAATTCTTTAAACTCTGCTAAATCTGCTTCTGAGTATCTTAGTGATTCATGTGTCATTTTATTCTACTTTTGAAATTAATATCATTGTTTTTATGTCATCGAATTCAATTTCTGTACCGTTTTTGATTTCATCTTCAAAAATCAATACATCTGTTAAAGTTTCTGACATAATATATTCGTCATTATTATTTATGGCACTTTCCAATGCACCACTTCGTTGCAACTGAACTTTTATTTTATCTGTAACTTCAAATCCAGAATCTTTTCGAATATTTTGAATCCTGTTAACCAACTCTCTTGCTATTCCTTCTTGTCGTAATTCGTCAGAAATGGTTATGTCCAAAGCTACTGTTAATCCGTTTGCATTTGCAACCAACCAACCCGGAATATCTTGCGAAGTAATTTCTACTTCTTCAGAAGTTAAAGTTATACTATTTCCTGAAACAATAACAACTATTTCACCTTTTGACTCAATTTCATTAATTTGATCCGACGAAAAAGATTGTATCTCTTTGGAAATCAATCCCATATCTTTACCAAATCGAGGCCCTAATGTTTTAAAATTAGGTTTGATTTGTTTTACCAAAACCCCTGATGCATCATCCAAAAGTTGAATTTCTTTTACATTAACTTCCGCTTTAACTAGATCGGCAATTGCTTCAATTTCAATTCGTTGCTTCTCGTCAAGTACTGGAATCATTACTTTTTGCAATGGTTGACGCACTTTAATCATTTCCTTTTTTCGTAATGATAAAACTAACGAAGAAATCGTTTGTGCTTTCATCATTTTGCTTTCCAACGATTTATCAACAAAATTTTCAACAAATTCTGGAAATTTTGCCAAATGTACACTCTCAAAATTTTCTGAATGTGTTGCTTGTGTTAAATCTTTGTATAATTTGTCCATATAAAACGGCGCAATTGGAGAAGATAATTTGGCAACAGTAACCAAACAGGTGTACAAAGTTTGGTAAGCTGCAATTTTATCTTGGGCATATTCTCCTTTCCAGAAACGTCTTCTGCACAATCGAACATACCAATTACTCAAGTTTTCCTGCACAAAATCAGAAATCGCACGAGCTGATTTTGTAGGTTCATAATCGGCATAAAATCCATCTACCTCTTTTATCAAAGAATTCAATTCAGAAATAATCCAACGGTCAATTTCTGGTCGATCTGCCAAAGGTATTTCGGCTTCAGAATAAGTAAACCCATCAATATTAGCATATAAACTAAAAAACGAATACGTATTGTACAAAGTTCCGAAGAATTTTCTACGCACTTCAGCAATTCCCTCCAAATCGAACTTTAAGTTATCCCAAGGATTTGCATTAGATATCATGTACCAACGCGTCGCATCTGGACCGTATTCTTTTAAAGTTTCAAATGGATCAACGGCATTTCCTAAACGTTTCGACATTTTTTGTCCGTTTTTGTCCAATACCAATCCGTTTGAAACTACATTTTTATAGGCAATTGTGTCAAAAACCAAAGTTCCAATAGCGTGTAGGGTGTAAAACCAACCACGGGTTTGATCGACTCCCTCAGCGATAAAGTCTGCAGGGAATGATTTGTTTTGGTCAATCAACTCTTTGTTTTCAAACGGATAATGCCATTGTGCATAAGGCATCGCACCGGAATCAAACCAAACGTCAATCAAATCGCTTTCGCGTTGCATTGGTTTTCCTGAAGCCGAAACCAAAGTGATTTCGTCTACTACATTTTTATGTAAATCAATCAAATCATAATTGGTTTCCGACATATTTCCAATTTCAAAACCGGCAAACGGATTTGTTTTTTGGAAACCAGCCTGAATTGATTTTTCAATTTCGTTGTACAATTCTTCAACTGAACCAATCAAGATTTCTTCTTGTTTGTCTTCTGTTCTCCAAATGGGCAATGGAATTCCCCAATATCTAGAACGGGATAAATTCCAATCGTTAGCGTTTTTCAACCAGTTCCCAAAACGACCTTCTCCAGTTGCTTTTGGCTTCCAGTTAATGGTGTCGTTCAAGTCAAACATACGGTCTCGTACTTCGGTAATCTTAATGAACCAAGAATCTAAAGGATAATATAAAATAGGCTTGTCTGTTCGCCAACAATGTGGGTAACTGTGCACGTATTTCTCTACTTTGAACGCTTTATTTTCTTCTTTTAACTGAATGGCAATTTCTACATCGGCAGATCTCTCGGGTGCTTCGCCATCATTATAATATTCATTTTTAACATATTTGCCTGATAATTCTCCTAATCCATTTACAAATTTCCCTTGTAAATCAACTAAAGGAACCGGAGTTCCATTTTCGTCCAAAATCAACATAGGTGGAATTTCTGGTGTTGCTTCTTTAGCCACTTTAGCATCATCCGCACCAAAAGTAGGCGAGGTATGAACTATTCCTGTTCCGTCTTCGGTTGTTACAAAATCTCCTGCGATCACACGGAATGCGTCGTCAGCATTTTGATACGGCAAAGCCAATGGCATCAATTGCTCGTAACGAATGCCAACTAAATCTGATCCTTTGGCTTCCGCCAAAATTTGGAATGGAATTTTCTTATCTCCTGCTTTGAAATTTTCAAAATCAGCAGCTTCTGTCGATTCGAAGAACGTTTTTCCGAATTGTTTTCCAACTAAATTTTTAGCCAAAATAACATTCGATGGTAAGAAAGTATATTGATTGAAGGTTTTTACCAACACATAATCAATTTTTGGTCCTACGGTCAAAGCGGTGTTCGATGGCAAAGTCCAAGGTGTTGTTGTCCAAGCCAAAACGTGAATATCTCCAAATCCTTGTAAAAAGCTCGGCAACGATTCAGGTTTAGTTTTGAACTGTGCTACGATGGTTGTATCGGTTACATCTCGATACGAACCTGGCTGATTTACCTCATGCGAAGACAATCCAGTCCCCGCTTTTGGTGAATAGGGCTGGATGGTGTAACCTTTGTACATCAAATCTTTATTGTAGATTTGTTTCAATAACCACCAAACGGTTTCCATATATTTGGCCTTGTAAGTAACATACGGATCTTCCATATCTACCCAATACCCCATTTTTTCTGTTAAGTCATTCCAAACGTCTGTATATCGCATCACGGTGCGTTTGCACGCCTCGTTGTATTCTTCTACTGTGATGGTTTTTCCAATATCTTCTTTGGTAATTCCTAATTCTTTTTCGGTACCCAATTCTACAGGTAATCCGTGGGTGTCCCAACCTGCTTTACGTTTTACTTGAAATCCTTTTTGAGTTTTATAGCGACAAAAAATATCTTTAATAGCACGTGCCATCACGTGGTGAATTCCTGGCAATCCGTTTGCAGAAGGTGGCCCTTCAAAAAATACATATGGAGTGTTTCCTTCTCGTGAAGTTACTGATTGTTCAAATATATCGTTTTCCTTCCAAAAATGTAGCACTTCTTCTGCCGATTTTGGCAAGTCAAGTCCTTTGTATTCAGTAAATTTTGTACTCATATTATCGGTGTCTTAAATCAATCTGCGAAAGTAGTGATTATTAGTAAATAGGCAAAAGGCAAAAGGCAAAAGTTTTTTACATTAGTAATTGCAAAAGAAGCTTTTAAAAGAAACTTAATGTATTGAAAAATGTAAGTGTGGTTTATTTCACAAAGTTTCACAAAGGAATCACAGAGATTCACAAATCAATGTCAATTGCAATATCAATATCAAAAATTCAATTCAATTTCAATAAAACACAGATTTCACAAATTTCACAAATTAAGCGTGCTTCTTAATGAATCTTAATTTCTTAATGGTTTCAAAAACCGTTTTTTTTGATGGGTTTCACGAAGTTTCACAAAGGAATCACAGAGATTCACAAATGTATAAAAAAACAATTTCAATAATTCACAAACCAACATTTATGCAAATACTTCTTTCAATACATCGAGTGATTTTGGTTTTCTAAAACCATCCAGATGAATAGAATAATAATCTAAAAGCAATTGCAATATAATTTGTCTTTCAATACTAGAAAACACTTTTTGGTCATTTTCAAATTTCAAATGAATTAATTTTTTTAATAAAAACGTTTGATGTTCTGATAGGCATTGTATACCTTGAAACAGCGTAAAATTTCCATCATTAGTATTAAAAAATGGTAAATCTATGTTGGATGTGTCGGGATAAAACCCCAAAAATTTACTAACTTCCATCAGTAAAATTAAATGAAAGTTTTGAGGTTCTTCGTGGGTGTCCAACCAGGTTAAAGCAGCTTCAAGAAAAGTAAATAAATCTTCGTTTTTTTCTTCTTCTTGAATGCAATTGCTTAAAACTTCGGATAGAAAAATGACAATGGTACTTTTGTAAATGTCATTATTGATTGTTTGGTACGGAATAGCTAATTTTATTTCTTTAAAATGTTCAAGCGTGCCTTTGTTTTTATGATTTGCTTCTATTTCGAGAATCGTTAAAGGCTGGAAATAAGCAATTTTTTGATTTGATTTTTTACCCGAAAAAGCATTCGGAACGATGTATGATTTTATGCCTTCTTGTTGCGTAAAGCATTTTGTAATAAGTCCTTTTTCTTGATATTTTAATGAAGAAAGTACGATGGCTTTGGTTTTAACAATCATTATCGGATAATCATTACTTTCTTTACCGTTGTTTCTAGTCCGTCTTGGCTTGAAACCAAAATTAAATATACTCCAGACGCCACTTTATATTGACCAAAAGCAGTTGTATCCCATTCTATCGTTCCTCCATCAGATGTTGTTTCGTGAACAAGATTACCTTCAACATCGGTAATTTTTACAGTTGCTTTTGAGGTAAGTCCGGCTATTTTTACGGTTCCAGTAAATTCAGGGCGCACCGGGTTTGGATACGCATACACATTGTCTAAAGAAACACTCGGTTTTGTTGCCGATCCTTTAAAAGAAACCAATCCTTTATCAGTTGCAAAAAATACTTCTCCGGTAACGCCGTCTATCTCTATATCATTCACATTATCGCTTGGAAGCGATGAATTTGATTTTGTAAAATGATAGATAGTTTCTTGCCCATTTGATGATACTAAAAACACCCCCGCATCTGCCGTTGAAACCCATTTTCGGTTGGCACCATCAACAGCAATATCCAAAATGAATTGTTCATAAAAAAGTTCTTGCGCCAATCCATCTTCTAAAATAATGATTGCTTTGGTTTCTATTTCATCTTGCGATACAAATTGATCCACACTGGAAATAATTCGCAAGCCCTTTGAAGTCCCAATCCAAGCTTGATTTCGGTTATCTATGGCTACACATCTAACATCCAATGAAGGCAAATTTCCTGATGTGTTATCGGTAATCAACATCGATTTGTTGAGGGTTTCATTATAAATTGCTAAACCGCTAGTGCTTGTTGGAAGCCATTTCGAATTGTTTTTATCAATTACTGGAATGGCATAACTCTGACTGGTTGGTGACGGAATGGTTTGTGCTAAATCATAGGATGCCCATGCACCGTCTGATTTCAATACTTTTAGCCCTTTTTGAACAAGACTATTAGTCATCCAAAGATTTCCGTTGGAGTCATAAACAGGTCCATTTATTCTGATATCTACATAATTTGGGTCGTTGCCCAATGATTGTAAACCGTTTATACCCGTATTTGTTTGATTATAAAGAGTAGTTGGAACATCATTAACGACTTTCAATAACCCTGAAAAATAAGAACTAATATAAATTTCGTTCAATTTTGTAGGATGAAAAGCGATATTTGAAAGCGACCTAGCTCCCAACAAACTTGAATAGGGAATTAATTTCCAACCGTTTGCTTCTGTAAATTTGCTCAATGGGTATTTTCCTGGACCATTTAAAAAATAAGGATTATACGTTCTACTATACATGCCATAAACTGCCCAAAGTGCGTTGATTGATTTTTTGACTCTAAAAACAGCATTCATAAAAGGGCCGTTGGGTAAATTCACTTCAAAATTCGCGGGATTGGAAAGTGAAACTGAAAGTACCCCGTTTTCATTAGTGCCTATAAAAACGGTACTGTCAATAATCGTTGCGCAAGTAAAAGTCACCGAAGAAGCCGTAAATTGATTGGAAGTAATATGAGCTACAAGTTGGTACGAATTATTGAAAACATAAACATGGTTTGTGGTGGTAGCTATCAAATAATTTCCATTGGATCTAATGTCTTTCAACGGATCTTGTAATGTGGCAATTTCAACGGGGGTAGTTCCATTAAAACGATATAATTTTCCGTTGGTATTTACAGCTGTTAACTCACTATTAAAAGTACATCCTCCGAGCCAATAGCCTGCATCAAAAACTTGCCACTGATTAAAATCGACTAGATTTGGATTGGTTAATGCTGCTTTTTTAATTCCTTGGTTTTCGGTAAAAGCATACAATTCATTATTTAGAATAGCTGTCTGAAAAACCTTAACATTACTACCGCCACTGCCAATATAAAATGTATCTCCAAATTCATTCGTTGATTGGTTAAAAGTTGAAATACCATAATCGCAAGCTAAATAAATATTGTTTTGAAATTCTGTAAAGTGGTTGATTTTTTTGATAAAAGGCGAAACCGGTAATTCTTCTACAATTCCGTTTTTAAACAAAAAATTACCTTCTGGGTTTTTGATTAATAATAATCCGTTACTGTTTCCAATAAATGTTTTTTGAGACGATTCGCTGAAAAAAATAGATGAAATTGTTTCAGCTTTTAATCCGTCTACCGAATTGACTGTTGACAGTACATTTGTTGAAAGATTCTTTGAAAAAATCGCATTTTCGGTAGCTGCATAAAATGCCGTTGATGACTCAGAAATGTCTTTCACTTGATTGTATGAAAAATATCCTTGCCACAATTGATTTTCTTGGGCATTTATGCAAATAGATATAAAAAATATAATTTGGGCAATTTGTTTTTTGAGCATAATTATAAAATCGATTTTACAAATATATAATAAAACGAAAATATAATAGTTTTCATATATAGATTAAATAAAAAAGCCTTCCCAATTTCTTGAGAAGGCTAGTAATTATTCATAAAATAAATTATACAATACCTTGAGCCAACATAGCATCAGCAACTTTTACGAAGCCAGCAACGTTTGCACCTTTAACATAATTTACATATCCGTCTTCTTCAACACCATAATTTTTACATTGGTTATGAATACCCACCATAATATCTTTCAAACGTTGATCTACTTCTTCACTCGTCCAATTTAATCGGATAGAGTTTTGTGTCATTTCCAATCCAGATGCTGCAACACCTCCAGCATTAGCTGCTTTTCCTGGAGCAAAAAGCACTTTATGGTTTAAAAATTGTTTTATAGCGTCTAGAGTACAGGGCATGTTTGCTGCCTCTGTAACACACATAACTCCGTTTGCAATTAATTTTTTAGCGTCTTCTTCGTTCAATTCGTTTTGAGTTGCGCAAGGAATGGCAACATCAACTTTTACTTCCCAAACGCTTTTGCCTTTATGGAATTCTGCATTTGGATATTTTTCAAGATAGGCTTCTGCTTTATTATCACCTCGAGCTCTTAATTCTAACATAAAGTCGACTTTCTCGCCAGAAATACCTTCTTTATCATAAATATATCCATCAGGACCCGAAATAGTTAGAATTTTTCCTCCAAGTTCGTTTACCTTCAAAGCAACTCCCCAAGCTACATTTCCGAATCCAGAAATAGCAACTGTTTTTCCTTTTATTTCATGACCAATTGTTCTCAACATTTGCTCTGTAAAATAAACAACGCCATAACCTGTTGCCTCTGGACGAATTAACGAACCTCCATAAGCTATTCCTTTTCCGGTTAAAACTCCTGTGAATTCATTTTTAATACGTTTGTATTGACCAAATAAATACCCAATTTCTCTTGCACCAACACCAATATCACCTGCAGGGACATCTAGGTCTGGACCAATATGACGGCATAATTCTGTCATAAATGATTGACAAAAACGCATTACTTCTGCATCTGATTTTCCTTCTGGGTCAAAATCTGATCCTCCTTTTCCACCACCCATTGGCAATGTTGTTAAACTATTTTTGAATACTTGCTCAAAAGCTAAGAATTTCAAAACAGATAAATTAACCGTATGATGAAAACGAATACCTCCTTTATAAGGACCAATTGCCGAGTTCATCTGGATTCTAAATCCTCTGTTTACCTTTATTTCTCCTGCATCGTCAACCCAAGGAACCCTGAATATTATCGAACGCTCAGGCTCGGACATTCTCATTAATAAATTTTTACCGTCATATTTAGACCTTTCTGAAATAAAAGGGATTACGGTTTCTGCAAATTCTCTAACTGCTTGAATAAATTCTGGCTCGTTTGGATTTTTGGCTTCTACTTCAGCCATAAATTGATTTAACTTCTCTTCCATTTTTGAATTATTTGTCAAATTAAAATTAACAATAGTTATTGTTTTCTTAAATGAAAACGTTTTCGTAATAAGTAGCAAAGATACATTTTATTGAAATATAGCGCTCATTTTTTTGAAATTCTAATAACTTTTTTATTTCTAAGTATTTCATTTTGCAAAATAGTGTAAAATAATTTTTTTTAAGGCTTTCCAAAATTGATTAAAACAAGCAACCCTTTAATTAAAATACATGAATCTTATTCTAAAATAATTAACTTAAATTTATGATTTTCAATGTAATAAAACAAAAAATCAAGCGTTATTAAATGGTTAGTTATTAATTTTTGGTTTAGTTAAAAATTTTGGTTGCTAAGGCGTTCAGGAAAAATCTTGAACGCCTTTTGTAATTTTACTTGTTATTTTAATAACTCATTTCAACGATCTCGCGTACTTTGTCTAAAGTAATATTTTGTTTTTCGCCTAAAGCAGTCCAACCTCTTTCTGTAAATCTTTTAACAATAACATCGGCTGTTTTTTCAATGTTTTCTGCATTTTCAGATAATTTAGTTTTCATTCCCAAGAGGTGATAAAATGCAACTGTTTTTTCAATAGCTTCATGAGCAATTTCATCTACTGATCCTGATTGAATATTCCAAACACGTTTGCCATATTGGGCTAACTTATCTTTCTTGGTTTCAAACATCACACGATATAAATTTGGTGAAATGATGGCTAATGTTCTTGCATGATCAATTTCATACAATGCAGTCAGTTCATGACCAATCATGTGTGTTGCCCAATCTGAAGGAACTCCTTTTTGAATCAATCCGTTGAGTGCCATGGTACACGACCACATAAAATTGGATGCTAATTTATAATCCGTTGGAGTTTCAACAACTTTTGGTCCGATTTCAATTAATGTTTGTAAAATTCCCTCTGCAATTCTATCTTGTAAAAGCGCATCATGCGGATAGGTCATGTATTGTTCTAATGTATGCATGTAAGCATCAATAACTCCGTTTTGAAGTTGTCTTTTTGGTAAAGACGTGATAACCGTTGGGTCGCAAATAGAAAATTTAGGAAACAGTGCACTTCCGCCAAGCACTAGTTTTTCTTGGGTTGACTCAATCGTGATTACAGCTCCTGAGTTCATTTCGCTACCCGTAGCAGGTAACGTTAAAACGGTTCCAAATGGTATAACCTTTGTTATGTCTTTAAACAACACTTTATTTTTCAAAATTTCTATCGGATCACCTTCATATTTTACAGCGCCAGAAATAAATTTTACCCCATCAATAACACTCCCACCTCCAACAGCTAAAATAAAATCAATTTTTTCAGCGCGAATTATTTCAACGGCTTTCATAAGTGTTTCAAAACGTGGGTTGGGCTCAATTCCTCCAAATTCAATCACAGAAAAATCTTTCAGTGCTTTTGTGACTTGGTTGTGTACATCGTTTTTAAAAATACTTCCACCACCATAAGCTAAAAGTACTTTAGCGTTTTTTGGGATAAGTTCTGCAATTTTTTCGGTTTGGTTTTTACCAAAAATGTAATTAACTGGATTGAATAATTCGAAATTTAACATGGTATTTGATTTAAGGTTATGAGGATTATTAATGTTTTTTGATTATAATTATGTTTATAGGTTCATAAAAATTAATGGGGGTTATTAATTTTACAAGGTTTAAGAGTGTTTATTTACTAATAAATTTTGCCAACTGGCTAATCATTAATTACTAATCACTTTCACCTAATACCTACTGCCTAAAAAACCCACTTTTATCAATATATTCTGCTACTTTGCTTGGTAACATTGGAGTTATATTTCTTTGGTTTTTAATGCTTTCTCGTATAAAGGTAGACGAAATTTCGACGATTGGTGCATTTACTGTATGAATTTTTGGATTATTTAATAGTGCCGTGTCAATGTTCTCTTTGTTTTGATTCACTCTTGGATACACATATATTTCATGATTTTGCAAAATCACTTCATAGTTTTTCCATTTATGAAAGGAATTCAAATTATCTTCTCCCATGATTAATGAAAATTCATTTGTTGGATATTTTTCTTGCAGATGAACCAAAGTATTTATAGTATAATTGGGTTGAGATAATTTGAACTCAACATCTGAAGGTTTTAGTTTAGGATAATCTTCTGTAGCTAAATGAACCAAGTGCAATCTTTGGTAATCATCCAAAAGTGATGCTTTATTTTTGTGCGGATTAAGAGGCGTTACTACCAGCCAAACCTGATCTAAATCTGTAAATTCTACCATATAATTGGCAATAATTAGGTGCCCAATGTGTATTGGATTAAAGCTCCCGAAATACAGTCCGATTTTCATAGTTTTAGTAATTAGTAAAAAGTGATTAGTAATTAGCCTTGAGCGATTTATAAAATTTAATATTCATTTTTACCCTTCTTTTATTTGATTTAAAAATTGTTGTAATAGCCCAAAAAGTGATTAATAATTTATTGCTAATTACTTTTTACTTTTCACTAATCACTTTTTATTAAATACTATTCCCCCACAAAATCCTTCACCAACTCATAAGCTTCTTTCAAAGCAATTCCCAATTCATAATTTTTTATAATCACGTCAAATTGAGGTGCTGTTGCCAATTCAACATGGGCTTTTGCAATCCGCATATTGATTTTTTCTTCACTTTCTGTAGATCGTTCTTTCAATCGTCTTTTCAGTTCGTCAACACTTGGTGGTTTTACAAAAACAGCCAACGTTTCTTGTTTAAATTTTGATTTTATTCGCAATCCTCCCGAAACATCAATATCAAAAATAACGTTTTTACCTTTTGCCCAAATGCGCTCTACTTCCGATTTTAATGTCCCATAAAAATTATCTCGATATACTTCTTCCCATTCAATAAAATCTTCAGCTTTTATATGATTTTTAAAATCCTGAAGTGAGATAAAATAATAATCTTTTCCATTTATTTCTTCACCTCTTGACGCTCGAGTGGTACACGAAATGGAGAATTCCAAATTCAAATCGGGTTGAGATAATAAGTGTTTTACAATAGTTGTTTTACCTGACCCAGAAGGAGCTGAAAAAACTAATAATTTTCCTTGATTCATTATTTTTTTATTTTCTGGTGAAAAGTGAAATGTCCGTTACTAATCACTTTTTACTAAAATTACAAAACATTCAATACTTGTTCTTTAATCTTTTCCAACTCATCTTTCATCATGACCACCAATTTTTGCATTTCGGTGTGATTCGATTTTGATCCCATAGTGTTTATTTCTCTTCCCATTTCTTGAGTGATAAAACCTAGTTTTCGACCATTAGCCTCATTTCCATTCAAAGTTTCGATAAAATAATTCAAATGGTTTCCCAAACGTACTTTTTCTTCGGTAATATCATATTTTTCTAGATAAAAAATCAATTCTTGTTCGAATCGGTTTTCGTCAACATTCAATTTCAATTCGTCAATGGCAGCACGCAATCTCGTTTTAATCGTTTCAATACGTTCGCCATCATGCGCAACCGCATCCTTCATCAACTGATGTATATTGGCAATACGAAGTTGAAACTCTTTTTCTAAAGAATTCCCTTCAGAAGCTCTAAAACTTAGAATATTTTGAAGTGCTTCTTCAATAACGGTCAGAATTTGTTTCCATTCGTTTTCATCAATTTCTTCACGCTCCGTTTTCAAAACATCGGGCATTTTGATGGCCATTTTCATTAATTCTGTGTTGTTTGCATCTGGAACCACATTTTTTAGTTGCTCCATATACGCTTTGACAATCGTAGGATTTATCTTAGATGAGGTATCTTCTCCAGTCACTTCAACATATAATGAAAAATCTATTTTCCCTCTTTCCAGTCGTTGCGCAATTTGATTTCGAAGCCCCAATTCCATCTCTCTAAAAACAGATGGCATTCGAACATTTAAATCCAGTCCTTTACTGTTCAAAGATTTTATTTCGACTGTTATTTTTTTGTTGGGTAATTGCAAAGTAGCTTTTCCAAAACCCGTCATTGATTGTATCATACTGTTGTTTTATGGTATGCAAATGTATTGAAAATTTAGGATTTCAAGTTCATTATTTGGTTTTCTTAACCACAACCAGATAAACGCCTAAAAACACTAAAAAAGCAGACCCAATTTTTACCTTGTCTAAATTGTCTTTGCCCAAACCAATAGCAAAAATGGTCGCAAACAAAGGTTGAAGATATATAAAAACAGCTACGGTAGTTGGAGATAATTGCCTCATAGACAACAAATTGAGTAAGTATGTAAAAAAGGTTGAAAAAAGAACTACAAAACCAATTTTAAAATAAATATCATTTGGAATGGTGTGCCAATCAACTTGCTGTATTTCGTTCCATCCAAAAGGTAAAACAATAAGGAATCCAATAGTATAAATCCATTTTACAAAGGTAAAAGCATTGTATTTATCCATTAATTTTTTTACAATAATGAGATAAAACGCATAGGATACCGCATTGATAAACACCAAAAAATTGCCCAACATGGCGTGTGGCATACTCGCCAACTGTTTTCCATACAAAATTAAAATCGCTGCCCCAGAAAGACCAAGAACAATCCCAATTACTTTTTTTGATTGGAGTTTTTCTTTTACAATTATAGCCGAAAAAATAAGTACTAAAATGGGAGATGTTACCATTAATACAGAACTCATTATTGGCGAAGTATAACTTAAACCTTTAAAAAAAGTAAGCATATTAAAGGCAACTCCAAAAAAAGCAGCGGCTGTAATTCTTAAAAAATCAGAAGTGGCGATTTTTTCTTTTGGCGAAAAAAACGACACCATCCAAAACAGCAAAGTTGCCCCTAAAACCCGTAGTAGAATAAAACCAAATGGCTGAATATATTGAGGCATCACATCTTTTGCAACTGTAAACGTAATACCATAAATGAGCGAAACCATGGTTGCTCCAATTATTGCAAGATTTCTTTTAGACATTAACTCAACACTTTAATTACTTCCAAAATATTTTTTTGGCTGTTGCCGATGTAAATCTGATTGTTTATGATAAAAACTGGTCGGCTTAAAAAAGTGTAATGTTCCAATAGGTATTTTTTAAAATCGGGTTCGGTTAGGTTTTTATCTTTCAGTCCCAACGATTTATACAGTTGTGCTTTTTTACTAAACAAAGCTTCATAACTTCCTGCCAATTGATGCATTTGCTCCAACTCTTCTTCAGAAATGGGGTTTTGACGAATATCGTGAAAAGTCAAAGTATCCGAATTTGGTAACGATTTGATTATTTTTCGACACGTATCGCACGAAGCTAAATAATATATTTTGTTCATTTTTTTCAATCTTAATTTGAAATGCAAAAATAGGTTTTTTTTCTTAGTGAAAAAGGTAGTAGGCATTAGATAAAAGTAACAAGTGATTAGTAATTTTACTTCATATAATACTTACATGACTTACATGTTTTTAAAATCCATAAAAAAATCTTACTATATTTGCAATACAATTAAGACTAGATATTATGAAATTCAATACTAAAGTAATCCACGGCGGTCAACACCCTGACAAAGAAACGGGTGCAGTGATGACTCCTGTTTTTCAAACTTCAACATTTGCTCAAAAGAGTCCGGGGCAACCAGTGGGCGATTACGAGTACAGTCGTGCTGGCAACCCAACACGTCAGGCATTAGAAGATGCTTTGGCGTCTATTGAAAACGGGGCACGCGGATTGGCGTTTTCATCTGGACTTGCTGCAACCGATTGTGTATTACGAATGTTCAAAGCCGGTGACGAAATTATTGCCATGGACGATTTGTATGGCGGTACCTACCGTTTATTTACCAGATTGTACAAAGACAGCGGCATCAAATTTCATTTTATTGAGATGCATGATTTAGATAAATTTGAATCGCTCATTAACGATAACACCAAGCTGGTATGGGTAGAAACACCTACCAACCCGCTGATGAAACTGGCCGACATACAAGCTATTGCAGCTATTACCAAAAAACACAACTTACTTTTTGCAGTTGACAATACGTTTGCCACGCCCTATTTACAAAAACCGCTCGATTTGGGTGCCGATATCGTCATGCACTCGGCTACAAAATACCTTGGCGGACATTCTGATGTGATTGCTGGAGCGTTAGTTATAAAAGACAAAACCTTGGGCGATGAATTGCATTTCAAACAATTTGCAACCGGAGGCACACTTGGCCCAATGGATAGTTACTTGGTTTTAAGAGGCATCAAAACCCTTCACTTGCGCGTACAAAGACATTGCGAAAACGGAATGAAAGTAGCGCGTTATTTAGTGAATCATCCAAAAGTTGCAACCGTTTTTTATCCAGGTTTAGAAAGCCATCCGTTTCATGAAATTGCCAAAAAACAAATGAGCGATTTTGGCGGAATGGTCTCATTCACTTTCAAATCGGGTGCCAAAGCCGATGCCATTTCGTTTCTTGAGAAAGTAAAAGTTTTCACTTTAGCCGAATCATTGGGAGGCGTTGAGTCATTGGCAAACCACCCTGCATTGATGACGCACGCTTCTATACCCGAAGACAAACGCAAGGAAGTAGGCATCACCGACGATTTGGTTCGACTAAGCACCGGTGTAGAAGACATAGACGATTTATTAGCCGATATTGAACAGGCGCTTTCTTAATTTTAGAAGCACACAATCACATTTCAGCAGACATCTAGTCCCGCTTTCGCCTTTATCTTGCTAGCCCTACGGGACTTCGCAAGGATATCGGCTCAATCGGGGCTAGACTTGACGATTTGTTTTTCAGTTGACTTTTTTTGAGTTGCAAAGTTGCAAAGATTTAAAGTTACAAAGTTTTTGAAGTTGTGTTAATCCGTGAAATCTGTGTTTAACCCCTGAATTTACCTCTGCTCCGCAAAGTCTCCTGACTTTGAGGTAAAATAAAAAATGAGAAAGAGTTACAATGAAAACAAATGAAAATAGAAAGCATCAAATATTCCACAAAGTCGGGAGACTTTGCGGAGCGGGGGCTATGTTAAAATTAGTTCATTAAATTCTACTCCTTGCTCCGCAAAGTCTCCTGACTTTGAGGTAAAATAAAAAATGAGAAAGAGTTACAATGAAAACAAATAAAAATAGAAAGCATCAAATATTCCACAAAGTCGGGAGACTTTGCGGAGCGGGGGAAAATAGAAAGAATCAAATATTCCACAAAGTCGGGAGACTTTGCGGAGCGGGGTCGAAATTTCTTCGCGCAGCACATAATCACTTTTTTCTATTCTAATTTTTTATTTTTCTCATTATATATTCTTCTCTGCATATTCAATATCATCAATACTCCCCATATCATTATTACAATTAGTAAGTTTACCTGAGTCGAAAAATCTTTTTTCACTTTGTTTAAGAAAAATTCTTTATAATTTTTATTCAGTTTATCTTTTTTTGGTGGTTCAAATTTGTTACTACTTAACTCAACTTGTCTTTCAAATGAATTAATTATTAATTCTCTCTTGCAATAAATCATAAATGCAAACAATAGGACAGTCAAAATCTGTTCGATTCGTAAGAAAGTTAGTTTTCTTGTTTTAATCATTATTTTTGGGAATTTACAAACAACCTATTTTATGAAATAAAAAACTTCGAATATCTAAATCGCAAAAGCAAGATAAGTTTTATTGGCATGTTTATAATTTTAGATCGTTATGAATTTCAAATATATTAAAAAAATTAGAAATCCAACATTATAAAAAACAATTACTCTTATTTCCGTAAACCCGCATGAGGGATTGCAGTGAAAAGCCCACAGCAGCCCGAAGCGCCAGCGGAGGGTTGCGAGGACTTGTAACGAAAAGCCCGACCTTGTTGCTTTGATAGTTGATGTATGGTTTGGGGTTGTGTGCAACAAGGGCATGCCCAAATAAATAATAACTTGGGGTTTGTTGATGGTGCTTTGGATCGAGGCAGTTTGGGAATTTAATATTGCCTATCCAATAAATAGCTGTATTTTTGGACTTTGAAAATATGCAAAAAAATGATCGAAATTCCAAAATTTGCCGTAATTGGGGGCGGTAGTTGGGCAACCGCAATTGTAAAAATGCTTTCCGTAAATGTACCAGAAATTGCTTGGTACATGCGCAATGAAGCGGCTATTGATCATATTAAAAATGAGCATCATAATCCCAATTATTTAAGCTCGGTAGAATTTGATGTTTCTAAGTTGCGACTTACGAATGATATAAATGAAGCGGTGGCTTTTGCAGATTATATTATTTTTGCTATTCCGTCTGCTTTTTTAAGTACAGAAATGGAAAAACTGACCGTTAGTTTGGAACACAAAATTATCTTCTCTGCCATTAAAGGGATTGTTCCTGAAACGAGTTTGATTGTGGGAGAACATTTTAACCAAACTTACAACATTCCTTTTGAAGATATTGGTGTGATTACGGGGCCTTGTCATGCAGAAGAAGTGGCGCTTGAACGATTGTCGTATTTGACTATTGCTTGTGGTGATGCTAAAAAAGCAAAAGTGGTGGCTAAGTATTTGTCTGGAAATTATATCAAAACCAAAATTTCTGATGATATTATTGGAACGGAATATGCGGCGATGTTAAAAAATATCTATGCCATTGCTGCGGGAATTGCCCACGGACTAGGGTATGGCGATAATTTTCAATCGGTGATGATGAGTAATGGGATTCGCGAAATGAAAAAGTTCATTCGGAAAGTTCATAAAATGAAACGGAATATCAATGATTCGGCATATTTGGGCGATTTATTGGTTACAGGATATTCTGTATTTTCTAGAAATAGAATGTTTGGAAACATGATTGGCAAAGGATATACCGTAAAAAGTGCCATGATGGAAATGAGTATGGTTGCCGAAGGGTATTATGCCACGAAAAGTGCTTGGGAATTGAATCAAAATTACAAAGCTAAAACGCCAATTATTGATGCGGTTTACGAAATATTGTATGAAGGTAAAAACGCAAAAAATGTATTTAAAAAACTAACCGATAAACTCGACTAAGAATGAACAAAAGATGGAAATTTCAAATAATGACGGGTGGCTTTTGGGCTGTATTTATGATTGTTTTTTCAACTTTTTTTGTTGAAGACAAACCTTTTGACGAACAAATACAATCGCAATTGTTTTGGATAAAGTTCTTTAGTTATTTAGTTTTTGGAATCTTTGGATTGGGATATGTAAGTTGGAAAAGCAAACAAAAACGAGAAAGTCAAAATTTATTCATAAAAAAATCCCATTCTTGAATGGGATTTTTTTATGAATAAATTTTATCTAATTATGGAATAACTTTAATATCATCAAGTTGCATCGTTGTTGTTAGAACATTTCCAACACCATTTCCGCTGTATTCAAAGATAAAATAGCCGTTTCCTGTTAAGGTTGCCGGAATGGTGTAATCACCGCTATTTGTAAAATTAGTAGCATATCCGGTAGATGTTCCTGAAGCAATGGAGAAATAAGAAGTAATATCAACCAAAGTTGCTTGACTCATGTTTCCGCCAGCTGTATAATTGGTAGAATAATACACTTTTAATACATTTCCATCATTAAATCCGTCTTTTGATTTAAACGAAAATTTGTGTCCTGGCGTAAACGTAATTGGCATTGCCAAATAGACTTTGTTTACAGCATTCGAATTATAAGAACTCATTTGAGCATATTTATTATTACTGAAAGTCTTAACATCCCATAGTCTTGAACCGATAAAAGGATCATTTACGTATTTTGGAAACGTAGCTCCAGAAGAAGTTACTGAGTAAGACTCAAAATTTTCGTTAAGTGTTGGAGCAAAAGTAATGGCTGTGCCGCCCACTGGAGGGAAAACATCAAAACGAGGTTGGGTTAAATCGATATCACTTTCGTAACGAACAATAAATTGATAATCAGAATTGTATTTTGTTAAAACACCTCTAATTTTACCGCTCAATGTTGGCACTTGATTGCCTGTAAAGGCAGCAAAACTACTAAAACGAATGATTCTATCAGTACCACCAGCAGATGAAGAAAGCAAGTGGTTGGTTGCGCCACCTCCTGAATCTACATCATAATACGTTCTGTTGATGGATCCATCAGAAAACTGAACAATGCTTAAATCTACCAAAGTGTTTTGATTTACATCTGCATATGCTTGCTCTAATGTAAGTGTTCGAACCATAGCTGTTTCTGGCACAACCGTAGCAGAAGGAAACAAGTGATTTTGCCATTCAAATTCAGAAATTCTTCCCAATGCTCCTTGATATAAAGATCCAATTTGCATGGATCCATACACTTTTGCAACATACAACCCTTTCAATTTAATAAACACTTTTCTACCAGGTGTAAATCCTTTAGCGAAAAGCGATGTTTGGTTAACAGGCACACTAAAACCGATTGGTGCCGTATTGTCTGTTGGGATGGTTTGAAAAGAAATGGATTTGTAAAACGTACCGCTTTCATCATTCGAAGTTACATAAGCTTCAATAATATCGTCTGCTGTATAGGCAACAGCCGTTGAGTTGGCACTAGCGTTGATTTGTGCAACGGTTTTTGTTGCTGTTAATTCATATGTTGTTAATGTGTTTTCTGGCACACCATAGGTATCGTCGTTAATACAGCTTGTAACTCCAAGAGTCAAGGCGATTAACAGGGCTGATTTTATTAGTATATTTTTCATTTGTAGCTAAATTATTTATTAAAAACTCTAATGTCATCTATTTGATAAGACCCATCAAGAGTCGTGTTGGTTCCAGAACCAGTTACTTTAAATGCAATAGAAATGTTTCCAGTATATTGAGACAAATCAATTTCTCCTGATTTAATAAATTCAAAATACGGACTAGCTGTTGTTGGCAACGTAGCAGCAATTGGAGTCCAAGTTGCACCTGTTACATTGGTTCCGTCAAAATTGGTTGAAACGAATACTTGTAACGAATTTGACGATGACGAAACATAACTTTGTGAGGCTTGAAAAACCAACGTTTCATGGTCATGCGCGTCCATATTTATTTTTGGTGAAATCAACCAAGCTACATTTACGGCATTTCCAGATAAGTAGGAACTAAACTCTGCATACGCATTGCCGCTATACACTTGTTCTTTCCATAAAACAGTGCCCGTTTCTGCATAGTTTTTCCAACCAGTTGTGTTTAATGTGGTATTATCAACTGCTCCAATGGCAAAGTCTTCAGCAAACAATAATGGCGTAAAATTTGGAATGGTAATATCATCTTCTGGTGTACATCCGCTAAGGCTTATCACCAAAATAAAGCTTAAAAATGCTATTAATTTATTTGTTTTCATTGCTAATATGAATTAAAAGTTAATATAAAAGTTTAGGAAATACGTTCTTCCATAACCATAAAAATATCTTGGGGCAAAAGCAGGGGTTCCGCTTGAAACATC
Source organism: Flavobacterium psychrophilum (assembly GCA_945862065.1). Lineage (GTDB taxonomy): Bacteria > Bacteroidota > Bacteroidia > Flavobacteriales > Flavobacteriaceae > Flavobacterium > Flavobacterium psychrophilum_F. The sequence goes on along the minus strand of CAMAWT010000007.1, from coordinate 103,019 downwards.
TTGATTTAACTCTCTAAAATTGGCATTTCGAGTTTGCTCAAACCCACCCGTTTTGTAAGTAACATTGAAAACATTATTTAACGAGGCAAAGAAACCAAATGTTTGATTTTTTATTTTCCACGATTTTCCACCAGTTATGTTAACTAAGGTTAAATCCTTGAATTTTTCTTGTTTCAACAATTCTTTTGCTCTAGCTTCTGTTGCCTCTGGAAATGTCAATCCATAAGGATCAAGCGGATTTCTGAAGAAATTATCGGTTCTTAATAAAGACGAAACATCTAAATAATTGTTTGCTAAATAATTTGCATTAGCACCAATCCACCAAAACTTTGGATCTCTGTATTCAATTCCTAAAGAGGCTGCTGTTTGTGGTCCACCAGACAGTCTGTATCCTTTCAATTTTGCCGTTCCAAAATCGGTCACCGGATTTGTGTTGGTAGGACTTGCTAAATTATCATTGTTTAAAGAAACATTTGGGTTGTTGTTGTACGTAAATTCTCCGTATGTTGCCGCGGTAGTCAATTTAATCGTTGAAGTTATTTGATATTCAGCACCCAATTCTAATCCTAAATTTTGTTTTTCAATATTTGTAACTGTTTCTGCCACAAAAGCATCACAACCATCACCACCATCATCTGCAAAAATTCCTTCACCATAGAAAAAAGAGGTTTCCGTTGCATTTTTTGTGTTTGCATAAAAAGCAGTTATTCTAGCTTTAAAACTTGGTGCTCTAAAAATATAACTAGCATCGGCACTTTTAATTAATTCGCTTTTTAAATCTGCAATTGAATTGTCGTTTAATCGTGTGTTTGGAAATACATTTCTTAAAACAGGTGCTTTATTGATAAAAGCGGCATTTACATTAATATATTGTTTTCCAGAAATTTTGTATGTTAAACCGCCTTTAAAACTATAATTATCATAGTTATACCTTTCACCTTTTCCAAAAGAATTGGTAGGATAAAGTCCGTTTTTGTACAAACCTTCTCTTTGATAAATGGCTTTGTTAAAACTTTCTGCAAAATAAAAATCAAACTTTTTGTAAGAAAATTTTAATTGTGCAAATACGTCAATTGTTGTTGCCATTAAATTATAATTGTAAGCAAATGTTTCGCCAGCAACTACTTGTCTGTTTGGGTTATTCAAATCTGATTGTTGTTCAGATCCAGCTTGAAAATTATCGATATCATTGAAAAATTGACCACCCAATAGGTCTAATAAATTAGCAAAATTGTGTGACTTTAAGTTTCTATAAGCAACTCCAGCATTTAAAACAATATTATCAGAAAGTTGCGAATTTAATATACTGTTTGCTGTCCAAACTTTGTCATCTGTTCTGTCTTCATATAAAATATAAGCACTTCGTCCGCTTACGGTTTTGTTTGCTTGGTACATTTCTAACCAATTGATTTGTCTGTTTGCCAAGAAATTAGTTTTTGCAGCAGCAGCATTTGCCACATTCAAAGGATCATCTCCAATCCAGTCAGTGTAATCATTTAAATTATATTGTGAAGTGTAATAACTTGGTAATCTTCTATAATAAATAGGATCTGGGCTATCTGCATTTTGATTGTCTAACCTGCTATTTCCTATTTTTCCAGATTGATGGGTAATACTTGAATTGAGAGTCGTTCTATCATTTATTTTCCAAAAATGATTCAACATAAAAATGGGTTCTTCTACATCTTTATCTCTCGAATTTCTTTTTTTACCATCTTGGTAACCCCAATAGGAGTTGTATTTTATCCCAGCAAGTTGTGTAACCTCGTCTGAATTTGGAGAGCTTTTACCTCTTTGGTTTTCAGCATAAATTGCTGTAAAATTTAAAGAGTGTTTGTCATTAATTCTCTTTTCTACACTGGCAAATAAAGAATTCGCACCATAATCGGTTCCTTCAAAATACCCTTCTTGCGCCCATCTTCTCGATCCAGAAATTACAAATGCCCAACCATCTTTGTTCATTCCAGAGGCATGAGTAACCATAGAACGCCAATTATAATTGGTATTTGTTCCAGAAAACGAAATTCTAGAACCCGGTCTATAAATAGAGGCTCTTGTATTGATTTCTTGTGTTCCTAGTATTCCACCAAAAGTGTAATCTGAAGGTGCTGATCCCATCGTAAACTCCTGATTTCTGGTAGCGTCATTTAATCCGCCCCAATTGCTCCATTGTGGTCTTCCATCATAAATTTTATTCATGACAACACCATTTATCATCGTTGTGGCGTTTTCATTGTCTAATCCTCTAATTCTAAAACGTGCTTGACCCCAATTGAAAGCGGCTGCTTGTTGGAAAACATCTCTGGTTGCTTGTAGAAGTCCCGATGTACTTTCAGAACCACTGTTGTCATCGCTTAAGTCATTTTCGGTAAGCGTGACTAAACTCAATTGCTGTTCAGACGTAATATCTTCTTCTAAAGTAATGATCCCTAAATCGAAGATTTTGTCTTTTTCAACGGTAACGGTAAGTAGTTGGTCTTTATAACCACCACTTTTAATTTGAACCACAAATGATCCTTCTATTACATCTGTAAACACAAATGTACCTTCAGCATCTGTTACTTCGGTAAAACTAGTATTCATAATGGCTGCGACAACATTTTGTAATGGCTTTTGCGTTTTTAAATCGACCACTTTACCACTGAAACCAGTGCCAGTCTGACCAAAAACTAAAACAGCTTGCATTACAAATAAAACACTCAAGACAATTTTTTTCATAAATAAAATAAGTTTAATTTTCTTTTTAATATGTTAATAATAACTTAACATCTCACAAAAGTAATTTATTTTGAATTTAGTTTTACTTTTGACAAATCTAATTCAGAAGTGTTTACATAAAATTAATATACCGACTTATGAACAAAAAATTCTTATTCTACATTTTACTAGCCTGTTTCAACATTTTCCAACTGGATGCTCAAGAAAAAAAATACATTATTCATACGGTTGCGTTTTACAATTTTGAAAATTTATTTGATACAATCAAGGGGCCAAATTTTGATGATGAATGGTTGCCAAATGGCGCTCAAAATTGGACTTCAAAAAAATATAAAAAAAAATTAAGCAATTTAGCGCGTGTTCTTGCTGAAATTGGCTCTACAGACAATCCGAATAATTCACCAACATTTATTGGAGGTTCTGAAATTGAAAATAGAAATGTTCTGGAAGATTTGATAAAACAACCCAAGTTAATTAATAAAGAATACGGAATTGTTCATTTTGATTCCCCAGACAAACGCGGTATTGATGTTGCATTATTATATCAAAAGAAACACTTTAAAGTGGTAAGCGCTATCAATATCCCATTGATGATTTATCAAGGAGAGGATAAATCAAGTTTTAAAAAAGAAAAAGAGGAAATTACAGATGATCAATTGGAAGCCGATAAAACTTCTAGACGTGTTTTTACAAGAGATCAACTGCTTGTGACTGGTTTTTTGGATGGAGACGAAATTAGTATTATTGTCAACCACTGGCCTTCTCGTTCTGGTGGAGAAAAAAGAAGTTCCCCATATAGAGAAGCTGCAGCTGCTTTAAACAGGAAAATAATTGATTCGTTGGTGAGCATTAATCCCAATGCAAAAATTATTACGATGGGCGACTTGAATGACGGGCCCTATAACCGAAGTGTAAAAGTGGCTTTGGGTGCAAAGTTAAATAAGTCTGAACTTAAAAATTCTGGTGATATTTATAATCCGTTTGAGCAAATGGCAAAAGATGGAAACGCAACTCTTTTTTACAGAGATGCAGGCGATATTTTTGATCAAATTATGATTTCGCAACCCTTTACAATAGACGATTATTCTTCATTCAGATATTGGAAAGCAGGCATTTATAACAAACCATTTTTAATACAAACAACAGGTCAATATAAAGGATATCCGTTAAGACATTCGGCCAACGAAGAAGGTTTTAGCGACCATTTTCCGGTATATATTTATTTGTTGAAACAAGTAAACTAATTATATTTAAATTAATAAATTATGAAAAACATATTTTTTCTGTTCTTGCTTTTTTCTACCACGTCACTTTTTGCACAAGACACCATAACATCAGAAAAAGTTTCTGAAAATATTGGAAAAGAAGTTTGGGTAAAAGGGAAAATTGCTTCTATAAAAATTGCTTCTGAAGGGAAAAGCACCAATTATATCAACGTTGATAAAGCCTATCCAGACGCCGTATTTACTGTTGTTGTCTCTAATAAATATGCAGAAGAGCACCAATTATATTTAGCTGAAGCTAATGGAAAGAACATTCGGGTTAAAGGGATTATTACAATCTATGATAAAGATCCTAAAAAAGTACCTCAAATTTTTAATCCGAGTCAAATAATTATCGAATAATGAGTATTTTACCTCCTTTTAATCTAACCAAATGGATTGAAGAAAACCGCCATTTGCTTAAACCACCCGTTGGAAATAAAAATTTGTATGTTGAATCAGATGATTATATTGTGATGATTGTGGCAGGACCCAACGCACGAAAAGACTATCATTACAATGAAACCGAAGAGCTTTTTTATCAAATTGAAGGCGAAATTTCTGTTTTTGTACAAGAAGAAGGTGTAAAAAAAGAAATGAAACTTTCTGCCGGTGATATGTATTTGAATCCTGCCAAAGTACCACATTCTCCAGCTCGTTCTGAAGGTTCAATTGGTTTGGTAATTGAAAAAAAACGCGCCGGAAAGGGCTTTACCGATGGACTTATTTGGTACTGCGAACAATGCAATCACAAACTTCATGAAGCCTATTTTGAATTACATAATATTGAAACTGATTTTTTACCGCATTTCGACACTTTTTATAAATCGGAAGAGAATAGAACTTGTAAAAATTGTGGATGTGTAATGGAAACCCTACCAAAATACATGGGTTCAAAATAATTCAATAAAATTTAAGCCATATTTTAATTAAATTATATTTTTTACCTTTGATTAAAATTTATAAAAACAAATAAATAGTATAAAATGATATCTGAAGCAGCTGTTCAATTTGGGATGCAAGAAGCCTTGCAACAATTAGGAATTAAAGAAATTAATGAAGGAACTTCAACTGGTTCTAAATGGTTTTCTAATGGAAAAATCATCGAATCATATTCTCCTGCAACGGGAGATTTGATTGGAAAAGTGAAATCATCTACAAAAGAAGATTACGAAACTGCCATGAAATCTGCAGAAGAAGCATTCAAAACATGGCGATTAGTTCCGGCTCCAAAAAGAGGCGAAATTGTACGTCAGATGGGTGATGAGTTACGTAAAAATAAAGAAGCATTAGGTAAATTAGTGTCTTTTGAAATGGGTAAATCATACCAAGAAGGTTTGGGAGAAGTGCAGGAAATGATAGACATTTGTGACTTTGCAGTGGGATTATCACGACAATTACACGGGTTAACAATGCATTCAGAGCGTCCAATGCATAGAATGTATGAACAATGGCATCCGTTTGGAATTGTAGGTATTATATCTGCTTTCAACTTTCCAGTTGCAGTTTGGTCTTGGAACACCATGTTGGCTTGGATTTGTGGTGATGTTTGTATTTGGAAACCAAGTTCAAAAACACCTTTATGCGGAGTTGCTTGTCAGAATATTATTCAAACCGTATTAGAAAGAAACAATTTACCAGAAGGAATCAGCTGTTTAGTAGTAGGTAATGAGTCTGGGGATTTAATCAATAACGACAAACGCATTCCATTGGTTTCGTTTACAGGATCAACTAGAATTGGTCGTCACGTATCAAAATCTGTAGCAGAACGTTTTGGAAATACCATTTTAGAATTGGGCGGAAACAATGCCATCATCGTTTCTCATGAAGCCGATTTATCCATGGTATTGGTAGGAGCGGTTTTTGGAGCAGTAGGAACAGCAGGTCAACGTTGTACGTCAACACGTCGATTAATTGTTCACGAAAGTGTGTATGACAAAACTTTAGATGTTTTAGCCAAAGCGTATGCCCAATTAAAAATTGGAAATCCGTTAGATGAAAACAATCACGTGGGTCCACTTATAGATAAAGGTGCGGTACAAGATTACTTAGATGCTATTGAAAAAGCCAAAGCAGAAGGCGGAAGAGTTATTGTTGAAGGAGGCGTTTTGGAAGGAGCAGGATATGAAAGCGGTTGTTATGTGAAACCATGTATCATTGAGGCGAAAAATGAATACGAAATTGTACAACACGAAACCTTTGCTCCGGTTTTATATGTAATGAAATACAGTTCAATTGAAGAAGCCATTGCAATGCAAAATGCGGTTCCTCAAGGATTATCGTCTTCAATTTTTACAAATAACATGAGAGAAATGGAATTATTCCTTTCGGTTGCAGGTTCTGATTGTGGAATTGCTAATGTAAATATTGGAACTTCTGGTGCTGAAATTGGCGGTGCTTTTGGTGGTGAAAAAGAAACGGGTGGTGGCCGTGAATCTGGTTCTGATGCGTGGAAAGCGTATATGAGAAGACAAACAAATACGATCAACTATGGAACTGCGTTGCCGTTGGCACAAGGGATTCAATTTGATTTTTAAATTTTTAGTGATTAGTAATTAGTTACTTTTTGGATATACAAAAACCCTGTAAAACTTGATTTTACAGGGTTTTTGTTTTTTAATAAAATTTTCAAGACATACTAATTATACAAACCGGAAGTTTACAAATCATGATTCAATATATTTATCGGCAACAGTTATAAACTTATAGAAACCAATTTTAGTGGCTAATTTTTTTAACTTGTAATAATTTTCATTTACTTCATGTACGTTTCTTTCATGAAAATGTAATTTTATTTTTGTTAAAAAATAGAAAAGCGAAATATAATCGGTGTAGGCTAATTCAATTTTATCCAATTCTACTAAATTCAAATTGTTTTCAGCAGCTTTTATATTTCCTTTGTAAATATTTACACTTGCCAAACCTATTAAATAATTGGCAACAGTACTTTTCGATGACCATCTGTCCACTTCAAATAGTTCTTCATAATAATTTTCAATGATAAAATTTAAAAAATCATATTCTTCTTTCAATATTAGCGCAGGAATTATTTCTATCAAAAATAGATGAGGTAGTGCTGTTTTGAGCTCTTTTTTTATTGAATTTTCAAGTGTTTTGTCTATCTTTTCAGCATTCAAGATACTACATCCATAATACCTGCCAAATAAAACAGGGTAAAGTTGCTCTGATTTTTTTGGGAAATCAATTAAAAATTCACTGCAATCTTCATTTGAATAAAATTTTTGATAGAATTGAATTAAAGATGTGAAAAGAAAATCAGATTCATTGGCATTGAATTCCTTAATCATTTTGATTACTTCTATATAATAACCGTTTAAATGAGAATAGTCAATAAAAAATAATGGAACAGAATTTCTAAAACTCTCAAAAGGGATAAGCACTTTATAAATAGCTAAAGCTGCTTTAGTTTCTAGTTTATAAAAGCTAAAAGTAGTAAGGAGCGCAAATTTTGTTAATGTGCTGTTTCTTAATTTTTCGTAATCAAAAAAAGTGAAAAAGACAGTGAGCGAATCCATTTTATTTTTTTCAATCAAAAAACACACATAATTTGCAACAGCGATAATGTTATTTTCGTTTTGTAGCGCCTCATTAAATTGAATTACTTCATTTTTTTCTAACTCATTTTCGTTAAGTTGTAACCGCAACATTTTAATTTGAAAATACCATTCTGCATAAATTTCTTTATTATTCAAATAGTTAGAATAATTATTAAATCCTAAATACTGAGCAAATGTGTTTAAAGTTTCTGGTGATGGATTTGTTGCATTTAGAAAACCAAAAAAACGCCTCAATGTATTAAAAGAAATATTTTTCGAGGTTACATTAAGAATATCCACTTGTAAATATTTTAAGTCCCTGACTCTTAATACTTCAATTTTTGATTTTTTTTGAATCTCGGTGATAAGGTGTGAAAATTCTTTTTGCATAAATGGGCTAAATATACTAATTTTAAGTTTAATATTTGAATTGTAATTAACAAAAATCAAATTACAAAAATATGAGTTCAATTACCGATAAGCCGATAGCGCGGAATTACATTCCGTGCCCACAATCCACTTCAAAACAAAGCTATTGAAATAATTTCATCTTTTTTATAAACAAATTTTTATACTTACAAGGTTAAAAAACTTTTTATGAAATAGAAAAACCTGCATTTTGCAGGCTTTTTTTTATTAGAAAAAGTGTTATTTACAAAAGCACAAATTTTTTAAATACCTTTTGTCGATTCCAATCTATCGAAAGAATATAGGTTCCTGTAGCTAGTTTTGGATAAGTTAAGGTTACATTTTTATCGGTAACATATACAATGCTGTTTTCGATTAAATTGCCGTTTATAGAGAAAACGGTAAATTGAACATTTGTATTTACAGATTCGGGAAACAATAAAGAAATAGAACCATTGCTAGTTGGATTTGGATAGAGTTTTATTTCTAAATGTATGTCATCATCAAAATTTACAGAACTAAGCAAAGTACTATCAAAAATAGGCAATTTTACATAATTTCCGCCTAAAACTTGTGTAGCTTCACTTTCAGACATACACAACCAATCTTGCATTACAGTTGTATAAAGTTGTCGGTAATCAAATTGCATAGGAACTTGGTCGTTTGCAGTTGCAGTTGTTGGCAGCACAGGTGTAGTTCCAATCATTCCAGGGACTGGGAAAGAAGTAGTTGCAACTGCAGTCGGACTTGTATTTAAAGCTCCACCAAAAAATATAACCGGAGCAGCAGCACCATGATCGGTTCCCATACTTGCGTTACTTTTTATTCTTCTGCCAAATTCACTAAAGGTCATTCCGGTTACATAATCTTCCTTGCCCATGTAGGTTATTTCTTGTTGAAAAGCACCAATTGCCTGCGATAATAAGGTTAAGTTAACCGCCTGAGAACCTTGTGTTTTATCAGTACTGCTTACTTGATTTTCGTGAGTATCATGTGTGTTTGGATGATTTACTATATAAACAGGTGTTTGCAATCCTCCATTAATTAATTTGGCAACAATTTTTAATTGATCGGCTAATTTATTGTTCGTCGGATAAGTAACCCCCGAGTTTAAAGGGATATTATAAGCAGTTTGAATAACATTTCTGTACACATTACTTTGGTCTTTCATCAATCGAAGAAAAGTAAGTTCGTGTCCATAATCAGAATTTGGCGCTGCATCAGTAATACCATTTATTACATTTAAAAGGGCATTCGGGTCAGGAGCACTGTACCCCATGTTCATATTTGGACCTTGTAATGAAAAGGGCAATGTTGAACCTATTTGTATGGCTAATGGATCTGACATTTCTGCAGAAGGATATGCCGTTGGGTAATTCGGATATTTAATATCTAATGCCCTCCCAAGCCAACCACTATCAAGGTTTTGATTACTTCCGGATGCTGTAAACCAAATATCGGTTGCTCTAAAATGGCTATAATTTGGATTAGGATACGACACTCCTTGAACAATCATCATTTTACCATTATTATAAAGGTTTTTCATCTCAGTCATAGCTGGGTGAAGACCGGTAGAACTATTATTGTTTAATGTTAAAACGCTAGATTCATTCATTAAAATATTCGATCGTGCATTAGATAGTTTACTCCATTGATCTAATGGAAACACCGTATTTAAACCATCGTTGCCTCCATTTTGTTGAATAATTACCAAAATTTTACCGCAATTTATTGCAGAAAGCGCCATTTTTTCGAGTGTTATACTATCCAATTTTGAAGATGCTATAACGGGTACACCATGAATTAACAAAGGTGCTGTAGCCAAAGCTGTAGTTTTAATAAAATTTCTTCTTTTCATAATGCTACATTAATTGATATTCTGATAATTGAGTTATTGAAACAAGTAAACTCTTCAGCCTTGATTTAACTATATTTTTTAAACTAGTATTTGTTGGGTTGCCAATATAATTATTCCATGCATCGGTCCAATAATAATTTTCAACTTGATTGGACAACAAATTTTGTACTTTTAAATTTGTTTTTGCAGTATTACTTATATCTACAGGCAAAAGATATTTAACACATTCATTTACTAAAGCATCTGGATCTGAAATAGTTGCAGCGGGGAATTGTGAAACCCAAGCAATTCCATCGACCTCGATGCGCGTTGTTAATCCATTATAGGTTAAATTAAATCCATTAAAAATAGCGTCAATAAATGCAGCTCTTTTTTGAACCGTATTGGAATTTATCCAATATTCATGAAAATTTGGATTTTGATAATAAGCAGGCCAACCCGCAACATTAGGTATATTACCCATTGATTGATCGATAGGCACTAAAAATCTTGTATTTATGGCTCCCCAAACATAATATTGAGCATGATGATTGGTAGCATCTGAAACGTTGTAATTTAAATTAAAAGTACGCATACTTCCAAGAATCAAATCAAATGGAGATTTGATGTACACCCCATAATTTGCCATATCATAAAAATGTTGGCTTTTGAATAACTTGTCTAAAACAGGTGCTATTTCCCAATTGTTTGCAACAAAATATTGAGCTAACGGAACAATAACATTCGCTTCAATATTGGCATCTATATCATAATAAACAAAATAACGATACAATCTGCGGCATATATATTCGGAAACTACTTGCGATTTTGAAAAGATTAAATCTATGAACGCATCTAATTCTGCACTTCCGTTATTTGTTATAGTTGTATTATTAAAAAAGGCAGAAAATGTTTTGTTCGAGGTGTCGTGTTGCGATGCTACAAAAGAGGTTGATGTAGGGTGTGTATTTAGATTTTGAACCCGCCAACCGGTAAGCACTTTTGCAGCTGTAATTACATCAGCTTCAGTAAATTGACTCAAAGGATCTTTACCCAGCGTAAAAAGCTCCATGATTTCTCTAGCAAAATTTTCATCTGGCGCACTGTTTGTATTGGCTTGATTGTTAAGATAATACATCATAGCAGGTTGGGTTGCTACATTTCGGATTAAGGTTTTAAAATTACCTAAAGCATTATTCCTAAAATTTTGAATGTATTCATGGGATATTCGTGCCGAATTTGAGCCACAATAAATATTTTGAGAAACTCTAACCGTATTAAAATCAATGGGAATAAAATGATACCAAAACCAGGTCATTTTTTCTTTAATATTGAGTTGTTGATTTAATCCTTGTCCTAAATTCCAGGCAGAAAGACCCGTAATTCGATAAACATTTGTTGTGTTTCCTATGGAATTTGAATTGAACGCATGTTGAGTCCAATCGCTTCCGTAAGGTATGTTTCCTTCGTCAGCAAAAACATTTTGATAAAAATTTACAGGTGGATTTGGTACTGTATTTGGAATGGTTAAAAGCGAATTAACACTTGAATTTAGCCCCACTTGTTCTAAACCATTTACATCTGAAAATTTAAAGCCAAATTGTGTTCTTCGTAACAAATGCAAAACAGTTGCTTTGTTCCAAGCTCCAGAATAAGGCGTTAGACCACTTGTGATATTTCCAATTCTATTTAATGAAGAAGTAGTAGCATCAGTTTGGTAACTTCTTGATTTATAGTTTCTTCTTTTATATTTTTCAAAAAGAGGATCGTCTGTTTTTTCTACTTTAAAAAACAGTTTTTTAAATAAGTTTCTACGAGAATAATTCTTTTCCATATTTTTAACTTAAGGAATTTAATATTTGACTATCAAAACAATAAATAGTTTAATTTATTTCATAAAATTACTAAATGTTGTAAAAAAAATACTACTAATAAAAGAAAAGTTCAGAAAATCGAAAGAGCAGTGATTTATAGTGACAAACCAAAACCTACTTCGTTTTCTTCACATATTGCGTCAAAATGAAGATAGTTTGATTTTCAACCCTACCTTCAATAAGGTTGGCATCGTCCCAAACCAGTTTTATGTTGTGCACGGCAGCTCCACGTTTTGCAGTAAATGTTGCGCCTTTTACATCGAGGTCTTTTATCAAAACTACTGAATCTCCGTCCAATAAAATGTTCCCGTTTGAATCTTTATGAATAATTTTACCTTCGTCGTCATCAGCTTCTCCAGTTGCTTTTGCCCATTCCAATGCGTCTTCATCAAGATACATCATTTCTAACAAATCCATGTTTTTTAATCGAGCGTGCATCCTCCAAGAAACAATTTGAACAGGTAGATTTTCATTCCACATGCTATCGCTCAAACCTCTCCAATCATTTGGGTTGGTAGTTTCTGGATTTTCTATTTGGCTTTTTAATGATTTAGTAATTAAAATACAGTTTTCTGGAATTTCCTCTGTTTTTGGTTCAACCAAATAAACGACTAAATCTTCATCGTTTCCACTTATTTCACAAACAGAACCACTTCTGTCTTTTAGTCTTTTTTCAGTTACAACACTCATTTTATGATATTAGAATTTTACAAATTAAAAGAAAGGCCGGCACTAAAAATAAACTGGTTGTTGTAGAATTTATATCCAGAAACATCCTTATTATATTTTGCTATTGGAAAACCAACCTCTGAGAAAAGTCCGAATCCATTCGTAAAAAAATACCTCGCACCAACATGTCCGCCAAGGTTTTTAAGTCCCAAACTCAATCCGGGATAAAGGTCAAAATTTTTATCGATATTGATTACATTTCCAATATTGGCATTAAATCGTACTTTAAAACCGAGTTTATCCTCAAATTTTAGTTTAGACCCTTCTATTTCATCTGCTCCCAATAAATATCCGCCAACAAAACCAACAGAAATATTTTCTCCAATTCCGTAATCGTTGGTTATAACCAATGAAGTTGCACCATTTTGAAAACCAAATCCAACTTGAGCTTTAACATCTCCTTTGCCTTTAAAAACTTGAGCGTTCACAAATGTAGTGATTGAAAATAAGGCTATCACAAATAATTTTTTCATGGTACTATAATTTTAAAGTTTATACAAAGATACAATGAAATGCTCAATTTCTGCCTTTTTCATTCGGATATAAATCTGGTAAACGATCGCTTTGCCAAAATTCTTTTGTATCGGCATCTATTAAGGTTAAAGATCCCATAAAACCAGCGCCTGTGTCTATGTTCCAAACGCATCCTTTGTTAACAGGAATGGTTTCCCCTATTTTTGTTACTGGGGTGTGCCCAATAAAAATTTCTTGGTACAATGCAAAACGTTTTGGATAATACAGATGATTTTTTGGTATCGAATGATCCAATGACAATGCCGTTTCCCAAAGCGTTCTATCCCAATAAAATAATTTTGGAAAATATTCTGAATTTACCCCGTTTTGATGCGTGAAACCAGCATGAATGAAAAGTCTATTATTTTCATCGATATAATAATCTTGTAATGATTTCAAAAAGGCGATATGTTCTTGTTTTTTTTCTATCGAAAGTTTAGAATAGGCCTTCATTGTAGATTCGCCACCGTGTTTAAACCATTGATCTTCATCAAATTCTTCAGTATTTCCTTCAAGCCAATCCAACAAAAGTTGGTCATGATTTCCACGTAACAATATGGTTTTCTGTTGTGTAGAAAGATGCATTAAAAAATCTAAAACTTCAGCCGATTGACTCCAACCATCCACATAATCGCCTAAAAAAATCAAAGTATCATCTAACGTGACTTTTGCTCGCTCAAAAACTTGTTTTATTGCAAGTAATCCGCCATGAATGTCTCCTATAACTAATGTTCTGTTCATTTTTTAAATTCTATTTTGTAAAAGTAATTCAAATTCAGTAAATTTTTGCATTTAATTAATTTGTAAGTCTAACGGATTATTAATCAGTACTTTTTTATGCTGTTAGTAAGAAGTAGCATGTAAAATAAAAGTTGTTTTGATTATAATATCCTTACGATTTGTTAATTATTAATTATTATCTAATTAATAGTTTTACAATAAGTATCGAATAATTTTATGAATTATCTTAAAATAAAATAATTATGCGATTAAAGTACTTTAAAAAATCAGTTTTTTTTGTTTTTGTAATGTTTAGCTCTTTCACTTGGGGGCAATCATTAATTCACTATTGGAATTTTAACACTAACACTTCTTTAACTTCAATTACAACTCCTTCTCAAACCGTTGGCGGGGCATCATTGAATGCAGTTGCCGGAGGAATTAGCGCTATTGATTTTGCAGGTGGCACAGGACAAAACTTTGATGTATCAAATTTAAATGCCCAAAATGGTGATCTTGCAGGAGCACACCTACGCTTTAATGATCCAATTGGCGGGGCTTTAGTTTTTGGTTTGCCAACAACAGGTTATCAAAACATAGTTGTAAAATTTGCTACACGTCGATCAAGTTCGGGAGCTGGAATTCAAACGTGGTCTTATTCTACTGATGGAACAAATTTCACTGTATTAACAACCATATTACCAAATAACGGAAATCCCGCACTTGAAACTCTAGATTTTACCTCAATTGCTGGTGCAAACAATAATTCTAATTTTAAATTAAAAGTAGAATTTACTCAAGGAGCAGGAGGCACAGTCGGAAACAATAGATTTGATAATTTTACAGCAAGCGGTGCAGCTATAAGCAGTGGAGACACTACGGCGCCTACAACGATTTTTTCACCAATTAATGCTACTACAAACATTTCAACTTCTTTTCAACCAAGCATAACGTTTAATGAAGCTATAAGATTGATTGATAATTCTGCAATTAACAACACAAATGTTGACGCATTGGTTGAATTAAGATTAAATAACGCAACGGGTTCAATTGTTCCTTTTGATGCTACAATATCTGGCAATGTAATTTCAATTGCTCCAACAACAACATTAGCAAACAACCAAGTGTATTATGTTGCTTTATTGCCAAACACAGTAGAGGACGCAAGCAACAACGCGATTACAACAGTACAATCCTCAAGTTTTACAACTGCTACACCATCGGTAAGTTTTAACGCTACTTTTGTTAAAGTAAATGAAAACGCTGGAGCACTTTCGTTTGTAGTTAATTTAAATAGCCCAGTAACTAGCTCAGTTGAACTTGTTGTGAAATCGGTACCTTTCAGCACAGCCAATTCAAATGATTTTACATTGGCAACTCAAACATTAAACTTTACAAGTTCTAGTTCATTAACACAAACTATTACTATTCCAATAAATGATGACACCATAAACGAGCAACAAGCAGAATATTTTGTTTTGAGTCTTGAAAATCCAATAGGTCTTACCGTTACTGGAACGTCAACAGCTACAATATATATAATTGATAATGATCGTTTGGCACCTACACCTACCAACCAAATTGAGTTAAATTATATTGGTAGTTTTGATCCATCTGGAAGTAATTCAAGTACTTGTGAAATTGTGGTTCATGATCCAATCTCGCAAAGACTATTTACTACAAGTGCAGTAGCGGGGTTTTTAGACATAATTAATTTTAGCAATCCATCAGCTCCTGTCCTTATTAATTCAATTGACTTAAATAGTTATGGAGGTGTAACTTCTGTAGCAGTTAAAAACGGAATAGTTGCAGTGGCATCGCCAAATACAGATGAAACTTTAAACGGATCGGTTGTTTTTTTTAATACAAATGGAGTCTTTTTAAAACAAGTAACTGTTGGCGCATTACCAGACATGATAACTTTTTCGCCAAACGGAAATAAAGTCATGACCGCTAATGAAGGCCAGCCAAACACTGCTTATACCATTGACCCAGAAGGTTCTGTTAGTATTATTGATATTTCAGGGGGAATTCCTTCACTGACTCAGGCAAATGTTACAACATTAGATTTTACTTCATATAATCCTCAAGAAACCACATTATTGGCTTCAGGGATAAGAAAGGTAAAAGCAACTAGTACATTATCTCAAGATTTTGAACCAGAATATATTACAATTAGTTCAGATTCTCAAAAAGCATATGTTGCATTACAAGAAAATAATGCCATTGCAGAAATTAATTTGAATACCAATACAATTTCAAATATTTGGGCGCTTGGTACTAAAGACATAAGATTACCTGGAAATGGATTTGATATTTCTGATAACAATGGTCAGATATTAATTGCAAATTGGCCAATAAATGCCTTTTATATTCCTGATGCGATATCAAATTATACTGTAGCCGGAACCAATTATATAGTTACAGCTAATGAAGGTGATGAAAAAGAATACGGAACTTTTACAGAACGAACTACGGTTGGAGCATCAACTTATGTATTAGATCCTATTAACTTTCCAAATTCAAGTGTATTGAAACAGAATCATAATATGGGACGTTTTAGAACTACAAATGTAAACGGAAATACCGATTCTGATACAGAATATGAAGTTATCAATTGTGTTGGATCTAGATCTTTTTCAATTTTTAATGCAACTACCAAACAAATAGTTTTTGATAGTGGTGACGATTTTGAAATGTATACCGCTACCAATTTCCCAACTTTGTTCAATTCAGATCATGAAAGCAATACGGTTAAAAACAGAAGCCGCGCAAAAGGTCCAGAGCCAGAAGGAGTTACAGTAGCTCAGATTGGCACAGAAACCTTCGCTTTTATTTCTTTGGAACGAATAGGAGGTGTTATGGTTTATAATATTTCAAATCCAAATAATGTAACTTTTGCTAATTACAAAAACAGCAGAAGCACATCTGCATATGCAGGAGATCATGGTCCAGAAGGAATTACTTACATAACTCCAGAAAACAGCCCAAATGGAATTCCTCACGTTTTAGTAGCAAATGAAATTAGTGGAACAATTTCAATTTTTGAAGTTGACACAAATGGGTTGTCAACGATTGAAAACATCAATCAACCTAAAACATTTACAATATTTCCAAATCCGGCAAATAATGACGGTATCGTTTACTTTAATCGTTCTGCAGACATTGAAGTTTTTGATGTAAACGGAAAATTAATCTTAACCCAAAAGGAAGCTCAAGTGATAAACACTAAATTGATGAGTCCAGGAATATATTTAATTAAAACGAATGAAGGAATCGTTAAAAAATTAATTGTAAAATAATTAGTTAATCCTTTTTTACAAAAGACCTTCACTTGTTGGAGGTCTTTTTTTATAAAATTAAATCATCAAACAACACCATATTTCATCTTTCTCAAAATGCGCATCACTTCCTTAAAGGAAATATAAACGATGGGATTTTCAAAATGTTTTAAGAAAATTTTAGCGTCAATAAGTTTTTGTTTGGCTTCTTTAAAATCATTCAAATAACAAATCATTAAGGTATGCGGAATGTTTATTAAATCTCTTTTTTCAGAAGGTTGCAAAACCACTCCTTTTTGAAGCTTGGTTAAAATAGCGTTACTCGCATTATAAATATGATGCAACATTTTTTTATTGTATTGCGGTGGATCAAACAACATTTCTGAATCGATTTTGTAATAACCGTTATCAAAAAATCGTATCGTTACTTTTTCCAAAGGATAAAAACTAGTTTTATCATTCAATCCCAAACAAACATATTCGGTTATCGAAAAAGAATCTTCATTAAATTCGATGCTCACTTCATCCAAAGCCGAGTAAAATAATTTAATTTGTTCGTTTACCAATTCAATATCGACTCTTGAATAGTAGATTTTATCTCGTACTATTTTTTTATTCCCTGCCCAACAAACCACAAAAAGTTCTTTGAAAACTTTATAATTTGCAGACATATCCTTGTGCCGATTTGATATAAAATCCAAAACACTTTCTAATGTATAGGAAATACTGTTTCGGGAATTATTTTCTAAACTAATGACGGTTTCTATATTCTGTTTTGAAAACGGAATTTTTTCGGTGGTAGGCGAAGTGTTGCTTCCTTTTCTAACAAAAACACTGTTGGTTAAAATAGTATGAATTCCTTTTTTGAAATAAGATGTTTTCGATTTTGGTTTAATAGTAACCAATCCCACCACTTTTTCTTTGGGTAAATTAGGAAAAGGAACATTTTCATATTGAATTTTTGGTGGATTTTCCAAATAGGCATTTACTAGATTTTGTATCCGACTATCGTCAAAAAAGTCGTCACCTACAATTTCATTGGTTTCATCTTCCACACCCACAACGATGTACGAATTATTGCTCGGATTTGAATTTGAAAGCGCACAAATGTGTTTTAAAAACTTAGCCTTTCCTTCTTTGATATGTAAATTAAGCTGGCGTTTTTTATCATAAAAACTATTCTCATCATTGTGAGCTAAAAGATTTTTGATAAGAAGACGTTTGTTAATCATTTTTTTGTTTGTAACAAAAGGCAAGCACCGAATTAATAACTAAATTCTACCCACTAATCACTAGTAACTTTTTTAAGCCACTTTATTCCCCATGCTTTCTGTCCAGATAGCAAACCAATCTTCAAGACTCAATTCTATTGTAGTTGCCTTCATTAACTGCTGAATTCTAGCAATATTAACCGTTCCGGCAACAGGAAGTACTTTTGAAGGATGACGAATGATCCATGCAAGCAATAATGTATCCGATCCAACGCCATATTTAGTGACCAATTGAGCAAATAATTTTTTAAGTCGACGGGTCTTTTCAGAATCTTCTTTAAAAACAGTTCCAAGTGGCTTCCATGACATGGGTTGAATGTTGTGCAATTGCATATAATCCAAACTTCCGTCAAGCATTGGCTCGAGTTGGGTAGCAGAAAACTGAATTTGATTGTAACTAACGTCACTGTTTTTTCGAATCAAATCGGTTTGTGATGAGGTAAAATTTGACAAACCAAAATCTAAAATTTTTCCATCCGATTTTAATTTTAAAACAGCTTCAGCAATTTCATCCGATTCCATCAAAGGACTTGGACGGTGCAATAAAAAAACATCTAAATAATCAGTTTGAAGATTTTTTAAAGAATTTTCTGCCGACCAAATAATGTGTTCTTTCGAATAATTATAATGTTTGATTTTAGATTTTCTATTTTCGGACACCATTTGAATGCCACACTTAGAAATTAATTGAATGTTACCACGTTCTATTTTGCTTTCAGAAAAAGCTATTCCAAATTCTTCTTCGGTAGTATATCCGCCATAAATGTCGGCATGGTCAAAAGAAGTTATTTTGTTTTCTAAGCAAATATTAATTAGATAATTCATTTCCTTTACAGAAAGATTTTTGTCCCAAACGCCCCAATTCATGGTGCCAGCAATTATGGGTGATAATTTTGTTTTTGAAGTACTCATAAATTGAAATTGAAACTACAGATTTTGATTAAACTTTAAAATTAGTAAAAGAAAATCATAAATCATCCTTAAAATGAATCTTTTTTCTGAAGTTTTAACGCATTATTAACATTCGGATAGTAATTAAATTTTCAATTTTGGGATGTTAAAATTTTGAATCATAAAAAAGAGATAAATACACTATTATGGAAGAGCAAATTGCCACTTTAGACATTAGAGCTATAAATGAAAAAATTGAAAGAGAAAGTGCATTCATTGATTTACTTTCATTAGAAATGAACAAAGTTATCGTGGGCCAAAAGCACATGGTAGAACGATTATTAATTGGACTTTTAGGACAAGGACATATCTTGCTTGAAGGAGTTCCAGGATTGGCTAAAACTTTAGCAATAAATACCTTGTCGCAAGCTGTTCAGGGTAGTTTTAGTAGAATTCAATTCACGCCAGATTTATTGCCAGCTGATGTGGTTGGAACGATGATTTATAATGTAAAACAAAATGAATTTTCTATAAAAAAAGGTCCAATCTTTGCCAATTTTGTGCTTGCAGATGAGATCAATCGTGCGCCAGCCAAAGTGCAATCGGCACTATTAGAAGCCATGCAAGAAAAACAAGTTACCATTGGTGATACTACTTTTAAATTAGATAAACCTTTCTTGGTACTAGCAACACAAAACCCAATTGAACAAGAAGGAACTTATCCGTTGCCAGAAGCACAAGTCGATCGTTTTATGTTAAAAACGGTTATTGATTATCCAAAAATGGATGAAGAGCGTTTGGTTATTCGTCAAAATTTGAAAGGTGCTTACGAAAAAGTAAATGCGGTAATTTCGGTTGAACAAATATTGAGAGCACAAGAAGCTGTTCGTGAAGTGTACATGGACGAAAAAATCGAAAAATACATTTTAGATATCATCTTTGCCACTCGTTTTCCTGAACAATACAAACTAGAAAGTTTAAAACCATTAATCAGTTTTGGATCATCTCCTCGTGGAAGCATCAATTTGGCAACAGCCGCAAAATGTTACGCTTTTATCAAACGAAGAGGATATGTTATTCCAGAAGATGTGAGAGCCGTTGTTCACGACGTGTTGCGTCACAGAATTGGGATTACTTATGAGGCTGAAGCCGAAAACATCACTTCGGTTGACATCATCAACAAAATTGTTAATGAAATTGAGGTACCTTAATTTAGCTTACAGTTTACAGTCTCAGTTGTCAGTTAAATACTGCTAAACTACTGCGACTGAAAACTGCGACTGAAAACTAATGACGATGGAAACAAAAGACCTATTAAAAAAAGTTCGTAAAATAGAAATCAAAACCCGAAGATTGAGTGATCATATCTTTTCGGGAGAATATCATACGTCTTTTAAGGGTCGCGGAATGACTTTTTCTGAAGTGCGTCAATATCAATTTGGCGATGATGTTCGTGCTATAGATTGGAACGTAACGGCAAGGTATAATGAGCCTTACATCAAGGTTTTTGAAGAAGAAAGAGAATTAACCATGATGCTGATGGTGGATATTTCGGGGTCTGAAAATTTTGGAACCCAAAACCAACTCAAAAGCGAAATTGTAACCGAAATTGCTGCAACAATGGCATTTTCGGCAACACAAAACAACGACAAAATTGGGTTGATTTTATTTTCAAATCAAATTGAATTATACATTCCACCCAAAAAAGGGAAGTCGCACGTGTTGCGAATTATTCGCGAACTAATTGAATTTCAGCCAAAAAGCAAAGAATCGAATCTCACCGAAGCATTAAAATTTTTATCGGGAACGCAAAAGAAGAAAGCAATTGTATTTTTGATCTCTGATTTTATTGTGGATGATGATTATGAAAAATCGTTAAAAATTGCCAGTAAAAAACACGACATTACGGGTGTTCGCGTATTTGATATTCGTGAAGAGAAAATGCCAGATATTGGCGTTGTTGAAATGGAAGATGCTGAAACTGGGGAGATAATGGTGGTAGATACCAGCTCCAAAAAAGTGCGAATGAACTATGAAAAACAGTATGTAGAAAAAGTAACTTTTTTTAAAGAAATTTTTTCAAAATGTGGTTCGGGTACAATAAATACTCGTGTTGATGAAAGTTATGTTACAAAATTATTAGGTTATTTTAAATCAAGATAACACCTAATGCTAGGGTTAAAAAATTATGAAAAAAATACTTTTCTTCTTTTTATTATTACTATCAACTACTGTTTTTGCACAGAAAGTTACTTCGTCTGTAGATACAACTCGCAATAGAATTGGGTCCGAATTTTTACTAACATTAAAAACAACAGTTGGAAAAAACGATAAAGTAAAATTCCCAGAAACCAAAAATTTTGGTGCCTTAGAAATTATAGAATCCTATAAAATAGATACTGTAAAGAAAAATGAATCTATTGAATTAATTAAAAAATATGGGCTTACACAATTTGATTCAGGAAAATATTCGATACCAAAAATTAGAGTTATCATTAATGGAAAACCCATTTTTACAGATAGTATAGCACTTGAAGTAACGAACGTTAAAGTGGATACGTTAAAACAAAAGATGTACGACATCAAAACAGTACAATCGGTAGAAACGTCAAGTAATTGGTGGATTTACCTATTTCTATTTGTGATTCTTGTATGGATTGTTTTCGGATTGTTTTGGTTTTTGAAAAGCAGAAAAAAACCCCAAAAAGAAGAAGAAATTATCTATACTTCACCTATTGAAAAAGCTACATCTTTACTTCAATCATTAGAAAAAAAGGAGCTTTGGCAAAAGGGAGAAGTTAAAAGCTATTATTCGGAATTGACTGATATTGTTCGAAATTATATCGAAGAAGAAATTCAAATTCCAGCCATGGAAAGCACCACATCTGAACTTATTGTAAGTTTGAAAAAAGTAGCTTCCCAAAAAAAATTAAAGCTTTCACATGAAACATTGTCCAATCTTGAAAAAGTTTTACAACAAGCCGATTTAGTAAAATTTGCAAAAGTAAAACCGTTAGATTTTGAAATTGAAGAAGACAAAAAACGCGTGACCAATTCTATTGTAACCATTCATAAAGCGATACCAACAGTGGTCGAAGAAACAGATGAATTGGCGCAATGGAATGAACAGCAAAAAGAAGCGCAACGCTTGGAAAACATCAACAAAGAAAAGAAGCGAAAAGTGAAATTAGCGGTTTATGCAGTTTTGATTCTATTATCGTCATTTGTCGTTTATAGATTGATAACAGAAGGGTTCGAGAACTTTTTTGGAAATCCAACCAAAGAGTTATTGGCCAAAGAATGGATGTATAGCAATTATGGAAATCCATCTATAAAAATGGAATCGCCCGCTATTTTAATGCGTCAAGATCCAGAAAAAGTATTGCCAAAAAATGCGATGGCACTCATCAAAGAAATGCAATATTTTACTTACGGTGGTTTGTCAGAATCTTTTTATTTGGCTTTAGCTACTAAAAAATTAAAACAACCAACGGAAATAAAATTAGAACAACTTGCAGATGAAACCGTAAAAATTTGGGAAACGCAAGGAGCTTCTAATATCATTTTTAAACAAGAAGATTTCAAAACCAATCAAGGAATTGAAGGTAAAAAAACCTACGGAACAGTCACGATGATTAATAAATTGACCAAAACGAGCAAAAAACTATATTACGAAATGTTGTTCTTTAAACAAGATGGAGGCATACAACAAATTACCATTTGCTATGAAGAAGGCGACACTTTTGGCTCTGAAATTGCGGGTAGAATTTTGAATTCGGTTGAATTAAATACAGCACAAGAATAATGGGAAATATATCATTTTTAAACCCAGGATTTTTTTGGTTGTTTACATTACTTCCATTCGCCGTTTTTTGGATTTTTTACAAAAAAAAGGATCAAACTCCAACCTTACGAATGAGTTCGGTGAAGGGTTTTAAAAATGTTTCTACTTTACGTTCTAAGATAAAACCCTATTTGCCTGTTTTAAGAATTATTGCTTTAGCCTCAATGATTATTGCGCTTGCCAGACCCCGAACGGTTGACATTAGTAATCAAACAAAAACCACAAAAGGGCTAGATATTGTCATGGCAATTGACTTATCGAGTAGTATGCTTGCCAAAGATTTGAAACCAAATAGGATGGAAGCGTTGAAGGAAGTTGCTATTAAATTTGTAGAAAACAGATCCAATGACCGCATCGGAATTGTAGCTTATGCAGGAGAGGCTTATACCAAAACCCCCGTTACTAGCGATAAAGCTATTGTTGCTGAAGCCATTAAAGAAATTAAATTTGATAATGTAATTCAAGACGGAACGGCTATTGGAATGGGACTTTCAACTGCAGTGAACAGATTAAAAGACAGTAAGGCAAAAAGTAAAGTGATTATTTTGCTTACCGATGGAGTTAACAATTCAGGATTTATTGAACCCGAAATGGCATCGCAAATTGCTAAAGAATTCAAGATTAAAGTGTATACCATAGGAATTGGGAGTAATGGAATGGCCGATTTCCCGTATGCAATTGCTCCGAATGGAAGCTTTATTTTCAAAAAAATGAAAGTAGAAATCGATGAACAATTGATGAAAAATATTGCCAATAATTCGGGAGGGAAATATTTTAGAGCAACCAGCAATTCACGACTCGAGACCATTTACGAAGAAATTAATAAACTAGAAACAACAGAAATAGAAGAATTAAAGTTTTATGATTATGATGAAAAATTTCGCCCATTTATTTGGTTAGCCGGATTTTTACTATTAATCGAAATTGCTTTGCGAAACACTATTTTTAGAAGTTTTATATAATTACAATATGTTTGAACTAGAAGAAAAAAGTTATTTTTATGTACTAATCATCATTCCAGTTTTGGCACTGCTGTTTCTTTATACCCAAATTTGGAAAAAGAAAAAGCAAAAGGAATTTGGCGATGTAGAATTACTTCATCAGTTGAGTCCTGAAAAATCTGTTTTTAAACCAACTTTAAAAATAACAGTTATTTTACTCGCCATTTTGTGTCTAATAATAGCATTGGTTAATCCGAAAATGGGTACTAAAATGGAGACTGTAAAACGACAAGGCATCGACATTGTTTTTGCTGTGGATGTGTCCAAAAGTATGCTTGCGGCAGATATTGCACCTAACAGATTGGAAAAAAGTAAGCAATTGGTGTCGCAGCTGATCAACCAATTGGGAAGTGATAAAATAGGAATAATAGCTTATTCAGGAAGTGCGTTTCCGGTGTTGCCAATGACATCCGATTATAGTGTAGCAAAGATGTTTATGCAAGGAATGAACCCTAGCATGATTTCGTCTCAAGGTACAATGATTGATGAAGCAATCACATTAGCGTGCGACAAATATTTTGACAAAAAAGACAAAACAAGCAAACTATTAATCATACTTTCAGATGGAGAAGATCATTCTGAAGAGGCCGTTGATGCAGCTGAAAATGCTAAAAGCTTAGGAATAAAAATTGTTACAATCGGAATCGGAACAGAAAAAGGTGGTACGATTCCATTGAAAAGTTTAGGACAAGGAAGCGAATTACAAAAAGATCAAGACGGAAACATTGTAGTAACCAAAAGAAATGAAGAGGTTTTGACCAAAATTGCTAAAAGTACCAAGGGGATTTATGTAGATGGGAATAATACCAAAAACGTATTGGATGAAATAAAAAAAGTATTAGACAACACTCAAAAATCAGAATTTGAAAGCAAGCAAATGGCCAATTACCAATCGCAATTTCAATGGTTTTTAGGATTGGCTTTCGTATTATTATTTTTGGATATTTTCTTTTTAGAAAGAAAAACAAAATGGATACAAGATTTGAACTTGTTTAATGAAAAAGAAAAAAAATAGGCAAAACGTATGAAACAGTTACTCATTATTTTTATTTTATCGCTATCGATGGTTTCTTTTTCGCAAGAAAAGGAAACCCATTTGAATGATGGTAATGAAAAATTTGACCAAAAAAAATATGCAGAAGCCGAAGTAGATTACAGAATTTCGCAAGCAACATCGAGCAAGAAAGCCAAATCAACCTACAATTTAGGAACTGTAATTTATAAGCAAAATCAAATCGCAGAAGCAAAATCACAATTTCAAAGAGCTGTAAAAGAATCTAAATCCAAACCAGAAAAGCACCAAGCATTTCACAACTTTGGAAATACATTGATGAAAGGAAAAGAGTATTCGGGCGCAGTTGAAGCGTATAAAAATGCTTTGCGTAATAATCCAAAAGATGAAGAAACACGATATAATTATGCTTTAGCAAAAAAAATGCTAAAAGAAAATCCGCCAAAAGACGACAAAAAAGATAAAAACAAAGACAAGAATAAAGACAAAAAAGACGACAAAAAGGAAAAGGATAAAGACAAAGATCAAAAAGATAAAGATAAAAAAGACGACAAAAAAGATAAAGGCGATCAAAGTAACAATCCGCAACCAAAACCAAATGATGTTTCTAAACAAAAAATAGAAAACTTATTGAATGCGGTAAACAATGAAGAGAAAAAAGTACAAGACAAAGTAAAAGCTCAAAAAGCAACTGCGCCTGTAAAAAATGAAAAAGATTGGTAATGAACAACATGAAGAAGTTTCTTTTTTTAATACTATTGAACACCTGTTTTTTTGTAACGGCACAAGTTAAATTTTCTGCCATTACCGAAAAAAATACGTATGCTTTAAATGAAAATATCCAACTTTCGTTTGAAATGAATGTCGATGCAGATAATTTTTTGATACCTAAAATAGACGCATTTAAAGTAGAAGGCCCTTTTTTGATGATGCAAAATTATAACATCAACGGAAGAAGAGGATTTTTAAAAACCTATAAATACTTTTTAACTCCCAAAAAAATGGGAGATTTTACTATTACAGAGGCACAAATCGAATTTGGAGGAAAAGTATATAAGACCGAACCCATAAAAATCAAAATTACCAAAGCCGTTGCGCAACCTCAAAGAAACCAACAACAAAACCAATATTACGACCCGTTTGACGACCCTTTTTTCAATCAAATGCCAAATCAAAGGCAAGCACAACCCAACTATGGCGAAGGTGCTTTTCTTGTTGCTGAGGTAGATAATAAATCACCCCTTTTAAACCAGCCTGTCAAAGTAGTTTATAAAATATATTTCGATCCACGAATTCAGATTGGAAACATAACAAATATTAAAAAACCAAAATATAACGGTTATTGGAGCCAGTTTTTCGACACTAATAAACCTGCCGTTGAAGCCCAATATAACGGTAAAATATATGCAATGGCTGTTTTAGGAAATGCCATTTTATACCCTCAAGAAGTAGGAAGCAAACCCATTGAACCGTTTTCATTTACTGCTGCTGTGGAGTCAATTACCGGTCGAGATATGTTCGGAAGACCAGTTTATACAACATCAGAACGAAATTTTTCAACGGGAACACAAAACATCAACGTTCGAGATTTACCATCCAAAAACAAACCCATTGCTTTTTCAGGAGCTGTTGGAGATTTAGTTTTTAAAGTTGCTGCTTCCAAAACTGAAATAAAAGGGGGCGAATCATTAGATTTAGTCGTTTCGGTAAGTGGAAAAGGGAATTTAAAATTATTCAGTCTTCCAAAACCTGAAGTGCCCAATGCACTCGAATTATATGACCCCGCACATAAAGAAACCATCGAAACACCCATGACAGGAATGACAGGATTTGTCAGCGATACGTACACTATTGTTCCACAATTTAAAGGGAGTTATGAAATAAAACCGATGGAATTTGTTTATTTTGATTTGAGTTCAAAAACCTATAAAACCATACTTTCAAAACCAATTATCATAAATGTTTTAGAAGGTCCAGAATACATAGCTGAAGCTAAAACGAATAAAAAAACAGGTAAAAAAGAAAAAGAAAAATCATTTGCAACAAATACTAAATCAGGTGTTTTTGAAACGGTTCAAGCCAGCAGTTTTTTAGGGTCTAATGGGTTTTACTTAGGATTGTTTTTACCGATTTTACTCATTCCAATTTTTGTATTGTATAAAAATAAGCGCGATGCCAATGCAGCCGATTTTGTTGGAAACAGAAGAAAACAATCCAACCGATTGGTCAAAAAATATTTGTCGGAAGCCAAAAAACAACTTAAAAACAAAGAACAGTTTTATGTGGCGCTCGAAAAAGCAATGCATAATTTCTTGAAAGCTAAATTAAATATCGAAACCACAGAAATGAATAAGGAAACCATCAAAAACATCCTGCTTTCGCAGAATGCAGACGCTTTACTAGTATCTGAATTTATTGATGTTACCGAAAATTGTGAGTTGGCAAGATATGCGCCTGCAACACAAGTTTCTATTCAGGAAGATTTTGATAAAGCCATCCGAATTTTATCCGAATTAGATAAAAAACTAATATAAATAAGAGTTATAAATTCACAAAAAAATGAAACAGCTTATCTATTTACTGCTTTTATTTATTTCAAGTTCGCTTTTTGCAACCGATGAAACCATTTCGTTTGCAAAAGCAAATCAATTGTATCAGCAAGAAAAGTACCAAGAAGCATTGAGTAATTTTGAGGCGATGGCACTAGAACAAAAAGCACAAATTTCAGCTGAATTGTATTTTAATATCGCCAATTGTTATTACAAAACACATCAAGTAGCGCCAGCCATTTTTAATTATGAAAAAGCACTTTTGGTCAATCCTGATTTTGAAAATGCCAAAACAAACTTAGAATTTGCCAAAAAAATGCGTCTGGATGACATCAAAGAAATACCCAAAGTTGGACTCGGAACATTATTTTATGACAAAATCAGTGTGTTACATTATGATGAATGGGCTTGGTTGGCAGTTGGATTTTCAATACTATTATTAATCTCTTTTGTGGTTTATTATTTTTCTGATAAAGTCATTATAAAACGAATATTTTTTATCTCAATGTCGGTGGAAATTCTTTTGATTTTCTTTTTCGTTTTTTTCGGATTTTTACAAAAAAGTCATTTGGAAAAAGACCAACCAGCTATTGTTTTTGCAGAAGCAGTCGAATTGAAAAAAGAGCCAAGTGCTTCTCAAATAAGCAAACAAACCCTGCATGAAGGAACCAAAGTATTTGTATTATCAACCAAAGGCGATTGGAAAAAAGTGCAACTTACAGACAATACAATTGGATGGATTACTGCCGATGCCATCAAAACTTTAAAATAACCAGTTTACTTTCTCAAATCAGTAAACCATTTAGTAACCACCGGAAGTAAAAACTCAGAAGTATTTAAAACTGGATTAAAAAACAATGATTTGTCTTGAGTTTCTTTACTAACCAATGCATTTTCATAATTTATTTTTTGAAATAAACTTAAAACTATTCCAATAATTAAAATGGTTTTTAGTAATCCAAAGGCAACGCCGCTCAACTTATTGAGCCAACCTAAAAAAACAACACTAACAATTTTTGACAACGCTTTGGCTAAATAATGAATACCAACTATAACGGCCACAAATGTTAAAACAAAAGCAATGACTTTACCCGATTTGGAAGTTGAAATCGTGTCCCCAAGAGCATTTCCTACAACAGATGAAAATTTCACCGCAACAAAAACTCCAATAAAAAGAGAAAGCAACGAAGCCAATTCAACAATAAGTCCGTTTTTAAAACCTTTATAAATTCCGTATCCCAATAAAGCACCCAAAACAATATCAACTATTCCCATAAAATTCTATTTCTAAAGGCAACAAAGATAAAAGATTATTCGATAGTCAAAAATCAAAATGTATCTTTGCGATAAATTCATTCATATGTCTAGAGACGAACAATTAAAAACCCGCTGGGAAAAAGTCGTATCGCTACTTTCCAATCAATTTGCACAAGGCGATGTGCTCGATTTGGATGCGATAATATATTTAATTGGCCTACAAGAGTTAGGGCAATTTAAACGCGAATTTAAAAAAGACGAGAAACTGAACCTTATGCACATTGCTATTTGCAGGTTACTTGCCCCCTACGGATATTATGAATTTGAATTTGTTGACAACGACGGATGGCCACATTACAAAACTAAAGAAGAGCTTCCGCCACTAAAAGCCGGCGAGCAATCCATATTGATGAAAGACGCCATAGTAACCTATTTTCTTGAAAAAGAGTTAATAGAATAATTATTGCCCAAATCAGTCCATTTTTGTAACTTGTTATTTGTAGTCAATAACGTTTCATCAATAACTAAAAAAAACTAAATTTGTACCCTATACACAATGTCCAATGATAGATAAAATTAAACAACATATTGAAGAAGCTAAAGCTTTTTCAACCAAGAACAAAGAAGAACTTGAAGCTTTCAGAATCAAACTTTTAGGAAGCAAAGGTATTCTTAAAGATTTTTTTGCCGAGTTTAAAAACGTACCCAATGATCAAAAAAAGGATTTTGGGCAAGTAATTAATTTACTCAAAACCGTTGCCGAAGAAAAGGTAAAAGCCATTCAAGAAGAACTTGAAAGCAAAGAAGAAATAAAAGGAATTTATGGCGATTTAACACGTCCGGGCGAACCCGTTAATGTTGGCTCAAGACATCCTATTTCTATCGTAAAAAATCAGATAGTCGATATTTTTTCTACAATTGGTTTCAATGTATCCGAAGGTCCAGAAATCGAAGACGATTGGCACAATTTTACCGCACTTAACCTGCCAGAATACCATCCTGCCAGAGACATGCAAGACACTTTTTTTATACAAACCAATCCCGATTTGCTATTGCGCACACACACTTCATCCGTTCAAGTGCGTTATATGGAAAACAACCAACCGCCCATCCGAACCATATCGCCAGGAAGGGTGTTCAGAAACGAAGCTATCTCGTCTCGCTCTCACTGTATTTTCCATCAAGTCGAAGGATTGTATATTGATAAAGACGTTTCGTTTGCCGATTTAAAACAAACTTTGCTTTATTTCACAAAAGAAATGTTCGGAAAATCAAAAATCAGACTTCGACCTTCTTATTTTCCGTTTACAGAACCAAGTGCCGAAATCGATATTTATTGGGGATTAAAAACAGAAACCGACTATAGAATCACCAAAGGAACCGGCTGGCTCGAAATTGGAGGTTGCGGCATGGTAGATCCAAACGTACTCAAAAATTGCAACATCAATCCCGATGAATTCTCAGGTTTTGCTTTCGGAATGGGAGTAGAGCGTATTGCCATGTTGTTATATCAAATTGGCGATATCCGAATGTTTTATGAAAACGACGTTCGCTTTTTAGAACAATTCAAAGCACATATATAATTTAATGCGAAACAAAACCAGCTCCAAATCAAGTAAATAATTTAAAGTCTTACTACTTAATACAAAAAGTCTTAATACTTAACCTTAATACTGTTTCAATGAAACAAGACATTATTATTCCCGAAGTCGAAAACGTATTTCTAGCAGCAATCCACCAATGGAACGACGATTTCATGGAAAAAATGTGGACGGTTTTCATCGTCAACGACAGTGATTTTAACCTAGACGGCGTCATGGTCGTTTCAAAAGCATTTGGAACAATAGATGGAGAAATGAAAAAAACATCACTACTGCGTCACGCATTCCAGCACATTCCCGCCGTGTCAGTCATCAAAGTAGAATTCATAGAAAACAGCGTTTTGGCACTCAACAACGAGTTCATGCTCACTTATTTCATCGGCGACACACTCTACGACAAAAAATTCATTTTCAAGAAAAATTTCTTCGCCGACCTCCCATTAGAAGAAGTTCCAATCCTCTTTGAACACGGAATCATCATCAGATAATCCACTATTTGGGCATGCCCTTGTTGCAGAAAATCCAATTACAATACTTCAATTATCTTAGCAACAAGGTCGGGCTGTTCGCTGTATCTTTTGCTCCGCTGCGCTCCACAAAAGGATGCCGCTTCCATCCCTCATGCGGGTTTACGGTAATAAGAAAAATTGTATTAAAAATTCAATTAAATTTCAGAGTGATATCTTTTTGAATAAAAAGTTCAAAAAAGTTTATTGTAAGTCCACGGTTTAAATCTTCGGATGATTATTTATATAAGTCATTAAACAAATTTTCATATAGTTTACCCAAAACAGGCGCTGGTTTTTTTCTGCTTTCTAATGCATTGATAAAACCAATTAGGTAACTTATCAAAAAACCAAAAAAGAGAATGATTAAAACTACACCAACCCAAACACCATAATTTAATTTAAAACTGTTTTCCGTATCAATCCACCAAATTAAAATAAACGCCATCAATACAATAATAACCCCCGTTAGAACAAAACCTGTAGCTTGTCTTAGATGATAAGCTCCCAACTTGGTTTTATTATTTCTGTGTTTTATAATGGCTACTATCATTCCGATAATTGGAATATATGCCGAAACAGCAACTTTTTTACCAATACGAACCGTACTTTTATAATTACTATTTATAGGTGTTTTGCAATTTTTGCATAAGGTCCTTTTTGGATTTACTTCTAGACCACAGTTTTCACAATACATATTTTAATCTTTATTTAAATAATTTATTTTGATTTGTTTTTAACATACAAAGCCATGATGAACCCCATCACTATTATGTATGCCAATAAGTATAAAATTTTGATACTTTCCACAAATTTTGATTTTAAGTATATAACTTGAATAAGCTTAATGTAACAATCATAAAATTGATTGATTATTATTTACAAATTTCATTTTTTTATATTTCACGAATTTACTCCATTTTAATGCCAGAATAAATTGCAACTTATTGCAACTTCACAATCGAAAGGAATTCCTCTAACTTGTGTTCTCGTTTTAACAATGTTAAATTCTTAACAAATTTACTTTTTAAAACGTATCATTGATTAAATAATAGTAGAAACAATACTTTCGTGTATTTTTAAAACTTACTATTTTTAATTTTATTAGTTTTAAAACCTATATAAATTAAACGTAATTTTTTTATACTATTTTTATCAATTATTTATCGTAGCGTTTATCCATTTTATTGTGCCGTTTGAGTAATTAAACGATTCTGTAAAAAATAATTTAATTTTAAATAATTGGCATTCAAAAGTAAGTCAATAATTATAATTTTATAGCCCATATCCAGCCCATAAATGGAGTAGGAATAGTTCCAACTATAGCGGAATTAAAAAAATTAAAGGAAGTTGTAAAAGTTAAAAGCTTAAATCATTTATAGGTTTTGGTTACCTAACGTGAAAAATAATGTAATTGTAGTTATACAATTACACTCTATAAAAAACCTCGTCTACTGCAATTTTCATATCTGGAAATAGTGGACTTTCAATAGTTTCGCCTTCGCTAAAAGGTTTTGAACCTACATATACACCATCTTGCAAGCGGTAAACCAAAACGGTTTTCATTTCTGTTTGCACAATCCAATATTCCATAACGCCGGCTTCTTGATACAAAAGGAATTTGGTATCGACATCATATTTGCTATTGTTGGGCGTTACAATTTCGACAATCAAATCGGGTGCGCCGTTGCAACCGTAATCGTCTAGTTTGGTTTCATCACAAATGATGCACAAATCGGGTTGCACAACTGTGGTGTCTTTTTTGGCAGAAGCAATGGGTAAACGCACGTCAAAAGGAGCGGCAAATACACGATACGTTTTATTTTTGAATAAAGTTCCAATTAACATCGTCAAGTTAAACGATACAGTTTGATGTTTTCTACTTGGCGCAGGACTCATTTTTTTGATAAAACCCTTCAACAATTCGACTCTTTCAGAAAATTGCCATTGTAAATAATCTGAAAACGTGTATTCTTTGGTCAAATCAAGATCTGAAAAATGGGTAATGGCTTTCATGTTACCTTCTTAATTAGTTACAAATATACAAATATTAACGTTCCAAAATAAGTTGGCAAATTTTTGTTAGTTGATTCGATTATTATTGTATTTATCTAATTGACAATTGTATCTGCATGAGGGATTGCAGTGAAAAGCCCACAGCAGCCCGAAGCGCCAGCGGAGGGATGCGAGGACTTGTAACGAAAAGCCCGACCTTGTTGCCTCGGTATTTGTTGTATTGAAGATAAGTGATCTGCAACAAGGGAATGCCCAAATAAAAAAACGCATCCCAATTATGGAATGCGTTTTTGATATGATAAGCGGCATTAATTTACTTAACGCTCGCT
Organism: Flavobacterium psychrophilum; assembly: GCA_945862065.1. Taxonomy (GTDB): domain Bacteria; phylum Bacteroidota; class Bacteroidia; order Flavobacteriales; family Flavobacteriaceae; genus Flavobacterium; species Flavobacterium psychrophilum_F. The sequence continues at coordinate 69,843 of CAMAWT010000007.1, read as the reverse complement.
ATTAAATATTCTCTGTTCATGCGTGAAATATTCTCTAATGAGATACCTTTTGGACATTCGATTTCGCAAGCACCTGTATTGGTACAGTTACCAAATCCTTCTTCGTCCATTTGGCGCACCATGTTCAACACACGGTTTGTAGCCTCTACTTTTCCTTGAGGTAACAATGCATATTGAGAAACTTTTGCTCCAACAAATAGCATTGCCGAACCGTTTTTGCAAGTAGCTACACAGGCTCCGCAACCAATACAAGCTGCTGCCATAAAAGCTTTGTCGGCGTCATCTTTTGGAACTGGAGTTGCATTGGCATCAATGGTGTTTCCTGACGTGTTTACCGACACGAAACCACCTGCTTGTTGGATTCTGTCGAAGGCACTTCTGTCTACTACTAAATCTTTTATTACCGGGAACGCTTTACTTCTCCATGGTTCAACAAAGATAGTGTCGCCATCTTTGAACATACGCATGTGCAATTGACAAGTAGTTACACCTGTATCTGGTCCGTGTGCGCGTCCGTTGATGAATAACGAACACATACCACAAATTCCTTCACGACAGTCGTGATCAAATGCGATAGGTTCTGTTCCTTCATTAATTAATTGCTCATTCAATTGGTCTAACATTTCCAAGAATGAACTTGCTGTAGAAACTTCGTTTAATTTGTAGGTTTCTAATTGTCCTTTTGCTTTAGAGTCTTTCTGACGCCAAATTTTAAGGGTTATGTTGATGTTTTTTGCTGCACTCATAGTGTTTTTTTTTAGCCAAAAGCCATTAGGCAAAAGGCATTAGTAATTACTGTTTACTTGACTCTAATTTATTTATAAAAGAATTAATCATATTGCTTTCTTCTGTAATCTGTTTCATTATATCTGAATACAAATCTACTGATTTAATGAAATTCAGTTTTTCAGCGATTAGTAATTGTGTTTCTAACTCAAATAAAGAACCTCTTGCTATTTTAATAAACTGAATATAGCTTTGGGTTGAATGTCTGCCATAACCTTCTGCAATATTTGAAGGTATTGACACAGCACTTCTCTTTATTTGACTTGATAAAGCATATATTTCATCTTTTGGTAGATCAGAAATCAATTGGTAAACTAATACTACAATGTCAATTCCTTTTTTCCAAATTAATAAATCTTTATATGATTGTATCCCACTCATACTATTGCCTTTTGGCTAATGCCTAATTACTTGTAATTACGAGCTGCAATTTTAATAAACTCGTATTTCAATTCTTCTTTATGAAGCTCAGCCTTAGTGATGTCATCACCTTTATATTCCCAAGCACTCACAAATGAGAAGTTTTCATCATCACGAAGTGTTTCTCCTTCGGCATCCTGATATTCTTCACGGAAGTGACCTCCGCAAGATTCGTTACGTTGTAATGCATCAATTGCCATCAATTGACCCAAATCAATAAAATCAGCCACACGAAGTGCTTTCTCTAATTGTGGATTCAACTCATCTGCACTACCCGGAACGTTTACTTCTTTGTAGAATTCAGCTTTCAAAGCAGCAATTTCTTCAATTGCTTGTTTCAAACCAGCTTCATTTCTACCCATTCCCACTTTATTCCACATAATCAATCCCAAACGTTTGTGGAAATGATCTACAGATTTAGATCCTTTATTGTTCAGGAATTGGTTGATGGTTTCTTTTACTCTGTTTTCTGCTTCAGCAAATTCAGGTAAATCAGTTGAGATTTTACCGGTACGAATATCGTCTGCTAAATAGTTTGAAATAGTATAAGGCAATACGAAATATCCATCGGCCAATCCTTGCATCAAAGCCGAAGCTCCCAAACGATTTGCTCCGTGATCAGAGAAATTTGCTTCTCCTGCAACGAAACAACCCGGAATAGTAGATTGTAAATTATAATCCACCCAAACACCTCCCATGGTGTAATGCACCGCTGGATAAATTTTCATTGGAGTTTCATACGGATTTTCATCAGTAATTTTTTGGTACATGGTAAACAAGTTACCATACTTTTCTTTCAACCATTCTTTTCCTAAAGTTGTAATTTCTTCTGGAGTTGGATGGTGATTTCCTTTGGCGAAAGCTGCTTGTTTTCCTTTACTTTGAATTTCAGAAGAGAAATCTAAAAAGACCCCTTCATTGGTATCATTCGCTTCGATACCTCTTCCTTCGTCACAAACTTCTTTTGCGGCTCTTGATGAAATATCTCGAGGCGCCAAATTTCCATACGATGGATATTTACGCTCCAAATAATAATCTCTATCTTCTTCAGCAATAGCTGCAGGCTTTAATTTTCCTGCTCTAACTGCCTCAGCATCTTCTTTCGTTTTAGGTACCCAAATACGCCCAGAGTTTCTTAACGACTCAGACATCAAAGTCAATTTAGCTTGATTGGTTCCATGAACCGGAATACATGTTGGATGAATTTGAACAAAACAAGGGTTAGCATACAATGCGCCTTGTTTGTGCACTTTCCAACCTGCGGTTACGTTACTTCCCATGGCATTGGTAGAAAGGAAATAAACATTTCCGTAACCTCCTGAAGCAATAACAACTGCGTGAGCTGAATGTCTTTCAATTTCTCCTGTAACCAAGTTACGAGCTATGATTCCACGTGCTTTTCCATCTACTTTTACCAAGTCCAACATTTCATGACGACTGAACATTTGAACACGTCCTAAACCCGTTTGACGAGATAAAGCTGAATAAGCTCCTAATAATAATTGTTGACCTGTTTGTCCTGCAGCATAAAACGTTCGTTGAACTTGTGTTCCTCCAAATGAACGGTTGTCTAGCATTCCGCCATAATCTCTCGCAAAAGGAACCCCTTGTGCCACACATTGGTCAATAATATTTCCAGATACTTCTGCTAAACGGTGTACGTTTGCTTCACGAGCTCTGTAATCTCCACCTTTAATAGTGTCATAAAATAAACGGTAAACACTATCACCGTCATTTTGATAATTTTTTGCTGCATTGATTCCACCTTGTGCAGCAATTGAGTGCGCACGTCGTGGTGAATCTTGGAAACAAAATGCTTTTACATTATAACCCATTTCTGCAAGAGAAGCGGCTGCTGATGAACCTGCTAAACCAGTTCCTACAACAATAATATCAATTTTTGGTCTATTGTTTGGAGCAACTAATTTTAAGTGGTCTTTGTAATCAGTCCATTTCTGTGAAATGTGACCTTCTGGTATTTTAGAATCTAACTTCATAATATTTTCTGATGTTGATTATTTTAAGAAAAAGTGAATGTAAACGGGAACAATAGCAAATAATAACGGTACTACAATAGCAAAAGCAAAACCGAATTTTTTGATTCCTGGAGAATATTTTGGATGCGTTAACCCCATAGATTGGAAGGCACTTTGGAAACCGTGTAATAAGTGGAATGCCAAAGTTAACATAGCAATTACGTATAAAATGGTTGCAATTAATCCTGTTTTTGGATCTTTAAAAAAGGCAACTGTAATTTTGTGCAAATCCTTTTGACCAATAAATACAACTTCACCATTGACTTTGTTTACGATAGTAGTAACACCTTCAACAACCAAATTAAACTGACCATTACTTTGTGTGTTGATGTTTTTCAATAACTCTTCTGTTATTTTTCCGTTTGCATCAACCGGAAACATCGGATAAGGAGAATCTTTAGAACCTATTGCTTGTTTTTGAGGTCCATTACCATTGTTAAATTCTTTTACTACCAACGGCATTTCTTTGTCAAAATGCATTTTTGCCCAAAAGTTTACCATGTGTGTAACAATAAAAACTAGGATTAGTGTTCCAAGTACCGCCATATTTCTTGATGAAACCGAACTTGAAGAGCCGTCCGTTTTAGCATAACCAATTGGTCGCGCTTTTTTGTTTTGGATGGTCAATAATATTCCGTCAAAGGCATGGAATAAAATTGAGATGTACGTTAAGTAAGATAAAATTTTTACCACAGGGTTACTCGTCATAAACAACGCATAATCGTTAAAATGCTTTGCGTCGCTAAAAATTAATTGAAGATTACCTGCTAAATGTCCCGCGAGAAACAAGCATAAAAATAAACCTGTAAGAGCCATCCAATACTTTTTTGCAATAGATGACTTTAAAAATGCAGATTTTGCCATAAGATTAAAAAATTTGTTTTAAAAAATCAAACAAAAATACACTTATTTGGCTATAACTACAACCTTTTTATTCTAATTTATATTCAATTTAAAGAGGATTTAAAACTACTTGACTTTCAAAATGATAAAAACCTCATTTTTATACAATTATAAAAACAAAATCAATACGTTTTGGTAACATCTTGGTCAATCACAAGGATAAAATCAGCTTTTTTTAAGTTCTCTTTATCAAGTTTTGAAAGATCAGCTTGTTCTACCGTAGCAATCGTAATAATTCTTACGGTTGGTTTGTATTGTTTTAAATACCAATTTATTCCATCAAAATTATCCGAATGAAACGTTCCGTTATAATGAATAAAAACGGTATTTGCTTGTAAATTTTTAACAATAAAATAAGCCATGGTTGCATCTTTAGTAGCCTGAGCTTTGGGCATATTTTCGCTGGTGTGATCTCCCATCATTTTGAGAATACTTGTGTATCCAGGCAAAGTAGCATCATAAGGCATTGGTAAAGGAGCCATCCAGTTTTTTTCTTCATTAGATAAAGAGGCAAGCACTTCAAATCCTTTTTTTGACACCATAGAGGCATATCTTCGAGGGATATTTGTAGCAATAAACGGCACCTTAATTTCTTTCGCAAAATCAACCAATGGTTTGTAATCGGTATTGAAATTTTTCCAAAGTCGTGCCGTGGAATCTAGTTGTTTTAAATCAATTTCACCATTCAAATATTGGTTTACTTGTTTTTGATTATCAGCTTCTAGCATTTCAGCTCCAAGTACAATGCTCCTATTTTTAGCAACATCCAAAGTTAATTCCAATTCAAGCCAATGTGATATAGCATTGTTATGATATTCCCCAAAAAGAACCACATCAGTTTCTGATGCTTTTTCAATTAATTTTTTATAGGTAGTTTTTTTTCCATTTGTATCAAAAAGTTGAAAGGGCATTTTATCTTGCGCTTCCGCAAATAAACCGATGAAGATGCTAATAAATAATAGGTATTTTTTCATAATGTAATTTTTTATAAAAATAGTCTTTTTTTCTTTTAAAAATTTTATATACGATTTATGATGTTTTGTAAAATTTCTTTATATTTTTGAATCATGAAATAATTCAAGACATAAATCAAAAAGACCTTTAAGAAAATTCAATTTTATTAGCCTTAAATTTATGTACATAATCTTTTTATCCTTATGAAATACCATCAAATCGATCGTGATTTATTTATCAAAAACAGAGCAAAATTTATAGCTCAAATGAAACCAAACAGTGTGGCAATTTTCAATTCGAATGATATCTATCCGGTGTCTGCAGATAGCACTTTGCCTTTTACTCAACATCGTGATATATTTTATCTCAGTGGAATTGATCAAGAAGAAAGTATTTTGTTGCTATTTCCTGATGCGCCATACCAGCATTTAAAAGAAATTATTTTTTTAAAAGAAACAAACGAACATATTGCTGTTTGGGAAGGTGAAAAATTAACGAAAGACCGAGCGTTTGAAGTTTCAGGCATTAAATCGGTAATTTGGCTTCAAGATTTTCCAAAAACTTTGAGAGAAATTATGGCTTACGCTGAAACGATGTATATCAATACAAACGAACATTATAGAGCGGTTATAGAAACTGAAACTCGTGAAGCACGTTTTGTAAAATGGTGGAAAGAATCATATCCTGCTCATAAAGTTGAAAAATCAAATCCAATTTTACAACGTTTACGATCTATAAAAGAAAGCGAAGAACTCGATTTGATTCAGCAGGCATGTGATATAACTGAAAAAGGATTTCGTAGGGTTTTGCAGTTTGTAAAACCAAACGTGATGGAATATGAAATAGAGGCAGAGTTTGCTCATGAATTTATTAGAAACCGATCAAAAGGTTTTGCTTATACGCCGATTATAGCATCAGGAAATAACGCCAATGTCTTGCATTATATTGAAAACAACCAGCAATGCCATGCAGGCGATTTAATCCTGTTGGATGTAGCGGCAGAGTATGGTAATTATTCTAGTGACATGACCCGAATGATTCCTGTTTCTGGCCGATTTACAGAAAGACAAAAAGCGGTTTACAATGCTGTTTTAAATGTTAAAAACGAAGCCGCTAAAATGCTTACGGTTGGCACTTTGTGGAAACAATATCATGTTGAAGTTGGTAAAATAATGACTTCAGAACTTCTTAATCTTGGATTAATTGACACTGCCGATGTTCAAAATGAAAATCCTGATTGGCCAGCATATAAAAAATATTTTATGCACGGAACATCGCATCACATGGGTCTTGACACCCACGATTATGGTTTGCTACATGAACCAATGAAAGCCAATATGGTTTTTACAGTAGAACCTGGAATTTACATTCCTGCTGAAGGTTTTGGAATCCGATTGGAAGATAATGTTGTGGTGCAAGAAAATGGAGCTCCTTTCAATTTGATGCGAAATATTCCTATTGAAGTAGATGAAATTGAAGCGATTATGAATGCTTAGTGAGCGAAAGAGTAATAAAGAAATAGGAATGACGGTTTAAAGAAATTTGAACCGTTTTTTTATGAATCATTTAATTCGTTTATGTGGTTATTTGTTATATGGGTAATTATATAACGATTGTTACTTTTTTCGAATAAAAATGTATCAAGTAGTTCTTTGATTGGGTCTATAAAATACATAATTTGAACCCCATTTTCTTAAACTTTTAGGAGTCGATTTATTAGGAAAATTTATTAAATCGGTTTCAATGAAATCATAAATTTGTTGGACATAAAATTGAGCAGCATCTTCAAAACCAAAGTATTCCTTGTGGAAAAGCATTTCTATCAATTCATTTAAGAAGTCAACAACTTCAGTTAAGATTTCAATTTTTACTTTTTCCAAGCTAATGATTTGATAAATTCTTTAGACTTTTTTCTTGCTTCATCAATAGAAATGCTTCTTTGCCCTTCTTTTTCAAAATCAAAGGTTTCTTCCGTTTTTATTGTAGCTATTTTATTTAGAATTGTAACATCTTCAATAGAATTTATCCAATTAATTAATTCTGATTTTTGGGTTGCTATATTCATAAAGGTTCATTATTTTTTACAAATTTAATAAATATATTTCATGCTTTACTTTTGAAGCCACTTAATTGAAATGAAATTATATATGTTAGAAAATCTGTTTTTTATTTTCAAGAAATTAAAATAATCAATAGAACTGGTAGAAACGACTTTTGAAAAAGGAATGCGTCTTGCATATTTATTCAATAAATTAATTTTTTGTGAACAATTATCAGATGTTAATTAGTAATTTTATGCCTTTAATTCTACTATGAGGAGCATTATTCATTTCAAAAACACTCAAATTTCTTTTACCGATCAAGGCAAAGGAACGGCAATTGTGTTGTTGCATGGTTTTTTAGAAAATCAGAAAATGTGGGATGGGTTTTTACCGGAATGGAGTAAAAAATTCAGAATTATCACCATCGATTTATTGGGTCATGGCGAAACGGAATGTATGGGATATGTGCATACGATGGAAAATAATGCCGATGTGGTACATGAAGTTTTGTTAGAATTACGCCTTCGAAAAGCAATTCTTGTAGGACATTCAATGGGCGGATATGTCGCTTTGGCTTTCGCCGAATTATATCCAAATATGGTAAAAGGTTTGGTATTGTTGAATTCGACTTCCAGAGCTGATAGCGAAGAGCGCAAGCTAAATAGAGATAGAGCAATAAAGGCAGTGAAGCAATCTTTTCAGAATTTTATTTCATTATCTATTTCGAATTTATTTAGCGAGGAAAACAGGGAGCGGTTGAAAGAAACGATTGATAATGTAAAAAGGGAAGCGCTCAAAACCCCCTTACAAGGTATTGTTGCGTCTTTGGAAGGCATGAAAATCCGGAATGATCGCGAGGGTTTGTTGCATATTACCTCTTTTCCAAAACTTTTGGTATTGGGGGAGAAGGACCCAGTTTTGAATTTTGAAGAAACCAAAGAACAAATTGAAGGCACCCAAGTTCAGTTACTCAATTTTCTAGATGGGCATATGTCGCATATTGAAAATAAAGTTGATGTAGAGGTAAAGTTATTGCTTTTTTTTAAATCTATTTAATTTATTTTCTCTTCAAATGGCATTTTGTCATCAAATATTTCAGTCAAAAGTAAAACAATTTGTTCCGAATAATCATGTAAGGTATTTTGATCAATAATTTCATTTACTTCTTTACCTGATTTAAAACTGAACGGTAAAAATCCTTCTTTTAGGTTCTTAAACGAAATAATTCCGGCTTCAATTGGCATTCCTTTTGATTGTTCTTCAAACATAAAAGCGTAAGCCAAAACCTGAATGATTTTATCATTTTTTATTTCTTCTGTTAATCCTTCCCAAGTGCTTAATACCATGCTTTTCTTTTCGACTTTACCGGTTTTATAATCGATAATTCTGATTTTTCCATTTCTAATTTCGATGCGATCTACATTTCCTTTTATCAAAACTGGAAAGGGCAAATTTGGGTGTTCCAAAAGTCTTTTAAAGTTTTTTTCTAAGGCAATAATTTGTATCGATTCATTGTTTTGTACCGCCGTTAATTCTATTTTAAGGAAATTGTGCACATTGCGTTTTGCAACTTCAAAAGCCAATAAATTTCGACCTTTTTTGATTTCACCTTCTTTATAAACCGCCTTAAATTGATTGGTAACTTCCGAATCTATTTTTGAAAAACAGCCATTGATGTCTTCAACGGTTAGAAATTTATTCAAAAACGGTTTATACAATTCTTCTAACGTTGCGTGGATAATGGTTCCTAAAGTATTGGCAGCAATGTCTTCTTCAACTTCATCAGTTTCTTGTACTTTTAAAACACGCTGAAAATAAAACTGCATTGGATTTCTAATATAAGCTGTCAATGAAGACGGAGAGAAACTTGAGGTGGCTATTTCTTTTAATCGATTCATTACCTGCTCTGATTTGGCTACAGCCATATTTTCATAAGCTATTTTCGGAATGGATGGATTATAATGTGTGAAAGTAAGGTTGTGATTTGGTTGTTTTTCTACCTCCAACTGGGTTATAAAACGGCTTTTTTCGCCAGCATCAAAACTATCACTTTGCGTGTTATAAATGAGAAAAACGTTTTTCGCCCTTTGCAATAAATGATAAAAATGGTAGGTATAAATCGCATCTTTCTCTTTGAAAGTTGGCAATCTCAATTCGCGTTTTACATCATAAGGAATAAATGAATTTGACGATTTACCCGCAGGAAATTTACCTTCATTTACAGAGGAAATAATGACCGTTTCAAAATCTAAAACCCGACTTTCAAGAACGCCCATAATTTGCAAACCATTCAAAGGTTCTCCTTCAAACGAGACTTCAGCAACATCAATAATTTGTTTATAAATGGCATACAAAGTATCAATAGATTGTATTTCTAAATTGTTCGAATAATATGAAATCAATTTATTGATCACTTTATAAATAGAATAAACAAAAGCATTGGCTACTTTCTCATCTTCATTTTTACTGTCTAAATTGAATTTAATTTGTAATAACAATTCGGATATCATTGTCAAAATTTCCAACACATTACTATCCCATTTCTGAAATAATAAATCAAACAAAGCATTTGAATGGGTGTGTAATTCAAATAGTTTTTTGTGCGTAATAAATGTGAAATTATTTTTATTGATAGTTTGAACCAATTCTGTAGTACCTGAATAAGGTTCAATTAATGGATGCGTCAAAATATCTAAAACATCTTTGTAATAAAACACATAGTTTTTTGCATTTCTGTTCAATGCATTGGTGTGTGTTTTAAATAATTTTGCAATTAGAATTTGAGCTGGATTATTCTTACTGGAATATCCCATTGTGATGTTTAACGCATCTACCGAATGGGGTAAAGAATATAAAACCGGAAGCAATAAATTTTCGTCACCAAGAACTACAGCCACATTTTTTAAACTGTCTTTGCTATTGTTTTCAATTTGTTTTTGAATCAAATCTCCAATTATCTTGGCTTGACCAATGCTTTTAGACGTACCAATAACTTGAATGTTTTTCTGTTGGGAAAAATCGGTTGCTATCCATTCAAAAGGATTTGTTTTGTAATAGGGCCAAGTTGCTTTAAAACGTCTTACAAAAAGTCCGGCATCATGCTGCGGATCGTTCAAAAAAACTTCATCAATATCCCAATACATTTTGGCACGATTTGATGACAATAAATGTTGTACTATTTTTTCCTCTGCATGATTCAACGCATTAAACCCACCAAAAACATATATTTTATCTTTGGTTTTATCTGAAAAATTAGTAAGATTTTGAACTGCTTCACGATAAATGAGTCCTTGATATCCAACTCCTTTTTGTAATAAATGATTGTATAAAGAATGGTAATAAAGAGGTAAAGTTTTCCAAAAAGCAAGATAATTTTCAATCAAACTTGTTCTTTTGTCTATATCAACCGACCAATGCTCAATTTCTTTGATGTTTTCAAGATATTTCAAAACCTTGTCTGGCTCCAATAAATAACGATCAATTTCATTAAAATCTTGTAATAAAGTTTTTGCCCAATTAGCAAATGTTTCGAAGGGTTCTTGCTTTTCCTTTAGGGTTATTGATAGATATACGGTATAAAAATCAAACAACAACTCAATTGAATCAATGGATCTAATTTCGGAAATAGTTTGAATAAAGTCTTCAATACTTATTATTTCTGGAGCAAAAATGGTTGATTGAATTTCTTTTTTCAATTCTTCAATCAAAAATATTTTAGCTCTTTTGTTTGGCAATACAATAACAATATCTGCCATTTTATTGGCATAATCATTTATTATTGTTTGCGCAAGTTTGTTTAAAAATGAAGTGTTTATCATTTTATAAAAATAAAAAAAACGCCCCGATAATCGGAGCGTTTTCTGAAAAATATTTTTGGTAAGAAATTATTTTACTAATTTCACTTCAACTCTTCTGTTATTAGCTTTACCAGCTTTAGTTTTGTTAGAATCAATTGGTTGAGATTCTCCAAAACCTGCAGATGATAATCTAGATGTATCAACACCTTTTTCTACTAAGTAGTTTTTAACCGCAGCAGCTCTAGTTTCAGATAAAGTTTGGTTAGCAGCATCTTTTCCGTCGCCATCTGTGTGTCCTTCAATTGAGAATTTAGCAGTTGGGTACTCTATTAAGATAGCAGTAATTGCTTCTAAAACTGGGTACGTTTGTTTTTGGAAAGAAGATTTATTAGTATCAAACAAAATTGTTTTAGCATATTCGTTTAATTTTTTCATTGCCTCTTCAGTAACTTCTGGACAACCATTGTTTGCAACTGTTCCTTTTACATCTGGACATTTGTCATCTTTGTCAAGAACTGAGTCACCGTCAGTATCTGGCCATGGGCAACCTGCATTTTCTTTAGGTCCTTTAACTGAAGGACATTTATCATTTTTGTCAGCGATTCCGTCTCCATCAGCATCTGGACATCCGTTTAATGATTTTAAACCAAACACATCAACGCAAGCATCATCTTTATCAGCAATACCGTCTTTATCTGTATCAGGACAACCATTAAATTCAACTAAACCAGCTTCTTGTGGACAAGAATCTTTGCTGTCTTCTATACCGTCAGCATCTGTATCTGGACAACCATTGAATTCTTTTAAACCTGCAACTTCTGGACAAGTATCATCATTGTCATAAATTCCGTCGCCATCTTTATCAGTAGCACCAAATTTAAATGTTAAACCAGCAAAGTGTTGCATGTGAGTTGGCACGTCAATTGCCATATTTCTTGTGTTATCAAACGAATATTTGTAAGTTGATTGGAAAGTAAGTCCAATGTTTTCTGTAAACCAAACTGTCAATCCTAAACCAGCGTTTACTGTTCCAGCAGATGCTTTACCTAAGAATGTATAACCTCCACCAACGTGTACATTTGGATCAAATACTTTTGATTTAACTAAATCTTGAAAGCTGTATTTTACAACTCCATCAATTCCAAAATAACTTAAATCACCAGGATTAGTTACTAAATAATCAGCATTTCCTACTCTTGTGTTTACAAAACGGTTGATTTTGTTAACAGAACCTGTTAATCCAACAGAGAAGTTGTCTCCAACGTATCTTGATACGTTTAAATACGATACAGAAGGTATAATATTCCAATATTCTTTTGCATTAAAATATTGAGAAAATTGATCTTCTAAGTTTGAAGCTGCACTAACTCTAGCTCCATCTACTGCGTTTGCTCCAAACGAAATAGCCCATTTGTTGTTGCTGTCCTGTGCTTGAGTAGTTAAACTAACTAGCATCAATAAAGCAAATAATTTGTTAAGATGTTTCATACTAAATTTTTGTTTTTAAATTATAAAAAAATAACTAAGCAAAAGTAATGCCAATTTTTGAATTAACAAAATAAAGACCGTAAAATTGAATTTTATATTACTTTTAACATTTTGCCCACTTCTGTAAATGATTTTATGGCACTGTCTAAATGGTCTTTTGTGTGGGCTGCAGAAAGCTGAACCCTAATACGGGCTTTATCTTTTGGCACAACCGGAAAGAAGAAACCAATAACATAAATTCCTTTTTTCAATAATTCATCAGCCATTATTTGTGATAATTTTGCATCATACAACATTACAGGAACAATAGCAGAATCTCCATCAATTATATCAAAACCTGCTTTTTTCATGCCTTCTTTAAAATAATTTGTATTCCATTCAAGTTGATCTCTTAAGATTGTATCTTTTTCAAGAATTTCAAAAACTTTTATAGATGCACCAACAATGGCTGGCGCCAACGAGTTTGAAAACAGATAAGGTCTAGATCGTTGACGCAAAATTTCGATAATCTCTTTTTTTGCAGTTGTATAACCACCCATGGCACCTCCTAGGGCTTTTCCTAAGGTACCAGTTATAATATCAACGCGACCCATCACTCCTTTTGCTTCAGGAGTTCCTTTTCCGGTTGCCCCAATAAATCCGGCGGCATGACATTCGTCAACCATAACCAACGCATCATATTTATCGGCCAAATCACATATTTTATCCAACGGAGCAACGAGTCCGTCCATAGAAAACACACCGTCTGTAACAATTAATTTAAATCGATGTCCAGCTTCTGTTGCTTTTATTAATTGTTGTTCCAAATCAACCATGTTGGAATTTTCATATCGATATCTGGCTGCCTTACATAATCGAACGCCGTCTATAATAGAAGCGTGATTTAAACTATCTGAAATTATACAATCTTGCTCTCCTAATAAGGGTTCAAAAACACCACCATTTGCATCAAAAGCTGCAGCATATAAAATAGTGTCTTCTGTTCCATAAAATGAAGCTATTTTTTGTTCTAATGTTTTGTGGATGTCTTGTGTGCCGCAAATGAATCGAACTGATGACATTCCAAATCCATGAGAATCTAAAGCATCTTTTGCCGCTTGGACAACTTCTGGATGCGATGATAATCCTAAATAATTATTAGAACAAAAGTTAAGAACCGATTCTCCGTTTACTGTAATTTCAGCCCCTTGAGCAGACGTGATAATGCGTTCTTTTTTAAAAATACCGTTTTGCTCAATCGTATTTAATTCGTCTTGCAAAAATTCTTTGATTTTACCGTACATATATTTTTATTTAATTTTTTTACAAATTTACAATTTCAATGGTTTCTCCAATATAAATGAGCGCTTTTTTTGAAACTCTATAACCCATACTTTCAATAGCTGTTTGATAATTTTCTAGTTGTGTTTGATGCTTTGCATTATAAGCACCCGTTTTATAATCCAATAAAAAGACATCATTAGACGACGAGATGACCATTCTATCTGGTTTTAATACACCTGTATTTTTTTGAATGATTGTTTGTTCGTTTACCACTTTATGTTGATCATTAAAAAAATCTTTAAGATCTTCGTGACACACTATTTCTGAAATAACTTGTTGAATTTCATCTTTTTGTGACGGAATAATCAATCCGTTTTCAAGTGCTTTAGTCAGTGCAATTTCAATATCTGACGAAGTTGTAACGTAAGATAAAATTTCGTGAACGGTATTTCCATATTCAATAGCGGCTTGTTGTTTTGTATTCCACATAACACTTTCGCGCTGTGCAATTTTTATGTTTTTAAAATCCAAAACGCTTTCCAATGCAGGAATTTTATTTGTGTTTTCTTCTTGTTTCTTTATTTCTGAAATTCGTTTTGGAGATCCAAATGGGTATTCTCTTTTATCTTTATCAAATCCTTGAATTTCAAGATATTTGATAAAGAAAGAAGACATATTATTGGGCAAAGCATCATCTTTTGTTAAATTCATTTTTGAAATGATGTGCAATTGTTCTTCGGCACGAGTCAATGCTACATAAAGCACATTTACATCGTCTAATAAATCTTCTTGCTTTTTTTGGGTATAAATTGATTTTGCATCTTCGCCATAACCTTCAATTTTACTGCTTTTATCAACCAAAGCTTTGGGCAAACCAACTATTTCTTCATCGGCGTTTAGCCAAATTTTTTCTTTGGGTCCTTTGCTGTAATCTTCTTCAGCAAATGGAAAAATTACGACAGGAAATTCTAATCCTTTCGATTTATGAATGGTCATAATTCGCACAGCATCAATACCTTCTGGAGATGGAATGCTTAATTTTTGGGCATTTTGGTTCCAATAATATAAAAAATCGGCAATGCTAGCTTGCTTTTTTATGTCGTGTTCCAAAATTACATCAAGAAAAAACTGGGTGTATGCACTGCGTTTTTCTTTCAAAATTATTTTTGAAATGATTAGCTCTGTGGCTTCATACAATGATTTTTTTCTAACATTCTGAAATGAAAAATCGATACCATATTCAGTAAGCCAATTTTCTAACTCAAATTCTGTATGAAAATCTTTACCTAATAATATAAAATCATGAATAGGCAATTGGGTTTGATGAAACTTTGCTATGTAATATAAAAAGTTCACTTTCGCATCAATGTCAGCATTGTTGTTCAAATATTTTAGAACATAAACAATACATTTCACTTCTGATGAAGAGGCCAACAACAAACTTTCTGAAGATAAAACCGGAATGCCTTTTTCATTCAAAAAATTGGCTATTAAAGTACCTTGGGATTTTTTTCTTGTTAAAATTACAATGTCATTATTTTTAAATTCTAACGTTTTTAAAGATTCTATTTTTTGTAAAGTTGCCAATAAAAACAAATCGTCAGTGGTCAAATCTTCCTCTTCATCTGGAATAAACGAAATGGATACGTGTCCTCCTTTTTTGGAATTATTTTTCTGAAAACTATGATTTTTATACAAATCTTTGTAATCTTCATTCGAAAATTCATCAGACATTAATTTAAAAAAAGTATTGTTAAAATCAATTACTTCCGAATAACTCCTATAATTAGTATCTAATGAAACGGTTTTTTTCTCCGGATTGTTAAACGGATTTTGATCTTTGCTTAAAGCTATAAATTGCTCTGCTTTTCCGCCTCGCCATCTATAAATAGATTGTTTTGGATCGCCCACAATGAGTAAACTGCCTTTTTTTCCATCCAAATCTTCGCTCGATGTAGCATTGTCAATCAACGGAATCAAATTGAGCCATTGCATTTCGGATGTATCTTGAAATTCATCTATAAAAAAGTGCCTGTATTTTTCACCCAATCGTTCGTAAATAAAAGGCGCAGGCTGATTTTGTATTTGTTCAAAAATTAATTTATTAAATTCGGCAATAGACAAAACATTTTGATCTTTCTGAATTTTTGCCAATTCATTACTTACGGTATTTAGCAATGAAAGCGGCGTGATGTTTTTACAAAAGGCCAAATAATAATCTATTTTTTGATAATGGGCATAAACTTGAGCTAAATTGTCTAACAAAGTTGGGATTATTTGCTCAATTATAACTCGGTCTTTTGCGGTTTTATTGATTTTTATATCGTCAAATTCGTGGTATCTTTTGTTTGCAGGGTTGTATCTTTTTTCAACAATACTTTTGATATGATTGGGAAAATGCCCTGCAGAAAAAGATTTGACATCAATACCCTTTTCATCAATAAGTTCTAGCGTTTTTGATGCTATTTCAACCGCTTCCAATTCAAGATTTTCACAAATACCAAGTAATTTTTGCTTTATTTCTGAAAATTCCGGAATTGATTTATCATGAAAATGCGTTACTTCTTCTCTATTATTTTCATTTAATAATAATCGGCCTGTATCCATAATTTCTCTAGAAACATCCCAACTTTTATCATCGTCGGTTTTTTCCATTGTAAAATCAACCAACAGTTTGGTTAAAATTTCATCTTCGCCCGCTTGTGCTATCAAAGCATCGATGGCTTCTGTCAAAAGATTTTCTGTATCGGTCGAAACCTCAAAAGTAATTGGCAAACCCAAATCGTGCGCAAAAGCCCGAATTACTTTATGTGTAAATTTATCAATGGTAGAAATATCAAAAGCGGCATAATTATGAATCAGGTTTTTGATGATGTTTTGCGATTTTTCTTTTATTGCAATCAAGCTCAATGCCGTGTCTTGAGAAATATCTTGCATCAATTGTTGCGCTTTTTCTGAAGGATTGTCTTTTGAAAACTCCGACAAACTATCAACAACTCGACTTTTCATTTCATGCACCGCTTTGTTGGTAAATGTAATGGCTAGAATATTTCTATACGCATCATTTTTGTTGGCAGTTAGAATAATTTTAAGGTATTCTTTAACCAACGTATAGGTTTTTCCAGATCCGGCAGAAGCATCATAAATAGAAAAGGCGGGTTGTTGTATCATAAATTTCTAAATCATTGTTTGCAATTGAAACGAATTCCTTTTCTTTTTTTGGCTGTAGCCGAATAAAATAAGCCAAAAACACCTTGACGCAGACGCCTTATTAATTATTTGTTAATTGAGAAATAGTATTTCGTTTTTCGAAGTTAAATTTATAACTTTGAATTCACATTTTACTAATCTTTTAAAAAAATATATTATGGCTTTTGAATTACCTCAATTACCTTATGCTTACGATGCATTAGAACCTCATATTGATGCTAGAACGATGGAAATTCATCATTCAAAACATCACAATGCTTACACAACTAATTTGAATGCTGCGATTATTGGAACTGATTTGGAAGGGAAAACGATTGAAGATATTCTTTCAAACCTTGACCTTACAAATGGTGCTTTACGAAATAATGGTGGTGGTTTTTTTAATCACAATTTGTTTTGGACCATCATGTCTGCTAACGGAGGTGGATTACCAACGGGTGATTTAGCCGCTGCAATGGATACAGATTTTGGTTCGTTTACCGAATTTAAAGCTCTTTTTGCAAAAGCTGGTGCAACTCAATTTGGTTCTGGATGGGCTTGGTTGTGTGTAAAAGACGGAAAACTAGAAGTATGCGGAACTCCAAACCAAGATAACCCATTAATGCCAGGTGTAGCTTGTGGCGGAACACCAATTTTAGCTATGGACGTTTGGGAACATGCTTATTATTTAAACTATCAAAACCGTCGTCCTGATTATATTGAAGCTTTTTTCAATGTGATTAATTGGACAGAAGTAGCTCGTTTATATGATTTAGTAAAATAATAAACGACTTTATAAATTGTAAAAAGCACCATCAAACATAATTGTTGATGGTGCTTTTTTATATTTGAAGTTCTTATAATTAGTATGCTCTTGCGTCGTTTCCTTCATAGAAATTAATGAAGGCTCTATTGACAACTCTGTTTCCTCCAGGAGTAGGATAATCTCCTGTAAAATACCAATCTCCTAAATTTTTCGGACAAGCAATATGTAAATTATCAACTGTTTGAAAAATGATTTTTACTTCAGCTTTTACTTCATCAGTCGTTAATAATTGAGCAATTTTATCAGAAATTTCGGTATCTGAAAAAGGAGCATAAATTTCGGTTACAAAATTAACAACTTCAGCATCAAGCATGTTTTCTTGCGATTTACATTTGGTGTAAACCTCTTCAACAATGTAGTAACTATTTCGTTCTTTTAGTAATGCAATTGCTGCCTGAAAAGCTACAAGACCTTCCAGTTTTGCCATGTCAATTCCATAACAATCTGGGTAACGAATTTGTGGTGCTGATGAAACAACGACTATTCGTTTGGGATGTAAACGATCCATCATTTTGATGATACTCATTTTGAGTGTCGTTCCTCTCACAATACTATCGTCGATGATGACCAAATTATCTGTAGGTTGAATAACGCCATAAGTTACATCATAAACATGAGCTACCAAATCGTCGCGGCTGCTATCATCTGTAATGAATGTTCGAAGTTTGGCATCTTTTATGGCTATTTTTTCAGTTCGAATTTTAACCTGCAACAGTTCTTGAAGCGACTCTTTTGTTAACGTGCTTCTATTATCAAGAATGTGCTGATTTTTTCTTTGATTTAAAAAATCTTGTGCCGCTTCTACCATTCCATAAAAAGAGGTTTCGGCGGTATTTGGTATGTAAGAAAAAACCGTGTTATCTGTATCAGAATCAATAGCTTCTAGTACGGTTGGCAATATTAATTTACCTAAATTTTTACGTTCTTGATAAATTTCGGCATCGCTTCCTCTTGAAAAATAGATGCGCTCAAACGAACAGGCTTTTTTTTCTGTTGGCGTGATGATTTCTTCTTCGGTAACTGTTCCATTTTTTTTGATGATTAAAGCATGACCCGGTTGTAATTCTTGTACTTTTTCAAAATCAACGTTGAAAACCGTTTGAATAACAGGACGTTCAGAAGCAACAACCACAATTTCATCATCTTCATAAAAATAAGCAGGTCTAATTCCTGATGGATCTCTAAAAACAAAAGCGTCGCCATGACCCAACATTCCTGCCATTGCATACCCACCATCCCAACCTTTTGAGGCTCTTTTTAAAATTCTAGAAATATTCAAACGTTCTGCAATTACTGCGGAAGCTTCTCTTTTAGAAAAGCCTTCGTTTTTACAATCCAAATACAAATCAGTAACTTCGTCGTCTAGAAAATGACCTATTTTTTCCATAACGGTTACCGTATCAGCCATTTCTTTTGGATGTTGTCCAAGTTCGACAAGACTTTTGAAAAGTTCCGTAACATTGGTCATGTTAAAATTTCCGGCAACAATTAAATTTCGATGCATCCAATTGTTTTGACGTAAAAATGGATGGACACTTTCGATGCTGTTTTTCCCGAAAGTTCCGTAACGAACATGCCCTAAAAATAACTCGCCAATGTAAGGAATGTTTGCTTTTTGAAGCGCCACATTATCGGCATATTCAGGATGTTGCTCCATTTCAAAACTGATGCGGTCGTTGATTTGCGCAAATACGTCTTGAATGGGTTGCGATTCATTGGATCGAACACGACTAATGTAGCGTTCACCAGCCGTAACATCTAGTTTTATGGAGGCAAATCCAGCACCATCTTGTCCTCTGTTGTGCTGCTTTTCCATTAAAAGATACATCTTTTGTACCCCATAAAAAGCAGATCCGTATTTCTCTTTATAAAATTGAAGCGGTTTTTTTAATCTTAAAAGTGCTATCCCACATTCGTGTTTGATTGCGTCGCTCATGGTAGTTGTAATTTAATTGTGTGTCGTTTTTTTTGACACGGATTACAGATTTAAAAAAAATAATTCATCATCTGTGAATCTGTGGTTGTATATATTTTAAATTAAAAAATGCCCCTTAAATTTGAGGCATATTTTTCTATTCAATTTCGATATCAAATTGTGTAAGCGCTTTAAATTGTTTTAAACGTTGTTGAACTTCTGTTTTTTGTAAGTTTTCCATGCGTTCCGTTCCAAATTTCTCAACACAGAAAGAAGCTAAGTTAGAGCCGTGTATAATGGCTTTTTTCATATTATCAAACGAAATATTTTCACTTTGAGTTATGAATCCTGCAAAACCTCCTGCAAAAGTATCTCCCGCTCCGGTTGGGTCAAAAACCTCCTCTAAAGGTAACGCTGGCGCAAAGAACACGTCTTTGTCATGAAACAAAAGAGCTCCGTGTTCGCCTTTTTTGATGACTACGTATTTAGGACCCATGGTTTGAATTTTGGCAGCCGCTTTTACTAATGAATATTCACCTGAAAGTTGGCGCGCTTCTTCATCATTGATAGTTATTACATCCACGCGTTTGATTACGTTCAATAAATCCTCCAATGCACAATCCATCCAAAAATTCATGGTGTCTAAAACCACTAATTTAGGTTTTACTTCCATTTGATCCAATACGCTGCTTTGAACCATAGGATGTAAATTTCCTAACATTACCACATCAGCATTTTTAAAATTTTGAGGTACTTTCGGTTGAAAATTTGCTAAAACATTTAGCTGAGTATCTAGGGTATCTCTTGAATTTAAATCGTTATGATAACAGCCACTCCAAAAGAAGGTTTTGCCACCTGATACGATTTCTAATCCTGAAATATCTATATTTCTATCAGTTAATAAATCTAAATATTCTTGAGGAAAATCATCACCAACAACAGAAACAATGGCTGATTGAAGGTTGAAATGAGAAGCTGAAAACCCAATATATGTAGCTGCTCCCCCTAAAATTTTGTCCGTTTTTCCGAAAGGAGTTTCAATAGCATCAAAGGCAACAGTACCTACAATTAATAATTTGCTCATTAGTATAAATTTGAAATATAATGCAAAGGTAAGTTTTTAGTTGCAGAGTTGCAAAAGTTGAGAGATGCAAAGTTATTGTTTTTGATATTAAAACAACTTCCCTTCTTCTTTTTCATAAAAAGCATCTACAGAAAGTGCGGGCAAACCCGATGCCATCACTGCCAAAGCATCACAACGCTCATTTTGCGGATGGTTGTTATGTCCTTTTATCCATTTGAATTGCACGTGATGTTTTCGGTAAATTTTTAAAAACCGCATCCATAAATCGGGATTTTTCTTGCCAGCATAACCTTTTTTTTCCCAACCAAAAACCCATTTTTTTTCAACTGCATCCACTACATATTTTGAATCGGAAACAACAAGTACCGTCATTTTTTCATTTTTGAGTTTTTCTAACCCAACAATTACCGCAAGCAATTCCATTCTATTGTTGGTTGTAAATCGAAATCCTTCATAAAACTCTTTTTTGTAAGGCGTTCCAACTAATTCCATAACTACTCCATAGCCACCATTGCCAGGGTTTCCCTTGGCAGCGCCATCAGTATAAATATGAACTTGGTGATTCAATTTTTTAGTTATTAATAATTAGTAATTAGCTTTTCTATTACTTCTGGAAAAAACTGATGTTCCAGTTCCAATACTTTACTAGCTATTTCTTCTGCGGTTGTACAATCCTCAATAGTAACTGCTTTCTGAAAAACAAAAGCTCCTTCATCATAGTTTTCATTTACATAATGAATAGTTATTCCACTTTCAATTTCTCTATTTTCTAAAACAGCTTGATGCACAAACATGCCATACATTCCTTTGCCTCCATATTTTGGTAATAAAGCAGGATGAATATTGATGATTTTATTAGGAAAATCGGCAATGATTTTTGAAGGAAATTTTAATAAAAATCCAGCTAAAACAATCAAATCAGGTTTTAATTTTGCTATTTTTTCTGCAAATTCATCGGATTCTAAAACAGACTTTGGGATGATTTCGTTATAGATTTTGTGACTTTTTGCTCTTTCAAGTACCTGTGCATTGGCATTATTAGAAAAAATTGCTACGATGCTCACATTTGGATTTGATTTAAAATGTTGCACTATTTTTTCGGCATTAGAACCAGACCCAGAAGCAAAGAGTATAATGTTTTTCATAGTTGTCGAATATTACAAACGCAAAAAAAAGAATAAAATTTGATAAAAAATAAAATAATCTCACACAATGTGAAAATATTTTTTTACTTTCGTCATTCAATATTTATTAACTAAACCGTGGTTTTAAAATAAAGTTTTTTTATTTTTGCCAACAATTTAAATTTTAAAATTAAAGATTATGTCAGACATTGCATCAAGAGTAAAAGCGATTATCGTAGACAAATTAGGCGTTGACGAAAACGAAGTTGTAACAGAAGCAAGCTTCACAAACGATTTAGGAGCTGATTCATTAGACACTGTTGAGCTTATTATGGAGTTCGAAAAAGAGTTTGATATTCAAATTCCGGACGATCAAGCAGAAAACATTGCTACTGTTGGTCAAGCTATTTCTTACATAGAAGAAGCAAAAAAATAATAAATAACAACCCGTAAGCACAAACTGTTTGCGGGTTTTTATTATTTTACACAAAAAAACACTAAATTTGATTGAATTTCGATCATAATATATAGAAATACCCTTCTTTCTTTAATATTTTTTTATAAAGATAGTTTGGGTATTATTGTTTAAAATACAATTAAAAAAAATTATATGCAATTAAAACGTGTTGTAGTAACGGGTCTTGGGGCATTAACTCCAATAGGAAATTCGATTGAGGAATATTGGAACGCTTTAATCAATGGTAAAAGTGGTGCTGCGCCTATTACCTATTATGATACAGAAAAGCATAAAACAAAGTTTGCTTGTGAAGTTAAAAACTTCAACATAGAAAACTACATGGACCGAAAAGAAGCCAGACGTTTAGATAAATTTGCACAATTTGCAATCGCTTCAAGTGATGAAGCAATTAAAGATGCTGGAATTACATTAGAAAATACAGACAAATACAGAATTGGCGTTATTTGGGGAGCTGGCATTGGCGGATTGGAAACTTTTCAAGAAGAAGTTTTGTATTATGCCAAATGCGATGGTCAACCAAAATTCAATCCGTTTTTTATTCCTAAAATGATCGCAGATATTGCTCCTGCTCATATTTCGATGAGAAATGGGTATATGGGTCCAAATTATACTACTGTTTCTGCCTGTGCATCATCTGCAAATGCTTTGATTGACGCATTTAACTACATCCGATTAGGAATGTGTGATGTTATTGTTTCTGGCGGATCTGAAGCGGCAGTTACCATTTCTGGAATGGGTGGTTTTAATTCGATGCACGCATTGTCTACTAGAAATGAAACTCCGGAAACAGCTTCACGACCGTTTGACGCAACTCGAGACGGTTTTGTTCTTGGAGAAGGATCGGGTGCGTTAGTATTGGAAGAATATGAGCATGCCAAAGCACGTGGTGCCAAAATATATTGTGAAGTTGGTGGTGGCGGAATGTCATCTGATGCATATCATTTAACAGCGCCACATCCTGAAGGAATTGGGGTTATTGCAGTAATGCAAAATACGCTTCGAGATGCAGGCATGACTCCTGATCAAGTTGACCACATCAACACTCACGGGACTTCAACGCCTCTTGGCGATGTTGCAGAATTAAAAGCGATCAGTCATGTTTTTGGTGAACATGCCAAAAATATCAACATCAATTCTACTAAATCAATGACAGGACATTTGCTTGGTGCTGCCGGTGCTATCGAAGCAATCGCCTCAATTTTAGCCATGCAAAACAGTATTGTTCCTCCAACGATAAATCATACAGTGGTTGATGAAAATATTGATCCGTCATTAAACTTAACATTAAACACTCCTCAAAAAAGAGAAATAAATGTAGCCATGAGCAACACGTTTGGTTTTGGCGGACATAATGCTTGTGTTTTATTCAAAAAATTAATTGAATAACCATCATGCAATTTTTAAAAAACATATTTAACAAAAATTCCCGCTCAACTGAAGTCGGGAATTTTTTTACAATCATAGAACCCATTGTTGGTTTTAAACCCAATAACCTAGAATATTTCGAAAAGGCTTTTACACATCGCTCTTCAAACAAAGTCGATGCTGACGGAAATCCATTAAATTATGAACGATTGGAATTTCTTGGCGATTCGATGTTAAGTTCGGTTATTGCTGCCTATTTATACAAAGAAGCTCCACTTGGAGACGAGGGGTATCTTACAAAAATGCGCTCAAAAATTGTGAGTAGAGAACATTTAAACGAACTTGGGAAAGAATTAAAACTTGTTCATTTAGTTGACAGTAAAGTTCCATCTGCACATTTTGGAGATAATATACATGGAAATATCTTTGAAGCATTAGTTGGCGCTGTTTTTTTAGATCAAGGTTATCAAGGTTGTGAAAAATTTATTTACCAAAAAGTGATTACTCCTTTTGTTGACATTACTCGATTGGAAGGCAAAGTAATTAGTTATAAAAGCATTATTATTGAATGGTGCCAAAAAGAGAAAAAAGTATTTAACTACGAAGTCTTTGATGATAATGGAAACGATGGGCAGCGTTTTTTTGGCGTAAAATTATTTATTGATGATAAAATTGTTGCAAAATCGAGAGCTACATCAAAAAAGAAGGCTGAAGAAATTGCATCAAAAAGAGCTTATTTTGCATTTCAAGAAAAAATCAACAAAAAATAATCAGTAATCATAAAAACTACATCGATTTCGTTTGTAAAATAATGTAAATCGGTATTTTATGTTGTGTTTTGTTTCTTATAAATCTTATATTTACAACTTAATTTTAACGAAATGGCTTCTGCATTAAAATTAACGATGGAAGAACTTTATGTAGACGAATATCAATTAATTGCTATTCATACTACATTAGAGGATTATCGATTGGCCTATTTTTTAAACCAATCTCTTTCAATCAAATTAAAAAAATGTGAAGATGATTTGCATGTAAAATCTAAAAAAGGAGAATCTAATTTTTCTAGGTTTGAATATGAAAATGATGATTTATGCCATAAATGGAATTTAATCGAAAATAGAATTAATATTTCAAACGCAGAAATTGAGCTAGTTGACGATTTGTTTTCAAGTAATCAAAATTTATTTACAACAAATATTTTTTTGTTACCAGAATTTAAAAATGTCGATTTTTTATTAAAAATTAATCAGGATGTAGCTATCAATTTAGTGCCAAATTACATTTCAAAAATAAATACAATCGAAAAAATATCTATGGTCTATGCCATTGAAAATCATAAAATTAAAACCAAAAACAATTTAATATTTTAATACAATGTCAACAAACAAAAAAACTAAAATTGTAGCAACACTTGGACCTGCATGTAGCTCAAAAGAAGTGATTAAAGACATGATTGACGCTGGAGTTAATGTTTTCCGTATCAATTTTTCACATGCTGATTATACAGATGTATCTGAAAGAATCAGAATCATTCGTGAATTGAACGAAGAAAATAATTATACAACAGCAATCCTTGCCGATTTACAAGGACCTAAACTTCGGGTAGGAGTCATGAAAGAAGATGTTGTAGTAAACCCGGGTGATATTATTACTTTTCAAACGGCAGAAGATGTTCCTGGAACTGCGGATAGAGTGTACATGAACTACAAAGAGTTTCCTAGAGATGTAAATCCGGGGGAGAAAATTTTGCTAGACGACGGAAAATTAATGTTTGAAGCATTAGAAACCAACCGAACAACCGAAGTTAAATGTAAAGTAATTCAGGGCGGTCCTTTAAAATCCAAAAAAGGAGTTAATTTGCCTAACACAAAAGTTTCGCTTCCTGCCTTGACAACAAAAGATATTAAAGATGCCCTTTTTGCCATAGAAAATAAAGTAGATTGGATAGCACTTTCATTTGTGAGAACTCCAGAAGATTTAATAGAATTACAAGATTTAATTTCCGAACATTCAGATCATAAAATTCCGATAATAGCCAAAATAGAAAAACCAGAAGCTGTTGAAAATATTGACAAAATTGTGGCTTATTGCGATGGTTTGATGGTGGCTCGTGGAGATCTTGGAGTTGAAATTCCGGCACATGAAGTTCCTTTAATTCAAAAGAAATTAATTCACAGAGCCAAAACAGCTCGTATACCAGTAATTGTGGCAACACAAATGATGGAAACCATGATTACAAGCCTTACACCAACACGTGCCGAAGTAAATGACGTTGCCAACTCGGTTATGGACGGTGCAGATGCAGTGATGCTTTCTGGCGAAACATCTGTAGGGAATTATCCTGTTCAGGTTATCGAAAAAATGACTCAAATTATTGAAGCAGTTGAAGATTCTCCACTTATTGTGGTACCTCAAAACGCTCCTTATGTAAGAACAAAGCGTTTCATTACAAAATCTATTTGTTATCATGCAGCTACTATGGCAAACGACATTAAAGCAAAAGCCATTTCAACCTTAACAAATAGTGGTTATACAGCTTTCCAAATTTCGGCATGGCGACCACAAGCACATATTTTAGTCTATACTTCAAACAAACGTATTTTAACGCAACTCAACCTTCTTTGGGGAGTAAGAGCGTTTTATTATGATAAATTTGTAAGTACAGACGACACAGTAGATGATATCAACACTATTGCAAAAGATAACGGATTTGTTCAAACTGGTGACATGCTTATCAATTTAGTAGCCATGCCAATTGTTGACAAAGGAATGGTAAACACATTAAGAATATCAGAAATATAGTATAGTAATAGCCCCCACTATTTACTTAAAGGATTGTTAAATTATTTTTATAATTTTTCAATCCTTTTTTCGTTTAAAAATAAAAAACTATCTTTGATTTACGATTTAAAAAAATATACTATGGAATCAAAAAACCCTTTCTTTAGAACAAAATCATTCAATAACACGTCTCAAGTACATGAAGCAGTTGTTATTGACCGATTAGAAACCATGACCGTTTCTGGAACCATTAACAAAAGTTTTGCAATGCTGTTCATTTTGGTAGCTGCTGCTTTTGGAACCTGGAGTCTTGCAAGTAGCGGATACAACCCAATGATTATGGCAATTGCTGGAGCCATCATCGGAATGATTTTGGTATTAGTTTCAACTTTCAAACCACAATTATCAACCTATTTAGCACCAGCTTACGCCCTTTTCGAAGGATTATTCATCGGAGGTATTTCTTTTTTCTTCGAATTAATGTATCCGGGAATTGTAATAAATGCAATAGGCGGAACATTCGTTACTTTTTTAGTTTGCTTTGGTTTGTTCAAATTCGGAATCGTAAAAGTGAACGACACATTTCGATCTGTGGTTGTTGCAGCAACCGTAGCGATTGGAGTATATTACTTAATTTCTTGGTTGTTGTCTATGTTTACAAGCTTTGTTCCTGTACATTATGGCAACTCATTAATGAGTATCGGAATCAGTGTGTTTGTAATTATTATTGCAGCCCTTAACTTATTTTTAGATTTTGATCAAATCGAAAAAGGCGCACAACAAAGACTTCCAAAATATATGGAATGGTATGGCGCCATGGGATTGATGATTACATTGGTGTGGTTGTACATTGAATTTTTAAGACTACTTTCTAAAATTTCAAGTAGAGATTAATTAGAAATATTTTTAATATAAACAGAAAGCCGTCATTTTTTGATGGCTTTCTTATTTTAATTGCTTTAGTAATTCTTTCGGAACCAATTTTTCTAATAAGGCGCGCTGATTTTCTTCAAAAACCAAAAACTTCCATTGTTCAACTCCATCATTCGAAATAGCAATGGCTTGCTTAGTAACTTGAACTTCAAAAAAATCGGTAGATGTATTATACCCCACGTTTTTAGATCCAAATTTGTTTTGCAAGGTAAGTTTTATCATTTCTATCCGCATTTTCTTTTCGTCATCTGTTTCAACTTTATCGCTTTTAACACGCATGTTCATTTGATTTGAATAGGTCATCACGGCATAAAATTTATTTTTTATTTTTTGTAAATCGGCTATTTTTTCAATCGTGTTATTCTTGATTTCAAACTCAACCGCCGGATTATTAAATACTTTTTCCATTGCCTCAACTATCTTAGCTTTTGGAAATAAATCAAAAAATTCTGGAATCAGATACTCCATAGATTTCTCAAACTTCTTTTGAGTGACCAAGTCCAAATATTGATTAAACTCAGTATCAATTTGATTTTTATAGCTTTGAGAAAATCCAAAAAACGGAATGACTATAAAAAAGAAAAGCGAAAATATTTTTTGAAAACGCATAAATAATTTAAGTTAAAATGAACTTCAAATATACTTTTTTTCCATGAGCACACAACTCAATTTCAAATGCCATTTTGTCCCGCTATCGCCTTTATCTTGCTCCGTAAACTACGCAAGGATATCGGCTCTATCGGGGCTAGACATGACAAGTATTTTTTCAGATGAGATTTTGTTGAGTTTTTAAGTTTTTTAAGTTTGTGATTTACAAAGCAAATCCTTTGTGCCTATGGAAAAAAAAGAAGAAATATAAAAAACACGAAACTGTTTTTTTATTGTATTCGAAAAAACATACCAAAACATTAAAACTGTTTTAATGTTATTTGGAATTATTTTTTCGACAAGGCCTTTCAAACAAGTTTCTGTGTTATTAACAGATTTCTCGAAACCTTGAAATAAAAACCACTTTTTTAAATAATTGACCATAAAAAAAAGATAAATTATTTATAATCAAATATTTATATTATATTCGTTGTAAATTAACAACTATTTTTATGTCAAACTTTATATTTAATTCATATTTATATCAATTACTTACGGCTAGTTCCCAACATAAAGTGGAACGGTTTTTTTTGAAAATTGCCATAATAAGTTTTGTTATTCATTTATTTTTAATTTTCCTGTTTAATTCTTCTTTTGTATCAATTGCTGCAACAACAGATTTACTAAAGAACCCAATAGCAGCCATATACACTCCTTTTTCTTTTCTACTTATTTATGAAGTATATTTATTGATTTACTATTTGCCACGCTCTGTTACCAGTTATGTAAACAAGCAATATGAAATTATTTTGCTGATTATTATGAGACGCCTTTTTAAAGATCTTTCCAATCTCAAAATTTCGTCAGATTGGTTTACAATAAAATATGATTTGCAATTTACCTATGATTTATTAACGTCTTTGTTGCTTTTTTATCTGATATACCTTTTTTATTCACAAAGTCCAAAAAAATATCAAGAAGTCTTAGACGACGACGAAGCCGAAAAAGGACGTTTAAGATATACCGTAATTAAAAAAAATGTAGCATCATTATTAGTGCCTGTTGTGTTTATATTGGCCATATATTCCTTTTTTAGCTGGATTATTGAATTGGTTGAAACATTTGACAAATCTGCAGAAGTATTCAAAAACATCAACAACGTTTTCTTTGAGCAGTTTTTCTCATTGCTAATTATAGTAGATGTTATTTTACTACTCGTGTCTTTCTTTTACACCGACGAGTTTCATAAAGTAATACGAAATTCTGGATTTATTATTTCCACTATTTTAATCCGATTATCTTTTACAGTTGAAGGGATTATGAACAACACTTTAGTAATAACGGCGGTTGTTTTTGGGCTTTTGATAATTATTATTCATAATAAATTTGAGCGCAACATTCAATCGGAAAAAACAAGTTTAAAACTGTAAAATTTTTTTGGAAGAAACAATGTGTTTTTAAAAAAAGCGTAAAAATTTTAAAAATAAAAAGTAACACTATTTGTAATTTAGTACCTTTGTTAAAATAGTACAAATGATAACACTCGACCCAAAACAATTAACGCCAGTTCAAATTCAAGCTTATTTACAAGGTGCTGTAGCGCCAAGACCCATTGCTTTTGCAAGCACTTTAGATAAAAACGGAGTTCCAAATTTATCACCGTTTAGTTTTTTTAATATTTTCAGTGCCAACCCGCCGGTTTTGGTTTTTTCGCCAGCCCGCAGAGTGCGCGATAATTCGGTAAAACATACCTTAATCAATTGTGAGGCTACTCGAGAAGTAGTTATTAACTTGGTTAATTTTGATATGGTTCAACAAATGTCGTTGGCAAGCACAGAATATGGCTTGGGTGTAAATGAGTTTCTGAAATCGGGCTTTACAGCTTTACCTTCACACAATGTAAAACCCTATCGAGTTGCTGAAAGTCCGGTGCAATTGGAGTGTAAAGTAACAGATATTATTGCCCTTGGTCAAGAAGGAGGCGCAGGGAACATGATAATTTGTGAGGTCGTAAAATTTCATATCAACGAGAATATATTGGACGAAAAAGGCTTGATTGACCCAGAAAAAATTGATCTGGTTGCACGACTAGGCGGCAATTGGTATTCTCGTGCCAAAGAAGGCTTGTTTGAAGTAGAAAAACCATTGGCTACCTTAGGGATTGGTGTAGATGCAATTCCGCAATTTGTGAAAGAAAGTTCCGTTTTTGATGGCAACGATTTAGGTAAATTAGGAAATGTAGAAGCCTTGCCAACAGAAGAAGAAATTACTATATTTGTCAAACAAAGTTTTGAAGTAAAAAGCGTTTTGAGCGCAGATGATGAAATTAAAAAAAACCAATTAGCAAAAGAATATTTAATTAAAAATGAAGTACTTACCGCTTGGAAAGTACTTTTGTCTCAACAATAAAAATTATAGTTATGGAAGTTTTAGGAACAGTAAAATTGGTTGGAGCCGAACAGCAAATTAGCCCAACTTTTAAAAAAAGAGAATTAGTTGTAACAACTGATGAGCAATATCCGCAGAGCATAATGATTGAATTTATTCAAGATAAAACTGATTTGTTGTCAAATGTTGTAGTAGGTGAAAACGTTAAAGTTTCAATTAATTTAAGCGGTAGAGAATGGGTAAGCCCACAAGGCGAAACCAAATATTTTAACTCAATAAAAGGATGGAGAATCGAAAAATTGCAATCGGGTGCAACGGCTACACAACCATTACCTCCTGTGATGCCAGCTGCCGATTCTTTTCCGCCAGCAACCAACTTTAAAGAAGAAGAACACGACGATTTACCTTTCTAAAAAAAAGTAGGCAAAAGTGTATTTTATATAGAAAATCATTCTAAATGTTAACATATGTTACCCATTTAGGATGATTTTCCTTATTCTAATATTATTTCCTAACCCTTTTCGTCATTCATCTTTCGTCATTCATCTTTCATCTTTCCTCTTTTTTCTTTCCTCAATTATCTGATATCCAAAAAATGTATTTTTTAACCAAAGAATTATTTTTTCCTCCTGTAGAAACTGCATCTTCCGAGGGTATTCTTGCAGTGGGAGGCGACTTGTCAGTAGAACGATTGTTATTGGCATACAAAAACGGTATTTTTCCTTGGTTTGACCCCGACGAACCAATACTATGGTGGGCCCCGCCAGAACGAATGGTAGTGGTACCCCAAACCTATAAAATCCCAAAAAACATTCGCAATGTTTTAAATAAAAACACATTTAAAGTAAGTAGAAACACAAACTTTAAATCGGTCATTTTACATTGTCAAAACATTCCCAGAAAAGGCCAGCACGGCACTTGGATTACAGACGATATCATTAAATCCTACACCAAATTACATGAAATGGGTCATGCGCACTCTTTTGAAGTTTGGCAAAACAACCAACTTGTAGGCGGCCTTTATGGAGTCGATTTAGGAGATGTTTTTTGTGGCGAAAGTATGTTTTCTTTGGTTTCCAATGCCAGTAAAGTGGCGTTTGTGGCCTTGGTGCTTTATCTCAAAGAGCATCACTATAAATTATTAGATTGCCAAGTGCACAACCATCATTTGGAACTTTTAGGCGCGTTTGAAATAGACAGAGCCCAATTCATGCAAATCCTTACAAATAAGTAACCATCTGTTCATTATCTTTTATAAAATTTGAACCAACAAGCTCGGGCATTTTCCAAACCATTTTCCTGCTTTCCGCTACAATCTTTTTGTTTTTGAAAAAAAAACAAAAAGGATTTCCGCTTCAATCAGGGGTATGCCTCCAACTTTTGGGCATTTTCCAAACTTTTGGGCTTTTTTAGAATTGTGAATTTCAATGAAGCTACAACTCGGATAAATGCACAACAACTGAAGATATTTATAAAATGAGTCACAAAAAATAATTTGGCATTAGTTTTGTTTATTCGTAACAAAATTTACAAACTATAAAATGACAGAAAAGCTTATAAATTATTCGGAACAAACTGAAAAAAGCGACAAATACTCAAAATTGATCTTGGGATTATTGTTTGATGGAATTGGGATGTTGTCTTACCTACTTCCTGGTTTTGCAGAAACTATAGATTTTATATGGGCACCCATTTCGGGTATTTTAATAATGAAAATGTATAAAGGAACCTTCGGAAAATTGGCAGGAGTATTTGGTTTTATTGAAGAATTATTGCCTTTTGCAGATGTAATTCCAACATTTACAATCGCTTGGTATTATACATACATTGTAAAAGGCGGAAAAGAACAAGAGTAAAAAAAGGAGCTTTTTTACTCCTTTTTCAGTTTAAAATCAACACCCGCTCCGCAAAGTTTTCCCGCTCCGCAAAGTCTCCCGACTTTGAGGTATAAAAAAAACAAAAAGCACATTTTAATTATGTATTTTTTGTTTTTATATAAAATTGAGATTTATTAAATTTGATAAAAATATTTATAAGCCATGAAAGAAGGTTATATCATTAGAGATCAACAAAAAGCACATTTTATAACAGCTACAGTTGTAGATTGGATAGATGTCTTTTCAAGAAAAAACTACATAGATTGCATTATTGAATGTTTTGATTATTGCATAAAAAACAAAGGGATGATTTTGTATGGATATGTTGTTATGAGTAATCAAAACATTCAATAATACAATCTAATGATGGAAAGTTTTCAGATTTATTGAGAGATTTTAAAAAGTTTACAGCTAAAAAAATCTTGGATAAAATTCAAAATGAACCTGAAAGCAGAAGAGAATGGATGTTAGAAAGGTTTAAAAAAGCAACGGAATCTCATTCTAGAAATAAAAATTATCAATTTTGGCAGTATGGAAATCATGCGGAAGAAATTTTTTCAGAACACTTTTTGTGGTCAAAATTAGATTATATTCATATGAATCCCGTTCGTTCAGGAATTGTTTCTAAAATAGAAGATTATATATATTCTAGTGCAAATAATTATGTTAATGGAACAGGAATTGTTGAAGTAGAATTATTAGAAATACCAAAAGTAGATGTATTAAAACCCTCTTCTTTTGACAAGTATATTAGTTGATGGGAGCTCAAAGTCGGGAGACTTTGCGCAGCGGGCGCGCTCAAAGTCGGGAGACTTTGCGCAGCGGAGCGGGGTTGTGTGCTGCTAAAAATTGATTCAAAAGTAGCATAAAAACCAATAACGAGCGTTGTTCGGTTTTGAGTTATAAATAATGTCCGTAAGCGGAATTAATATATACTATTTTTTCGGTTACTCTATAAATAAGTCTGTGTTCTTTGTTTATTCTTCTTGAATAGTATCCAGTGTACTCATATTTTAGAGGTTCTGGTTTACCTGTTCCTGAAAAAGGATGTTGGGTAAGTTCTTCTAAAAATGTTAATATTTTAATTAAAACGGGTCTATTACCAGTTTTTTTATGCTTTTCAATATCGCGTTTGGCTCGTTCGGTAAATTCAATATCAAACATATTTACAAGCCTAAAAATTCTTTAAAATCTTCTTTTTTTACACGAATAGTTTTACCTGCTTGAATTTCTTTTTCGCTTTGTTTTATTTTAGCCACAAACTCGGGATTATATGCTATGCCTTTAGAAACTTCAAATTTAATTTTAAGTGATTTCATAATGGCTTTTACTGCTTCTATTTGAGAGGCGTCTTCAGTATATGCTGTAAAATTTATGATTTGCATGATATTAAATTTTAATAAATCTAGTTTATGTTATGGATACAAAATTACTAAAAAATTAAATACAATGTAGTAAAATCCTTTTAAATTACTCTCAGCCCTAGCTCCCCGGCTAATCGAATAGTTCCATCTGAAACGTTCCGCATTCTATGACTTTGCGGAAAGTTTTTAAGTGTGAGTTGTTATAAAGTAGTTTTTCAATTTTACGTTTTTACAAAAAGTCAACTGAAAAACTATTTGTCTATTTTAGACCCGGTAGAGCCGATATCCTCCCGCAGTCCCTTTAGGGCAACGGAGATAAAGGCGATAACGGGACAAAATGGGTGTTGGAAAGTGGTTGTGGTGCTCCAAAAAAAAATCCCGATTGCTCGAGATTTTTGATTTATTTAGAAATTTTATTTCAATTTTTTCTTTACCATCACTTCTTGGAAAGCTTCGATAATATCTAGTTGCTCGATGTCGTTGTAGTTTTTGATTTGAATACCACAATCGTATCCTTTAGCTACGTCTTTTACATCGTCTTTGAAACGTTTTAGGGTAGAAAGTTCACCTGTGTAAATAACGACTCCTTCACGGATAAGTCTGATTTTTGAACTTCTGAATATTTTACCGTCTGTAACCATACAACCTGCAATGGTTCCGACTTTTGATATTTTGAACGTTTCACGAATTTCAGCCGTACCTGTAATTTCTTCTTTCATTTCAGGTGACAACATACCTTCCATGGCGTCTTTCAAGTCGTCAATGGCATCATAAATGATAGAATAGTTTCTGATATCAATTTCTTCTTTATCGGCTAATTGACGTGCGTTTCCGGCTGGTCTTACATTAAATCCGATAATGATTGCATCGGATGCAGAAGCCAACATTACGTCGGTTTCTGTAATAGCACCCACTCCTTTATGAATGATGTTGATTTGGATTTCTTCGGTTGATAGTTTGGCAAACGAACTTGATAATGCTTCCACAGATCCATCCACATCTCCTTTAAGGATGATGTTAAGTTCTTTAAATTGGCCTAATGCAATACGACGTCCAATTTCGGCAAGTGTAATGTGACGTTGCGTTCGAACGGATTGTTCACGCATTAATTGGGTACGTTTTGCTGCAATTTGTTTTGCTTCTCTTTCGTCTTCAAAAACGTTGAATTTATCTCCCGCGGTTGACGCTCCATCCAAACCTAAAATAGAAATTGGCGTTGAAGGTCCGGCAACTTTAATGTTGTTACCGCGTTCGTCATGCATTGCTTTCACTTTACCGTGATTTTTCCCTGCCAAAACATAATCTCCAACGCGTAAAGTTCCTGCTTGCACTAATATGGTTGAGATATATCCTCTTCCTTTATCAAGTTGGGCTTCTACTACGGTTCCAATAGCTGGTTTGTTTGGATTTGCTTTCAGGTCTAGAATTTCTGCTTCAAGTAAAACTTTTTCAAGTAATTCTTTCACACCTGTTCCTGCTTTTGCAGAAATATCATGCGATTGGTATTTTCCACCCCAGTCCTCTACTAATAAATTCATAGAAGCCAGACGTTCTTTAATTTTTTCTGGATTTGCATGCGGTTTATCCACTTTATTGATTGCAAAAATCATTGGGACACCTGCTGCTTGCGCATGACTGATTGCTTCTTTTGTTTGAGGCATGATGTCATCATCTGCCGCAATTACAATAATGGCAATATCGGTTACTTGCGCTCCACGTGCACGCATTGCGGTAAACGCCTCGTGACCTGGTGTATCTAGAAAGGTAATTTTTTGGCCACCATCAAGGGTAACTCCGTAGGCACCAATATGTTGCGTAATTCCTCCAGATTCTCCGGCAATTACATTTTCTTTACGAATATAATCCAAAAGCGATGTTTTACCGTGATCTACGTGACCCATTACGGTTACGATAGGTGCTCTGGTTACTAAATCTTCTTCACTATCTTCAACAACTTCTAATGAATCTTCAATATCCGTTGTAATAAATTCTACTTCATATCCAAATTCATCGGCAACAATGGTCAATGTTTCTGCATCCAGACGTTGGTTCATTGTAACCATGATGCCTAATGACATACAAGTCCCAATCACCTTAGTAATAGGCACATCCATCATGGTTGCTACTTCACCAACGGTTACAAATTCTGTAACTTTAATAGTCTTGCTACCTTCTTCAATGGCACGTTGCTCGTCATCAGTACGTTGTCTATGCGTATCTCTTTTATCTCTACGGTATTTTGCCGCTTTCGATTTTGAACCTTTACCTTGAAGTCTTTCAAGCGTTTCTTTGATTTGGTTTTTAACGTCCTCTTCAGTAGGCTCTACTTTTTGAACAATAGCTGGGCGAGGCCCTTTTTGGAATCCAGGTTTATTAGGTCCAAATTTATTAGCTCCTTGTCCGCCTTGACCAGGAGGTCTGTTTTGACCACCTTGATTGGCTCCTGGCGTACCCGGTTTGTTATCTCCAGGTTTGTTTGGAATTCTCTTTCTTTTGTTTTTATTTGGATCAGCTTTGTTAGCGCTGTTAATTTTGGGCGGCGTTGTTTTTTTAGGTTTGTTAAATTGAGATAAATCAATTACTTGCCCAGTTAAAGTAGCTCCAGAAAGTTTTTGATATTGAGTAGTTATGGTTTCTTCTGCAGGAGGAGCGGAAGGAGTTTCTTCTTTTTCTACTTTTGGTGCCTCAATTTCTTTTTCTTTTGCAACAAGAACTTTTGCAATGGATTCCTTTGCAACGGGTTGTTTTACAACGGGTTCTTTTGCAAATGGTTCTTTAACAACTGGTTTTTCTGTACTATTTTGTTTTTCTGAAGTTGGAGAAACTACGGCTTTAGGAGTAACGGTTTTTTCAATTGGCTTTGTTTCAGATTTTACTTCTGTTTTGGGCGCAATTTTTGCTTCAGCAGATGGTCTTGCAATGGCTGCTTTTGGGCTTAAATCAATAGATCCAACTTGTTTTGGCGCCGAAACTACTGCTTTGGCTTTGATAACTTCAAGACGCTGACGCTCTTCTTCTGCTCTCTTTTTTTCGTCATTTTCTTTTTCTCTTTCAAGACGAAGCGCTTCTTTTTCTTTTTTAATCTCTTCACTGACCCCTTTGGAAGCTTCTTTGTTTCCTTTATCACCAGCAAACTGACTTTGTAGAATATCAAATTCTTTATCAGAAATTTTCGTATTCGGATTCGACTCAATAGATATTCCTTTATCCTTGAGATGATCAACGGCTCTTTCTAATGAGATGTTTAATTCTCTTAAAACTTTGTTTATTCTAATATTTCTTTCTTCAGACATAAAATCTTTTTAAATAACCTTTAATGTTGTATTGTTGTGCGAAAGAAATTTAGTTTTCAAACTCTTCTTTCAAAATATTTATAACTTCTATTATTGTTTCTATTTCAAGATCTGTTCTTCTTGCTAAATCAGCAACGTCTTGTTTCAGGATACTTCTAGCTGTATCTAAACCAATTTTTGCAAATTCGTCAATGATCCAACCATCAATTTCATCTGAGAATTCTGTTAATTCAACATCATCATCTTCCACGGTGCTTCCTTCTCTGATTACGTCAAGTTCATAACCTGTAAGAAGACCAGCTAATTTAATGTTTTGTCCACCACGACCAATTGCTTTAGAAACTTCTTCTAGTTTCAAGAATACTTCAGCGCGTTTTGTTTCTTCATCAATTTTAACTGAAGACACTTTTGCTGGGCTTAATGCTCTTGTTATTAATAAAGAAGCATTGGTTGTAAAATTGATAACGTCAATGTTTTCGTTTCCAAGTTCTCTAACAATTCCATGAATTCTAGATCCTTTCATTCCAACACAAGCACCAACTGGGTCAATTCTATCGTCATAAGAATCTACGGCTACTTTTGCTTTTTCGCCAGGAATTCGTACCACTTTTTTAATCATGATTAAACCATCAAATACTTCTGGAATTTCTTGTTCGAATAATTTCTCTAAAAATTTTTCAGAAGTTCTAGACATTACAATTTGAGGCTTATTTCCTTTAAGCTCAACACTTTCAATAATTCCTTTTACATTATCTCCTTTACGGAAAAAATCAGACGGAATTTGTTTTTCTTTTGGCAATACAATTTCATTTCCTTCATCGTCAACCAAAATTACAACTCTTGGACGCACGTGATGTACTTCAGCTGTATAAATTTCGCCAATAATATCTTTAAATTGTTTGTATAAATTGGTATTATCGTGTTCGTGAATTTTTGAAATTAAATTTTGACGCAAAGCTAAAATTGCTCTTCTACCTAAGTCAATTAATTTTACTTCTTCAGAAACTTCTTCGCCAATTTCAAAATCGGGTTCAATTTTTCTTGCATCAGAAAGTGTAATTTCTAGATAATCTAAATCCAAGTCGTCATCGGCAACAACTATTCTTCTTTGCCAAATTTCCATATCTCCTTTATCAGGATTTATGATAATATCAAAGTTGTCATCAGAACCATACTTCTTTTTTAAAGCATTTCTAAAAACATCTTCTAAAATCGCCATAAGCGTTACTCGATCAATAAGTTTATCGTCTTTAAACTCTGAGAACGAATCGATTAATGCAATATTCTCCATTATTCTATAATTAATTAAAATTTACTGTAACCACTGCTTGTTTAATGTCAAGATACGGAATTTCTTTAATTTTAGTTACCGTTTCTTTACCTTTTCCTACTTTTTTAGGCTCTCTTGCCTGCCAAGTTAATGCTATTTTATCTTCATCTGCGGCTTGTAATGTTGCCTCGATGGTTTCTTCTTCTGTTTTAACAATTAACGTTCTTCCAATGTTTTTAATGTATTGACGCACCATTTTTAAAGGCGATCCAACTCCCACAGAAGCTACTTCTATAGCAAAATCAACTTCTTCTCTGTCTAAATTTGGCTCAATTGCTCTTGTAATGTCAATACAATCTTGTAACGCAACCCCATTATCACCGTCCAAAGTTACAAAAATTTTGTAACTATCTGAAATTGATAAATCTATCAAAAAAATAGTGGGCTTTTCGTCCAGAGCTTTGTTTAATAAATCGGTTACTTGTTCTTTAAATGTCATATTTGTTATAAAAAGAGGCACGCAATGCGTGCCTCATTATTCAATCCTACTAAATAATAGTGCAAATATATAAAAAATATTTGCAATTAAAAAATCTTAATTAATCAGTTATTATTTGTAAATTTATATGATTAATAAAACAGCTTTTTTATACTCACTTAAAATATATCCTATGAAAAAAATTTTAATTCCCACCGACTTTTCAACAAACGCTGAACATGCTTTAAAAGTTGCCGCACAAATTGCCAAAAACAATAACGGAGAAATCATTTTATTGCACATGCTTGAACTTCCAAACCAAGGAAGCGATGCCATGGTAAGCGGTAAGTCTATTCCAGAAATCATGTTTTTTAAAAACGCAGCAATAAATAAATTGGAAGATTTGATGGAAGCGGATTATTTAAAAGATATTCCAGTTTCTGAAATTATTCAATTTGAAATGGCTTTTGACGGCATTTTAAAAATCAGCCAAAAAAACGAGGTTGATTTAATTGTCATGGGTTCGCATGGTGCCAGCGGTTTTAAAGAAATGTTTATTGGATCTAATGCTGAAAAAGTCGTTAGAAATTCTGAAATCCCGGTTTTGATTATTAAAGAGGAAAATGATGATTTTCAAGTAAATGATTTTGTATTTGCTTCTGATTTTTCGGAAGAAATAAAAAAACCGTTTGAAAAAGTACTTGCTATTGCTGATGAATTTGGAGCAAAATTGCACTTGGTTACCATCAATACGCCAAGTAATTTTAAACCAACAGCAGTTTCTGAAAAAATCATGAAAGATTTTCTCTCTCATTTTGATGCGGATCATGTTGTAACACACATTTATAATGACACAGATATCGAAAGAGGTGTTTTGAATTTTGCTGACAGTATTCAGGCTGATTTAATTGGGATGAGTACGCATGGACGCAAAGGATTATCGCACTTTTTAAATGGAAGCATTAGTGAAGATTTAGTGAATCATTCGGTAAAACCGGTGATTACTTTTAAAATATAATTGCCCCAGACTTTTGTTAATGAATAAAGCCTCTCGAAATGAGAGGCTTTTTCTGTTGGTCTACTAGGACTCGAACCTAGAAAGACTGCACCAAAAACAGTTGTGTTACCATTACACCATAGACCAATAACTTTTTTACATTAATTAAAAGAATCGTATTATAGATTTTTGTAAATCAATGCGGGTGCAAATTTAGCACATATTTTAATTTAAGCAAACAAATATGGAGTTTTTTATTTAAAAATCAGAAAATAAACAGAAGAGTACTTTTAATTTTCTGTTTAACACGAAATTACACCAAAAAATAATTCGTTTATTTTAGAAAAAAATGTTAACCAATGCTTGTTTACACAAAAAAATAGTTTCTTTGCAGTAAAATTAAAAGATACCAAATTTATGTCAACATTCAACTTTAAAAAATGGAACACAATCTTAGGTTGGCTGGCTTTTGCAATTGCGCTAGTAACCTATACATTAACTGTTGAACCAACTATGAGTTTTTGGGATTGCGGCGAGTACATCGCAACTTCTGCTAAATTAGAAGTAGGTCACCCGCCGGGAGCTCCGTTATACCAAATGTTGGGAGCATTTTTTGCTATGTTTGCTTTTGGTAAAGAAAATATTGCTTTCATGGTAAATATGATGTCTGTTTTTTCAAGTGCATTTACCATTTTATTTTTGTTTTGGTCGTCATCGATGATCTTGAAAAAAATAGTTGGTTCTTATACAGATACACAAAAAGACAACAGCATTATGATACTTGGCGCTTCTTTTATTGGTGCTTTGGCGTTTACTTTTTCAGATAGTTTTTGGTTCAATGCAGTTGAGGCAGAGGTATATGCAATGGCAACGTTGTTAATTGCACTTCTATTGTGGCTTGCACTGAGATGGGAACAAGACATGGACAGCCCAAAAGGAAATCGTTGGTTGTTATTGATTAGTTTGGTTATTGGATTGTCTTTCGGAATCCACTTTATGGCATTATTAACCATTCCATCTATTGGATTTTTATATTATTTTAAAAATTATAAAACAGTTACCATCAAAAGTTTCATAATTGCAAACATTGTAATTGTAGCCATTTTGTTGTTTATTTTTAAATTGTTGCTTCCTTACACGTTAGCCTTTTTCGGGAAAACCGAAATTTTTATGGTCAACAATCTTGGGCTTCCATTTGATTCAGGAAGTATTCTTGCCTTGATAGTTATCATTGCCTTTTTTATCTATGCGTTGAAATATACAAAACAAAAAGGGCACCCGTTTTTTAACACCATTTTACTTTGTATTTTATTTGTATTAATTGGTTTTTCTACTTGGATGATGTTGCCAATTCGTGCCAATGCAAATACGCCTATCAATGAAAACAAACCGTCGGATGCAGCTGAAGTTTTGGCATACTATAACAGAGAACAATATGGCGTAAATCCGTTGTTTTATGGACCTCAGTTTACAGATGAATTTGCAGGGCTAGACCCAGACAATCCTTATTTAGACAAAGCACCAAACTATGAAAGGGATCTCAAAACGGGTAAATATGTCATTGTAAATGATTATATTAAAGCCGAACAAAATACAGATGATGCACACAAGGCCTTTTTGCCTAGAATGTGGAGCACAGAGCACGTAAAAGGATATGTTAATTTTTGTGATTTACCAAAATTTGAAATAAAACCAGAATATGCCGGCGAAAAAGAATTGATAGAAATTGTTGCTGAATTTAGAAATGCCTATGCTTCTAAAAAAATTGATAATGATGATTATATCACCTTTTTGAGAAAATTTGGTCAGTATTTAGATGTTGAAAAACCTTCTTTTATAGACAACATAAGTTTTATGGTTGAATACCAATTTGGTTATATGTATGGCCGTTATTTACTTTGGAATTTTGTTGGACGTCAAAATGATAATCAAGGTCGTTATGATAATTTGGATGGAAATTGGATGAGCGGTATCAAATTTATAGACGAACTTCATTTAGGTTCACAGGATAATTTACCATCAGATGTTTTAAATAATAAAGGAAGAAATTTCTATTACTTTTTGCCATTTATTTTAGGTTTAATTGGACTTATGTACCACGCTCAAAGAGATTTAAAAAGTTTTTATGTATTGTTAGCTTTGTTTTTATTTACAGGTTTGGCGCTAAAAATTTATTTAAATGAACGTCCTTTTGAACCAAGAGAGCGCGACTATGCCTTGGTTGGGTCGTTTTATGTCTTTGCCATTTGGATAGGATTTGGCGTATATGCAATTTACGAAATTGTAAAAGAAAAAATAGCACCAAAAATTGCAGGTCCGGTTGTGCTGATAGTATCCTTATTGGCAGTGCCAAGTGTGATGGCTTTTCAAAATTGGGACGACCATGATCGCTCTGGAAAATATACTGCTATTGCCATGGCGAAACAATATTTAGATTCATGTGAACCAAATGCAATTCTTTATACCATTGGCGATAATGACACATTCCCGCTTTGGTATGCACAAGAAATTGAAGGCTATCGAACCGATGTTAAGCTATGTTGTACGAGTTTGTTGATGACCGATTGGTACATTGATCAAATGAAAAACAAAACGTATAATTCTGACGGGTTGGAAATAACCTTTGACCATAATCAATATGTGGGCGACAATAGAGACGGAATATTGTTTAGTAAACAAACCGAAAACCGTTGGGATTTAAAGAGTTTCATTGCATTTGCAAAAAGCGAAACCAATCTTGTTGAAATGGAAAGTGGCAAAATGTTGCATTATCTTCCTACAAACAAAGTGAGAATTGCCATTAATAAAGACCAAATCATTAAAAATAAGATAGTAAATCCAAAATTTAATGATTCTATTGTGCCGTTTATTGATATTGATATTTCTGGAAATGTGTTGTACAAAAACAGATTAATCATGTTGGATGTTTTGGCAAATAACAACTGGAAACGACCAATTTATTTTAGTCCGGGAAGTTTTGGTGATGACGATTATTTGTGGATGAAAGATTACCTTCAACTAGATGGAATGGTATATAAATTAGTTCCATTAAAAACACCATACAACGAAGATAATTATCCAGATATGGGACAAATAGATACAGATAAAATGTACCAAACTGTCATGAAATTTGATTGGGGCAATGGTGAAAGCACAAAAATTTATCATGACCCAGAAACTAGAAAGAACAGTATTTCAACGAGAAATAATTTGTCAAGATTAATGTATGCTTTAATTGATGAAGGTAAAAACGATAAAGCAAAAAAAATCATTGAATTAGCAATCAACAAAACGCCTTTAGAATATTATGGTTATTATTCAACTTTAAATTCATTGGCAGACGGTTATTATAAAGTGGGAGAAACAGGAAAAGCCAGACAACTTTTGGATAAAGTAATGAAAAAATATCAAGAGAATATTGCTTATTACAAAACGTTTAAACCATCAGAGCAAGTTCTTTTAACATCAGATGTTATGACCGATCTGTATCATTACAAAAATTTATTAAAAGTAATGAAAGACAATATAGACACTGCTTATTATCTAAAAAACAAAGCCACTTACAATTCTTACAACAAATTGTTTGAACAGTATGGCGGAGAAGAAGAATAACAACAAATAACTTGAGTGCCAATTGATTTCAGTTGGCACTTTTTTTTATATGATTAAATTAATTCAATTTATTTTAAAAAAAGTCTATCCAAATTTTGTATAGGAACTTCACAATGACGAAAACAAAATCTATTTAACTTTTGATGACGGACCAATTCCCGAAGTGACAGAATGGGTTTTAGCAGAACTAAAAAAACACCATGCGAAAGCTACTTTTTTTTGTATTGGTGAAAATGTCCAAAAACACCCAACAGAATTTCTCAAAATTCTGAATGACAACCATGCCATTGGTAACCATACTTTTAATCATTTGAATGGTTGGAAAACCAATCTGGAAAACTATATTGAAAATAGTGAGAAGTGCTTGAAGGAATTAGAAAAGTATGAATGTAAAACCAAGCTTTTTAGGCCGCCTTTCGGCAAAATTAAATTAGCTCAAGCTGATAAAATGCAACAATTAGGTTATAAGATTGTTATGTGGGACATCATCAGTAAAGATTATGATAAAAACACCCATAAAGAGACTTGTGTTGACAATGTTTTGAAAGCCATCAAACCAGGCAGTATCATTGTGATGCACGACAGTTTGAAGGCATTTTCTAATTTAGAATATGCACTGCCAATTATTTTAAAAAAATTATCAGAAAGAGGATTTATTTTCGAAAAAATATCCTAGACTTGCTCTTGAACCAACGTAATGATAGAATTAGCATCTAATTCGCCAGATTGTCTCCAAACCATTTGACCGTTTTTGTAAATCATCAGGGTTGGAAGCCCTTTTATTTTTAGCGCTTCTGCAAGTTCTTTGTTTTTATCCACATCAATTTTAATTACTTTAGCCTTGTCACCAAGAGCTGCAGCTACGTTTTTGATAACGGGATCCATCGATACTGATGATTCATTCCACTCGGTGTAAAAGTCAATTAACACAGGGACCTGAGCACTAATAAGTTCACCAAATTTTGACATAAAACCAAAATATTTTAATTCTTTTTATCGTTAAAAAAGAAATATTATAATACAAATGTAGTACTTTTAACTAATTATACTACAAAATTACCTTTTTTTAGTTCAATAACTGTTATTTCAGGCATAATTCCAACTCTTCCAGGATAGGCATGAAACCCAAATCCTCTATTTACATAGATATATCG
Organism: Flavobacterium psychrophilum; assembly: GCA_945862065.1. Lineage (GTDB taxonomy): Bacteria > Bacteroidota > Bacteroidia > Flavobacteriales > Flavobacteriaceae > Flavobacterium > Flavobacterium psychrophilum_F. The sequence goes on along the minus strand of CAMAWT010000007.1, from coordinate 25,435 downwards.
GCCCTTATTTGCGTATAAGCCTGCCCATTGTTTATAAACATATTGAACAGGACTCCATTTTATAATTCCGGGTATTTCAATTCCAAATTGCATGCCATGTGTATGTCCAGATAATGTTAAATGAAAATGTTTCGGATGTTCTTTTAACTCATACTCCCAGTGACTTGGATCGTGGCTCATTACTATTTTAAAATCTTCTTTTCTGAGATGTTGAGAAGCCAATTCAATATCACCTGCTTTTTTAAAATTATGTCCCCAGTTTTCAACACCCACAAGGGCAATTTCTGAATTTCCTTTTTTAATTTTTACTGACTCGTTCAGTAATAATTTAAAACCAATATCACCATATACATTTTTTATAGCTTCAAAATTTTCGTCTTTTTCAGCTTGAGAGGGCCAAGTAACATATTCTCCATAATCGTGGTTCCCCAACACCGAGAATTTACCGTATTGATGAGGTTGAATCGAGTTGAATGTTTCAATCCAAGGGTGCATCTCTTTGGCGTGCGTGTTGACGATATCGCCTGTAAACAAAATCATATCCGAATTTTGTTGATTAACGAGGTCAATTGCATGTTGAATTTTTTCCTGATCATCAAAACTTCCACTGTGAACATCTGAAATTTGGGTTATAGTAAACCCATCAAAATCATCTGGCAAATCTGGAAAAAATACGGTTTGTTTGATTACTTTATAATTGTATTTTCCTAAAGTCATTCCATAAATTAACGAACTAAACGGAATTGCCGCTAAACCCAACGCAATCTGACTAATGAATTTTCGTCTTTCAGGGAAAAAAGCAGCTTCTTCATCATAATTTGCAAAATAATTTTTGGATGCTACGATTAATCTATAAACATCTTCGAGTGATAAAACTATGGTAATGATCATTTTTGGAACCAATATCAAAAGTACCGTTCCCAAAGTAAGCATTGTCATTTGAGTTTGACCAACAGATCGATCAAACTTGGTAGCTTGATAGGCAATAAATAGAATGGCACTTGAAGAAATTAAAATATAAGTCCATAAAACCCAACGCGTTTTTGTAAAGGTTTTTACAGACTGAAATGCATATATTTCAATTATTGAAATAACTATAATTAGGAATATCCAACGAAACATAGGGGTTTATTTTGTTGCAAAATAACGAAGAAACCTATAGTTTTTTCATCTATTTAGGGTTTATTTATGATTATTATTCTTTCGTTACAATTTGCATCGTTTCAGTAGAAATTTGTTTCAATAAAACTTCTTTTCCGTTTTCAACCGTTTGTGATGCTTTATCATCAAAATGTCGAATAGTGTAAAGCGTTACATTTTCATTAAAATCTAATTTGAATTTTTTTGCCAAAACAGGTTTTAACGCATTAAAGTTTCCAAATTTATCTTCTAAACAAACAGAAAAACTAATAGCCGAATTCTGAATCAAGCTAACTTTCATTTTAAATTGATGGAAAAGGCCAAAAATTTCACTTATATTTTCTTCCATAATAAACGAAAAATCGATGGAAGAAAGCGATAAAAGCAATTGGTTTTTCTTAACAATAAAACATGAGGTTTGGGGTTCTATGGTTTTTCCACGAGAAACACTTGTGCCTGGCAATAACGGATTTATAAATGATTTTACAAACAACGGAATTTCCTTTTTTTGAAGCGGTTGCAATGTTTTTGGGTGAATAACGGTAGCTCCATAAAATGCCAACTCGATGGCTTCATGATACGAAATTTGATTAAGTAAAATGGCATTTTCAAAAAATCTAGGATCGGCATTCATCACGCCCGGAACATCTTTCCAAATAGTAACACTTTCAGCGCTAAGGCAATATGCGAAAATAGCAGCTGTATAATCAGATCCTTCTCTGCCTAAAGTTGTAGTAAAACTATTACTGTCAGACCCTAAAAATCCTTGAGTAATGGAGATGCTTTTTTTATCAATTCCCTTAGAAATTAAATTTTGCGTAACTTCCCAATCTACAATGGCATCTCTATAAGTTGTATCTGTTTTGATGAAATTTCTAACATCCAACCAATTATTTTTCAATCCTATTTCATTAAAATAATGGCTTACAATGGTGGTCGAAATTAATTCTCCAAAACTCACTATTTGATCATAAACAAAATCATAATTGGGTGATTTATTACTTCGAATAAAGTATTCTAAATCAGCAAAAAGACTATTTACGGCAAAAAAAGCGTCATTCGATTCGTCTTCAAATAATTCCAATAAAATTTGAATGTGGTATTTTTTAACTTCTTGAATAGAAGCTTGCAATTCATTCGATTTATTAAAATAATTTTTCAGAACTTCCTCAAGTGCATTGGTAGTTTTGCCCATTGCAGATATAACCATCAAAACATTGTCTCCGCCGGCTGTATTAACTACATGTGCTACGTTTTTTATACCTTCGGCATCTTTTACAGATGCGCCACCAAATTTGAATACTTTCATTTCTTTATTGTTTATCAGAATTTAAAATTTATTATTTTCTAAATAAAAATTAATTCCGTTTTCATCCATTTGAACAACTTGCCAATCTTCCAAAATTTTTGCTCCCGATTTTTTGTAAAAATCTATAGCAGGCGTATTCCAGTCAAGCACATTCCATTCAATTCTTCGCACATTATCCTTTTTCCCTTGCTTGATAATCTCGTTATAAAGTGCCGTTCCTGCTCCAGTTCCTCTATGATTTTCTTTAACAATCAAATCTTCCAAGTGAATTGTTTTTCCTTTCCAGGTTGAATAACGATAATAATACAAAGCAATTCCAATAATTTCAGAATCGACTTCCGCCACAAAGGTATAAAACAAAGGAGTGCCTCCAAATCCATCACGAATCAAATCGTCAACAGTAATTACTACCGCATTGGGTTCTTTTTCAAATAGGGCAAGTTCCATAATTAATTCAAGAACTTTTGTCATGTCTTGTTTGGAGGCTCTTCTCAGAATCATTTTATTTCTTTTTTGTCGGCTTTTTAGTTGGAGCTTTTTTAGTTGGAGTTTTAGCTATATTAGTAATTTTTTGAGGCACGTATTCTTTATACAAACCATCTTTTATTGCTCTTTCTTTAGCTTTTTCAGCTCTATCTTTTGGGTCTGGGTGTGAGCTCATCATTCGAGATAATAAATCACTTTTTGCCCCATTGCTCTGTGCTGCCAATAAATTAAAAGCAGACGCTACTGCATTAACATCATAACCATTTCTTTTCATAAAATCATACGAAAAAACATCAGCATCTGTTTCTTGTTTTCTACTGTGTTTGCAATCAATTAACGCACTTCCAATTTTACCATATTGACTGTCGGTAATGGCTGCAACTTTATCAGATTGTGAACTTGCTCCGTCAATTAATGCTTCTTTGATATATGCCGATTTGATAGCATCTTTAGTATCTTCGTTTGCAACATGCCCAATTTCATGGCCAATAACAGCCAACAACTGATTATCATCCATAATATCCATCAATCCCGAAAAAACGCGCACACTTCCATCTGCTGTTGCAAAGGCATTTACATCTTTTGTCAGATACACTTTGTAGTTCAAGCTCAAGCCTTGTTCGGTGCTATGTTTTCCAAACAATCGATTCAATCGAATAAAATAACCATTTGTTGGTGGCGCAATGGTATTTACAGAATCTAATTTTACAACGGCACCTTTTGACATATTTATGGCATCTTCATTGCTAAATGTTAAGGCTGCCGCTCCTTTTTGAAGAGCGCCCAACGCTTTAGCTCCTAAGTTAATTTGTGCATTAGCTGATGTAATTGTAAAAGCTACTAATGTAATTCCGAAAATAATTGATTTTGTTTTCATATAATTTTTTTTATGGTTAAGTCTTTTATTAAACAAAAAACATGCCTTTATTAACTTTTAAAGATTTAAAATGAATACAAACAACTATTTATTTTTTTAAGATGCAAATATAACGAGAAGTTTATGATTTATTAGTATTTGAAATGTAACAAAAAATACGATATTTGCATTATAAACTACAACGATTTAGTAATGAATACAAGCAACAGCACTTTAGGCGAATTTATCATTGAAAACCAAAAAGATTTTCAATATTCTACAGGAGAATTATCTCGAATTATTAACTCTATCAGATTGGCAGCCAAGGTTGTAAACTACAAGGTAAACAAAGCCGGCTTGGTCGATATTGTTGGTGCCGCAGGAGAGCAAAATATTCAGGGAGAAGATCAACAAAAGTTGGATGTGTATGCTAATGAAGTTTTTATTCAAACATTGATAAATCGCGAAATTGTTTGCGGAATTGCCTCTGAAGAAAATGATGATTTTATTACCGTTGCCGGAAGTGATAAAAGTCATAACAATAAATATGTCGTTTTAATGGACCCTTTGGATGGTTCGTCAAACATTGATGTAAATGTTTCGGTCGGAACTATTTTTTCTGTTTACAGAAGGGTTACTCCACTTGGAACGCCTGTTCAAATGGAAGATTTTTTACAAAAAGGAGTTCATCAAGTAGCTGCTGGATATGTAATTTACGGCACGTCAACCATGCTTGTTTACACTACTGGTCATGGCGTAAATGGTTTTACTTTGAACCCTGCCATTGGAACTTTTTATTTATCGCATCCAAACATGCAGTTTAGTAAAGACGGAACTATTTATTCTATCAATGAAGGAAATTATGTGCATTTTCCGCAAGGGGTTAAAAATTATTTGAAATATTGCCAACTTGAAGAAGGAGATCGACCTTACACTTCTCGATATATTGGAAGTTTGGTTTCAGATATTCATAGAAACATGATCAAGGGTGGCATTTATATTTATCCAACAAGTTCAAAAGCGCCAAAAGGTAAATTAAGACTTTTGTATGAATGTAACCCAATGGCATTTATTGCAGAACAGGCAGGAGGCAAGGCATCTGATGGATATAATCGAATTATGGAAATTGAACCAACAGAACTTCATCAACGAGTGCCGTTTTTTTGCGGAAGCTTTAATATGGTTGCCAAAGCAGAAGAATTTATGCAAGCAACAGTATAAAAAAAAGGGCTCGTTTTGAGCCCTTTTTTGTATTTATTTATTCATGTGTGTCATTTCATACACAAAAGTATCGGCATCAACGTTTAACATCAATAATGACAAGGCTTTATCTACAATAAAAGCAACGTTTCCTGGAGTAAAACCTAATGCTAAAGCAAACTTGGTTAAAACTTCTTTTTGCTTAGGTCCCAAAACATGATCAACATAAACCATGCGTGCTAAATCATACAAACGCTCCAAACGTTGTGAATGTAAATATGGAGGATTGATTGGATACTTGGCAGGGTTTTCTAAAATTTCTTCATATTCGGCAGTCGAAATTTCTAATCGAATGGCCAATTTATCTAAAAATTCTTTTTCTTCTTTGCTTAATTCACCATCGGCAAAAGCAACACGAACAATAGCTGAGAAATGGCTTTTATTTCTACTTTTAAATTCGCTATCAAATAATTCTGAAAATGACATAATGTGTATTTTTTATGCAAATATAATTTTATTTCAAGATTAAATCAAATTCCATTTCTATCATTTTAAAAATAAATTGTAAGTTTACATTACAAATTAATAAGAACTAATGTAATGCAAGATTTTTGGGTGTTTTTTAAAATAGGCCTTCATCATGTTTTGGATATCAACGGATATGATCATGTTTTGTTTTTAATTGCATTGACCGTGCCGTATGTACTAAAAGATTGGAAACGAATTTTAATTTTAGTATCTGTTTTTACAGCCGGACATTCTTTGGCATTGTTGCTTTCTGTCTTTAATTTTATTACGGTTGATGCCGATTTGGTAGAATTTGTTATCCCTATAACCATTTTACTTACAGCGTTTTACAATCTCATCAACGCTGGAAAACCATCTCAAAAAGAACAAATTAATTTTGTATCAATCACTACTTTGTTTTTTGGAATTATCCACGGATTGGGTTTTTCTAATTATTTTAAAACCATATTATTTGGAGATGCATTAGACAAGTTGCCAAATCTGTTCGAATTTGCACTAGGAATTGAAACGGCTCAAATTGTTGTGGTACTTGCCGTTTTGTTACTATCTTTTGTGGTGCAAACATTATTCAAATTTAGTAAGCGCGATTTTGCACTTACCGCATCAGCTTTTGTGATTGGCGTGGTGGTTCCTATCATAATTGAAAATCCGTTTTTGAAAAAATAAATTTATTTTAATAATTTCGAACGAATAGAGTACCTATATTTGCTGTTCACAAAAAAGTAGGGTTTTATTGTATCCTATAAATCTGATATGAATTCAACGAAACAAACTAAATATGATAAAGCTTACTTGAGAATTGCTTCTGAATGGAGCAAACTTTCTTACTGTAAGCGTAAACAAGTAGGAGCCATTATTGTTCGTGACCGAATGATTATTTCTGACGGATATAATGGAACGCCATCTGGATTTGAAAATTGTTGCGAAGACAACGACGGACTCACTTATTGGTATGTACTTCATGCTGAGGCAAATGCCATTTTAAAAGTGGCTCATTCTACACAAACTTGCGAAAATGCAACCTTATATATTACCCTTTCTCCTTGTAAAGAATGTAGTAAACTAATTCATCAATCTGGAATAAAAAGAGTCGTTTACCAAAACGGATACAAAGACGCATCGGGAATTGAATTTCTTGAAAAAGCAGGAGTAATAGTTGAACAAATAGCAGAATTAGATTAAAGTATAAGACCCTCAAATGATTAAAATTGAAAAAACATATATTCCATTATTTATAATATTATTCGTGACTTTTGGAATCGTAATTGGGAAATTTTGGGGTTCCGATTCGTTTAACGACGATTCAAATTTATACAAGTCGAAACTCAATAAACTTATTAATTTTATCGAAAACGATTATGTGGATGATGTAAAAACAGACTCCATAGTAGACTTAACTTTATCCAATATTTTAGCAAGTTTAGACCCACATTCAATTTACTTACCAGCCGAAGAACAAGAGCTTGCCACCGAAGAAATGAGTGGTGATTTTGTGGGAATTGGGGTTAATTTTTATGCTTATAAAGATTCTATTGCAGTTATAAAATCGATTGAAAATGGTCCGGCCAAAAAAGCTGGTGTTTTAGCGGGTGACCGAATTTTATTTGCTAATAAAACCAAATTATTTGGTAAAAAAATCGATTCCGAATTGGTTTTCAGCAAATTAAAAGGAGAAATTGATTCTGAAGTTATCCTGACAATATACAGAAAATCTACCAAAAAAACTTTTATAGTAAAAGTAAAAAGGGCAAATATTCCAATAAAAAGTGTTGATATCGGAACCTTATTAAATCCGAAAACGGGTTATATCAAAGTAAATTTATTTGCAGAAAATACCGCTAAAGAATTTCATGCCGAATTGGTACAATTAAAATTGAAAGGGATTTCATCGTTGGTAATTGATCTACGACAAAATGGTGGCGGATTGATGGATGTTTGTAATGAAATTGCTGATGAATTATTGTCTGATAAAGAGCTAATTGTTTTTACAAAAAATAAAAGAGGAGCCATTGAGGAATTTTTTGCAACAGACAAAGGCGATTTTGAAAAAGGAAAATTAGCCATTTTGATTGATGAAAATTCTGCTTCTGCGAGCGAAATTTTAGCTGGAGCTATTCAAGATAATGATCGAGGAATTATTTACGGAAGACGTTCTTTCGGAAAAGGATTAGTGCAGCAAGAAATGAATTTTGAAGATGGTTCGGCAGTAAGATTAACCACTGCAAGATACTATACTCCAAGCGGAAGATCCATTCAAAAAGCGTATGTGAAAGGAGATAGCGAAACCTATTTTGACGAAAGTTACCAACGATGGGACATCGGTGAATTGTATCAAAAAGATAAAATTCAAATAGCTGATTCATTAAAGTTTAAAACCAAAAAAGGACGAACTGTTTATGGTGGAGGCGGCATTATTCCAGATGTTTTTGTGCCAATGGAAGCCTTTCAAGGCGAAGAAAATCTAGAAGCCATTTTGCAATCTGGGGTGCTCAGTTATTTTGTTTTTGAGCAATTAGATGTAAAAAGAAAGGAATACAAAAAATTAGATTTTGAACATTTTAAAAATAAAATAAAATCAGAAAATTATCTACCTGCCTTTGAAAAATATTTGAAAAAATTAGAATATGAACCTTCCGTTTTGAAAAGTAAGGAAATCGTTAATAGATATGTAATGGCCGAATTTGCCAGACAATTATTTTCAGATATTGATTATTACAAAATACTATTGGATGGCGATAAAATGGTTCTTGAAGTATTGAAAAAAGAGACAAAATAAATTATTTCCTTACAGAATCATGAATTTGTGCCGAAACACCATCGTTCCAAAGTGTTAAAATATCGGTAGCAACAGCAGCTCCAGACCCAGCTGCAATGGCTAGTTGACTTCGCCAGCCTGCCAACGTTCCAGCAACATAAATACCATCTGTTACAAAATGGTCGTCATTCTTTAATTGAATCCGATTTTTTGCAGGCAACGCTTTTTTGTGCGGAATAACATAATCCAGCAGACCTTCAATGGCAAACGTATTGCTTTGTCCAACTGCCACCACAATCATTTTTGTAGCATAAGAATTTTTATTGGTAACTACATTAAATACTGGATATGTACCTTCAATCCGCATTACTTTTTCATCGGTTATCCCTTCAATATGAGGGTATTTTTCTGTTAAATGTTTTACAGATGTCAACAGCAAATTAGCACCCAAAGTTTCGGGAGCAATTCCATACGCATTGTTGAAAACAGCGTCTTGTAAATCGGATGATTTTTGATGTAAAAAAACACCTATTTTTTTGTTTTGTGCAAAAGGTTTTTTATTTGCAGACCCTAAAACTAAAGCACATGATATACCCGAAACGCCTCCGCCAATGATTAAAACATCAAACATAAAGCGGTAGTTAGTTTTTTAATTTTTCTTCTATTTTTTTTGACATTTTAAAAATAATCAAAATAAAAACAGCACACAAAGAAGCAATAACTCCAATAACGGCTACGGCACTTTTACCTTCTAACGGTTTTTCATAGTCTAAAAGAGTTAGATTGAAAATCGTTAAACCAACGGTTAAAAATATCAATATTGTAGTAAAAATTTTCATGAGAATAAATTAGTAAACAAAAATACAAAATACTTTTTAGATAAATAAACCTTTAACATTAGCGGCAAATAATTTAACAGCTATTGCCAAAAGAACTACTCCAAACGTTTTTCGGATTACACCAAGTCCATTTTTTCCGAGAAGTTTTTCAATCTTGGCGGATGATTTTAAAACAATGTAAACAACGATAATGTTTAATAAAATTGCAATTATAATATTTATAGCGGCATATTGAGACCGAAGAGATAAAAGAGTTGTCATGGTTCCGGCTCCTGCAATTAAAGGAAAGGCCAACGGAATGATCGAGGCAGAACTTGCTTCATCTTCCTCTTTATAAATCCGAATACCAAGAATCATTTCCAATGCCAAGAAAAACAATACAAACGAACCAGCTACTGCAAATGAATTTACGTCAATTCCAATTAATTTAAGCACTTCTTCTCCAACAAAGAGAAACACAATCATGATTATTCCAGCTGCAACAGAAGCTTTTTCAGATTCAATATGTCCCACTTTTGCTCGTAAATCAACCACAATAGGAACGGTGCCAACAATATCAATTACAGCAAAAAGCACCATCGAAATGGTAATAATTTCTCTAAAATCTAAACCAAACATACCTTTTTTTTGCAAAGGTAGAATTTTGTTAACTAACTTTTGTTTTTTTATTCGTAAACATATAATTATGTAATTTTAATTGTTTGTTTTTATCATGTTTGCTTCGATTTGGATTCATTTTTTTGGTAATATGCAATGAAGAAATGAAATCCTCAATAGACTCTGTAATTGTAAATTGATTGAGCATAAAATGCGAAATATCATCAAAAAAATTCTTTTTTATGGACACGATAGATTTTTTGCCAACTTGTTTTATAGTAATGATGTTAGATTTTTTCAATATCATTAAATGCTTTGACACAGTAGATTGGGCAATGGGTAACTGATTTACAATTTCGCCACAATTAAAGTTTTTGTTTTTAAGTAAAATTTTTAAAATCTCTAATCGAGTGGGATGCGCCAAAGATTTGAAGACATCCGCATAGAACTCCATATTTTTGTCTTTTAATGTTTTGGTATAATTCGCCATCAGTTAGTATGAATTATTTTAGTAAAAATAAAATCATAAAAATACTGATTTTTTTTAGAAATATTAAATCCCAAAATTATTTATTTTATTTTTTATTTAACATTCAATAAATGATTTCAGTTACCTTTGCCAAAAGTTTAAAAATAATGTTTCAATTAGGAAAAACCATCGTTTCAGAAGAAATTTTACAGAAAAATTTTGTGTGCAATTTATCTGCCTGCCATGGCGCTTGTTGCGTAGATGGAGATGCGGGTGCACCTTTAAGCCTTGAAGAAACCAAAATTCTCGAAGATATTTATCCAAAAATAAAACCCTATTTAAGAAAAGAAGGCATCGATGCCATCGAAAAACTAGGAACTTGGGTAAAAGGAACTGACCAAGATCTAGAAACACCACTCATCGATAATAAAGATTGCGCCTATGTAATTTTTGACGGGAAAACCGCACTTTGTGGCATTGAACAAGCTTATAATGAAGGCGTTATTTCTTGGAAAAAACCCGTTTCTTGTCATTTATACCCCATTCGAGTAAAAGATTTTACCGAGTTTGCCGCCGTCAATTATGACCGTTGGGACATTTGCGACGATGCCTGCTCACTCGGAAAAGAACTTCAAGTGCCTGTTTATAAATTTGTAAAAGAAGCACTTATCAGAAGATTTGGTGAAGATTGGTATGCCGAACTTGAAAAAGTAGCCGCCGATTTAGAAAACGGAAAATAAAGTTTCTATTTAAACGCATCCAACGCAACAGACGGTTTTCCATCAGATTGCCAAGCATTTAATTGGTATCCACTCCATGTTTTTTCTCCTTCGGGCTCCCAATAAATAACGCCTAAACCTTTGTTGTTGGGTACACTTTTCACGGCATTAATCACGGCAGTCAACATATTTTTGGTGTCTTGCACTTGCGTAAAATCGCCGCCAACTTCCACAACCATTACTTCTTTGTTGTATCTTACAACCATATCTTTTAGGTTGTTTTCTAGATCACCTATTATGTTTGTATAATTGGTGTTGAGCCAATAAGGGTAAAAAGAAGCTCCAATTACATCAAACTTCAAACCATTGGCAACAGCCTGATCAAAAAACCAACGGTACAAACCAGAATCATTTCCTCTGTCTAAATGAATCACGACTTTGCTTGTTGGGAAAATTATTTTAGTGGCGTCATACCCTTTATTAAGCAATTGAACCATCTGATTAAAATTGGTATAACTCCCTTCTGGCAAAAGAAATCCGCCTGGAATTTCATTGCCAACTTGAACCCATTCGGGTGTTACTCCTGCATTTTTTAATGCGAATAATACTTCGTAAGTGTGATTATAAACATCATTTTTTAATTCAGAAAAAGAATGTGTACTCCAAGCCAATGGTTTTATTTGACTACCTGGGTCAGCCCATGTGTCGCTGTAATGAAAATTAATCATGATGCGCATGCCCATATTTTTGGCTTTTACAGCCATGGCTACTGTCTCATCTTTACTACAATGTCCGTTTATGGGATGGTTGGACGGATTAACCCAAACCCGTAATCGAACGGTGTTGATGCCTCGGTCTTTTAACAATTGCAAACATTCTTTGTTGGTTCCGTCTGCATCTTTAAAATGATAACCAGATGCTTCCATTTGCGAAAGCCATCCAATGTCGGCTCCTTTTGCAAAGGCAAAGTTGGTTGGGTTGGGTTGTGGTTCGTTTCTAGAATTATCGCAACCAAATTGTAAAAAGCCAATAATAATTAGTAATCGAAAATAGAATTTGTTTTTCATAATAAAATAAATTTTTTCATAAAAAAAGGGCAAATTAAATTTACCCTTGTGTGGAGAATACCGGATTCGAACCGGTCACCTCTTGCCTGCCAGGCAAGCGCTCTAGCCAAATGAGCTAATCCCCCTTTTTTGGATTTCAAATGTACTATTTTTTTTATATTAGTACTCAAAATACAGCCTACATTTTTAAAAGTAATCGTATTTGTAGTAAATTTACAAAAAATATCAATTTATGTCCGATAATATAACACTTGGTTTTGTTGAGGTTTCCATTAACAACAAAATAGCAACCATTACATTTTCTCATCCTGCAAGTAATTCTTTTCCGAGTTTTTTGCTGCAGCAAATGGTTTTAAAATTAAATCAATTGTCTGAAAATAAAGATGTTAATGTAATTGTTTTACAAAGTGAAAACGCAACTTTTTGTGCAGGCGCTTCGTTTGATGAATTACTTTCGATATCAAATCTAGAAGACGGAACCTTGTTTTTTTCGGGGTTTGCAAACGTTTTAAATGCCATGCGCAATTGTGCTAAGTTAATTATTGGACGCGTTCAAGGCAAAGCTGTTGGAGGTGGAGTCGGATTAATTGCTGCCTGCGATTATGTTATTGCTACTGAAAATAGTGCTGTAAAATTATCAGAAATTGCTATCGGAATAGGAGCTTTTGTAATTGAACCCGCCATAACCCGAAAAGTGGGTGTTGCGGCTTTTGCCGAAATGAGTTTGGCTCCAAAAGATTGGAAATCTGCAACTTGGGCATTAGAAAAAGGTTTGTTTTCAAAAGTGGTTGCAACAATGGATCAACTGAAAGATGAGGTAAATATAAAAGCAACAGAATTAGCAAGTTACAACCCACAAGCTCTTGGAGAAATGAAAAAAGTAATGTGGCAAAAAACAGATCACTGGAACGAATTATTGCTTGAACGTGCCGCAATTTCAGGAAATTTAGTGTTGTCAGATTTTACAAAAAAAGCTCTAGAATTATTTAAAAAATAGGTTTTAACAATAAGTTAGCAGATTTTAAATAGCAATACATTTTACTAAAAATGGAAATATTGAAGTTAAAACCATTAAGAAATTAAGTTTCATTAAGCCTTAATTATCTCAATTTCTTAATGGTTATAAATCCAAGAAATTGATTGTAGAGTAAAAAAAATTTATGTTAATTCACAACTGCTCATAGTCAGCGTCAATTGTTAGTTATCAAACAAAAGTAGTATTTGGTTTGTTTGAACCACAAATTATTTTTAACGCATTTGCTAAATAACTTTATATTATGATGAAAAACAGAACCAAAAACGAATAGAAATAGTAAATTTGCAAACTAAATAATTTTCAATGAGTACCATTAGAATTACCAAACAATTCAATTTTGAAACCGGGCATGCGCTTTATGGATATGATGGCAAATGCAAAAATGTGCACGGTCATAGCTATAAATTGTCGGTTACCGTTATAGGTACGCCAATTACAGATACAACCAATGTAAAATATGGAATGGTCATTGATTTTACCGATTTAAAAAAAATAGTTACAGAAGAAATTGTAGATAAGTTTGACCATGCCACTGTTTTTAATCAAAATACCCCACATGTTGAATTAGCAAAAGAATTATCCTCTCGTGGGCATGATGTTATTTTGGTAGATTATCAACCAACGAGCGAAAACATGGTCATCGATTTTGCCAATAAAATAAAAAACAGACTTCCCGTTCAAATTCAATTACATTCTTTAAAATTACAAGAAACAGACAGTTCGTTTGCCGAATGGTTTGCATCAGATAATAGGTAATTTACACGATATTTATATGGCAACCAAAAAAATATTTTTCGCATCAGATCAGCATTTTGGAGCTCCAACTCCAGAAGCCAGTTTTGTTCGTGAGCAAAAGTTTGTGGCTTGGCTGGATGAAATTAAGCACGATGCCGAAGTTCTTTTTTTGTTGGGAGATTTATTTGATTTTTGGTTCGAATATAAAACGGTTGTTCCAAAAGGTTTCATTCGTGTTTTAGGAAAACTTGCCGAACTAAAAGATAGCGGCATTCCGATTTATTTCTTTGTTGGAAACCACGATTTATGGATGGGAGATTATTTTCAAAAAGAATTAAATATTCCAGTTTTTCATGACAATCAAGAGTTTACTTTTCATGGCAAAACTTTTTTAATTGGTCATGGAGACGGAAAAGGACCAGGTGACAAAGGGTATAAACGAATGAAAAAAGTGTTCACAAATCCGTTTTCAAAATGGATTTTTCGTTGGTTGCACCCAGACCTTGGGGTCAAATTAGCACAATACCTTTCGGTAAAAAACAAGCTTATTTCTGGTGACGAAGATGTTGTTTTTTTAGGTGAAGATAAAGAATGGCTAATTTTGTATGCCAAAAGAAAACTGGAAACCAAACATTATAATTACTTCGTTTTTGGTCACAGACATTTGCCCATGGTTTTGCCTGTTGGCGAAAATTCTCAGTATGTAAATTTAGGCGATTGGATTGGCTATTTTACGTATGGAGTTTTTGACGGAACTTCATTTGAAATCAAAAAATTCGAATAATATTTTTATATAAAAATTATTTTAAATCTTTCAATCTCAATTGAATACTTATTTCATTTTTGTATTCATTTTCGTCAATGCAATAAGCAATTTCAAATGGTTTTCTGTTTTTTGTAAGTTGCAGTTTCTGTCCAATTCCAAATCCAATAGCACCAAATCCTTCAGAATCAGATTGTTTTACAAATAATTTCAGATGTTCATCGGTTTGCCCAATGGTTTTAGCATATCCCGTATCAAAAACATCTTCGGAAGCAAAAACTGGCGTCATGTTTTCTGGGCCAAAAGGCTCAAAATTATTTAGAATTCGAACCAATTTTGGGTTGATATCATTAAGATGAATCTTGGCATCAATTCTAATTTCAGGAATCAGCATTTCTGGAAGAATGGTTTTTTTTACTTCTTCTTCAAATGCTTTTTTAAATGCGGCATAATTTTCTGGTTTTAAAGTCATTCCGGCAGCATACATGTGTCCCCCAAATTGTTCCAAATGGTGAGAACAATTTTCAAGAGCATTATACACATCAAAACCTTTTACTGAACGGGCAGATGCAGCATATTTGTCGCCACTTTTAGTAAAAACCAAAGTGGGTCTGTAATAGGTTTCTGTCAAACGGGAAGCTACAATTCCGATAACGCCTTTGTGCCAATCTTCTTGAAAAACGACCGTTGTAAAGTTGTTTTGTTCGTTGTTGGTTTCAATTTGCGAAAGCGCTTCAATAGTAATTTGTTTGTCTAATAATTTTCTGTCGCTGTTATATTGTTCAATTTCTGATGCAAATTGTTCGGCTTGTTCTTCGTTATATTCTGTTAAAAGTTCAACGGCATGATTGCCATGTTTTATTCTTCCGGCAGCATTTATTCGGGGAGCAATGATAAAAACTACATCAGTTATGGTTAAAGTAGATTTTTTTAAGTTTTTTATCAAAGCTTTGATTCCGGGTCTTGGCGAAGCATTGATTATTTCTAAACCAAATTTTGCCAACACTCTGTTTTCTCCCATCATCGGAACAATATCAGCGGCAATTGCAGTAGCAACTAAGTCTAAATAAGGCAATAAATCGCTAGTAGTTTGGTTCCTGTTTTGAGCCAAAGCCTGAATCAGTTTGAATCCAACGCCGCAGCCACAAAGTTCATCGTATGGGTAAAAACAATCGTCCCTTTTTGGGTCTAAAACCGCAATGGCATCAGGTAAAACAGCTCCAGGTCGGTGATGATCACAAATAATAAAGTCAATCTGCTTTTCATTCGCGTAAGCGATATGATCTATTGATTTAATCCCGCAATCTAGCGCAATTATAAGTGTAATATTATTATCATCAGCAAAATCAATTCCTTTATATGAAATGCCATAACCCTCGTCATATCGATCTGGAATATAGGTGGCAATATTTGGATGAATTGTTTTTAGATAACTAGAAACCAATGAAACCGCCGTAGTTCCATCAACGTCATAATCTCCAAAAACAAGAATATTTTCATGATTGCTGATTGCTTTTTCAATTCTATCAACTGCTTTATCCATATCTTTCATCAAATATGGATTATGCAAATCGTTTAAGGTTGGTCTGAAAAAACTTTTTGCATCATTGTACGATGTAATTCCTCTTTGAACCAATAAGGTTGCGATGGTTTTATCTACTTGAAGTTCAGATTGTAAGTTTTGAATGAGGTCATTTTCGGTTTCAGAATTATATGTCCAACGCATAAAATAAAAGGTAAGGCGGTTATATATTTAGTTTTGATTTATTAGAAATTATACTTTATTTTTTCCGCCAACAACGGCTACAATTTCACCTTTTGCAGGTTTTGCTTCATAATGTTTTAAAACATCTGCTGCATTTCCTCTGATGGTTTCTTCGTGCAATTTTGATAATTCTCTTGAAATAGAAACAGGTCTTTCGGCTCCAAAATATTGAACAAATTCTGCTAAAGTTTTAATTAATTTATGTGGCGAAACATAAAAAATCATGGTTCTATTTTCTTCGGCTAAAGCCAAAAAACGGGTTTGACGCCCCTTTTTTTCAGGCAAAAAACCTTCAAAAACAAATTTATCATTTGGCAAACCACTATTGACCAATGCTGGCACAAAAGCGGTTGCGCCTGGCAAACATTCTACTGGAATATTATTTTCGACACAGGCACGAGTTAACAAAAAACCTGGATCGGAAATGGCAGGTGTGCCCGCATCAGAAATGAGCGCTATGGTTTCTCCGGCTTGCAATCTCTTGATGATATTTTCAACTGTTTTGTGCTCATTGTGCATGTGATGACTGTGCATGTGTGTAGAAATCTCAAAGTGTTTGAGCAATTTACTGCTTGTGCGTGTGTCTTCTGCCAAGATTAAATCGGCTTCTTTTAAAACTCGTATTGCTCTAAAAGTCATGTCTTCAAGATTGCCAATCGGTGTTGGAACAATGAATAATTTTGACATTTATTCGAATTTTTTTTCTACAATTTCCAAAAATCGTTCTACATAATCTTCTACACCTTCCCAATTTTTGTAATCGGGTTTCACAAAATCTTCAATAAAATATTTGGCCTCTTGAAAGGAATCAAAAGTATTAAGTTGCGATATTACTCGATTATAATCTTCATTACTTCCGTCAAACAAATTATTTACAAATCCGATTCGGTCGTTCAATCCAACAGTAATTCCGGCTGCTATTTTTTCATTTATTGATCCTGATTTTTCTTCAATTACATTTTTAATTTCAGGAATTGGTTTGTCATTTGGTTTTACAAAAACAGGCTCAACATAATCATTACCCAATAAATCTTCAAATGAAAATTGTTGTTTTTCATTGGATGCTATTTCTTTTTGATCATCTTCAGTTTTCCCTAAAAAATCTTCACTTGGTTCAAAATCAAATCCGATTTCAGCTTTTAATTCCAACGGATTTTCTTCTACAGTAATATTCTCTACCAATATTTTTTCTTCTTCTATAACTTCATTGATTTCTACTTCTTCAACAATTTCTGGACTTGGTATTTCGACATTGGCAATAACTAAATTTTCCGCGACTTTTTCTTCTTCTTTTACTAATAATTTTTCCAATTCACCTTTAGAAATAGTCTTTTTAGTAACATCAATATTGTCATTATAAAATTTTAAAACACCCAAAACATGGTATAATTTTTGAGTTTCGAGATACAATGTATCAATTTCAGACTTGTTTTTCAACTTCAAAACACGGTGTGCTATGCTTATTAATTCGGCCTCTAGTCTTTTCTTCATAACTTTTAAAATTATAGTGAGTTGGTAATCTAATTTTTATAGTAAATTTGTTTTTTACAAAGTAATAAAAACAATTCCTTTTTTAAGGTCTAAAAATACAAAATGTTTCTCGAAAATACAGTAAATCATAAAGAACAATTTGGTTGGATAGAAGTAATTTGCGGCTCGATGTTTTCTGGAAAGACAGAAGAACTTATTCGTAGGTTAAAAAGAGCTCAATTTGCCAAACAAAAAGTGGAAATTTTTAAACCAACTGTCGATACTCGATATGATGACGACATGGTTGTATCTCATAATAAAAATGAAATTCGTTCAACACCTGTTCCTGCTGCTGCAAATATTGCAATCTTGGCTCAAGGCTGTGATGTCGTTGGCATTGATGAGGCCCAATTTTTTGATGATGAAATTGTAAAAATTTGTAATGATTTGGCCAATTCAGGCATTCGAGTAATCGTAGCAGGTTTGGATATGGATTTTAAAGGAAATCCATTTGGACCCATGCCCGCACTTATGGCAACGGCAGAGTATGTAACCAAAGTGCATGCAGTGTGCACGCATACAGGTAACTTAGCTAATTATAGTTTTAGAAAAACAGACAATGATAAATTGGTCATGCTTGGAGAAACCGAAGAATATGAACCACTAAGCAGGGCAGCATTTTTTAATGCCATGCAAAAAAATCAAGACGCAAACACCAAAACTTCAAAAGAATAATTCAATAATTTGATACTTTTATCCAGAAATATCGTTTCCATTCTCAATGCCGAAATAATCGGTAGTGATGCTGTTTCTTTTTTTGACGGCATTTCTATTGACAGCCGTTCCATGCAAAACAATCAAGAAACACTTTTTTTTGCATTGATCGGACCCAATCATAACGGACATCAATATATTTCTGAACTTGCCAAAAAAGGCGTTACCCATTTTGTAATAAGTCAAATCCCTGCTGATGTAAATAGTTCACTCACTTTTTATGTTGTAAAAGACACGTTGGTTGCGCTTCAAGAATTAGCAGCCTATTATAGACAAGAATTCGAAATTCCCGTTATTGGAATTACTGGAAGTAACGGAAAAACAATCATTAAAGAATGGCTCAATTTTTTATTGAGTCCTGATTATAATATCATTCGAAGTCCCAAAAGTTATAATTCGCAAGTGGGTGTTCCGCTATCGGTTTTGGGGATGAATGAAAATCATAATCTTGGCATTTTTGAAGCCGGAATTTCGACAACCAATGAAATGAAACATCTTCAAAAAATGATTCGACCAACCATCGGGATTTTAACCAATATTGGTTCGGCTCACGATGAAGGATTTGAAGATTTGGGCGAAAAAATCAAAGAAAAATTACAACTTTTCAAATCCGTTTCAGTTTTGATAGTTAATAAAAACAAAACGACTGAAGTTTTTATTCCTTCAAAAATCAAAACGTTTACGTGGAGTTCAAGCGATAAAAGTGCCGATGCATTTGTGATGACCTCAGAAAACGAAGAGGGTACGCAACTTAAAATAACCTATAAAACGTTTTGTTTTATTGTAGAAATACCTTTTCAAGATCAAGCATCTATTGAAAATGCCATTCAATGTTTGATGGTTTTGTTGCATTTGGAATACCATCAGGAAACCATTCAAGAACGGATGAAATTGTTATATCCTGTCGAAATGAGATTGAAAGTAAAAAACGGAATAAACAATACTGCGATTATTGACGACAGTTATGCATCTGATTTTCAATCCTTAAAAATAGCGTTAGACTTTTTAGAAAATCAAAAACAATATAAAAAAAAGACACTTATTTTATCTGATATTTTTCAAAGTGGTTTGCCCAATGATGAGCTGTATGCTAAAGTATCACAACTAATAGTTTCTAATAAAATAAACCGCGTTTTTGTGATAGGCGAAACCATTTTCAAATACGCTAAAAAATTTCCAAATTGCAAATCATTCTTATCAACCGAAGCATTTTTAAATCAACTTGATGAAATTAATTTCGAAAACGAAACAATATTAATCAAAGGTGCTCGGAATTATCAATTTGAAGAAATTGTGGCCGCATTGGAAGAGAAAACGCATGAAACAGTTCTCGAGATTAATTTGAATGCCATCAGTCATAATTTGAATTTTTACAAATCAAAATTAGACAGTCAGACCAAATTAATGGTAATGGTTAAAGCTTTTGGATATGGAAATGGCGGATTTGAAATAGCCAAATTATTAGAATATCACAAAATCGATTATCTTGGTGTTGCCTTTGCAGATGAAGGAATTGCGTTGAAAACAGCCGGAATTTCGTTGCCAATCATGGTGATGAATCCAGAAACTACCAGTTTTTCAGCCATTATTCAGCACCAATTAGAACCAGAAATTTATTCTTTTAAAGGCTTGCATTCTTTTCTGAAATTGGCTGTAGCCAAAAAACTGAAGCAATTTCCAATTCACATAAAATTGGACACAGGCATGCATCGATTAGGATTTCAAACAGCCGATATTGCTCAGTTGATTTCAATTTTAAAAGACAATCCAAACGTACAAGTAAAAAGTATTTTATCACACATGGCAGCAAGTGATAATTTGGATTTAATGGCATTCTCCCTCGGTCAAATAGAACAATTTGAACACATGTCAAATGCATTGATAAATGAGTTAAAATATGTTCCCATTCGACATCTTTTAAACACCTCCGGAATTTCAAATTTCACCAATGCTCAATACGATATGGTACGGTTAGGTATTGGTTTGTATGGTGTTTCAAACGATGCTGAAGAACAAAAATATTTAGAAAATGTAAGTACTTTAAAATCGGTTATTTCACAAATAAGAGTCATAAAAGAAGGCGAAAGCGTTGGCTATGGCAGACGATTTATAGCTACAAAACCCACAAAAGTAGCCACTATTCCAATTGGATATGCTGATGGTATTTCAAGACAATTAGGAAACGAAAGCGGTTATGTAATGATTAAAAACAAACCTGCCAAAATTATAGGAAGTGTCTGCATGGATATGATGATGGTTGATGTAACTGAAATTGACTGCAAAGAGGGAAATGAAGTAATTATTTTCGGCCAAAAACCTACTGTTTCCGAAATTGCGAAACAATTACATACCATTCCGTATGAGGTATTGACAAGTATTTCCCAACGGGTAAAACGAATATTTTACCGTGAATAAACACCTTTCTATATAAACTTAATTATATTTGCCCTAATTATTAATCATTTTAAATTTTAAAAAATGGGGGTTTTTTCAGATTTCAAAGCATCGTTAATGAAAGGCGATGTATTAAGTTTAGCCACTGCCGTAGTTATTGGTGGTGCATTTGGTAAAGTTATTGGCTCGGCAGTTGATGACATTATTATGCCAATTGTTGGATTACTGACAGGTGGAGTAGATTTTACTACAAAATTTATTTCATTAGATGGTAATAGTTATACTAGTTTAGAACTTGCCAAAAAAGCGGGTGCAGCGGTAATTACGTATGGTAATTTAATTCAAGCGTTGCTTAATTTTATTATTATTGCTTTCTTTATCTTTCTTATTTTAAGAGGAGTCGAAAAAGCAAAAAAGAAAGAAGTAGAAGTGGCGGCACCAGCTGGTCCATCTCAAGAAGAATTGCTTACTCAAATCAGAGATTTATTAAAAAAATAATCTTAATGACTTCTCAAAGGTTAAGTAAATCCCGCACTTTTTGCGGGATTTTTCTTTTTTTATAAATCTTTGCAAACTGATTTGTTTTCTAATTACTTTTGTATTTATAAATTAATTAAAAACATTATATATGAAAGTTGCTGTTGTAGGTGCAACCGGAATGGTTGGAGAAGTGATGCTTCAGGTTTTATCAGAAAGAAATTTTCCTGTAACCGAATTGATTCTAGTTGCTTCAGAGAAGTCAGTTGGTAAAGAAATAGAGTTTAAAGGGAAAAAATATAAGGTGGTTGGCATGCAAACTGCCGTTGATATGAAAGCGGATGTGGCTTTGTTTTCGGCAGGTGGCGATACTTCGCTAGAATGGGCCCCAAAATTTGCAGCAGCAGGCACAACAGTTATTGACAATTCATCGGCTTGGAGAATGGATCCAACCAAAAAATTAATTGTGCCCGAAATCAATGCTAGCGAATTAACATTAGAGGATAAAGTAATAGCCAATCCAAATTGTTCTACCATTCAAATGGTGATGGTTTTGGCACCTTTACATAAAAAATACCACATTAAAAGAGTCATAGTTTCTACCTATCAATCGATTACTGGAACGGGAGTAAAAGCGGTGCAACAATTAGAAAATGAGTATGAAAATATTAAAGGTGAAATGGCTTACAAATATCCAATTCATAGAAATGCCATTCCGCAATGTGATAGTTTTGAAGAAAACGGTTACACCAAAGAAGAAATGAAATTGGTGCGCGAAACTCAAAAAATATTAAATGACAAAACCATAGCTGTAACAGCAACTGCCATTCGAGTTCCTATTGTTGGCGGGCATAGCGAAGCGGTGAATGTCGAGTTTAAAAATGATTTTGATGTAGATGAAGTTCGTTCTATTTTAGCCCAAACTGATGGTGTGATAGTTCAAGATAATATATCTGAATTTAGTTATCCAATGCCGTTGTTTGCACATGGAAAAGATGATGTTTTTGTAGGTAGAATTCGTAGAGATGAAAGCCAACCCAACTCTTTAAACATGTGGATAGTAGCAGATAATTTAAGAAAAGGGGCGGCAACCAATACCATTCAAATTGCAGAATATTTAGTAGCCAAAAATTTGATTTAGTTAAATTATACTTAAATTAATAAGTCGGCTCTTATTTTAATTTATTTTTGAAATCAAACTAAAAAGAAAATATATGAAAAAAATTATGCTACTTTTTTTTGCTTTTGCTACAATAGCTAGTTTCGGTCAAGCCGAAAAACAAACAGCGTTCTCAAAAAATGAGATAAAAGCCAATGCACTTTTTTTTATTATAGGTCAACCTGAAATCACCTATGAAAGAATATTAAACAACGAATCAAGCATAGGTATTTCGACGAGTTTTGCTCTCGAAAAAGATTTTGAAACGACCTTTAGTATGGCGCCTTATTACCGATATTTTTTTGGAAAAAAACCAGCATCAGGATTTTTTGTTGAAGGTTTTAGTATGATAAATTCTTTAAAAATAGATGACAGTATTTATTATATGTACGTACCAAGTACAAACAGCTATTCAGAAGAAATAATAAAAGGAGATAAATATACCGATTTTGCATTAGGATTTGGATTGGGTTTCAAACTAGTTTCAAAGAAAGGATTGGTTCTAGAAGCTAATGGCGGTATTGGTAGAAATTTATTAAATCCTGAAAAGAACGACTATTTCGGACACACTTTTGTAGGTCGAGGCGGAATAACCATTGGATACCGATTCTAGTAATAATAAAACAATAGTATTAATCAATAAACACTAATTTTAACAGTATGAAAAAAGTTATTTTATTTCTGAGTCTATCCTTATTTTCTTTGGGTTTTAGTCAAACAAAAGACACCATTAGCTTTCCTAAAAATGAAATTAAAGGAAATGCGGCCTATTTATTGGGTGCTTTCCCACAATTTTCTTACGAGCGAATTTTAAATAACGAATCATCGGTAGGAGTTTCTTTAGGTTTTGCAATAGATGAAACGATTACGACTACTTTCGAAATAACGCCTTATTACCGTCATTTTTTTGGTAAAAAGCCTGCTGCAGGCTTTTATGCAGAAGGCTTTACCATGATTAATTCCGTTAGTCCAGAACATTATAATTATTTGTATGATCCAGCAACGGGAAATTCTACAACCACTTATCATAAAGACTATTATACTAATTTTGCGGTTGGTTTTGGACTTGGTGGAAAATGGGTATCTAAAAAAGGATTTGTATTTGAAATAGGTGCTGGTATTGGTAGAAATTTAACAAATACTACAAAAAATGACTACAATGATCTTACTTTTGTAGGCCGCGGTGGCATAACTTTTGGATATAGATTTTAATTAAAAAAAAGCATAAAAAAAAATGCTTCTCAATCGAGAAGCATTTTTTGTTTTAAACCGTTTTCATCAACCAGTTTCTCATAGAAACTTCGTTATTTATGATATCTCTTAAATCGGCTATAGCTACTCGATCTTGTTTCATCGAATCACGGTGTCTAATAGTAACTGTTTTGTCTTCCAATGTTTGATGATCAACAGTGATGCAGAAAGGAGTTCCTAAGGCATCTTGTCTTCTGTAACGGCGTCCAACGGCATCTTTCTCGTCATAAGCAACGTTAAAATCCCATTTCAATTCGTCAATAATGCTTTGTGCCACTTCTGGCAATCCGTCTCTTTTAATCAATGGTAAAACCGCTGCTTTAGTTGGCGCAAGTACAGTTGGTAGTTGAAGAACGGTTCTTATTGATCCGTCTTCTAGGGTTTCTTCTTTCAATGAATTTGAAAAAACTGCCAGGAACATTCTGTCTAAACCTACAGATGTTTCTACCACATAAGGAGTGTAGTTTGAATTGGTATCGTTATCAAAATATTGTAATTTTTTACCAGAAAATTGCTCGTGCGCTTTCAAGTCAAAATCAGTTCTTGAGTGAATTCCTTCCAATTCTTTGAATCCGAATGGGAAATTAAACTCAATATCGGCAGCAGCATTGGCATAATGCGCTAGTTTTTCGTGATCATGAAAACGGTAATTTTCTTTACCCAATCCAAGAGATAAATGCCAGTTGAATCGAGAGGTTTTCCAATAGTCGTACCATTTCATTTCTTCGCCTGGTTTTACAAAAAATTGCATTTCCATTTGTTCAAATTCTCTCATTCTAAAGATGAATTGACGCGCTACAATTTCGTTCCTAAAGGCTTTTCCGGTTTGAGCAATTCCGAACGGAATTTTCATTCTCCCCGATTTTTGAACGTTCAAGAAATTCACAAAAATTCCTTGGGCTGTTTCTGGTCGTAGGTATAAATCCATCGCGCTTTCTGCTGATGCACCAAGTTTTGTACCAAACATTAGATTGAATTGTTTCACGTCGGTCCAATTTCTAGAACCACTTTCCGGACAAGCAATTTCTAGTTCTTCAATAAGTGCTTTTACATCTTCAAGATCGCCTGCACCAAGTGAATTTCCCATTCTTTCAAGAATTTCTCTTTCTTTTGAAAGGTATTCCATCACTCTTGGGTTGGTTGTTTTATATTGTTCTTCATCAAAAGAGTCTCCAAAACGATCACGAGCTTTATCGATTTCTTTCTTTGCTTTAATGTTCAATTTTTCGGCATAGTCTTCAATTAAAACATCTGCACGGTATCTTTTTTTGGAATCTTTGTTGTCAATCAAAGGGTCGTTAAAAGCGTCCACATGACCAGATGCTTTCCAAGTGGTTGGGTGCATCAATATGGCTGCGTCGAGACCAACAATATTTTCGTGCATTTGCACCATCGATTTCCACCAATATTCTCTGATGTTCTTTTTTAACTCTACTCCGTTTTGTGCATAATCATAAACTGCACTTAAACCATCATAAATTTCGCTTGACGGAAAAATAAATCCGTATTCTTTTGCGTGCGAAATTACATTCTTAAATAAATCTTCTTGTTTTGCCATAGTGGTGCAAAAATATAAAAAGTGAACTTAAAAAAAAGGAATTATTGAAGTTTGAAACATTGATTTCACTATTTTTATAATCAAATCT
>CAMAWT010000006.1 GCA_945862065.1 Flavobacterium psychrophilum | reverse complement strand
TGCGCGTCTTGTTGTGAAAATACTGAGAAAGTACTTAAAGAAAACAACAGAATTAAAATTAATTTTTTCATCTTTTGAATTTTTAATTATGCAGGGAGGTTTTGAGTCTCCCTGCAATTTAATTATTATCTATTAATATATAAATATCCTGTTTTAGTTTTGGTAACTCCTGTTGTATTATGTGTGTATTTAAATACGTAGAAGTAAGTTCCAACTGGTAATTGTGAGTCTTGTGCTACTGTAACACGGCCATTTGATTCACCTCTAAAGAAGTTGTTCTTTTGTCCATACTCTTGAGTGTCATAAACCAATACTCCCCATCTGTTATAGATTTCAAGGTTATTTTTAGTGTATTTATCAAGATTGCTTATCACAAATACATCATTATCACCATCTCCATTTGGAGTTACTAAATTAAATATCTCAATATCCCCATCAACAAAATCTTCACCATTATTTACTTCTAAATAATCTGGAGTTCCATTGTCATTGTTATCATCTGGGTTTTTTGGATCATCACCAATTTCAATTCCATTATTTAATCCGTCTCCATCACAATCTCCTGCTAAGAAAGCTGCAGATTGAGGTAATGTAACATTTGCCTCAATTGAGTCACATGCGTTAGTCGGGCTAGTTCCGTCGATAATTTCCTGAGCATTAGCAACACCATCACCATCACAATCTAATAATGACCATGTAGCATAAACTGGATTTGTTGATGCTGGTGCATTTGTATATGAACATGGATTGTTTGGATTGGTACCATTGGTGATTTCTGTACCATTGGTTTCTCCATCGCTATCACAATCAGCCGCTGCCCATATTGCATTGGTAGTAACTGGTGTTCCTGAACCTCCAGCACATGGATTCTTTGGTTGTGGGTCGCTTCCGTTTGGAGTTCCATCACCATCACAATCTAATAATGACCATGTAGCATAAACTGGATTTGTTGATGCTGGTGCATTTGTATATGAACATGGGTCATTTGTGTTAGTACCATTGGTGTTTTCTGTAAAATTGGTTTCTCCATCGCTATCACAATCAGCCGCTGCCCATATTGCATTGGTAGTAACTGGTGTTCCTGAACCTCCAACACATGGATTAAGTGGTTGTGGATCGCTTCCATTTGGAGTACCATCGCCATCACAATCAATTAATGACCAAGTAGCATAAACAGGACTTGTTGGTGATAGGATTGATGAACATGGATTATTAATATCTAAATCGTAAGGATCTGTTTTTCCATCTCCATCACCGTCTGGTATATTAATTAAACCATTTCCTGAATTAGCATTGGTTGGCACTCCATTTGCATTAACTGAACCATCAACTATACCGTCATTATTGACATCTATACCATTGGCTTCAATTACATCTTTAATACCATCACCGTCTGAATCTAAATCTAAATAATTTGGTATCCCGTCTCCATCTGTATCGCACTCTGCAACAACTGGTGTACATTGAGCGTTTTCAAAACTATCTAAAATACCATCATTATCTGAATCCAAATCTAAATAATTAGGAATACCATCACCATCAGTGTCGGTTGGTGTACATGGTACTGAACCCGTACATCCTTTATCTTCTATAGCATCTGATAAACCATCACCATCTGAATCTAAATCTCTGTAATCAGGTGTTCCATCTCCATCAGTATCGGTAGGTGTACATGGTGTTGTTCCTGTACATGCGCTATTTTCTTCACTATCAGGAATACCATCTCCATCTGCATCTTGATCTTGGAAATCAGGTATACCATCACCATCAAAATCAGATGGGGTACATGGAGTAGTTCCTGTACATCCATTATCTTCATTAGAATCTGGAATGCCGTCTCCGTCTGAATCATTATCTTTATAATCCGGAATACCGTCACCATCTGTATCTGAGTTTCCATCTTCTTTGTTTGGAATACCGTCTCCATCACAATCTGCAGATTGCCAGATCGTACTAGATGTGTTTGGTGTGCTAGAACCTCCAGCACATGGGTTGAGTGGTTCTGGGTCGTTTCCGTTAGGAGTACCATCGCCATCACAATCTAACAATTTCCAAGTTGCATACGCTGGACTTGTAACTGGTGGTGCATTAGTGAAAGAACATGGATCGTTTGGATTTGTACCATTGTTTGATTCTGTTCCGTTGGTTTCACCATCGTTATCACAATCAGCTGCTCTCCAAATTAAATTGGTTGTAACTGATGTGGTTGAACCTCCAGCACATGGATTGAGTGGTTGTGGATCGCTTCCGTTTGGAGTACCATCGCCATCACAATCTAACAATTTCCAAGTAGCATACACTGGACTAGTTACTGCTGGTGCATTAGTGTAAGAACATGGATCGTTTGGATTTGTACCATTGTTTGATTCTGTTCCGTTGGTTTCACCATCGTTATCACAATCAGCTGCTCTCCAAATTAAATTGGTTGTAACTGATGTGGTTGAACCTCCAGCACATGGATTGAGTGGTTGTGGGTCGACTCCATTTGGTGTACCATCACCATCACAATCTATTAATGACCAAGTAACATACACTGGACTTGATACTGCTGGTGCATTAGTGTATGAACATGGATTGATTGGACTAGTACCATTGTTGGCTTCTGTTCCGTTAGTTTCTCCATCGTTATCACAATCAGATGTTCTCCATGCTAAAGAAGCATTAATTACAACTTGATTTGAACTATAAATACATGAATTTGTTGGATCTGGATCAGTTCCATTTGAATCTCCATCGCCATCACAATCAGCTGATCTCCAAATTGTATTGGTAGTAACTGGTGTACTTGAACCTCCAATACATGGGTTGAGTGGTTGTGGATCGACTTCATTTGATGATCCATCGCCATCACAATCAGAGTTCCATGATGAACTAACAATGACTTCAACTGTATCGGTAGCCGTACAACCTGAAGCTGTATTAGTAGCTGTTACTGTGTAAATAGTAGTTGACGTAGGGTTTGCAGTTGGGTTAGCAACAGTAGCGTCAGACAATCCCGTTACAGGTGTCCAAACGTAAGTTACTCCTGTTACCGCAGCTGAACCAATCTGTGCGCCAACAGTATTTGAGATACAAGACTTAGTAAAGTCTGTTCCTGCATTTGCAGTAGGTGCTTCATTAACAACCGTAACAATAACAAAATCAGTTGCTGTACAACCTGAAACTGTATTAGTTGCAGTTAACATATAGGTAGTTCCTAAAGATGGATTAGCAATAGGATTAGCAGTTAAAGCATCTGATAAACCTAAAGCTGGGCTCCATGAATATGTAGTATTGGCTTCTGGAAAGGCTCCTATTTGAGTTCCATTACTGTTAGACGTACAAGTTTTAGTAAAATCTAAACCTGCATTTGCAACTGGTGTTGTTAAAATAACCGTTACAAGAACAGTATCTGTACCTGTACAACCTGTAGCTGTATTAGTAACCGTTAATGTATAAGTTGTAGTAGCTGTAGGATTCGCTGTTGGGTTAGCAATAGTAGCGTTTGATAATCCAGCTGCTGGACTCCATGAATATGTAAATCCTGTTTGAGCAGCTGCTCCGATTAATTTTCCATTACCATTAGCGAAACAAGACTTAGTAAAGTCTGTTCCAGCATTTGCAACTAAAGCATCTGTGTCAACTGTTACTACAACGGTATCAATAGCCGTACAACCTGAAGCTGTATTAGTAGCTGTTACTGTGTAAGTAGTTGTTGTTGATGGATTTGCTGTTGGGTTAGCAACTGTAGCGTCTGACAATCCCGTTGCAGGTGTCCAAGCGTAGGTTACTCCTGATACAGCAACTGCACCGATTTGTGCACCACTTGAGTTAACAGAACAAGATTTAGTAAAGTCTGTTCCAGCATTTGCTGTTGGTACTGTTGTATCAAATGTTACTACAACGGTATCAGTAGCTGTACAACCTGAAGCTGTATTGATTGCTGTTAACGTATATGTAGTTCCTAAAGTTGGATTAGCAATTGGATTAGACGTTAAAGCATCTGATAAACCTGAAGTAGGACTCCAAGAATATGAGGTATTTGCCTCTGGTGACACTCCTATTTGTGCTCCAGTTAAATTAGAAGTACAAGTTTTAGTAAAATCTAAACCTGCATTTGCAACTGGTGTTGTTAAAATAACCGTTACAACAACAGTATCTGTACCTGTACAACCTGTAGCTGTATTAGTAACCGTTAATGTATAAGTTGTAGTAGCTGTAGGATTCGCTGTTGGGTTAGCAATAGTAGCGTTTGATAATCCAGCTGCAGGACTCCATGAATATGTAAATCCTGTTTGAGCAGCTGCTCCAATTAATTTTCCATTACCATTAGCGAAACAAGACTTAGTAAAGTCTGTTCCAGCATTTACAACTAAAGCACTTGTATCAACTGTTACGTCAACCGTATCGGTAGCCGTACAACCAGAAGCTGTATTAGTAGCCGTTAAGGTGTAAGTTGTTGTAGTTGAAGGATTTGCTGTTGGGTTAGAAGCAGTAGCACTAGACAATCCTGTTGCAGGTGTCCAAGCGTAAGTTACTCCTGTTACAGCAGCTACACCGATTTGAGCACCACTAGAGTTAACAGTACAAGACTTAGTAAAGTCTGTTCCTGCATTTGCTGTTGGAACTGTTGTATCAAATGTTACTACAACTGTATCGGTAGCAGTACAACCTGTAGTTGTATTTGTAGCCGTTAATGTGTAAGTTGTAGTTGCAGTTGGATTTGCTGTTGGGTTAGCAAGTGTAGCGTTAGACAATCCTGTTATAGGTGTCCAAGCATATGTTACTCCTGACTCAGCAGCTGCACCAATTAGTGCACCATTTATGTTTGAAGAGCAAGACTTAGTAAAGTCAGCTCCAGCATTTGCTGTTGGAGCTACATTATCAACTGTAACTAGAACGGTATCAGTACCCGTACAACCTGTAGTTGTATTAGTAGCCGTTAGCGTGTAAGTAGTAGTTACTGTTGGATTAGCTGTTGGATTAGAAACTATAGCACTAGACAATCCTGTTGTAGGTGTCCAAGCATAAGTTATTCCTGATACAGTAGCTGCACCAATCTGTGCACCAGTAACGTTTGCAGTACAAGATTTAGTGAAATCTGTACCTGCATTTACAACTAAAGCATTTGTATCAACTGTTACTAAAACAGTATCTGTAGCTGTACAACCTGATGCTGTATTGGTTGCCGTTACTGTGTAAGTAGTTGTTGCTGATGGATTTGCTGTTGGGTTAGCGACTGTAGCACTTGACAATCCTGTTGCAGGCGTCCAAGCGTAAGTTACTCCTGTTACAGCATTTGCACCGATTTGTGCGCCATTAGAGTTAACAGTACAAGACTTAGTAAAGTCTGTTCCTGCATTTGCTGTTGGTACTGTAGCATCAACCGTAACTACAACTGTATCGGTAGCAGTACAACCTGTAGCTGTATTTGTAGCCGATAATGTGTAAGTAGTAGTTCCAGTTGGATTTGCTGTTGGGTTAGCAAGTGTAGCGTTAGACAATCCTGTTATAGGTGTCCAAGCATATGTTACTCCTGACTCAGAAGCTGCACCAATCTGTGCACCACTAGCATTTGCAGTACAAGATTTAGTGAAGTCAGCTCCAGCATTTGCTGTAGGAGCTACATTATCAACTGTTACTACAACGGTATCAGTACCCGTACAACCTGTAGCTGTATTAGTAGCCGTTAGTGTGTAAGTAGTAGTTACTGTTGGGTTAGCTGTTGGGTTAGCAATTGTAGCACTAGACAATCCTGTTGTAGGTGTCCAAGCGTAAGTTACTCCTGAAACGGCAGCTGCACCAATCTGTGCGCCAGTAACGTTTGCAGTACAAGTTTTAGTGAAATCTGTACCCGCATTTACAACTAAAGCATTTGTATCAACTGTTACTAAAACAGAATCCGTAGCTGTACAACCTGATGCTGTATTGGTTGCCGTTACTGCGTAAGTAGTTGTTGCTGATGGATTTGCTGTTGGGTTAGCAACTGTAGCACTAGACAATCCTGTTGCAGGTGTCCAAGCATAAGTTACTCCTGTTACAGCAGTTGCACCGATTTGTGCACCATTAGAGTTAACAGTACAAGACTTAGTAAAGTCTGTTCCTGCATTTGCTGTTGGAATAGTTGCATCAACCGTTACCACAACTGTATCGGTAGCAGTACAACCTGTAGCTGTATTGGTTGCCGTTAATGTGTAAGTTGTAGTTGCGGTTGGATTTGCTGTTGGGTTGGCATCTGTAGCACTAGACAATCCTGTTGCAGGTGTCCAAGCATAGGTTACCCCATTCACAGCTGTAGCACCTATTAATGCTCCATCTCTATTTTGAATACATGTTTTTGAAAAATCTGCTCCAGCATTTGCAGTAGGAGCTACATTATCAACTGTTACTACAACGGTATCGGTACCCGTACAACCTGTAGCTGTATTTGTAGCCGTTAACATGTAAGTAGTAGTTACAGTTGGATTGGCTGTTGGGTTGGCAACTGTAGCACTAGACAATCCTGTTGTAGGTGTCCAAACATAGGTTACTCCTGAAACAGCAGCTGCGCCAATCTGTGTACCAGTAACGTTTGCAGTACAAGATTTAGTGAAATCTGATCCTGCATTAACAATTAATGATGATAAATCTACGGTTACAACTACTTCATCAGTTGCAACACATCCTGAAGATGTTTTGGTAGCTGATACTGTATAGGTAGTTGTTGTAGATGGATTAGCAATTGGGTTAGATATCGTTGAGCTAGATAAACCTGTTGATGGGCTCCAAGAATAAGTTACACCAACTACTGGTGTAACACCAATTTGAGCTCCATTTACGTTTGCAGTACATGTTTTTGTGAAATCAGTTCCTGCATTAACAGTATTTAACGTTGTGTCAACCGTTACTATAACTGTATCGGTAGCCGTACAACCAGAAGATGTATTTGTAGCCGTTACAGTATAGGTAGTTGTAGCTATAGGGTTTGCAGTTGGGTTGGCATCTGTAGAACTAGACAATCCAGTTGCAGGAGTCCAAGCATAAGTTACTCCATTCACAGCTGTTGCGCCTATTAATGCTCCATCTATATTATGAACACAAGTTTTTGAAAAATCTGCTCCAGCATTTGCAGTTGGAACTACATTATCAACTGTTACTATAATGGTATCAGTAGCTGTACAACCAGAAGCTGTGTTTGTAGCCGTTACTGTATAGGTAGTAGTTGCGGTTGGATTTGCTGTTGGGTTGGAAACTGTAGCACTAGACAATCCTGTTGTAGGTGTCCAAACATACGTTATTCCAGACACAGCAGCTGCACCAATTTGTTTTCCTGTTGCATTAGCGGTACACGATTTTGTAAAATCTGTCCCTGCATCCACAGTTACTGCTACTAAATCAACAATTACTGAAACTGTATCGGTAGATGTACAACCTGAAGCTGTATTTGTAGCCGTTAAAGTATAAGTAGTAGTAACAGTTGGATTTGCTGTTGGGTTGGAAACATTAGCAGCAGATAAACCAGTTGTAGGTGTCCATGAGTAAGTTACTCCTGGTACAGCTGTTGCGCCAATTTCTTTACCGCTTGGGTTTACCGAACATGACTTGAAGAAGTCAGCACCAGCATTAGCTGTTGGTCTTGTAACATCAACACATGGTGTTAATTTTTGACGACCATCAACAAAATCACATGGATTATTTGGATTGGTACCGTCTGTTGTTTCGTCAGCATCAGTAACACCATCACAATCTGAATCTTTACATATTGCATTTGAACTATTAATTGCATTTGCATAGGTTGATGTGTAGTTTACAGAATTGCTATCCACAGCAGTTTCTTTACTATTAGCTAAACCATTGACTCCGTAAGGACCCGTGAATGTAAAGTTTGGAGTATAACTAGTAGTTGCACCTGCTTCTAAAGCATCGCTACAACCATCACCATCAGCATCTGTATCCAAATTGTTTGGCTGTCCATCATTATCTGTATCTACAGTACATGTTGGTTTTGCGTGAGCACTTGGTACATAACTTGCGCTATCAATAACTGACGTTATCTCACTGATTGTAGTAGTTGTAGCTGTTGAAGCTGCTCCTACACCCAAAACTCTGTAGTATTGGTATTCAACATTACTTGTTACAGTAAATACCTTATTAGTAGTTGTTGCAAGTGATTGTTCTGAACCGCTTACGTCAAACCAGTTCGTTTTGTTGTTTGAACCTTGAAGTTTTGCTGAACTTCCGGCACCAAAAGTAGTATTGTTTACTAGTGTTAAGCTTGTTAATTTAAGACGTGTAGGAAACTCTACAACAAAAATGCTCGCTCCAGCTAATGACTGTGATGCATTAAAATTGAATGCAAAAGATGCTTGGTCATTATCATGAAGTACTTGGATGTCTCCATCTGCTTGATTATCAACAGGTGATGTTAAAGAAGAAGTAACTTTTAAAATAGTATTAGCTTCGATAGCTGTATAGAAACAACTAGGTGACTCTACTGCGTCAAGAATACCATCATTATCATCGTCAATATCAATAATGTCTGGAATACCATCTCCGTCAAAATCAGAACATATTTTGAAAGTAGCATCTATTGCATTATTATATGTTGAAATATAATTTATAGTACCGCTTTCTGTTGTTTTTTCTAAAGAGTTATGTAATCCATTTGCTCCATAAGGCCCTGGAAAAGCAAAATTTGGCGTAAGTATTGTTGTTGCTCCTGATTCATAAGAATCTGAACAACCATCACCGTCAGAATCTAAATCTAAACGGTTTGGAGTTCCGTCGTTATCGGTATCTAAATCAGTACAAACGCTTTCTTTAAAATAAAGTTCTGTAGCCCATCCACCACCATTAGAGCCAGAAATACCATATATGCGGTAATATCTGTATGGTGTTTTATTGTTTTCAAAATTAGCAATATTTGAATTGTAGGTAGAAAAGCCACCACTAATTGATGTAGTTGTATTATTATAAGAAAGAATTCCTGTAAGATCCTCCCAAGTAGTATTATCTGCACTAGCTTGAATTTTATAAGTAGAACCAGCAGCAAAAAGTAAATGTCCACTGTAATGTCCAATTTCAATATAAGTCAATGCTTTACTAGTAGGTAATGTGATATTTAACCATAAGCTATTATTTAATGTACCTGTTGGAGTAGCAATTACACGTAAATTTTCATCAGCACCATCTACTAAATTACCAATAGTGTTACCACTATAAAAAGCATAATTTATAGTTGGTGGAACCGAAACAATAACGCCCGTTTTACTCATCGCAACTGATGAGCAAGTCATTTCAGTTGTATCCAACACACCGTCATTATCATCATCCAAATCAAATAAATTTGGATTACCGTCGTTGTCAGTATCTGTACAAACGTTTACTGTATTGTTTGTAGCATAATCATATGTATAAATTCCATTATAGATACCATTCTCTGAAGAGGTTTCAAGACTGTCTGCAAAACCGTTTGCTCCATAGGGACCTGGAATTGTAGCTGCAGTTAATTTATTAGATGTAGCAACTCCAGAATTTGAATTAATTGTTACACCTGCTTCAACAGCATCTGGACAACCATCATTATCAGAATCTGAATCTAAACTGTTTGGAATTCCATCATTGTCTGTGTCCAAGGTAGAAGGACAAGTAGATGCTGCTATAACTTCAACGGTACTTCCCCCTCCAGTAGCAATTACATTTCTGGTACGAAATTCTAAAACATCTCCCGCATTTAAGGTTAACGTCACGGTACGTAGCCCAGTAGTTCCATAACCATATCCAAATGGGTTAATTACAGGTACTCCATTTAAAAGCATTGTGGCATCTTCATCGTTATTACCTTTCCATGTTGGACTTGAAACAACAGAAAAAGTATAGGTACCTGCTAATTCAGCTGGTATTATTTTCCTAAGTAATTCAACCTGATCGCTATTTATCACACTTGTAGCTGTGACTCCAGGCCCAAATGTTACGTTAGAAAACATTGGGTTGTTTATATAAAGTTGATTATTTAGAATACTGGTAAATACTTCTAATGGATGATTTAAATTACCCATAGGAGGGCTTAAAGTTGATGAAATTGTTGACCAATAAGAAAAATTAGCAGAATTATAAGTTGCCTTATAATATAAAGTGTTATTTTTCAATACATCAAAGCTTGCTGTTGCCCATGAAGAAAGCGGCGATATTGAATAAAATTTAATTTGAACGTATTCCCAATCTGCAAGACTCTTATATAAACTTGTTGGAAGTATACCTGGATTATTAGTTCCTATCCCTGTACAGCTTACTGACTCATTGATATCCAATACTCCATCATTGTCATCATCTATATCTACAGTATCGCCCACACCGTCATTATCGGTATCCACAACCTGCAAGCAATATAATAGTGGCAATGCAGGGCTGCTTAATACACCTCCAGTAATAACGATGGTTTTACTTGGGTTACTGCTTAAAAAACCGGTTGGTAAAACTGAAGTCGTTGCCGTAGAACTGTTGGTAATAATCATGGTGTAGGTTCCATCCGCTAAGCCGCTGATTACAGCTTGCCCGTTGATTACTGGATATGACCTCACCAAGGTAGAACCTTGCAACACGTTCATGTACAAACCTGCTGGACTATCTGTAGTGCTTTCTGTACCATCTTTGATACAATTGTTTTTGGCACCTCCACCGGCACCATTATCAATAAAAGTACTTGCAGTAACCAATAAACATTCTGTTTTAGTAGTCTGAATGGCATCTATACTCAAATAAGTTTGTCCACTATTACCTTGAACTCTGATGAATTTGTAGTTTCCTGTTAGGGTTGCCGGTATTGTATAACTTACAGTTGTGAAATTAGCTGCTGTTGCTACGCCGAAACCACCGATTGTTGGTGAGTCGGACGTCCAAGTGGTACCGTCAGTAGAGAATGCTACTTTAATACCATCCACTCTTGTATCTATATACTTAGCTGTAATATAGATGGGCATACCTCCTGTGAAAGTTTGTTGGTAGGTGAATATACCTTGGTATGTAGTGCCTGTAGCGTGAACTGCTATGCCCAAATTGTCGGGTGCTCCAGCGCCATTTGTTACACCAACTCCTAATCCACCTGAAGAAACAGTAGCGTATTGGGAAAAAATAGTTGTACCATTGGGGCAATTAACCAGAGTTTTTTTCTGGTTATAATTTACTGGGTCATTGTCATTTTCAGACATAACAATCTTTTGAGGAATTGTTCTTTTTCCTCTGGAACTATTCTTAGAAAGAATATTTCGGGGCTTTTTTTCTTTTGTGTCAGAAATGATTTTCTTTAACTTTTTTTCTGAAGATGCAGGTTCAGTTTTTACTGAACTGTTTACATTTTCAAAAAAAGAATTAGAGACAAAAGAAAAGGACGGGCTATCCAATGTGCTGATATTATTTGCTTGTGCATTAAAAATGCTTGCAAATAAAATCACACTTGAAAAAACCCTCAGTTTCGTAATGAAATTTAATTTTGTTTTCATTTAAAAAAATTTTGTTGTTTATACTGTTTTTTGACTGATTTTTTTTTAATCATTCAAATGAATTACTGTTAAAATTAATTCGGGTTCAAAATTAAACACAACCGAAATCTATTTGTGTAGTTGAATTGTTTCTGGCCGTGTAGAATTTTTACTACACTGAAATTAATTGCTATGAATATTGAAAAACTGTATCAAAGCTGACAAATTATCGACACCCAATTTTTCAAAAACTCTATTTTTGTATGTGCTTACTGTTGTTGATTTTAATTTTAATACATTTGATATTTCTAGATTTCCCATTCCGTTAACCATCAATGTTGCAATTTCCATTTCTCTATCAGATAATTCTTCTAAAGGGTTTTGTGGTTTGTTAAACATAAAAGAATCAATAATTTTATCCCTGACTTTGGAACTGGTGTATTTTCCTTCTTGCGAAATTTTAAGAACGGCATTTTCAATTTCGTCGGGCGTACTTAATTTGGACAAATAACCATCAGCCCCAGCTTTGATATACCTTAAGGCAAACATTTCTTCATCATGAGAAGAAAACATTAATATTTTTAGGTTGGGATGTTCCATTTTTAATGTTGGGATAATGTTTAATGAGTTTCCTTCTGGAAAACTTATATCCAAAATCAAAATATCCACCGTATTAATTTCTAGTGTTTTTTGAATTTCATTAAAATTACTAGCCTGAAAGATGGTTGCGTCATTGAATAACGATTTTGCAATCATTACTAATCCACTTCGAACAACACTGTGATCATCTGCAATTAAAAAAGTTTTCATACTATTAGGTGTTTTTAATTAATTGTTTGTAAAAGCAAATTAAATGATACCGTAGTCCCTTTTTTTTCTTCACTCGTTACACTTATTTTTCCTTTGAATAATTCTACTAGTTCTTTGCATAAATTCAATCCCAAACCAACACCAAGGTTGCTAATGTTTCCTCCCGATTCTGCTTGATAATATTGATCGAATATGTGAGGTAGTTCTTCTTGAGAAATTCCTTTTCCTGAATCTTTAACTGAAATCAATAGGTTGATATAATTGTTTTTTGCTGGCTCTGTTGAACAATTTAAAGTGATAGTGCCCTGATCTGTAAATTTATTTGCATTACCTATTATGTTATAGAGCAGTTGATGCAGTTTGGTTGTGTCTGAATTAACTATAATGTCTTTTGCTACATTTTGAATGTAATCCAATTTATTTCCTTTTTCTGCAACCAATGTTTGAAGTGATTTAACGACATTTGATAATTGATCTTCTAAATTGAAAGGTGCAGGGTTTAATGAAAGTTGTTTGTTTTCATTTTTTGAGTATTCTAAAATTTGGTTCGACAACATGGTTAAAGAATTGGTAGTAAACTGAACCGAATCAAATACATTTTTAATTTCCTCGTCTTTGATTTTTGAACTGAGGTATTTACTGTAAATAGAAATGATGCTTAATGGAGATCTTATTTCGTGACTGATCATACCGATTATTCTGTTTTTGAAACTAAGACTCTGTTGGATTTTTACTTGAGCCACAACTAACCTTTTTTCATAATCAAAGGCGAGTCTTGTTAAATATGTCAATATGATTGAAATGATGATTACTAGTATAACAAGACCAATAATTGTATAATTTCGAATGCTTTTATTGATTTTATATTGTTGATCATATCGTTCTGATGTTGCTTTTGAAAAATCTAAAAGAGATTGCTCATAGTTTTTTAATAAAGTAGCACTGTAATTGAGTAGTTTTAAATTGAGTGCTGCAAAAGAGGCTTCTTTTTCTTTGTAGTTTAAAAGGGTGCCTTTAATTTTTGCAAATTCAGCAGCATAATATTTGTTGGTGTTTTTAAAAGCTGCTGCAAGTTGAGAAGCTACATCGCCCGTGGTTACTTTTTTTCCAAATTTCATGGAAACTAGTACATTTACTTTTTCTTTTTGAACATCCACTTTTCCCGCAAGGGCATTTCCTAATCTTCCAAAAAAACCTTTTTTCTTTACGGTATCAACTTCTTTAGTACTTTCTACGTTAATACTATTTAATACGTCTTTGTAGTTGAACGGTGTTAATTTAAAATCATCTAAACTAAATTTTATATTGGAAGGTAATTGCTTTTTTAAAATAGAATCCAATTTAGATTTTAATGCCAACTGCTCCTTTGCAGTTCCTGGATTGTTTTCTAATTGGTATTCTTTCCAGTTTTTATTGTTTTCTGAATAATAGGATAATGTATCTAGATTTTCTGAAAGTTGGTTTACATTGCTGGAGAAATTAGATAAATAGGGTGTGTCTTGGGTTGAAAGAAATTGTTGAAAATTGTCTTGCGCCGTTGCATAATTTTGTTTTGTTTTGTTTAAAACCAAAACAATTTTTTGATTGTTTTTGATTTCATCTGCAATGGAATCTAATTTTGATTCATTAAAAATTTCATTGTAAAAAATAATTAGGATAAGAAATTGAAATAATACAATAGATGTAATTAACGAAAAATGAATTATTTTTCGGTATTTAAAATTTAAATTATTAAAATCTAGAATCATTTGCTTTACTTTATTAAACCGTTTTAAAAAAACTTTAAATCACATAAAATTTAGTTTGTTTATTTATTATACTTAGGTGCGGGCGGGCTTAATTTTAGTGCAAAATTAATATTTCAAATGAATACGAAATATCGAAAACAAACGCAAAGCATCAAAAAACGATAAATTAATTATTTTTTTAACTTTTTTACCTCTATTTTTTGAGAAAAATGAGAGATTGCAGAGGTCATTTAAAATCAACCTCTGTTTTTAATGGAGTTTTTTGTAAATCGATAATTTTCTGGAGAAAAATTGGTAGCTTTTTTAAATGCGTTACAAAAATTACTGTAACTTGCAAAACCTAGGTCAAAGGCAATTGTACGAAATTGATCATCTGTAGTTTCAATAACCGTTTTGGCAACTTCAATTTTTTGTTGCAAAATATATTGATAAGGAGTTAATCCTAAAAATTGTTTAAAAACACGAGAGTAATGATCTTTATTCCATCTTGTAAGTGTAGCTAATTGTGCAACATCTATTTTTTGATAAATGTTCTTTTGAATGTAATCTAAAGTAGTTTTTAATTGGATTGGTATGTCAATTTTTTCAATTTCTGTATTTCTACGCAAATCTACTTTTCTATATTGAAAGTTATTAATTACTAAAAACACATTCGAAATTAAATCTATATTTTTGTATGGTTTAACAATAAAACCATATGGGCGAGAGCTTTTTACTTTTTCTAAAGTAACTTTATCAGAATAAGAAGTAATGTAAATAAACGGAATAGTATCTTTTTTGTATAAATAATTTCCAATATCTATTCCGGTTTGTTCTTCATTTAAATGAATGTCAATAAGAATTAAATCGGGCGGGTTGTTTTCTAAGATATTAATTACGTTTGCAACCGATTTATAATCTGTTTCAACTTCATAATTTTCTGCTTCTAGTATGTTTTTAATATCTAGTGCAATTATAAATTGATCTTCTACTACTAAAATTTTATTTCTCATAATTTGCATGGCTTTTATTGTTATTAAATTAGTTAATCTTTTTTAAATTCTATTTCAAAATAAGCTCCGTTTTCAAAACTCATTTTAGGTTCGGTTCGCAATTGTTTACATAAAGCTGTTATTAAATTCATACCTATGCTTTTTGTAAACGGAATAACCTTATTAATTCCAACGCCGTCATCTGAGTAAGTAAACTTATATGTTGATGATGACAATCGAATAATTTTGATTTCTATTTTTCCTTTATCTCTATCAATAAACGCATATTTATAACTATTTGTTAAAAGTTCATTAATGATTAATCCCAGAGGCATGATGGTTTCTAAGTCGAGAATTACAATATCATCTGAAAATTCAAATTCTATAGTGGTAAATGTACTTAAAAAAGTTGTTTTGACATATTGTGCCATTTCTTTTATATATAAATTGGCTTCTAGTTGATACAAATTGTCTTTTAAGTACAATTTTTCGTGAATATTTGTCAATGATAAAATTCTAGAATTAGTTAGCTTTACAAATTCATCAACATTAATTGATTTATCCATAGCTTGAATGTTCATCATACTAGAAATTAATTGAAAATTGTTTTTGGCACGATGGTGTAATTCTTTCACAAGTGCTTCTTTTTCTTGAACGGCATTTTGAAGTTGTACCCGAGATAATCCAAAGATAAAATTTCCTTTTTTTCTGAATTGATAAGCCCAAATAAATACTCCTAACAAAATTATGATCAAAATAAATAACCCAAGTAACAAATTAAATCGAGCTCTGTTTTTTTGTTGTTTTAATTCAACTTTTTGTTTTTCTAGCTTTAATTTATCAAATGCATAATTTATTTCTCTTAATTTAAATTTAGATTGAAGGCTGATTGTGTTTATAGATACCTTATTGTCCAAAAATTTCTCTTGAAGTTCATTAAACTTTTGGGCTGCTTCAAGTGCTAATTTGTATTCGCCAATTGCGCTGTAACCTTTAGTTAATTCGTCATAATAATCTAATTGATAATTTAATGGAAAATCATTTAATATTTTAAAGTCAACCGATTTCAAAGCACTTACTGCTTCCTTAGGCTTATTTAAACCATTATATGATGTGGCTAGATACAAATTGCCAACCATAACATATTCTGGCGTGTCATCACAATTCATAAATTGTAAAGTTAACTCGTTGGCCTCTAAATATTTTTTTTCTTTTAAATAGATTTTTGCAAGAATTGATTTATTTCTACAAATTAAAATTGGGTTTTGAATTTTCTCACTTATTTGTAATGATTTTTTTATGTATACTTTTGATTTGTCAAACTGCAGATCAGACAAAAAAATATTTGCCAAATTTACCATTGCAAAAGCAACATTGTAATCTTTATTTGTTGGAATTTTATAAGCTTCTTTCAACGC
This sequence comes from Flavobacterium psychrophilum, assembly GCA_945862065.1. GTDB lineage: Bacteria > Bacteroidota > Bacteroidia > Flavobacteriales > Flavobacteriaceae > Flavobacterium > Flavobacterium psychrophilum_F. The sequence continues at coordinate 127,142 of CAMAWT010000006.1, read as the reverse complement.
TTTTTCAGAATATTTTATGGCTTCTTTAAAATCTAAAACGGTTGCATAATAATTTGAAAATTCATTATAAACAGAAATCATTTGATTAGGATCATTTTTAATTTTTAAACAATCATATTCTAAAACCAAATACTGGTAAGTTTTTGCTAAATCAAATCTTGAATAATATTGCACCAATAACGAATACAAAGGACCTCTATCTGCATAAAACGGTTTGTTTTTTATAAACCCAAGAGCCCGATTAATATTGGTTTTCATTCCTTCGGCATCCATTTGGTAGAAGTATCCTAATGATTCATAATACATATTTTTTAAATAACCCGAGGTGTCTTTTAATTTCAGGCAAATTTGAGATGCTTTGCGTGCATTTGACAGACATTCTTTTGCGTTTCCTTTTGTAAGATATTGAAATGCAGCTTTTTGATAGTAATTGGAATAGCCTTTTAAAAAATTAATTTTTTTAGACAATTCAAATCCTTTGTTCAAATTAGTCATGTACAATTTTAAATCTACACCTTGGTAAGCATCTGCTAATTCATAATATAAGGAAACCTTTGAAGTATCTACTTTGGCTTTTAAAATTTTAGAATTGATAGATTTAATCAAACTGTCGTTTTGAGCACACACATCTTGGTTGATTAAAAAGAAGAAAACTAGAAGTTGCAATATGAAATGGTACTTTTTTTTCAAGACACAATTTGTTTAATTGAAATAATTTTCGAAAACTATAAACAAAAATAATATATAATTTATTACAGTAGAAAGTTTCTTGTGATTTTTACCAAAAAAATTCCCAAAAGAAATTTAACATTTTAAATGTAAAATTTTGTTGAAAAAAATGCGATCCTTTTTATATTTGTAAAAAAAAACATGAAACGATTATTTTATTTACTTTTATTATGTGCCGGACTCGTTTCGGCTCAATCGAAACATGAAATCAATATAGAAATAGAAGGGCTTAAAGATACTTTGGTCTTTTTAACCATTCAAGAATTTGAAAACAACCTGATAAAAGATACGTGCAAAACGGTTGTAAACGGCAAAATTGTATTTAAAAGCAATAAAAAGTTAGAAACGGGTATTTTTGCATTAATTAGCCAAGACAAAAAAAAATACTTTGATTTTTATGTTGATGAAAATTCTCAAGTTACCAAAATTAAAGGCGTTTACAAAGAAACTGGGATAGAAAATTTATCTTCTAATAATACCCTACAAAATGAATTTTTCAATTATGTTTCCTACATTTCTAAGAAAAGAGTCGAGTTTGACAAAGCAAGAGAAGATGCCAAAGGAATGTCTAAAAAAGATTCAACAGATGTGGTACAGAAAAAATACATAACCACCAATGATGAAGTCATTGCTCTAGAAGAAAGTTTTGCAAATCAATATCCTAACAGTTTTTTGAAACTGCTGATGGAATTGAAAAAAGACTATAATTTTGAAAAATTTTCTGCCTCCTTTACTGATAAAAAAGATGCCTATCAACCCTACAAAAAGGCGTTTTGGGAGGGTATAAATCTTGATGACGAAAGCACTATTAGAAATCCGTTTTTTGTTCCTAAGTTAAAACGATACTTTACAAATATTATCGACCAAACACCTGATTCTGTTATAGTTGAAGTGGACAAATTTTTATTAAAACCAAAAAGAGAAAGTTTAATATACAAATACTTAATTGCTTTTTTTACCAATCAATCTGAAACATCAAAAATACTTGGGCATGATAAAATTTTTGTTCACATGTCTGATGCCTATTTTAAAACTGGAAAGGCAAACGGTTTTTTTGATAAGTACATCATTGAATCTGTGATAAGAAAAGCTGATAAAGTGAAGCCACTTTTAATTGGAAGCAAAGCCCCAAATTTGTTTTTAACGGATGTAAAAGATAAAGATATTGTGATATCAATGGGATTTGAAAACAGTAAAACGAGTGAAGAAATTACCCAAAAATATTATGCAAACAAACCCCAAATTGAAAAATTATTTAAAGAATTGTATGCTATAAATTCCGAATATATTGTTCTGGTTTTTTGGGATATTGATTGTGGACATTGCCAAAAAGAAATACCAAAGTTAAAGAAAGTTTATGACGAATTGTTAAGTCAAAATAAGAAAGTTAAAGTAGTAAGTGTGTACACGCAACACAATGCAAAAGGGTATCAAGAATACATTACTAAAAACGAATTAAATTGGATAAATTTATATGATGGTATCCATTATAACAACATCCTTGAAAAATATGATGTGGTTACAACTCCCGTAATTTATGTTTTGGACAAAAATAAAACGATTGTAGCTAAAAAAATTGGGGTAGAACAAATAGAATTTTTTGTGAAATAATTGTAAAAACAAACTGTTGGGTGTAATAAAATTTAAAAATAATTTAGCTTCGGATTTTCGATTTGACTTTTCGATTTCATTCGGATTTTCATCAAAAATGAATTAATATTTTGGGCTTGTTTTTTTAGATATTCGAAAATTTCTTTTAAAATATTATAAAAATCCATTTAATAACAGCTGTTTTATTGATTAATGAGTATCAAGCTCGCGTACCGTTTCGTTGGCCATAGTCGGAAGGTTGAAAAACTACTCTATGTTCTAAATCTCATTATGTCAACCTATCAAATCAAAAAACAGAGTTATTAAACAGATTATTTTATGCTTTTTTGTACTATTTAATTAATAATTATTGCATTTTATTTCTAAAAAAAACATCAAATAAAATCTAAGATAAATACCTTCTAAGAATCCAAGACATCGTTTCGTGTTGTTCATCAAACCTGTAAAAAAGTCAGCTGTCCCCGCATCTTTATTTTCGTTGCTTTTGTCTATGTTTTTTCTAAACTCTTTCACAATTGTTTCATGATCATCGAGTAATTCTTTCATCATTTCCCTTTGATTCGGATATACATTTGGAGATTCTTTAATGGATGTTATCTTCAAAAATTCATCCATGGTTCCAATCGATTTTCCGCCCAATTTGTTGATTCGTTCAGCAATTTCATCAATAGTTTCTTCCAATTCGGTGTATTGCTCCTGAAACAATTTGTGCAATTCCATAAAACTTTCGCCTGCAACATTCCAATGGAATTTTCTAATTTTGGTGTAAAGCGTCACTTCATCTGCCAAAGATGTAGCTAACAGATTGATGCTATTTTCAAGATGATTTTCAGAAATTCCGATATTTGGTTTCATATTTTTTTTGCTTTAATGTTTCAACAAATTTCTACAATTATGAAGCAAACGTTGTTGTAAAATTTTTGTATATATTTATAAAATTGCTACTATTTTTAAAATCAATAAATAGCTCGAATGGTTTTCATTCCATTTTAAATGGAGAAAAAAAAATCTTTTAGTTAGGTGAAATTGTTTAAGGAGAAATAATATACAAATCGTCAGAAAAAGTGGGGTGACATTTAAAAAGTAGGAAATAAAAAAAAGACCTATTAAGAAAGTCTTAATAAGTCTTATTTTGTACCCAGAGTGGGAATCGAACCCACACACCGAAGTACACGAGTTTGAGTCGTGCGCGTCTACCAATTCCGCCATCTAGGCATAAAATTGAATTTCTTCAAATTTGTGAGTGCAAATGTAAATAAAAATAATTCACAAAATAAAAAAATAGTTAAAAATATCCTTTCAGAGTTCAAATTTATTTCTAAATTTGCAACTCGATAAAACGACACACAACTAACTAACTACTTCCGAGGCATTTATATTTTTTTGAATTGAATTATAAATTAATTTATAAATTTAAAAACATTCGGATTAAAAAAACAAATTAAAATGCAACACCAAGAACCTGAAGCAAAAATATTTGCTTGTTCGCAAAGTGTTTATTTAGCTGAAAAGATTGCTGAAAAGTATGGCATTCCGCTAGGTAAGGTTACGTTCTCAATTTATAGTGATGGTGAATTTCAACCTTCTTATGAAGAGTCGATAAGAGGTTTACGTGTTTTTATAGTATGTTCTACCTTTCCTACAGCTGATAATTTGATGGAATTGTTACTTATGATTGATGCAGCTAAAAGAGCTTCAGCAAGACACATAACTGCCGTAATTCCATATTTTGGTTGGGCACGACAAGACAGAAAAGACAAACCAAGAGTTCCGATTGGAGCAAAACTAGTTGCTAATTTATTAGACGCTGCTGGAGCTACAAGAATTATGACCATGGATTTACATGCAGATCAAATTCAAGGATTTTTTGAAAAGCCAGTAGATCATTTATTTGCTTCTACTATATTTTTACCTTACGTGAAAAGTTTAAATTTAGAAAATTTAACCATCGCGTCACCAGATATGGGTGGTTCAAAAAGGGCTTACGCCTATTCTAAATTTTTAGAGTCAGATGTTGTAATTTGTTACAAACAAAGAAAAGTTGCCAATGTTATCGACACTATGGAGTTAATTGGTGAGGTAAAAGGCAGAAATGTAATTCTGGTTGATGATATGATAGATACTGGAGGAACACTTGCCAAAGCAGCCGACCTTATGATAGAAAAAGGAGCCTTAAGCGTTAGAGCAATTTGTACACATGCCATTTTATCGGGCGATGCTCATGAAAAAATAGAGAATTCTAAGTTGGAAGAGTTGATTGTAACCGATTCAATTCCATTAAAAAAAGAATCAAAAAAAATAAAAGTCGTGAGTTGTGCACCTCTTTTTGCAGAAGTAATGCACATGGTGCAACACAACAATTCTATTAGTGGTAAGTTTTTAATGTAATTATTGGCAAAAGCACTGATAAGCAAAATACAATCAGCATAAAGCCAAAAGCTAGATGCTCAAAGCAGAATTATTAACAATTATATATTTTTACAATGAAATCAATTTCGATTAAAGGATCAGAAAGAGAAAACGTAGGCAAAAAGGCAACTAAAGCCGTACGTGATGCTGGAATGGTTCCTTGCGTAATTTACGGAGGAAGTCAACCAGTACATTTTACATCAGAAAGCAAAGCTTTCAAAAGTTTGGTTTACACTCCAAATGCGCATACTGTTGCGATTGATTTGGATGGAAAATTATTCAATGCTATTTTACAAGACATTCAATTTCACCCAGTTTCAGATGAAATTTTACACATTGACTTCTTTCAATTAAATGATGACAAAGAAATAGTGATGGAAGTTCCTGTTAAAGTTACCGGAACTTCTCCAGGAGTTCTTTTAGGAGGTGTTTTGAATTTAAATCAACGTAGATTGAAAGTGAAAGCATTACCAAAAAATCTTCCTGATTTTGTAGAAGCTAACATTTCTGAACTTCAAATGGGTAACAAATTGTATGTGACTAAATTAGCCGTGAACAATTTCAAATTAATGCACCCAGACAACACAGTAGTTTGTCAAGTGAAGATTTCTCGTGCCGCTATGAAGGCTGCTCAAGAAGCTGCAAAAGCAGAAAAAGGAGCTGCAAAAAAGAAAAAATAATTTTTTTTACAACTTTTCAAATAAGCACCAGGCGACTGGTGCTTTTTTTATGTACATAAATTAATTCTTTTATCAAAATTAGTACATTTGTATATGATGAATTGGCTTTTAAAATTAATATCTAAAGAAAAAACTGAAAATTTCCCTCCAATGAAAAAATTTCTCATCGTGGGCCTTGGCAACATTGGCGCAGAATATGTAAATACTAGACACAATATTGGATTTAAAATTCTTGATTATTTTGCTAAAAAGGAAAATCTTCAATTTCAAACTGCAAAATTGGGTGACATCGCAGAATTTAAAACAAAAGGGCGAAATCTTTTACTACTTAAACCAAATACATATATGAATTTGAGCGGAAAAGCGGTAAAATATTGGATGGAAAAAGAAAATATAGAAAAAGAAAATGTCTTAATAATTACTGATGACTTAAACATAGCTTTTGGAACCATCCGAATAAAAACTAAAGGGTCTGATGGTGGACACAATGGTTTAAAAAACATTCAATTAATCTTGAATTCTACTGAATACCCCCGATTTAGATTTGGAATAAGTGATGAATTTAAAAAAGGAAAACAAGTTGATTATGTTCTTGGAGATTGGAACGAAGAAGAAAAAATAAAATTATCAGAACGATTAGAATTAAGTTCTGAAATCATTACTTCTTTTGCATTATCAGGGTTAGATACTACGATGAATACCTTCAACGGAAAATAAAAATCAGCAATCCATTGAATGTCAATTTTTTTTAATAAAATTGTTTTTTATGTAAATTAAATTTTTAATTTTACAAAAAACTAAACTAACCATAATATTAAACTAATGAAGAAATTTACTTTAGCTACAAAATTGTCGTTACTTTTTGTGTTAGCTTTTTCGATACAAGCTTTTTCACAAACAAAAGACGGTAAAAAAAGTACGCTTTTTGGCAAAGAAGTTAGCGCGGAAAATGGAATTATTCGTTGCGCATCAACAGAATACGAACAATATCTACAAGAAAACAACCCAAAAAGAGCAACTAGTGCACAATTTGAAGCATGGTTAGCTCCTTTGGTTCAAAACTACAAAAAGCTGCAAATGGTAGCTTCACAAACAGGTGGAATTATAACCATTCCAGTTGTGGTGCACGTGATTCACAATGGTGAAGCTGTTGGTACTGCACCAAACATCACAGATGCACAAGTAGAATCTCAAATCACGGTATTTAACCAAGATTTTAGAAGATTGATTAATACTCCTGGGTACAATACAAATCCAATTGGGGCTGATATTCAAATTCAATTTGCATTAGCAAAACAAGACCCTAATGGAAACCCAACCAACGGAATTCATAGAGTTAATTTGTGCCAATCATCTTGGTCAACAACTGACATAGACAATGTTGTAAAACCAACCACCATTTGGGATTCGTCATTGTATATGAATATGTGGTCGGTTCAATTTACAGACTCACAATTATTAGGTTACGCTCAATTTCCAGATAGTAATTTAGCTGGAATTGCTGGATTTGGCGGTGCTTCAAACACGGATGGTGTAGTTTGTAATTATGCAACATTTGGAAGTAGCGCCTTAAATGACGGTACTTTTTTAACCAACGCTCCATATGATAAAGGAAGAACAATGACGCATGAAGTGGGTCATTATTTAGGATTATTACATACTTTTCAAGGGGGTTGTAGTGATACTGCAGGAGACTATTGTCTTGATACTCCTGCAATTGCAACTGCAAACAGCAACTGTCCTACTGGTACAAACTCTTGTGCAGCACTTCCAGGAAATGATATGGTTGAAAACTATATGGACTACACCGTTGATACTTGTATGAATATTTTTACCGCAGATCAAAAAGCAAGAATTGTTTCAGTTTTAGCGAATTCACCAAATAGAAATACACTAGCTACATCAACAAAAGATCAACCAATGACTCTTTTTGCTAATGATGCAGAGGTAATTGTAGATGAATCATGCAGTGGCGCAACAACAAGTTCATGTGTTATTTCTTCTGGACAAAAAATTACCATTTACAATAGAGGAAGTGCCGCATTAACATCTGCATCAATATCATATTCATTGAACGGAGGAGCAGCAACAACTTACAATTGGACCGGAAATTTAGCTACTCATAAATTTGAAACAGTTATAATACCTGTATCTGGAACAACGTCTGGGTCGTTTGCGGCAACGGTAATAAATGCGAATGGAGTTGCCGATCAAAGAGCTACCAACAATACAAGTACAGGAACATACAATCCGCCTACAGCACCATCTAATTATACTTTCAATGCTGTAAAATTCAAATTAGTAGGTGATCGTTATGGGTCAGAAACAAGATGGAATTTAAAAAACTCTGCAGGTACCACATTATTTAGTGGAGGTCCATATACTAATTTAGCAACCAATACAACACAAACATTAGTAAACAATGTTACATGGAATCTTGCAAGTAATGATTGTTATATTTTTACCATTACGGATAGCGCTGGAGATGGATTAACAGGTCCTTATGGTAATGGAAGTTATTACATCAAAAATTCTGGTTTAAACATTACAGTTGTAAGTGGTGCTACTTTTGGTGCTTCAGAAAGTAAATCTTTTAGTATTAATTTAACAGCTGCTAATGATGCTTTTGAAGCTTTAAGTGGCGTATATGTGTATCCAAACCCAAGTAAAGATTTTATTACTGTTTCTTTACCTAACGATTTAGACTCCATTGATAATTTCACAATATACAATACAATTGGTCAAAAAATACACCAACAAAAAGTATCTTCTAACGCTGATTTGACAGTTTCAACTGCTGCATTCAGTAAAGGAGTTTACTTCATTACTGTTGAAAAAGATAATGAGAAAAAATCAATTCAATTTATTAAAGAATAATAAATATTAATAGAAACTAAAGGGATTGAATTCGTTCAGTCCCTTTTTTTATTGCCAATTCATTATATTTGCAAATTATTTCCAAATTTGAAAACATTTCATTCCATTTCCGAATTTTCTTCCACCAAAAAAACCGTTGTTACAATCGGTACCTTTGACGGTATTCATCTAGGTCATAAAAAAATACTTGACAAATTAACTTCCGAAGCCAAAAAAAGGAACGAAGAAAGTGTTGTCATCACTTTTTATCCGCATCCTCGATTTATATTAAATGAACATACCAACTTAAAATTACTAAACACTATAGAGGAAAAAATAGCTCTTTTAAATTCTATCGGGCTTGATGCTTTAATCATTCACCCATTTAATAAAGAATTTGCTAATTTTAGTGCAGAAGAATTTGTCAAAACTCTTTTAGTTGATCAACTCAATATTAGCAAAATAATTATTGGACATGATCATCGTTTCGGAAAAAACAGAACCGCAGATATTCATGATCTTATCCAATTTGGAGCAAAATACAACTTTGACGTTGAACAAATTTCCGTACAAGAATTAAATGAAATTGCTGTTAGTTCAACCAAAATTAGAACTGCGCTAGAAGTTGGAAATATCAAACTTACAAATAACTATCTTGGCTACAATTATTCATTTTCTGGACAGGTTATTGCAGGAAAACAACTTGGAAGAACCATCGGATTTCCTACAGCTAACATTCAAATTAAAGAATCATATAAACTCATCCCAAAAAACGGCGTTTATATTGTGTCGTGCCTTGTCAACAATCAAACGGTAAACGGCATCATGAATATTGGTAATCGACCAACCGTTAACGGAACATCTCAATCTATTGAAGTACATTTACTCAATTTTGATAAAGATATTTATGATTCAGAAATTACTGTCGAAATGATTGATTTCATACGAGACGAGCAAAAATTTGAAAACCTCGAAGCCTTAAAATCTCAAATAGAAAAAGACAAACTTCAAGCCATTTTATTCTTAAAAAATACTGCCCTTTAAAACATTGTTTCTTTTGTAATAAATGCTTATTTTTGAAAGCAGATAAAAAAACCACATGAGCATCACAAAACACAATTGGACCCAAGAAGAAATCATAGCAATATACAACAAACCCTTAATGGATTTATTGTATGAAGCCGCATCTATTCACAGAGAAAACCATGACCCAAATGTAGTTCAAGTATCTACTTTGTTGTCTATCAAAACAGGTGGATGCCCAGAAGATTGCGGTTATTGCCCACAAGCCGCAAGATATCATACAGAAGTAGAAGGAAATGACCTCATGACTGTGAGCCACGTAAAAGCACAAGCTCTTCGCGCCAAAGCCGGCGGATCTTCAAGAGTTTGCATGGGAGCCGCATGGAGAAACGTTAAAGACGGACCCGAATTTGATCAAGTTCTAGAAATGGTTCGTACCATTAACAAACTCGACATGGAAGTGTGCTGCACACTCGGAATGATTACCGAAAACCAAGCACATCGCCTTGCAGAAGCTGGTCTTTATGCCTACAACCACAACCTTGACACATCCGAAGATTATTATAAAGAAGTCATTTCAACACGCGGTTTTGAAGACCGAATTGAAACCATCCAAAACGTTCGAAAAACCAACGTTACTGTTTGTAGCGGCGGCATCATCGGAATGGGAGAAAGCATTGAAGACCGTGCCGGAATGCTCGTAGCTCTGTCATCACTAAGTCCGCAACCCGAGTCAGTGCCTATCAACGCACTTGTAGCCGTTGAAGGAACACCGATGGAAGACGAAAAACCAATCGAAATTTGGGAAATGATACGCATGGTAGCTACCACACGCATCGTAATGCCAAACACCCAAGTACGCCTTTCTGCCGGACGCACCAACATGACCCGCGAAGGTCAAGCCATGTGCTTTTTTGCAGGTGCGAACTCTATTTTTGCTGGAGATAAGCTCCTCACAACTCCAAATCCAGACGTGGAAGACGACATGAAAATGTTTGAATTATTAGGGTTACAACCACAAAAACCGTTCACCAAAATATCGCAACCCAAAACCGTTGAAGCTGCCGATTCTCAATACCAAGCCTTGGGCGAAAAACCAAAATGGACCCGACCAAGCCACACCATAGAGAAAAACCTAGCCGCATCAGGTAAAAAATAACATAATTTGGGCGTGCCACCACAAAAAACCTTAACCTTTTAATGGGTTAAGGTTTTTTTGTGCTGTCGGGCTTTCGGCTCTATCTTTTACTTGCCCCAAACCAGCACTACCGCCCAGGGGCAAGTAAAAGGATGCCGCCTCTATCCCTCACGCGGTTTACGTTGTAAAGACGTTTTGGAATGTAATACCAAACACTATTTTTTATCGAATTGCAATGTTAATAAAATATAAACAGTTACGTTAATGCAAAAATTATTATTTTTACATTTAAACTTTACCAAAATCAATAACACACAATTGCTCAAGTTTTAATATAAAAGTCTATGCCTTTATTTCAAGCCTCAGTGCTCAAAAAATATTTGAGTCAACAAGATTCAGCTAAAATTACAACTGCATTTTCTGCCTATTCCGCCTATTTTCATAATGGCACTATTCAGGACAATATCCGCAACAGCAAAGAAGAACAATTTCAGGAAGGATTTCTGAGGGAATTGTTTGTAACCATTTTGGGCTACACCCTTAATCCTGCACCTAATTTCAACCTTACTACCGAATACAAAAACGTAAAAGACAGCAAAAAAGCCGATGGAGCGATTTTAGTTAATGATAAGGTAAGCGCAGTAATTGAACTCAAAGGCACCAACACCACCGATTTAGGCAAAATTGAAGCACAGGCATTTGGTTATAAAAACAACCAGCCCGAATGTGTGTATGTTATTACATCCAACTTTGAAAAATTACGTTTTTATATTGACAATGCCATTGAATACCTAGAATTTAACTTGTTTCAACTTAACAAAGCTGAGTTTGAATTACTGTATTTGTGCTTGGCTTATGACAATATCAAAAACAACGTTGCCAAATCCATCAAAGATCAATCGGTAAGTGAAGAAGATACCATTACCAAAAAACTCTACAAAGATTACTCGCTTTTTAAACGCGAATTGTTTCAGAATTTGGTACAACTCAACCCGCAATATGACCCGCTAGAATTGTTTCAGAAATCGCAAAAACTACTCGACCGATTTCTGTTTATTTTCTTTGCCGAAGACCGCAATTTATTGCCTACCAACTTGATTTTCAGAATAAATAAAGAGTGGCAACAGTTGCAGCAAATGCGCATACAAGTATCGTTGTATGACCGCTACAAAACCTATTTTGACGACTTGAACACTGGTGCCAAAGTGCAATTGCCTGCTTTTAGCCAAACCAATACTATTGACAAAGAAGAGCACCAAATTTTTGCTTACAACGGTGGTTTATTCAAATCAGACGACTTGTTAAACACTATTCGTATTGACGATGCCGTACTATTTAATCACACCGAAAAATTGAGTAATTACGATTTTGCGAGTGAGGTGGACGTGAATATTTTAGGGCATATTTTTGAAAATTCGTTAAACGAATTAGACGAAGTAAAAGCCCAATTGGAAGGTGCCGAAATTGACAAAACCAAAACCAAACGCAAGAAAGACGGTGTATTTTATACCCCAAAATACATTACCAAGTACATAGTAGAAAATACCGTTGGCAAATTGTGTACCGAAAAGAAAGCCGAGTTAGGCATTGCAGACGAAGACTACACCGCCGACAAAAAACGCCAAAAGAAAACCCTACAAGCCTTAGTTGAAAAACTAGACCACTACAGAAAATGGTTGTTGCAAATCACTATTTGCGACCCCGCTTGTGGCTCTGGTGCTTTTTTGAACCAAGCCTTGGATTTTTTGATTGCCGAACACCGCTATATAGATGAGTTGCAAGCCAAGTTGTTTGGCGATGCCATGGTTTTGAGCGATATAGCCACGAGCATTTTGGAACACAACTTGTTTGGTGTGGACTTAAACGAGGAAAGTGTAGAAATTGCCAAACTCTCTTTGTGGTTGCGCACCGCACAGCCCAACCGAAAACTAAACGACCTAAACAGCAATATTAAATGTGGCAACTCCTTAATTGACGACCCAGCCATTGCTGGCGAAAAAGCCTTTAACTGGCAACAGGCATTCCCGAAAGTATTTGAAAAAGGTGGTTTTGATGTGATTATTGGGAATCCGCCTTATTTAAGAATACAAGGATTAAAAGATGCTTATCCAGAACTTACCTCATTTTATGAAAATAAATTTATTTCAGCCAAAGGCAACTATGACATATATGTTCTATTTGATGAAAAGTCAATTGAATTAATAAATAATTTAGGCGTAATATCTTTTATACAACCACATAAGTTTTTAGTTTCAGATTTTGGAATTGGTATTAGAGAACATTTTTGTAATAATAAATATGTTGAAAGTATTATACATTTTGAGGAGCATTTAGTTTTTGAAGTAACAACTTATACCTGTATTTTAACATTAACTAAAAAATCTAAACAAGATTTTAAATTTAAATATCTAATCCCCAAAAAAATAAATGAACCATTTGAATGGGAAAAACTAAGTTACACTGAAATAAGTAATCAACCATGGAATTTGAATAGTTCAGCAGTAAACGCATTTTTTAATAAATTACATAATGCAAATTTTAATTTAGGAGATTTTATAAATATTTTTTCAGGTATTCAAACCTCTGGTGATTCTATTTATATAATTGAAGGAGAAGAAAAAAATGATTTTATATATGGTTATTCAAAAGAATTAAACAAGAAAGTAATTATTGAAAAACAAATAGTAAAACAAATCATTAAAGGTTCTGATATTAAGAGATTTAATACTTTAAACAGTAATCAATATGTGATTTTTCCTTATGAAATTGTAGATGAAAAAGCACAAATTATTGAAGAAGAAGATATTAGAAATAAATTTCCAAATTGTTATGAATATCTAAAACTTAATGAATTTACTCTAAGAAATAGGGAAAAAGGTAAAATGAATCATAAAAATTGGTACACTTATGTTTATCCGAAAAATTTAATTCTTAGCAATAGACCTAAGTTAGTTTCACCAGATATAACTTTTGGGTTAAATATTACAAAAGATAATGTTCCATTATGTTTAAAAAATGGAGCTTATGGTATTAAAATACATACTAAATATGAACAGTTTGAAAACTTTTTCATGTGTTTGTTAAACTCAAATTTATTATGGTTCTATCTTAAATCAACTGGTAATGTACTGAGAGGTGGATATTTTAGATTTAACACAAAATATATAACACCTTTTCCTATTACTAAATTACCTGAAAATATTTTAGAATACAATGAAAAAGCTGATAAAATTTTATTATTTAATCAGAATTTAAGTTTTTTAAATTCAAAATTCCAGCGCACCATTCAGCGTAAATTTAATTTAGAAGATGTACCAAAAAAACTCCAAGATTGGTATGTGTTGTCTTATGCTGATTTCATCAAAGAACTCGCCAAAAAGAAAGTAAAACTTTCCTTATCCGAAGAAGCCGAGTGGGAGGATTATTTCATGCAAGAAAGCAAAAAAGCTTTAGATTTGAAAGCTCAAATTGATGCAACTGATAAAGCTATTGATAAAATGGTTTATGAGTTGTATGGGTTGAGTGAGGAGGAAGTATTAATTGTTGAAAAAAGTTAGTTATTAATTATGAAATTAAATGAAATTAAAATAACACATTGGATTATAATTTATGTTTTGTTGCTATTTGGATACGCATTTAAGAAAATATCCAAACTTTATTTGGATGAAAACATACAGAATATAATTGTCTTGATTAAAGATTTACAATTGTCCTTTTTCTTGATTTTCTTAAGTTACAAACTTTACTTAAGAAAAAAAAGAAAAGAAGAGCTTATTAAAAATCTTGATATTTACAAAAGTCGAAAAATAGAATATATAAAATCATTTGAAAACGGTGCGAAGGATTATATTTTGGAACAAAGAGAAAATGAACAAAAACTTTCTAAGAATGAATATGACCTGAAAAAACTAGAAAACGAAAACGTATTTATTGATAGTTCAATCTTATGGCTAACAATCATTTCTTGTGTATTACAAATAATCAGTTTTTATGGTCAGAAAATTTAGCTATACAGTGAATGTTCAAATAAGTAAAAAATTATTTTATAAATATTCTCTTGCCCCCACGTAAGCGAATCCCGTAACAAATAAAACAAAAAGAATTTTAAAAAAACCAAAAATTCACTTAAAAGTGAATAAATATTTTGAAATTAACTTATAAGTGAATACATTTGCACACATAAAACCCATAGCACGTTACCATAAAGTAGCTTATTATTCGGTAACTATTGATAATCATTCAACTTCTTTGTTTGAAGATTTTGTTAATTATCATAGTCAACATAATAGAAAAAAGCTAAATCATGTGCTAGAATGGATAAAAATTATTGGAGATAAATATGGTGCACAACATCACTTATTTAGACCAGAGGCAGCCATTGCAGATGCTTCGGCATTGCCACCAAAAGGCAAAGACAGAGAACCAAGTTACACTGAATTGGGTAAACCCAAAGCCAATAACATTAGGTTATATTGCCTTAGAGCCAATGAACATGTAGTTTTTTTATTTAATGGCGATATAAAAACCACACATTATGCACAAGATTGCCCAAATGTAAAAAAGCATTTTGATTTGGCAAACAAGTTAACAAAAGCAATTGATTTGGCTTTTGTAGAAAAAGACATCGTATGGAATGACGATTTAACTTTAATCAACTGTTCAACGGATTTTAAATTATACTTTTAAAAAATGGAATTTCCAAAAAACAACATCATCAACGACTGGTTACAAGAAAATGGTAATCCAGAAATCGCCAAGCTCGTAGAAAAAAATTTAGCAATCGCTAACAAAATTCACGAGATGCTAGAAGAACGTGGATTAAAAGCAGCTGATTTAGCCCGTATGCTCAACAAACAACCTTCGGAAATAAGCAAATGGCTTACTGGTACACATACATTTACCACCAAAACGGTTACCAAAATAGAAACGGTTTTGGGAGAAGATATTATTCATATAGAACCGCAAAAAGAGTATGTCTATTTCAAAGTGATAATTCCAAATGAAGCCCTTGAAGAAGAAGTACAATTTGAAATTTCGGAGGTTTTTACAAAAGGGGTTGAAATTACTAAAGCATCTTAAAAATGACAAATGTAATAATTCCAGAAAATATTCACTTAATTCAAATCAATTGGATAAAAGAAAACACACTCGTTATTCCTGAAAAAATGGATGTAAATCCAACTTATAATTTTCAAATTACCCATGCGATGATGCACAATTTAGAAAAGGAAATTGTGAAAATTAGCATTTTTGTAGATATGAAATGTGAATTAAATGGAAATCTAATTTATCAAGGCGGAAGTTATGAGGTTGATTTTGTTTTTAAAGTAGATCAACTCCAGTCGTATTACCAATTAATTGAAGATAAACCATTGTTTGAAGGAGCTTTTGTTGGTACACTTTTAGGAATCAGTTATTCCACAATAAGAGGGATGCTTTACAGTTCGTGGCAAAAAGCTGAATTAGGAAAAGTAATTTTGCCTGTAATTTCAATACAGGAATTAATGAAAAGTAAACGCTAAATAGTAAAAGTGCCCAACTAGTCATTTGCATTAGCGCTGCACTCTAAAAAAGTAATTACAACCCAGACAAGCTCTGGGTTTTTTTTGTTTACTACGTTTTGGAATGCAAACAAATAAAATTGGATTTGGCTTTGCACTAAAATCAAATACTGTTTTTCAACATGTTTATTTCTATTATTCTGTTTATTGCGTTAGAAATACAGACTACTATTAGATAAAAAAGAACTATTTCATAAATCCACATAATTTAAAATACATTAATATTTACTACTTTTGGAAATAAAAAACCCAAAACATTGAAATCAACTGCTGATTTATCCTTAAAAGAAATCATCCAAAAAATGGAATACTACTGCGCCTACCAAGAACGTTGTCATGCAGAAGTAAATGAAAAACTATATAGTTTTCAGGTTTCACAAGATGAAAAAGAACAAGTGATTGTTCATTTGTTGGACAATAACTATTTGAATGAAGAGCGTTTTGCAAGTATTTTTACTCAAAGCAAACTGCATCAAAAAAAATGGGGTAAAAAACGCATCACCATCGAACTAAAAGCCCGAAATATTTCAACATTCTTGATCACAAAATCAATAAAAGAAATAGAAACCAATGACTATGAATCGATGTTTGAAGAAGTAAGTAACAAACATTGGGAAACCATCACCGAAAAAAATACCCTCAAAAAAAGGAAGAAATTTTGTGATTACCTCCTTCGAAAAGGTTGGGAAAGTGAAAGAGTATATGAAAAAGTGAAAGAATTGGAGGGGTAATTTAGTGATTAGTGATTGGTGATTAGCACCAGTAACTGTAAACTGAGACTGAAAACTGAAAACTTAACCCTCTTTTGAAATTAATATACTTACGGCATTTCCGCCAAAACCAACAGCATTAATGAGTACTTTTTTAATGTCTTTAGTTTGTTTTTGGTTATCCAAATAAGGTATTGGAATAAACTGATTGTGTTGCATCATCAATAGCGCTAGCTCCAAATTGAGCAGCCCAGATGCGCCAAACGTATGCCCTATTTTCCATTTGTTGGTGGTTAGTAAAGGAATGTCATTTCCAAACACTTTTTGAATCGCTTTGTACTCAGAAGTATCACCTTTTAATGTTCCAGGAGCATGCATCACAATAACATCAACTTCGTTTGCTGATGTATTTTTCAAAGCCATTTGCATCGATTTTTGAAAGCAAACAGCCTCTTCAGAAATAGAAATATTATGTAACATATCGTCAGTTGCATATCCAATCCCTTCTATGTAACCCAACGCATTTGGATGAGTTCCCATTTCGAGGCAAGCTATTGCAGCACCTTCTCCAAGCACCATTGTGTTTTTCTTTTTGGTCAAATCAAAAGCCCTACACGGAAATTCGTCTGGTTGTGTAGCATGAATTTTTAATGCGTGCATTTGTGCAAAAGTAAAAGGCGTTAACGATGCCTCGCTCCCTCCTACCAAGAATTTATTTGCCATGCCAGACTGCATCCAAGCCACTGCGTTTAAAACAGCATGCAATGCCGTTGAGCACGTAATGGAATGCGAAATTGTTGGTCCGTTATTTTTTAAATCATAGGCCAACCATGTCGAAATATTACCAAGGGTTGTTGTTGGAGAGGTTAATGTTGAAGTGCGTCCTGTTTCTATAAACTCTTTGTGATAGGTTTCAAATAAATGAGTAGCACCTCTAGAAGAGCCTATGTTAATGCCAAAATCGTCTCCTTTTTGCCAGCCGGCTTGTTGCATGGCTTGGCGTGAAACTAATAGTGCATATAAAACGGTTGGGTCTAATGATTTGTATTTGGAATCGCTTTCTTGCAAAAGACGAATCGATAATTTATCTTGGTTGGATATACTTGCTGCCAATTGCATTTCGGTTCCAATATATTGAGATGTAATACACGTTTTGTTATTCATATATTGATCCCAAACTTGGACTGGGTTGTTTCCAAGAGGTGAAATAGTTGCGAGGGAAGTGATTGCGATTTTTGTCTTCAATTGATAAAGTCTATTGTAGGTGTGATTTTTTTATTTTTATCCGAATAATTCGCTAAC
Organism: Flavobacterium psychrophilum; assembly: GCA_945862065.1. Taxonomy (GTDB): domain Bacteria; phylum Bacteroidota; class Bacteroidia; order Flavobacteriales; family Flavobacteriaceae; genus Flavobacterium; species Flavobacterium psychrophilum_F. The sequence continues at coordinate 109,123 of CAMAWT010000006.1, read as the reverse complement.
TATTTCTTCTATTTTTGAAACTAGTATGATTTTTATTCCTGGGAATTTTGTTGAAATTTTGTTGTATTTAGAAACAAATATAGTACCGAATCCTAGTTTTTCTGCTTCTTGAATACGTTGTTCCACTCGGTTAACAGGTCGAATTTCACCAGAAAGCCCAACTTCGCCAGCAAAACAAACATCTTTATTAACTGGAATATCTTCGTTTGAGGAAAGAATTGCAGCTACTACGGCAAGGTCAATAGCAGGATCATCAACAGATATTCCGCCGGTAACATTTAAAAAAACATCTTTTAGACCCAAACGAAAACCAGCTCTTTTTTCAAGGACTGCCAAGAGCATGTTTAACCTTTTTGCGTTATATCCAGTGGCGCTGCGTTGGGGTGTTCCATACACAGCCGTAGAAACAAGTGCTTGAATTTCTATCATCAACGGACGCATACCTTCAAGAGTGGAGGCAATTGCGGTTCCCGAAAGTTCTTCTTCTCTATGTGATAAAAGTATTTCGGAAGGGTTGGAAACTTCTCGAAGTCCGCTGCCTTGCATTTCATAAATTCCGAGTTCGGCGGTTGACCCAAATCGGTTTTTCAATGAACGAAGTATGCGATATACATGGTTTCTGTCACCCTCAAATTGAAGCACGGTATCAACCATGTGCTCAAGTATTTTGGGCCCTGCGATGCTTCCGTCTTTTGTAATATGCCCGATGAGAATAACCGGAACATTAGATTCTTTAGCAAATTTTATAAGCTCGGCAGTACATTCTCTAATTTGAGAAATACTTCCAGGTGAAGATTCGATAAAATCGGTATGCAAGGTTTGAATAGAATCTATAATAACGATTTCAGGATCAATTTCCTGAATTTGACGAAAGATGTTTTGGGTTTTTGTTTCGGTAAGAATATAACAATTGTCGCCGTTTGGAGTGATTCGTTCGGCGCGCATTTTTATTTGTTTTTGGCTTTCTTCACCCGAAACATATAGTGTTTTGTAAGGTAATTTTAAAGAAATTTGCAACAGCAACGTACTTTTTCCTATTCCTGGTTCGCCACCGAGTAATGTTAAAGAGCCAGGAACGATGCCGCCGCCAAGTACTCTGTTAAGTTCTTCGTCGGTGGTGTTCATGCGCACTTCTTGAGTGGCATCAATTTCGGCAATTTTCAACGGTTTTGCAGCCTTTTTTGTTTCAGAAGTACTGCTTGGTTTCCAACTTGTTTTTTCTTCTTTCTGAATAATTTCTTCCACAATTGTATTCCATTCTTTACAAGAATTACACTGTCCTTGCCATCTTGCATATTGGGCTCCACAGTTTTGACAGAAAAAAGATGTTTTTAGTTTTGCCATTATTTTATTCGAAGTTGTTCTGTTTTATTGAGCATCATTTCTTTTGTTAAACTACCAATTTCATTCAATTGAAAGGCATTTTGATATGATTTTACTGCCTTTTTTAAGTCGCCTTTATTTTCATAAAACATCGCCATATGATAATCACTTAACATAGTATTTGGATACATTTTCTTTGAGATGGCTGCTAATTTTTCGAATTCATCATATGCCTTGTTTTTCAAAATTGCTGCTTCAATTGCTTTGAAATCATTGTATCTAATAATTGTTTTACTACCCATCGTTTTTTCAATTTCATCATATTTTTTTGTAAGATAATCAACATATCCTGAAGAAAGTGTGACTATTTTTTGTTGAAATTCAGTATTTGAAATGGGTTGATATATTTTGAAAAAATCATAGAATGCATTAGGAATTGCAAAGGAAACTAAAGAATAATGTGACGTGTTTTTAATTTCTTCGTAAAGGTATTTAATATTTGGATTTTGAATATTTTTTAGATTGTCATCCAACAAAGTACAGTTTTCTTTGATTTTTTTAATATCACCGTCTGCATTGCATTGATAATACATTATGGGCTTTGTAATATTCCCAAATCGAGAAGAAATATTGACGTCCATTCCAGGAGCTAACTCTGGCGCAATAGAAATATAAGCATTGAATATTGGGTCATCTTTATATAAAAAAAAGTTCAAAAACCCGGCAGTAACATCATGTCCGGCAATCATTTTGAAGGGAGAAGTAGGGTATTTTTTTTCAATATATGGAAGTAATTCACCTCCAATAAATTCGAAAAATTGAGAACCTTTTCCTTCTGGCAAGGCTGTTTGTTGATCATAATTGCAATCATCAAATCGGGTTTCAGATTGATGAATTCCCACAACAATCATTTCTGGCAAATCATCCCAATAGGCTCCATAAGACAACGTTCCGTTGAAAGAATCAAATAAATAGTCACCGTCTAAAACTACAAAAACGGGGTATGTGTTTTTAGAATCTTCAGAAAATGATTTAGGTAGTGATATAGATATTTTGCGAAAAATATTTAATTTTTTAGAAAAAATACTGTCGTTTTTTACTTGCGAGATGCCTACAAATGATGAAATAAAAAGCGTTAAAAATAAAATTTTTCTCATGGAAAATAAATAAATTGGTTTCGAAATTATGAGCAAGATAAGAATTATTTTCTATTTAGAATAGGCAATAATAAAAAAGAAAGTCCGCCTAAAACAATTGTTAGAATGGTTTGTGATGTCCAAACCAACCAGCCAAAAGCAGTCCCTACCGTATTTGAAACGCCATACAATACAAATATTTGAGCTACTAAAAGAGGATAGGCTCCAAAACCACTGTTTGTAAATCCGATTGCTAAAGTTCCGAAAATAAATCCGATAATAACTGCGCTAAAACCAATGTTGCTTGTTTCTGGAAGTGCAAATATGGTTACGTAAAACATTAGAATATATGAAAACCATATAAAAAAAGAATGAAACATAAAAGACCATTTGTTTTCCATTTTTAATATGCTCAACATGCCTTCAATAAGTCCTGAAAGTTTTTCTTTTAATTTGTTTACGATTTTAAAATTTGAATACATCCAAATCAAGCAAAAAGCAATAAATCCGATTATTCCAACAATAAAAAGTAATAGAAGTTTTTCAAAAGGAATGATTTTTAAAATAAAATCTTTGATGATGGCAAACTGTAAAAAGAATCCCGTTACAACAAACAAAAAAAAGATAAGTGTATCGACAATTCTTTCTGCAATGATTGTTCCGAATACTTTATCAAATGGAATTTTTTCGTATTTTTTCAAGATGACTGCCCTAGAAATTTCTCCCGATCTTGGAATCGAAAGATTCATAAAATAACAAATGCAAACTGCCATAAAATTATTTTGAAATGCAGAAGTATATCCCATTTGCTCAATAGAAAACTTCCATCTGTAAGCTCTTGAAATGATTCCGAAAAGCGCAATTACAAGAGAAAGATAGATATAAAAATAGTTGGCATTTTTAAAATATCCTTTAATTTCAAGCAATTGAATTTGGGTGAAGGAGTTGTATTGATAAACAATCAAAGCAATTCCTATTACTAAAGGAATAATTATTGATAACCATTTGCTAAGTGTCTTTTTCACAGAGGATTATTTCAAAGTATTATCATTTTCATTAGGAAATACCAGCCATGGTTTGAAGTTTTTGGCTTCTTCAAAATCCATTAAAGCATACGAAATAATAATGATGATATCTCCTGCGTGCACTTTTCTTGCCGCCGGACCGTTTAGAGTTATTTCGCCCGAATTTCTTTGTCCTTTTATAGCGTAGGTTTCAAAACGTTCGCCATTATTGATGTTAACAATAGCTACTTTTTCTCCTTCAATAAGGTTTGAAGCGTCCATAAGAGCTTCATCGATAGTGATACTACCTATATAATTTAAATCTGCGCCGGTAACTTTAACGCGATGAATTTTCGATTTTACTACTTGAATTTGCATGTGGCAAAGTTAAATTATTTTTTTAATTTATATAGAAATTGTGTCAATCAATCGAATGTTATTTATAAAAACTGCTAAAAAAGCTCGATATTGAACTCCTTCCATTTTAATATCAGCAGGAACTAGAGTGTTTTCGTTTGCAATTTCGAAATATTCTAAAGAAATTATTGAATGATTTTTAAAAACATTTTCAACAAACAGCTTCACTTCTTGAACGGTTTGAGTTGCAAAAAGCACTTTGGCTTCATTCAAAGTTTGGTATAAAAGGGCTGCTTGATTTCGCTCTTCACCTGTAAGTCGTTCATTTCTAGAACTCATTGCAAGACCATTTGGCTCCCTAAAAATTTCACAAGCAACAACGTTTACCGATAGTTTCTCGATTTCAACCAATTTTTTTACAATTTGAAGCTGTTGAAAATCTTTTTCTCCAAAATAGGCATTGGTTGGTTTTACAATTTCAAATAATCGTTTCACAACCGTGCCAACACCATCAAAATGTCCTGGTCTAAATTTTCCTTCCATTTGATGTTCAAGGCCTTCAAAATCAAAGGATTCTGATTCTAATTTAGTATCATAAATATCAGCAACATTTGGACTATAAATAATGATATCTTTAGAAATAGTTTTGATTTTCTCCACATCGCTTTCTAACGTTCTAGGGTATTTTTCTAAATCTTCTGCATTATTAAATTGAGTAGGATTTACAAAAATACTAATCACGGTAAACCCATTGTTTTTTATTGATTTTCTTAATAAAGACAAATGCCCTGCATGTAAAGCGCCCATAGTAGGAACAAAACCAACTGAATCATTTTTTATGTTTTTATTTGATAAATAGAGATTTAAATCAACTTTACTATTGAAAATATGCATCATTTATATTTTGTAATTGGGCACAAACTTACTATTTTTAATAAATAAGTGCATAAAATTTTGTAATTTTGCACGTTTATATTTCAACAAAACAATTAAACTATCTATGGAAGACAAGAGAATATTATATGTGTCATCAGAAGTGGTGCCTTATTTAGCGGAGAATGAAGTTTCTCTTATGTCTTATGATGTCCCAAAAATGATTAACGATCAAGGTGGTCAAATTAGAATTTTTATGCCAAGATATGGTAATATTAATGAACGAAGACATCAATTGCATGAGGTAATTCGTTTGTCTGGAATGAATTTGGTTGTGAATGATATTGATATGCCGTTGATTATAAAAGTGGCTTCTATCCCAAAAGAAAGAATTCAGGTTTATTTTATTGATAACGATGAATATTTTAAACGCAAAGCTACTTTTTCTGACGAAGAAGGAGTTATGTATCCTGATAATGATGAACGCGCCATTTTCTTTGCAAAAGGAGTTGTTGAAACTGTAAAAAAATTAAATTGGGTTCCAGATATAATTCACGTTCATGGTTGGATGGCTTCGATGTTGCCCGTTTACATGAAACATTTTTATAAAGACGAAGCTCTTTTTTCTGAAACAAAAATAGTAAGCTCTGTTTATGCTCCTTCTTTTGAAGGAAATTTAGACATAGAAATGATAAATAAGTTAAAATTTGATGGGATTCCAGCTGATGCTATTTCGGATATGGAACTGCCCAACTATGAAAATTTGATCAAAACTTCGATACAACATTCTGATGCGGTAATCATTGCTTCAGAAAACGTTCCATCAAGTTTAACAAAATTTATAGAATCTTCAAAAAAACCTTTTTTATCTTTCACCCCGAAAGAAGAGTTTGCAGCAGCTTATACTTCTTTTTACAAAAACATGTTATAATATAATTTGATCAAAATGAAATTTAATTTTTTATTTAAAAGCTTTTTATTTGCCCTAATCTTATCCTTATCAGTGTCTTGCGACAAAGATTATAGCGATATTGGAACCAATATTGTGGGTGAAGACAATCACTATGATGTCTATGTCGATTCAACAAAAAGTATCATAGCCTACAATCAAAAAACAGGCCCTGTTCAGACAAATGGATTAACAATCAACGCATTAGGCTTTTATAATAACCCAGTTTTTGGAAAAACAACAGCAAGTTTTGTTTCTCAAGTAACCCTATCAACCCCAGATCCAACGTTTTACAATCCGTCTCAAGTGGTGGTCGATTCTGTATATTTATATGTCCCTTATTACAGTACATTTAAGTCAAAAGACAATACAACTGGAGATACTACCTATGAAGACGATTTAGATTCTATACAAAATCAAGCAGGTAAATTCAAATTGAGTGTATACGAATCAGGTTATTTTTTAAGAGATTTGGATCCCGCAACTGGATTTCAAGAAGCCCAAAAATATTATTCAAATCAAACAAACGATTTTACAGCAGCAATTGTTGGTGCTAGATTGAATGATACTACTGATACAAAACAAAATGACGAATTTGAATTTAGTAACAAAGAAATTAAATTATCGTACAAAAAAAATAATGTAACGATTGTTAAAGAAAGACTGGCTCCAGGAATGTTCTTAACCTTGAACAGAGCTTTTTTCAAAAACAAAATAGTCAATGCACCTGCCGGAAAATTGGTCAACAATAATATATTCAAAGAATATTTTAGAGGTTTATATTTTAAAGCAGAGCCTAATACTGATAACCCAAACCAAGGAGCAATGGGCTTATTAGATTTTTCTAGAGCAAAATTAACCATGGTTTATCATGATCAAACATCGGCAACGGTAACAACAAGGGTTCGAAAAACGTTGTTGTTTAATTTATCAGGAAGTACAGTTAATTTATTTGAAAATGATGAAAATAGTGTGTATCAAAATGCAGTTTTGGCAGCAAATCCAACTTTAGGAGATGAAAAATTGTACCTAAGAGGTCAAGAAGGTTCGATGACTATTATTGAATTATTTAATGGTGATATTGATAACTCAACACAACTTAAAGAAATGCGAGATAATAACTGGTTAATCAACGAAGCAAATATTTCTTTTTATATAGATAGAAATGCCATGGGAACAGCGCCAGAACCAAATCGAATTTATTTATATGATTTAGAAAATAACACCCCAATCATCGATTACTTTGCAGACGCAACAAAAGGAAGCAGTGCAAAATTTAATAAACTGATTCATAGTGGAATTTTACAAGTTGAAACATCAACAACATCATCAGAATATGATAAAGGCGAAGGTATTAGATACACAATTAGATTAACAAATCATATTAGAAATTTAATCAAAAACAATCCTGATTTTAATTTAAAAAATGTCAAATTAGGGTTGGTAGTAACCGAAAATATTGGAAACGTTTCCAATTCGGGATTAAAAAACCCAATAACTATATCTTCTTCAACAGTTAAAAACACACCTGCTAGTAGTGTAATGAATCCGCTTGGAACCGTTTTATATGGAACTAAAAGCACTGTAATAGAAGCAAAACGAATGAAATTAAAAATTTATTATACTAAACCTAATTAATAATTTATGTGTGGAATTGTTGGATATATCGGTCATAGAGAAGCTTTCCCAGTTGTAATAAAAGGACTTAAACGTCTGGAATACAGAGGATATGATAGTGCTGGAATCATGTTATTTGATAATGGTGCATTGAAGGTGTGTAAAACAAAAGGCAAAGTAACTGATTTAGAAGAAAAATCAAAAGAGATTTCAACTTCAGGAACTATTGGAATGGGTCATACTCGTTGGGCTACACATGGTGTTCCAAATGATGTTAACTCACATCCACATTTATCAAATTCAGGTGAATTGGCTATTATCCATAATGGAATCATCGAAAATTATGAACCATTAAAAAAAGAGTTGATCAATAGAGGATATTCCTTTAAGTCAGATACAGATACAGAAGTATTGATTAATTTGATTGAAGATGTTCAGAAAAATGAAAACGTAAAGTTAGGCAAGGCTGTTCAAATAGCTTTAAACCAAGTAGTTGGTGCTTATGCTATTTGTGTTTTTGATCTTAAAAAACCAAATGAAATTGTAGTAGCTCGTTTGGGAAGTCCTCTTGCAATTGGTGTTGGTGAAGGCGAATACTTCATTGCCTCTGATGCCTCTCCTTTTATAGAATATACTTCAAACGCTATTTATTTGGAAGATGAAGAAATGGCAATTGTTAGATTACACAAACCATTAAAAATTAGAAAAATAAAAGATGATTCATCCGTTGATCCTTACGTTCAAGAACTTCAAATGAATTTGGAGCAAATTGAAAAAGGAGGTTACGATCATTTTATGCTTAAAGAAATTTATGAGCAGCCAAGTGTAATAAAAGACACCTATAGAGGAAGACTTCATTCTGATACTGGAATTATTAAAATGTCTGGAATAGAAGATAATTTAGAAAAATTCTTAAATGCAGATAGAATAATCATTATAGCTTGCGGTACTTCTTGGCATGCCGGATTGGTAGCAGAATATGTAATCGAAGAGTTTTCTAGAATTTCTGTAGAGGTTGAATATGCTTCTGAATTTAGATATAGAAATCCAATCATAACTGATAAAGACGTGGTTATAGCCATTTCTCAATCGGGCGAAACAGCAGACACTTTAGCAGCAATAAAATTAGCAAAAGAAAAAGGTGCTTTTGTATTTGGTGTTTGTAATGTTGTGGGGTCATCCATTTCTAGAGAAACACACGCAGGCGCTTATACACATGCGGGTCCAGAAATTGGAGTTGCTTCAACGAAAGCATTTACAACACAAATTACCATTTTAACGATGATAGCTCTGCGTTTAGCAAATGCAAAAGGAACATTGTCTAAGTCAGATTATTTCAGATATTTACAAGAACTTGAATTGATCCCTGAAAAAGTTGAAGAAGCACTTAAAACAACCAACGATATTTCAAAAGCAATTGCCGAAATATATAAAGATGCTCCAAATTGCTTGTATTTAGGAAGGGGATATAATTTTCCCGTGGCACTTGAAGGCGCTTTAAAATTAAAAGAAATTTCATACATTCATGCCGAGGGTTATCCTGCAGCAGAAATGAAACACGGACCTATTGCATTGATCGATGAGAAGATGCCAGTAATTGTAATTGCACCAAAACAAGGGCATTATGATAAAGTGGTAAGTAATATCCAAGAAATAAAGTCAAGAAGCGGAAAAATCATTGCCATTGTTACAAAAGGAGACACCCAAGTAAAAGAATTGGCAGACCACGTTATTGAAATTCCTGAAACTTCAGATGCACTTTCTCCTATGCTTACCACCATTCCATTGCAGTTATTGTCTTATCATATAGCGGTATTAAGAGGTTGTAATGTTGATCAGCCAAGAAATTTAGCAAAATCTGTTACAGTTGAATAATTTTTAAAAAAAATATCATATCAAAAAGCGAAGGTTTTCCTTCGCTTTTTTTTGCATTATATTTAAGAATAAATTAACATACAACGTTTTTTTTGAAATTAATTCTTAAATTCAGTCATTTCATTCACTTTTTAATATATTTTGTTTAATGCTAATTTGATAATTTTTTACAACGATGTTTGAATTAAATTAAATTATTATCACTTTTTTTTAGAATTATAAAAATTATTTGTAATTTGGCTACTTAAAACCAACAAATTTTAAAAATATGAAGATGTATTATTTCATTTTGACATTGTTTTTTTGCAGCATTTCATTTGCTCAAACAACAGTTTCAGGTTCGGTAAAAGACAACAAAAACGAACCAATTCCTGCTGCAAATATTACCGTAGTAGGTGATAAAGCCTCATCTATTACAGATGCTGACGGAAAATTCACATTGAAAACAACTAAAAAAGCCCCGTTTTCAATTGAAGTTTCAAGTATTGGCTTTGGAAAGCAAAAAATTCAAGTAACTTCAAACAATCAAAACCTTTCTGTTGTTTTGAAATCTGAAGATACACAATTAGACGAAATTGTAGTTTCAGCGTCAAGAACGCCTGAAAAAGTGAGAGAATCGCCTGTTACAATTGAAAGAATGACAATCAAAGACATCAAAAAAACGGCATCGCCTACTTTTTATGATGGTTTAGAAAACTTGAAAGAAGTTCACATGAACACAAGTAGTATGTCTTTCAAATCAATCAACACAAGAGGATTTGCTACGGTTTCAAACAACCGTTTCTTACAATTAGTAGATGGAATGGATAACTCATCTCCATTACTAAACTTTGTTTTAGGAAACCTTATCGGTGTTTCTGAAGTTGACGTTCAAAATGTAGAATTATTGCCAGGTGCTGCTTCAGCATTGTATGGAGCAAATGCTTTTAATGGAGTTTTATTCATGAACAGCAAAAGTCCTTTTACAAGTGAAGGTGTATCTGCTTATGCAAAATTTGGTAGTACAAGTCAAATGGCTGCTGGGTCTAATGAATACTACGATTACGGAATTAGAGTAGCTAAAAAATTCACCGATCATTTTGCTGCAAAAGCTAACTTTACATACATGAAAGGTACTGATTGGTATGCTACAAATTATGACGATTTAGCAGCGCCAGGAAGAACTAGAGCCCATCATAACTATAATGGACTTAACATTTATGGTGACGAGGTAACAACTAACATTAAAGGTGTGGCTCAAGGATTATTTAATGCAGGTGCCATCAACGCATCACAATTAGCAGCTTTTAATCAGGTTTTACCAAACGAAAACGTTTCTAGAACAGGTTATAATGAAACTGATTTAACAGACAATCAAGCTAAAAATGCTAAAATTGATTTCTCTTTACATTTCAAACCGTTAGCAAACGACTTTGAAATTGTTTGGCAAAGTAAATTTGGATTTGGAAGTACCGTTTATCAAGGAGCTAACAGATATTATTTGAATGACTTTTTTATGCAACAACATAAAATTGAATTTAAAGGAAAAAATTTCTTCGTAAGAGGTTATTATACAACTGAAGATGGAGGAAATTCTTATGATATGCGTTTTGCAGGAATCAACATCAACAGAGCATGGAAATCAGACTCAACATGGTTTGGTCAATATGCTGGTGCTTATGTGTCTTCAACATTATCAGGAGCTACACCTACTCAAGCACACAATATTGCTAGAGGTGTTGCAGATACTGGAAGATTTTTACCTGGTACAGCAGCTTTCAACGCAGCTAAAAATGCAGTAACATCTAACCCAGATGTATTGTCTGGAGCTAAATTGGTAGATAATTCTAAAATCTATCATTCAGATGCAAATTACAACTTCAAAGATCTTGTTGAATTTGCTGAAATTCAAGTAGGTGGATCTTACAGAAGATATGACTTAAATTCATTTGGAAGAATTTATACTGACACACCACAATTTGGTGGAATTAAGTATGATGAATATGGTGCTTATACTCAAGTTCAGAAAAAATTAATGGAAGATAGATTGAAATTTACAGGATCTGTTCGTTATGACAAATCTCAAAATTTTGATGGTAATTTCTCTCCAAGAGTTTCATTTGTATATTCTGCTGGCGAAAATAAAGAACACAACTTTAGAGGATCGTTCCAAACTGGTTTCAGAAATCCAACAACTCAAGATCAATACATTGGATTCAACGTTGGAAATGCAGTGTTAATTGGATCTGCTCCAGAAAACTTAGACCGTTATTCAGAAACTTTACCAGTAAACACTACTGTTGGACAAACTTTTGCAGGTGGTGCAACTTCTGTTATGACAGGACAAAATGCTTACTATAACTCATATACAGCACAATCAGTAACTGCATTTGCTGCTTTAGCAGGAACAAATCCAATTGCGGCGGCTGCTTTATTGAAAAAAACAAATGTTGATTTAGTTAAGCCAGAAACAGTTAAAGCAATTGAACTTGGTTATAGAGGTCAGTACAAAGGTTTCTCTTACGACGTAAACGGTTACTATAATATTTACAATGATTTCATCGGAAACTTAACAGTTGTTGCCCCTCTTTATGGTGTAGCTCAAGATGCTCCAAGTTTAACTGCTGGACCAACAAATTTAGGGTTTCAATCAGTTCACGCTATTTCTAATGGAAATACTAGAGCCTACCAATTATACACAAATACTGATGTAGAAATTACATCATTAGGTGTTGGTTTTGGAATCTCAAAAAGAGTTTACAAAAACTTTGAAGTAAGTGCAAACTACAACTACGCTCAATTTGATTTTGATCAAGCAAAAGACCCTAGTTTTGAAGCTGGATTTAATACTCCAAAACATAGAGTTAAAGCCTCTTTAAGTAATGATAAATTATTTAAAAACTTTGGCGTAAATGTGAGCGGTAGATGGAATACAGGTTATTTATGGGAATCTTCATTTGCAGATGGTATGATTGCTGAAGCAACTGTTATTGATGCTCAAGTAAACTATGAGTTTCCTAAATTAAAATCTACTTTAAAAGTAGGTGCTACAAATTTAGGTGGTAAAGAATACACACAAGTTTTAGGAGCAGGAGCTATTGGTCAACAATATTTCGTTTCTTGGACAATTCAACCATAATTTTAAATTATTAAAAATAATAATATGATTAAAAATATTAAATGGCTAGTATTAGTTTCTTTAACTTTTATAGCTTGTAACGACGACGAAGCAGTAGTTACTTACGACACAGCAGATGGTATGCCAATTACAGCAGGATCTGCAAATTTTACAAAATATGTTTCTGTAGGAAACTCATTAACAGCTGGTTATGCTGACGGTGCGCTTTTTAAACAAGGTCAAACTGACTCATATGCAAATATATTAGCGCAACAATTTGCTTTGGCAGGTGGAGGTGAGTTCAAAACCCCATTCATGAATGATAACATTGGAGGTCTTTTAGTGGGAGGAGTTCAAATTCAAGGGCCAAGATTGTATTTTAATGGTTCAGGACCCGTTCCAGTTTCTGGAACACCAACTACTGAAGTAACAAGTAAATTAACAGGTTCTTTCAACAATATGGGAGTTCCAGGTGCTAAAAGTTACCACTTAATAGCTGCTAATTACGGAAATGTAATTGGTCTTGCAACTGGTCAAGCAAATCCGTATTTTGTACGTTTTGCTTCTACTCCATCAGCTACAGTTTTAGCAGATGCTGTGGCACAATCTCCAACTTTCTTTTCTTTATGGATTGGAAATAATGACGTTTTAGGATATGCAATGTCAGGGGGAACTGGTGTAAATCAATTAGGAAACTTAAATCCTGCTACATATGGAGCAAATGACATCACTGATCCAAATGTGTTTGCAAATGTGTTCACTACTTTATTAGATGGCACAAATGGTTTAACTAAAAATGGTGCAAAAGGGGTTATCGCAAACATACCAGACGTAACTTCTACTCCGTTTTTCACAACAGTACCAACAAATGCAATTCCAGGTTTACCAACTGCGAGTGCTGCTCAATTAAATCAATTATTTGGGGCAATTAATCAGATTGCAGCTGCAGGCGGATTACCTAGCAGATTCGCAACTTTGGTTGCAGATGACGGAAATGCTTCTACTGTAGAAAGCAATCCTCTTTTAATTGTTGATGAAACGTTACCTAATTTAGCTACTTCTATAACTGCTGTATTAACTCCAACTTTAGGAGCTCCAACAGCTGGTTTCTTAGGAAATCTTTATGGTAGAGCACGACATGCAAAAAACACACCAGCAACAGCTAAAGATTACATATTATTATCTGCCAGAGGAGTGATAGGAACAACTCAAACAGGCGCTCCTTCACCTTTTAACACAGTGGGTGTTTCATTCCCAATGCAAGACAACACAACCTTAACAATCGCTGAAGTGGCAGAAGTTAAAACAGCTACAGATGCTTTTAACGCATCAATTTTAGCCATAGCAACCGCTAAAGGTCTTGCTTTTGTAGATGCTAATACAATCATGAAACAAGTAGCTGCAACTGGAATTTCTTCAAATTTTGTAACAGTTGGTTCAACTTATGTTACTGGTGGTGCTTTCTCTCTTGACGGAGTTCACCCAAGTCCAAGAGGTTACGCCTTAATTGCAAATAAATTTATTGAAGCAATCAATGCAAAATTTGGTTCAAACTTTAAAGGAACCAATTTAGGATTATACAGAATTTTGTATCCTTCAATGCTATAAAAAAACATAGTTTTTTAAATTGACCACCGACCTCAAAATCGGTGGTTTTTTTTTGAAGCCAATCCAGCTTTCCATTACAAGCATATTCCATAAAAGCTTTTTTACTTTGCCACAAAACGAGCTTCCTGCGGTCGCTGTTTTGCAGCAAGTAAAAATAGCTTTTATGTTCATATGGCTTTCCATTTCAATCTGGGCTAAAACCAAACCGGTCAAACAATCAAAAAAATCTTTTAAATCAAATATTTTACAAACTTTTATTGGCAAAAAATCAAAAAATCATTAAAAAATTAAAAATTGATATAAATTGTCGCAAAAAAATCAATATTACTATTGATTATTTATTTAGAAAATTTATCTTTGCACACTGAAAATAGAATATATTTTTTCATTTCTAATACGCTATTAATAAAAACATAAGCAATGTCAAAAGCAATAGGGAAAGTTTCTCAAATCATCGGGCCAGTAGTTGATGTAGTATTCAACGGAAAAGAAGCTGAATTACCAAAAATTTACGATTCATTAGAAATCACAAAAAAAGACGGTACGTTATTGGTACTTGAAGTGCAATCTCACGTGGGTGAAGACACTGTTAGAACCATTTCTATGGATTCAACAGACGGATTAAGTAGAGGCACAGATGTGGTAGCTACTGGAAATCCAATTCAAATGCCAATTGGTCCAGATGTTTACGGAAGACTATTCAACGTTATTGGTGATGCCATTGACGGATTAGGTGATTTACCAAAAACAGGCGAAAACGGGTTATCTATTCACCGTCAAGCGCCAAGATTTGAAGATTTATCAACCTCATCTGAAGTATTATTCACAGGAATTAAAGTAATCGACCTTATTGAGCCTTATGCAAAAGGAGGTAAAATTGGATTATTTGGTGGAGCCGGAGTAGGTAAAACCGTATTAATTCAAGAGTTAATCAACAATATCGCAAAAGGTCACGGTGGACTTTCTGTATTCGCAGGAGTAGGTGAAAGAACTCGTGAAGGAAATGACTTACTTCGTGAGATGTTAGAGTCTGGAATTATAAAATATGGTGATGATTTCATGCACTCTATGGAAAATGGAGGATGGGATTTATCAAAAGTAGATAAACCAGGGATGAGAGAGTCGAAAGCTACTTTCGTTTTCGGACAAATGAATGAGCCTCCAGGAGCTCGTGCTCGTGTGGCACTTTCTGGATTATCAATTGCTGAATATTTCCGTGATGGAGCAGGTTCAGACCAAGGTAAAGACGTACTTTTCTTCGTTGACAACATTTTCCGTTTCACACAAGCAGGATCTGAAGTATCAGCACTTTTAGGACGTATGCCATCTGCAGTAGGTTACCAACCAACATTGGCAACTGAAATGGGTGCGATGCAAGAAAGAATTACTTCTACCAAAAAAGGATCTATTACATCTGTACAAGCGGTTTACGTTCCTGCGGATGATTTAACAGATCCAGCTCCAGCAACGACCTTTGCTCACCTTGATGCAACAACAGTATTGTCCCGTAAAATTGCCGAATTAGGTATTTACCCTGCGGTGGATCCGTTAGATTCTACATCAAGAATCTTAACTCCAGAAATTTTAGGAAAAGATCATTACGATTGTGCTCAAAGAGTTAAAGAAATCCTACAAAAATACAAACAATTACAAGACATCATCGCTATCTTGGGTATGGAAGAATTATCAGAAGAAGATAAATTATCTGTATCAAGAGCGCGTCGTGTTCAACGTTTCTTATCACAACCATTCCACGTTGCTGAGCAATTTACAGGATTAAAAGGAGTTTTGGTTGACATTAAAGACACCATTAAAGGATTTAACATGATCATTGACGGAGAGTTAGACCACCTTCCAGAAGCTGCTTTCAACCTTAAAGGATCAATTGAAGATGCTATTGAAGCAGGTGAAAAAATGTTAGCAGAAGCATAATTTAGTTTTCAGTGTTCAGTCACAGTATTCAGTTACGTGCTAATCACTTATCACTTATCACTAATTACTAATAAATATGATTTTAGAAATAGTATCACCAGAAGCTACATTATTTAAAGGAGAAATCAGTTCTATAGCGTTACCAGGCGTTAATGGAGCCTTTCAAATATTGAATAATCACGCACCAATAGTTTCTATTTTAAAACAAGGTACAGTTAAAATTACTGCGTCTAGTTTTACAATAAATAAGGAGGTTGAAGCTAAATTTACAAGAGTGAATGACCAAAACATCCATCTTGAAATTGCTTCTGGAACCATCGAAATGAAAGATAATAAAATAATTGTTTTAGCAGACTAAAAAAAATATAAATTAAAAAGAAAAAGCCAAGCAGTATTTGTTTGGCTTTTTTTATTTTTGAGAATGGATTTAAATCAAAAAGAAATTATTGTAAGTCAAAGGCAAAGACCTTTTTGGCAATTAATAATTGCCTCATTTTTATATACGTTTTCACTTTTTTTCCTTTTTTATGGGTTTTATAAAATGTATTTAATGGGTTTAAATGAGACAAATGTTAAAGTAATTAAAGGGAATACAAGCTTTTTTTCATTATCATTATATGCTTTTTTCGGTGGATTAAATTTATCGATTCATAAAACAATTTTTATTAATACTGTAAATCAAAAATTAAAATCACAATACTCAGTTGGAATTATTAAAGTTAATTATCATTCAGAAATTCCTGAATTAAAATATGTATCCATTTTTAAAAACCCAAAAAGTGAAAGTATCGAAGTAAATTTATGGTACGGCAAAAATAAACATTTCAATGTATCTAATTTCGAATTTATAAACGATGCAATGGATTTTGGTTTATTATTCTCAAATAAATTAAATATTGATTTGCTTGATGCAACAGAGAAAGGTAATTTTAAATGGATAAATAAAACAGAATTATGAAAAAATTACCACAGAAAATTACACACAAACTTCAACAACGCGAGCAAAACAATGCCTTGCGAAAATTGCCTATACCAAATAATTTAATCGATTTTGCGTCTAATGACTATATAGGTTTTGCTACTTCTGAACAAATTTTTACAGAAACACACAAGTATCTTTTAGAAAATAACATAAAAATAAATGGTGCTACAGGCTCTCGTTTACTTTCGGGCAACCACAAACTCTACCAAATCACAGAAGATTTTATTGCACATTTTCATCAAACGGAGACTGCCTTGATTTTTAATTCGGGTTATGATGCTAATATTGGTTTTTTTAGTTCAGTTCCACAACGCAATGATATTGTTTTTTATGATGAATTATGCCACGCCTCCATCCGTGACGGGATTCAAATGGGACATGCAAAAGCATATAAATTTGGACATAATGATTTTGAAGAATTAGAAAAAAGTATTGAAAAAAGCATCACTTCTTCTATACAAAAACCAACCATTTATATTGTCACTGAAAGCGTTTTTTCTATGGACGGAGATACGCCCAACTTGGAAGAATTAGTTGTTTTATCGGAAAAATATAATTGTTATATAATCATTGATGAAGCTCACGCCATTGGGGTTTTTGGAGATAATGGCGAAGGAATAATTCAATCAACCCAACTTCAAAATAGAATATTTGCGCGTATTGTTACCTTTGGAAAAGGGCTTGGTTGCCATGGAGCAGTCATTTTAGGAAGTAACGAGTTAAAACAATACTTAGTCAATTTTGCACGAAGTTTTATCTATACAACAGGTCTTTCGCCTCATTCTGTAGCAACAATTTTAGTTGCCTATCAACATTTGAAATCTCGAAAAAAAGAACTCCAAAAACTAAAAGCAAACATTCAACATTTCAACCAACAAAAAATGCTACTTGGACTAAAACCGATGTTTGTTTACAGTAAATCGGCCATCCAATGCGCTATTATTCCTGGAAATAATAACGTGAAAAGTATCGCATCTAAAATACAAGAAGCCGGATTTGATGTAAAACCCATTTTGTCTCCAACAGTACCCGAAGGACAAGAGCGACTACGTTTTTGTTTGCATAGTTTTAATTCCGAAAAAGAAATCACGGAAGTTTTGCAATTACTTGCTACCTTTGTTTTTTAAATTATATGGAATCACAATTTGCATTAGTTGGCGTTTATCAATATTCATCAGAAGCTATTATTTTCAAAGGGAAATTGGAATCTGAAGGAATTTCTGTTTTCATGCACGACAATATTACAATCGACACTGATCCTTTGATTAGCAATGCTATTGGTGGCGTAAAATTATTTGTAAAACAAGAAGATGTCGAAAAAGCAAAAACCATTTTATCCAACATCAGTAAGTTTTCGGTTGATAACGAAAACAACCAAATGCTGTGCCCTATCTGTGGCGGAAATCAAGTTTTGTATTTAACTTCTATTACAAGTATAAAATCTTTATTTAGCTTTATTTTTGGCTTTTTATTAAATATTTTTCCGTTTTACATTCAATATAAATACCGTTGTGAAACGTGTAAACACGAATTTTTATAATATGAAATCGCCACAAACAAAAAGTTTGCGCTAGCAAACACCAATAAATAATAGGCGATTACATATATGACCGCTAAAAAATTAACTTTTACATATATGAAATTATTTATCACAGGCATCGGAACCGACGTGGGCAAAACTATTGTCTCCGCCATTATAACACAAGCATTAGAAGCCGATTATTGGAAACCCATTCAAGCTGGGGATTTAGACATTTCTGATAGTCATAAAATTCAACGTTATATTTCTAATGCTACAACCGTAATCCATCCAAACAGTTACCAACTCAACACGCCTGCAAGTCCGCATTGGGCAGCAGAGTTAGATGGTATAACTATCGATTTACATCAAATAACCGAACCGAAAACACAAAACCATCTCGTTATTGAAGGGGCTGGTGGCGTCTTTGTCCCTTTAAATAATTCTGATTGCATCATTGATTTAATCCAACCCGATTATAAAGTTGTCATTGTGTCTAGACATTATTTAGGCAGTATCAATCACACTTTGCTCACCATAGATGCGCTCCAAAACAGAAAAATAAACATTGCCGGAATCATTTTCTCTGGAGCCGAAAACAAGGCTACTGAATCAATTATTCTTCAGAAAAGCGATCTCAATTGCATCGGACGTATTGACGAAGAACCCTATTTTGACCAAAATGTCATACAATATCATGCTGATATTTTTAGGGAAAAGCTTTTAACATTATAGTTGTTTATTTTTTTTGAAAAAATAAAAAATGAATCCTTTTTGAAACTGTCTAACATTCTCTGTGTATCTTTGTGTACTATTTTATAGAAATGAATTTATCCGAAAAAGACTTACTTTACAATTGGCATCCCTACACCCAACACAAAACAGCCGCTGTACATCCAGCAATTGTGAAAGGGAAAGATGCCTTGTTGTGGGACGAAAATGGCCTTGAATACATTGATGCTATTGCTTCTTGGTGGGTAAATCCTTACGGACATTCCAATCAATTCATTGCAGATGCTATTTACAAACAATTAACTACCCTAGAGCATGTCCTTTTTGGCGGATTTACCCATAATGTAGTGGTAGAATTGGCCGAAAAACTCGTTCAAATTTTACCTTCAAATCAAAAAAAATTCTTCTATTCTGACAATGGATCTACAGCAGTAGAAGTTGCCATAAAAGCAGCTTTTCAATTTCATTACAATCAAGGGATTAAAAAAAATACCATCATTGCTTTTGAAGATGCATTTCACGGAGATACTTTCGGAGCCATGGCTGCAAGTGGCATCGGACTTTTTACTGAAGCGTTTCAAGAAGCGTTAATCAACGTTATCCGAATTCCAGTTCCCACAATCGGCAACGAAGAAAAATCAAAAATGGCGCTTCAAAATGCTATCGAATCACACCCAATTGCGGCATTTATTTTCGAACCTCTAGTACTTGGAGCAGCCGGAATGATTATGTATGAAGCTGCTGAATTAGACGAATTAATCTCCATTTGCAAACAAAACAACGTCTTTACAATAGCCGACGAAGTCATGACTGGCTTTGGAAAAACCGGAAAAACATTTGCTTGTGATCATCTGACCCAAAAACCCGATATGTTGTGCCTCTCAAAAGCACTCACGGGCGGTACGATTCCGATGGCAATTACCACATTTACCCAACAAATTTTTGACGGATTTTATAGCGACGACACCAACAAAGCTTTTTTTCATGGGCACACTTTTACCGCCAACCCAACTGGTTGTGCTGCAGCCCTAGCAAGCATTTCATTGTTGCAAACCGAAGCTATCCAACAACACATCAAAAGAGTTCACCAATCGCATTTGCAGTTCCAATCGCTCATTCAATCACATCCAAAAGTAGCAAACACGCGCGTTTTGGGCGTTATTTTTGCCCTCGACATAAAAACTGACTCAAAAGAAGGATATTATGGCAACTTGCGCAATAAACTCTACCAATTTTTCATTCAAAACGGCGTCATTTTAAGACCTGTCGGAAGTACCGTTTACATTCTACCGCCCTATATCATCACCGACCAACAATTGCAAAAAGTGTACAAAACGATTCAAAACGCTTTAGAAATCGTTTAACTTTTTTTGAAGCACCCATTTTACTTTTCAATCTAAACACGTCCCGCTTTCGCCTTTATCTCCTTCGCCCTACGGGACTTCAGGAGGATATCGGCTCTATCGGGGCTATACTTGACATTTAGTTTTTCAGTTGACTTTTTGTGAAAACGCAAAATTGAAAAACATCTCTATAACCAACTGTCTTGTCCTGAAATAAGTTCACACAAAAATGTAAACCTATTTCATGACAAGACACACCATCGTAAGCACCTGCTTCCGTCTTAGCAGCAACTTTATTTTATATCATTGTCAAATTTTATAAATTTTTCTCCTAATGAATAATCTAACTCCAAACTGTCAATAATCGTATGAGACAGTAATCCTTTTTTATACAATCTATTTTCAAATGAATACTGATTGAGCAACTCTAAAAGTCTCATTAAAGATGTTCTATCTTGTTCAGAAATGTATGTTGTCACTAAACTAACTTTTATTAGATTTACTAAATCAGCTTTTCTTTCATCAAATATTTCTCTACTCATTTTACTTAATTAAGTTATTCAAATTATTAATGTACATCTGGTAGCTCCCTCACCCCCCCCGCTAGCGCGAGCGTCATGCTCGTGCCAATCTCAATTATATTTACTCTTTGTTTGTCCATTTTTATCTATTTTTAACTTACTACTGATTGTGGGCACGAAGTAGAGTTGGGTTGCGTGTTTTATTTTATCCAACCCACTTTTTTCTTCCAAATATAGATTTCATTCTCTCTTTCATTAAAATTTGTTGGAAAAGATTGATTTTCTTTTTTTGCTCGTTTTCTCATAATTATTGTTTGTTCTTCAAGTGTATTAAGCCCAATTTTTAATCTTCGAGCGTTAACTTTCAAAAAATCATCAGAAGTATTGGGACTTAATTCTCCATTTTTATCCCAATCGAATTGAGTACCATATAATTGAGGCTTTCCTTCTAGCACAGCTATTCTATCCGTTAGGTGTGCTAATTTTTTTTCGTAAGCTTTGTTCTCAACAATTATATTCTCTAAAAGGTTCAAACATTTTTTCATAAAATCAGGTTTACTTATAGCATGTTGAATGATTAACCAAGCCGATTCACTTGCTTCAATTCCAACTTTCTCAATTGTAGGAAAACCAATTATATCAATTATTTCATTTAGTAGTTCTGCGTGATGAATGTGAAGATTTTCCATTTCATGGTTGTAACCTTCAGAGAGTTTTTTTTTCTTAATGAGTTTTTCTCTAAACATTAAGTCCGCATTTTTTAATTCAATTAATTGTTTTGCAATTTTAGAGTAATTCATTTTCTTAAAGAATATTTAAGTTTTAGATGAGCAAAAATAGCTGCTAACTATAGAAAACAGTAAAGTATTTGCTTCTTTATTCTTTTTTTGCAAATAACTTTAAAACAATATTTGTTTTTATTTATTTTCATCAAAAATAAGTAAAATAGTAGGATATTCAAAAAATCCCAAAAGTTTGGAAAATGCCAATAGTTGGAGGCTTACCCCCGGGTGCAGCGGAAATCCTTTTTGTTTTTTTTTCAAAAACAAAAAGATTGTAGCGAAAAACGGGAATAAGGCTGGGAAAATGCCCAATCCTTTTGGTCACAAAATCGAAAAGTAAAAAGCTAAAATTAGTTTTTAATAATCTAAATGCTAATGTATTGGTTACACACTTCTATAAATTTAATCCATTATATTTTTGTAATATCCAATGTTTTTTTAATATTCTTTCTATAATAATTAATAAGAAGAAAACAACATTTGCAAACTCACAACATCAATGCCGCACATTTGTTGTTGTTGCTCTATGGTGCCTTGATCGATAAAAGCATCGGGCACACCCAGCATTCTAATAGGAGTTGCATACTGGTTTTGTTTTGAAAATTCAGCAATACCACTACCAAATCCGCCAGAAATAACACCGTCTTCTAGGGTTATAATTGCATCATATTGTTCAAAAATAGCATGTAAACTGACCTCATCTAACGGTTTTATAAAACCAAAATCAAAGTGCGAAAACAAAGATGCGTTTTCCGTTTTTTCAAGTGCAAGAGTAACATTTTTACCAATAAAACCTGTTGATAAAACGGCAATTTTAGATCCGCTTTTTAATTGATTTGCCTTGCCAATTTCTATTTTTTCAAACGGCTGTTGCCAGTTAACAATACTTCCTCTGCCTCTTGGATAACGAATGGCTATGGGATGATTAAGCCCAAGTGATGCTGTGTACAAGATATTTCTGAGGGCAATTTCATCTTTTGGAGCATAAATAATCAGGTTCGGAATACATCGCAAATAAGCTAAATCAAACACTCCGTGATGGGTAGCGCCGTCTTCGCCAACCAATCCTGCTCTATCAATACAAAAAATAACGGGTAAATTTTGTAAGGCAACATCATGAATTACTTGATCATAGGCACGTTGTAAAAAAGTAGAATAAATGGCGCAAAAAACCACCATTCCTTGCGTTGCCATTCCGGCTGCCAATGTAACGGCGTGTTGCTCTGCAATTCCCACATCAAAAGCACGATTGGGAAAAGCATCCATCATGAACTTTAACGAACTCCCAGAGGGCATTGCCGGAGTTATTCCAATAATTTTAGGGTTTGAAGTGGCTAATTCAAGCAATGTTAAACCAAATACATCTTGAAATTTTGGCGGAATATTTTCATCGTTTTTTAAATATATTTCGCCAGTTTGTGCATCAAATTTTCCTGGTGCATGATAGGTTACTTGATCGTTTTCTGCCTGCAATAAACCTTTTCCTTTGGTGGTAATTATATGAAGAAATTTAGGGCCTTTCGTTTTTTGCAACCGCTTTAATTCGGCGATTAATGCGGGTATATCATGTCCATCAATAGGTCCAGAATAGTCAAAATTGAGTGACTTAATCATGTTGTTTTGGCGTGGGTTTTTCCCTTCTTTAACCGAGGTTAAATAATTTTTCAAAGCGCCAACACTCGGGTCAATTCCTATGGCATTATCATTTAAAATTACCAATAAATTAGCATCCGAAACGCCCGCATGATTCAATCCTTCAAACGCCATACCGCTTGCAATAGAGGCATCGCCAATAACTGCAATATGTTGTTTATCAATACCCTGAAGTTTGGACGCCATAGCCATCCCTAAAGCCGCAGAAATAGAAGTGGACGAGTGACCAACTCCAAAAGAATCATAGTTACTTTCTGATCGTTTTGGAAAACCAGAAATACCGTTTAATTGTCTGTTGGTTGCAAAAACTTCTCTTCTGCCCGTAAGAATTTTATGCCCATACGCCTGATGGCCAACATCCCAAACCAATAAATCATTGGGCGTATTAAACACATAATGCAACGCAATGGTGAGCTCGACCACACCCAAACTTGCGCCAAGGTGACCTTCTTTAGTGGCAACAATATTGATGATAAACTTCCGCAATTCCGCAGCTAGAGCTGGCAATTGAGTGGTTTCCAATTTTCTTAAATCAGAAGGAGAATTGATATATTGAAGAAGGTTGCTTTTCATGTGAATTAAAAAAGCAAAGTTACGGTATTTACAATTAATAATTGAAAATGGATAATTGAAAATGGGTAATGAATAATTGTAATTATACCCACAAAGTATTAACAATGAATATCGTATTTTTGCTTCATGGAAAACCTATTCACCGACGAGTATTTTATGAAAAAAGCCCTTCAAGAAGCTGAAATTGCTTTTGAAAAAGGCGAAATTCCCGTTGGGGCCATTGTTGTAATCGAAAATAAAATAATTGCCAAAAGCCACAATTTAACCGAACTTTTGCACGATGTTACGGCGCATGCCGAAATGCAATCCATCACGGCAGCAGCCAATTTTTTGGGTGGCAAATACCTCAAAAATTGCACTTTGTACGTAACCTTAGAACCGTGCCAAATGTGCGCAGGCGCGCTTTATTGGAGTCAGATTTCAAAAATTGTGTATGGCGCCACCGACGACCAAAGAGGCTATACCAAACTAGGCACGCAACTCCATCCAAAAACCGAAGTGGTTTCTGGTGTTTTAGCCAATGAATGTGCACAACTGATGAAGGAATTTTTTGCAACCAAGAGAAAATAAACGACACAAAATACCAAAATATTTTATGCTTTTTTAAAATTAGAAGCACTCATCCTCATTTTTTCAAGACATTTTGTTTGTTAGTAAAAACCCTTTCAAGGTTGGAACCCCATAAACCTAATAATCCCCACAAACATATTAACCTTATTAAACTATCTACCGTAAACGCGCATGAGGGATAGAGGCGGCATCCTTTTTCTTGCCCCCGTGCGGCTGTGCTGGTTTGGGGCAAGAAAAAGATACAGCCGAAAGCCCGACCTTGTTGCTAAGATATACGAACTTTTGGTTTGTGAATTGTCTGCAACAAGGGCATGCCCAAATGATAAAAAACAGTGTGAAGTTGGAAGTTGTGCGCAAAAAAAAACCGCTTCTAAAAGCGGTTTTTGTATTATTCTTTATCTTTCATTTTGAATGATTCCATGAATTTTGTGGTGTAGTTTCCTGCCACATAATCGGGTTCGTCCATCAATTGTCTGTGGAACGGTATGGTGGTTTTGATGCCTTCTATATAAAACTCGTCTAGGGCGCGTTTCATTTTGTTGATGGCTTCTTCTCTTGTTTGTGCCGTTGTGATGAGTTTTGCAATCATCGAATCGTAGTTGGGCGGAATGGTGTAACCTGCGTAAACGTGCGTATCCAGTCGTACTCCGTGACCTCCTGGCGAGTGCAAAACGGTAATTTTACCTGGCGATGGACGAAAATCGTTGTACGGATCTTCGGCATTGATTCGGCATTCGATAGCGTGCAAATTTGGGAAGTAATTTTTACCCGAAATTGGAATGCCGGCTGCTACCATAATTTGCTCACGAATAAGGTCGTAATCAATTACTTGCTCGGTTATTGGGTGCTCTACTTGGATACGTGTGTTCATTTCCATGAAGTAGAAGTTGCGGTGTTTGTCAACCAAAAATTCTACCGTTCCGGCGCCTTCATATTTAATGTATTCGGCTGCTTTTACTGCGGCTTCACCCATTTTATTGCGAAGTTCATCAGTCATGAATGGCGATGGTGTTTCTTCGGTAAGTTTTTGGTGACGACGTTGTACTGAGCAATCTCTTTCTGAAAGGTGACAGGCTTTTCCATACGAATCTCCAATAACTTGTATTTCAATATGGCGAGGTTCTTCGATTAATTTTTCAAGGTACATACCGTCGTTTCCGAATGCTGCTGCAGCTTCTTGACGAGCGCTTTCCCAAGCTTTTAATAATTCATCTTCTTTCCAAACGGCGCGCATTCCTTTACCTCCACCACCTGCAGTTGCTTTGAGCATTACAGGATAGCCCATTTCTTTGGCTAAGGTTTGGGTTTGTTCAAAAGATTCTAAAATTCCTTCAGAACCAGGAACACAGGGCACTCCTGCTGCTTTCATGGTAGATTTAGCCGAAGCTTTGTCGCCCATTCTATCAATCATTTCTGGCGATGCGCCAATAAATTTGATGCCGTGTTCTTGACAAATTTTAGAAAATTTAGCATTTTCTGAAAGGAATCCGTAACCTGGATGAATAGCGTCTGCATTGGTAATTTCTGCTGCTGCAATGATATTGGACATTTTCAAGTAGGATAAATTACTTGGAGCTGGCCCGATACAAACGGCTTCGTCGGCAAATTTTACGTGTAAGCTTTCGGCATCAGCTGTTGAATAAACCGCAACAGTTTTAATGCCCATTTCTTTGCAGGTTCTAATAACACGTAATGCTATTTCGCCTCTATTTGCAATTAGTATTTTTTTAAACATATTTTTTTAATTAGATAATTAGACATTGTGTCAATTAGACAATTTGGAAGATAGAAAAACTTCTAACTTCTAACCTCTAACTTCTAACTTTATTAAGATGGATCAACTAAAAATAATGGTTGATCAAATTCAACTGGTGACATATCGTCAACTAAAATTTTAACGATTTTACCTGAAATTTCAGCCTCGATTTCGTTGAATAATTTCATAGCTTCAATAACGCAAAGAACATCTCCTTTTTGGATTGTGCTTCCAACTTCTGTAAACACGGCTTTATCTGGAGCTGGTTTTCTGTAGAAAGTACCAATCATAGGTGATTTTATGGTTACATATTTAGCATTATCGTCTGCTGCAGGAGCTTCAGGAGTTGCTGTAACTTGAGTTTGTGTAGCAGCTGGGATTGCTACTTGAGCAGGAGCTTGTTGCACATAAGTTACTTCTGGAGCTGCGTTTTCTAAAGTAGTTTTAATGGTAATTTTTACATCGCCAGTTTCAAGTTTTACTTCGGCTACACCTGTGTTTGCAACAAATTTAATTAGTGCTTGAATTTCTTTTAAATCCATAATTATTGTTATTTAGTTAATTTGTCTTTCGTTTAATAAGCCCATTTTAAATAAATAGAGCCCCATGTAAATCCGCCACCAAAGGCTGCAAAGATGAGATTGTCACCTTTTTTAAATTTACTTTCAAAATCACTTAACAGCAAAGGTAAGGTTGCTGAAGTTGTATTTCCGTATTTTTGAATATTAATTAATACTTTATCTTCATCAACTCCCATTCTGGAAGCTGTAGCGTCGATTATTCTTTTATTTGCCTGATGAGCTATCAACCAATTTACATCAACATTTGCAAGATGGTTGCGTTGCATGATTTTCTCGCTAACGTCTGCCATACCTGAAACGGCATATTTAAAAACGGTTTTCCCGTCTTGATGAACACAGTGTTGACCATTTGCTACGGTATCTTTTGAAGTCGGCAAAATCGATCCACCAGCATCTATTTTTAGATATTCTCTACCGATACCATCAGACACTAAAATTTCATCTTGAACGCCCAATCCTTCGTGATTTGGTTCAAACAATGCCGCTCCTGCTCCATCGCCAAAGATGATACAAGTTGCTCTGTCTGTGTAATCTACGATTGACGACATTTTATCTGCACCTATTAATAATACTTTTTTGTACTTGCCTGATTCTATGTAAGCTGCAGCCGTTGACATTCCGAAAAGGAAGCTAGAACATGCTGCTTGAAGGTCGAATGAGAAAGCGTTAACGGCACCGATTTGAGTAGCTACAAAAACCCCTGTTGCTGCAACGGGCAGGTCGGGTGTTGTGGTTGCCATAATGAGTAAATCTATTTCGGCTGGGTTGATGTTTTTTCTTTTAATTAAGTCTTGAGCGGCTTTTATAGCAAGGTAAGAAGTTCCTTTGCCTGGTTCTTTCAGCAATCTTCTTTCAGAGATACCGGTTCTTGTTAAAATCCATTCATCATTGGTGTCAACCAATGTTTCTAGTACTTTATTAGATAGTACAAAATCTGGGACATATCCTCCAACTGCGGTAATTGCTGCGGTAATTTTATTCATGTTATTGTTTTAAAAACCTCAAAAAAATAATGCTTTTTTGAGAGGTTGAAATTACAAAAAATAATTAAGTAATAATAAAATTTGAAAAATAATAAAACAAAAAACTCTCACAAATGAGTGAGAGTTTATATTTTAATAGTAAAATATATTAAATTTCAACTACTGATTTGTCAATAACTACTTGACCTCTGTAATACATTTTGCCTTCATGCCAGTAAGCTCTGTGGTACAAATGTGCCTCACCTGTTATTGGGCAAGTTGCAATGGTTGCAGCTGTTGCTTTGTAATGTGTTCTTCTTTTATCTCTTCTTGTTTTGGAGATTTTTCTCTTAGGATGTGCCATTTTACTATATTATTTATCCGTTAATAGTTGTTTTAACTTGTCCCATCTTGGGTCAATTTCTTCTTGTTTAATATTATTTTGCTTCTTTTCTTTGAATGATAACTCCGTTAATTTGTCAAGCGCTTCTGTATTTAAAGAACCATCTTTGATTCCTGGATGGACTCTTTTGAATGGAACGCTCAACACAATCATTTCATAAATGTACTGTGAAACATCCAATTGGTGTTCTCCATGAGGCAAAATTAATAACTCTTCATTATCATTATTAAAATCATCTCCAAACTGAACTACCAAATGTAATTTTGCTTTTACAGGCAAATCAAACATTTCGTTAGTCAAGTCACATGGAACATGAACGGTTCCTTTTTGTTTAAAATCGAGTTCCAAAAGGGTGCTCTTTTTTTCTAAAACTATCGCTATTTTGATATCACAATCTTCAAATTCATGATAATCAAAATCTTCAATGAACTTTTTATTTATTTGAAATTCAAAATGATGTTTACCTAACTTTAATCCGATAAAGGGAATTAAAAATTCATTTGTTACTTTCATCTGATTTTCAATTTTTCCAAACCAAAAAAACCAGTTTGGGAGTGCAAAGATATAAAATTATTGTAATTTCAAAAGCCTTATGCACCTTTTTTTGTTAATAACTCTTTTTCTTTTGTTTTTAAAGGGTTTTTTATCAAATCTTTGTATTCATTTCTCTTGTGATATATGTCAATAGCAAGATAAACTGCCTCTTTAAACGAATTATAATCTGCCAAGCCTTTTCCTGAAATTTCAAAAGCGGTTCCATGATCTGGCGAAGTTCTTATTTTATCTAAACCTGCCGTATAATTTACACCGTTTCCAAATGAAAGTGTTTTGAAAGGAATAAGCCCTTGGTCATGATAACTTGCAATAACAGCATCATATTTTTCATATTGGCTACTGCCAAAAAAACCATCTGCAGCATAAGGTCCGAAAACAAGAATGCCTTTTTCAAAGAGCTTTTTTACTGTTGGTTTCATGATGTCTTGATCTTCTTTTCCAATAACGCCGTGATCTCCAGAATGCGGATTTAAACCTAATAAAGCGATTTTTGGTTTATTTATCCCAAAATCTTGCTTCAACGTAAGGTTGATTGTTTCTATTTTTTGAGTTATCAATTTTTCTGTAATATGAGAGGATACTTGATTTACCGGCACATGATCTGTAAGTAATCCAACTCTTAAATTGTCTTGAACCATCAACATCAATGCATTTCCTTCTAGTTCTTGATTCAAATAATCGGTATGACCTGGAAATTTAAAATCCTCTGATTGAATGTTAAATTTATTTATTGGAGCCGTAACCAATACATCAATTAATCCGTCTTTTAAGGCTTTGGTTGCTGTTGTAAATGATTTTATAGCATATTTTCCAACATTCTCATCTGCAGTGCCAAAATTAATATCGACGCCTTCTCTCCAAACATTTAGCACATTGATTTTACCTTTTACAAGCTGGTTCAAGTTATCGATTCCATGCAAAGGTGCTTCAGAATTTAGATTTTTTTTGATGAAAGAAACGATTTTTACATTAGCAAAAATAACCGGGGTACAAAGCTCCATCATTCGATTATCTTCAAATGTTTTTAAAATAACTTCGCTTCCAATACCGTTTAAATCTCCGATAGAAATACCTACGATAATATTTTCTGCTTTTTTCATCGCTTGTTGTGCTTTTATTGCTAATTTTGAATTGCAAATTTAGTAAAATAAAACGACAATGTTTACAGGAATAATTGAAACCCTCGGATTAATAAAAAACATAGAAAAAGAACAAGACAATCTGCATATAACCGTAAGTTCTTCCCTAACAAACGAACTTAAAATTGATCAAAGTGTCGCTCACAATGGCGTTTGTTTAACGATTGTTGGCATTGAAAATGATTGTTATACCGTTACTGCCATTCAGGAGACCATCAATAAAACCAATCTTGGCAGTTGGAAAATCAATGATTCGGTAAATTTAGAACGCGCCATGAAACTGGGCGATCGACTTGACGGACATATAGTGCAAGGGCATGTTGATCAAATGGGGGTTTGCACCTACATTGAAGAAACACAAGGCAGCTGGCGGTATACCTTTGAATATGATGCTTCTTTACACAATATTACTATAGAAAAAGGTTCGGTAACTGTAAACGGAGTAAGTTTGACGGTTGTAGATTCCAAACCAAATCAATTTAGCGTGGCTATCATTCCGTATACGTATGAACACACCAATTTTCATTCGTTTAAAGTTGGAACACAAATCAATTTAGAATTTGATGTTATTGGAAAATATGTTAGCCGATTGCATGGGCTTTCAACTAAATAATTGGTTTTCAATCAGTATCAATTTGATTTTGTGATTGAAAACTCATTCCCATCTTTATAATTTTTTAGTAAATAAATATACATTTTCCTAACTGGTTTTCCAGATCGATATTGAATAATCGTTTTTTGAAATATAATTTTTTCAAATGACTTTTCGTAAAAACTATTTGGGTTGTTGAAGTCATTAGAAAACGTGAAAAAATACGCATTATCTCCTTTAAGAATTGGTTTTCTTTCTTTGTTTAACCAATAAAAGGTGTGAATGTCTTCCAATTTTCCGATGGCTACAAAGTTCAAATGCAAAGGCTGTGCAATATATTTGTCAATGTGTGATGCTGGAAACCATTTATTACTAATGATGAATTCGGAATCATCCGTTTTGTTTTTGCTTTTATGAAATTTTTCAAATTCTAATTTAAAGAAATCCCATTGATACATATCTAAAGTGGCATCGCCGCGACCAAGTTCGTGTTGTTGTTTTTGACCTAACGTTCCCGGAAAATAATTGATAACCCCTACCCCAACAACTGATATAAATAAGGTAAAATACACAGCTGCATGTACCCATTTTTTATACTTAAAATAATATTCTGAACAACAACAAGCCGTCAAAATTATTAACGTAGTGTAACCCGGACCAGACCAATGCGGCAACGTATCTCTAAACAAGGAGGTAAACAACAAAATGATGATTAAAGGCACACTTAATAATATCAATATTCTTTTATAATTAATGTGAAGACTGCTTCTTTTTAACATAAAAAAAGAAATGATCAATAACACATAATTTATGGGATTGTTATAAAAAAATCCTCCAAAAAATTCTCGAATAAAACTATCAATATTGATGCCTCCGTTTATGGTAACACGTTCGCTGTGAAATTTATAGGTTATAAAATCATTATCGATATTCCAAAAAAGAATGGGCGATATTATTACTAACGAAATTAAAACAGATAAGTACAAAAAGGGGTTTTTAAGTAACTGCCTTTGATATATTAGAATAAATAATCCGAAACCGAACCATAAAAAGACGCCATGAACCTTACTCATGATGCACAAACCTGTAAAGAAACCAAACAAAAGTAAGTTTCTGTTGACTGATTTTGTGTCGAAAAGTAGGTTTATTAAACAATACACACTGCAAATCCAAAAGAAAAGTTGCGACGAGTCTGGCAAAATAAATACTCCCGAAATGATACTGGAATAAATAGAAGCCGTAAATAATAACGCTGCAAAAATCCCGGCATTTTCTCCTTTTATTTTTTTGGCGATTTTATAAATTAAATACGTATTGGCTGCAGCCAAAAGTATAGGTCCAAGTCTGATAAAAAAGTCTTGCAAAAAGTATAAATTGAAGGTCGATAACCTAATCAATAAGGCCACCAATGGAGGATGGTCAAAATAATTCCATTGCAAATGTTGCGCATATTCCACATAATATACTTCGTCATTTCCAAGTCCAATTGTTAGTGCAACAAAACATCTTATTATTGTGGATAAAACAATAATAGACGCTATTTTATTTTTAAAAATCATGATTAAAAGGTGTAAAAACTATTAGCAAAAAAATTCCAAAAAAATACGATTCCAACTGAAATGGCTTTGCAAAAATAAAAATTAAAAGTTGTATATTTTTGAAGAACGTAAATAATAGTGGTACTAAATAACAATCCGATGAGTGCGATAAGAACAAAACTAAAAAATTGAGAACTGATGTTTTGATCTAAATTGTGAAAAGTAAAATATTTGTTCAGAAAATAATTGTTGGTAACTCCAAACAAAAAGCCAATTGAATTGGAAATATATTTATTGAATTTCAGTTTTTCTTTGAATATCCAGGTGACGCAAAAATCAATTAGCAAGCCCAAAAACCCAACAAAACCAAATTTAAAAAACTTTACAACATCCATTACATCATGTGTTAAAGGTTATGTTTTTATAAAAATTAGACGGAATTGTAATGAGAAAGACCCATTATTTGGTGCGTTCATTTTCATAAAAACAGTATATTTTGAAACTCCAAATATACGTTAATTAACCAAAAAAACTGATTGTAGAAATTAAGACGGTGTTAAAAAAATAGCATGTAAATTAATCTAGTTTATATTTACGGGTATTTATTGATGATTAATTGGTGTTTGTTGTTGTTTGATTTTGAGAGGAATTTGAGAATAATAAAATTGGGATGTTGATTTTTGGATTTTGATTGTTTAAAATGGTGAAATGTGATTCACAAAACACAAAGCTACAAAAAATTAACAAATAATTTAGAATTTCTATATTGTAAAAAATTATTTTTACAACTAACTATTCAAACCAACAATATGAAACTAAGATTATTAACATTTGTGGCTTTTTTGGGTGCTTTTTTATATACATCGGCACAAGAAAATACAACCTATCAAAAACCTTCCGCTGAGATTTTAGCCTTAGCAGATTACGAAAGAGCGCCATCAGTAAGCATGGACACTAAGAAAGAATACATGCTTTTGAGCTACCGAAACACTTACAAAACACTTGATGATTTAAATCAAGAAGAAATGAAATTAGGTGGTTTGAGAATTAATCCCGTAACCAATATTTCAAGTACGGTAACGTACCTTAAAAATCTGAAAGTTAGAAAAATTAGTGACAAAGCCGAAATTCAAGTAACAGGTTTGCCAGAAAACCCTAAAATTACTAATATTTCATGGTCGCCAAACGAAAAGAAAATTGCTTTTACCAATACCACCAGTAAAGGTGTTGAACTTTGGGTAATTGATGTAGCAACTGCAACCGCAAAAAAATTAACTTCCGATAATTTGAATGCGAATTTAGGAAGTCCGTTCTATTGGATGAAAGATAACGAAACGTTCTTGGTAAAGGTTCTTCCAAAAGACCGTTTGGCTTTAATTAATAGCGTTAAAGATTTACCAAAAGGACCAACTGTTTCTTTAAGTGATGGTTCAAAATCACAAAATAGAACCTATCAAGATTTATTAAAAAACAAAACAGACGAAGCTAATTTTGATGCTTTAGTAACATCTGAATTGTATAAAGTTTCGCTTTCTGGAAGCACTACTTTATTTAAAACAGCTGACATTTATGCGGGTGAAAGTTTTTCTCCAGATGGTAATTATTTGATGTTGACTACCATTCAAAAACCCTATTCATATATTGTTCCAATGAGCCGTTTTCCTCAAAAAAGTACGGTTTATGATGCTAATGGTAGAGAAGTAAAAGTAGTAAATGAAGTGCCATTAACCGAGATTATGTCTAAAGGATTTTCATCGGTAAGAAAAGGAAAAAGAAGCATGGGTTGGAGAGCTGACAAACCAGCTACTTTATATTTTGTTGAAGCTCTAGATGGTGGAGACCAAGCCGTAAAAGTGGATTTTAGAGACGAAGTGTTTTTATGGGAAGCGCCATTTTCATCAAATCCAACAAGCTTAATCAAAACCCAACAACGTTATGAAGGCATCATGTGGGCAAACGAAAACATTGCTATCGTTGCTGATTCTTGGTACGACACCAGAAACACGAAAGCATATTTATTCAACCCTTCAAATTTAGCGATTGCTCCAAAAATTATTGAAGACAGAAATTCGCAAGACATGTACTCAGATCCTGGAAATTTCGAGATGAAAAAGAACGAATTTGGAAGATATGTAATTGCAGTAGAAAACAACAAAGGATTTTTAATTGGCGATGGCAACACTAAAGACGGACAATTTCCTTTTATTGATGATTACGATTTCAATACTTTGAAGAAAACGAGACTGTACACTTCTAACATGAAAGACAAAAAAGAAGATTTACAATCAATTGAAGATTTCAAGAAAGGTGAAGTTTTAGTGATGATTCAGTCTAAAAATGAATATCCAAATTACTATTTCAGAAACATCAAATCGAAAAACAAATTAACACCAATAACCGATTTCAAAAACCCATTCGAAAGCATTAAAAACGTTTATAAAGAAGTGATTAAATACAATAGAAATGATGGTGTTGAACTCTCTGGAACATTATATTTACCAGCAGGTTATGACAAAACAAAAAAAGAAAAATTGCCTTTATTAATTTGGGCGTATCCAGCAGAATACAAAGACAAAAATTCGGCAGGACAAAGTGACAAAAACCCTAACGAATTTACGTTTCCAAACTATGGTTCGTTTGTATATTGGGTAACCAAAGGTTATGCCGTTTTAGACGACGCTGCTTTTCCAATTATTGGTGAAGGAACAACAGAACCAAATGATACTTTTATTCCACAATTAGTTGCTAATGCAGAAGCAGCCATTGATGCCGTTGACAAATTAGGATATATTAACCGTAAAAAAGTAGCCATTGGTGGTCATTCTTATGGTGCTTTTATGACGGCAAACTTATTAACACATTCTAATTTATTTGCTTGTGGAATTGCAAGAAGTGGTGCATACAACAGGACGTTAACACCATTTGGATTCCAAAGTGAGCAGCGTAATTACTGGGATGTTCCTGGAGTTTACAACGTAATGTCGCCATTTATGAATGCCGAAAAAATGAAAACACCTTTACTATTAGTTCACGGTGAAGCTGATAATAACCCTGGAACTTTTACACTACAATCGGAGCGCTATTTTCAATCATTAAAAGGATTAGGTGGACCAGCAAGATTGGTGATTTTACCAAAAGAAAGCCACGGTTATGTTGCCAAAGAAAACATTTTACATTTGTTATGGGAACAAGATCAATTCTTAGAAAAATATTTAAAGAATTAGAAAAAAGCACATAAAATAAAAAAGATAGACCTTTGAATTTAAAAATTTGGAGGTCTATTTTATTTTAAAAAAAGGGATTGTTTTTAAAAATTTAAGTAGATATTTTTGCGACTGAATAATTTTTTAAATCCTCAAAATGTAACCTAATAAAGAGTTTTGATAATCTCGTGATACAATAAAGTGAATAAAATCCCCAGAAAATAACGGTATAAAAATTTTTAGCATTCGGTTTTGCTCAACTTTTTAATAAGAAACCCTTGTAAATACTGATACTTACAAGGGTTTTGTTGTGGTCCCACCTGGGCTCGAACCAGGGACCACCTGATTATGAGTCAGGTGCTCTAACCAACTGAGCTATAGGACCGGTTAAGAGGATGCAATATTACTACTATTTTTAATTTTTTGCAAGTATTTTTTATTCGAATAAAAAATTTAAGCTAACTTTCTAAATATCAATTTGTTTTATTTCTTGACAAAGCTCAATTAACACCCCGTTTGTTGATTTTGGATGCAAAAAAATAACCAGTTTGTTGTCGGCGCCCTGTTTAGGTTGGTCATTTAACACAATAAAACCTTCGCTCTTCAATCGGATGATTTCTGATGCTATATCTTCCACATCAAAAGCAATATGGTGAATGCCTTCCCCTTTTTTTTCTAAAAATTTGGCAATCGGACTTTCTGGATTAGTGGCTTCCAAAAGTTCTATTTTATTGGGTCCGTTCATAAAAAAAGACGTCTTTACCCCTTCTGATTCGACTTCTTCTTGTTTGTAAGCGGGGGCTCCAAATAATTTTTCGAAAACTAAATTGGAGGTCTCCAAACTTTTTACGGCAATTCCAATATGTTCAATTTTTCGCATTCCAAATCCATTTAAAATTAATAATCGTTTGGTAAAAGTACAAAAAAATTAAACTTTGGGTCTTTACTTTATGATACGTTTAAAAAATTGTATTTTTGCAAAATGGAAACGAACAGACAAAAAAAAATAGGGAGTGTTTTACAAAATGATTTAGTTGATATTCTTCAAGGGGAAGTGCGTAAAAACGGTCTTACCAATTTGGTGATTTCGGTTTCTAAAGTGGTTGTCACTACAGATTTGGGTGTTGCAAGGGTGTATTTGAGTGTTTTTCCTCAAGACAGAGCCGTTGAAATTCTTGAAGCCGTGAAGTCGAACATGCCTTTAATAAAACATGATTTGTCGCAAAGAGTAAAATTACAACTAAGAAAAGTACCCAATTTGTCTTTTTACATTGACGATTCATTAGATTATATTGAAAAAATAGACAATGCCCTTTCTGGAAAAGAAAACCCAATTGAAAATCCGGATTTACTAGAAAAACGTAAAAAATCATAAGTGAATTTTCCGCTTTACATAGCCAAAAGATATATTTTTAGCAAAAGTAAAAACAATGCTATCAATATTATTACCCGAATTGCTTCTGGCGGAATCATTGTGGGTGCCATGGCGCTTTTTATTGTATTATCGGTTTTTGGCGGATTGAAAGAATTTAGTCTTTCTTTTTCGAATGACTTTGACCCAGATTTTAAGATAATACCATCCAAAGGAAAATCCTTTTTAATTTCGAAAAAACAAGAAATTGAATTAGCTAAAATACCCAATGTTATTAGTTATAGTAAGGTGTTGGAAGAACGCGTTTTGTTTTTATTCAAAGGAAAAGAACAAGTTTCTCTACTAAAAGGTGTTGATGGAAATTATAAAAAAACCAACAAATCGTCACAAAATTTATTTAATGGAAATTGGTTAACGCCCAATTCCGACGAAGTGGTTATTGGCAACGGAATTTCCAATAAATTATCTTTAGGGCTTTTTGATTACAACAATCTTTTTGAAGTTTTTGCGCCAAAACCTGGCAAAGGAGCTATCAATTCTGCCGATGATGCTTTTACAAAAGCAGTGCTTGTCCCTGTTGGAATTTATGCTATTAATGACGAATTGGATGCCAAATATGTCTTTGCTGATCTTGGACTAACGCAAGAGATTTTGGGTTACAGGCCCAATCAAATCTCTGGAATTGAGATAAAAACAAATCCGAATAGTGATGAAAAAGCTATTATTTCTCAATTGAATGTCGTTTTTTCTGGGTCGAATGAAAAGATAACAGTAAAAACAAGAGAAGAGCTAAATGAAACCTTACACAAAATGCTCAATACCGAAAATATTGCCATTTATTTAATCTTTACTTTGGTGATAATCATTGCGTTATTCAACTTGATTGGCGCACTAATTATGATGATTTTGGACAAAAAATCAAATCTAAAAACACTCTATAATTTAGGCACAGAAATAACTCATTTGCGAAAAATATTCCTTCTTCAAGGAACGTTACTTTCTGTTTTTGGAGGATTAATCGGACTCGTTTTAGGCATCATCGTGGTTGTCATTCAGCAACAATTTCAACTGATCATGATTACAGAAACACTTGCTTATCCGGTGGTTTTTTCTGCTCAAAATGTGTTGATAGTATTTTTCACCATTACCCTTTTGGGCTTTGTTGCCAGTTGGATTGCCAGTAGTAGAGTAACTAAAAAATTATTAGATTAGACTTTCGTCAAATGGATAGCTGGTAGTCGGCATACACGTCTGCAATTTCATCCAACAATGTGAATAACCCTTCGGCTTCGTCGATGGTTACTAACTGCAAACGATGTTCTTTGAAATTGGCAATTCCTTTGAAATAATTGGTATAATGACGACGCATTTCTACAATTCCCAAACGTTCTCCTTTCCAGTCCATTGACCAGGTTAAGTGATTTCGAGCGGCTTCAATTCGGTCGTGCATGGTAGGCGCTGCTAATTTTTCACCCGTAGCAAAAAAATGTTTTATTTCATTAAAAATCCAAGGATAACCAATGGCAGCACGACCAATCATCATGCCGTCGAGACCAAATTTATTTTTATATTCCAATGCTTTTTCGGGCGAATCAATATCTCCGTTGCCAAAAATGGGCATCGTAATTCTAGGATTATTTTTCACACGTTCAATGTGCGACCAATCGGAGTGACCTTTGTACATTTGAGCTCGAGTTCTTGCGTGAACCGTTAAAGCTTGCACGC
The DNA here is from genome assembly GCA_945862065.1 of Flavobacterium psychrophilum. Classification (GTDB taxonomy): domain Bacteria; phylum Bacteroidota; class Bacteroidia; order Flavobacteriales; family Flavobacteriaceae; genus Flavobacterium; species Flavobacterium psychrophilum_F. The sequence continues at coordinate 70,851 of CAMAWT010000006.1, read as the reverse complement.
CAATATCTTGCAAACGCTCGGCAACTTCATCAATATTGATGGAGTTTTCGTCCCATCCTAAACGGGTTTTTACCGTTACCGGAAGATTGGTTCCTTTGATAACCGATTGGGTCAATCGAATCATTAAATCGACGTCTTTAAGCACTCCTGCTCCTGCTCCTTTGCAAACTACTTTTTTGACAGGGCAACCAAAATTGATGTCCACCAAATCGGGCTGAACAGCATCTACAATTCGGGCTGACTGCTCCATGGCGTCTTCATCACCACCAAAAATTTGAATACCAACGGGACGTTCATAGTCAAAGATATCAAGTTTCATTCTGCTTTTAATGGCATCACGAATCAGCCCCTCTGAAGAGATGAATTCGGAGTACATTAAATCAGCTCCATGAAGTTTGCACAACCTACGAAATGGTGGGTCGCTTACGTCTTCCATGGGCGCAAGTAAAAGTGGAAAATCGGGTAATATGATGTTGCCTATTTTGGGCATTGTGGTAATTTTTTTGCAAAAATACAAAATTTTGTTGGTTTCAAGTTTAAGGATTCCTATTTCAGACTTATAAATCAAAACTTTGGTTTATATTTGCAGATAAATCTCCTATATTCGGGATTGCGTGAGGGATAGAAGTGGAAATCCTTTTGGTTTTTTTTAACCAAAAGATTGTAACGGATAGCCCGACGGCTTTTTCTGCCGGCACGCCCAAAAAAAGATAGACAATACTATGAAACATATTAGAAATTTTTGCATTATTGCCCACATTGATCACGGAAAAAGTACGCTTGCCGACCGACTTCTTGGTGCTACGCAAACCGTTACGGCTCGTGAAGAAAAGGCACAATTGTTGGATAACATGGACTTGGAGCGTGAGCGTGGTATTACGATTAAAAGTCATGCGATTCAGATGGAATATACGTACAAAGGCGAAGAGTATGTCTTAAATTTGATTGACACGCCTGGGCATGTGGATTTTTCGTATGAAGTTTCTCGTTCGATTGCAGCTTGTGAAGGCGCTTTGTTGATTGTTGATGCGGCGCAAAGTATTCAGGCACAAACGATTTCTAATTTGTATTTGGCTTTGGAAAACGACTTGGAAATTATTCCGGTTTTGAACAAAGTAGATTTACCAAGTGCAAATCCTGAAGAGGTTAGTGATGATATCATTGATTTATTGGGCTGTAAACTGGAAGATATTATTCACGCTTCTGGTAAAACTGGTTTTGGTGTTGAAAATATTTTGGCGGCTATTATTGAGAAAATTCCGGCTCCAAAAGGAATTATCGACGAACCGTTGCAAGCCTTGATTTTTGACTCACATTACAATCCTTTTAGAGGAATTGAAGTTATTTTTAGAGTAAAAAATGGCGAAATCCGCAAAGGGCAAAAGATAAAATTCATGGCTACTGGCAATGAATATTTTGCAGATGAAGTCGGAACATTGAAATTGAATCAGGTGCCAAAAAATGTGATTTCGGCTGGAGATGTTGGGTATTTGATTTCGGGAATTAAAGAAGCGAAAGAAGTAAAAGTGGGTGACACGATTACCGATGCTAAAACGCCAACAACCAATATGATTACGGGTTTTGAGGATGTGAAACCGATGGTTTTTGCTGGAATTTATCCTGTTGATACCGAGGATTATGAAGACTTGCGCGCCTCAATGGAAAAACTTCAATTGAACGATGCGTCGTTGGTATTTGTGGCAGAAAGTTCGGCGGCTTTAGGGTTTGGTTTTCGTTGTGGATTCTTGGGAATGTTGCACATGGAGATTATCCAAGAGCGACTGGAACGTGAGTTTGACATGACCGTAATTACAACTGTACCGAACGTTTCGTATTTGGCTTACACCAAAAAAGAACCTGAAATTGCGTTTGTGGTAAACAACCCTTCCGACTTGCCAGAGCCATCAAAATTGGATCGTGTGGAAGAACCCTATATCAAAGCAACCATCATTACCAAAGCTGATTTTGTGGGTAACGTGATGAGTTTGTGTATTGAAAAACGCGGACAGATAACCAACCAAACCTATTTGACAACGGAACGAGTGGAGTTGAATTTTGATATGCCGTTGGCCGAAATTGTATTTGATTTTTATGATCGTTTGAAAACGGTTTCTAAAGGATATGCGTCGTTTGATTATACTCCAATCGGGATGCGAACGTCAAAATTAGTGAAATTAGATGTGCTCTTGAATGCGCAAACTGTAGATGCGCTTTCGGCATTGATTCACGAAGACAACGCGTACAATATTGGTAAAAAAATGACCGAAAAATTACGAGAATTGATTCCGAGACAGCAGTTTGATATTCCGATTCAGGCAGCTATTGGAGCTAAAATCATTGCTCGTGAAACGATCAAAGCATTGCGAAAAGATGTAACGGCAAAATGTTACGGAGGTGATATTTCGCGTAAGCGTAAATTATTGGAAAAACAGAAAAAAGGTAAGAAACGTATGCGACAAGTGGGGAATGTAGAGATACCGCAAGAAGCGTTTATGGCGGTATTGAAGTTGAATGACTAAAGCCCCCTAACCCCTGAAAGGGAATTAGAAAATATAAAGAAACCCAATAACGAAAGTTATTGGGTTTTTGTTTTAAAAAATAAGAGGAGGAAATCTCCGTGACTTTGCATCTGCTTGTATGACTAAATATTCCGCAAAGTGGTGAAGCTTTGTAGAGCATTTTATAATGAGTTTTCGTGGAGGTTAATTAGCTTTGTTTTTTGAGGTTAAAAGTTTTTACTTGTTTGTTAACTTTTAAAACTAAGCTATATTTAGATTTACTAATTATTTGATAGTATATCGTATCTTTAAAATCTTTGGCTAGTATATATTCTCCAACAATATTCTCTGAATCAGAGAATTTATAAATTGAATCAATGAGTTTATATTCATAAATATCTTCAGATTTAAACTCCATATTCTTAAAAAAAGCCATTTTATTTTCTCGAATACTTATGCCAGATAGAGAATCTTTATCACTTAACCAATCCCCAGGCATTAGTAGCTTCTGAGTATTTAGCTTTACTAATTTAATTGGTTGAGGCTTTATTTTTTTACAACTATTTAAAATTATACATATTACTATTGCTGCGATAATTAAATACTTTTTCATTTTTTTTATTTGAGGTTATATTATTTGTTTTAAAGTTTATTTTCAAATGCTAGCGTGATATTCTAGCTCGTGCCCACAAACAAAAGTATGTAAAAATAGATAATAATAGTTAAACAAAGAGTAAACAAAAATGGAATGGGTAGGAGCAAGACGCTCGCACTAACCAGGGGAAAAGTAATTAAATAATAGAAAGAAGTATAAAATAGAAAAAAACAAAAAATAGGTAAAAGAGTTTAGCAACGAGATGGAGTATGTGTGGGATTATTGGTTATGAAACGTGTACCCGCGCCCCGACCTGAATGGAGCTCTTTTTTGCTTGGTGGCATTGCCCCTTGGGCGGTTGCTGCATGGGCAAGCCAAAAACAAAAAAAGCGGGAATGGAGGGCGGATTAGGCGCCCAAATGAAAATTGTGAATTGAGAATTACTTATTATCAAATACGAATTTCGAATTACTTTTTACCCAAATTAAGCGTTAGAAATCTATTACAATCTAAAAACTACTTCTAAAATAAGTAAAACCAACGAATAAAATTATCGGGTTTTTTGTTTTTAAAAATCAGAAATAAGAGATATAAATCTTCGTACCTTTGACACTTCAAAACTTGATACAATAACATGATAGAAGATAAAACCCCGCAACGAACTTCGCTTTCGCAACTTGGCGAATTTGGTTTGATTGACCATTTGACTAAAAATTTTGATGTAAAAAATGCGTCAACCATTAAAAGTATTGGAGATGATGGCGCCGTGTTGGATTTTGGGTCGAAAAAAGTAGTAGTTTCTACCGATTTATTGATTGAAGGCGTTCATTTTGACTTGACTTATATGCCTTTAAAACATTTAGGTTACAAGGCCGTTGTGGTAAATGTATCTGATATTTGTGCCATGAATGCCAAAGCGACTCAGATTACAGTATCTGTGGCGGTTTCTAATCGTTTTCCTTTAGAAGCGTTGGAAGAATTGTTTGAAGGAATGAATCATGCAGCCAAATTTTATAATGTTGATGTAATTGGTGGCGATACTACCTCATCTCAAAAGGGATTAATTATTTCAATTACTGCCATTGGCGAGGCAAATGAGGAAGATATTATTTATAGAAATGGGGCGAAAGAAACCGATTTACTAGTTGTTTCTGGCGATTTAGGTTCGGCATACATGGGTTTACAGGTTTTGGAACGTGAGAAACAAGTGTTTCAGGTGAACCCAAATAACCAACCCGATTTAGATGCGTATTCTTATTTAATTGAACGTCAATTGAAGCCCGAAGCACGTCATGACATCAAGGAATTATTAGAAAAATTGGAATTACAACCTACTGCAATGATTGACATTTCTGACGGGTTGTCGTCTGAAATTATTCATATTTGCAAACAATCAAAGGTTGGATGCAATTTGTATGAAGAAAAAATTCCGGTTGATCCGCAGTTTATAAACGTTTGCGAAGAATTCAATATTGACAGCACAACCGTAGCTATTAACGGGGGCGAAGATTATGAATTGCTTTTTACTATTAAAATGGACGATTTTGATAAAATAAAAGGCAATCCAAACTTTACTGTTATTGGTCACATGGTTCAAGAAAGCGAAGGAATTCACTTAATTTCTAGAGCAAATACCAAAATTCCGTTAAAAGCCAGAGGCTGGAATGCGCTTGATGAATCAAATTAATATGACGAAATAATTTGGTTGTACAATACTGCTTTTCCGTCGGTTAACATCGAAACAAAATGACAAATGTGCATCAATCGATCATAGGTTGATTTTTTTTCTAACTGATGTTTTTCGGGTAAAATTTTGACTAAAACTTTGTCGTAATTAGTAGCTTTATCGTCTAAATTATTGATGTAAGCGGTGATGATTTTATCCAACAAATTATTGATGATTTGATAGCCTGTAAGCTCTTTTTCTAGGACTTCTCTACTTTGATAAATGTTGTTGACACTTATTTCAATAATATCGTCCATTTGTGCTTTGTACTTACTTTTATCCATCAAGGCAAAAGGAAATTCACCTTTCATGATTAAGTCTTCATTTGCCATAAAAATACTAACGGCATCTTGAATTAAGTTGCCAATAGCCAACGCACGCAGGTAACTAATTCTATCTTCTTTGCTTGTAAGTGTTTGATATTTAGCAGTATCAATGGTGTTTTTGACCAATTTTATTAAATATTCCAACGCATAATCTTCAGAAACAAGTCCCAAATTTATTCCGTCTTCAAAGTCGATAATAGTATAGCAAATATCATCTGCAGCCTCAACTAAATAAGCCAAAGGATGTCTTTCAAATCCGATGTCATTTCCTGATTTATTAGAAATCAATCCCAACTCAGCAGCTACTTCTTGGAAAAATTGTTTGTCATTTTGAAAAAAACCAAATTTTTTATCGGCAATATTTTTAGTAGGTTTTTTAGGTAAACTTTCTTTTGGATATTTCATAAAAGCTCCTAAAACAGCATACGTAAGACGAATACTACCTTCAATTCCGGGTCTAGAACTTGTAACTACTGAAAATCCGTTGGCATTTCCTTCAAAATCAATCAAATCTTGCCATTCTTTATCGGTAAGTTGGTCTTTATATTTCATCCCTTTTCCAACAGAAAAATACTCGCCAATGGCTTTTTCACCTGAATGACCAAAAGGTGGATTTCCAATGTCGTGAGCCAGAGATGCTGCCGCTACAATGGCCCCAAAATCATTCGCATGATACCCATGAACTTCTTGTAAATGAGGGTGTTTTTCGATAATTTGTTTCCCAACCAATCTACCTAAAGAGCGCCCCACAACCGAAACCTCCAAACTGTGCGTGAGTCGGGTGTGTACAAAATCGGTTTTGGATAAGGGTATCACTTGTGTTTTGTCTTGCAGACTTCTAAAAGCTGACGAAAAAATAATGCGATCATAATCTACATCAAAGCCCAAGCGGGTTTCGTCTTGTTCTATTCTAAGACGTTTGCTTGTGTCACCCTGACGTCTTAATGATAAAAGTTGTTCCCAGTTCATCATGGAATTGTTGGTAATAGAATAGTTTTTAATTACTTTTTATCATTTGCCAAAAAGAAACTTCTAGATTTTTTTGGGTATTGATTGTAGCTCCTGTCACTTGGATTTGCAATTACGGTTTTAATATTTATTTCATCTCCCAATTTAAAATCTTTTTCAACCATTTGATAATCTAATAAATAATCCCCACAGAAATAATTACCATCTGCATCTTTCTCAATTATTCCGGTATAAACTCCTTTGTTTATATTTGCCATTTTTTGTTTTTTTCAAATATACGAATTGCTTTACAATTTTCATTAAACAAAAACAGCCATCATGAAGACAGCTGTTTCTCTACTTTTGATTATTCAATTAAGATCCGCACATTTCACAGTCGTCTGGACCCGCATTTTTTGCTAATTCAATCATGGCCTTGTATTCTTCAGCTGTCATTTCAACTTGCTCATTAATAGCTGCAACTGGTACTAATTTTGGCTCATCAATTGGTTCCTGAACCTCAATTGGTTCTGCTTTTTTATCATTGTTTAATGTAAATTTAATAGCATCAACAGCTGCTTTTGTTCTCAAATAATACATACCTGTTTTCAATCCAGATTGCCAAGCATAAAAGTGCATTGAAGTCAATTTAGCGTAATTGGCATCTTGCATAAACAAGTTCAACGATTGAGATTGGTCAATAAAATAACCTCTGTGACGGCTCATGTCGATAATATCTTTCATGGACATTTCCCAAACCGTTTTGTATAATTCTTTCAAATCTTGAGGAATATTCAAATCTTGAACAGAACCATTGTTTCGCATCAATTCTTGTTTCAATGTTTCGTTCCACAAACCACGTTCTACTAAATCGTGTAATAAATGTTTGTTTACCACAATAAATTCTCCAGACAAAACACGACGAGTATAAATGTTAGAAGTATAAGGCTCAAATGCTTCGTTGTTTCCTAAAATCTGTGAAGTAGATGCAGTTGGCATTGGCGCTACTAATAACGAGTTTCTTACTCCGTTTGCAACCACTTCTTTTCGTAACGAACCCCAATCCCAACGACCCGATAATTCTTCATCTTTCATTCCCCAAAGGTTGTGTTGGAACTCTCCTTGAGAAATAGGTGAGCCTTTAAATGTAGAATACGGCCCTTCATCTTTCGCCATTTCCATTGAAGCGGTAACAGCTGCAAAATATAATGTTTCGAAAATATCTTGATTTAATTGTTTGGCTTCATCGCTTGTAAATGGCATACGCAACATGATGAAAGCATCAGCCAATCCTTGCACACCAAGTCCTACAGGACGGTGTCGTAAATTAGAATTTTCTGCCTCTTTCACCGGGTAGTAATTTCTATCAATTACTTTATTCAAATTACGCGTTACACGTTTGGTTACATCATACAACAATTGGTGGTTGAAACTTCCGTTTTCCACAAACATTGGCAACGAAATAGAAGCCAAATTACACACCGCAATTTCGTCTTTAGAAGTGTACTCCATAATCTCGGTACACAAATTTGACGAACGAATCGTTCCTAAATTCTTTTGGTTTGATTTGCGGTTGGCTGCATCTTTATACAACATATATGGTGTTCCAGTCTCAATTTGCGATTCTAGAATTTTTTCCCACAACTCACGTGCTTTGATGGTTTTTCTTCCTTTGCCTAGTTTTTCATAGTTGGTGTACATTTCCTCAAACTCTTCGCCATATACATCATACAATCCAGGACATTCGTTAGGGCACATCAAGGTCCAAGTAGTGTCTTCTTGCACACGTTTCATGAACAAATCTGAAGTCCACATCGCAAAAAATAAATCTCTAGCACGCATTTCTTCTTTTCCTGTATTCTTTTTCAAATCCAAGAAATCGAATATATCAGCATGCCATGTTTCGATATAAATCGCAAAACTTCCTTTACGTTTACCACCTCCTTGATCTACGTAACGTGCGGTATCATTGAAGACGCGCAACATAGGCACAATTCCGTTTGAAGTTCCGTTTGTGCCACGAATATACGATCCTGTAGCGCGCACATTGTGAATAGACAACCCAATTCCTCCAGCCGATTGTGATATTTTAGCAGTTTGTTTCAACGTGTCATAAATTCCGTCAATACTATCGTCTTGCATCGCCAAAAGGAAACAAGAAGACATTTGAGGTTTTGGTGTACCTGCATTGAACAACGTTGGCGTTGCATGTGTGAAGAATTTTTTCGACATTAAGTCGTACGTTTCTATTACCGAATCCAAATCGTTTAAATGGATTCCAACAGAAACACGCATCAACATGTGCTGCGGACGCTCAACAATTTTACCGTTGATACGCAATAGATACGAACGCTCTAAAGTTTTAAATCCGAAATAATCGTAGTTAAAATCTCTATTATAGATGATGTGCGAATTTAAAAATTCAGCATTTTCTTGAATTACTTTATGTACCTCTTCAGACAATAAAGGGGCTTTTTGGTTCGTTCTTGGGTTTACATAATGAAACATTTCGGTCATCGTTTCAGAGAATGATTTGTTGGTGTTTTTATGCAAATTAGAAATCGCAATACGAGCCGCTAACTGAGCATAATCTGGATGCGCAATGGTCATCGATGCTGCTGTTTCTGCCGCCAAATTATCTAGTTCTGATGTAGTTACTCCATCATACAATCCTTCAATCACACGCATGGCTACCTTCACGGCATCCACCAAATCATTCAAACCATAACATAGTTTTTTAATTCTGTCGGTGATTTTGTCAAACATTACCGGTTCTTTGTGACCGTCTCTTTTTACTACATACATACGCTAGCATTTTTAATGAAAACAAGAAATCCCTTTCTCATTTTCGGGTTATTTGTTATTATTATTTTTTGAAGCTATTCCAGCTATCCGTTGCAATCTTTTCTTTTTTAAAAAAAAAGAAAAGGATTTCCACTTCTATCTGGGCTAAACCACTTCAATGTTTTGGCTTACCAGAAAATTCTAGCAAGTTCAAATGTTTAGGCTTTTAAAAATCTAAAGAAATTAAAAATCGGCGTCGAAAGTAATTTTATGCGCTTCAGCATCGGTGTTCATTACACCTGCTTTTTGGTATTCGGCCACTTTTTTCTCAAAGAAATTGGTTTTTCCTTGTAGCGAAATCATGTCCATAAAGTCAAAAGGGTTGTTGGTGTTGTATTCTCTGTCACAACCTAGTTCAACCAATAATCTGTCGGCAACAAATTCTAAATACTGCGTCATCAACACGGCATTCATACCAATCAAACTCACTGGAAGTGACTCGGTAATAAACTCTCTTTCTATATCTAAAGCTTGTACAATAATTTCTCTAATGCGCTCTTTTGGTACTTTGTTTACCAAATGATGGTTGTGCAAATGCACCGCAAAATCGCAATGAACGCCTTCATCTCTCGAAATTAATTCGTTTGAAAAAGTAAGTCCGGGCATTAAGCCACGTTTTTTTAACCAATAAATAGAACAAAATGCTCCCGAAAAGAAAATACCTTCTACGGCTGCAAAAGCAATCAATCGCTCTGCAAACGAATCAGATTCTATCCATTTTAGTGCCCAATCTGCTTTTTTCTTAATTGCAGGAAAAACTTCTAAAGCGTTAAATAATTGGTCTTTTTCAGTTTCGTCTTTTACGTAGGTATCAATCAATAACGAATATGTTTCGCTATGTATGTTTTCCATCATGATTTGAAAACCATAAAAGAACTTCGCCTCAGCATATTGTACTTCGTTTACGAAATTTTCAGCCAAGTTTTCATTTACAATTCCATCAGAAGCTGCGAAAAAGGCCAAAATATGTTTTACAAAATACCTTTCATCGTCAGATAATTTGTTATTCCAATCATTTAAATCTTGAGACAAATCGATTTCTTCGGCAGTCCAAAAACTAGCCTCCATTTTTTTGTACCATTCCCAAATATCATGATGCTTTATTGGGAAAATCACAAAGCGATTTTTATTTTCTTGAAGTATGGGTTCTTGTACAAACATGTGGGTTGTTTTTTATTAAATTTAATGTGCTATTTCAGATTTACAAAGGTGGTTAATTCATGTCAAAAATAAAAGTCAAACTTATTCACAATCGGGTTTAGTTTTTAACAATTGCCGTTTTATAGGGCTTCGCGTTGTTTTTTGTAAAATACTGTATAACAACACCTTATAAATTAAAATAAAACACAAAACCCTTAAAAATAAGGCTTTTAAGAGTTATTTTCGAAAGTTTTCGCGACTATTTTTTATTGATTTTTTATTAAAAAAGTTAAACAAAAAAAATGCATTTTTCAAAAAAGAAAAAAGCATTTTATTTTAAGTGTATTCTTTTAAATTATTGTTTTAAAATGAAGATTATTTATAAAAATAAATCAAAAATTTACAGCTTTTAGGTGCAAAAAATAGCAATCGTTACTTTTAGTTATCGATGTATGTTTTGTTTCCGTTTTTGTTGATATAATAGGTGCCGCCTCTTGGTCCAGTAAATACTTTTTTACCTTTGTATTCTCCGGTTACTTTATCGGCTACTTTCTTTTCAGCTGCTTTTGAAGCAGGAGTTTGTTTTAAGTCTTCGGTTTCTTCAACAACCGATTTTTTTACTTTTGATTTTGCTTTTGAAGTTTCAGAAGTAGCTTTTCCCTTTACTTCTTTTGTAGCTTTAGAGGTTGTTTCTTTAGCTTCTTTGGTCGCTTTAGTCGCTTTTTCTTTAACGTCGGATGTATTGTAACGCTTGTCTACGGTTCCGTCTTTTTTAAGCTTTACTCCTTTTTCTTCAACTGTTTTGGTTGCTTTCTCTTTGGCACTTTTGGCTTTCTTTTCAGTTTTAGAAACTTTTTCTTCAACTGTTTTGGTAGCTTTCTCCTTGGCACTTTTGGCTTTTTTTTCAGTTTTAGAAACTTTGTCTTCTACTTCTTTTTTGGCTTTTGAAGTTTTCGCTTTCGCTTCTTTTGCAGCTTCTTTCTTGGCAGCGGCAGCTTCTTTCTTGGCAGCGGCAGCAGCTTCTTTTTTCGCTTTTGCGGCTTCTTTTTTAGCGGCAGCCTTTTCTTCTTTTAATTGATCTGCTTTGGCAGACTTAGCCTTTACAGCTCTTTCTGTTTTGGATTTTGCTTTGGTAGCTTTTTCTTTTAAGTCTTGAGCAAAAATTGAGCTTGTGAAAGCCAATAATAAACATAGTGTGAATAATTTTTTCATTTTGGAATCTGTTTTTTTGTTACTATTAAAAATTTATTTTACAAATACCGTTCCAAAAACATTCTGATACAAAAATGATTTAATTTTTAGCCCAGATGGAGCCGATATCCTTGCGTAGTTTACGGAGCAAGATAAAGGCGAGAGCTGGAAAATGGTAGATAAATACAGACCAAGCCAATTGCTTCTAAAAAAAAGCTCTCAACTGAATGTTGCCCGTTTGAATGAGGTTGGTATTGTTTGCTTTTCTGCCTTGATAGTTGATGTTGATGTCTAAATATTGGGTAAGTTTTTTTTGTAATAAAAGGCGCCACGTGTTGTTTTGTCCTGGCCGCAGGCCTTCGAGCATTTGGAAAGCGACCGGCGATGTCGCATTTCCGTTGAACTGATTGGAGTATAATGAAAATTCGCCGTTGATGGTAACATTTTCTTGGTTGGAGTAATTAAATATGGCTCCAAATTGGTTTTGATTTAATGATTCTAAACCGTTACCTATATTTTGCTTGTTTTGATTTTTGTAAAAAAGGGAAAGGCTGGTGTTTTTTGAAAATAAATAGGACGCTTTTGTTTCAATGGCTTCCGTTTGCAATTCGTAATTTCTAGAGGAATAATTATCGGACAAGCTTTTGGCTTTCGATTGGGTGGCGCTACCATTAAGCAACCACGTTTTTTGAATTAAATGGGTGTATTGAATTTGGTGCGAAGCATTGGTGTTTTCTAGCGAACCAATTGATAATAAGGTTTTTACATGATTACTGAGATAATTGTAAGTTATAGAATTTTTTTGTTTGCCTCGATTGTAAAACAAACTATTTCTGAAATTTGCGTTCATCCCTAATAAATTATCCGACGAGGTGTTGAACGGATTTAAGTTAAACTGATCGGTTTTGGGTTCTTTTCTATCTATTGCAAAAGAGGTTTGATTGTAAAAATGAGAAAATGTTTTTTTAATACCTTTTTTGTTTATCCATTTGGAAGGCGAAAGTGTGATGGATTGCGAAAATTTATTTTGATGCGTTTTTAGGAAATATTGATTGGGTAAAAATACACGAACGTATTTTGCTTGGTCTGGAAACGGCGCAATTTCAAACTCTTGAAGTTCTTGAATTCCGTTGTTATTATAGTCATTCCAAGCATAAACGCCTTGCCCTTGATTGACTTCTAAATAGGTAAATTCTTGTTGCGCGATGGAACCCGACAAGGTTTCGTAGGTGGTATTTGTTTGAATTAGTTGATTGAAAAAAGAATCGTTATAATACAATCGAGCGTTTAATGAAGGCTCTGAAGCGATTAGATTATTTGTAAAATTGAGTTTTCTAAAATTGAAATAAACCGATAAATTGGTGGTTTTGTTTTGAATTAATTTTGATTTCAAATAATAGGTATTTGATGAGGAAACGTGTTGTAAAAGTCCGTTTTGCAAACTGTCGTTTTTTCTTCGTAGAAAGCCAATTTCTGTAAAAACTTTGGTACTGTCGCCTTTGCCCATGAAAACACCGTATTCTGTAAAGCGTTGACTGATAGAAGAAAGTTGATTGGTTGCCAAAACGCGTTCTTGATTGTCTTCCAATCGCGTGGTTACACCAACCCAATTATTGGTTTTTTGATATTTAAATCGGGTTTCGTTTCTTAAAAAATTGGAAGTTGAAGCTATTGCATTACTTTTGAGAAAACTGCCTTTTTGTGTGATGATACTATTTTTGGAAATATAATTTCCGTCTAAACGATGTCTTGTTCCAGAAAAATTTTCTGAAAAATCTAATTTTTCAATTTGATATGAAACGACTCCTTTTTTGTCAAAAGTATATTGAACGCCCGATGATAACAAACTTTGATTTCCTTGGGGTAGATTCAAATTCCAATCTCTATTGAATTCAATGGTAAAAAGTCGTTCTATAGTTCGGAAATTTTGTGCTACAAATTGATGATTGACAAATACATCTAACTTGGAGGTGCCTATATCGTACTTTTTTTTACCTTCAAATCGGGATGCCAATCCTTTATTATTAGCATCATCAATAGACGAAAATAAATTCGAATCATTGTTTGATAATCCAATTTCAAAATCGACAGAAGTACGTTCAGAAGGTTTGAATTTTCCGAAAAATGTAGCCATTTGAATTTTTGTTGGCGGAATAATACTGCTAACAGGGCTATAACTGCCTTGCGGAACGCCGTTTATTGGATTTATATATTGGTAAATTTTTCCGATGGTATTTGAATTCGAAATAATATAATTTCCGAGATTGTTTCCCACAAATGAAAACTTCACATTATATAACACATCGTTTGGATTGTTAGAAAATTCAAATCGGTCTTCGCCATTTATGGTTGTTTTTACATACAAAATTTTATTTTCAGAATAAGAATCAATATATGCTGATGATGCGCTCATTAAAGAAGTGTTGTCGCCTGCTTGTTGCAAAATTTCCGCTTGCTGAGAAGATAAATTTTGTTGTAAGGGTTGGTTTTTTATGTCTGATTCTGAATATAAATAACCCCCAAAATTCCAATTTTCTGCTTGGTGCGTAGCCCCGGCATAGGTAATAAATCGAGAATAATTTCTTTCGGAATATTGATATTCTATTGCGATTCGCATTTCAGATGAAATAGGAAATAATGACGTAAAAATAATTTCTCCTGCATTATAATCAATGGTGTAATCGTTGTTTTCGCCTCTTGATAGTAATTTCCCATTCACAAAAACACGCTCTGAACCTGAAATTACAAGCACATATAATTCGCCATTATTGCCTTTTAATTTATAGGGGCCTTGATTTCCTTCTTGTCCTATGAAAGTGCTTTTGGCATATTGTCCTCTAACTAAAGCTGCTGTTGCTTTGATTTCAGTTTTGTTTTCAGGGGTTCCAAAGGTAAAATAGTTAGAAATTCCTTGTACTTTTTTGTTGAAATTTAAAAATGTAGTGGTTCGATTTTCTACAAATAAGTCGCCTGCTTTTACTTTCCAAGTATCTGAAAATAGTTCAATAAAAATTTGATCAAATTCATCTAATTTTTGTGAATAACCTCCAGATTGCAGTGGAATATTACTGTCTTGTATAGACGCTCTAAGTGTTATTTTATCTGAAATGTTACCAGAAATTTGCAAATCGAGATTTGAATTTACCGTTGCATTTTGATTGTTTCCAACAGTAACCCCCCGAGTTATACTTCCTGAAGTTGACAGGCCATCAAATGGTTTGTAACTATTTTTTGTTTTTCTTTCAAAAACCAAAAGTTGCCCAGAATCATTCGAAATTATCTTGTCTTTATCATAAATTGAATAGGTTTTTGTAAGAAAATCTGGGAATTTTAAATACCTAACTTTGATTGAATCTTGTGTTAAATGGCTGTTTTTGAAAAGAAGTTTGGCTTTAGAAAAATCTACAAAATAATTAGACGTGTCGATGGTTTTGCCTTGACTGTCTTCAATTTTGAAAAAAGCTTTATTAATGGGTACATCATCAATTGTTAACGTGTCGTGCCTAATTATGAAGGTTTTAATTTTATATGGCGTTTCTATTTTTTGTGCTACAACGCAGGAAACACAAAACAAAAATATCCATAAAAACTTATTATTCAACATAGTGATATAACTACTTTTCGTCAAAAATAGTATTTTAAAACTAAAAACGGGAAGTCAAATAATTTAATACAAAAATAATAACTGCCTTAAAATTACGTTTTTTTAATAATCAATTGATGTTGAATCAAATTATTTTTCACTAATTTAATTATATTTGCAAATATTATTTAAAAACAAATCCGCAAAAATGAAAAACATTTTTTTTTATATTATTAAAAAAAATAATTTATTTATTATTTTATCATCAATTTTTTGTTTGAGCCAAATGTCATTTTCTCAGAGTAGATACAATTCTGTTTATGAAAATAAATTTATAGTAGGGATAAACATTATTGATGACACATTCACAAAAACCCACAATGCATTCAATTATGACCAACAATGGAACATACCAGCCTATCCGTCTTATTTTGGTTACAATCGTTTAGTATCAGAAAAAATTTCAATTGAAGGTATTTTTACAATGAACAATTATGAAGCTAAAAAATTAGTTGATGGTTTATTTATTCCTGTTGAACAAAAATATTATGCTTTTGATTTAAATGCAAAATATAATTTAAACAATATCATTTATAATATTGATATACTCTCAAATTTTGAACCTTTTGTGGCACTTGGTGCTGGAATCACTTCTATTGATAGTGAATCTAGACCAACAATCAATTACGGTTTTGGAACTTATATATGGTTTGAAAAATTTGAAAATTGTTGTTCCGACAGGAATAATATTTTAAACCATCTTGGATTGATTTTTCAAACTATGGGTAAATCGAGTATTGACCAACAAAAGTATGGCAATCAAATTCAACACACATTTGGAATTGTATATCGATTCTAATTGTTAAGGTGCTGGATTGGGTTGTAAATCATGAATTTTATCTATTTCTAATAAAACTTCTTTAGATAAATGGATGTCTTTAGCATCAATATTTTCCTTTAATTGTTCCATAGATGTAGCTCCGATAATTGTAGAAGTAACAAATCCTTGATTATACACAAACGACAACGCCATTTCTGTTAATGTTAAACCGTTTTCAAGAGCTAATTTTTCATATAATTTAGTAGCAATTGTTGCTGTATGTCCAGTATATCTTGTAAACTGAGGAAACAAATCGATTCTGCTTTTTGGTACGGTTCCGTTTAAATGTTTTCCTGACAAAATGCCAAAACCTAATGGAGAATAAGCTAACAAACCAACACTTTCTCTCATACAAATTTCAGATAGACCCACTTCAAACAATCTGTTTAGCAACGAATAAGGGTTTTGAATGGTTGCAATTTTAGGTAAATTGTGTTTTTCGCTTTCGCTAATGTATTTCATTACGGCCCAAGGTGCTTCGTTTGAAATCCCAATATGTTTGATTTTACCTTCTTTTATCAATCCGTCAAAAACAGAAAGTACTTCTTGAATATTTTCTTTCCAATGAGTATCAATTTCTGTAATACCTCGTTTCCCAAACATATTCATGATGCGCTCTGGCCAGTGCGTTTGATACAAATCTATATAATCTGTATGTAAATTTTTTAAACTTAAATCTACCGCTTGATGGATGCTTTTTTTAGAAAAATCCAACGGTTGTCTAATGTATTCTAACCCACGATTTGGTCCTGCAATTTTAGTGGCAATAACTAATTCATCGCGTTTTTTACTTCCTATTTTTTGTAACCACGAACCTATTTGTCGCTCTGTACTTCCAAAAATATGTTCGTTTCCGCCAATCGGATACATTTCTGCGGTATCAATAAAATTAATTCCTCTTTCAACGGCATAATCCAATTGCTCATGTGCTTCTAATTCTGTATTCTGATTCCCAAAAGTCATGGTGCCCAAACATAATTTGCTCACTTTTAAATCAGTATTGGGTAAAATGGTATAGTTCATTATTTTAAGATATCTTGAATTATTTTAAGATGGTGTTTTGTGTGAATGTAAAGAAATTTTTCAGTTTGTTTTACATTTAGTTTATCAAACATTGGATGGACAAAAAAATAATTGCCTTTTAAAGCTGCTAATTTTTCCAAATATTGCTTTGTCAAAATCAGATTTTCTTGGATGCTTTTCGATGTTATTTCGCCGGAAGGCACAACAATTTTGGGCGCTTTTACTTTCCCTCTTGGTATGATTTGTAATGCAAAAATAACCGATCGTTTCAAGTGAAATTTTGACTCAAAATGATCTGGATTGGACTCTAAAACAGATGCTACAATTTTATTTATAACCAATAAACTGTGTTCAATATGCCATCCTACTTGCTTGGATGACACATCAAAATTAAATGTATTGGTTTTTGGAATAGCATTTTCTAGCTGGTCTACCAAGTGTTGCAATGGGTTCATCTTTTTTACAATTCGTTCAACATTTTTGAAATTTCGTCTAATTTTGGAGTTAAAACAATTTCGATTCGTCTGTTTTTTGCCTTGCCTTCCGGCGAATCATTACTCATCAAAGGAGCAAATTCTCCACGACCAGCTGCCGTTAAATTTTGTTTGTTGACTCCTTTATTTTCAGATAAAATAGTAACAATAGCTGTAGCTCTTTTGGTTGATAAGTCCCAATTGCTTTCAATTCCGCCGCCAATAGATCCTAAAATTTTATCATTATCGGTATGTCCTTCAATCAAAACAGAAATATCAGGATTGTCACTCAACACTTTCCCAACTAGCACCACAGCTTTCTTTCCTTCATCATTTACAGCCCAACTTCCTGTTGGAAAAAGCAATTTATTTTCCATAGAAACATACACCTTTCCATTTCTTTGTTCAATGGTAAGTCCTTTTCCTTCAAATGCTTTTAACGATTTTGAAAGTGTTTCTTTCAGTTTTTGCATACTTGCCTCTTTTGCTGCAATATAAGATTCTAATTCGGCCAATCTTTTGGAACTCGATTCCAATTCAGATTTGAGTTTATTTAATCGTTCTTGCTCAATAGCCAAGGTTTTTTCTTTGGTTTCCAATTGTGCTAAAAGCTCTCTGTTTTTATCCATATTGGATTTCAATGCCGCATCGCTATTTTTTTCTAAAGCATTGTATGAAGCCTGAAGTGCCTTTAAATTTTTGCTTGTTGACGAAAAATCGGTTGCCAATTTATCGCGCTCCGATTTAAGGTTATCGCGTTCTGTTTGAACTGCATTTAAATCCAATTCCAACTGATTTTTTGACTTTGTCAACCCTTCATTGGTGTCCAATAATGTTCTGTTTTCTTTCTTTAAATCTGTAAATTTATTTTCCAATTCATTGAAAATCTTTTTGGAAACACATGATGTTGTTAAGGAAACAACGATCAATCCTAATGCAATTTTTTTTATCATTTGATGTGGGTTTTTATAATTAAAAATCTAATTCAACAACTATAGGACAATGGTCTGAATGTTTGGCTTCTGGTAAAATAACGGCGCGAGTCATTTTATGTTGTATGGCATTGCTCACCAAGTTATAGTCAATTCGCCAACCTTTATTATTTCCTCTGGCTCCGGCTCGGTAACTCCACCAAGAATAATTGTCTGGCTCTTTATTAAAATGCCTAAAACTATCAACAAATCCCGATTTCATAAAACCATCTAACCATTTTCTTTCAGAAGGCAAAAATCCAGAAACCGTGGCATTTCTAATAGGGTCATGAATATCTATCGCCTCATGGCAAATGTTGTAATCGCCACAAATAACCAAATTTGGAACTTCTTTTTTCAAGTGGTTGATGTAATTTTGAAATTCATCCATATACTGAAACTTATATTCCAATCGGTCCATATTGGATCCTGATGGCAAATATAAACTCATTACAGAAATCCCGTCAAAATCTACTCGGAGGTTTCTACCTTCAAAATCCATGTGCTGAATTCCTGTTCCGTAAACGATGTTTTTGGGTTCTTTTTTACACAAAACAGCTACACCACTGTATCCTTTTTTTTCTGCAGAAAAATAATATTGAAACGGATATCCAGCAGCAGTTATATCTTCTGTTGGAATTTGATCTTGATTTGCCTTAATTTCTTGCAGACAAATCACATCCGGATTGGCTTGTTGCAACCATTCTAAAAATCCTTTAGTGATGGCAGCTCTAATTCCGTTGACATTATACGAAATGATTCTCATGTGACATTTTTTGAAGTTCAAAAGTAAATAAAAACCATTATAATTGCAGTATCATAACTAAAATTATTATAAATCTTTAACCTTTTTTTAATTATTCATTTTTTAAAATACGGTTACAATAGAATTGTTATCTTTGTATCTTGGTCTAATTCGAAATTTACATAAATGGGAATAGTTACTGCTAAAGAAGTTGCAAAAGCAATAAACGCTGATAAATATGGTTTTTTGGGAACTTTTGCTGGTTGGATACTAATGAAAGTGCTTAAAATTTCTACTATTAATAAGGTTTATAATAAACACAAGCATCTTAATGATGTTGATTTTTTGAATGCGCTACTAGATGAGTTTCAGATAAAATTTGAAATCCCAAAAGAAGATTTAAAAAGATTGCCAAAAAGTGGCGCTTATATAACAGTTTCGAACCACCCTCTTGGAGGAATTGACGGAATTTTACTTCTAAAATTAATGTTAGACAGAGAGCCCAATTTTAAAATTATTGCCAACTTTTTGTTGCACCGAATTGAGCCAATGAAACCATTTATCATGCCGGTCAATCCATTTGAAAACCACAAAGACGCCAAATCGAGTGTTATTGGAATCAAAGAAACACTCCGTCATTTAAGCGAAGGCAAACCTCTAGGGATGTTTCCTGCGGGCGAAGTTTCAACTTATAAAGATGGCAAACTTGTAGTTGACAAACCTTGGGAAGAAGGCGCTATAAAAGTGTTAAGAAAAGCGCAGGTTCCGGTTGTTCCCATTTATTTTCATGCAAAAAATAGCGGTTTGTTTTATTTTCTTTCCAAAATAAGCGACACTTTGCGAACTGCAAAATTACCTTCTGAACTTTTGACGCAAAAAAACAGAGTGATTAAAGTTCGAATCGGAAAAGCAATCTCTGTTGCAGAACAAAACGAATATAAATCGATTGAAGATTATTCAGAATTTTTAAGACGCAAAACATACATTCTTTCAAATGCATTTGACGAAAATACCAAGTTTATCAATGTTCCAAACTTTAAAGTCCCGAAAAGTCCTAAAAAAATTGCGTTGCCTGCCAATCAAGAAAAAATGATTGAAGAAGTTGCTGAACTTCGTAAAACAGATAGCCGATTGTTACAAAGTAAAAACTACGAAGTCTTTTTTTGCAAAGCCGAAGCTATTCCTAATATTGTTCACGAAATAGGTTGCTTGCGCGAAATTACTTTTAGAGAAGTAGGCGAAGGCACCAATGAATCGATAGATTTAGATAAATTTGACAAATACTATTACCACATGTTTTTGTGGGATGACGAGGCGCAAAAAGTTGCTGGAGCTTACCGCATGGGACTTGGATCTGAAATATACCCAATATATGGAATGGCTGGTTTTTATCTGAATGATCTCTTCCGATTTGAGTCTGAACTTCACGACATGATGCACCATTCTATCGAAATGGGACGCGCTTTTATCATCAAAGAATACCAACAAAAACCCATGCCTTTGTTCTTGCTTTGGCGCGGAATTATCCATACCACTTTGCGTTACCCAGAACACAATTTCTTGTTAGGTGGCGTAAGTATAAGCAATCAATTTTCTGATTTTTCAAAATCGTTGATGATTGAATTTATGAAGTCTAATTATTATGATCCCTACATTGCGCAATACATTCACCCTAAAAAAGAGTTCAAAGTAAAATTAAAAGATGCCGACAAAGACTTTATTTTTGATGAAGCCGAAGCCGATTTGAATAAATTTGATAAAATCATCGACGAACTAGAACCAGGAAATTTGAGACTTCCTGTGCTTATCAAAAAATACATCAAGCAAAATGCACGTTTGGTGGCTTTTAACGTCGATCCGCTTTTTAACAACAGTGTTGATGGATTGATGTACATTCGAATTGCCGATATCCCTGAAAGCACCATGAAACCGGTTATGGAAGAATTTCAAGCCGAATTGGAACGAAAATTGAGTGAGAAGCAGGAGTAAAACGCTTTTTTTTTCTTTAGAAGCAACAACATCCCATTTCAAAAGACGTCTGGTCCCGCTCTCGCCTTTATCTCCCTTGCCCTACGGGACTGCGGGAGGATATCGGCTCCATCGGGGCTAAACCTGACAAGTAGTTTTTCAGTTCACTTTTTGTTGCATGTTTCAAGTTAAAAAGCCTGTTAGAGGTTGAACTTTTGCTGCCAGGTCTGAAGACAATTGCATAGCATCAAGGAACTATTGGACTTTTCGGGTAGTTTTTGAGTTTTTAATCATTAATTTTTATCTACTATTCACTAAAAAAAACCTTTATCTTATCTACAATAACCTGCGCTAATTTCTCATGACTTTCAAACGTCCAACCAGCAATATGTGGCGTTAACAATACATTTTCTGCTTGAAGCAAATAATTAAAGGCCTCGGGTTTTTCTTCGGTAACAAATAAATTTTCAAAAGATAATTTTTCGTATTCCAAAACATCCAAAGCGGCACCGAGTACTTTACCTGATTTTAAAGCAGAAACCAAATCGGCAGTTTCTACATTATTACCACGAGACGTATTAATGAACCAAAACGGTTTTTGAAACGAATGAATAAAATCTGAATTGACCATTTTATGCGTATCGGGTGTCCATGGCAAATGAAGACTTAACACATCTGTTTGTTGTTTGAATGTTTCCAAATCTACTTGTTCCGCATTTTGATCACCCACCTTTTCTTTAATATCATAACAAATAACTTTTACATCAAAACCACGAAGTTTTTTGGCAAACGATTTTCCCATGTTGCCATAACCAATAATTCCGATGGTTTTTTGTTCCAGTTCAAACCCTCTGTTGCCTTCGCGAATCCATTTGCCATTGCGTACCATTTTATCGGCACGATTGAGGTGATTCATGATGGAAAGCAACATGCCTAGCGCATGCTCACCAACAGCATTGGCATTTCCTTCAGGAGCGGCAATAAGATGGATATTTTTTTCAAGTGCATATTCACAGTCAATGCTTTCAAGGCCTGCACCCACTCTAGCAATAAACTGTAGTTGGGTTGCTTTGTCGAGAAAAGCTTTGTCAATTTTGAAACGACTTCGAATAATAATTCCGTGATAATTTTGGATTTTATCTTCAATTTGATCTTTGGTTGAAATAAAATCTTGTTCGTTGCAAAAGCCTGCCTCTTCTAGTTGATTCCAAAGAAGCGGATGATTGGAGTCGATATGCAGAATCTTTATGTCTTGTTGTTTCAAAATCTTGCTGTTTTATTGAGGCATAAAGATAGTTCTTTTTTGAAAATGGAGGAACAATAAGCGTTGAGTTACTTATTTTTATTTTTTTTCGAAACAAAAATATAGAAATCGCAAATTTTTTTATGTAAACTTTCAGATAGACATTATAAATAACATTAATTTATTTTATCATATCAAAAAGAAATGTAATTTTACCGGTTGATATACTAAAAACGCCTTTGTTAAGTTATTTTAAAAACGTTATTACATTGAGAACCAAAACATATAAAACCCTGTTATTTCTAGGGATATTGATTTTCTTAGTAGCTTGTTCTACCAAGAAAAACACTTTTTTGTCTAGAAATTCACATGCTTTAAGCACCGAATATAACATCCTTTATAATGGTGGAATTGCCTTAGACAAAGGAATTTCAGGCTTAAAGTCGAAGTACAAAGATAATTTTTGGGAAATTCTTCCAGTGGAAAGAATGCAAGTATCTACAGATGGTTTTGAAAATGAAAAAACCAAAAACTCCAACTTTGAACGAGCAGAAGAGAAAGCCACAAAAGCCATCCAAAAGCATTCCATGAATATTGGAGGGAGCGAAAAAAATCCGCAGATGGACGAAGCTCATTTATTGCTTGGCAAAACAAGATATTACGATCAAAGATTTGTGCCGGCTTTAGAAGCATTCAACTATGTTTTGTACAAATATCCTTTAAGTGATAAAATTCATGAGGTAAGAATTTGGAGAGAAAAAACAAATATGCGAATGGACAATGACGAATTGGCTATTAATAATTTGAGACGATTGTTGAAAGATATTGAGTTTAAAGATCAAATATTTGCTGATGCCAATGCAACTTTAGCTCAAGCATTTATTAATATTAAAGAAAAAGATAGTGCGGTTTCAAAATTAAAATTGGCAACGCAATACACTAAACAAAACGAAGAAAAAGCACGTTATCGATTCATACTTGGTCAGTTATATGAGCAATTAGGATACAAAGACAGTGCTTTTGCCGTTTATCAGGAAATAATAAAAATGAACCGAAAATCATCACGTAATTATGTGATTCAGGCTCATGCCAAGCAAGCACTTCAATTTGATGTAAAAAAAGGCGATACGGTTGCGTTCTTAAAAAAATATAACAAATTATTGGAAGATAGAGAAAATCGTCCTTTTTTGGATGTGCTGAATCATCAATTGGGTTTGTTTTATGAAAAAGTAAACAAACCAGTTGAAGCCGTTACATTTTACAATAAATCATTAAAATTAAAAAAAGAAGACACCTATTTAGAAGCATCAAATTATAGAAACATTGCAGAAATTAACTTTAACAAATCGTTGTATGAAATTGCCGGAAAATACTATGACAGTACTTTAGTAGCAATGAATCCAAAATCTAGAGAGGCAAAAGCAATACTTAAAAAAAGAGAAAATCTAGTTGATGTTATTAAATACGAAACCATCGCTCAAAAAAATGATAGCATTTTAAATATAGTTGCCATGTCGGTTGCTGAGCGCGGTATTTTTTATCAAAAACACATCGAAAAATTAAAGAAAGAAGCAGTAGCCAAAGAAAAATTGGAAGCTGATAAAGCCAAACTAAATGCTATAAAAGAAGCAAATGCCAAAAATTCTGAATTAAGTCAAATCGCTCCAAAGCCAGTAGCTATTGCACCCATTAAACAAAACAACTCATCAAATTTTTACTTTTATAACCCTACAACGGTTGCTTTTGGAAAGTTAGAATTTAAGAAAAAATGGGGAAATAGAACCGTTGGTGAAAACTGGAGATTGGCCAAATCTGGTGCAAATGCTTCAGAAGAGGACCCAGCCAATTCCGATGAAAATCTAACTGATAATTCGTCAACAAAGGAGAATGAAGAACTCAAAGAGGAATATACGGTTGCGTTTTATACCAATCAATTACCAACAAATACAGATACAATTGCCAATTTAGTGAAAGATAGAAATTTTGCTTACTATCAATTGGGTGTTATTTATAAAGAAAAATTTAAAGAGTATGCAAGAGCTTCTGATAAATTAGAAAAATTATTACTGAACCAACCCGAAGAGCGATTGATTTTGCCTGCCATGTATAATTTGTATAAAATTTATGAAATTGTAGACAAATCTAAAGCAGCTGCAATGAAAGAGAAAATTTCGAAAATGTATCCTGATTCAAGATATGCTCAAATTATTAACAATACTGAAACAAAAACTCAAAGCACATTATCCCCCGAAGACATGTTTACCTCTTTGTATAGAGAATATGAAAGTGGCTTGTTGAGAGAGGCCTATTCGAAAACAAATCTAGCAATCGAACAATATACAGGAGAAGATATTTTGCCTAAGCTTGAGTTTTTAAAAGCAAATTTATTGGCAAAACTTAAAGGTTTGAATGAATACAAAAACCATTTAAATTACATAGCGCTGAATTATCCAAATTCTAAAGAAGGGAAAGAAGCAGAAAGCTATATTTCTTCAAGAATACCTTATTTAGAATCACTTACATTCAATTCAGAAACCCCAGTTAGCTGGAAAATTATCTATCATGTAAACGATTTAACAGATAAAAGCAAAGAAAAACTTATTGATAAATTAACATTGTTTATAAAAGACCGTTCGTCAGATAATTTAATTTTGTCAACAGATATTTATACATTAGATCAAAATTTTATAGTTGTTCATGGATTTAAATCTAAAGAAGGAGCAACCAATGCATCCATAGTATTAAAAGAAATTAAAGAATATAAAGTAGAAGACTTGGCCATTATAATTTCAAATGAAAATTATAAAATTGTACAAATGAAGAAATTATTTCAAGAGTATAATACAGAAAATTGGCTGTCAAAACCAATTGAATTAAAAGAATTAACTGTAAACTCAACGGTAATTTCTGATACAGAAAAGAATACAAGTGTGACTAAAGAAGCTGTTAAAAATGCACTTAATAATGTTAAACCAGAATCAAAAGATAAAAAGGCAACAGAAAATACTCCTAATCAAAAATCAGATTTACTTGGAGACGGAATAAATACAAACGGTTTTCCAGAAGGACTCGATTTGCCAGAACAAATAACTCAACCAGTAATAAAAAAATAAAAATCATGTTTGAAAAAAATAAAAAACCATACACCGATTTATTAGGAAAAACGAACCGAATTGTAGAAGGAACAGCTATAAAAGGAAATATTCAATCGTCTGCCGATTTTAGATTGGATGGACAATTAGTAGGAGATTTTGAATCTACAGGAAAGTTGGTTGTTGGGCCAACAGGAAGTGTTTTGGGAAATATAGTTTGTGAAAATTGTGATATTGAGGGCAAATTTGAAGGCAAAATACAAGTTTCAGAAACTTTGACTTTAAAAGAAGGAGCTTATGTAAAAGGAGAAGTAATTTGTGGCAAACTATCTGTTGAACAAGGAGCTATTTTCAATGCAACTTGCAACATGAGTTCAGAAAAATCAACTCCAACAAAAAATGCAAAAGAACAATCAGAGAAATAAGTGGTTAGCACTTATAAATATTCCGTTGCAAATGGGAGTCGTCATCTTTGTTTTTGCTTATATAGGACAATGGCTTGATGGAAAATATCCCAATCCAAATAATTATTATACAAAAGGCGTCACTATGTTTGGCGTTTTTTTGTCTTTATATAATGTATACAGACAAGTAAATGATTTAAATAAATACGACTAATATTTTCATGAAATTACATTTTTTAAAACCAATTAGTCTTAATATCGGACTTGTATTTATTTGTTTTTTTTGTAATAAAATCATTTGCAAAACAGCTGTTGTAAATTATCATTATTCTTTAGAATCTATCTATCTTTTCTTTACTATTTCTTTAATTAGCATTCTATTTACCTCCCATATAATTCATCAAAAAAACAAGGATATCGTTGGAATGG
This sequence comes from Flavobacterium psychrophilum, assembly GCA_945862065.1. Classification (GTDB taxonomy): domain Bacteria; phylum Bacteroidota; class Bacteroidia; order Flavobacteriales; family Flavobacteriaceae; genus Flavobacterium; species Flavobacterium psychrophilum_F. The sequence goes on along the minus strand of CAMAWT010000006.1, from coordinate 44,772 downwards.
TTTACCTATTTACTACCGGAATAAAATTAGTTTTAAGCTATATACTTTTCAAATCAGCCATAGATTCTAGTAATGAAAACAACCAAGAACGAATAAATATTTTCTTTGTTTTCATTCTTTTTTTAATTGTTGAAACGGTAAGCACAATCAGGTTGTTGAATAAAAAGTAATAATAAGGTATAAATTGCATTAAATTGATCAAAAAAAATCAATTATTTATTTGAAATAGTAATAATAAATGTACCTTTGCACCAAATTTTAGGATATTCAAAAAGTTAAGTAAAACAAAGATATGGTGATTTCAAAAAAACCACTCCATTTTATAGGCACGTTGTTAATAGCATTTATGCCATTGGTTTCGAGTGCAAAATCTTCAGTTGACACAACAAAAGTTGAAGCTCATTCGGTTGCAACTGATAAAGTATCTCATGAAGAAAAACATGCAGAGCCTTTAACCCAAAAAGAAAAAATTAAAGAATTCATAAACCACCATTTATTAGATTCTCACAGTTTTAATTTCAATGCAAATGAAGAAACAGGAGAACATTATGGTTTTTCATTACCTATAATTTTATGGGATAATGGGTTTCAATTTTTTTCTTCTTCAAAATTCCACAATGGAGAAGAAGTTGCTGAACATAATGGAAATTTCTATGTTCTAAAGCACGAAAAAATTTACAAAGTAGATGATGCTTCTGGTAAACTTAATGAAGAGCACGGTCATCCAACAAATGTTAGACCGCTTGATTTATCAATTACAAAAAGTGTTTTAGGAATTATAGGAGTAGCAATTTTAATGTTTTTCTTGTTCACAGGTTTAGCAAAATCGTATGGCAAAAATGGAGGAATTGCAAAAGGAGCTGGAAGATTCTTTGAACCATTAGTTATTTACATTAGAGATGAAATGGCTATTCCAAATATTGGAGAAAAGAATTATAAAAAATATATGAGTTATTTACTTACTATTTTCTTTTTTATTTTCTTCTTAAATATATTAGGGTTGACACCATTTGGATTCAACATAACGGGCAATATTGCAATTACATTTTCATTAGCTTTATTGACCTATTTAATCACAACATTTACAGCAAACAAAAATTATTGGAGTCACATGTTGTGGATGCCAGGAGTGCCTGTTTTATTAAAACCCTTTTTGGCTTTAATTGAATTATTGGGAACAATAATTAAGCCATTCTCTTTAATGATTCGTTTGTATGCCAATATGTTGGCAGGTCACGTGGTCTTAATGAGTATCATTGCATTGATGTTTTTCTTTAAAAGTTGGATAGGAAGTCCATTATCATTTGCTTTAGCATTTTTCCTTTCAATTTTAGAAATTTTGGTGGCTTTTTTGCAAGCCTATATTTTCACAATGCTTACATCGTTATATTTTGGAGCAGGAAACGAAGAGCATCATCACGAAGAAGCACATCACTAATGGCTATTGGCTAATGCCTTTTGCCTTGAAAAAGAATGTTTAATTTTTAATATATATATTATGCAAATTCCAGAAATTGTTGGAGCAGGATTAATTGTAATCGGAGCAGGTTTAGGTATTGGTAAAATTGGTGGTTCAGCAATGGACGCAATTGCACGTCAACCAGAAGCTTCAGGAAAAATCCAAACGGCTATGATTATCGCAGCCGCTCTTATTGAAGGTATTGGTTTCGCTGCTTTATTCGCGAAATAAAACAAACAGAACAATAGTTATAACGGTTGGTTATAACTATTGTTTAATTTTATTAAAAAATTAATTTAAAGATAGTATGGAAAAGTTAATAAATGATTTTTCATTTGGATTGTTTATCTGGCAAATAGTTATATTTGTTGGATTGATTCTTTTATTGAAAAAATTTGCTTGGAAACCAATTCTAGATACCGTAAACGAAAGAGAAGAAGGTATAAAAAATGCATTATTATCAGCTGAAAATGCTAAAAAAGAAATGCAAAATCTTCAAGCTGACAACGAAAAATTACTTACTGAAGCTAGAGCTGAACGTGAGGCAATGTTGAAAGACGCACGTGAAATCAGAGAAAAAATGATTAACGATGCTAAAGCTGATGCGAGCTTACAAGGAGAAAAAATGATTGAACAAGCAAAAGCCGCAATAGCATCTGAAAAAAATGCAGCAATGGCCGAATTGAAAAATCAAGTTTCTTCTTTGTCATTAGAAATTGCAGAAAAAGTATTAAGAGACGAATTATCTAACAAAGATTCTCAAACAAAATTGGTTGAGAAAATGTTGGGTGACGCTAAATTAAACTAATCAATATGTCAAGAGCAGCGATTAGATATGCAAAAGCAATATTAGAATTTGCTACTGATGCCAACAAGGCTGCAGCTGTAAATAATGATATGAAATCAATTGAAAAAGCAATTGAAGAAAGCAGTGAATTGAAAGAATTTTTATCAAATCCTATTGTAAAACAAGACGTTAAAAAATCGGCTTTACTTGAAGTTTTTGCTTCGGTTGAACCAGAAACTAAAAAAATGTTTGATTTGCTTTTGGAAAATAAAAGATTTGAAATCCTTCATTCCATTGCTTTAGAGTATAACAACTTATTTGATAGCAATAATGGTATTCAATTAGCTACTGTAACAACTGCTTTTGAAATTTCACCAGAATTAGAAAAACAAGTATTGGCAAAAATTGCAACTTTTTCAGATAAGAAAATTACAATTGAAAATATAATAGATCCATCCATTATTGGTGGATTTATTTTAAGAATAGGCGACATGCAATATAACGCATCAGTTGCTGGAAAATTACAAGAATTAAAAAGAGAGTTTGCAAACTAAGATGAAAAGAATAATTACATTTTTAATTTTAATTTCTTCTGTTTTTGGTTTTTCACAAAAGATAAAACTAAAAAAAGGAGATGTTTTAGTTGATGAAGTAGTTTGGTTAAAATACCAAGATTGTGGTAGTTTTGATTCGACATGTTCCTTAATGGGAAAAGATGGCGAAGAAATAATTTTTTTCAAATGGATTAATGTTCCAGGAGTAGAACCAGTTACACAATATAATAAAGACGGTTCTTTGAGATATGTTGAAATTATTTTTGTTGGTCAAAAAAAGAAAATTGAACTTCAAAAAACCCAAAAAGATTGTATTGAAATGATATACAATTCTAAATTGGTTAAAGAAGATGGTACATTAAATCAAGATAAAGTAGAAAGATTAGTTGAAAAATACGGTACCGCTTTTTCTGATCGTTTGAATAAATCAAATAATCCAAGTACAATTATAATAAATAATAATCAAGAACCCGTTAGATCTGGGATAAATATAAACATAGGTAGATAATCACAAACATTATGGCAGAAATTAAACCTGCTGAGATATCAGCAATATTAAAACAACAATTATCTGGTTTTGAATCAGGTGCATCGTTAGAAGAAGTAGGAACTGTACTTCAAGTGGGTGATGGTATCGCTCGTGTTTACGGTTTATCAAATGCTCAATATGGTGAGTTAGTTCAGTTTGAAAACGGACTAGAAGCCATCGTATTGAACTTAGAAGAAGACAACGTTGGTGTTGTACTTTTAGGGCCATCTACTGGAATTAGAGAAGGTTCTACGGTAAAACGTACACAACGAATCGCTTCTTTAAAAGTGGGTGAGCAAATCGTAGGTCGTGTGGTAGATACATTAGGTAACCCAATCGATGGTAAAGGACCAATCGGTGGTGAATTATACGAAATGCCATTAGAAAGAAAAGCACCAGGAGTTATCTTTCGTCAGCCAGTTACAGAGCCATTACAAACAGGAATTAAATCTATTGATGCAATGATTCCAGTTGGTAGAGGTCAACGTGAGTTGGTTATTGGTGACCGTCAAACAGGTAAAACTACTGTTTGTATTGATACTATTTTAAATCAAAAAGAGTTTTTTGACGCAGGTCAACCTGTATATTGTATTTATGTAGCAATTGGGCAAAAAGCTTCAACAGTTGCATTAATTGCAAAAACATTAGAAGAAAAAGGAGCAATGGCTTATACAACTATTGTAGCAGCTAACGCTTCAGATCCAGCACCAATGCAAGTTTATGCACCAATGGCAGGAGCTGCAATTGGGGAATATTTCCGTGATTCAGGTCGTCCAGCTTTGATTATTTATGATGATTTATCAAAACAAGCTGTTGCATACCGTGAGGTGTCTCTTTTATTAAGAAGACCTCCAGGTCGTGAAGCATATCCAGGAGATGTATTTTACTTACACTCTCGTTTATTAGAGCGTGCTTGTAAAGTGATCGCTGATGATGATATTGCTAAAAATATGAACGACTTGCCAGACAACTTGAAAGGTATTGTAAAAGGTGGAGGTTCATTAACTGCTTTGCCAATTATTGAAACGCAAGCGGGTGACGTATCTGCATATATCCCAACAAACGTAATTTCGATTACTGATGGACAAATTTTCCTAGATGGTGATTTATTCAACTCTGGAGTTCGTCCTGCAATTAACGTAGGTATTTCGGTATCTCGTGTTGGAGGAAATGCTCAGATTAAATCAATGAAAAAAGTAGCTGGAACATTAAAATTAGACCAAGCTCAATTCCGTGAATTGGAAGCTTTTGCTAAATTTGGTTCTGATTTGGATGCTGTTACTTTAAACGTAATTGAAAAAGGAAGACGTAATGTAGAAATCTTGAAACAAGCAGTAAATGATCCATATACTGTTGAAGATCAGGTGGCTATTATTTATGCAGGTTCTAAAAACTTGTTGAAAACTGTTCCTGTAAATAAAGTAAAAGAGTTTGAAAGAAATTACATTGATTTCTTAAACAACAAACACAGAGATACGCTTAACGCATTAAAAGCAGGTAAATTCACAGACGAAATTACTGATGTTTTAGAAAATGTAGCAAAAGAAATCGCAGCAAATTATAATTAATTTTTAAGTAAATAGTGATTAGTAATTAGTGTAAGGCTATTTACTAATCACTTATTACTAATTACTAAAGAAACATGGCAAACTTAAAGGAAATACGTAATAGGATTACTTCTGTTTCATCTACGATGCAAATTACATCTGCGATGAAAATGGTATCTGCTGCAAAGTTGAAAAAAGCACAAGATGCCATCACAGCAATGCGCCCTTATGCCGAAAAATTAACTGAATTATTACAAAACTTATCTTCAACACTTGAGGATGGTGTAGGAAGTGATTTCACATCACAAAGGGAAATAAAGAAAGTATTGGTTGTAGCGGTAACTTCAAACAGAGGACTTTGTGGTGCATTCAATACAAATGTAATCAAACAAGTAAAAGTTGTTTCAGAAATGTATCCTGGTAAACAAGTGGATGTTTTTGCTATTGGTAAAAAAGGAAACGATGTTTTGGTAAAAACAAGTAGTGTAATTGATAATCAAAGTGCCATTTATGATTCATTAACTTTTGATAACGTTGCAGCTATTGCTGAAGTGTTAACTCAAAAATTTGTTGACGGAGATTACGATAAAATTGAAATAGTTTATAATCAGTTTAAAAATGCGGCTACTCAAATTGTTCAAACAGAACAGTTTTTACCATTAGCACCTATAAAATCTGATGTTCCTGCTTCTACTGGAGATTATATTTTTGAACCATCAAAAGAAGAAATTGTACTTACTTTGATTCCGAAATCATTGAAAACGCAATTATACAAAGCTATCAGAGATTCATTTGCATCGGAGCATGGAGCACGTATGACTGCAATGCACAAAGCAACTGACAACGCAACCGATTTGAGAAATCAATTAAAATTAACCTACAATAAAGCGCGTCAGGCAGCAATTACTAATGAAATATTAGAAATTGTTGGAGGTGCGGAAGCATTGAAAGGGTAATTAGAAAATTTTTTATATAAAAAGCCAGCAATTTTGTTGGCTTTTTTTTTAATTTAAAAACAAGATGGAAATAAAACAATTAGAATCCGTTTCTGAAATGGTAGATCAATTAGAAATCATCCGTTACTTATATCCTGAAATGACCATAAAAAAATATCAAAACTATTTGAACGATATGATTCCTAATGGATACAAACAAGTAGCCGTTTTTAAAAACAATCAATGTGTTGCACTTTCTGGATTTTGGTACAATACTAAATTATGGACAGGACCCTATTTAGAAATAGATAATTTTATAGTACACCCCGATCATCGAAAAAAAGGGCTTGGTAAAAAAATTACAGAATTTATTGATGAAAAAGCTAAGGAGCTCTCTTGTACTTGCATTGTTTTAGATGCATTTTCTGGCAATTTTACAGCTCATAGGTTTTACTACAATCAAGGTTATGAACCACGTGGATTTCATTTTATTAAAACAATTGATGCAAATGGATTTTCATAATCAAAGAAATCACTATTTTTGTTTCTTTAAATAAAATCTATCTTGAGTTTATACAAAAATCTTTTTAAGCAAACGGCCATTTATGGATTAGCAACTGTTATTCCTAGAATGTTTAGTTTTTTTCTTGTTCCGTTGTACACAGATATTTTGCCAAAAGCTGAATACGGTCAGGTTACGATTATTTTTGCATACATGATTTTTTTCAATGTTATTTTATCATGCGGAATGGAAACTTCGTTTTTTAGATTTTATAATAAAGAAGTTAATAAAAAATCAGTTGAAGAAACAGCTACAATTTCTATATTTTGGGGCTCCATTTTATTTTTAGCAATAGCTATTCTTTTCAGACAAATGATTGCGAGTTATATCAATATTGATGTAAAATATGTTACCTATACCATTTGGATTTTAGTTTTAGATGCACTTGTTATTATACCTTTTTCAAAACTTAGGGCACTTCAAAGACCCATTTATTATGCTGCTTTAAAAATTGGAAATGTAGCAATTACTCTGTGTTTAAATCTTTTCTTTTTATTGGTTCTACCAAAATTAGCCACTCAAAATCAAGATAATTTTTGGAACACCATTTATTATGAAAACTTTCAGGTTGGTTATGTGTTTATTTCCTTTTTGGCCGCAAGTTTTTTTACTTTCCTTTTTTTATCCAAAGATTATTTTCAGCTAAATTGGAAAATCAATTACCAATTATGGAAAAAAATGATGAAATATGGTTTACCTATATTAATTGCCGGAATCGCATTTGCCATCAACGAACAATTTGACAAAATTCTTTTGGCAAAATTATTGCCGGCAAATATTGCAGATGCTGAAGTTGGGGTTTATTCAGCATGTTACAAATTAGGATTGTTTATGGTTTTGTTTCGAACAGCCTATACTTTAGGAATTGAACCGTTTTTTTTCAGTCATGCTAAAAATGAAAACGCACCACAAACCTACGCAATGGTTACCAAATATTTTGTTATTTTTGGTTCCTTTATTATGCTAAATGTTATTGTTTTTGTCGATTTATTTAAACAATTAATGATTCGAGATTCATCATATTGGATAGCAATGAAAGTGGTTCCTTTAATTATTTTAGCCAATTTTTTCCTCGGGATATATACCAATCTGTCCGTTTGGTACAAACTTATTGACAAAACTTATATTGGGGCTTACATTTCTTTAATTGGAGCAGCCGTTACATTGAGTTTAAATTTTTGGTTGATACCACAAAAGGGATATTTCGGAAGTTATTATGGTTCGGCAATTGCTACTTTGGCTGCATATGGAATTATGATGGCCCTCTCCTATTTCCTAGGCAGAAAACAATATCCAATTCCTTATGAAATCAATAAAATTGGACTCTATTTATTAATATCAATAGGATTTTCAGTTCTTTCATTTTATTTTTACAGAGAAAATTATTGTATTGGAATCATGTTAATCTTGTTGTTTTCCCTTTTCATTTACTACAACGAAAAAGAAACCTTATTAAAAATAATTAAAAGAAAATCAAAATAATGAACATCAACATCATCAATAAATCCAAACACGAATTACCAAGTTATGAAACCATTGCTTCTGCAGGAATGGATTTACGTGCAAACATTGTAGAATCAATTACTTTAAAACCATTAGAAAGAACCATTGTAAAAACAGGACTTTTTATTGAATTACCAATTGGATACGAAGCACAAGTTCGACCTAGAAGTGGCTTGGCAGCCAAAAAAGGTGTAACGGTGCTTAATTCACCCGGAACAGTCGATGCCGATTATCGAGGTGAAATTGGTGTAATTTTAGTAAATTTATCCAATGAAGATTTTGTGATAGAAAACGGTGAACGAATTGCACAATTAATTATTGCCAAACACGAGCGTGCCGAATGGATTGAAGTAACAGAATTATCTGAAACATCTAGAGGCGAAGGTGGATTTGGTAGTACGGGAATTAAGTAGCGAGCGTTGCTCAGTCGCAGTTAGCAGTTTTAAAAGCAAATATTTAAAGTATACAGTTAAGTCTTGATACTTAATACATAAATCTTAATACTAAAAAATGAAAATAATTGTACCTATGGCTGGACGCGGATCGAGATTACGTCCACACACATTAACTATTCCGAAACCATTAATTCCTGTAGCAGGAAAACCAATTGTGCATCGATTGGTTGAAGATATTGCGGGTGTATTGAACCAAGCAATTGATGAAGTAGCTTTTATCATTCACGAAAGTTTTGGCAAAAAAGTAGAAGAAGAACTGATTGCAATTGCTCAAAAATTGGGTGCAAAAGGAACCATTTATTACCAAAATGAAGCTTTAGGAACAGGTCATGCCATTATGTGTGCCAAAGATTCTCTAAGTGGGCCAGCTGTAATTGCTTATGCCGATACGTTGATTCGTGCCGAGTTTGATTTGGATACAACTGCCGACAGCGTAATTTGGGTAAAACAAGTCGATGAGCCAGAAGCTTTTGGAGTAGTCAATTTAAATTCGAATGGTGAGATAATTGAACTCGTTGAAAAACCGAAAGAGTTTGTTTCTGACCTTGCCGTTATTGGTATATACTATTTTAAAGATGTAGCCGTTTTAAAGAACGAGCTGCAATCGGTTCTAGATAACAACATCATAAATGGTGGCGAATATCAAATAAATGACGGAATCAAACAAATGATGGCTAAAGGAATGAAATTTGTCCCAGGAAAAGTGGATGAATGGATGGATTGTGGCAATAAAAACGTAACAGTTGAAACGAACTCGCGTATGCTACATTTTCTTCACAATGACGGAGAACATTTGATTGATTTTGATGTAAAACAAGAAAACAGCACCATCATTCCGCCTTGTTATATTGGTAAAAATGTAGTGTTGGTTAACGCAACTGTAGGTCCAAATGTTTCATTGGGTGATGGTTGTCATGTAATGAATTCATCTATAAAAAATAGTTTGGTTCAAACACATTCGCATATTAAAAATGCCAACTTAGATAATGCAATGATAGGAAATCATGCCAGTTTTGATGGGAATTTTACAGCGATAAGTATTGGCGATTATTCAGTTTTGGAATAAAAAATGATAAAAAAAGTACGTTTATTGACCCTTATTGTTTTATTTATCTTGCCCATAAAATTAGTGGCTCAAGATGAAGGGCTTGAACTTGCAGATATATTAAATGAATTCGAAAATTATTATTACGAGTCCATCACACAAACCGGAATTGAGAATTTTGATAAAGCTATTTTAGAATTAGAAAAATGCTTGCTATTGGAACCTAATAATGAAGTGATTTACTTTTTATTAGGGAAGAATTATTTATATCAAAAAAAGTATGATTTATCGTATCAAAATTTTGAAAAAGCTACAGAAATCAATCCAAAAAACAGATGGAATTGGGTTGGAATGTATGATGCTTGTTATGAATCAAAAGATTTCAATAAAGCCATTCCAATTGTTCAAAAATTGGTAGATTTTAAAATAGAATACAAAGAAGATTTGACTTCATTGTACATGAATACCCAACAATTTGACAAAGCATTAGACTTAATAAACGAGTTAAATCAAGTCATTGGAGAGTCAGAAAAAAGGAATCATTACAAACTTCAAATTTTACAAGACGTTAAATATCTGGGTCCAGAAAAACAAAATTTATTAAAATTAATAAAATCAAATCCAAAAGAAGAGGAGCATTATATATCATTGATTTATTTATATTCGAAAAGTAATCAGGAAGAAAAAGCCAATGAAATAGCCAAACAACTTGAAAAAGAAATCCCAACTTCTGACTGGGCACAAGTAAGTTTGTTCAAATTTCATCTAAATAATAATGACAGTCAAAAAGCAATTTTATCAATGAATAAAGTGCTTGACAGCGAAAAAATCGATAAAAAAATAAAACATCGAATTTTTAATGAATTCTTGATTTTTGCACAAGCAAAACCAGAACTCGAAGCAGATCTAGAAAAAGCCATTCACTATTTTGAAAACGACAACGAAGTAAAAGTTGCCAAAGAAATAGGGAAGTTTTTTCAAGTTAAGAAAAATACAGCGAAGGCAATTAAGTTTTATCAAATACATCTCAAAGCAGAAAAAGATGACATCGAAACCATTCTTTTATTGCTTCAAGCATATACAGACAATGGTCAGTTTTTAGAATTAGCAAATACAACGCAATTTCAAATCCAATTGTTTCCAACCCAACCAGAATTATATTATTTTAATGGATTGGCAAACAACCAACTTCAAAATTTTAAAAAAGCAAAAGATGTTTTAGAATCGGGTGCCGATTTTGTAATAGAAAATGTAACTTTGGAAATTAATTTCATGATCCAATTGGGAGAAGCTTTCAACGGATTGGGAGATTCAAAAAAGAAAGAATATTATTTTAACAAGGCAAACGACTTGATAAATAAAACAAAAAAATAATGAAAAAATACATCGTTTTAGCGTCTTTTTTTGTACTCTTTTCCTGTAAAACAAAAGCAATTTTAGTACCACCCAAAACGGTACAAAAAACATCAGTTGATACAATTATTAGTAAATATAATAACAATAAAATTGATTTTTCTACATTATATATCAAAGCGAATGTAAAATACCAAGACGAAAAACAATCACAAAGTGTGACGGCTGATATTAAAATTCAAAAAAATCAAAAAATTTTAATCAGTGTTCGTTTTTTGGGAATTACAGTAGCAAAAGCATTGATTACACCAAGTTCTGTTCAATATTATGAGAAACCAGGAAGTCATTATTTTGAAGGTGATTATTCGATGCTAAGCCAATGGATTGGAACAGATTTAGATTACACTAAAGTTCAAAGCATGTTGATTGGCAAACTGATTGACGATATTAGTTTAAAAAAATATAAAATAACACCTGTTGACAATTTATGGAAGCTTCAAGATACTTCTGACCCCAATACCTTAAAAACATTTTTTCTAGAAAACGTGAACGGATTGGTTGAAAAAGAAACCATTGAACAACCCAAAAAATCAAGACAATTGCAACTATATTATCCAGAATATAAACCATACGAACAAATGTTTTTGCCACAATTATTTTCAATAAATGCTAGTCAGAACAACAAAAACACAACAATTGACGTTGAGTATAAATCGATTATTAAAAACGAAGAACTCAGTTTTCCTTACAGTGTCCCTGAAGGATATGAACAAATAACAATTGCCAAATAGGCAGTATCATTAAAAAAATGCAAAAACATATTTATTATCTTTTATTTATTTTGGTAAGTTTGTTTTCGTTTGGGCAACAAACGCAAGAACAACTTGAACAGCAAAAAGCTAAACTTCTTGAAGATATTCGCACAAAAGAATTATTGCTACAAGACGTTCGAAAAAAAGAAAAATCAGTTGTTAAACTTCTGGATATTCAAAAAGAAAAAATAGGTTTAAAAGAAAAACTGATTCGTACAACCGAAAAGCAAGCAAAATTATTATCCGATGATATCTATACCAATCAATTAAAAATCAATCAATTAAAAAAAGAATTGGTCGTACTTAAAGAGGATTATGCTGCCATGATTTTAAAATCTTACAAAAGCAGATCTGAACAAAGTAGAGCCATGTTTTTATTGTCTTCCGAAAATTTTTCACAAGCCTACAAAAGACTGCAATATATGAAGCAATATGCTAATTATAGAAAAATGCAGGTAGAAGAAATTAAAGATAAAACTGAAAAACTAGACAGCTACAACCAAAAATTGTCTGGACAAAAATCTGAAAAACAAAAATTACTTTCCGAACAAGAAAAACAAAAACAAGACCTAGTTAAAGAAAAAGCAGCGCAAGAAAAAATTGCAAACAGTTTAAAGAAAAGCAAAAATCAAATAGCTTCAGAAATCAAACAAAAACAAAAAGAAGCCAAAAAAATCGATGCCCAAATTAATAAATTAATCAAAGAAGCCATTGCTGAAGCCAATAGAAAAGCCGCTGAAGCAAACAGAAAAGCCAACCCAAAAACCACAACCGCAGCCGAAACCAAATCTATTCAAACCTCAGCAAAAATTGTTTTAACTCCAGAAGCACTCTTAGTTTCAAACAATTTTAAATCAAACAAAGGACGTTTGCCTTGGCCGGTTGAAAAAGGAGCGATCACATTAGGTTATGGCAAGCAAGCACATCCAGTTTACAAATCATTAGAAATAAATAATAGCGGACTCGAAATAACCACAGAATCTGGCTCTAGCGCCCGCGCAGTATTTACAGGAGAAGTAATCAAAATTATTGTAATCTCGCCAGTAAACAAGGCCATAATGATTCAGCATGGTGATTATTTCACCATCTATCAAAATCTAAGCAGCGTGTCTGTTTCAGTAGGAGAAAAAGTAAGTACCAAACAATCCATCGGAAAAGTAAGAACCAATCCCGAAGGCAAAGCCGTATTGAAATTCATGATTTCTCAAAATACAACCTACATAAATCCATCTTCATGGTTAAATAGATAAAAAAAATATCCGTCAATTTAGACGGATATTTTTTTTTTACATAAACAAAGCCTTCAACTCTGTTGCTTCGTGCGGATTCATTTTGCCTGCCAAAACCAAGCTCAATTGTTTTCTTCGCAAAGCCGCGTCAAATCGTTTTTGCTCTTCTTCCGTTTCAGGCACCAACTGCGGCACCTCAACCGGATTACCGGTTTCATTCACCGCCACAAAAGTATAAATAGCCTCATTTGCCTTCATTTTATTGCCCGACTCCCTGTCCTCTATCCAAACATCAATAAAAATCTCCATAGAAGACGTAAAAGCTCTAGAAACTTTAGCTTCAACAGTAACAACGCTACCCAACGGAATAGCCCTATTAAAAGCCACATGATTTACAGAGGCAGTAACTACAATTCTGCGCGAATGTCTTCTAGCAGCAATACTAGCCGCACGGTCCATTCTAGCAAGCAATTCGCCACCAAACAAGTTATTCAACGGATTCGTTTCACTAGGCAAAACCAAATCAGTCAATATCGTCAACGATTCAGAGGGGTGTTTCGGATTCATATTTTTTCTGCAAAGGTAAAATAAATACATCGTATAAAAAGTGAATACATAACCCTATTGATATAAATTTCTAGTTTATATATATTATTAGAAGCACACCACTAGATTTCAGTTGCAACCTTGTCCCGCTTTCGCCTTTATCTCCTTCGCCCTACGGGACTTCAGGAGGATATCGGCTCAATCGGGGCTAAATTTGTAAAGTAGATTTTCAGATCTAGCCTCTCTCGAAGCTTCCGTAATTCAAATTGTCTTAAAAACGGAGTTTTGAGCTTCAAATAAAAAAAATATTGCCAACTTTTTTACTATATTTGAAAAAAAATCAAATGATAAAGGCCTTCTTTTTATTATTCTCGTCCTTTTGTATAGCTCAAGCTAAACCCAATACAGTTGTTTTTGCAGAAATCATGAATGGCTATTCAAATGGAGTAATAAAGGGTCTTTCGGGTGGCGCAACGATAAATTATCAACATAAAAAGGACTTTTTTACCTATCGTTTTCTTGAAGTTACAGAAATGAGAAAAGATGGTAGTTTTTTTTTCATTCCGGTTTATACCAACGTACAAATCATAAGAGAAAATGCCTTTATGTATGGCAGACGACTTGTAGAAGGGAACATGTCGTATAGTTATGGGGCCGGAATTTCGCACATCGACAGAGAATATTTGATAGATGAAACCAATAATTTATTGAAATATAACAATGAACAATTTATTGGATTGCCGTTTGAATTTAATGTAAAATGGTTTAATTCGACCAAACAAAAATACCGAATTTATGAGTTAATACCTGTGGGGCAACCAACTAGTTTTGCTAACAGTATTGGTTTTAAATTTTATGGATCCATTTCAAAAAGATCTTTTGTTGGATTGGGAATCACTTTTGGATTGGGTTGGCACAAAGTTTATTAAAATTCAAAATCAAATTAGTAAAAAATTAATGATAAAAACAATTCAAAAGTTACTACTTATTATTTTATTTGTACCAACTATTCAAGCTCAAAAAACAATGATAACACCACCCTACCTTCAAAAAGGCGACACAATTGCTATTGTTGCAACGGCCCGAAAAAATATTGACGACAATTTAAAACCCGCTATTTCTTGGTTAAAAAACTGGGGATTAGAAGTCGTTGTTGGCAACACCATCGGATTGGATTACAACCAACTTGCAGGTACCGATGAGCAACGCGCTGCCGATTTTCAAACGCAATTAGACAATCCAAACATCAAAGCCATTTGGTGTGTGCGAGGCGGATATGGCACTATTCGAATGATTGATTTGCTCGATTTTACGAAATTTAAACAACACCCAAAATGGATAATCGGTTTTAGTGATGTAACGGTTTTGCACAGTCATTTAAACACGCTTGGTTTTGCATCCATTCACGGCATTATGCCTGTAAGCTCCAAAGCATCAGAAGAAGCTAAAGAAACCTTGAGAAAAGCTCTTTTTGGAGAAGCATTAAGTTATACAATGCCTTGCGATAACATGAATCGTTTCGGATTTGCCAAAGGCGAATTGGTGGGCGGTAATTTATCAATTTTATATAGTCTTTTTGGTTCGCAATCAGCCATCGATTGTTCTAATAAAATACTTTTTATTGAAGATTTAGACGAATATTTATACCATTTAGATCGCATGATGATGAACTTAAAACGAAACGGTTGTTTAGAAAGTTTGAAAGGAATTATTGTGGGAGGCATGACCAAAATGAAAGACAACGAAATCCCGTGGGGCAAAAATGCCTTAGAAATAATTGATGATGTAACCAAAAAATATGCTATTCCGATAATTTATAATTTTCCGGCGGGTCACATGGCAGATAACCGCGCATTGATTTTTGGCAGACAAATTTCAATGGATGTAAATAGTTTGGAAAGTACGGTTGTTTTTGAATAATTATTTAATTATCAAATGGCAGAACACAACGAACTAGGAAAATTAGGCGAAGAATTAGCAGTAGATTTTTTGCAAAAAGCTGGCTACGAAATTTTAGAAACCAATTGGACTTTTCAAAAAGCAGAAGTGGACATCATTGCAATAAAAGACGAAGTATTAGCAATTATTGAGGTTAAAACCCGTTCTTCTATAGAGTTTGGATCTCCTCAAGATTTCGTGAAACCCAAAAAAATCAATTTGTTGGTAAAAGCCATTAATGAATATGTTATTACAAATGATTTGGATGCAACCGTCCGATTTGATATTATTGCTATTTACAAAGAAAATAAAGAATTTAAAATAGATCATATTGAAGATGCCTTTTATTATTTTCAATAAATTATAAAAAACCCTTACATTAGCACACTAATTTAGTCCATCGAATTGATTTATAGCATTAAACCTATCATATTATGAAAAAAACCTTCACATTAATCGCCATTTTAAGCTCTGTTTTGTTGTTTTCACAAAATGAAATCGGTAAAAAAGTTCGTGAATATGAACTTGCAAAATCAAGCTTTACTAAGGTTTCGCCGTTTACAGTTTTGGCAGTTCCTCGCAGCACCTTGAACCAATATGTGAGTAATGCTACCTATGCGACTTTTAATAAAAACAGCATTCAATCGGTACTAACGAACCAACCGGAAACAATAGAAATCGAAATTCCATACAATGGCACAACGATTCTTTTGGATTTGTACAAGGTAAATTTATTTGCCGAAGGTTTTCAAATTGACACTGATAAACAAAAAAATATTGACTACCAAAAAGGCGTTTATTACCGAGGGATTGTAAAAGGAGATTATACTTCTGTTGCCACTTTTAACTTTTTTGATAATGAAATAAACGGTTTGTTTTCTAACGATTTATATTCGAATGTAATCATCGGGAAAACCGAAAAAAACAATTCCAATTCAGATTATATCATTTTTGCCGACACCAATTTAAAAATTGAAAACGACTTCAACTGCGGATTCAAAGATGACGAGCAAATGAAAGTGAACAGTAACGAACCAACCAATCAAAGAAATGAACAAAGCACGCGTTGTGTAACGATGTATTTTGAAATGGACTATAATTTATACACCTCAAACGGAAGTAGCACCACGCAAACAACCAATTGGATGACATCTGTTTTCAATAACGTGCAAACTTTATTTTCAAATGATACCATAACAACATCTTTAAAATCACTATTCATTTGGACAACACAAGACCCTTATGAAGGCATTGGCACATCATCAACTGCGTATTTATTTAAATTTAATGAAGTACGTCCTATTTTTAATGGCGATGTGGGTCAGTTAGTAGGAATAGATCCAGGCGGATTGGGCGGCGTTGCCGTAAACATCAACGGACTTTGCTCGCAAGATAATTTTAGCTATTCAGATGTAACAACGGCCTATTCACCTGTACTGACTTATTCTTGGACGATTCAAGTAATCACTCATGAATTCGGACACTTATTGGGTTCTCCTCACACTCACGCCTGCATTTGGAACGGAAATAATACGGCAATTGACAATTGTGGCCCTTCATCTATCGGTACTTCTGGCGAAGGATATTCGTGTATGACAACGCCGCCAACCATTCCATCTACTACTGCAAAAGGAACCATCATGAGTTATTGTCATTTGGTGAGCGGTGTGGGAATAAAATTCAATAACGGTTTTGGAACACAACCAAAAAATGCCATTTTAAATGACGTTAACTCAGGTTCTTGTTTAAGCACCGATTGCATTAACACCTGTATCAATACCGTTTCTCAAATAGCAGCATCTTTCCCATCGGCTACATCAGTAACGGTAACTTGGACCGAATCTGGAAATTACACTTCCTGGAAAGTTCGTGTGTACCCATTCAATGCAACACCTTCAGCCTGGAACACCGTAAATACCACTTCATACACAGCAACTTCATTAACAGCAAATACGTATTATGTATTTGAAGTAGCTCCTGATTGTGTGGCGGGCTTATCAATAGGCGGCCGCAAACAACTTTTTGTGTCACCTGCCAATTTCTGTTCAGGAATTACGTTTAGTGATTCAGGTGGCACAACAGGCGATTACACCAATATGGAAACCGTGATTAGAACCATCATTCCAAATGTGGCGAACAACAACATTGTGCTTACTTTTAGCGCCTTTTCGCTTGAAACCGATTACGATTATTTGTATGTGTACAATGGAAATTCTACCACCGCACCCGATTTAAGTAATGGCGGTTTTACAGGAACAACCATTCCTGGGCCTTTTACATCGTCTGCAACCGATGGTTCCCTTACCGTAAAATTCTATTCAGATCAAGGCGTAGTAGATACTGGTTTTGAAGCAACCATCACTTGTAGTCCAAATTTAGGAGTTGCAGATTATGGCTATGTTGACTTTTCATACTACCCAAACCCAAGCAACGGTTTGGTAACGATTGTCTCAAAAACTTCCCTAAAAAACCTACAAGCTTTTAATATTACAGGTCAATTGTTATACAGTGCTCAACTTAATGATTTGACTACTACAGTCGATATTTCGTCTTTTGCAACGGGCACGTATTTCTTTAAAATTCAGTTCGAAAACAACCAAACAGCAACGGTCAAAATAGTAAGAAATTAGTTTTTTATTTTTTAAAGAAGCACACAAATAGTTTTCAAAACACGTTTTGTCCCGCTTTCGCCTTTATCTCCCTTGCCCTACGGGACTTCGGGAGGATATCGGCTCAATCGCGGCTAGAATAGACAAGTAGTTTTTCAGATGAAAATAAATTAATTAGATAATTAGCGAGATAGCGAATTTAAAAATTGAAATTGATATTGCAATTGACATTGATATTGAATTGTGAATTACGCTTTCCCACCCTGTCAGGGTTTCCGGGGTTTCCAAAACCTTTTAGTGAAATAAAAGTAACAAAAAAAGAGGAACTAAATCCTCTTGAAATGCTTTTTAAAAACTTTTCGACAAACCCATAACATGAATGGAAACGGATACTGCTATTCATGTGTACGGATATGTCGCGACCTGTCCCTACAAAACTATCAAACAAAGTACGGACAGGTCGCGACCTGTCTCTACGAAACTATTAAACAAAGTACGGACAGGTTGCGACCTGTCCCTACGAAACAATTAAACATACCTAAAAAATATATTTAATATATCTAAAAAACATATTAAATATATCTAAAAAACATATTTAATATACCTAAAAAATATATTAAACATATCTAAAAAATATATTTATTTTGTTTTTTAAATTATATTTTGTATATATTTGTACTTAAAACTTACAATCATGGTACATATTGGAAATCTAATACATGCGTATTTTGAAGAAAAACGCATTCGTAGGGCTGCAATGGCACGTAGGATGGATATAAATCTTATCAATCTTATGAAAATGGAAAAAAAAGAAAGCTTACAAACATCTCGTTTGCTTGAAATTTCATCCATTTTGCAACACAACTTTTTTATGGATATAGCCCAAACGCTACCCACCACATTTACTACAAAGAAAGATATTTTTGAAGAAAAAAATCAAGAAATTGCCCAACTCAAAAAAGAAGTTGAAAAACTAACCATTGAAAGGGATGTTCTTTTAAAGGTAAAATCATAAGGCAAATTCAATTGCAAATTCAATTGCAATATCAATATCAAACACAAATTTACTTCGTCTGTTCGCTTTGCTCGAGTGACAAATCACACAAATTTAAGATTCTGAAAACTCAAAACTGCGAATGAAAACTGCACCTGAAAACAAAACGTGAAGCCTAGCCCTGATTGAGCCGATATCCTCCTGAAGTCCCGTAGGGCAAAGGAGATAAAGGCGAAAGCAGGACAAAATGTCTTTTGAAACGAGTTTGTGTGCTTCTAATTTTAAAAAATATTGTAACCGTTGGTAGGAAATAGCTTTGTATGAAAATGGATTTGCTTATTTTTGCAACTTAATTAGAAAATGAATCATGTTAGAAAATCCGAAGAGATATACAATTACTGCTGCCTTGCCTTATACAAACGGGCCTATTCATATTGGTCATTTGGCGGGCGTTTATGTTCCGTCTGATATTTATGCGCGTTACTTGCGACTGCAAGGAAAAGATGTAGCTTTTGTGTGCGGAAGTGATGAGCATGGGGTGGCTATTTCGATGAAAGCCAAGAAAGAGGGGATTTCGCCACAGGAGGTTATAGATAAATATGATGGTATTATTCGTCAGTCATTTATAGATTTTGGGATTTCGTTTGATAATTATTCGAGAACTTCGTCTCAAATTCACCACGAAACGGCTTCTGCTTTTTTCAAAAAATTGTATGATCAAAATGATTTTATAGAAGAAGTTACCGAGCAGTTGTATGATGCCAAAGCCGATCAGTTTTTGGCAGATCGATTTGTAACGGGAACCTGTCCAAAATGTGATAACCCAGAGGCGTATGGCGATCAGTGCGAGAAATGTGGTTCAACACTAAATGCTACCGACTTAATCAACCCAAAATCGACCATTACTGGCGAGGTTCCTGTATTGAAAGCTACCAAACATTGGTTTTTGCCGCTAGACAGATATTCTGATTTTTTGAAAAGTTGGATTCTGGAAGGACATGCTAAAGACTGGAAAACCAACGTGTTGGGTCAAGTAAAATCGTGGATAGATGGCGGACTTGAGCCTCGTGCAGTAACAAGAGACCTAGACTGGGGTATTGATGTGCCTGTGCCTGGTGCCGAAGGAAAAAAACTGTATGTGTGGTTTGATGCACCTATTGGATACATCTCGGCTACCAAAGAATGGGCGGCACGAGTTGGAAAAAACTGGGAAGATTATTGGAAAAAAGATGATACCAAGTTGGTTCATTTTATAGGAAAAGATAATATTGTGTTTCATTGCATTATTTTTCCGGCGATGTTAAAGGCAGAAGGCAGTTTTATTTTGCCCGACAATGTACCTGCCAACGAATTTTTGAACCTAGAAGGCAACAAGTTATCTACTTCCAAAAATTGGGCGGTTTGGTTGCACGAATATTTACAAGATTTTCCAGATAAACAAGATGTTTTGCGTTATGCGCTTACAGCAAACGCACCCGAAACAAAAGATAATGATTTTACCTGGAAAGATTTTCAGGCTAGAAATAATAATGAATTGGCAGCTGTTTTTGGAAATTTCATCAACAGAGTAGTTGTGTTGACCCATAAATATTATGATGGAGTTGTACCAAGTCCGAATGAATTTAATGACGTTGACAACCAAGTATTGAATGAGCTAAAGGCATATCCTGCGGTGATTTCGAGTTCAATTGAGCGCTACCGATTTAGAGAAGCGCTTGGCGAATTAATGAACGTAGCCCGATTGGGGAATAAATATTTGGCCGACGAAGAGCCATGGAAAATGGTGAAAACCGATCCCGAACGTGTAAAAACTCAAATGTATGTTGCACTTCAAGTAGCTGCAGTATTGCGTGTGTTGTGCGAACCGTTTTTGCCTTTTACGGCTTGTAAACTAGCCGGAATGTTAAAAACCAGTGATGCTTTGAGTTGGAAATCGATTGAAGAAACCAGCGATTTATTGCCTGCCAGACACACGATTGGTGCGGGTGAAATATTGTTTGTACAAATAGAAGATGCTGAAATTCAAAAACAAATAGACAAACTAGAAGCGACCAAAACCGCCAATGCCATGGAAGAAAAAATAATAGACCCACAAAAAGCTACTGCAACTTTTGAAGATTTTGCCAAAATAGATTTGCGTGTAGGTACCATCCTATCAGCAGAGAAAATGCCAAAAGCCAACAAACTATTGGTACTGAAAGTACAAACAGGCCTAGACACACGTACTATTGTGAGTGGTATTGCCGAGCATTTCACGCCTGAAGAGGTTATTGGTAAACGAGTTACCGTGTTGGTCAACCTTGCGCCACGTGCCCTGCGAGGTGTTGAAAGCGAAGGTATGTTATTGTTGGCAAATGATGCTCAAGGCAAGCTGGTTTTTGTAAATCCTGATGCGGATGGGGTTGAGGATGGTGCGGTGATTTGTTAACCATATGCCAAAGTTCAAATCAATATTTATATTATGTTTAATAGTATGTTTTTTTTCTTGTAAAAAAAACATGATTAACGGTATTGTAATGGGTGAAACTTTTATTGAAAACCAAACATACAAAGAGAATAAAAGTCTTGATACAATTATTCAAAAAACATTAAAAGGCGATTACAACTCATTAAGAAGATTAAACCATTTTCCATGTGGTGAAGGTGCTGGATGTTATGACAAAGGATATATTATTACACAGATTATTTACAAATTAGGAGAAGACAATTTTAGTAAAATGGTTAATAAATTAGATCAGAAAGAATTGTATGGGATGGAAGGATATATTGATGTTGGGTTAGAATATGGCGACAATAATTTTGATGGGAAAATAGATAATTTAATTTTTAAAAATGAATTTCCAAAATTGTATAAAACATTAAAAAAAAATACAACCCCATGACCCCAAAAATAATAGCTTTTGATGCAGACGACACCTTGTTTGTAAACGAACCTTATTTTCAAGAAACCGAACATAAGTTTTGTGAATTAATGAGCGATTACCTGTCGCAACAAGGGCTGTCGCAAGAATTATTTAAAATCGAAATTCAGAATTTAGATTTGTACGGTTACGGAATAAAAGGTTATGTACTTTCTATGATAGAGGCAGCCATGAAAATATCCAACCATACCATTTCTATTGAAGTGATTGAAAAAATCATTCAGTATGGTAAAGAATTAATCCAAAAACCCATTGAATTACTTAACGATGTGGAACAAACAATACAAGCATTGCACGGAAAATATAAATTGGTTGTAGCTACAAAAGGAGATCTCAAAGACCAACGAAGCAAACTGCATCGGTCTGGTTTAGGTAGTTATTTTCACCATATTGAAGTTATGTCAGATAAAAAAGAAGTGGATTATTCTGATCTTTTGAAACGATTAGAAATTGCACCCAATGATTTTTTTATGATTGGAAATTCGCTAAAATCGGATGTTTTGCCGGTGCTCAACATTGGCGGACACGCCGTTCATGTTCCGTTTCATACGACTTGGGAACACGAAAAAATAAACCATACCATTGAACATCCCAATTTTAAAACGGTTGAGAAAATTTCGGATATTTTAGCATTTTTAATTTAATAGAAAGCTAAAATAAGTTTAAAAATAAACCTAAAATAGTTTAAATCGTTGGTTTATTATACAGGAATGTATTGATTTTTAGTGCTTTTATTCGTAGTTTTCGTTTCGTGGGCTTGTAAGTGATAAATGAATTCATTTTTTTGAGGCCTGTTTTTTCTAGCCCAAGCCTTTGTCCTTTAGCCCCGACAGAAGTGTAAATCCTTTTTGTTTTTTTTTCAAAAACAAAAAGATTGAAACGAATGGCGGGAACGGACCATTATTGAAAATGCCTGGTGTATTGCTACAAATATTTTGCAAGAAATTGACTTTTTAAAATAGTCCAAAACGATTTTTATGGATAAAACTTTGTGTTTTGGACTATTTTGTAAGCCTTTTTTTTGTTATTGTTTGTTTCCAATAAGTAGAACTTCGTTGGCGATGATGTCTGTTACATATCGTTTATTGCCGTCTTTATCGTCATAACTTCTGTGAGAAAGTTTACCTTCTATGGCTATTTCTCTACCTTTTGTTACAAATTTCTCTACGATGTCTGCGGTTTTTCCAAAGGTGGTTACTCGATGCCACTCGGTTTGTTCTACTTTTTCTCCGTTCTCTTTGTAATAATAGTCGCTGGTTGCAATGGAAAGGGAAACTATTTTTTTTCCGCCATCTAAGTTTTTTACTTCAGGATCTTGACCTACTCTACCGATTAATTGTACTTTGTTTTTCATAAGGCTTAGCTATTTATAAATTATTAAACTTGTATTGTCATTTGTTTTTGTTGACGATACAAAATTGTGAAAATCGACTATTTCTAATCGGTATTTATCTAATTACTATCGAATGTAACCGTTTGTAAATGTTTATAATTAGATTTTTTTTTATACTTTTGATTGATTTTAAGGACTTTTACAAAGCCTGATATTATTTAAAAAATATACGCCATGAATAAATCTTGTTTAGAATGTAACGAAAAAATTGTGGGACGGGAAGACAAAAAATTTTGTTGTGATGGTTGCAGAAACGCCTACAACAACAAAATAAATAAAGATAGTAATAATTTGATGCGCAATATTAACAACAAATTGCGTAAGAATTATCGGATTTTGATGGAATTAAATGTAGATGGGAAATCTAAAACAACTCGAGCTAAATTAACTAGCAAAGGGTTTTATTTTGAATTTTTTACTTCTATTTTGCATACAAAATCTGGAAATACCTACTACTTTATTTATGACCAAGGCTATTTGCAACTAGAAAATGAATTTTATATGTTAGTAAAAAAAGATAGATAACTTTATGAAAAAAAAATACCTTTCCATTGTTTCCCTTTTATTCCTGTTGAGTGTTTTATTCGGAACATTCTTTTTCATGACTCCTCAACTTTCAATAAATGAGCAAACCCCGCTTTCAGAGTTTTCTACCGAAAGAACCCTTGAGAAAATAAAAACAATAGCGCAAGAGCCTCATTTTGTAGGGTCCAAAAACCATGATTTGGTTGCTTTATATTTGCAAAAAGAGCTTCAGGAATTAGGTTTGAATGCTACGTTTCAAGAAGGGTTTACCATGACCGAGAAGGGAACATTGGTACAATCAAAAAATATTATTGCTCGAATTAAAGGCAATCAAAAAGGTAAATCATTGTTATTATTGTCGCATTATGACAGTGCGCCCCATTCCTTTTCTAAAGGCGCAAGCGATGATGCCAGTGGGGTTGCTACAATTCTTGAAAGTGTTCGTGCATTTTTGCATAATAATCCTAAAAATAAAAATGACATCATCATCCTATTTACAGATGCAGAAGAGTTGGGGTTGAACGGTGCTGCCCTTTTTGTAACACAACATAAATGGTCCAAAGAAATTGGATTGGTACTCAATTTTGAGGCTCGTGGTTCATCAGGTCCAAGTTATATGTTGATGGAAACCAATCAAGGAAATGCCAAAATGGTGGATGCTTTTTCGAAAGGAAATTCGCAGTTTCCGGTTTCTAACTCATTGATGTATAGCATTTACAAAATGTTGCCAAACGATACCGATTTAACCGTTTTTAGAGAACAAGGTAAAATACAAGGGTTCAATTTTGCATTTATAGATCATCATTACAATTACCACACAATGCAAGATGATTTTGCAAATATATCTCCTAAAACCATTGCGCACCAAGGAAGTTATTTAATGCCTTTGTTAACTTATTTTTCGAATGCTGATTTATCTCAATTAAATTCAGTTGAAGATGAAGTGTATTTTACCATTCCGTTTGCGTTTATTCATTATCCCTTTAGTTGGATTACTCCTATGTGGATTGGGGTTTTGGGTCTTTTCATAGTGATTGTTTTTATAGGTTTTGGTAAACGATTGCTTGTTTTTTCTGATATTTTAAAAAGTGGTATTCCGTTTTTAACATCAATTGTTTTAAGCGGGCTAATTACTTTTGGAGGTTGGAAATTACTACTGATGGTTTACCCCCAATATTCAGATATTTTACATGGTTTTACCTATAACGGAAACGACTACATCTATGCATTTATATGTTTAACTTTAGCGATTTGCTTTTTTAGTTATAGCAAAAAATATAAATCGGGTTCCGAAATGAATTGGTTGATTGTTCCATTGACACTTTGGATTGTCATAAATATAGTCATTGCAGAGCAGTTAAAAGGTGCTGCATTTTTGATCATTCCTGTTTTTTTCTCTGTACTTACCTTAGGATATTATGTTGTTACCCAAAGAAACAACCCTTGGATAGCGCTCGTGTTTTCAATTCCTACCTTATTAATTATTGCACCTTTTATTCAAATGTTTCCCGTTGGACTTGGGTTGAAAATTATGTTTGGAAGTGCTATTTTAACGGTTTTAGGATTTGTTTTGATGTTGCCTGTTTTTGGTGCGTTTGAAAAAAAGAGATGGTGGGGATTATTATTTTTGCTTCTTAGTTTTGGATTTCTATTCAATGCTCATACACATTCAAATTATTCTCAAGGAAAGGCAAAGCCAAATAGTTTACTTTATGTGCTTAACGCAGATACTCAAAAGGCCTATTGGACCACGTATGATCAAAATTTAGATGAATGGACCAAATCGTTTTTAGGACAAAACCCAACATCTGCAGAGGCACTAAATGCAGATAAACTGTACAGTAAATATGGTTCTCAATTTAGTTTTATGAAAAGTACTTCAGTTATAAAAGTACCATCACCTACAATAGATTTTGTTACGGACTCCATTATTGGAAACAACCATTTTTACAAAATTACAATTACACCCAACAGAACAGTGAACCGATACGATTTGTTTGCAAATGAAAAACTTGAAGTGACTAATTTGAGGGCTAACAATGTTGTGCCCATAGATATAAAAAGCAACATCATAAACAAAAAAACAAACAAAGTTTTGAGTTATTATGTGGTAGATAATATTCCGTTAACGATTGAGTTTAGTATTCCAGCTTCGGAAAAATTGGATATGCATCTAATGGAAAGTTCGTTTGATTTGTTACAAAATCCATTGTTCAAAATTCAAAAAAGAGCAAGTTGGATGATTGCAACACCTTTTGTTTTGAACGATGCCGTGGTTGTAAAACAACAATTAAAACAATCGCCAAAAACAGATAGTTTGAGCGTAAGTAAAGGAAAAAAATGGAAAACAAAACGATTTTTACCATCAAAACCAAATGAATAAAATTAGCATTCTAGGCTGTGGATGGCTAGGTTTTCCGTTAGCAAAATACCTTGTTGAAAAAGATTTTTGTGTAAAGGGGAGTACAACATCTACAGACAAGTTTGAATTGTTTTTAGAAAATTCTATAATTCCGTTTGAGATAGCATTATTAGAAAATGAAATTACAGGCAATATCACCTCTTTTTTGGATGCATCCGAAGTGTTGATTATAGCTATTCCGCCAAAATTAAGAAAATCAAATGCTGAAAATTTTGTTTCAAAAATAAAACTACTTGTTCCGTTTATTGAAAAAGCAAGTATAAAAAAAGTGCTATTCATCAGTTCGACAGCCGTTTATGGTGACAATCAAGCTTTTGTTGATGAACATTCGCCCACCAATCCAGAAACAGAAAGTGGCAAACAACTTGTTGAAGTTGAACAATTATTACGATCAAAATTCGATACAACAATCATTCGTTTTGGCGGATTGATTGGTCCCAACCGAAATCCAGCTCGTTTTTTATCTGGACAAAAAAATATTGAAAACCCTGATGCTCCCGTAAATCTGATTCATCTTACCGATTGCATCGAAATCATTTTTGCCATTTTAAAAAAAGAATGTTGGGGAGCCACATTCAATGCAGTTGCACCGCAACATCCTACTCGAAAAGAGTATTATACTAATAAAGCAGCCGAACTAGCATTGCCGTTACCAGAATTTCAGGAAAAAAATAATGCTAAAGGCAAGATAGTGCAATGCAACGCACTTTATGAACTGTTAGGTTTTTCGTTTACAACAGAAATTTAGTAAAATTAGCTTTTTTAAAAACGATTGCAAGGGTAAGCGAGAATAAGGTTTATAGATAAAGCCCAATCCTGTTGCTGCCAAAAATTAAAATCCTAAAATAAGTTTGGCAATACTAAAATAGATTAATATTCCGCAGATGTCGTTGCTGGTGGTAATGAAAGGGCCTGTGGCAAGTGCAGGATCTATCCCAAATTTGTCTAACATTAACGGGATGAAAGTACCGATGAGTGAAGCAATAATAATTACTGAAACAAGTGCAACAGTTACTATGATGCCAATGATTATTTCTACATTGAGCAAGAAATGACTCCCCACAAAAAGGATAGAAGCAAGTAAAACGCCGTTGAGTAAACTGAGCGAAACTTCTTTGATGAGTCGGTTGAATAATGAGCCGCTGAGGGTGTTGTTGGCTAAACCTTGCACAATGATTGCTGATGATTGAACCCCTACGTTTCCTGCCATTGCGGCAATGAGCGGGGTGAAAAAGAAGAGTTTACCGTGTTCTAACATAGCGCCTTCAAAGAGTCCGAGTACTTTTACAGAAACAAATCCGCCAAGTAACGCCAAAACAAGCCATGGTAAACGAGCTTTTGTGTGTTCAAGTATGCTATCATCTGCCTCAACATCTTGCGAGATACCTGCTGCAAGTTGGTAATCTTCGTCGGCTTCCTCTTTAATTACGTCAACAATATCATCGATGGTTATGCGCCCAACCAAACGGTCGAGTTCGTCCACCACGGGAATGGCTTCTAAATCGTATTTTTGCATGATTCGTGCCACTTCAACATCGTCTGTATCAACACTTACAAAGTTTAATTTTCTAATATAAACATCGCTAATCGGTGTTCTTGAAGAAGTTGTGAGTAAATCTTTGAGTGAAAGTCTTCCTTTGAGTTTGTTTTCATCGTCCACTACATAAATTGAATGTACTCTTGAAATGTTTTCAGCTTGAATACGCATTTCTTTTATACAAGTTAGAACGTTCCAGTTTTCGTTTACTTTTACCAATTCTTTGTGCATAATTCCGCCCGCGGTGTCTTCGGGATAACGAAGTAAATCTACAATATCTTTTGCATGTTCAACGTCTTGAAGCTCAGAAATTACTTGATCTTTCATTACTGATGAAAGCTCGGCAATAATATCTGCGGCATCGTTGGTGTCTAATTCGTCAAGTTCTTCTGCAATTTCTTTTGGTGATAATCTGCTAAGGATTTTTTCTCTTAAATCATCATCGAGTTCCAATAAAACCTCAGCCGTTTTCTCTGAATCAAGAACTTTAAATAAATAAATGGCGCTTTTGAAACTTAGTTGTTCTAAAATTTCGGCAATATCAGCATGGTGCAAGTCGTTTGATAACGCTTCCAATTCTTGTTTGTCTCTAGATTTAATGGAACGTTTTAAATCTTTAACAAATCCTTTACTGATTTTAAATTGCATTGGCTTCTATTTTTTGTGTGAGTTCAATAAACTGTTCTACAGATAGTTGTTCGGGACGCAAATCAAAAACAGTATCTTCACGTAAACTATCTGACAAATTTAGTGATTTTAAACTATTTCTCATCGTTTTTCTTCGTTGTTGAAAAGCCATTTTTACAACCGTAAATAATAATTTTTCGCTGCAAGGTAATTGGTAGTTTTCTTTTCTACGCATTCTCAACACGCCCGATTTTACTTTTGGTGGTGGATCAAATACGGTTTCGTCTACCGTAAAAAGATATTCTACATCATAAAAGGCTTGGGCTAAAACGGATAAAATGCCATATACTTTACTTCCTTTTTTGGAGCAAATTCGCTCGGCAACTTCTTTTTGAAACATGCCCGAAAATTCAGGAATTTGAGCTCTGTATTCTAAAGTTCTAAAAACGATTTGTGTCGAAATATTATACGGAAAATTGCCTATGATTCCGAATTGTTTTCCTTGAAACACCTCATTCAAATCAAACCTTAAAAAATCTTTTGAAATGATTTTTCCGTGTAATTGTAAATAGTTGTTTTGAAGATAATCAACCGATTCCTTATCAATTTCAATAACATACGTATTGATTGGTTTTGGTAACAAAAATTTTGTCAAAACACCCATTCCTGGACCAATTTCCAATAGATCGTTGTATCCTTCAAGATTTATCGAATCGGCAATGGCTTGCGCAATTGATTCATCTTTTAGAAAATGTTGACCGAGGTGTTTTTTTGCTCTTACTTTATCCATTGTGGGTGCGAAGTCGCCTTTTAATTGTTTTGAAAAAATTCGGCTACAAGTTGCAGTTCGGTTCTAAAAGCAAGCATCTTGTCTCCAAAAAGTTGTATGCCTTCTTCTCTTAATCTAGGCGCGTCCTCCTTGTAATATTTTTGTAGGGTTTCCATGCTGTCGGTGGTGTATTGAATGGCATAAGTTATGCCTCCCATTTCTTCTTCAACTAGGACTTTAACGAGTCTTGCTGACGAAAATTTACCAGTAGCCAACACATCGTTTATATGTTTTTTTTGCATCCATTGCAACCATTGGTCGTGAACACTTTCTTGAATATTGATGGTAACGTTGTATAATATCATTTTTTTATTTTTATAAATCTTTATCCCCTCTTAATTTTCTGTATTTTTTTTGAGCCTCAACATAATAAATGCTGTCTTGATGGTTCATTATTATTTGTTCAAACATCAGCTTTGCTTTTTCATTGTCTTGTTTTTTAGAAAATAATTCTCCAGAAAAATAACAAGCTTCGTCCATATAAATAGATTCTTTGTGGTTTATTAATATGAGATTAAAATAAAATAAAGCCTGATCAATATCGTCTATTTTTTGATAAATCTGACCTATTTTCAGCAAAGTTGCGGGTTCCATTTCTGATCCTTTATTTTCAGATAATATCACTTTGAAAGCTTCCAAAGCTTCTTGATCTTTATTTTGAAAATGTAAAAAATCGGCTTTAGAAAACTTTGTAAGAGCCACATGAAGTGAGTCTTCCTCCTTTTTTGCATCGGTTAGTAATAGAAATAAATCCATGGCATCATTGGCAATGAGTTGCGTGGTTGCCGATTTTAATATTTTTAATTGATGTTCTGCCCAATCAAAATCGGCTTTGTAATAACTTGTTTTGGCAATTTTAAAACTTGCCTCTTGCCCCATTGGGTTGTTATTACTATCGGCTTCTATTTGAGAATAATACAATAACGCTTGATTGAATTTTTCTTCAAACAAAAAAACATCTGCCAATTCCATTTTTGTTTCTGCCATTTGCTCTTGATTCAAAGGCATTTGCAACATGTTTTTTAAAATGGCCTTTCCTTCTTCGGGGTTGTTTTTGTTAAAACTCACAAAATGTGCTTTCAACTTAAGTAATGAAAAAGAAAAAGGGGTTATGCCAAATCGTTTGAGCAGTTCATCAAATTCGGTGTCTATTTTTTCAAATTCAGAAAGTGATGCTTTTTTAATTCTTATTTCCATCAAATAGGTGTTTGATGCAATTTGTAGGTCTAAATCTTTTGTGTTTTCTATGATAAATCCGAGTATTTCAACAGCAATTTCTTCCTCATTTTCATCCATTGCCAGTTGTGCTAAGTTAACTATATTGGCAAACGAATCGGGTTCTCTTTTGTAAATTGCTTTTTGTTGAATAAAAGCTTTGCTATATTCTTTTTGTTGGACATAAAACCAGCTTAAATAATCGTTCCAAAATAGATCTTGCCCTTTTTGAATTCTAATAAGTAATGCTTTTCGCAATTCAGAAGCAAAAACATCATTCACATCTTCTTGCATAAAACGTGAAAATTGATTTTGAATGACAATTATGTTTTGTTGGTTTTGAAAAGACTCTTCTAGCCATTTTTCAATCATCAAATCAGTTTGCCCTTTTTGTCCATAAATCAACCCCATTTGATAATTAAAATTGTACTTTGGTTCTTTTGCTATCGCCAATTGATAGGCTTGCAAGGCATAATCGAGTAATGATTTTTTTTCGAAAACACTTGCAATAGAATACACTTCATTTGGGTTTTTTTGTATCCTATCTAAAGCTAATTGATATTGTTTTTTGGCTTTTTCTTCGTTTTTTTGTAACTGAAAATTATAACCTAATTCAATCAAAAGATTGCTGCTTTTATATTTGTTGTATCTTGTTTGGATGGCACTTTCTGCTTTGTCAAACCATTGTAATTGCTGATAACATTCGACTGTTTTCTGAAAAAAATTGTAATTGGCAGGTTGTACCACGGCTAATTCTTCAAAAGCAATTTGTGCTTTTTCAAACTCCCCTCTGTCAAAATAGTTTTGCGCCAATTGCTCTGACTGTGCCATCGCAAAAAGCGTAAAAGAAAAAAAGATAAAAAGTACGTTTTTTATCATAACCCTAACTTGTTAAAAAACAATGTACTAAAGTAACACTTTTTGTGCTAGTTTAGTACATTGTTTTAATAAGATTAACTTTTTAATTATATTAGTTAATAATGTCAAATCCTGTGTATTTGCGCAATACTTCTGGAACTACAATTCCGTCAGGGGTTTGATAGTTTTCTAATATCCCCGCCATAACTCTTGGCAACGCAAGTGAACTTCCGTTAAGGGTATGTGCCAATTGATTTTTTCCGTCTTTATCTCTAAAGCGCAATTTAAGTCTGTTGGCTTGAAAGGTTTCAAAATTGGAAACGGATGAAATTTCTAACCAACGGTCTTGTGCGGTTGAAAAGACTTCAAAATCATAGGTCAATGCAGATGCAAATCCCATATCGCCACCACAAAGTCGCAACACTCGGTAAGGTAATTTCAATTCGTTCAAAATATCTTTAACATGTTCTACCATTCCGTCAAGGGCTTCATAGGATTTATCAGGATGTTCTACACGTACAATTTCTACTTTATCAAATTGATGCAAACGGTTCAATCCACGAACGTGAGCACCATAAGATCCTGCTTCTCTTCTAAAGCATGGCGTGTATCCCGTACATAAAACAGGCAATTCGGCTTCAGACAAAATTACATCTCTAAAAATATTGGTAACGGGAACTTCTGCTGTTGGAATCAAATATAAATTATCGGTTGCATCGTGGTACATTTGTCCTTCTTTATCGGGCAATTGACCCGTTCCATAAGCGGATGCTTCGTTTACTAAATGTGGTACTTGATATTCTAGGTAGCCTGCATCGGTATTTTTATCTAAAAAATAAGTAATCAATGCGCGTTGCAATTTGGCGCCTTTTCCTTTGTAAACTGGGAAACCAGCTCCGGTGATTTTTACCCCTAATTCAAAATCGATGATATCATATTTTTTTACCAAATCCCAATGAGGTAATGCGCCTTCGTGCAAAACAGGAATGTCACCCGTTTCAAAAATATTCAGGTTTTCTTCGGGAGTTTTCCCAACCGGAACAATATCTGCCGGAAGATTGGGCAACAAATACATTTTTTGAGTTAACTCATTGGTTAACAAGTCCAATTTATCGGCAGCAGCCTTGCTTTGCTCCTTCAGCGAAACCGTTTTTAATTTTAAAATTTCAGCTTTGGCTTTTTCGCCATTTTTCATTAAATCACCAATATCTTTAGACAATTTGTTCGATTCCGAAAGTGCATTATCCATTTCAGCTTGCACACTTCTTCTGTTTTCATCAAGTTGTACCACATCATCAACCAACGATTTGGCATCCATATTTCTTTTGGCCAAAGCCTTGATTACTTTTTCTTGATTTTCTCTAACAAACGCTATTTGTAACATGATTTTAATTTTAAAAAAGCAAATGTAAACATTTTCAATGGCAATGGCAAAATTCAATATCAATGGCAACATCTAATTCAAAATTCATAATTAATTTTAACTTTTTTCATATATTCGCATAAATTTCATCAAATTATGAAAACTATTTATTTATTACTACTTGTTTTTACAATACAAGTTGTTTCAGCTCAGGAAGATGAAGAATTATGTAGAATAGTTCATTCTGAGCGAAATGCCGCGGCCAAAATGATGAATGTTACACAAAATGTGAACACGCAAAACTATGATGTAAGCTATCATGAACTTCGATTTACAGTTAATCCGGCGGTATATAGTATTAGTGGAGTGGTAAAAACTACTTTCAAAGCATTAAACCCAATGAATACCGTTACTTTTGATATGGCTACGGCGCTTGTGGTAAGTTCAGTAACTATGAACAATATAGCGGTTTCTTTTTCTCAAAGCAATTATGAATTGGTCATTACTTTACCATCGACGTTGGCGACAGGAAATAGTGCTTCTGTCACAATTACCTATGCCGGAGTGCCTCCAAGTGGTGAAGCAGCTTTCACGATAGGAACGCATCCTGCTACTAACGGAACCCCTGTTTTGTTCACATTATCAGAACCTTATGGCGCCCGTGATTGGTGGCCATGCAAACAAGATTTGAACGATAAAGTGGAGTCGATAGATGTTTATATCACCGCACCTTCCCAATATGTTTCGGTTTCTAATGGTCTAGAAGTAAGTCAAACAGCCAGCGGAACCAGTAAAACCACTCATTTTCATCATGGATATCCAATTCCAGCTTATTTAATTGCTATTGCAGTAACTAATTATCAGATTTACAACCAACAAGGCGGCCTCGGAACTACGGCAAATCCTTATTTTCCTATAGTGAATTATTTGTACCCAGAAAGTGCATCGGCTAACATAACCAACCTTGCTCCTACTCCTTCTATCATTAATTTTTTTGAGTCAAAATTTGGGAACTACCCTTTTAGAAATGAAAAATATGGTCATGCCCAATTTAATTGGGGTGGCGGTATGGAACACACCACTGTCTCATTTATGGGAGGTTTTAGTAGAAGTTTGATTGCTCACGAAATGGGACACCAATGGTTTGGTAATAAAATTACGTGCGGCACCTGGAAAGACATTTGGCTCAACGAAGGCATAACTGAATACACTAGTGGTTTGGTTTTCGAATATTTAGATGGCGCAACTTCTTTTATAAATTGGAAATCAGGAAAAATAACAAACATTACTTCTGCATTAAACGGAGCGTTGTATTTGACTGATGCAGAAGCATTGAATGTAAGTCGGATTTTTAGTAGCCGATTGACATATAACAAAGGCTCAATGGTTACGCACATGTTGCGTTATAAAATGGGCGATGTTGCCTTTTTTCAAGCTTTGAATAATTATTTATCAGATCCTAATTTGGCATATAATTATGCTGTGACACCTCAGTTTAAAGCTCATTTAGAAACAGTGTATGGAAGCAGTTTGACTGAGTTTTTCAATGATTGGGTGTATAAGGAAGGATATCCAATTTATACCATTTTAGCTGAAAACTTAAGTAGTTCACAAACCAAAATCACAATCAATCAAACGCAATCGCATAGCAGTGTTAGTTTCTTTGAAATGCCTGTTCCTATTCGATTAACCGGAGCTGGAGGGCAGGTTTTTAATACTCGATTAGAACACATAACCAATGGGCAACAATTTATAGTAGATACGCCTTTTACAGTTACTGGAATTATATTTGACCCTGAAAAAAATATTATTTCAAAGAATAGTACCGCTACTTTAGCAGAAAATGCATTTGAATTAGAAGGTTCTATCTACTTATTTCCGAATCCTGCTACTGAAGAAATTCATGTTCAATTGCCATCAAATGTTGAATTGAACTTGATTACTTTTTATAATGTAATGGGGCAAAAAGTACTTGAAAGCAGCTCGTCAGAAGTAAATGTTTCGAGTTTATCGTCTGGAGGATATTTTGTTACTTTAGAAACCTCGTCAGGCATTTTTCATAAAAAAATGATAAAAAAATAACACAACCATTATATAATATTGAAAAGTAAGGCGAAAACCTTACTTTTGCTTTTTATTTAAATCAAAAAATTAGATGATACAAGTTGCACAAATCCTTTTTATACTTTCAGTTTTAGTTATCCTTCACGAATTTGGACATTACATAGCTGCAAAAATCTTTAAAGTTCGAGTTGAAAAATTTTACCTTTTTATGGATGCTGGTTTTTCTGTAATAAAAAAGAAAATTGGTGATACCGAATGGGGAATAGGATGGTTGCCTCTTGGTGGCTATGTGAAATTGTCTGGAATGATAGATGAGAGCATGGACATAGAGCAAATGAAACAAGAGCCACAACCTTGGGAATTTCGTTCAAAACCAGCTTGGCAACGATTAATTATCATGTTGGGCGGGATTTTTGTAAATATTATTTTGGCTATTACGATTTATACCATTATGTATGCAACAGTTGGGCAGAAATATGTGTCAACAGAAGTAGTTCAGCAAAACGGATTAGCTTTTGGCGATGTTGGAAAAAGCGTTGGATTTAAAAATGGGGATAAAATTATTGCTGTTGATGGCGAGCCTGTTAAAATCAAATTTAACCGAGTTGTTATAGATGTTTTATTGGGAGATAAAGTAACTATTGACAGAAATGGGAAATCGGAAACCATCTTGTTGACCGATGAGCAAAAAGGGGAAATTCTTGGGTCTGAAGGTCGAGATTTTACATCGGCACGTTCTACAAAAGCGGTTATTGATACGGTTTTAGAAAAATCGGAAGCAGCAAAAGCAGGAATGAAAAAAGGTGACGAAATAGTGGCCATAAATGGTGCTAAATTTACCTATTTTGACGAATTTACTGATGCTTTGAAAGCGGCAAAAAAACCAGTTGAAATAACTATAATTAGAAATAAGGATAGCTTACAAGTAAAAGCAAACACGGATAAAAACGGAAAACTTGGAATCTTTACTACCTCGCAAATAGATAAGTCAAAATTACAAGTTGTAAACCACCTTTCTTTTTTTGAAGCAATTCCAGAAGCTTGTAAAGAATCTTGGCAATTGCTTGTTTATAATGTTAAACAATTCAAATTGATTTTAAAACCAAAAACAGGTGCTTACAAACAAGTAAAAAGCCCAATAGGCATTGCTAGAATGTTGCCAGATGTTTGGGATTGGGAATTTATTTGGGGTTTCACAGCGCTATTTTCTATCGGTTTGGCGTTTATGAATTTGCTTCCAATACCGGGATTAGACGGAGGACATGCACTTTTTACCATCGTTGAAATGATTACAGGCAAAACCTTGAACGAAAAAGCTAGCGGATATGTACAAACAGGCGGAATGATTATCTTACTGAGTTTAATGGCTTTAACCTTTGGAAAAGATCTATATCAATTGGTCGTCGATAAATTATTGTAAAAAAATTAATTTTTTTCGGAATTTAATTTGCAAAAAACAAAAATCGCCTTATATTTGCAACCGCTTAAACGATGAGATTTTTGTTAAAGCATCAAAAACGTTCTTAATAAGATTATAACCATATACAGTTTCCTCCTTAGCTCAGTTGGTTAGAGCATCTGACTGTTAATCAGAGGGTCCTTGGTTCGAGCCCAAGAGGGGGAGCAAGTAAACAAAAGACTTCACAGAAATGTGAGGTCTTTTTTGTTTTTGATTTGCATCCAATTTGCATCCAATTCATCCAAAAAAATTATAACTAATAATAATTTTTTCTGTTTTATTACCAACGAAA
The DNA here is from genome assembly GCA_945862065.1 of Flavobacterium psychrophilum. Classification (GTDB taxonomy): domain Bacteria; phylum Bacteroidota; class Bacteroidia; order Flavobacteriales; family Flavobacteriaceae; genus Flavobacterium; species Flavobacterium psychrophilum_F. The sequence goes on along the minus strand of CAMAWT010000006.1, from coordinate 8,410 downwards.
TAGTAATCAAATTTTAATCCATTATTCAATTGATATAATTGAATTACTCATTACTAAGTTTATTTTCAAATCCTTACAATAACTAATTGAATTAAAATTAATTTTTCATTTGTTTTTTTTATATATTAGCAACGTGAAAATGAATCACAACACATAACTAATAGCGTTTTGCTATATTTCTTGTCTTGAAACCGACCAAGTATTAAAGGAACAAGGAAGTATTGTAAGTCGCCTCAGTCGAGGCGTAGGCTTTGCATATACTTTGTTCCAAATTCTTGGTCGGATTTCAAGACAAGTGTATCGCAATTGTCCTACGCTTTTTAGTTTTTCTAAAAAAATTAATCTCAATAGGACTTGAGAAAAAAAAAAAATTATGAAAACTATTTTCAAAAGATTATCCGTTCTTTTTATGTTTGTGCTTTTTTTTAGTTGCACACCTAATCCAGAAGATGTTCCTTGTGTTCCAATTACTTGTTTAAACGGAGGAACTTCAACACCAGATTGTGGTTGTAATTGCCCTACAGGATTTACAGGTACTAACTGTAGTACTCAAATTACCCCATTACAAGTTAAAATTACTAAAATTAGAGTAACAAAATTTCCAGATGAAAAACCAGGTGGTGGCTGGTGGGATGTACTTCCAAACAGTGATGCTGATATTTATTTAACTATTGAAAATCTTGCTGTAACAAAAATTTGGGAAAGCCCAACTTATTTTCAAAATGCAACTGGAATTGGAAATTTAAACTATGAATTTATTCCTACAACCCCAATAATACTTTCATCTCCAACATCTGGTTATTTTATGAATATTTACGACTTAGATACTGTTGGTTCTAATGAATTAATTAGCTTTCATTTATTTAATCCTTATAGCAGTAATGGAGGTTTTCCAACGACCAAAACTTTTACAAATTCTGCTGGTACTTTTAGTTTTGAATTAACTCTTTCTTACGTTTGGTAAAAATCACAAAGTGCAATTATTATTAATTGCACTTTTTTTAAATTAAATTATGAAAACAAAATTACTCCTATTAGTGTTTTTTAGTTTATTTGTTAAGGCTTCATTTAGCCAAGAACAATGCGGTACAATGCAAAATTTAGAAGAGCAAATTAAAAAAGACCCTTCTTTAAAAGCAAGATTAATTGAAATTGAAAAACAAAATCAAGAATGGATAGAAAAAAATGGTTTAGGGTTTAAAAAATATCCTAAAATTGAAAATAATAAGAATATTGGGGATTTGTCTAAATCTTCTTTAAGTACTAATTCACTTTGCGGATATAATAATAATTATTTTACAACCATAACTGCTCCGACATCTATTAATAATATAATTAGTCCAACTCCAAATTGTACTTTTGGCGGGGAATATGTAAGAGTAAATAATTTAATAGCTGGTAGAACCTATCGTATTTCAACTATTGGAATTAATAATTTTGACACTCAAATTACTATTTATCCTGCAGGAGGCGGTAATGCGGTTGCTTTTAATGACGATTGGAATGGAAGCTTACAATCTGAAATTTATTTTACGCCAATTAATAATGGAAATTATGATGTATTAATCAATCCATTTGGTTGCACTTCAAATCAATTATGTTCAAGTCTGCAAATAGAACTCTGGTATATTCCTCGACCAGTAATTACAATTCCAGTTGTTGTTCACATTATACATAATGGAGAAGCGATTGGGGTTGGTGCAAATATTTCTGATGCTCAAATTCAATCTCAAATTGATGTGCTTAATGAGGACTTTAGAAGATTAAATACTAATATTTTATCTGTACCAGCTGCTTTTAGAGGTGCTTCTACTGACCCGCTAATTCAATTTTGTTTAGCACAACAAACTCCTGAAGGAACTATTACTAATGGTATAACAAGGAGACTTAAACCTACTCAAGAACAATACAATCAGGGACCACAGCCTGTACCCGCAGATTTGCAATGTTTAAATAGATTAATCATTGAGAGAATTATAAAGCCAAATACAATTTGGAACCGAGACAAATATTTAAACATTTGGGTTTCTGATATGAGACAATTACCAGCTGTAATTAACGGACAACCAAATCCAAATTCAGATGATGTCCTAGGATGTAATTTTCAATCATTAACACTTGGTTATGCACAGTTTCCTGGTATAACTCCTTCACCAGAAAATCCTAATCCACAAAATTATGATGGCGTGTGGATTAGAACTGATGTTTTTGGAAGAATTGGAAATTTAGACCCTAATTATAATTTGGGTAGAACTACAACTCACGAGGTTGGACATTGGTTAAATTTAAAGCATATTTGGGGAGATGACACAACTGCATCAACTCCGCTTCCAGAATGTTCTTTAGATGATGAAGTTATTGATACACCATTGCAATCAACAAAAAGTCTAAATTGTAATGCTTTTCCAACATCAGATAATTGTTCTCTAAATTACCCTGGTATAATGTTTCAGAACTTTATGGATTATTCAAACGATAATTGTTTAGGTTTATTTACATTTGGTCAGACTATAAGAATGGATGCGGCACTATTTAATCAAAGAGCAAGTTTATTAACCTCACAAGGTTGTGCTCAAGGTTCACTAAGTAATAATCTAAGTCAAAATGAGCTATTTTTATTATATCCAAACCCAACAACGTCAAAAGTTTCCTTCAACAACTCAATAGAGAGATTTGAAACTGCAAACATAATCAACTATTTAGGGCAAGTTATAACAGAAATTAAATTCGATTCATTTGATATAAATCAAGAAGTTGATTTGAGTTCCTTAACCGCTGGAGTTTATTTAGTCAAGTTTAGGAATAATGATAAATCAATTACTAAAAAAGTAATAAAAGAATAAAGACAAAAGACTACTCAAAAAGTAGTCTTTTTTTTTGTTAATATGTTTTGAAATTTTATCACGATAATTTTATTTACATTTGTCTGAAACATTAAAATAATATAAAAAACCATATAACCTTAAATAACAACAAATAACACAAACAATGTTCGAACAAACTTTCAAGAATATAGATGACATCTTACATAAAGATGCTGGATGCGGTAGCGAATTAGATTACGTAGAACAAACCTCTTGGGTGTTGTTCTTAAAGTATTTGGATGATTTAGAAAATGATAAAGCAACCGCTGCTGAATTAACTGGAAAACAATACAAGCCACTTATTGATACCGAATACCAATGGAATGTTTGGGCAGCTCCAAAAAATGCAGATGGAAAGATAGACCATCACAAAGCATTAACTGGCGATGACCTTGCCGATTTTGTAAACATTCAACTATTCCCTTACCTCAAAAAATTTAAGGCAGATGCCATTAGTGCATATACTATTGAATATAAAGTTGGCGAGATATTTAGCGAACTAAAGAACCGCATACAAAGCGGATATAACCTTCGTGAAGTAATTAACCGCATTGATGAACTTCGTTTCCGTACCCACGCTGAAAAGCACGAAATGAGCCATCTATATGAGTCCAAAATACAGAATATGGGTAATGCTGGGCGTAATGGTGGCGAGTACTACACGCCAAGACCATTAATTACTACTATTGTAAAAGTGGTTGCCCCAGAAATAGGAAATAGAATTTATGATGGTGCTGTAGGTAGTGCTGGTTTCATGTGCGAAGCTTTTGCCTATTTGCAAAATAGCAAAAAATTAACGACCACTGATGTAGAAATTTTACAAAAGAGAACTTTTTACGGTAAAGAGAAAAAGTCATTGGCTTATATTATTGGCACAATGAATATGATTTTTCACGGAATTGAAGCACCAAACATTGTGCATACGAATACCCTTGCCGAAAACTTAGCCGATATACAAGAGAAAGACCGTTACGATATTGTATTGGCTAATCCTCCGTTTGGTGGTAAAGAACGTGCCGAAGTGCAACAGAACTTCCCAATTAAAACGGGCGAAACCGCTTCCTTATTTTTACAACACTTTATTAAAATACTAAAGGCGGGTGGTAAGGCTGCTGTAGTAATTAAAAACACCTTTTTGAGTAATACCGATAATGCTTCTGTGGCATTGCGTAAGCAATTGTTAGAAAGTTGCAACTTGCATACTGTTTTAGATTTGCCCAGTGGAACTTTTACTGGTGCTGGTGTAAAAACAGTGGTATTGTTTTTTGAAAAAGGAAGTGCTACTAAAAATGTGTGGTTTTACCAATTAAATTTGGATAGAAACTTAGGCAAAACCAACGCCCTCAACGAAAAAGATTTAGCCGATTTTATTGAATTACAAAAAACAAAAGCAGACAGCGAGAACTCTTGGAGCATAGATGTCGGAACACTGAGCGGAGCCGAAGTGGACCTTAGTGCCAAAAACCCTAACAAAAAAGAAGAAGCGGCTTTACGTCAACCGCAAGAAATTTTAGAGGAGATGAAAGCCTTAGATGAAGAAAGTGCTGATATTTTAAACTCAATTTTGGAACTGATATGAACGTTCGACAAGCTCAGTTACCAAAAGGTTGGGAATTAAAAAAATTAGAAGATGTTTGTTATAGCAAATCCTCAAATGTCTCTCAAAATAAATTATATGATGAAATTGGAGATTATCCAATATTTGGGGCAAGTGGATTAATAAAAAATGTTAGTTTCTATCATCGAGATAAACCATATTTATCAATTGTTAAAGATGGTTCTGGTTTTGGTAGAATTACCAAAATGGATGCTTTTACTTCTGTAATTGGAACACTTCAATATATTTTACCAAATGATGAAATTGATTTAGATTATCTAAATTATTCATTGATGTCTGTAGATTTTAAAAAATATGTTCAAGGTGCTGCAATACCTCATATTTATTTTAAAGATTATAAGAACGAACCGTTTTTGTGGATGCCCCTTCCAGAGCAACAACGCATTGTTGCCATATTAGATGAAGCCTTTGCCGCCATAGCAAAAGCAAAAGCCAATGCCGAACAAAACCTCAAAAATTCCAAAGAACTTTTTGAAAGTTATTTGCAAGGGGTTTTCGAGAATAAAGGTGAAGGTTGGGAAAAGAAACGTTTTGATGAAATTTGCGTTTTACAAAGAGGTTTTGATTTACCTACTCATTCAAGAAATGAAGGTTCATATCCATTGGTAAGTTCAAATTGCATAACTGATTGGATTGATTTATGGAAAGTTAAATCGCCAGGAGTTGTTACTGGACGAAGTGGCACGATTGGGAATGTTCATTATATAGAGGAAGATTATTGGCCATTAAATACCGCTTTATATATTAAAGAATTTCACGGAAATTATGAAAGGTTTATTTATTTTTTCTTAAAACAATTTAATTTAGGTAAGTATAGTTCTGGAGCTGGTGTACCAACATTGAATAGAAATAATGTTCATAGTGAAATGGTTTGGTTTCCGAAATCTATTAAAGTTCAACAAGCCATCGTTCATAAACTTGATGCCTTATCCAGCGAAACCAAAAAATTACAAGCTTTATATCAAAGCAAAGTAAATGATTTAGAAGAACTCAAAAAATCCATTTTACAAAAAGCGTTTAGTGGGGAGTTAAAAACAGATAAGCTATGTGTTTAATATCTGATAAAATTGTTTTTTGTACTTGCGAAACTGGTTCTTATGAGGATTTACCTCATTACTGGCTTTTATATCGGTTTAATAAGCAGAAAGATGTAATTTGTGTAGGAGAACCAATGATACCCTTTGAATTTTTGCAGCACAATTTTAATTTAAATAAAGAAACGTTAGCCAAAAGATTAAACGAGGCAAATTCATTTGATAAAGTAATTGAATTTAAACAAAAAGACCAGTTAGAAATTGTAATTAATAATTTGCAGAAGCTGAAATAGAACGAATGACTTTTTGTTTCAAGTACAAAAGTGGTAAATGGGTTGCCGAAGAATATGACACTTTTGAATTAATGAACCGTTATGAAGAATTAGCATTTGGTAATATTGAAAAAATAGAAGTAGTATGAACGAATCAGAAACAAGAGCAGAACTAATTGACCCTAAATTAAAAGCTTGTGGTTGGGGTATAGTAGAAGGTTCAAAAATCCTTCGAGAATACAATATTACCGCTGGTAAAATACAAACTGGTGGCGGTAGGTCTAAAAAAATTATTGCCGATTATGTATTGGTTTACAAAGGCATTAAGTTAGCTGTGGTAGAAGCCAAGAGCAATGATTTAGTCGTTGGTGAAGGTGTGGCACAAGCCAAACAATATGCTGAAAAACTAACTTTAGAAACTACCTATGCTACCAACGGAAAAGAGATTTACAGCATTTGTATGAAAACTGGTGCGGAAGGTTTGGTAGATAATTACCTTACTCCAGAAGAGTTATGGCATAAAACCTTTGCCGTTCAAAATGAATGGAGAGAAAAATTTGCAAACGTTCCCTTTGAAGATAAAAGTGGTAGTTGGCAATTGCGATACTACCAAGAAATTGCAGTTAAAAACACTTTAGAAGCTTTAGCAAACAATAAAGAACGCATTTTACTTACCCTTGCAACTGGAACTGGAAAAACGGCAATAGCCTTTCAAATAGCGTGGAAATTGTTTCAAACACGTTGGAACTTAAAACGAGATGGAAGTCGCAGACCAAGAATATTATTTTTGGCGGATAGAAACATATTAGCAGACCAAGCATTTAACTCGTTTTCTGCATTTCCAGAAGATGCCTTAGTGCGAATTAAACCAAGCGAAATAAAGAAAAAAGGAAACGTACCTACTAACGGTAGTATCTTCTTTACCATCTTCCAGTCCTTTATGAGTGGTACTGATAAAGATGGCAACCCAGCACCTTATTTTGGTTCTTATCCACCAGACTATTTTGATTTCATAATTATTGATGAGTGCCATCGTGGAGGAGCAAATGATGAAGGAAATTGGAGAGCCATTTTAAATTATTTTGCACCAGCAGTTCAGTTGGGTTTAACAGCTACACCCAAACGACAAGACAATGTTGATACCTACAAATACTTTGGCGAACCAGTTTACATATATTCGCTTAAAGAAGGCATAAATGATGGATTTCTTACTCCATTTAAGGTAAAGCGTATTAAGACCACTTTGGATGATTATACCTATACCAGCGATGACCAAATAGTTGAAGGAGAAATAGTTGAAGGCAGAACCTATACTGAAAGTGATTTTAACCGTATTATTGAAATAAAGGAAAGAGAGGCAAAACGAGTTCAAATTTATATGGACGAAGCCAATCAGAAAGAGAAAGCCATTATTTTTTGTGCTACACAAGACCACGCTTCGGCGGTACGTGATTTAGTAAATCAATATAAAACAAGTACCAATCCAAATTATTGTGTGCGAGTAACCGCAAATGATGGAGAAATTGGAGAGCAGTTTTTAAGAGAGTTTCAAGACAACGAAAAAACAATTCCTACGATATTAACCACTTCGCAAAAACTATCTACTGGTGTAGATGCAAGAAACATTCGTAACATTGTTTTGATGCGTCCAGTAAACTCAATGATAGAGTTTAAGCAAATTGTTGGTCGTGGCACTCGTATGTTTGATGGTAAAGAATTTTTCACCATTTATGATTTTGTAGATGCTTACCATCATTTTGCCGACCCAGAATGGGATGGAGAACCATTAGACCCAGAACCAGACCCAGAACCAAAACAGCCTAAACCTCCTTGTAAAGTTTGCAATAAAAGACCTTGTGAATGTGAAAAACCAGAAAAAGAACCTTGCGATATTTGCGGTGAATTATTCTGTAATTGCAGTAAGCAAAAAAAGGTTAAAATAAAATTGCGTGATGGTAAAGAACGAGAAATACAATCAATGATTTCAACTTCGTTTTGGGGTGCAGATGGAAAACCAATTTCAGCAGAGCAGTTTTTGAATAATCTGTTTGGCGAATTGCCTAATCTTTTCAAAAGCGAAGAAGAATTAAGAACGCTATGGAGCAACCCAATGACCAGAAAAGTGTTGTTAGAAAAATTAGATGCAGCTGGATTCCCTAAAAGTGATTTATTGATAGTTCAGTCATTAGTAAATATGGAAAACAGCGATTTGTTTGATGTTTTGGAATATGTTTTCAACGGAAACTATAATTCACTAACCAGAGAACAAAGAGTTGCGGCATCACAAGCTACTATTTTTGCATTGCTGGATAACAAACAAAAGGAGTTCATAGAATTTGTATTAAGCAAATACGTTGAAACTGGCGTTGAAGAACTCGACCAAGATAAATTACCAATCTTACTGACTAACAAATATCAATCATTGGAAGATGCCAAAGAAGTACTTGGAAACGTAGGCGATATAAGTAAACTATTTATTGAGTTCCAGAAGTATTTGTATGAGGAGAGAGTGGCTTAAAAATTAGTAATAAGAAAACAAATTAAAAATGGGAAAAGATAATAACTCAGTTGGATGTGTATTAATAGTCATTGTTCTACTTGTAGTAGGTTTTATATTAAACT
>CAMAWT010000005.1 GCA_945862065.1 Flavobacterium psychrophilum | reverse complement strand
AAAACAGAAAGTAAAAAACCATTATCAACTAAAGAATTAGAAACTGTGGGTTCACAAATTATTGAAATTAACAAAACAAGATTTTTTGTAAATCAAGAAATCTATAATAGACTAGTAAAACAAACAGAATATTGGCTTAAAATTAATGTTAAACCAATAAAAGGAAAACATCCGAAAGGAAATTATTTAATACCTAACAATGTTGCGAAAGTGTTTATTGAGTCAAAACAAGGAGGATTAAATTGGGCTAATCACAGTAATTTTCATCAAGATTCTATCCCTAGGATGCTTCAAAAATATTTTAACCATTTATAAACTAATGAAAATCTAACATTTTAAAACAGCAAACTATTCATTTGTATTTATTTTATTTCAAAACTTTAAAACTTTAATTATGAAAAACGTATTATTATTATTAATTTTGATATTTGTTACCTTTTTATCTTATGGCCAAACGGCTGAAGAGTACTACAGAAGAGGTTTATCTAAAGCTGATTTAGAAGACTACCAAGGAGCTATTGCAGACTACTCCAAAGCTATTGAACTAAATCCTGTTGATAGTTATTCTTATAGCAATAGAGGTTTGTGTAAAGGTTATATTGAAGACTATTATGGAGCTATAGCAGATTATAATAAAGCTATTGAATTAAACCCCAATGATTATGATGCTTATTATTTTAGAGGTTTAGACAAACACAATTTAGAAGATTATAAAGGAGCTATTGCAGACTTTACTAATGCAATCGAAATTAATCCTAATGAATCATATTTTTACTTTAAGCGAGGCTTGTCAAAAGATGAATCAAAAAATGACGAAGGAGCGATAGAAGATTACAATAAAGCAATCGAAATAAATCCTAATGAAGTAGATGCATATCACTTTAGAGGTGGTGCTAAATCTGACATCAAAGACTACCAAGGAGCTATAGCAGATTATACAAAAGCAATTGAAATTAAACCTAATTCTAATGAGGAATATTCTTACTTATTCAGAGGCTTTAATAAACAAACTTTAGAAGACTATCAAGGAGCTATAGCTGATTACTGTAAAGCAATTGAATTAAATCCTGAAAATGATAGTGCTTATTACAACAGAGGTTTATCTAAATTAAAACTTAATGAAAAAAATAGTGCTTGTTTAGATTTCTTTAAAGCTAAGGAATTTGGTAATTTGAAAGTTGATAAAATGATTAAAGAAAGTTGCAATAAATAAAAAAATGAGCAACTATAACAGTTGCTCATTTTTTTTCAAAAAGCTAATACACAGCAAATAGGCAAATCATCAATAGATATTACTCAAAAATATATAATAACTAAAAACAATATCCAAAAGTTTAGTTTTAAAGATGTTTTTGATTAGAGTAAAAAAATGTATCATAGTATGGACATTTATGAAAATTTTAATCAAGAAAATAATTTTGAAATTCTTTGTTTTATAATCAAAAAGGCGTTACGAGATACCCCCCAAGCTCCAAACAGGAACTAATATTGGCGCTTGAGTATTAGTGCGTAATTTTCGACTTTATGACTTTCGACTATTTTTCTTCTGAAAAACTACTTGTCATATTTAGCCCTGATGGAGCCGATATCCTTGCGAAGTCCCGTAGGGCGAGCAAGATAAAGGCGAGAGCAGGACAAAATGGCTTTTGGAACGAGGTTGTGTGCTTCTAAAAAACTTTACTCGCTATTTGACGGATATTTTCAGATTTTCCCATGGAGTAATAATGCAATAAAGGTACTCCGGCAGCTTTTAATTCTAAAGATTGTTGGATGGCCCATTCGATACCAACTTGGCGAATTTGTTCTGAATTATTGCATTTTTCGACTTCATTGATTAAATCTTCGGGTAAATCGATGCGGAAAATTTGGGGTAATATTTGCAAATGTCGTTGCACTGCAATGGGTTTAATGCCAGGAATTATTGGTACATTGATTCCCATTTGACGGGCTTTTTCTACAAATTGAAAATACTTTGCATTATCAAAAAACATTTGGGTAACTACATAATCGGCGCCGGCATCAACTTTTTCTTTCAATCTTTTTAAATCAGATAGTAAAGAGGGAGATTCTAAATGTTTCTCTGGATAGCCCGCTACGCCTACACAAAAATCTGACTTATTGTCGATATCGGCAACGTCGTGAAGGAAATTACCTTTATTGAGTTCTTTGACTTGTTTAACCAATTCGATTGCAAATTTATTTCCGCCTGTTTTTGGCACAAATGATTGTTCATCTTTCATGGCATCGCCACGCAACGCCATTACGTTATCAATTCCTAAATAATGACAGTCAACCAAAAGATATTCGGTTTCCTCCTTTGTAAATCCGCCACACAGTACATGTGGCACAGTATCCACATTATATTTATGCTTAATGGAAGCGCAAATTCCGAGCGTTCCCGGACGCATTCTGGTTAGTTTTTTTTCCAATAAACCATTGCCTTTATTGACATAAATATATTCTTCACGTGAAGTAGTTACATCAATAAATGGTGGATTGAATTCTATTAACGGGTCTATATTGTCATACAATTCCTGAATACTCTTCCCTTTTTGAGGTGGGATAATTTCAAATGAGAATAAGGTTTCTCCGTTAGCTGCCGCTATGTGGTCTGTTACTTTCATACTATCGGTTGTTAGTTGTCGGTTGTTAGTTGTCGGTTTTACTTTAAAACTGACAAAAGCTAACCGATAACTGAATTAATCTGCAATATTCGGAGCCAACCATTTTGTTGCTTGCTCAATACTTATATTTCTTCTTTTTGAATAATCTTCAATTTGGTCTTGTTTTATTTTACCTAAACCGAAATACTTACTTTCTGGATGGGCAAAATAATAACCTGACACTGATGACGCTGGCCACATGGCCATACTTTCGGTCAAAGTTACACCTATTTCTTGTTCGACATTTAACAATTTCCAAATCGTTGGTTTTTCTAAATGGTCTGGACAAGCAGGATATCCAGGTGCAGGACGAATTCCTTTGTAATTTTCAGCAATTAAATCTTGATTGGATAAATTCTCGTCGGATGCGTATCCCCAAATTTCCTTACGCACTTGTAAGTGTAAATATTCGGCAAAGGCTTCTGCCAAACGGTCTCCTAGGGCTTTAATCAAAATCGAATTGTAATCGTCTAAGTCTTTTTCAAATGCTTTGGCCTTTTCTTCCACTCCAAAACCAGTGGTTACACAAAAACAACCCATATAATCTTGAATTCCGGAATCTTTTGGTGCAATAAAATCAGCTAAAGCGATGTTTGGAGCACCGGCAGTTTTTTGAGATTGTTGGCGCAGCGTTAAAAAAGCGTTAGAAACGTTGCATGCAACGTTTCTAACGCTAATATCATCATCATTTATTTGATTCGCAGGAAAAATTCCTAAAATGCCCTTGGCAGTCAACCAATTTTCATTGATTAATTGTTTCAACATTTTTTGCGCATCGGAAAACAACGATGTAGCTTGTTCGCCAACTACCTCATCGGTTAAAATTGCTGGATACTTTCCATACAATTCCCAAGAATTGAAAAACGGTGTCCAATCAATATAATCGACTAAATCAGCAATAGCAACATCAACGGTTTTTGTTCCAATAAAATTTGGTTTTACAGGTGTATAATTTGTCCAATCTAGTTTTAATTTATTGGCTCTAGCTTGTTCAATTGTTAAAAAATTTTTATCTCTACTACGATTCAAATAGCCTTCGCGAAGCGTATCATATTCAGTACGAATGTCTTGAGTATATTTCTCTTTAGTTTCGTCCTGAAGCAAATGACTCGCAACCGTTACAGCTCTTGATGCATCGTTAACGTGAACCACCGTTGCTTTGTATTGTGGTGCAATTTTTACGGCAGTATGGGCACGAGATGTTGTGGCACCACCAATCATAATTGGAATTTGAATATTTAGTTTATCCATTTCTTTGGCTAAATACACCATTTCATCTAGCGAAGGCGTAATCAATCCGCTCAAACCGATAATATCCACATTGTGTTCAACCGCTGCTTGAATAATTTTTTCGGGTGGCACCATAACTCCTAAATCGATGATTTCGAAATTATTACAAGCTAAAACTACAGAAACAATGTTTTTACCGATATCATGCACATCGCCTTTAACGGTTGCCATTAAAATTTTCCCATTACTAGAAGATTTGGTACTATCTTTTTCTAATTCGATGAAAGGGAGAAGATAAGCCACCGCTTTTTTCATCACTCGAGCTGATTTTACAACTTGGGGTAAAAACATTTTTCCGCTTCCGAATAAATCACCAACCACGTTCATTCCTGCCATTAAATTGATTTCGATGACCTCGATGGCTTTGTTTGCACTTAAACGAGCTTCCTCAACATCTATTTCTATGAATTCGTCGATTCCTTTTACTAACGAATGAGTTAATCGTTCTTGTATTGTTCCTGAACGCCATTCCATACCCCCCTTAATCCCTCCAGAGAGTTGAGAATGAACACCTTTGAAACTTTCTGCTAAATCCAATAATCGCTCGGTAGCATCTTCTCGTCTGTTCAACAAAACGTCTTCTACATGTTCTAACAAAACGGGATCAATTTCGTCGTAAATCTCCAACATTTCAGGATTCACGATACCCATTGTCATGCCGTTTTTAATGGCGTGGTACAAAAACGCCGAGTGCATTGCCTCACGCACTTTATCATTACCTCTAAACGAAAAAGAAACATTACTTACTCCGCCTGATATATTTGCATACGGCAAGTTTTCTCTTATCCATTTGGTGGCACGGAAAAAGTCTAACGCATTCAATTTATGCTCTTCCATTCCGGTGGCAACTGGGAAAATATTCGGGTCGAAAATAATGTCTTGAGCAGGAAAACCAACTTTATCGACTAATACATCGTAACTTCTTTTGCAAATTTCGATACGTCGCTCGTAATTATCAGCTTGGCCTTTTTCGTCAAATGCCATAACGATTACTGCAGCGCCATACCGTTTGATTTTTTTTGCATATTCAATGAATTTCTCTTCACCTTCCTTTAGCGAAATTGAATTCACCACCCCTTTTCCTTGAACTACTTTCAATCCCGCTTCGATGATTTCCCATTTAGAGCTATCAATCATCACCGGAACACGAGAAATATCGGGTTCGGCAGCAATCAAGTTTAAGAATTTAGTCATGGCATACACCCCGTCCAACATTCCTTCATCCATGTTGACATCGATGATTTGCGCACCACCTTCTACCTGATTTCTAGCGATATCTAAGGCTTCCTCATATTGCTCTTCTTTGATTAATCGCAGGAATTTTCTGGAACCAGTTACATTAGTTCTTTCCCCCACATTCACAAAGTTAGTTTCAGGAGTAATTATTAACGGCTCTAAACCGGATAATTGTAAATATTTCTTTTCGTGTGTACTCATATCGTATAAAAACCTATCAGGTTTTAAAACCTTTTCGGTTTAGTTTAATTCAACGTTTCTCGGTTTAAACTCTCTCGCTACATCAGCAATAGCTTTGATGTGTTCTGGAGTCGTTCCGCAACAACCTCCAATGATATTAATTAAATCATCTTGTAAATATTCTTTTATCAAAGCTTGCATTTCCTCTGGAGTTTGATCGTAATGTCCGAAGGCATTAGGCAAACCCGCATTAGGATGTGCCGAAATATTCAATTGGGTGTTCATTGCTAAACGTTTCAAATAGGGTTTCAACTGATCGGCTCCTAAAGCACAATTGAATCCAATACTCAATAACGGAATATGCGAAATCGAAATGAGAAAAGCCTCAACCGTTTGCCCAGAAAGTGTTCTTCCTGAAGCATCAGTGATTGTTCCTGAAACCATTACGGGCATGTCTATTTTGCGTTCTTCTTTTACTTCTTCAATGGCAAAAAGTGCTGCTTTGGCATTCAAAGTATCAAAAATAGTTTCCACTAATAACACATCGCAACCTCCATCAATTAAAGCTTCTACCTGTTGTTTGTAGGCAACTCGCAATTCATCAAAAGTTACGGCACGATAACCTGGATCGTTTACATCTGGCGACATAGATGCGGTTCTATTTGTTGGCCCGATTGAACCTGCTACAAATCTTGGGCGGTCTGTGAATTCATCGGCTACTTCACGAGCAATTTTTGCCGATTGATAGTTGAGTTCATAGACTAAATCTTCTAAATGATAATCGGCCATTCCGATAGTAGTTCCCGAGAATGTATTGGTTTCAACAATATCAGCACCAGCTTCAAAATAATCGCGGTGGACTTGTTTTACTGATTCGGGTTGAGTAATAGAAAGCAAATCGTTGTTTCCTTTTAACGGATGTGGAAAATCTTTGAAGCGGGTGCCTCGAAAATCTTCTTCAGAGAAATTGTTGCGTTGCAACATGGTTCCCATGGCTCCGTCGAGTACAAGGATTCTTTCTTTTATGGCTTGTTGAATTTTTGACATATTTTTTTTGTTGCACAGAGTTACGCTAAGTTTTCACAGAGTTTCACAAAATTTATATTGTTAATATGTTATCAAGAAATTGGAAAAAATTTCCTTGGGTTATCTTTTTCCGATTAATATCAGAATAGAATGTAGCACCTTTCCTAGTTGGAGGTTGCTAAGCTTTCAATGGGTCTATTCCCTCCAGCTTTCGTGATAACAAACATTAATTTTAAGAACAGTGCAAATTTAGTAAAAAAAAAATAGAAAATGAAATATATTCTGAAAATAGGTATAAATTGATATTTTTTAGATTAAAAATCTAATATATGAGTGTATTGTAGTTTTTTTTTAAATAAAAACTACAAAATAGACGTTATTGAATTTCAACATTCGCTCCGTTTACTACCACTCGATAATTAATAGTTGCCATGAGTTCTAATGTTTTTGAAACGGAACAATATTTATCAAACGAAAGTTGGGTTGCTCTGAAAGCTTTATTGGGTTGAATATCACCTTCAAGATAAAAAACAACGGTGATTTTCTTAAAAGGTTTTGCGTCTTCAACTTGCTCTCTAAAACCTTCTACTTCAGCTTTGAATGAGATTATTTCTTGTTTTTGTTTTTTTAAAATGGCAATAATATCAACAGCGCTGCAACCCGCCAAACCCATAAGAAGAAGCTCCATGGGAGTTGCGCCTTTGTTATTACCTCCGTGATCTGTGGCATTGTCTAGATTGACTATGTGTCCGCGTTCATTGGTGAGTTGAAAGTGATAGTCATTATCTAATCGTTCTAAAGTAACTTTCATTTTTGTGTAATTTGTTTTAAAAAAGAAGTTACAATATACAAATTACATATGATTTAGCAAATATTGGAACGTATTTTTCGTTAAAACATCCTATGAAAAACAATTAGGTCTGTTCTAGCCCCGATAGAGCCGATATCCTTGCGTAGTTTACGGAGCAAGATAAAGGCGATAGCGGGACCAGATGTCTTTTGGAACGGGGTTGTGTGCTACTAAAAAAATAAAAATACATAAAAAAAACATAAAAACTTTTAGAATCAAAATAGTCTTTATACATTTGCAAACGAAAACAAAGAGGAAAAATTTGAACTGATTGCAACCTCTATAAAAAATGCTAAAGCAGACCTACTTCTTTAGCTTTTTTTTGCAATTTTAAATTTTCTTCGTGAATTTAAATTAAATAAAAAAATAGAAAAATGGCTTATTTATTTACCTCAGAATCTGTTAGTGAAGGACATCCAGACAAAGTAGCTGATCAAATTTCAGATGCATTAATTGATAATTTTTTGGCTTTTGACGCTGAGTCTAAAGTAGCTTGCGAAACGCTTGTTACAACTGGACAGGTTATTTTGGCTGGTGAAGTGAAATCGAACACCTATTTGGACGTTCAACAAATTGCACGTGATGTGATCAAAAAAATTGGTTACACGAAAAGTGAGTATATGTTTGAGGCAAATTCGTGCGGGATTTTATCTGCTATACATGAGCAATCATCAGATATAAACCAAGGTGTTGACAAAGCGAACAAAGAAGAGCAAGGTGCTGGCGACCAAGGAATGATGTTTGGGTATGCTACAAATGAAACGGAGAATTACATGCCATTGGCGTTGGATTTGTCGCATGCTATTTTGATAGAATTGGCAAATTTGAGAAGAGAAAATACTGAAATTACCTATTTGAGACCCGATGCTAAGTCGCAAGTAACTTTGGAATATTCTGATGACAACAAGCCAGTTCGAATAGATGCCATTGTGATTTCTACACAACATGATGATTTTGATGAAGAAAGTACGATGTTGGCAAAAATAAAATCGGATTTGGTTGGGATTTTGATTCCGAGAATTAAAGCAAAATACCCACATTATGCCCATTTATTTAATGATGAAATTACCTATCACATCAACCCAACTGGGAAGTTTGTTATTGGTGGACCTCATGGAGATACTGGGCTAACAGGAAGAAAAATAATTGTTGATACCTATGGTGGTAAAGGAGCTCACGGTGGTGGTGCATTTTCTGGAAAAGACCCAAGTAAAGTTGATAGAAGTGCAGCGTATGCCACACGTCATATTGCAAAAAACTTAGTTGCAGCAGGATTGTGTAGCGAAGTTTTGGTACAAGTATCGTATGCAATTGGTGTTGCAAAACCAACTTCAATTAATGTGAATACGTATGGCACATCAAAAGTTAGTTTAACTGATGGTGAAATTAGTAAATTGGTAGAAAGTATTTTTGATATGCGTCCTTACTTTATTGAGCAACGATTGAAATTAAGAAACCCAATTTATAGTGAAACGGCTGCTTATGGGCACATGGGTAGAAAACCAGAAACAGTAACAAAAACATTTAATGCACCGGGCGGATTGTCGAAAACGGTGACGGTTGATTTGTTTACTTGGGAGCAATTGGATTATGTTGACCAAGTGAAAAAAGCATTCGATTTATAATAATTTTATACTTTAGAATAAAAACCAGCACCAAAGTGCTGGTTTTTTTGTTAAATAAAAACAGTTTTCGGTATTTTAGGTCGGTAATAAATAAGTTGGATTGTTGGCAATTATGTTATTTTACAATAAATATTGCTAGGCATGATTTGTAAAAAAAATATTCTTCTCTTATTATGGTTGCCATTTATATGTTTTTCACAGAAAACATATCGCCAAGAGAATATTAGATTCAAAGATGGGCTCCCCTCCGATTTTGTGAGTTGTGCTATAAAAATTGATGGTAAACTTTATATTGCAACTCAACGAGGGCTGTGTTTGTATGACGGTTATCAATTTGTGAAAACAAAATACATCACAACTCAAACCACTTTTTTACATCAAAAACAGGTAGGATTATATTTCTATTTTCAAGGAAAAGGGATTGGAACCATTAAAACCATCTTTGACAAACCCAAAAGAATTGCTAATGTAAATTATGGAGATTACATCACCAATAATGATCATTATGAGAATATTTATGTTGATAATGAAAAAAGAATTTGGTGTAGCGATCAAAATAATGTAAAATATTTTATTGAAGATTCTAAAATTAACCAACATTTTACTATCGATTCCAATAATAAAGACGTACGATTTAACGCGTCTTTTTTGGAACCAAAACACAAAAATTCTATTTGGATAGCCACGCATAAAGGTTTGTTTGTTTGGGATAAAACATCAAAAAAAATAGCTCCTCATCCTAATAAAATACTTCAAAACACTTGTTTTGTAGCAGCTACTGTGGTTACAGATGATAAAATTGTTTTTACAACAAAAGAAAACATTGTTTTATTGTACACTATTTCTACAAACAACATAGTTTCAATTGATCAATTCAAATTATTAGACAGTCCAATTTTTGTAAAGAAAAACGACACTCAAACTACTCATTCTATTTTTATTTATGGTGACCATCAAATATTTTCATTAGATATAAAAACCTTGAAAAGTGAGCACATATTTACTACAAAAAACAAAATAAATGATGTTTTTAATGATGGTGAAACAAAAATAATTTGGGTATCTACTAACAAAGGGCTTATAAAATTAACTGAAAATGATGGAGCCATTACTACTATAATTCCGCCAATTGATTTACCAAACCCAATTTTTTCAATAGTTCAAGATGCAGAAGAGACTATTTGGATGACTTATAAAAAAAACGTTGTATATAGTTATTCCAAAAGTGGTGTTTGGAAAAGGTTTGATTTTAATGACAAAGCCTGTCGTTTTGGAAACCTTTCGATACACAAAAATACAGTCATTGTTTCATCAAATATTGGGGTTTTTAAAATTGAAAATAACCAATTAATAAAAATTATTAGTACTTCTTTTGAAGTTAGAAAAGCAATCATTGATAGAAACGATTTTGTTTGGGTTATTGAAGAAAAAGGTGAAATAAGAGTATATAAAAATGGAATAGAAAAAATAAATTTCATACAAAATGAACCACAATTTTGGAAAACAAATGTATTTAATGACATTGCAGCGGATGCAACGGGGAAAATATGGTTTGCTTGCTGGATGCCAAAAGGTGGTGGAATTGCCTATTTTGACTCTAAAAAAAATCTGATTTCTGAAATAGATTTGTTGAAAAATTATCAAAATAAAAAAACTCTGATAACCGACTATTTCAACAGAATAGGTTTTACGAAAGAAAATCACATTATTTTTTCAGGATATGGAGGCTTCAATAGTTGTACAAACGATGGAGCAATTATTGATGCAATGAACACATTAAAACACCAAATTGTAAACGATCAAATTGAGGGTATAACAGCAGACTCTGAAGGAAAAATTTGGTTTGGATGTGCAGAAGGAATGTATGCTTTTGACCCCAAAACAAACAAAGCCATTCGTTTTTCGGAAATTGATGGATTGGAAACAAATGATATTACAAATGGATTTAGTTTATTGATAAATAATAAAATTGCTATTGGCACTGATTCTAATATCCAAATTATTGATCCCAGAAAAATTATAACCACAAAAATATTTAACAAACTTGAACTTATTGCTATTGAAAAAGACGGTGAATTTTTACCAAATACTAAAAACAAACTAGAGCTGAACCATGATTTTACCGAACTCGATTTACACTTTTCATCTTTATCCTATTTGGAAAAAGAGAAAACAATATATAGATATAAATTTGAAGGGGATTCAAAATGGAGTTATTTAGGAACCAATCCAAAATTACCCTTGGTAAAACTGTCGCCCGGAAATTACAAGTTGATTGTTGAAGTAGGTGATAATTTGAATAATTGGCAAAAAAAATCATTAACAATAGATATAAAAATCAACCCGCCATTCTATGCAACTTTATGGTTTTATATTTTAATTGGATTCATAATAATTACCATCGTGGTTTTAATAAATAGGTATTTAGTCCTTCAAGAGAAAAAAGAAGGGAAATTGAAACGGAAAATTAAGGATGTTGAAATGCAAATTCTTCGTTCACAGATGAATCCACACTTTTTATTTAATTCGTTAAACTCTATCAACAGTTTCATTTTCCTACAAAAAACCAATGAGGCTAGTGGCTATTTAACAACGTTTTCAAAATTAATGCGGAATATTTTAGATAACTCTCGACATAGTTCCATTAGTTTAACTAAAGAAATTGAGACATTAGAACTTTATCTAGAATTAGAATCTGTAAGACTTGACCATAAATTTGAATATGAAATAATTTATGACAACGATTTAGATGTTTTTGGAATAACACTTCCGCCATTGATTTTACAGCCTTTTGTGGAAAATTCTATTTGGCATGGATTGCATAACAAAATCGGGAAAGGAAAACTACAACTTGTTTTTGAAGACAAAATAGACAGTATTTTAATTCGGATTATTGATAATGGAATTGGAAGGACGGCATCGGCATTGTTGAAACAAAAAGAAGTAAAGCACAAATCGTATGGAATTGATATTACAATTGATAGACTAATGATGTTGCATTCCAAAAATAAATTTGAGATAATAGACTTATACGACGAAAACAATTCAGCTATAGGAACAGAAGTACAACTAGAAATTTTTTATTATGATTAAAGCCATTATTATTGATGATGAAAAACATTGCATCATTACATTACAACATATTTTATCATCCATTCCCGATGTAGAAATTGTTGCAACTACACAAAACAGTTTAGAGGCCAAAAAGCTGATAGAAACACATCAACCACACATAGTGTTTTTGGATATTGAAATGCCAAACCTTAACGGATTTGGGGTTTTGGATCAATTTGAAACGATACCTTTTAAAGTGGTTTTCACTACTGCATATGATCAATATGCCATAAAAGCTTTGAAAATGAACGCGTTAGATTATTTGTTAAAACCCATTGATTCTAAAGATATTCTTCAGGTAATTGAAAAATTTAAATCAGAAGAATTAATAATATCTAAAAATCAACTCATTCATTTACAGCAATTTATAAATGGAAAAATGCAAGACACCATTGCGCTTTCTACTCAAGAAGGTTTGGTATTTGTTAAAATTGATGAAATCATGTATCTCGAAGCAAGTGGATGTTATACCTACATCATTATGAAAGATAAATTGAAACATTTAGCAAGTAAAACGATGGCAACATTTGAAGATGTACTTCAAGATCATTCCTTATTTTTTAGGGCACACAAATCTCATATTGTGAATTTAAAATACATCAAACAATACATACGAGGTGAAGGTGGCGAAATCATTATGCATGATGGAAAAAATATTGCAATGAGTAGAAATAAAAAACAAGAATTTTTAAATTTATTTAAAAAAGTGTGAAGTATGTTTTTTGAATTCGCAGTTGGTATATTCAAAGTCACAGTTTACATAGTGTTTAAAAATTTTAATTCCGCCCTTTCGGATATTTGCAGGAAATAAAATAAACAATGGAATATTACAAACCTGATTTTTTTTTAATGCTACTATCCGTGGAAGTGAATACTTTATTTGAAACGGAAGAATGTAATTTAATTGAAGTTCGAGAATTTTCATCAATGGATGAGCAATTTTTTATTTCTAAAAAAAATAAAATTAATAATGTAAAACTAACACCGAAGTCAATTTTTTTTTTGCGATGTTAACAAACAAATTTTAGGAATAAAACTTCAAGACCAACAAGATGAAAATGAAATAATTATTACAATAATCAATAATTTTGATTTACAAAAAGAAGGCGAATTTGAAGTTGGCTTTATGAGTATTAAAAATAATATGTGCTTGCCTAAAACTATGTTGGGTATTGCAAAAGTGGCAACTCATGATAAAAAATTTGTAATATCTTTTCATTTCATTCATCAAGAAAATAAACGAAGAAGTCCAATAATATTTGAAGGAAGCCTCAATTTACTTGACCATTATATAGATGAAGTAATAATTGCCTAAAAAAAATCAGCTTTTTCAAGCTGATTTTTTTTTGACTATTTAATTTATAAATTATATTTCAAACTAAAAATAATGTACCTAGGTTGCACCGCATATTGGGAAGTACGTGTTGAAAACTGGGTAAAACTATCATCATTCAAAGAAGTCGTATTTAGTAAGTTAGTTGCCGCAATTTTGTATTCAAATTTGCTGTCCTTTTTTTGATAAATTAAACTAGCAGTCAAGAAATCATATTTATTTTGAATACTCTTTGATGAGTTGTAATAATTATAATACTCGTAATCTGCCACAAAAGAAAAACTATCTAAAAAGTAATAATCCAGTCGAGCAAATGGCTTTTCTGTATAAAATTTAGAGTTACTATAATCATTAACAGTATACGAATATCCAATTTCCAAATTGGGCAATTCTTTATAATTTGTTGATGCAGATAGTGTATAATTTTGAGTAAAACTTTCGGTAGTAGTCAAAAATCCATTTTGTATGTTGTTGAATTTTGACCAGCTTAACTGAGATGAAAAAGAAGCTTTATATCTTTTCAAAAAAGATCTTCCATATGAACCTCTTCCAGATAGTGCTTCGTCTGCAAAATTTGAATTGTAAGGCGATGACGTCTGGTTTACTCCATTAAAAACTGAACTTGTTTTCACCGCATCCAATGTTTTAGAATAATTTACAAACCCAGAAATATTCTCCATGTTGAACATGTTGTATTTAAAATAACGTAACGAATGTGTTTGCTGCGTGGCGTTTTCTAAAACTCGATTTCCTTTAGACAAACTATTAAAGCCATTCAAAATAAAACCTTCAGCCAATCTATTAATATCTGTAAAATTATTGGTTATCCCAAAATTATAAGTCAACGTTTCAGCTTTCTTAATCTGATAAATAGTAACAAAATCAGGTAAAATCTTATTAAATTTCCTTGTAAAATCAGTACCAAGTTGCTGATTAGTCATATCGAATGTATGAAAACTAACCCCTGGCGTGAACGTAAATTTACCCGATAATATTTTATAATGTAATCCCAAAAAGGTATCATTAAAATTATAATTTACACGATTGTTATTTTCAGTATTTGACAATGTGTTGGTCGTGGCATTATCCAAAATTTGATACAAGCTTGAGTCAAAATTTTGATGAGAAAACGTTGTTCCAAGCGTTACATTAATATTGCTTTTGGGTGTAATCATGTAGTAATAATCTAATTTGGCGTCCAATTTATTTGTCTTTACAAAACGGGTTTGGTTGATGTCGTTTCGGTTCTGACCTCCAATATATCCTGATAAATTGAAAGGTTGCGATTGTAAATTAGCATTATAAAACGGATTTTCCTCTTGATACAAATGTTGCATTTCAAAAGCATAAATATTTTTATCGTTTTGAGTGAAATACAAACTCAAATTTTGATTTACAGAAACTGGAGTTTGATTCTTTGCTGTTAAAATAGATTCTGTATTTGATACCGAATTAACAATGGATTGTCTTATTAAATTACTGTCTTCTATTTGTTTAGAGAATTTTGTTAAAACATCATAATCAAACTGAAGTCGTGTACTTGGTTTGTAGGATGAACTCAACTTGAACAATCCAAGATTACTCGTTTGATGCGTAGCATCATTTCTGTTTTCTGTAGAAGCAATTGTTGCCGAATTGGGTTGTAAATTATTTGTTTGAGATTTTGTTTCTAAATCCGTTTTGGACGCTGATACAATTCCGAAACCACTCAATGTCCATGATTTGGTTACATTGTATGAAAAATTCGTAGCTCCAAATTTGGTTTCAATTTCTTTAGCACGGTTATTTCGAAGCAATGAAATTCCGAGATCATTAGACGAAACATTGAAGTTGCTTCCGCCTTTTGACATCATGTTTCTAAAGCCTCCCGTTAGTTTAAAATAATCTTGAACCGTTAAAGGTAATTCGCCAATATTATTAAAATTAGAAATCAAATTGATACTGTATTTCGGGTTGTAATAAAACAATTTCGGATTGATCATATATCTTTTGGTGTCATTGATTCCGCCACCAGCAGTTACATCTCCAAACCAAAAATTCTTCTTTCCAGATTTCAATTTGATGTTCATAGCCACATTATCTTGATTATTCTCTACTCCTTTTAGTATCGAATTTTCATTATAATTTCTCAAAACTTGTATTTTATCGATGGCATCAGCCGGAATGTTTTTAACGCCAAGTTTAGTATCTCCGTCAAAAAAGTCCTTTCCTTCAATCATCAGTTTGGTTACTTTTTTTCCTTCAACTTCCACTTCTCCATCGGCATTTACTTCAACTCCCGGAAGTTTTTTCAAAACATCTTCAAGTTTTCGTTCGGTGCCCGATTTAAAAGAATCCGCATTATAAACAATCGTATCGCCTTTTATAGAAACAGGCATTTCTCTTACAATTTCAACATCATTTAGCGCAATACCGCTGTATTCCATCGTAATGTTTTGTGAAATGCTTTCGCCTTTTGTGCTTATCGAAATCTCTTTATTTTGCATCCCGATGTAACTCAGCTTAATCAAGTAATCGGTATTTGATTTTAAATTTAATACAAACTTACCTTTGTCATTAGTTATTGCATAGGCATCCATCGCTTTGGTAGATCTATTTACTGCCATAACGTTTGCCATTTCAACCGGAATTTTTTCGGTGTCTAATATAAATCCTTCAAATCGGATATTTTGTGAAAAAGAAAACGAAGTGATGAGGAAGATTGTGAATAGGGTTATTTTTTTCATAAGATTATCGTCCCATTCTAATTTCCATTCCACCTCTTCCGCCTTTTCCTCGATTCATCTCTTGGAACTCTTCCATTTTTTTGATCATGGTTTCGTCAAATTCTTTTTGAGTAATTACTTTTCCGTTGGTGGAAGATTTTATGTCTGCTTTTTCTTTGGGATTCAAAACAATTTTTGAACATAAAACAACTGTTTTACCGTCGTTTACCTCTAATATCAAACCTGGTAATCCCCAATATCCTTCTGGACCTTGGTTTACAGGAATTTCTGGAGTGTACCAAGCGGTAATTGTAATTTCTTTTGGCATATCAAGATCATCCATAAAGCTGGTTTTCTTTTCTTTACCTGCATTTTTAATAGAATCTTTCTTTTTGTCTTCCTCTTTTTTAGGTCGGAAATTTCTAAAATCGGTTTTACTTGCTTCCTTGATTGCTGTTGCTTTATAACAAGTATATCCGCCAATTACACGTGTTTCAGAACCCATCGTCCAATTCAATTTTGGCAAAGAATCTTTTACAAGAAATTCCTTTCCCATAAATTCTTTATCAACAGTGTAGGTTTTTTCCTTTACATTTTTGTAATAAGTTCCGCCGCCGCCAGACATAGAATTCATCATCATTCGCATACCGCCACCTTGAGGGCTTGCATCTAATTTCACTTCTTCTTTATAAATAGAAGCTGATTTATCAAAGTTTAAAATAAACGTTTTTTCAAACATTTTTTTCATTCGATCTTCAATCATTTTTTGCATTTCGGGTGTAACGTCTTTATTTCCTTCAAATCTAGACTTAAATTCACCCATGCTTGTTTTTGACTCATAAACAGCCATACCTTGAAAATCTTTTTGTGCAGTCGCTATAAAAGTAGCCAACAAAAACGATAGAGTAACTAATATTTTTTTCATTAAAAAAGAGTTAATTATTTTTATAACAAATATGTATCATTGAATTTGAATTTGTTACCAATAAAATGTTAAATTAATTTTGTTAGACATTAAAAAAATCAAAAGGATTAATGTAATTTAGCCCAACGATGAAAAAATACTTTTTTTTAATTGCAATGATGCTCCAATTTTTGGCTTTTAGCCAGAAAGAAACAGCTGAAATAATAGATTCCGTTTCAATAAACGCTGATAGATTTATTGGAAGAGATGGATCTGATAATTATTTTTACCTAAAAAATGAGGTTTTTTATAAAAAATCCAAAAAAAACGTCTTACAATATTCCAATTTTTCATTGGGTATTCCGACAAAAGTGGATATTATCAATCCATTAAAAATAATTTTATTTTACGAAAAATTCAATACCATTGTTCTACTTGATAGCCAATTGAATGAAATACAAAAAATTGATTTTTCAAAATCAGAAACGGAACTTATTGCCAATTGTGTTGGGCTTTCTAGCTTAAATAGCGTTTGGATTTATAACACCATTAACCAACAATTATTGCTATACAGTTTACAATCAAACCCTGTTAAAACCATTGGGAATCCTTTGCAAGAAGTGCCCGTTTTTTATCAATCAAATTTTAATTATTTTTATTGGATTACTAATCAAAATGAACTGTTTTCAATGTCAATTTTTGGTAATATGACAGCTTTGGGCAACACAAAAAAATGAGACCACTATCAAATAATAAATGATCATCAAATCTTGATTAGTTTAAATAATGAATTTTATTTTTATGATTTTATAAAAAAAATCGAGCAAAAAATAATCATTGTTGAGAAATCATTTAAAAATTTTTATTACCAAGACCAAATTTTATCTATTTTTACAGACGAAAAAATTATCAATTATAAAATAAAAGTACCATAATGCACATAGCTGTAGCAGGAAATATTGGAGCAGGTAAAACGACACTCACACAATATCTAGCAAAACATTTTAAATGGGAACCTCATTATGAAGATGTTGTTGACAATCCTTATTTGGATGATTTTTACCATCAAATGGAAAGATGGTCGTTCAACTTACAAATATATTTCTTGAACAGTCGTTTCAGACAGGTGCTTCAAATTCGCGAAAGCGGAAAAAAAATCATTCAGGACCGAACCATTTATGAGGATGCACATATTTTTGCACCCAATCTTCATGCTATGGGCTTAATGACGAATCGTGATTTTGAAAATTACAAATCATTGTTTGATTTGATGGAAAGTTTGGTGCAACCACCCGATATGTTGATTTATTTAAGAAGTTCCATCCCAAATTTGGTAGGGCAAATTCATAAACGAGGTCGGGAGTATGAAAATTCTATTTCGATTGAATATTTAAGTCGATTAAACGAAAGATATGAAGCTTGGATTTCTACTTATACAAAAGGAAAATTATTAATTATTGATGTTGATACCATTGATTTTGTTAATAATCCTGAAGATTTAGGAAATATTATTAATAGAATTGATGCTGAAATAAACGGGTTATTTTAATAAATAATCCCACATAAAAATACCCCAAATAGCTAGCTGTTTGGGGTATTTTTTTATGTTAAAAATTAAAATAAATTTGTTTAAAAAAGAAATTTCAAATCAAAATATAAATTAATATCAATTTTAAAATCCGCTTCTGATAGCTTCAACCGGATCTAATTTGGATGCCGAAATGGCTGGTAAAATTCCTGAAACCAATCCAATTACCGCAGCTAAACCTGTACCCAAACAAATATTAAAAAAGCTTAATACAAAATCAAAATCGAGTACTTTTGTCAGAATTAAGGCTATAAACCAAACTAAAACAATACCGATTAAACCACCTATTACACATAAAATAACTGCTTCAAACAAAAATTGAAACAAAATAAATCTGTTTTTTGCTCCCAATGATTTTTGTATTCCTATAAGGTTTGTTCGTTCTTTTACAGAAACAAACATAATATTAGCCACACCAAAACCACCCACAAGTAATGAAAAAGCTGCGATTATCCATCCGCCGACGTTCAAACTTGAAATAATTCCGTCTAGCAAATCAGTAAAACCAGAAAAAACATTGATGAAAAAATTATCTATTTCACCGGTTTTAACGCCTCTCATACTTCGTAGTTTCTGAGCTAAATCGGCTTTAAAAGCCTCCATATCAATTTCTTTTGCGGGCTTTATAACAATAACAGGAGTCATGGAATCATTGTTATCGCCATATTTTTTTCGTAAGAAATTAACTGGAATAAATGTGGACGTATCATTGCTATCACCAAACAATCCTGCGCCTTGTTTTTTTAACACGCCAATAACTGTAAATTTTTGACCATACAATCTGATTTGTTTTCCAATGGGATCGGCATTTTCAAATAAACTGGATGCAATTTCATCTCCAATAACTGCCACTGGCGTCCCAGAATTAGACTCTGATTCGTTATAAAAACGACCTGAAGTAAACTCTAATCCTTGAATATCTATAAATTCATGTGATGCCGGTACAATATTAACTGCACTCACCGATTTTACATCATATTTAATGGTTTCACTTCCAACAAATAATTGATAAGAAAGGTATTGTGCATCGGGCAAAATATCTTTTAGTGTTTGATATTCTTCGTAGTTTACATTCGGAAATTGGTCTCTTTTCCAACGAGGAATTTCAGAAGGGCCAAAAGTAAAACGAGCCAAATAAATCGTGTTTTTATCCAAACTACTCAAATCTTTTTTGATTTTTTGGTCTAATGAATCTACCGCAGCAAGAACCGCAATGATTGAGAATATTCCAATTGTTACTCCTAAAAGAGAAAGAAGTGTTCGCAATTTATTGGTTCGCAAAGCATTCATTGCAAAACCAAAACTTTCTTTCACTAAACGTAAATATACTAACATAGACTTATTTTTCTTTGTTCAAATTTAATGTATTAGTTTGTATAACTCACAGAATGTTACAAAAAATAGAAATAAACATTCGATTTTTCAGAAAATTATTATTTTAGAAAATTAAAAAAATTAGAAAAATTAGTTACAAAACGATAAAAAATTCAAGCCAATTTTTGGTTGTAAAATAATTAAAAAAACACAAATTTTGATTTGATTAATAGCTGAAAAAAAACTACTTTCGCAGTATAAAATAAAATTCAAAATGACAACCACAAAAACAATTCAATCGGCGTTAATTTCTGTTTTTTCAAAAGAAGGATTAGAGCCTATAGTGAAAGCTTTACACGAACAAAATGTAATCTTATATTCCACTGGAGGCACCGAAGAATTTATTAAGAATCTTGGCATTCCGGTAGTTCCTGTAGAAGATGTTACTTCTTATCCATCCATTCTTGGAGGTCGCGTAAAAACATTACATCCGAAAGTTTTTGGTGGCATTTTAAATAGACAAGACAATCCAAGCGATGTGCAACAAATGGAAGAATTTAATATTCCACAAATTGATGTTGTCATCGTGGACTTATATCCATTTGAAAAAACCGTTGCTTCTGGTGCATCCGAAAGTGATATTATTGAAAAAATTGATATTGGCGGTATTTCTTTAATTAGAGCTGCTGCAAAAAACTTTAAAGATACAGTAATTGTGCCATCTGTTGCAGAATATGCTTTGTTTTTAGAGATGATTACAACAGGAAACGGAGCTACAACTTTGGAGCAAAGAAAGTTATTAGCAACCAAAGCTTTTCATGTTTCTTCCCATTATGATAGTGCCATTTTCAATTATTTCAATACTGACGAAACCATTTTAAAAACGAGTATTGCTGATGGTCAAATCTTGAGATATGGCGAAAATCCACATCAAAAAGGATTTTTCTTTGGTGATTTTGAAGCTATGTTTACTAAATTACACGGAAAAGAATTGTCATACAACAACCTACTCGATGTGGATGCAGCGGTGAATTTAATTGCTGAATTTAAAAACAACGAGCCTACCTTTGCTATATTAAAACACAACAATGCTTGTGGTTTGGCAACAAAACCTTCTATGCTCGAGGCATATAATACAGCTTTGGCTTGCGACCCAACTTCGGCTTTTGGTGGCGTACTTATTGCAAATGGCAAAATAGATTTGGCTACAGCCAATGAAATTAACGCACTTTTTTGTGAAGTAGTTATTGCTCCTAGTTATGATACAGAAGCGATTACCATTTTATCCGAAAAGAAAAATAGAATTATTTTGACAATCAATGAAGTTGAGTTACCTCAAAAACAGATTCGAACTTGCTTAAACGGATTGTTAGTTCAAGAAAGAAATAATGTAACCGATGCTGCAGAAAATTTGAAAACGGTAACTTTAACAGAACCATCTGCTCAAGAAGTTGAAGATTTATTGTTTGCTTCTAAAATTTGTAAAAACACAAAATCTAATACTATTGTTTTTGCGAAAAATAATACATTAATTTCGTCTGGAACCGGACAAACATCTAGAGTAGATGCGCTGAAACAAGCTATTGAAAAAGCAAATGCCTTTGGATTTGATTTAAAAGGAGCAGCGATGGCAAGTGATGCTTTTTTCCCTTTTCCTGACTGTGTGGCCATTGCTAATGAAGCAGGAATTACCGCTGTTATTCAGCCTGGAGGGTCTATCAAAGATGAATTAAGCATCGATTATTGCAATGAAAACAAAATTGCAATGGTATTTACAGGAACACGTCATTTTAAACATTAATTTGTTTAACTTTGTGAATAATTTTATTAACACTTTAACCCTTAACTAACTTATGGGATTATTTGATTTCATGACCGAGGATATCGCAATTGACCTTGGTACCGCTAATACATTAATTATACACAACGGAAAAGTTGTTATTGATAGCCCATCTATAGTAGCTAGAGATAGAATTACTGGCAGAATCATTGCTGTTGGTAATGAGGCAAATTTGATGCAAGGTAAAACCCATGAAAACATAAAAACCATTCGTCCTTTGAAAGATGGGGTTATTGCAGATTTTGATGCTTCAGAGCAGATGATAAAAATGTTTATCAAAAGTATTCCTGCATTAAAGAAAAAAATATTTCAACCCGCACTTCGCATGGTTGTTTGTATTCCATCCGGAATTACAGAAGTAGAAATGCGTGCTGTAAAAGAATCTTGTGAACGTGTAAATGGTAAAGAAGTTTACTTAATTCACGAACCGATGGCGGCAGCAATCGGAATTGGAATTGACATCATGCAACCAAAAGGAAATATGATTGTTGATATTGGTGGAGGAACTACTGAAATTGCAGTAATTGCATTGGGAGGAATTGTATGTGATAAATCTGTAAAAATTGCAGGTGATGTTTTTACAAACGACATCATTTATTATATGAGAACCCAACACAACTTATTTGTAGGAGAAACATCTGCTGAGAAAATAAAAATTACTGTAGGTGCTGCAACAGATCAATTAGATTCACCTCCAGAAGATATGTCGGTACAAGGAAGAGATTTACTAACCGGGAAGCCTAAACAAGTAGAAGTGTCGTTTAGAGAAATTGCAAAAGCACTTGACAAATCTATCCAACGTATTGAAGATGCTATCATGGAAACATTATCGCAAACGCCACCTGAATTAGCTGCCGATATATACAATACAGGTATTTATTTAGCGGGCGGTGGATCTATGTTGAGAGGCCTTGACAAACGTATTTCATTAAAAACAGATCTTCCTGTATATATTGCAGAAGACCCTTTGAAAGCCGTTGTAAGAGGAACAGGTATAGCACTTAAAAACATTCCTCAGTTTAGAAGTATTCTTATCAAATAAGTAAAGTAAATTATCAATATATTATAGAAAAATAAAATGCAGCAAATAATAAGTTATATTATTAAAAACAGCCATAGAATGCTGTTTTTGCTGCTTATGATATTTGCTATTTGGTTAACTATAGACTCCCATTCGTATCATAAAAGTAAGGTAATTAGTTCTGCTAATTTTTTTACAGGTGGCATCTATGCAGAAGTAAATGCTATTAACGAATACCTTGATTTAAAGACTAAAAATGAGGAACTTGCATTTGAAAATGCGCGACTGAAAAGCCTTTTAATCAACATTCAAGACACCACAAAAACCATAGCTATTGATTCTATAAAAGGGGTCAAAAAAACGGATTTAGTTATTGCTAAGGTCATTAAAAACTCTTACAGTGTTCACGAAAACTTCTTAACGATTGATGCAGGAGAAAAACAAGGAATTGCTCCTGATATGGGTGTTATTAATAGCGCTGGAATAGTTGGAATAACAGAAACTATTTCGTCAAAATATGCAACAGTTATAAGTATTTTGAATACAAAATCTCAAATAAATGCCAAAATAAAGAAGTCCAATCACTTTGGAACTTTAATCTGGAACGCTAAAAGCACTGGGTTTGTTCAACTCATTGATGTGCCAAGATTGGCATCAGTTCGAAAAGGCGATACCGTTGTAACGGGAAGCCAATCTACCATTTTTCCAGAAAATATTAATATTGGTACCATTGATAAAATTTACATCGATAATGAAACTAATTTTTTTACAATCAATGTGAAATTATTTAATGATATGACAAGTTTAGGACATGTGTATATCATTAAAAACAAGGATAAAAAAGAAATTGAAGAATTAGAAAAAACTATCAAAAAAGATGAATAGCACGTTGTTATACAATCTTAGTCGATTCATTCTGCTGCTTGCGGCACAAGTCCTTGTATTCAATAATATCAACTTTCTAGGATTCATCAATCCGTTTCCCTATATCCTATTTATTATACTATATCCTGTAAATGGAAATAAAAATAGTTTGTTAGTTTCTGCTTTTTTTCTAGGACTTATAATGGATTTATTCTGGAATACTGGCGGTGTTCATACGGCTGCGTGTGTTATTCTTGCGTATTATAGACCCGTATTGTTTAAATTTACTTTTGGATTAAGCTATGAATATCAAACAGTTAGAATAAATAATAAATTAACTTTAGAAAGATTTACGTTTATCTTACTTTCTGTAATTTTACATCACTTTACTTTATTTGTTTTAGAAGTTTTTACAATTTATTCTATTTGGGATATTATTTTACGAACTTTAATTAGTACCGTTTTCACAACCGTTTTGAGTATTTTAATTATTTATTTAATAAAACCAATAAAACGATGAGAAAAGTCTTACTCCCTTCAATAGTAATAATTGGTGCTGTTTTACTGATTTTAAGACTTTTTATTTTACAAATTATTGATGAATCATTCAAACTGAAATCTGAAAATAATGCCATAAAAATAAAATATGACTATCCAGAAAGGGGTTATATTTATGACAGGAATAATAAACTTTTAGTTGCCAATCAGCCGTCATATGATGTAATGGTGATTCCAAGAGATGTAGAAAATATCGATACCCTCGTATTCTGCAAGTTGTTAGATATCACTAAAGAATATTTTGATGAAAGAATGGCTAAAGCCAAAATATACAGCCCAATGCTTCCTTCGGTATTTTTGGGGCAACTAAATAAATTAGAATACGCAGCTTTTCAAGAAAAAGTAAGAAAATTTGAAGGGTTCTACATTCAAAAAAGAGCTTTAAGAGACTACCAATTTGAACATGGATCCAATATATTTGGATTTATTACTCAAGTTAATGAAAAAATCATAAAAAAAAATCCTTACTATGTGGGTGGTGATTTGATTGGAAAACAAGGAGTTGAAGAGAGTTATGAAACTTATTTAAGAGGTCAAAAAGGTGTTAAATACATATTAAAAGACAAATTCAACAGAGAAATTGGATCTTACAAAGAAGGAAAATACGACACCATTGCCAAGCAAGGGAAAGATTTAACGTTGACTATTGATGCTGAACTACAAAAATATGGGGAAGAATTAATGATAAACAAATGGGGAGGTATTGTTGCAATTGAACCAAAAACAGGGGAAATATTGGCACTAGTTACGGCTCCATCCTACAATCCATCAATTTTGGTTGGAAGACAACGGTCTAAAAATTACACTAAATTATACCGTGATTCAATTGCTAAACCTTTGTATGACAGAGGGCTTTTGGCCGAATACCCTCCGGGTTCTCCTTTTAAAATAATCACTGCACTTATAGGGCTTCAAGAAGAAGTTATCAATGAACAAACTTCTTTTGTGTGTCATCATGGATTTAGTTATGCAAGAGGAAGATTTATGAAATGTCACGATTCAGGCATATCCATGTTACACAATGGTATTTATAATTCATGTAACACCTATTTTGCAAATGTTTTTATGAATATTATAAAAAAATACAAAAAACCATCTAAGGGTGTTGATGTATGGGCAAAACACGTTGAAAGCTTTGGACTTGGAGCGTATATGGGAACCGATTTGCCAATTGGAAAAGCGGGAAGTATACCAAATTCTAAAACATACAAAAAATTATACAATGGTTTGGGTTGGAATGAAAAAACCATCATTTCTAATTCTATTGGGCAGGGAGAAATTTTGATGACACCTATACAATTAGCAAATATGATGGCGACAGTTGCCAATAGAGGCTATTTTTATACTCCTCACATTATCAAAAAAATTGAAGGTAATGTCATTGACAAAAGCTTTAGAACCAAGCACATGACTACCATTGATAGAAAATATTTTGAACCTGTAATCAATGGTTTATATGATGTTTACAATTTTGGTACAGCACATGGTTTAAACGTAGTTGGAATAGATATTTGTGGAAAAACCGGAACTGCTGAAAACTTCTTACGAGTGAACGGACAACGAGTGAAACTGCAAGATCACTCTATTTTTGTGGCTTTTGCACCAAAAGAAAATCCGAAAATTGCTATAGCTGTTTATGTAGAAAATGGTTATTGGGGGAAAAGATGGGCAGGTCCTATTACATCGTTAATGATTGAGAAATATCTTAAGAAAAAAATTACGCGCATTGATCTTGAAAATAGAATGCTAAACGGTAGTTTACAAGGACAATATGAAAAACTATTGCCAAGAAAAAAACAAGACAGCATTGCATTTATTAAAACAAAAAAATTGGATAGTTTAGAAAAAAATAAAATTTCAAAAGATACTTTACCTAAATAATCAGTTAGCAAAAATTTAAGATGAAAAATCAAAATGTTATTAGTAATATTGATTGGATAAGTGTAATAATTTACATTTGTCTAGTTATTATGGGATGGCTAAACATTTATTCCTCTTCTCTCTCATCAAATGCCGATTCTAATGCATTAATAGATTTTACCCAAATTTATGGTAAGCAATTATTATTTATATTTTTTACAATTCCTTTAGTATTTGTAATACTTTCTGTTGACACCAAGTTTTATGAAAAATTTTCAATCATTATTTTTATTATCTCCCTCATCACATTAATAGGATTGTTTGCTTTTGGTAAAACCATTGGGGGTCAACGTTGTTGGTATGGAATTGGCGGATTTACATTGCAACCCTCCGAATTTGCAAAAGCAGCTACTTCATTAGCTTTGGCTAAATATTTAAGTGATGTCCAAGTAAATTTAAAAGAAGTTAACAGACAGATTCAAGCAATATTAATAATTCTGCTTCCTGTTTTATTGATATTACCTCAGCCAGATCCAGGAAGCGCATTAATTTACAGTGCCTTTGTTTTGGTTTTATACAGAGAGGGGCTGCCAAGTTGGTTTGTTTGGACGGGCTTTATAGCAATAGTACTTTTTATTTTAACACTAGCTTTTAACAATCCTTTTATTATCATTGGAATAACAGTTGGGTTATTAGTAATAAATTATTTTAGAAGTAGAGTTGCAAATCGAAATATCATATTAAGTTTGCTATTATTACTTATTGTATCTGGTTTTAGTTTTTCTGTAAATTATGTTTTTGAAAATGTTTTTCAACAACATCACCGAGATCGATTCAATATATTGCTAGGTAAAGAAGTGGACTTGAAAGGAACTGGATATAATACGGATCAATCTGAAATAGCAATAGGTTCTGGGGGATGGTTTGGAAAAGGCTATTTGGAAGGAACTCAAACAAAAGGTGGTTTTGTTCCTGAACAGCATACAGATTACATATTTTCTACCGTTGGTGAAGAATGGGGATTTGTAGGATCTCTTTTTGTAATTGGTTTATTTGTTGGTTTAATATTACGCGTTATCTACTTATCTGAACGGCAGAAAACAAAGTTTAGCAGGGTGTATGGGTATTGTGTTGCGGGCATTTTATTTATCCATTTTTTTGTAAACATAGCCATGGTTATTGGGATTTTCCCTACTATTGGTGTGCCCCTACCGTTCTTTTCGTATGGAGGATCTGGACTTTGGGGTTTTACAATATTGCTTTTCATATTCTTGAAAATGGATGCTAACAAAGTGAATGAGTGGTAATTGCGTGAGCGGTTGAAGCGGCATCCTTTTTAAAAATTTCATTTTTCTTGAAATTTTTAAAAAGATACAGCGGAAAACGCGACCGTGTTGCCAAGATAAATGATTTTTTTAAACTAAAACTTGTGCAACACGGACACGCCCAAATTAATTAAAACTCCAAGATTTGTAATCGTCTGATTTCTCTAAAGTGTTTTCCATTGTGTCTTGAAGGTTTGGAAAAAAATCAATGCCTGTTATTTTTTCGATGTTATCAACTGTAGTCACAAAATTATACAACGGTTCATTGCTGTCTTTTGCAGGAACTAAAAATGCAATGATGGCTTTTTTATGGTTCGTTTCTTTCAAAATTATTTTATAAAAGTAATTCGGTACTGCAACATTTTCTTTACCTATCGTTTTTAAATCATCCGATAAAACACCGCCCGTAACTACATAAACACCGTTGTATTTGGTTGCCCAATACCTTGTTTTTTGCTCCAATCGGTTCCAGATTCCTTCGTTAAAATCATGTTTTTGAGGGGAAACATTTGAAGTTAAAAAAGTATCATCGAAAGCTGATTTAGAGAATTTCATATCCGCTGCGGCACACAAATGACCTTTATCATAACCCGATTTTCGATAATTTTTCCAATCTGCAGATTGCGTACTAACCTTTTCATCTTGAATAAAAAAAGGTCTTTCAAAATGTTGATTTTGAGAACTTTGCGGTTTTAATTGGTAGGCAACCCATTCTGCTTGTTCATATTTTTCAATATATGAAAGCGTGTAATATGTATGTTTAATAACTTGATTTGTTGTTGATTTGGGTAATAAATCAATTGTTTCTGATACAATCTTATCCGAAACAAGTTCTTGCTTTGCAGCTTTTGGTTCTAACTTACAAGCTGATATAAAAACAATACCTATTAATAGTAAAAATTTTGGCGTATATTTCATTTATAAAACATTTTTATAGCAATCCTACAATTTCATTTTTCAATCGGTCATATTCGCCTTGTAGAATTAAACCATTGTCTAACAACTTTTTATAATTTTGAAGTTTGTCAAATAATTCTTCTTTTGATAATTGTGATAATGGGTTTTCGGAATGAATTGTTGCATTACTCACTTCCAAAGTAGTTGAAGGTGCTTCTGAAATTATTTCAGCAAAATCTGTAACTTCTTCTGTTTCAAATTCTTCAATTTCAGTTATTGGCTCTGTAGATGTTGCATAAGTACTTGTTGATGCGCCATTTTTCATCAAATCTAATTGTTCTTTTGCATAAGTGTACAATTTTCTGGCTTGGTTTTTTGGCAAATAATCTACGGTATGTGTAATATCTGACTTGGTTGTATAGGTGAAATCTGAACCTAAAATACCTTCTTTTACAAAACTAGCAGTAATATCCGACCAATCATTATCAATAAATTCCATCGAAAGTCCTAGGTTTTTTGGCTTACAAAGGATAATTCTTTTATTGGTAACCACAATACTATCTGGTAAAATCGTTACAGCTGGCTTTTTTTGTACCGCAATGTAACCAATTTCTTCATTAGACATTAAAAGATTATTCAACTTTGAAGTAATTTTTTCAATAGCCTTTGGATCTTGATCTTCGTTTAATATTTTTTTCAAATTATCTATCATAATAGTGGTTTTAGTTGATAATGGATTACAAAAGTAATGCCTAAATTTATATTTGTTCTATTTCAGTTTTAATTTTTTTGGATAAACTTTGGAAAATTATTTCATATGAATGAGAAATCAATTCCACAATCAACTTATTATCAACATCTCCATTTAATTTTACAGTGTTCCAATGAGATTTGCTCATGTGCCATCCAGGAATAATATATTCATATTCCGATCTCAATTCTAAAGCCCGTTCTGGGTCACATTTTAAATTAATCGAAGGATTTCCTTTTTCCCATTCGGATAACGATGTAAGGGCAAACATTTTACCCCCTACTTTAAAAACCAACGTATCTTTATCGAATGGAAAATGTTCTGTTACCCCTTTTTTGGCCAAACAAAATTCATAAAATTGTTGAATATCCATTACAAAAATTTATATAATAAGGGTTTGCTCGGACTTGCATCATTTTCAAACGATGCGATTTGTAAATTTAGCAGATAACTTCCGTCTAAAATTTCATTTGGAACAAAGATTAACTCTGTAATGGTACAACTCAATCGAGCATCATGATTTAGTTGATTGACATCTTTAACATTCCAAAATGCTTTATGTGCCAATAGCTTACCTTCATCTTCTTCCCTATCAACACTTGGTAAATCTATCAATAAATGCTGAATTCCAATCGATTTTATATAAGCTGCTGCAGCTTCCGACAAATAGGGCGGATTTGTTTTGGAGTAATTGGTATGTTTTTTTGTGTTCAAATTTGGCAAGGTTCGAATAACGAGTGCTTCTGGATTTTTGCCGTCGAGTGCTTGTTGGATTTGATTTAATGAAATAACCAAATCGTCATCTGTTTTTTCTGGTTGAATCGAAACAAGTTCGGCCGTGAAAAAAAACTGCTTTAAACATTGATTGATGGAATAAAAATCTTTTGTAATATGACCCAAACATTCGGTGTGTGTGCCGTGACCGTGTGGATTAAAAAAAATAGAATTGAAATTGGTCGAACTTCCTTCTGTAACTTTTCCAATCCAATCTCCAAAAACTACCGGTTCTATTTCTGGTTTATCAATGTACCAAGCAATTGGATTTTGATCTGTATTTGTTAATGACAAAGAAATGTCAGTAGGTTTTGATAAATCTACGGTAACTTCTGTTTCAGTGGTTTTTATTTTGGCAATCATTTTTTTTGTAAAAATAATCAAAAAAAAATCCCAAGAAAAAACTTGGGAATTTTTTTATCTAATTTCTTGATTCAAAATCAAATCAATGTATAAATTAATTTTATCTTTCATGTCTTTTCTGGCAGCGATGAAATCTAAAAATCCGTGTTCCAATACAAACTCGGCAGTTTGAAATCCTTCTGGTAAATCTTTACCTGTGGTATCTCTTACAACTCTTGGTCCAGCAAATCCTATTAAAGCTCCTGGCTCAGAGATGTTAATATCTCCTAGCATTGCATAAGATGCAGTTGTTCCGCCAGTTGTTGGATCGGTACATAATGAAATATAAGGTAATTTTTCATCCGCCAACTGCGCTAATTTTGCTGATGTCTTAGCTAATTGCATTAATGAATAGGCCGCCTCCATCATACGAGCACCACCCGATTTTGAAATCATCACAAATGGCAGTCTGTTTTTGATTGCATAATCAATTCCACGTGCAATTTTTTCACCGACAACAGCTCCCATAGAACCACCAATAAAGGCAAAATCCATACAACAAATAACCAATTCGTTTCCTTTAGATTTTCCAACACCTGTCCGAACGGCATCATACAGGCTAGTCTTTGCCTGAACATCTTTCAATCGATCAGAATATTTTTTAGTATCCTCAAAATGAAGCGGATCTTTTGATGTCATTTTTTGATCTAATTCTTTGAATTCATTATCATCAAAAAGAATTTCAAAATATTCTTTACTTCCTATTCGAACATGAAAATCATCTTCAGGGCTTACCCATAGATTTCGAGAAAGTTCTTCTTGATCAATAATTTTTCCAGTAGGCGATTTGTACCAAAGCCCTTTTGGAACATCCTTTTTGTCTTCTGTAGCGGTTGTAATTCCCTTTTCTGTTCTTTTAAACCAAGCCATAGTTTATTATTATGAATTATACAATATGAATTACGAATTATGATATTGTAATAATTCGTAATTCATAATTTTTATAATGTGTTTACGTTGTTTAAATCAGCAAAAGCTTGCTCCAATCTAGTATTGAAAGTAACTTCACCTTCTCTAACCCATTTTCTTGGGTCATAATATTTTTTATTTGGAACTTCAGATCCTTCTGGATTTCCTATTTGAGTTTTCAAATAATCAACATTTTTAATAACATAATCTCTAACTCCTTCTGTGAAAGCGAATTGTAAATCTGTGTCAATATTCATTTTTACTACTCCGTAAGAAATACCTTCTCTGATTTCTTCTAATGTAGAACCTGAACCTCCATGAAAAACAAAATCAACTGGATTTGGACCTGTATTGAATTTGTTTTGAACATAATCTTGAGAATTTTTCAAGATTTTTGGAGTTAGCTTAACATTTCCTGGTTTGTAAACTCCGTGTACATTTCCAAAAGCAGCTGCAATTGTAAATTTATTACTAATTTTAGAAAGTTCTTCATAAGCATAAGCAACTTCTTCTGGTTGAGTATATAGTTTAGAGCTATCTACATCCGAATTATCAACTCCATCTTCTTCTCCACCAGTTATTCCTAATTCAATTTCCAAAGTCATTCCGATTTTGCTCATTCTAGCAAGATATGTTTTGCAAATTTCAATATTTTCTTCAATTGGCTCTTCTGAAAGGTCAATCATGTGAGAAGAAAATAACGATTTTCCAGTTTCTGCAAAATGTTTTTCAGAAGCATCTAATAAACCATCAATCCAAGGAAGTAATTTTTTGGCACAATGATCGGTATGTAATATAACCGTTGCACCATAAGCCTCGGCAAGAGTATGAATATGTTTAGCTCCTGCAATTCCCCCTAAAATAGCTGCTTGCTCATCAACATTTGAAAGTCCTTTACCCGCATTAAATAGTGCGCCACCATTAGAAAACTGAATGATAACAGGTGCATTTAATTTTGCAGCTGTTTCCATTACACCGTTTACCGTGCTAGACCCTGTAACGTTAACTGCTGGTAAAGCAAATCCTTTTTCTTTAGCGTAATTAAAAATTGCTTGTACTTCATCTCCAGTAGCAACTCCAGGTTTAATGTTATGAGCCATTGTATTTATTTATTTAATAGTTAAGTGTGCAAAAATAATAATTTCTAATTTTAGAATGGATAATTTATTCCAATATTTACAACTGTTTTTGATAAAGTGACTTCTTTAAACCATTTTTCGCCATCTTCTTTAGACGGATTATATGTTTTGAGACCAAAATCTCCTCTAAAAATCAAGAGACCAAAGTCATATCTAATTCCAAATCCTGAACCAATGGCTGTATTTTGCAATGATTTTAGTCCTTCAAATTTATATTTTGGATCGTCAATATTGTCAAAAACATTCCAAATATTCCCCGCATCAACAAATAATGCTCCATATATTTTTGCAAAAACAGGAAATCTATATTCTGCATTGCACGTTATTTTCATATTTGCCTCATTAAAATCTAAAAAGCCCACACTTGAACCTGGACCTAAACTATAAGGTTGCCATGCTCTGATGTCGTTGGCGCCACCTGCAAAATAACTTCTTGAAAACGGAATGCTTGATGAGTTACCATAGGGAACTGCAATTCCGAAAAAACTTCTAACTGCAAAAACTTTTTTCCTACCTAATTCCCAATGTTTAACATGTTCAAATTCAGCTTTTGCGTACTGCGAATAAATCACATTAAATAATGTCTTTGATTCTTGATTTTGAATTTCATTTGACACCCTAGAAAGTAACGATAATATATTGCCCGCAGTCTCAAATTTAGTTTTAATGGCAAAATAATTCTCATCAATAGCATCTTTCTGAGAGTTATAATTAAATTGAACACTTGATGATACTATTAAATTGTTTTCTGTAAGCCTTTTTTTACGTTCAAAAACACTAAAAACCCTTTTGATGTCTGTCTCGTTTTGTCCGATTTGATCTAAAACAGCACTATTTGTAAAATAATCTTGAATACCTTTTTCAATAATCAATCCATCTGCATAATCATCATTGTAAAAGTAGGTCGGGTCTGCATTATATTTAATAGCAATTTCATTTAATGTATTGTATGAAGAAGAATACACATTATAATAATTTCCAACGTTAACATTTTTAATATACTGAATATCAATGAGCGAGAATTTTACCGACTTACTTTTTTCGGGTGTCCAATTATAAGTAAAAGACCCTGTAAAACTTTGTTTATCCAACCCAATGTTGGTTTGCTTTGCATATCCAATGCTGAGAGTTGTTGTTGGAATCATGCTTTTCGGAATGATTTTTTCGGTTTTAAAAGGAAAAAATATTCTTGGAAAATTTAATTTGGCATCAATACCATATTCTGATATATTGAAAAAATTATTGTTAGGATTTGCTAAATCTTTTGACGCACCAACATTTCCTCTCAATCCAATTTGAAAAGTTTCGGCGCCATTCAAAACGTTGTTAATTTTTAAAGAAGTATTGCCCGAAATTCCAAAATCTTGAATGTTCGAACGAATAAAATCAGCTGAAATTCCAAACCTGTATTTCTCTCTTGGTGTCAAAAAAATATTCGCAATAAGCGCCTTATCATTTTTTGGATCAATTTGGTAATTAATTGTAGGATAGTCAAATACTTTTAGATTACTTAAGTACTTTGACGTAAGAATTGTTTTGGTTTCAGAATATAAACTTCCCGGAGTAATAAAAACAGCATCAGTTAAAGATTTTGGTCTGTATCTTAATTTATTCTCACTATATAAATTAAAACCATTATACATAACACTATCTTTTACAATAATACTATTTTTCTTGTTTGAAACATCAGTATAAATATTGATTTTATTAACTGTAAACATCTTAAAAGGTTGTGTTTTCATAGAATCGTTTACACGAATTTCTTGATCTCTAATAACTAATTTAACGTTTGCTTTTTTATTTGTATTGATGGTATCTAGATTGAAAACAATGTAATTAGGTTGAAAAAAAAAGACGCCATTATTTTTAAAATCATTTGTAATTCGAATTCGCTCTTTATCAAAATCTTCTGTTTTATATTGTTTATTTGATATAATAAAAGAGTTTGCCTTTTTAGAATTATATATCGAATCAAGAACTTTTGATGAAATGTCTGTACGTAAGCTATCCAGTAGAAAAGGCATTCCTAAATCAATTTTATAATTTAACCCGATTTTTTTTGTTTTGGATGTATCCGAAATAAAGGAAGATTTTACATTAAAATACCCTTTGTTATAATAATAGGATTGCAATCTTTTTAATGATTTTTTGGTGCTAACAGAATCAAATACTACCGGAGGCTCTCCTAAATTCATCAAAAAATTATCCAAACCCGAAACCAAAAAGGATTTTCCCAATCTATCCACTTGCTTTTCAGATAGTAATTGAGTCAAAAAACGATGTGTTTTGGGTTTTTTGGAAAGCCAAACATGATAAAGTGAATCTCGTTTTGGTTTTGCTAAGTTGTGTAATCCTAGACGCAATCGATATCCTAAAAATTTTGAATTTGGTTTTTGATATAATTGAAAAAAAACATCTTCCTCTTTATTTTTCGAATCATTTACGGAAATTTCAACATTTGTAAGCAATCTTTTCCCCATTGGAATTCGTTTTGTCGAATTACATGCTAGAACAATGAAGCTTATTAAAATAAATAATGATATTTTTGTAATGGGTTTTTTCAAAGTA
This sequence comes from Flavobacterium psychrophilum, assembly GCA_945862065.1. Classification (GTDB taxonomy): domain Bacteria; phylum Bacteroidota; class Bacteroidia; order Flavobacteriales; family Flavobacteriaceae; genus Flavobacterium; species Flavobacterium psychrophilum_F. The sequence goes on along the minus strand of CAMAWT010000005.1, from coordinate 113,246 downwards.
GGCTAATTTTAATTCAAAAGTACATTTTTTATGGTTAGTAAAAACCAAATTAAGCTAATAACTAGTTTACAACAAAAAAAATACAGGCAAAAACACCAACTTTTTATTGCCGAGGGTGTAAAGGTAATTCAAGAATTATTACAATCAAATTTTGTGTTGGAACAATTGTTTGTTACGGAAACCATTTTTTCTGAAGTTTCTGATTCAAAAAAAACTACAATTTCTGAAGGTGATTTAAAAAAAATAACTTGTTTGGCAACTCCAAATAATTGTTTGGCTTTGTTCCATATTCCTGTCCAACAAAAATTTCAACTAAAAGATTTAACGGTAGTTTTAGACGATATTCGTGATCCAGGAAATTTTGGAACTATTATTAGATTATGTGACTGGTATGGCGTAAAAAACTTAATTTGTTCAGAGAATACCGTTGATTTATACAATCCAAAAGTAATTCAAGCCACAATGGGTTCGGTAACAAGAGTTCATGTTTATTATGAAAATCTAGAACAATTTTTAGCTTCAACGAAACTACCTATTTATGGGACTTTTATGGATGGAAAAAATGTATATTCAGAAAAATTGGATGCAAATTCAATGATCATTTTAGGTAATGAAGCAAATGGAATATCCGAATCAATTGAAAAAATGGTTACACATAAAATTGCTATTCCAAAATTTGGTGCACTTCAAAAAGCAGAAAGTTTAAATGTTGCAACAGCCACCGCTATCTTTTTAAGTGAATTTAAAAGAAATACTATTGAAAAGTAAAGTTGATAAAAACAGCTCTAGAACTCATCGAATTAACGTTCCCTGTCCAAGGGCTGTTTGCAGCATTATCGCGAATCAGCTCGTCGCCCATTCCAAAAACGCCTCTAATTGAAGGTGTAAATTTAAAATATTCTGTATATAAGTCGATTCCAAATCCCAACTCGTAGTTATTTGTCCACTTTTTCACCCTAAATATTTCTTGTTCGTTATCATCAATTAGATTAGAATTACTAGAAAGATTTAAAGTTCTAGATAATCCTCCAACAACAAAAGGTCTAATATTACCGGTTCTTTTGGAGGAAAATTTCAATAATAAAGGAAAATGAATATAGGTTGATTTTACTTCTCTTTTTGCGTCATTAGGATCTACAATGTTTGTGAATTGCAAGTCTCTTTGTGTAAAATACAAACCTGGTTCAAAACGAAGGTTGATGTATTCATGTAGTCGTAAATCACCAATTAAACCCACATTAAACCCTGAATTTTTATTTACTAGTATTTCTTGTGCCGGATTTTTATAGTGAAATTTAAAATCGAATGAATTAAACCCTAAATAATAGCCCCAATACGTGCGTTGTTTATCCCAATTTTCTAAATTGATGATGGGCGATTTGCTAAACATTCCTTTCGTTTGAGCGAAAATTGGATGACAAATCAAGAACAGAAGTATGAAAACAACTTTTTTCATTTAAAATTATTTTTTGGACGAGAAATAAATAGTTGCAACACCAAATGTTTGCGGCATTGCTTTTACATCTATAAACCCAACTTTTCTCAAAATATTGTTTAAAGCCTCTCCAAAAGGAAAAACAGCTGCCGATTCTGAAAGATATTTATAAGCAACATCATCTTTTGAAAACAACTTGCCAATTAAAGGCAAAATATATTTAGAATAAAAATTATATCCCTGTTTATAGGGTGTTTTAGTCGGATTTGAAGTTTCTAAAATCACAAAAATTCCATTTGGTTTCAATACCCTCAATATTTCTGAAAGTCCTTTTTCAAGGGTTTCAAAATTTCTAATCCCAAAAGAAACAGTTATGGCATCAAAATGATTATCAGGGAAGGGCATGTTTTCAGAATCGCCCAAAATCATTTCAATTTTGTTTTGTAAGTTTTTTTCAGATATTTTTTTTCTACCAACTTCCAGCATTCCTTCAGAAATGTCCAACCCAATTATTTTTGAAGCTTTTGTCTGAGTCATTAAAATAGCCAAATCTCCTGTACCTGTTGCAATGTCAAGAATACTTTCTGGATTTTTAGCAGCTACCAATTGCAATACTTTTTTTCTCCATTTAATATCTATTCCAAAAGATATCACACGATTTAACCCGTCGTAATTTCCTGAAATAGTATCAAACATTTGAGCTACTTGCTCTTTTTTTCCTAAAGAAGAATCTTTGTACGGAGTTATATTAGAAGCCATTAAAATTATTTTTTAGGGCACAAAAGTACAAAACGAAAAAAGAAATGTAGGCCTATTTTTTTACAAATGTTTGAAACGTAAAATCGATTAGATGTTTTTCGTCTTTTGGATGGTATTGACTTTTTATTAACTGCCATTCATTCTCGTTTAATTCTGGAAAAAAAGCATCTGCTCCAAAGTTTTGATGCACGCGTGTTAATTCAATTTTATCAGTGAATTTAAGAGCTTGGAGGTATATTTCAGCGCCACCTACCACAAAAACATCTTCATCAACTGGAGTTGCTTCAATTGCTTGTTCTATTGAATTGACAATAATACAACCAACTGCTTTGTATTCTTTATTTCTTGTAATAATTACGTGGGTTCTGTTTGGTAACGGTTTTGGAAAACTTTCAAATGTCTTCCTTCCCATGATGATATAATGCCCTGAGGTAATGTCCTTGAAATGCTTAAAATCATCTGGCAAATGCCATAACAATTGGTTGTCTTTGCCTAATGCGTTGTTTTCTGCCGCTGCTGCAATTTGAATAATAGTTCTTTTCTGCATGATTTGTTATATCCTTTATAAGATTTTAAAGATACAAAAAAACCGCTCAATGAGCGGTTAAATTTGAATTATGATTTATAAATAATTTTAGTGCCTTTTTTTAAAACATAAGCTTCAGAGGCTGTCAAAGAATAAGTTGTGTCTCTCCAAATGTAATTTCCTCTTTTTCCTGTTCGTTTCAAAAGAACGCTTTCTTTCTCATTTGGAATAAATAATTCTACGAGTGATTTGTCATCTTTAAAAACAACGGCAACAATTGATGAGTAACTTTTAATTTTACTTACTTCATTCAATTGGATTCTTTGTTCAAAAACTCGGATACAATCTTTTTTTAATTTTGAATACGAATAACCAGCAGAGCCAATACATCCGTTGGCATCATTATCCGCTCCTCTTTTGGGTGCTTTATTTTCTTGTCCAAATCCAGTTGTTGAGAATATTGCGAAAATCATTACTGAAAATACTTGTTTTTTCATGGTATATATTTTTTATAAACAAATCTTTTCAAAAACAATGCCAAATTTTTTATCTATACCCACTCAAACTTATTGGAATGGCATAGGAACATCTCACTTTTCTGCCTTTTTGCATGCCAGGAATCCAATTTTTATAACTTGAAACTACTCTAATAGCTTCTTCGTCTAACCCGTAACCTAATCCTTTCAAGATTTTAGCTTCCGTAATTTTACCTTCTTTATCAACTACAAACTGCACAAAAATTTTACCTGTTATGTTGTTTTTAATTGCTTCTCTTGTAAAATTAAAATTATTGGCAATGTATTTATAAAAATGAGCCATTCCATCAACAGGTTCGGGTCTTCGTTCTAATTCAACATAATTAACAACATTTCCATCTCTATCTGTATTGGTACCTGAAATGAATTTCCCTTCGGAATATATTTCTAAAATTTGATAGAAATCTGAATTATATTGTTTCCATTCGCCTTCTTTGTAACCATTTTTAAGTAAGCCTTCAGTTACGGTTTTCTTATTTTTTTCATAAAATGAACCATTTCCGGCAATCACTTTCTGAACATTATTTTCGTCCCAAAATTGATTGATTTTATAATTTTTTCCTGAATCGGATGGTGCATTTGTATATTCAGCCTCCAGCTTTACATTACCGTTTTCATACCATTCTATATGTTTGCCAAATGGTTTAAACTCGGAATAATTTGTAATTGCTTTCGTTTTACCGTTCGTGTAATAATTTGTAAAAGCCCCAATTTTTTTTAATGTGATTTTATCAGCATAAGTACCTTCTAAAAGTATCTTTTCATCTTGATTGTATTCAAAAACTTTGTATTCATTTTTATCCATATCAAAGTCTTTTATTACCCTTTTAATTTGATAATTTGATTCTGATGCTTCTCTATATAAAGAATCCAGATAAAACACTTTGTCTTGAGCTTGAGCAAAAGCAGAAGTTATAACAGCAATAAATAATAAAAACTTGATTTTCATAAAACTATTTTAAACTGCTACTTCACCTTTTATATTTGGGTGCGCTTCATACCCTTCTAACGTAAAATCTTCAAAAGTAAAATCGAAAATATTTTTTATTTCCGGATTTAAAATCATTTTTGGAAGCGGAAAAAACTCGCGAGAAAGTTGTAATTTTACTTGTTCAAAATGATTGTTATAAATATGCGCATCACCAAAAGTGTGAATGAACTCGCCTACTCCCAAATCACAAACTTGTGCAATCATCATGGTTAGTAACGCATAAGATGCAATATTAAAAGGAACCCCTAAAAAGATATCGGCGCTTCTTTGATATAATTGACACGATAATTTACCGTCTGCAACATAAAACTGAAAAAAAGCATGACAAGGAGGCAAAGCTACTTTTCCGTTTTCAATATTTTCTGCAAAAGATTTAGTAGTGTCTGGTAAAACCGAGGGATTCCAGGCAGATATAAGTAATCTTCTGCTATTTGGAGTGGTTTTTAAAGCCGTAATTAATTCCGAAATTTGATCAATTTCTTCACTATTCCAGTTACGCCATTGGTGACCATAAACTGGTCCTAAATCACCGTTTTTATTTGCCCAAGCATTCCAAATTTTGACATCATTTTCTTTCAAATATCCAATATTTGTATCCCCTTTCAAAAACCAGAGCAATTCATATACAATGGATTTAAAATGTAGTTTTTTGGTTGTAACCATTGGAAAACCATCGTTTAAATCAAAACGCATTTGATATCCAAAAACACTTTTGGTTCCTGTTCCTGTTCGATCTCCTTTTTGAATGCCGTTTTCAAGAACGTGCTTGACTAAATCGTGGTATTGTTTCATTTGAAAATAAGGTTGTTAGGATTCTCTTTTTGAAATTTCATCACGCAAATGTGCCGCTTTTTCATAATCTTCCTCTTGAACTGCGGTTTCTAACATTTGATGTAATTCTGATAAACTATTTGTTTTGTATCCTCTTGATTCTTCTTTCTCCTCTTGTCCAAAAGTTTCTGGATTCGAGAGCACACCATCATCAGAGGCATCTGTATTTTCGTCTAAATTTGTCGGATTTAAATAAATTCCGGCTTTGTCCAATATGTTTTTGTAAGTAAAAATGGGCGCTTCAAATCGGAGTGCCAATGCAATAGCATCTGATGTTCTTGCGTCAATGATTTCTTCTATTTTATCACGTTCACAAATCATGCTGGAATAAAAAACACCATCTACCAATTTATGAATAATTACTTGCTTCACCACTATATCAAATCGATCTGCGAAACTTTTGAACAAATCGTGGGTTAAAGGTCTGGGTGGCTTTATTTCTTTTTCTAAAGCTATCGCAATTGATTGTGCTTCAAAAGCACCAATTACTATAGGTAATTTTCTGTCACCGTCAATTTCATTCAAAATCAAAGCATAAGCTCCGTTTTGGGTTTGACTGTACGAGATTCCTTTAATAGCTAATTTTACTAAACTCATTATTTTTTATTGAATAGAGGCGGTTTATTTTTATTAATCAAACTAAAATATGTGTTATTAAAACACTTAAATTAAAAAAATTAATGTCATTGCAAATTAACAAAAAAAAGCAATAGGATAAAACCATTACATACTAAAATAATAATTTCTACATAAGTCAGTTTTGGGTAGTAGGCATTAGGCAATAGCCAATAGCCATTAGGATCAACTTGGGTCATCATTGTCTAATGGTTTTCAGATGCTTTCTTTGAGTTGCAAAGTTGCTGAGATACAAAGTTTTAAAATTGTGAAATTTGTAGTTATTCTATTAATTTTTTGGAATTGAAATTTGATGTTTATTTTTTTTAAACCATTAAGAAATTGAGGAGCATTAAGATTTTTTGATTAAAAAAGAGGTGCTAAATCCTCTTGAAAATCTATCTAAAAACTTTTCGATAAACGCATAAATAATGTGAATGTAATCGGGTTCGGCTTGACAAGAATTTCATTGCTTGGATTTCAGGTGTAACGAAAGTCTAGTTGTTGGCAGTAGTTGTTTTTATCTCATTGAATGTGGTTTTTCAATTTTAGGTAAATAATTTGATTTTTTATGTTCAATTATAACTCTTTTTTTAATTTCTTTAATATTAAATCTTGGATTTTCAATTTCTGCTTTTTCAGATTGCTTGAGAATAGTGTTCTCGATTTGGGCAAAAATAGAATTAAAATCTTTTGACATAAATGGTTCTATAAAACACAATGATTCTTTGTCGCAAGTTATATAATAATAACTTCCAGAATAATGAGTTCCAGGTTTTAACTTCGTTTGAATTAAGTTGGTTTTTAAAGAACTTTTGGCGAACAAGGAATTAATTTCATTAATCAATTTGTCTGAAAGTTGATAACCATAAAATTTCAGTCCTCTATTTCCATTTAAATGAACTGTGACATAACCAGATTCGTTCACTAGAGCATAATCAGAAACTTTAATTTTCCCTTCGGTTTCATAATATACTAATTCAATTTTTTTGCAATTAAGTTTTACTTTTCCTTGTGCATTTACATTAAATGATAATGTTGATAAAAATAAAAGAACAATTAATTTAGGGAATTTCATATAGATTTTTTTTCAATTTCAGCTAACTAGTTAATACACGAAAGTTCTTGCACTTTTTATACTTTGTATTTGGCAAATAACTTCAAAACGGTGTTGTGTTTTGGTATATATTTTTCAAATGTAAATAAAATATTTTTTTTGATGGTTTTTGATTCCATTTTTTTTAAATTAATTAAATCCTTTTGAGATTCCTAGGGAATGACAAACTTTCGCAATATCAATGACAATTTCAAAAATCAATTTTTTAACCACAAATTAGCACAAATTAGCACAAATTTAAAAACTTTGTAACTCTGAATCTTTGCAACTTTGAAACTCAAAAATTTTCTTCTGAAAACTATTTTTCATATTTAACTACAATTTTACTTATAGCCTTTTGCCTATTGCCTAATGCCTATTTTCAACTGAAAAACAACTCTTCAAATGTAGCCCTGATGGAGCCGATATCCTCCTGAAGTCCCGTAGGGCGAAGGAGATAAAGGCGAGAGCAGGACGGTTTTTGTTCTGAAAACAATTGGTGTGCTCCTGAAAAAATGGGGAAAGAGTTCAAAAAAAAAGTCTCTCTTTCGAAAGACTTTCTTAAACTATTTAAAATTTAATTTAAGCGTTTTGTGCTTTAAATTCTTTTAATTTCTGGGTTAACTTAGGCAAAATATCAAAAGCATCACCTACAATTCCGTAATCTGCTACTTTAAAGAAAGGAGCTTCAGCATCGGTGTTGATTACCAATTTTATTTTAGATGAATTGATTCCGGCAATGTGTTGAATGGCTCCAGATATGCCAATTGCAATATATAAATTGGTAGCAACGGGTTTTCCTGTTTGTCCAACGTGCTCGCTGTGAGGTCTCCATCCTAAATCTGAAACAGGTTTTGAACAAGCGGTTGCAGCCCCTAGTGTGGTTGCTAAATCTTCAATAAGTCCCCAGTTTTCTGGTCCTTTCAACCCTCTACCGGCAGAAACAACAATATCAGCATCGGCAATGGTTACTTTTCCAGAAGCTTTTTCAATGGAATCCACTTTGATTAAAAAGTCGGCATCTGAAATTTCTGGTGAAAATACTTCTTCTGATAAGGAAACGTGTGATTCATGAATCCCGAACGAATTTTTAGCTATAGCTAATAATTTACAATCGGTCGAAATTTCAGAAACTGTAAAAGCTTTGTTTGAGAAAGCAGTTCGTTTAACTTGGAACGGCGACGTACTCATTGGTAACCCAACCACATTGGATGCAAAACCTGCGTTAAGTCCTATTGCGAGTATGGGTGCTAAGTATAAACTGTCTGTTGTAGAAGATACCACCACGACTTGCGCTGCTTCTTTTTGTGCTGCTTGCTTCAAAACATCAGCGTAGGCTTTTGCCGAAAAACTAGTAAGTTTTTCATTTGATACATTCAAAACTTTGTTTACACCATATTTAGACAATTCTGAAGTGTCTGAAACATTTATGGTAAGCGCAGTAACTGAAGTACCGAGAGATTCTGCAATTTTATGTGCATAAGAAGCTACTTCGAATGCTACTTTTTTTAATTTTCCTTCGCTTGATTCAGCATATATTAGTATTGACATGATTTTATTTTTTTAAATTATAAAAATTAAATTACTTTAGCTTCATTGTGTAATAACGAAATTAATTCGTCTAGATTGTCTGCTGCAATCATTTTTACTGCTGATTTTGGTGCGGGTTTTTCAAATTGTATTACACTTGTTTCTGAACCTGATTCTACTGGCTCCAAAACAGTCAAGACTTTTGTTCTTGCGGTCATAATTCCTCTCATGTTTGGAATGCGTAAATCTTTTTCTTCAACAATTCCTTTTTGACCTCCAATGATAATAGGCAACGTTGTAGAAATTATTTCTTTTCCGCCGTCAATTTCACGAGCTGCTTTTACATTCAATCCATCAATTGTTACTTCTGTACAAGAATTGACAAAATTGTAATTCACTAATGCAGACAACATTCCTGGCACCATACCACCGTTGTAATCTAATGATTCTTTTCCGCAAATAACAACATCATAGTTGCCAGATTTTACTACCTCAGCTAGTTGTTTTGCTACAAAAAAACCATCAATAGGATTTGCATTGATACGAATGGCTTCGTTTGCTCCAATGGCTAATGCTTTTCTTAAAGTTGATTCGGTTTCTGCCAAACCAACGTTTACAACTGTTACAGTTGCTGCTTGTTGTTCTTGAAACCAAATTGCTCTTGTTAGTCCAAATTCATCATTTGGATTGATAACATATTGAACACCATTTGAATCAAATTCAGTATCATTATTTACAAAATTAATTTTCGATGTAGTGTCGGGCACATGACTGATGCAAACAAGTATTTTCATTCGTATATTTTTTAATTTATTTTCAGATGTAAAAGTATAAAATAATTTTCTAATAATGATATGCACGCATACTATTTTTTTTTGAATTATAACGTTTTCGTTGTACATTAAGCCAATTTGAATTATTCGTTATAAATTGGATTTTTCATTACTTCATTTTCTGAAATAGGGTTAAATTGTATAAAATTTTAAAAAAAATATAAAGTTGTTATTTAACAACTTTTATGAATTCAAAAAAAAATAAATTTGGCGCTTTTAGATATCCGAACATCAATTTTATCAAAATATGAAAATAAACCAAATTCAATTTAGTATTATATTAACCATTATTTGCCTTCAAGTCTTTTCACAATCTTCTGAAAAAACAAAAAATAAAAACAAATTACTTACTAATGATGCTACCTTAACGGGGCATGTTTACAGAGACACCAATGGAAATGGCACGCAAAATATTGGAGAACCAAATTTAGCAAATGTTGGAGTATTAATTTCTCAAAGCGATGGAAGTTTCCAAGTAGTAGATACAAACATCAGTGGAAACTGGACCGCACTAGTCTCTTCTGGAAATACAACTGTAAGCCTAGACCAAACCGATTTACCTAGTACAATAGGTAGAATTCAAACAGAAGGCACCGACCCTAACAGTGTAATAGCCATTTCAAATCAAACTGTTAACGCGGGTACAGATGGGTTTTTCTATGTTGGGAAAATTACTGGACACCTCTATTATGATAAAAATGGAAATGGCACTCAAAATGCATTAGTTGATCAAAACATGGCAAATGTTGATGTTGTGGTTACCGATGCGCATGGTAATATTTATAATTTAGTAACAGATTCAAACGGAAATTGGGCGGTTACAGCTGGTATTGGACAAGCTACCGTTGCGATAAATACGAATGATTCTAATTTCCCTTTAGGTGCCACACAAACTGAAGGAACCAATCCAAATACTTCAACTGTTTTAATTGCAACTACAACTTTTACTGAAAATGACGGTTATTTTGAAAGTGGAACTGTAACAGGTCATATTTATTTTGATTCGAATGGCAATGGTACTCAAAACGGCACTGAAAGTAATCTTTCAAATGTTTCAATCTCCATTTTAACTTCATTAGGAACGACCATCACAGCTACAACAAACAACCTTGGAAATTGGTCTGCAATTGTTCCTACAGGAAATACAACCATAACTATTAATACAAGTTCTACCGCAATACCAAGTGGCTCTGTTTTAACAGAAGGCACAAATCCGAAAACGGTAACGGTTCAATTAAACAACACGAACTCAAGTGGAAACTTTGGTTTTTTTAACAAAGGAACCCTCAAAGGTCATTTGTATGCAGATATTAATAATAATGGTATTCAAAACACATTAGAACCAAATTTACCGAATATTACCGTTAAAATTACGGAATCTAATGGAAGTATTCAAAATGTCACAACCGATGCCAACGGAAATTGGAGTGCTATTGTATTGTCTGGTTCAACCACTTCAACTATAGACACAAATGATGTTGATTTCCCATTAAATGCTACCCAAACGCAAGGCACCAATCCAACAATAACTTTGGTAGTATCTAATACGGTGACTCAAACAGAAAATTGTGGTTTTAATTTTTTGATTGATTCTGATGGCGATGGAATTCTAGATGATACAGAAACAGCTAATGGTACAGATCCTCAAGACCCATGTAACCCAAGTCGTAATGTGGGTTATATTGGCTTTGAACCAGCAAATCTTATTTGGCAAGCTGGCGATTGTGACGGTGATGGCATATTAAACGGATTGGAATATACAAATGCAACAGACCCATATAACCCATGTAGCCCAGCTCCCGCTGCAACAAATACTACTTTTGTTAGTACCAATACAATATGGAAAGCGGCAGATTGTGATAATGACGGACTTACAAATGGTCAAGAAATTACTTTAGGCACCTACCCTTTTGTAGCAGATACCGATGGCGATGGTATTAAAGACGGACCAGAAGTTACTAATAATACAAACCCTAAACTTCCTTGTGATCCTGTACAACAAATTGGATATAGCGGTTATGTGGCTACAAATACTATTTGGCAAGCTGGTGATTGTGACGGAGATGGAATATTAAACGGCGAAGAACATACAGACAACACCATTCCATATGATCCCTGCGACCCAGAGCAAATAGTAGGATATACTGGTTATGATACTTCAAATCCAATGTGGCAAAATGCAGATTGCGACGGGGATGGAACAGATAATTTTGATGAAGATGAGACTGGAACAGATCCTTACAGTGGAGAAGATAACGGTATCAAAATATTTAATGCCATTTCTCCTAATGGAGATTCGAAAAATGAAACATTTTACATCGTAGGAATAAATTTATTTACGAATAATAAACTAACCATTTTTAACAGATGGGGAGTTGAAGTTTATTATAAAGAAAACTATAACAATCAATTTAATGGGATAAGTGAAGGAAGAGCAACCATAAAAGAAGGAGAAAAGCTGCCTTCTGGCACTTATTTCTACACTTTTGAATTCACAAAATCCAATGCTCAAGGCAGAAAAATTGTAGGTTATTTATACATCAACTAACATTTGTAAAATGAAAAATAGAATTTATATACTCGTATTTTTAGTAATTACTTTGTCAAAAAGTCAAACTTTTGCACAACAAGACCCTCAGTTTACTCATTATATGTACAACCCAAGTACTATCAATCCAGCGTTTGCAGGATATAGAAACAGCTTGAGCGCAAGTTTAATTCATAGATCGCAATGGATTGGAGTAAGTGGGGCACCTAGCTCTCAGGCATTATCCATTCAATCTCCACTATCCAATGAAAAAATTGCATTAGGAGCCAATTTATACAACGATGTAACAGGGCCATTAAACGAAATGGCATTAAATATTGATTTTGCATATACCATAATGACCGAAAATTCTAATATAAATTTTGGTATAAAAGCTGGAGGTCAAAGTTATAGTTTTGATCCAAATAAATTATCCATAAAAGATCAAACAGATGGTAACTTTGTTGCCGTTAAAAACCAATTTACTCCCCAGATTGGAGTTGGTTTAATGTATGAAACTGCCAAATTATACCTTGGGGTAAGTGTTCCAAATATAATCGAAACAAAACATGAAAATACTTCGGTCAACGAAATCTATACTGGCAAAGAACTAAGAAATTATTATGCTTCTGCAGGATATATATTTGATCTTTCTAGCAATATAAAATTAAAAACGAGTGCTGTTTCAAAAATAGTTTTAGGCGCGCCTGTTCAATTGGACCTTTCGGCAAATTTTTTGTTTAATGAAAAAATTACGGTGGGTGCTGCTTACCGATTTGATGCCGCTATAAGTGCCATGGCTTCATATCAGCTTACCAAAGAATTAATGATTGGCGCAGCGTATGATTATGACACAACCCGTTTTTCAAAAACTAACTCTGGTAGTGCTGAATTTATACTACGATATGAAGTTTCTACGCAAACAGTTAAAAGAATTTTAAATCCAAGAATTTTCTAAGCAAATTCAATTAAAATATTATTAAAATGAAATCAATATATACCCTATTATTAGTACTATTTGTTAGTATAACTTGTTTTGCACAAAATGAAAAAGCACTAAAAGAAGCTGATAAAAAATTCAAGGATTTTGCTTATGTTGATGCACGACAAATTTATTTGGATGTTGAAAAATCTGGATATAAATCTGAAAGTTTGTACAAAAAATTGGGCGATTCTTACTATTTCAATAACGAATTGAGTAAATCTTTGGAATGGTATGAAAAATTGTACGATTTCAAAAAAAATCTGGAACCTGATTATCTTTTCAAATATGCCATGGCCTTGAAAAGTGTGAAAAAATATAAAGAAGCTGATAAAATATTATCAGAATTTCACAAACAAACAGGGACAACACCCGTTTTAGACAAAAATATCAATGAATTAAGTTCAGAAGATATTTTGAAAATGGATGCTACTAAATTTATCATTGAAAAAGCCCCAATAAATTCAGAGTTTTTGGATTACGCACCTACTTACTACCAATCAAAACTCGTTTTTTGTTCAAGCAGAAACGATAAAACCAAACCTAACAAGAAAGATCATGAATGGAACAATCAACCGTTTTCTGATTTATATATGGTTGATCTAAAAAGGAATAATGAACTTGGTACAGAAATCACATTATTGGACCCATCCATAAATACCCAATACCACGAATCATCTTCCGTTTTTAGTAAGGATGGAAACACAATTTATTTTACAAGAAATAATTATAATGATAATAAATTCAAATCAAATGATAAAGGAGTTAGCCTAATTAAATTATATAAATCTACAAAAGATGTCAATGGAAAATGGCAGAAAGCAGTTGAATTGCCTTTTAACAACGACGAATATTCTGTGGCACATCCGGCACTAAGTTTAGACGAAAAACGATTGTATTTTTCATCAGATATGACTGGCACATTAGGGCTTTCAGATTTGTATTATGTAGAAATTTATCCCGATGGCACGTATAGCAAACCTAGCAATTTAGGTAATCAAATCAATACCACCGGAAGAGAGTCTTATCCGTTTATTTCCAAAAACAATCAGTTGTTTTTCTCCTCAGATGGGCATAACGGTCTTGGTGGATTTGATGTGTTTTTTACTCCATTTAAAGAAGACTACAGTTTTGGTGAAATTACCAACATGGGAGGCCAAATAAATAGTTCAACAGATGATTTTTCGTTGATTATTGACACGAAAGATAATACCGGTTTTTTTGCATCAAACAGAGATAACGCTAGTGGTTCAGATGATATCTATCAATTTAAAATAGTTGAAAATAAAAAGCCCGAATGCAAGCAAGAAGTGAAAGGTATCATTACAGATGATCAGCAAGGAAAACCCTTAAGCAATGTTAAAATTCAACTTTTTGATACCGATTTAAATGAGGTTGCAGCAGCATATACCGATGAAAAAGGAAATTATAAATTTGATGTCGAATGCAACAATCAGTATATTGTGAGAGCAGCGATACCTGGTTTTAAACCAAGCGAACAAGTTGTGAGTACCAATCAAAATAACAACCAAACAAGAGCTTTAAATTTTCCGATCACCAAAGGAAATGAACTTGGGCAACTCAAATATACTGTAGGTGATGATATTGGCAATTTTCTTCAATTGGATAAAATTCATTTTGACTTTGACAAAAGTACAATTAGAGAAGATGCAACCGTAGAATTGCAAAAAATTCTTATCTTTTTAAAGCAAAATAAATCTATAAAATTAGACATTCGATCACATACAGACAGTAACGGAAGTAAAGATTATAACGACAAACTTTCTGATAAAAGAGCCAAATCTACAGCTGATTATTTAATCAAAAATGGCGTAGAGAAAAAAAGAATTACGTATAAAGGATATGGCTTTTCTCAATTACTAAATGAATGCGAATCTGGAGTAGCGTGTTCAGATGTGCTTCATCAAGCAAACAGAAGATCTGAATTTATCATAACAAATCTTCAAGGAGAAGAAATTATTAATACTGAAAATCAGGTAATTAAAAAACCTTCAAGTCCTACTATCCAAAAGGAAATAAAAGTGCTTGGTAAAAAAGAGGCAGAAATAAAACCATCAACTTACAATTTTAAAAGTACTAATAAAAAATTCACGGTTCAAGTGGCTGCAATGAAAAATTTAGATAATTTACCTTTTAAACTTGATGATTCCATGTTTACCCATTCCTATCCAGATGGATATATTAGAGTTTTTTCGGGTGTGTTTGACACCAAAGAAGAAGCAAAAGTTCACCAAGAAAAACTGAAACAAAAAGGAATATTGGAAGGTTATATTTTACAATTACAGGGTGAATTGAGGAATGGGAAATAATTATTACATCGTTTTCGTTAAAAATAAATCATCAAAATAGTACAATGAAAATATAAAAACTGTCTAAAAAATATTTTTATCCTATTTTATTTTTATTTTTGCGGTTCATAAAGTTGACTTAAAAGAAAAATATATATGAGAACTATACAATTTAGAGAAGCGATTGCTGAAGCGATGAGTGAAGAAATGCGTCGCGACGAATCAGTATATTTAATGGGTGAAGAAGTAGCAGAATACAACGGAGCGTACAAAGCTTCTAAAGGTATGCTGGACGAATTTGGACCAAAAAGAGTTATAGACACTCCTATTGCAGAACTAGGTTTTGCTGGTGTTGCAGTAGGTTCTGCCATGACAGGTTGCCGTCCAATTGTTGAATACATGACGTTCAATTTCTCTTTGGTAGGTATTGACCAAATCATCAATAACGCTGCAAAAATGCGTCAAATGTCGGGTGGGCAATTTTCTATGCCGATGGTTTTCCGTGGACCAACTGCCTCTGCAGGACAATTAGGAGCAACCCATTCACAAGCATTTGAAAATTGGTTCGCAAATACTCCAGGATTAAAAGTAGTCGTTCCGTCAACCGTATATGATGCAAAAGGTTTGCTAAAAGCTGCCATTAGAGATAACGATCCTGTTATTTTTATGGAAAGCGAGCAAATGTATGGTGACAAAGGTGAAGTTCCAGAAGGTGATTATACCATTCCGCTTGGTGTGGCAGATATTAAAAGAGAAGGTTCGGATGTAACAATTGTTTCTTTCGGAAAAATTATTAAAGAAGCACACATTGCAGCAGATGAATTAGCTAAAGAAGGTATTTCTTGTGAAATCATCGACCTTAGAACTGTTCGACCAATGGATTATGATGCCATCATCAAATCGGTTAAAAAAACGAATCGTTTAGTAGTTCTAGAAGAGGCTTGGCCTTTTGCAAGTGTCGCTTCAGAAATTGCTTACATGGTTCAAGATAAAGCCTTTGATTTCTTGGATGCTCCTGTTCAAAGAATTACAACTGCAGATACTCCTGCGCCTTATGCTCCAACTTTATTAAAAGAATGGTTGCCAAATGCAAATGATGTTGTTAAAGCTGTCAAAAAAGTTATGTATAAATAATAATTTACGCTTATATTTGAAGCTTCATCAAACAACAATTTGATGGGGCTTTTTTTTTAAAATAAATTCAATAAAAAACAATGCTTAAAAACAAGTTTTATACATGCCTTTTTCTACTGTTCATTTTCAGTGCTAATTTTGCTCAAACCAAAGTTAGCGGTACTATATTGGATAAAACGAAACAGCCGATTCCGTATGCAAACATTGTTTTTAAAGGGTCTCAAACCGCTGTGAATTCCGACGAAAATGGTCATTTTTATATCGAATCAGATCAATCTTATAAAACCATTGAAGTGTCTTTTGTTGGATATAATACCAAAGAAATTCAGCTACAAGGTTCGGTTACTTTTGATTTAAATATAACTTTATCAGAAGAACAAGTATTGAATGAAGTGATGGTTTTTTCTGGAAAAAGATCCAAAAAAAACAATCCTGCTATAGATATTTTGAGGAAAATTTGGGAACGTAGAAGAAAAAACGGACTCAAAATGTTTGACCAATACAGTTACCAAAAATATGAAAAAGTTGAATTTGACATGAACACCATTGATAGTGCTTTCATGAAAAGTAAGATGTTCAAAGGAATGGAATTTGTATTCAAAAAAGTAGATACTTCTAAAATTACTGGAAAAACGTATTTGCCTATATTCATCAACGAATCACTGTATGAAGTTTATGGTGATAATAAACTAAAGAAAGATAAAGAGGTACTAGTTGCCAATAAAAATTCAGGTTTTGGTGATGGTGACGGGGTCAATACATTTATTAAAGACTTATACAACGATTATAATATTTATGATAATTACCTAAATTTCTTCGATAAAAGTTTTACTAGTCCTTTATCTAAAACAGGTATAGACGTTTATAGTTATGTGTTGAGAGACAGCGCATTCATTGAAAACAAATGGTGTTATAATATTGTATTTTATCCTAGAAGGAAAAACGAACTCACCTTTAAAGGGAATTTTTGGGTAAACGATTCGACTTATGCTATCAAAAACATCAGCATGTCGGCATCAAAAAGTGCCAATATTAATTGGGTGAAAGAAATTTATATTGAGCAAGATTTTGAAGTGGTAAATGATTCTGTTTTTCTTCTTACCAGAGATCACATGATGTCGGATTTTGCATTAAACAAAAAAGAAAGTTCAAAAGGAATATACGGTAAAAGGACTTCTTTGTATCGAAATCATAAGTTTAATGAACCAAAGCCAGAAAAATTCTACAAAGAAGAAATAAATTTTATAGACAACGCAGTGTATAAAAAATCTGATGAATTTTGGTCAGAAAATCGTTTTGAAAAACTCAATAAGGATGAAGCAGGCGTATATAAAATGTTAGACACCTTAAAAACAGTCAAGAAATTCAATCAATATTACAATATGGCTTCCATTTTAGGAAGTGGCTATGTTGAATTTAAAAACTTTGATTACGGCCCCATTTTCTCCACTTTTGGATATAATGTCGTTGAAGGAGTCCGAGTCCGAGTGGGTGGAAGAACCTATTTCGGTCCCAATGACACTTGGCGAATTCAAGGTTTTACAGCATATGGATTTAGTGATAATAAATTCAAATATGGAATATCCGGTAAATGGATGGTTGACAAAAAAAACAGAGTCATCCTATCGGGAGGAAACCGAAGAGATATTGAGCAAATTGGGGCAAGTTTAACAACTACCAATGATGTTTTGGGAAGAAGTTTTGCATCTGCCTCCTTATTTAGTTCTGGAAGCAACGGAAAGTTAACAAATATCAACCTTTCATCATTAGCTATTGAAATTGAACCCGTAAAAAATTTAATTTTTCAAACTGGCTTTTCCTATCGAACGCTTGAATCTGCTTCTAACCTATTTAGTTTAGATTATTATACTGACAACACCTTTACTACAACAAAGAGTGATGTAAAGCAATCCGAAATTAATCTACAAATTGAATACACTCCAAACAAAAAAACCACCGGATATGGAGTAGAACGAAGAAATATAGATCAACCCTTTAGTCGCTTTTTTATTAATTATAATCAAGGATTAAAAGGCGTTTTAAACAGTGATTTTGATTATAAAAAAATCCAACTCTATTACAAACAACCCATTGTAATTGGTGCTGTTGGAAGAACAAATATTACGATGGAACTCGGCAAAACCTATGGTAAAGTTCCGTTGGGATTGATGAGTGTCATTCCTGGAAATCAAACCTATTTTATCATTGGAAATACCTTTAGTAATTTAAATTTTTATGAATTTGTGTCCGATCAATATGCAACCTTAGTTTGGGAACACAATTTCAGCGGGAAAATTTTTGCACGGGTTCCAATGCTTAGAAAATTAAATCTAAGAGAAATTATTGGTGTGCGATCTGTTTTCGGAAGTGTGTCTGACCAAAACAGTGCCCTGAATGCCTCGGGTTTAACTTACAAAGCACCAACCACCCCTTACTGGGAATACAGCGCAGGAATTGGAAATATCTTCAAAGTTTTTCGAATAGATTTTGGATGGAGAGGCAATTATAAAGACCTTCCCGGAGCAAATAATTTCACCATTAAAGGTGAATTCGGATTTTATTTTTAAGAAAAACTTATTTGAGATACTCATGCAAGATAGTATTCCAACGCCTATTATTACAGACAAAATTCTAAAAAACATTTTAGAAACCCACGGCTTGCCCATCATTCAAAAAAGAAAAGAAGGATTTGAATCGATGTGCCATATTATTTTAGAACAACAAGTTTCAATTGCATCTGCAAAAGCTTGTTACTTAAAATTAGAAAACTATTTTGGAGAAATAACTCCCGAAATCATTTTAGATTCAAGGGATGAAGAATTAAGAAATTGTGGTGTTTCTCGACAGAAAACCGTTTATTTAAAAGATTTAGCAACCAAAGTAATTTCTGATGAAATAGATTTTGAAAGCTTTGCAAATAAATCTGAAGCGGAAATTCGCGCAGAATTAATCACGATAAAAGGAGTTGGAAATTGGAGCATTGACGTATATTTAATGTTTTGTTTGCAGTTGCAAGATATTATTCCGTTGGGCGATATTGCCATAAAAAACACCCTTATTGAATTATATAATTGTCAGAATATCGAAGAAATGGAACTCGTTTCAAATCATTGGAAACCAAATAGAACCTTTGCTTCTTTTGTGATTTGGCATTATTATTTAAAGAAAAGAAATAAGTTATAATTACTTTTAAAATTAATCAGGAAATTCGTTTTTCACTTTTCTAATTCCATCAAAAACACAAAAACAACCAAAAAGTATATAAAATTAGCACAATTGTATTTTATTACACAAGGTAAATTGCATAAGTTCTTAAAAAATTGTTATTTTTGCATCCGATAAAATTTATAACAAAAATTATATTTATGGAATCATTGATGATTTATGTGCCAATAGTAATGGCGTTAATTGGATTAGCTTTTATGGCAATCAAAAGATCTTGGGTATTAAAACAAGATGCTGGTGATGGAAAAATGAAAGAAATTTCAGATTACATTTACGAAGGAGCCTTGGCTTTCCTTAAAGCAGAATACAGATTATTAGCAATCTTCGTAGTTATTGCTAGTGTTGTTTTAGCTGGAATTACTCAAATTGACGGAGTAAAAACGCATTTATTAATAGTAGTAGCCTTTATTTTTGGTGCTTTCTTTTCAGCTTGGGCTGGAAATATGGGTATGAAAATAGCAACTAAAACGAACGTGAGAACTACACAAGCGGCTCGTACAAGTTTGCCTCAAGCATTAAAAGTTTCTTTTGGTGGCGGTACTGTAATGGGACTTGGAGTTGCTGGTTTAGCCGTTTTAGGTTTGACAGGTTTCTTTATCATATTATACAATCTTTTCATGGGTGGTGTTTGGACAAACACAGAAGACATGACAAAATTACTTGAAACCTTAGCTGGTTTCTCTCTTGGTGCTGAATCTATTGCTTTATTCGCAAGAGTTGGTGGTGGTATTTATACCAAAGCTGCTGACGTAGGTGCTGACTTAGTTGGTAAAGTGGAAGCGGGTATTCCAGAAGATGATCCTCGTAATCCTGCTACAATTGCAGATAACGTAGGTGATAACGTAGGTGACGTTGCAGGTATGGGTGCCGATTTATTTGGTTCGTATGTTGCAACTGTTTTGGCTGCGATGGTTTTAGGAAATTATGTTATCAAAGATATGGGTGGTAAAATCGAAGATGCTTTTGGCGGAATCGGACCAATTTTATTACCAATGGCAATTGCTGGTTTCGGAATTTTATTCTCAATCATCGGAACCATGTTAGTGAAAATTTCAAGTGATGATGCTAAAGAAGCGCAAGTTCAAAAAGCTTTAAACATCGGAAACTGGGTTTCTATTTTATTGACTTTAGTGGCTTGTTACTTCTTAGTAGATTTCATGTTGCCACAAACAATGAAAATGGAATTCTATGGCGAAGGATTGAAAGAAATATCATCATTGCGTGTTTTTTATGCTACTATTGTAGGTTTAATTGTGGGTGGTGCCATCTCATCTGTAACTGAATATTATACGGGATTAGGTACAAAACCAGTTTTGGCAATTGTACAAAAATCTTCAACTGGTGCAGGAACCAACGTAATTGCTGGTTTAGCAACCGGAATGATTTCTACGTTCCCAACCGTATTATTATTTGCTGCAGCAATCTGGTCTTCATATGCATTTGCAGGATTTTATGGTGTAGCTTTAGCAGCTTCGGCAATGATGGCTACAACAGCAATGCAATTAGCAATTGATGCTTTCGGACCTATATCAGACAACGCTGGTGGTATTGCTGAAATGAGTGAATTACCAAAAGAAGTACGTACACGTACCGATATTTTGGATTCAGTAGGTAATACAACGGCTGCAACTGGAAAAGGTTTTGCCATCGCTTCGGCTGCATTGACCTCGTTAGCTTTATTTGCTGCTTATGTAACTTTTACTGGAATTGATGGAATCAACATCTTCAAAGCACCTGTTTTAGCTATGTTGTTTATTGGAGGTATGGTGCCCGTGGTATTCTCTGCATTAGCAATGAATTCTGTTGGAAAAGCTGCAATGGACATGGTGTATGAAGTGCGTCGTCAGTTCAGAGAAATTCCAGGAATTATGGAAGGAACTGGAAAACCAGAATATGCTAAATGTGTAGATATTTCTACAAAAGCCGCTTTACGCGAAATGATGTTGCCAGGAATTTTAACTATTGGTTTCCCAATAGCTATTGTACTTTTAGGTAAATTAGTATATGCTGATAACAACCAATTAATCGCTGAAATGTTAGGTGGATATATGGCAGGTGTAACCGTTTCTGGTGTACTTTGGGCTGTGTTCCAAAACAACGCAGGTGGTGCTTGGGATAATGCTAAAAAATCTTTTGAAGCTGGGGTAGAAATCAATGGCGAAATGACCTTTAAAGGTTCAGATGCACACAAAGCTGCCGTAACTGGAGATACTGTTGGTGATCCATTCAAAGATACTTCGGGTCCATCTATGAACATCTTAATCAAATTGACTTGTTTGATCGGATTGGTAATTGCTCCAATTTTAGGTTCTGGTCATTCAGATTCTGAAGAAGTGAATGTAAAAATTGTAAAAACTTGCGGTGCGGAAAACATGGGCAAATGCGACATGACTAAATGTGCTATAATGACTAAAGATGAATGCGCAAAAATGTGTGATTCATTGGGTTGTTCAGCTACAGAAAAAGAAATGTGTTTGTCTCACTATGATGCAGACGGAAAATTTGTGGCACCAAAAGAAGGAGAAAAAGCTTGTTGTATGGATGCTGCTGATAAAAACGTAAAAGTTGAAATCAAAAATGTAAACGGAAAAGCAAAAGCTACTGTAACAACTACTGAAGAAGGCAATGTAAATGTTCAAGTTTTTGAAGGTTCACTTGAGCAAGTAAAAGAAAAAGTAGAAAACTTAAAATAATATTTCATTTTTTTGTTTAAGAGCCTCGCAATTTATTGCGGGGCTTTTTTTTGGTATTATCTCTTCTCTTTCAAATAAATAGGCACCACCCTATCCAAACAATTATCGATAGATTCATATTCCAAAAAAGTCAAACTCTTTTCATTTGACAGTTCCTCAATATTAACCAAACTAGCTGCCGATTGACGGCTCAAAAAACGCTTCTTACCAAACAAAGACAAAAACCAATCAATCCTCCAAGCGCATTGCAACAACCAGGAAGCAACCTTTCTCTTTGGTGGCTCCAAACCCATTTTAACAGCTATTTTAGAAAGAATATCTTTGTAACTCAATTGCTCCGAAACTACAACCATTCGTTCGCCATTTACAGTGCTTTCCATCAAAGTATGCATAATTTGCACCACGTCCAAAACCGATACATAACCTGTAACTCCTTCTGTATAAAAAGTAATCCCATCCCAAACACGATCAAACAAAACACTGCTCCCCTGCCCCCAAAATCCTTCACCCAAAATAACACCCGGGTTTACAATCACAACCGATAAACCCTCTTGTTGACCGCGCCATACTTCCATTTCCGCACCATATTTCGAAATGGCATAATCACTATGAAGTTTTTCGGAATTCCATTTGGTAGCTTCGTTCAACAGCCATTCATTGGGTTCCAAATCGCCCAAAGCGGCAATTGACGATACATGACACAACTTTATTACCTTTTTATCAATACAAAAATTCACAATATTAGCAGTGCCTTCAATGTTTATTTTTCGCAAAAGCAACTCGTCCTTTGGGTCAAACGAAATAAAACCTGCACAATGATATACAAAATCGACCCCTTCAAAAGCACCTTCCAAACTCGGAATATCCAAAATGTCAGCCCTCACCCATTCGACCTTATCAAAAAGAACCAATTTGTCTTGTTGGACAAAAAGCGCACGTGTTTGAGCTAATTTTAACTCGTCACGATACATCGCACGAATCTCTATCGCACCATTTTTCAACAAATGCAACAACAAATGCGACCCCACCAAACCCGTAGCTCCTGTAACTAATACCATACAACAAAGGTACACTATTCCCACAATCAAAAAAACTAACCCAATAAACATTTGGGCATGCCCCCGTTAACAACATATACGTACAACAGAACCCATTTCTATAACGGGGTCGGGCTGTCGGCTGTATCTTTTGCTCCGCTGCGCTACACATAAGGATGCCGCCTCCATCCCTCATGCGGGTTTACGGTAAATTGAAAAATTGTTTTAAAAGATAGTTTATTAATTATAAAGGGGTTATGTTGTTTCAACCCTGTCAGGGTTTAGAACCCTGACAGGGTTTTTAACTTTCAATAGTAATGGCAATACCAAATTTCAACACAAATTTTCAAATTGGCACATTTTCAAATTCGCTAATTAACTCATTTTCAACTGAAAAACAAAACGTGAAGTGTAGCCCTGATGGAGCCGATATCCTTGCGAAGTCCCGTAGGGCGAGCAAGATAAAGGCGACAGCAGGACGGATTGGCTTGTGAGACGGGGTTGTGTGCTTCTAAAAAATAATTACAAAATAAATTTCAATTACAATTTCAATTACAACATCAATAACAAATTATCCAATTGTAAAAACGGGCCACAATCGTTATATTTGCAGAAATATATTAAGTAAGATGAAGAATTTAGTCGCAGAATTGCAATGGCGTGGATTGATTCACGACATGATGCCAGGTACTGAGGAACAACTAGTTAAGGAAATGACAACGACTTATATTGGGTTTGACCCAACAAGTGATTCGTTACATATTGGTAGTTTGGTGCCCATTATTTTGTTGGTACACTTGGAACAATTTGGACATAAACCGATTGCTTTGGTAGGAGGTGCAACCGGTATGATAGGCGATCCTTCGGGCAAATCGGACGAGCGTAATTTGCTGGATGAAGTTGCTTTGGAGAAAAATGTAGCGGGTATAAAATCGGTTTTGTCTCGGTTTTTAGATTTTAATTCGACTGCTGTAAATGCGCCCGTTTTGGTTAATAATTATGACTGGATGAAAGATTTTTCGTTCATTAATTTTGCACGTGATGTGGGTAAACGTATTACGGTAAACTATATGATGGCAAAAGATTCTGTAAAAAAACGTTTGGGCGCCGAAGGAGAAGGAATGAGTTTTACGGAGTTTACGTACCAGTTAATTCAAGGGTATGATTTTCATCATTTATACAAAACACATGGTTGTTTGTTGCAAATGGGGGGCTCTGACCAATGGGGAAATATTACAACGGGGACGGAGTTGGTGCGACGAATGAATGGTGAAGGTGCGAAGGCTTTTGCAATGACATGCCCATTGATTACGAAGGCAGACGGGTCAAAATTTGGAAAATCGGAAGGTGGTAATGTGTGGTTAACAGTAGATAAAACATCGGTGTATAAATTTTACCAATTTTGGTTGAATACGACAGATGTAGATGCCGAAAAATATATTAAAATTTTTACGTTTTTGGATGAAGCAACTATTAATGAATTGATTTTGCAACATCATGAAGCGCCTCATTTGCGGGTTTTACAGAAAAAATTAGCTGAGGAAGTGACTACTTTTGTACACGGAAAAGCAGAGCTAGAAAAAGCAATTGCAGCATCGGGAATTTTATTTGGGAATGCAACAGCTGACGATTTGAAACAATTGGATGAAGCGACTTTTTTGGAAATTTTTGATGGTGTTCCGCAGGCAACAATTGCTAGAAATGATATTGAAAACGGATTGAATATTGTGGAGGTTTTGAATGAAAAAACGGGCTTTTTAAAATCAAATGGTGAAGCTAGACGAGCGTTGAGTGCGAATTCTATTGCAGTGAATAAAACAAAAGTTTCGGAAGAGTTTATGCTTTCTTCTACTGACTTAATAAATAATCAGTTTGTTTTATTGCAAAGTGGTAAGAAAAATTATTTTGTGGTGCGGGTTATATAACCATCAGGTTGCAACCACGAATATCAGAATTATCAAAACGTCCCAATACTTCAAACGAATTATTGGGATATTTTTTACCCAAATCTTGTGTGGCAATGAACGAACACGAATTGTAATTAGCCAAATCAATAACATTAATGCCTCCCGTTTTTTGAACCTCAACATAAGTAAGTGCATCTTCTGTATCTCGGATGAGGATTTGCATCCAATTTGGACATTCAAAAATACCCTCGCCCAGTGAGTAAGCTTGAGATAATAATTCGGTCATTCCATATTCTGAATGGATGCTTGAAACACCAAAACCTTGGCATAGCTGTTGATGAAGTTCTTCGCGAATCATTTCCTTTCTTTTGCCTTTCATTCCACCTGTTTCCATGATAATGGTGTTTCTTAATTGAAATTGTTGCTTTTCAATTAAGTCCAGTAAAGCATAGGTCACACCAATTAAAAGTACGTTTTGCCCAGAGTTATCGAGTTCGATTAACTTGGTAGCTAATTCGTCATTATTATGGAGATAAAAGCCACTTTCGGAATGGTTGGAAAGTGCTATTAAATCAGAAACCATATAAATAAGTGAAGATCCTTGTCGCTCAAGATAGGATGGTAAAAGCGCTAAAACGGCATAATTTTCTATATTCCCATAGAATTGTGCAAAGGCTTTTCGGTAGCTTTCTTCATACCAAGACACATCGGTAACGAAGTGTTGACTAGTGGTCATTCCGGTTGTGCCGCTACTAGTAAAAGTTTGATCAACCGTTTGAGTAGAACTAAGCACTTGATGGCTTTTAAAAAATTGAATAGGTAAAAAAGGAATATCTAAAACTGTTTTTACGTTGGATTTGTTTTTGTTTAGTAAATTACAAAATTGTTGGTAAACCAAATTATGATCAAATTGATGACGAAAGACTTTTAAGGTCATTTTTTCGAACTCTTTTTTGGAGCTGATTTGGAATATTTCTTCTTTTGAAATCATGTTGCAAAAATAGGAAAGTAATTGAGCATAATTGAAAAATTAAAACAAAAAAAAGCACCAACATCGTTGGTGCTTTATAAATTATTTTAAAAAAATTATTTTGAAAAAAATTATTTGATAACTAATTTTCTTGTAGCAGTTTTTCCGTTTTCTGTTACTTTAACGATGTAAATACCTCCGTTTAAGTTAGCAACGTTTATTGCATTGTTTGAAGTTGTTAGCTGTAAAACTTGTTTTCCTAAAACATCAAAAATAGAAACGCTTTTTTCGTCATTTGCATCTGTATTTATGAATAATGTTCCGTTTGAAACTGGGTTTGGATAAATGCTAAGACCAGCGATGTTTTCAAATTTTGAAGATTTTAAAACATCAGCAAAAGTTAAAGAAATTTTTAAATCGTCAATTTCTACTGAAGGAGTTTCAGTAATACTATCTTGTCTTAAGAAGAAACTTACAATAGATGTTAAATCTGTACCTGTATGAACATCTGTTAATAATGGAGAAGTTTCATCTGTTGATGTTGGATTAATCCACAATTTAGCAGTATCATCTGCAGTAGTTGCACTGTTAAAAGTGTAAGAAACAACAACAGTATAAGAAGTTCCAGTATTATATGTTCCAGTTGTGTAAGTAGTGCTCACTCCGGTAGCAGTTCTAGTTTCGATTCCAATATTGAACGTATTGTCATCTACTCTCTTTGTCCATATTGTTCCTCCAAAAGTGGTTGTGTTTTGCGTAAATCCTGCTAAATAACCACCATTAGCATCACTAACACCTGCCATTGTTAAAACTTTTAATTTGAACTTGTAATACACAGTTCCAGCAGTTTGAGATGTAAATAAAACTTGAGCATCAGTTCCAATACCATCAAATGTTACATTAGATCCATTTAATAAAATATGGTCTGTAGCATTTGGAGTACCTACAACTGACCATGGATTAGTTGTATGTAAATTACCAGCGGTGTAGCTGAAAGAATCAGCAAAAGGTAATGAAACTTGTGAAAATCCAATAAAAGAAATTAAAAATAAAGATAAGGTGTAAAATTTTTTCATAACGTGTACATATTAAATTAGAACACAAAGATAAATAAAGTGTTTTAAAACAAAATATTTGTATGTAAACAAAATATTAATAAAACATGAAATTATTTTACAATCAGTTTTCTGGTTTCTGAAGTTTCTCCTTCTTTGAATTTAATGATGTAAACTCCTGGAGATAAATTACCTATATTTAATTCTCTACCAGAAAGAATCGTTTGTAGTACTTTTTTTCCAAGTACGTCAAAGATGGTGATTTCTTTATCATCTGATGAATTGGATGTAATATAAATTTTTCCTGTACTCACAGGATTAGGGTAAAAGCTAAGCCCTTCAATAGAATTCGCTTGAACTCTTGAAGATGATTTTGATTCTTGAGCTACAACTGTAGCAGAAAAACAAACAAATAATAAGATACTATAAAAGTATTTTTTTGGCATACGTTCTAGTTTTGAGGGTTTAGAGCTTATTTCAAGTAACAAATATAAAAAAGT
The DNA here is from genome assembly GCA_945862065.1 of Flavobacterium psychrophilum. Classification (GTDB taxonomy): domain Bacteria; phylum Bacteroidota; class Bacteroidia; order Flavobacteriales; family Flavobacteriaceae; genus Flavobacterium; species Flavobacterium psychrophilum_F. The sequence continues at coordinate 85,755 of CAMAWT010000005.1, read as the reverse complement.
ATTTCAAATAATATGCCAAAAACAAAAAAAATCCCTCTTTAGGAGGGATTTTAGATATTTGTATTTTTAAAATTGTTATTGAATCAAGTTTACACCGCCAACTGTTGACCATGCACCACTTGTTAAAGTAGCACCTGTTGAAGTTGTGCTAGTTGTGTATTTTCCTGATGGGAAAGCAACTACTAATGCACCTACACCAGCAAATTGTGAAGTTCCATCGTTGATTTTAACATTAGTTAATTTAATTTTTCCACCTGTAACTTGATCAGTGTTAGTTCCTGCATCTTGGATTCTAACAGCAGTTGAATTTGCAGTTGTGTAACCTGAAATTAAAATGTTTGTAAAATCACCATTACCTTGTTTTTTAAATTGAATTGCATCATACTCAGCAGCAGATGAACCACCTTCTGTTACAGTACCAACAGCTCTTTTTAAAGTAATGTTTGAAATTACTGGGAAATATGCGTTGTTATTATTTGAAGCTTCTATTTCCATTCCAAAGTTACCTGTAGTTACTTGGTAAGCATACCAGTTTGAATTATTTTGACCTTTCCAACCATCTTGCCAGTCAAAAGAGTCATCATAATTACCATAAGAAATTAAGCTTGAAGCGTTTACTGTACCTCCGTAAAATTCAAAACCATCGTCAGCACCTTTGTAAGATACAAGGTTTTCTAATATTGTTCCAGAACCAACTGAATAGAAAGAAAAACCATTCATTTCACTTGTTCCATCAGTAATTTTTTTACCTGCATATTCTACTCTCACGTAACGTAAAGTACCACCATTGTGAGCAGCATTTGTACCGCCATAAGATAAGTTTAACCCGTCTTCAGAAGCTTTAGTTGTCACAGCACCAGCACCATTTATTGGGGCATCACCATACATAATGATACCTCCCCATGAACCTGGTGTTGCAGAAGGCTCAGTCATTACAATTGGTTGCGAAGCAGTTCCATTCATGATAAGTTTACCACCATTTTTAACAACTAAAGCATCTACACCATTAGTTGCATTTGCAGTAATTGTTGATCCTGCATCAAAAGTTACTGTTACACCTGATTCGATTGTAACAATACCATTCAAAGTGTAGTTACCGTAAGCGATAGTTCTGTTAGAAGTTATTGATCCGGTTAATTCACCAACTACCGGCGTTAATGTTGTGTCTTCACTGTCATCAGTACAAGATGTAAAAGTAACAGCTAAAATTGCTAGGCTTAAAATTAATTTTTTCATAATAAATATTGTTTTTAAATTTTTACAAAATTATAGAATATTTTAAATATTAGTTCGCTTCATGTGTTATGAAAACATTTCCTTAAAGTTACTAAATTTAAAACAAAAAAGCGTTTGGTTAAAAAAAAAGCGGCCAAAAGACCGCTTTTTTTAACTTAGAATGTGTATGAAATACTTGTTGAAAATCCAATCCCTCTTTTAAAGCTGAGTAGCATTAAGGAGCTCTCGCTTATTTGAAGAGTACTTTTATCGCCCATTTCTCTTGTATAAAGAGGGTTTAAGATGTTATCAATTGAAAATTTCAAATCCCATTTTTTATTTATTGTACTTCCCCATACGAAATCTAATTTATGAAATGGTTTTTCGTAAATATGATCGTTACCAGCAATACCTACTGCATAAATTCTCTCGCCGTAAACATTATAAACTAAAGACGCCGTATTTTTTGATGTTGAACCAATATTAAACTCGTATTTTACATCCGAATTAATTAACCAGTTGGAAGCTCCTTGCAAGTTTCTTTTTTCAAATGTATCAAAATACCCAGATCTGTTTTTGTTTACAGTTGCTTCAGTAAACATTAACGAGGTGTTTAATCCAAAAGAAAAACCATTCAGATTGTCATTTAATCTATTTAATTGCAATAAAAATTCAAACTCAGCACCAAACAATGTTGCACTTTTGTTATTAAAATAGGTAATTGTTTGTCCACTTCCTGTTGCGCTTGCCTGTACTGTTCTTTCAATTGGATTGTTGATGTATTTAGCAAATAAAGTAGCGGCAAACATCTCTTTAGTGGTAGGGAACAATTCAAATTTTAAATCAGCATTCAAATTCTCACTATTTTCAACATCAGAATTACCTCTTTCAGTTGTGCCATCTGCATTTATTAAGTTGATATCTAGACTTTCAAAAAGAATTGGTTTTGTATACGTTTTAGATACTGCAAATCTTAAATTACTTTTGTCAGTTGTATTGTATTTTACATTTAATGATGGTAAAATGTACAGATTTTCAGTGGTTTTTTTTCTGAAAGGATTTGTGATTGGATCAACAATTGATTTGTATTTGTATACTCTAATTGTGTTTTCAGCTCTTACGCCTACATTAAATTCCAATTTTTCATTCACATTGTATAAAAAATTTGTATACAAACCATCAGCACGTTGAGACACTTTAGTTTTCCATTCAGCAGTTGATTGCTCTGTAAACGATACAAAATTGTTAGTTACATCATTTTGGATGTATTGATCAATTTCGTTTACAGGAGCATTGTATGGTGCTGATCCGCTGTTTGGATTTCCAAAAGTGAATCTAAATTTAGATATAATAGATTCTTCAAAACCGCTGTAACCAAAAGATAATTTATTTTTTCTATCTTCGTTTTTCCCAAATTTAAGAACATATTCTAAATTTCCAGAGACATGATAATTATTATCAATATTAAAAAACTGACGCAATAAATTGTTACTTCCGTATTGAGTATTAATTTCAGTTTCATTTATTTTTATACCCGTAATGAATTTTCTGTCTGGTTGAGTATATTTAGTTCTTGTATAAGAAACACCTCCGTTTAGTGAATGTTTGTCGTCTTTTGAAAGTTTGTAGTTCCCAAAAAATTGATTTGTAAAATAATCAGATTGTTCGTATTGATTCAATCTAATAAACTCGTTTGGATTTTGAACAGCTGTTCTTGTATATCCTAATTGGTCTTGAATTAAGTTTTCTGTTGATTTTAAATAAAGGCTATTAAAATATAACTTTACTCTATCAGCTTTATACTGCACCCCTAACAAGGCAGATGCTTGTGTTTGAAATTTGAATTGTTTTCTGTTTAAATTATTGTCATAAATTCCTTGCCCTTGTGAAAAAGTTCTATCAACTCCTTCTCTCACTTGGTATTTATTGTCAAAATTTACTCCAAAAATGTATTGAAGGCTATTTTTCCCAACATTAAATTTACTAGAATGGGTTACACCAAAACTTGTGTTTAAAGGTGATTTCACTTTGTTTACATTCCAACTTGAGTCATAATCATTGTTAATCCTTCCGGCAGGTGTTACTCCATATCCTGCTGGCATTTTTCTTTCTTGTCCACCAAAACCAAAGTAACTATTGGAATTGTCTGCATCTGATGAAATTAAAAAATCAGAAAAATTATTATTGGTAGTATAACCTACTCCGTAGCTAATCTTAGTTTGATCTTTTACATATTGGCTAGTTTTCACATCAATTGTTGCTCCCGCAAAATCTCCGTATATATTTGGATTAAAAGTTTTTAATACATCAATATATCCAACGACATCCGTTGGGAATTGGTCTAATGGAATTATTTTTTTGAAAGGACTGTTAGATGGTACCGCTAAATTGTTCAACAATAAATTATTGTATCTATCTTCCAAACCTCTAATAAAAAGTCCTTTTGACTCTACTTTGGTTATTCCTGTAATTTTTGTTAAGCCTGATTCTACATTGCTTACTCCTTTTCTAGACATTTCTTGCGCACCAATACTCTGTTTAATTTCGGTAGCATTTTTTTGATCCATCAAAAGTGCACTTTCTTTTTCTCTGTTTTTGGTTGCCGATTTAACAACAACATCTTTCAGCTTGTAACCTCCAGAACCTAATTTTTTGTTTACAGTAGTTGTCTCTCCAGATTTTACATCAACCGTTTCTTCAACAGATTCATATCCTACAAAACTAAACTGAACAACATATTTTCCAGGATTTAGATTAATAGAATAATTTCCTTTTTCGTCTGTAGTTACACCAATAGCGGTGCCTTTAACGAGTACGTTTGCAAAAGGTAAAGCAGCATTGTTTGCTTCTTTGTCAGTAATAACTCCCGAAATAGTACCTTTGGTTTGTGCGAAGGTAACAGTACTAACAAATAAAAATAAAAGCGATAATTTAAGTTTCATGTGTGTGGATTTAAAAATTGGTACAAAAATAGTTGATCAAGGTTACCATTACGTTAGTTCAATTTTAATTTTAGATGTTTTAAACGTTACCTAATTGTTAAGAAATTAAGTTTGGGTTAATAGTTTTGGACACAAAAAACAAATGAAATAAAATAGTATATTTACATTCAAATAAAAAATACACCCCTATGAAAAAGAAAGAGATAAAGATTTTACTTGTAGATGACGAGCAAGATATACTTGAAATTGTTGGATACAATCTATCTCAAGAAGGATACAAAATCGTTACTGCATCTAATGGTAAAGAAGCTATTGCAGTTGCGAAAAAAGAACTTCCACACCTTATTATTATGGATGTAATGATGCCAGAAATGGATGGTATGGAAGCCTGTGAAGCGATTCGAAAATTACCAGAATTGAATAATGTAATCATTACGTTCTTGACAGCACGAAGTGAAGATTATTCTCAAGTAGCTGGTTTTGATGTAGGCGCAGATGATTACATTGCAAAACCAATAAAACCAAAATTGCTTGTAAGCAAAGTTAAAGCGCTGTTAAGAAGACTTAAAGACGTTGAAACAATATCATCTGAAAATTTAACGCTTGGCAATATTGTAATCAATAGAGAAGAATACAAAATCATCATTGATGACAGAGAATTTTCATTACCAAGAAAAGAGTTTGAATTGTTTTACCTTTTAGCTTCAAAACCAGGTAAAGTATTTAAACGTGAAGAAATTCTCGATAAAGTTTGGGGAAATGAAGTAATTGTTGGTGGAAGAACCATCGATGTTCACATTAGAAAATTACGTGAAAAAATTGGAGAAGAATTATTTAAAACTATTAAAGGAGTAGGATACAAATTTGAAAATTAACACTTATCAGCCTAAATGACATCTATAAATTTTAAAAAAACCTATCGTTTTGCGATAAAATCAGCTTTATATGTAATGCTTTTTTCAACAGGAATTGCTGGTATATTATTAAGCCTGTTTTTTATTTTCTCTTGGGAGTTTTGTTTGATTTTTGCTCTTATAAATGGAGTTTTTATATTTTTTGTGATACAATATCGTGTAGAACACTTTATTTACAAAAGAATAAAAAAAATATATGATGATGTCTCACTTTTAGATTCAACTACATTTAGAAACCAGCCAATTACAACAGATATGGCAACTTTAACTCGGGAAGTTAAAAAATTTGCATCTGACAAAAAATTAGAAATTGAAACACTAAAAATTCGAGAAGAATATAGACGCGAATTTTTAGGTAATATTTCACACGAATTAAAAACCCCTCTTTTTACAGTTCAAGGATACATCTCAACTTTAATTGATGGTGCTGCAAACGATAAAATTTTACGAAAAAAATATTTAGAACGTGCCGAAAAAGGAGTTGAAAGACTCGTTTATATTGTAAACGATTTGGATATGATTTCAAAATTTGAAATGGGAGATTTACATATTGAATACTCAACTTTTAATATCGTTGAATTAATTCAAAATGTATTTGATTTGTTAGAAATGCGTGCCGACAAAAAAAACATTATTTTAATGTTTGATAAAAAGTACAGAAAACCTATAAACGTAAACGCCGACAAAGAAAAAATTGAACAAGTTATAACCAATTTGGTCATGAACTCAATTAAATACGGAAAAGAAAACGGAACTACCGAAGTATCCATTGAAGATTTGATCAAGAACAAGCTTATCATTCGAATTACCGATAACGGTGAAGGAATAGAAAAACATAATATACCAAGACTTTTTGAACGCTTTTTTCGAGTGGATAAAAGCGGTGCCAGAAGCGAAGGCGGTTCTGGGCTTGGTCTGTCAATTGTTAAACATATTATTGAAGGTCACGAAGAAAAGATATATGTTGAAAGTGAGTTCAAAAAAGGATCCGAGTTTTCATTCACCATTGAAAAGAGCGAATAATTGTTTCCAATTTAATTCCGTTCTCAATTTTGGCAATCCTCTAAAGGCATCTATTTGTTTCAAATCTGATATCACAAAATCATCTTGAGATGCCGTTGGTACAATATTAATTTCATGATACAATTTTGCTAAATATTCTTGTTCAAATTGACCCGGAGTTGGAATAAAAAAGGCTTTCTTTTCCAATTTTGTCAAATCCATAACCGTTGTGTAACCCGATCTACAAAGTATCTTATTACTGCTGTTGAATGCCTTTTGCAAATCATCAGACGTCATGAAATTATAATAGACAACATTATCAATCTTTTCGATTTTTTGTTCACTTTCTATAACACCCTTCACAAACAAAACAGGTTTTGAAAAATCATTCAATTCAGATATTAATTTCTCTTCCAACAAAGTTCTTTGAGGTTCTGGACCCGAAATAATTACCATTAAATCATAAATTTCAGGAAGAGCTTCTTTTTCGAGACGGCTCAATACGCCAATATACTTTAAATTAGCATTGAATTTTTTTACATGCCCTAATTTACCCGATAAATTCGGAAAACCTTCCACATCTGGCACCCAACATTCAGTATATTTTTTAATTAATTTTTGATGAATTTTTGATGAAATCCAAGTGGTTTTACCAGACATTACTCGAATTTGATGCGTAATAAATACAGAAGGTACTTTTTTACTATGGATACCTAATCTGTTATCTGAAATTATCCCTTGTAAATGGTATTCAGATACCCATTTTTTTACTAATTTTTTCTCACTTAAAATTGCATTCAAAGTGTTTGGGCTGTTTTGTAAAAGTTTCCACTTAAAATTTTTACCTTTTTTAGCATATTCAATATTATAAGAAGGCAATTCCAAAGCAACTAATTCCGGAAACTCTTTTTTTAATAAAGACAACGCTACTCCATCTGATGCAAGAATAGGTGTGAATCCCTGATTTTGTAACTCTTTAATAATTGGAATACAACGGGTGGCATGACCCAGTCCCCAATTTAATGGAGCTACTAATATATTTTTCATTTTAATACGAATTTAATGTAATTGTTAATCTAAAAAGTTTGATTTCAATAATTTATTGAAGAAAAAAAGGTGTTAGCAAGTTGACTTTCTGCCGTGTCTTCATCCTCTTGAAAAACAGGATTGTCATGTTCTAAATATTTGTAAACAGACCATTGTTTTTTATTATACTCCAATGCAGTTAAATTTTCAATCCAATCACCAGAATTTAAGTAAAGAGTTTCTCCGTGTTCGTTTTTTACATGCTCCATTTTTGGTTCATGAATATGGCCACAAAGTACATAATCAAATTTATTTTGAATGGCTAAATCAGTACAAATATTTTCGAAATTGGATATAAACTTTACTGCCGATTTTACATTTTGTTTAATTCGCTTAGACAATGAGTAAGGCGGTCGATTACATTTAGCCAATACCCAATTTAAAAAACGATTTATCAGTATCAATAAATCATAACCCCAACCTCCCAATTTGGCTAACCATTTTGCGTGAGTAATGGATGCATCAAAAACATCTCCATGAAAAATCCAAGCTTTTTTACCATCAATATCCAATATCAGCTTGTCTAATAAACTGATATTACCAATCTGTAAATCGGTAAACTTTCGCAATAATTCATCATGATTGCCAGTTAAATAATAAACGGTAGTTCCTTTAGTACTTAAAGCAATTATTTTTTTTAAAACTTTTAAATGTGTCACCGGAAAATAAGACTTCCTAAATTGCCAAATATCAACAATATCACCGTTAAGTATTAAAGTTTTTGGTTTAATAGTTGACAGGTAGTGTAATAACTCCTTGGCATGACAACCATAGGTTCCAAGATGAACATCTGAAATAACAACTAATTCTACAGCTCTTTTTTTCAACTTATTATATTTTAGGCAAATAGATTAAATATTTGTGAACAAGATGTTATTATAACATTACTAAAACTTTATATACAATTTAATTTCACTAATTTTGCATAAAAAATAACATTTCTGTGGGAAGCAAAAACAAACTGAAACGATTTAAAGAGAACGAAACTTTTACTAATGTTTTTCAACCTACTCGTGAAGAGGTAGTTAGTGATTTATTTGAATATAAAGGAAAGTGGGCAAGTGATTTTTTCAAAAACAACAACCCTATTATTGTTGAACTTGGTTGTGGCAAAGGAGAATATACCATCGGCTTAGCCGAAAACGATCCAAATAGTAACTACGTTGGCATCGATATAAAAGGCGCTCGATTTTGGAGAGGTGCCAAAACGGCTGTAGAAAACGGTTTATCAAATGTTGCATTTGTTCGAACTCAAATCGAATTAATCAATCACATATTTGACAATCAAGAAATTGACGAAATATGGATTACTTTTCCAGATCCTCAAATAAAATACAAAAGAACCAAACACCGAATGACCAATTCTGAATTTCTTCAATTGTATAAAAAAATATTGAAACCAAACGGTATTGTAAACCTAAAAACTGATAGTGAATTTATGCATGGGTACACGCTTGGCTTGCTTCACGGTGAAGGTCATGAAGTTATTTATGCCAACCACAACGTTTATGTAAATGAGGGCGCTCCAAAAGAAGTGACTTCCATACAAACTTTTTACGAAAAACAATACTTAGAAATAAACAAAGCAATTACGTATATTCGTTTCAAAATAAAATAATTTCATGTCGTTAGTTTTGCCTTTTCTTTTCGGATTCATTGCAGCAATAGTAGGTATTTCACCTCCTGGGCTAATCAATTTGACTGCCGCAAAAGTAAGTCTTGCAAACGGAAAAAAATCAGCATTACTATTTGTTACAGGAGCGTTAATTATCATATTTTTTCAAACATATATTTCTGTTTTATTCGCCAGAATCATTGACAAAAACCAAAACATCGTGGTGCTTTTTCGCGTAGTTGGTTTGTTCGTTTTTATCATTCTAACTATCTATTTTTTTAAATTCGCTAATAAACCTATACTTCAAAACACGACTCAAAATACCAAAAAAGGTAACTTTATTGCGGCCGGAATGGGTATATCAGCCATCAATTTTTTCCCCATCCCCTACTACGTTTTCATCAGCATCACGTTGGCATCTTTTGAGGTTTTTCACTTTCAAATAGAGCAAATTCTAGCACTTGTCATCGGGGTCGTTTTAGGGTCATTTCTCATTTTTTATTGTTACATCGCATTTTTTAACCGAATTAAAAATAATGCAAACGAAACATTACTAAACATGAACAAAATAATTGGCTCCATTACAGGAATAGTAGCTGTTTTAACACTTTTCAACATCCTAAAATATTATTTCAAATTTTAATAATAATGGCCAAAAGTAAGTTAGAAGAAACCAATTTTTTTGAACGAGTGTACGAAATTGCACGTCAAATTCCGTTTGGTAAAGTGACATCTTATGGCGCCATTGCAAAAGCACTCGGTACAGCAAAATCTGCCCGAATGGTTGGCTGGGCTATGAATGCTTCCCACCTTTTAGATGATGTTCCAGCGCATCGAGTGGTAAACCGCAACGGACTTCTAACGGGAAAGCACCACTTTGACGGCACCAACCTTATGCAGCAACTTCTTGAAAACGAGGGGATTGTTGTTACAAACAACCAAATACAAAACTTTCAAGACCATTTTTGGCAACCTGCCATTACTACTCATTTTTAGGGCGCTTCCCTACGGGCCGGGCTATCCGTTACAAGTCCTCGCGCCATTCCGTTGGCACTTCATGGCGCTGTGGGCTTTTCACTTCTATCCCTAGCGCAGCTTTCAGTTGCCATTTTTCTTTAAACAACCAAAACATTTTCAATTCATTAACTATTGTTTACCAAGAAATCGTTATATCTTTGCAATTCATATTCAGTTTAAATAAAAGTTGCATCCCAATAAAATGAAATTAGATAGAAAAGAAATCCTAAAAGCTTTAGAAACCATTTCTATTGCCGGCGAAGGAAAAAACATGGTAGAAAGTGGCGCTGTTCAAAACGTAATCACTTTTGGCAATGAAGTTGTAGTTGATCTAACGCTTTCAACTCCTGCAATGCACATAAAAAAACGTGCCGAAGACGACATCAAAAAAATAATTCACGAAACATTTTCAACTGACGTTATTGTAAAAGTAAACAGTAAAGTCGAAGTTAAAGAAAATGAAAACCAAATAAAAGGAAAAGCCATTCCAAACATTAAAAACATCATTGCCGTTGCTTCTGGAAAAGGCGGCGTAGGAAAATCTACGGTTACTGCAAACTTGGCTGTTTCACTTGCCAAAATGGGATTTTCTGTTGGTGTTTTAGATGCCGACATATACGGTCCAAGTATGCCCATCATGTTTGATGTAGAAAATGAAAAACCCATTTCTATCGATGTAGACGGAAAATCAAAAATGAAACCCATTGAAAGTTATGAAGTAAAAATACTTTCTATTGGCTTTTTTACCGCTCCAAGTCAAGCCGTTATTTGGCGCGGACCTATGGCAGCAAAAGCATTAAATCAAATGATATTTGATGCCCATTGGGGAGAACTCGATTTTATGCTTATCGACCTTCCGCCAGGTACAGGAGATATTCATTTATCAATCATGCAATCACTTCCAATTACGGGAGCCGTTGTGGTAAGTACGCCTCAAAATGTGGCTCTTGCCGATGCTAGAAAGGGAGTTGCTATGTTTCTGTCAGAGGCTATCAACGTTCCTGTTCTAGGTATCATTGAAAATATGGCCTATTTCACTCCAGAAGAATTACCAAATAATAAATATTATATCTTTGGTCAAGAAGGCGCAAAAAACCTTGCAGAAGATTTAAAAGTGCCGTTCCTGGGTGAAGTGCCGTTGGTACAAAGCATTCGTGAAGCAGGAGATTTTGGTCGTCCTGCTGCTATGCAAGACAATTCAATTATCCAAAATGTTTTTACTGAAATTACAAAAAACGTGGTTCAAGAAACAGTAAACAGAAATGAAAACTTAGCTCCAACCGAAGCTATTAAAATAACAACTATGGCGGGTTGTTCTGCTGTAAAAAAATAATTAAACAATTGATTTACAAAAATATAAAAGTATGTCACACGATGAATTGATTGGAAACATAGAAAAAGCACTGGCTGAAATTCGCCCGTTTTTAAACTCTGATGGTGGAGATATTTCACTGGTTTCTATTGAAGATGAGAAGCATGTCAAAGTTAGATTTGAAGGTGCTTGTACAGGTTGTAGTGTAAATCAAATGACTTTGAAAGCAGGAGTAGAAACAACCATTAAAAAATATGCTCCTCAAATTGAAACGGTTGTAAATATTGCTTAATTATATTGCAGCATTGTAACATTTGAAACTTTTACTTTTGAATTTTGTAAATAAATTTACAAGACAAAAAAATCAAACATGATAAAAACAGATATTCTTATTATTGGAGCAGGCCCAACCGGACTTTTTACAGTTTTTGAAGCGGGTTTATTACAATTAAAATGTCATATTATTGATGCGCTTCCGCAACCAGGAGGCCAGTTGGCAGAGTTATATCCTAAAAAACCTATTTTTGATATTCCAGGTTATCCATCTGTTTTAGCTGGAGAATTGGTAGATAATCTAATGGAACAAATCAAACAATTCCAACCCGGATTTACACTTGCCGAAACCGCTGAAACAGTTGATAAACTAGAAGACGGAACTTTTATCGTTACTACCAATAAAGGAACAAAACACCATGCAAAAGCTATAGCAATTGCTGGCGGATTAGGTACTTTTGAACCAAGAAAACCAACGTTAGAAAACATCGCTTTTTACGAAGAAAAAGGTGTTGAATATTTTGTAAAAGACCCCGAATTATTTAGAAACAAACGAATCGTTATTGCTGGCGGAGGTGACTCTGCACTTGATTGGAGTATCTTTTTATCAAATGTTGCATCACAAGTTACTTTGATTCATAGACGAAACGAATTTAGAGGTGCTTTAGATTCTGTTGAAAAAGTACAAGAATTAAAAAAATCAGGTAAAATCAACTTAATTACTCCTGCAGAAGTAGTTGGAATTAACGGAAAAGACCATGTTGAAAGTATTGTTTTAGAAAACGATGGCGTTCAACAAGTTTTTGAAACTGATTATTTTATTCCACTTTTTGGGCTTACGCCAAAATTGGGAGCCATTGCCAATTGGGGTTTGGAAATTGAAAAAAATGCTATAAAAGTCAACAATTCATTAGATTATCAAACCAATATTGAAGGCATTTATGCCATTGGTGATGTAAATACGTATCCAGGAAAATTAAAATTAATTCTTTGCGGTTTCCATGAAGCTACTTTAATGTGTCAAAGCATCTACAACAGAATCAACCCGGGTAAAAAATATGTTTTAAAATACACCACTGTTTCTGGAGTAAATGGATTTGACGGCACAAGAAAAGAAGCAGAAAAAGCGGTTGTAAAATCAATCAATTAAATTATTATTTTTGTTTGAAAAATAAATTTATGGAGAATTTTAGAATGGACAGAACCGTTGTATTAAAATCAACATTTGAAGAAGCAGATGATCATGTTTCTTTCTATGCTGAAAAAACACCATTGGAAAGATTGAATCATGCTTGTCATATAATTAATTCTATTTTTAATTCAAGTCCTGAAAAAAAAGTAGATAGAACCATTGTTTCGTCTAGAAAACATGCCGAACTTATTTAACATTGATTTTTTAGAGTTTTTACAACTTTTAGATAAGCACAAAGTGGATTATTTATTAGTAGGTGGATATGCAGTAATATTAAATGGTTACGTTAGAAGTACTGGCGATTTAAATTTATGGGTTGATAAAACTGATGATAATTATCATAAGTTAGTGAAGGTCTATTCAGATTTTGGCGCACCTATTTTTCCTATTTTTGAATTTAAAAATGAAAAGTTTGATGTATGGAGTATTGGCATAGAGCCAACAAAAATTGAAATACTAACACATGTTGATGGTTTAAATTTTCATGAAAGTATCTTGTACTGCAATTACTTTACAATTCAAGACATAAAAATTCCTTGTATAAATTACGATGATTTATTGAAAAACAAATTTTCATCCGGAAGATTCAAAGATCTTGCCGATATAGAACAACTTAAAAAAAATAAAAAAATTTAATGCAACAAGACGTAACAATCTTTATAACCGATAGAAATGGAGTTCGACATGAAATTGCTGCTCCCACCGACATGAACATGAATATCATGGATGTAATTCGTGCTTATGAACTTGCAGACGAGGGCACAATTGGCGTTTGTGGAGGCATGGCAATGTGTGCTTCTTGTCAATGCTATGTTCTGAATGATGTTATTTCACTCGAACGCAACCCTGATGAGGAAGCCATGCTTTGGGAAGCGTATCACGTTGAAGATAATTCAAGGCTTGGATGCCAAATACCAATTAGTGAAAATTTAGAAGGATTAGAAATTAAAATTGCACCTGAGCAATAAAAAAAAGAGAAGCATTGCTTCTCTTTTCTATTAAACCATTTCTAGTTTTTGTTCCATTTGTTCTTCTATTGCGTCCCACAATCCAACACGCTTCTGTAGAGCTTGCTTAGAAACTTCCTCCATTTCTTTCCATTTCTGTTCCGAATCACCGCATAACTCAGAAATCATTTGCATAGCCATCGGACCGTGCTCATCAGCATCTAACTCGATATGTCTTTCAAAATAATAAATCAATTTTGACAAATCTGTTTCTGGAAAATTCTTTTGAAAGCTTCTTAAAATTTCTGTAAACATATTCGGAATCAAATCTTCTCTTCCAAAAGTAAATGCCGCCGCAATGTTGTGAGGCTTTCCTTCTTCTATAACACGAAAAGTAAAATTCAAAAATTCTTTAACGTTGTAGTGAAGATTACTTTGTTTTATAGACACAAAAATATTTTGTGTTTCTTGCACATTTAGTAAAAACTGTTCCATTTGAAAAGTTGAAGCACCACATTGTTTCATGGCATCCATGTACATTTCAAAATGACTTTGTCTAGAACCATCCATAGACAAATCGGTTTCTTCTGCCACAACAATTTCATTAATTAAATAACGAACCTCAGGATTTCCAACTGGAAGCCAAGGTGTTGTGGTGCAAGTCAATTTATTTTGCAAAGCCTTTAGTAAAGACATAAAATCCCAAACGGCATAAATATGATTTTCTAAAAAGCAATGTAAGTCGTCAACAGTTTTTACTTTATCATACAAAGAATGAGAAAGTAATTGATTTTTATACTCTTGAATATTCTGATTGATAGATTGAATTGTCATCTTATTTTTTTTTGTAAAATTAAAAAAGCTTCTCGAAAATGAGAAGCTTTTTATATCAAATTTATTTTTTGTTTAATCTTTTATTTGAATGCAGGAATTCCAGTAATATCGGCACCCGTAATCAATAGATGAATATCATGCGTTCCTTCATATGTAATTACAGATTCAAGATTCATACTATGTCTCATAATTGAATATTCGCCAGTAATTCCCATTCCTCCTAAAATTTGACGTGCTTCACGAGCAATATTTATTGCCATATCAACATTGTTTCTTTTAGCCATCGAAATCTGAGCAGTTGTAGCCTTGCCTTCATTTTTAAGGACTCCCAAACGCCAAGTCAACAATTGTGCTTTGGTGATTTCGGTAATCATTTCGGCTAATTTCTTTTGTTGCAATTGCGTTCCTGCAATCGGTTTGTCAAATTGAATACGTTGTTTAGCATATCTTAATGCAGTATCATAACAATCCATCGCGGCTCCAATGGCACCCCAAGCAATTCCATATCTAGCAGAATCTAAACATTGCATTGGCGCTCCAAGTCCCGACTTTCCAGGAAGTAAATTTTCCTTAGGAACTTTAACGTTATCAAAAATAAGCTCACCAGTTGAAGAAGCACGAAGTGACCATTTATTATGCGTTTCTGGGGTTGTAAACCCTTCCATACCACGTTCAACAATAAGTCCGTGAATTCTTCCTTCTTCATTTTTTGCCCAAACAACTGCGATATCAGCAAACGGTGCATTTGAAATCCACATTTTGGCACCATTCAATAAGTAATGGTCGCCCATATCTTTATAATTAGAAACCATCCCGCTAGGATTTGAACCATGATCAGGTTCGGTAAGTCCAAAACATCCCATCAATTCGCCAGTTGAAAGTTTTGGAAGGTATTTTTGGCGTTGCTCTTCAGATCCGAATTTCCAAATAGGATACATCACTAAAGAAGATTGAACAGACGACGTAGAGCGAACTCCAGAATCACCTCTTTCAATTTCTTGCATAATCAATCCATATGATATTTGGTCCAATCCAGCACCACCATATTCTTCAGGAATATAAGGGCCAAAACCACCAATTTCTCCTAATCCTTTTATAATTTGAGTAGGAAATTCAGCACGTTGCGCATAATCTTCAATTATGGGTGAAACCTCTTTTTTTACCCAGGCTCTAGCAGAATCTCTAACTAGTTTGTGCTCTTCGGTAAGCAAATCGTCTAATAAATAATAATCGGGAGCTTGAAATAAATCTGGCTTCATAGTAATAGTTTTATATTTTTTAAACTTGTTTTTCTGAAAATACGAAAACGATTTCAAAGGTAATAAAACTAAGTTGTGTAAAAAATTTATTTGCTGATTTTAATATTTGTTGAATGATATTACATTAAAAACAAGAAAATAAATTGGAAGCAAAAGGCTCGGGCATTTTCGATAATCCATTTTCCCGCTTTTCGTTTCAATCTTTTTGTTTTTGAAAAAAAACAAAAAGGATTTCCACTTCAATCGGGGCTAAACAGCCGATGTAATAAACCCAAAATTAATTAAAAACAAAAAACCCGTTCTTATAGAACGGGTTTCAAAATTTATTTACAAAAGTAAATATTATGCTTCAAAAGGAATTATAGAAACATAGGATTTGTTTTCTCCTTTTTTCTGAAATTTCACTAATCCGTCAACTCTTGCATGTAAAGTATGATCTTTACCCATGTAAACGTTTTCTCCTGGATTGTGTTTTGAACCTCTTTGTCTTACGATGATGTTACCAGCAATAGCAGCTTGACCTCCATAAATCTTAACGCCTAAACGTTTTGATTCTGATTCTCTACCATTCTTCGAACTACCGACACCTTTTTTGTGAGCCATGACGTATTGGTTTTTATTGGTTAATGTTAAAATTAAACAGCTCTACCGCCGTTTAATTCATCTTGTAATTTCTTTAATTCGTCCATTTTACCATCTGCAGCAAGTTGTGCTTGTTGAGCCCAAGTTGTTGGATCTAAATGTTGCACTTTAGAAGCTGATGCATCTAAAATAGCTTTCACTGCTTCTGCTGATGTGTTTGCTAATTTTGCAAAAGTATCAACACCACCAGCTACCAATGCTTCCGCTGCTTTTGGTCCGATTCCTTCTACAATAGTTAAATCATCTCCTTTTTTTGAAGCTTTTGGAGCTTTTGGAGCTTTCACTTCAACTGCTTCAACAAGTTTTTCTGCTTTTGGAGCTTTTTCAGCTTTAGGAGCATCTACTTTTTCTGCTTTTGGTGCTGATTTCTTAGCTCCGGTTGCAGTAATCCCTTCAATAAGGATTTGCGTTAAATACTGACGGTGACCGTTTCTTTTTTTGTAACCTTTTCTTCTTTTCTTTTTGAAAATAATTACTTTATCACCTTTTAAGTGTTGTAACACTTTTGCTTCTACAGAAGCTCCTTCTATAGCTGGGGCGCCTAAAGTTACGCTTCCGTTTTCGTCTAATAAAAGAACTTTATCAAAAGATACTTTTGATCCTTCTTCATTAGCTAAACGGTGCACATAAACCTTTAAGTCTTTGCTTACTTTGAATTGTTGCCCTGCTATCTCTACGATTGCGTACATAACAAATTGTTTATTAATTTTTAAGGTTGCAAATATATAACTTTTTTTTTATTCTGCAACACTTCTTTAAAAAAGTGTTTTTCTTTTTTTTGCAATACCCCTGCCCCAGACAGAAGCGGCAGCCCTGAGGATGGCTTTTTGATTTTTTATAGACACAAAACAGCGACCTTGGGAGCTCGTTTTGTGGCTAATAAAAAACAAAAAGCCACCGAAGGCTATAGCGAATGGCTGGAATGGGCCCTAAAAAAATAGCTTTAACAAACTATTAAGGATTTGGAACTAATTTATTTATATTTTTGTGTAACATATAGTAACATGGGGCTACTAATATGAATATCAACTAAAATTTATAGTTATTTATGAAAAAATCACTAATCGCTTTAAGTACTTTGCTTATGCTAGGAGGAACTGCTTTTTCTCAGAAGGTTGCTTTTGAGGAATACAATTTAGAAAATGGTTTGCATGTTATTTTGCACAATGATAATTCGGCTCCGGTTGTAATTACCTCTGTCATGTATCATGTTGGGGCCAAAGATGAACAGCCAGACAGAACCGGTTTTGCTCACTTTTTTGAACATTTATTGTTTGAAGGAACAGCTAACATAAAGCGTGGTGAATGGTTCAAAATAGTTACTGCAAATGGTGGTACTAACAATGCAAATACTACAGAAGATAGAACGTATTATTATGAAGTTTTTCCTTCTAATAATTTGGAGATGGGATTATGGATGGAGTCTGAAAGATTATTACACCCGGTAATTAACAAGATTGGCGTTGATACTCAAAACGAAGTAGTTAAGGAAGAAAAAAGATTGCGCTATGACAACAGTCCGTATGGCCAAATGATTCCGCAAGTGAAGAAAAACATGTTTAAGAATCATCCGTACAGATGGACTACTATTGGTTCAATGGATCATTTAGACGCTGCTACATTAGAAGAATTTCAAGCATTTAACAAGAAATTTTACATTCCGAACAATGCCGTTTTGGTAGTTGCTGGAGATATTAGTAATGTTGCTCAAACGAAAGAATGGATTCAGAAATACTTTGGTTCTATTCCAAAAGGAGCTCCAATTGTGCGTCAAACTTACAACGAAGAGCCTATCACAGAAACGATAAAAGCTCGTTTTGAAGATTCGAACATTCAGAAAGAAATGGTAGTTGCGGCATACAGAACTCCTTCAATGAAAACAAGAGACGCAAGAGTATTAGACATGATTTCGACCATTTTATCTGAAGGAAAAAGTTCTAGATTGTACAAAAAAATTGTAGACGACAAGAAAATGGCGTTGCAAATTGGTGCTTTTAGCTACAGTCAAGAAGATCATGGAACGTACATATTATATGGTTTGCCACAAGGAGAAAACACTTCAACTGATTTATTGAGAGAAGTAGACGAAGAAATTGTAAAACTTCAAACCGAATTAATATCTGAAAACGAATTGCAAAAATTGAAAAATATTTACGATAATAACTATGTAAATAGCAATTCAAGTGTAGAAGGAATCGCTGACAATTTAGCAACCTATTATATGTTGTATAAAGATGTGAATTTAATCAATACTGAAATTGAAATCTATCGCTCAATTACTCGTGAGGAAATTAGAGATATAGCTAAAAAATATTTGAATCCAAATCAACGATTGATTTTAGATTATGTTCCGGCAAAAGACAAAGCTGAATCTAACTCTAACGAGCAATCTAAATAATTCATTCGATGTATCAAAATAGCAACAAAATTAAAACTTATAGTATGAGTAAAAAAATAGCATTACTAGTAACAAGTTTGTTCTTTACCGTAATTATGCAAGCACAAGACAGACCGCAACCTCAATCAGGACCTGCACCAAAAATAAACATCAACAAACCGCAAACTTTTGCACTTCCAAACGGGTTGAAAGTTTTGGTAGTTGAAAACCACAAACTTCCAAGAGTTTCTTTTAACTTGACCATTGACAACACTCCGTATGCAGAAGGAAACAAAAAAGGAGTTGACGATTTAACAAGTAGTTTAATCGGAAACGGTTCGGTTTCGGTTTCAAAAGACAAGTTCAATGAAGAAATTGACTTTTTAGGAGCTAATATCAACTTTTATTCGTCTGGTGCATCGGCTTCTGGATTGTCTAAATATTCTAAAAGAATTTTAGAACTTTTAGCTGATGGTGCTTTGAATCCAAATTTCACACAAAACGAATTGGACAAAGAAAAAGAGAAGTTAATTGAAGGTTTAAAAACCCAAGAAAAAAGCGTAACCGCAGTTGCAAACCGAGTGGAAGGCGTACTTGCTTATGGCAAAGACCACCCTTCTGGCGAGTATTTATCTGAAGAAACAATTAAAAACGTAACTTTAGAAGACATAAAAAACCAGTACAATTCGTACTTTGTTCCAGAAAATGCCTATTTAGTTATTACGGGAGATGTAAAACTAAAAGAAGTTAAAAAGGCAGTTGAAAAATTATTCAACCCATGGGCAAAAGCTACGGCTCCAAAATTGTCTTATACAAACCCAAAAAACGTACAGTATTCGCAAATCAATTTTATCGATATGCCAAATGCTGTTCAATCTGAAATATCTGTAATCAATACGGTTGATTTA
Source organism: Flavobacterium psychrophilum (assembly GCA_945862065.1). Taxonomy (GTDB): domain Bacteria; phylum Bacteroidota; class Bacteroidia; order Flavobacteriales; family Flavobacteriaceae; genus Flavobacterium; species Flavobacterium psychrophilum_F. The sequence continues at coordinate 66,220 of CAMAWT010000005.1, read as the reverse complement.
AAAATGGCTGATGCCGATTTCTTCCCTGTAATAATTGCCAATCAAGTTCTTGGTGGTGACTTCAACAGTTACTTAAACATGAACTTAAGAGAAGCGCATGGATGGACTTATGGCGCTCGTTCTAGCGTTGGATTTGACAAAAATCAATCAAGTCTTTTCAAAGCAAATTCGCAAGTTAGAAACATGGTAACTGATAGTGCTGTAGTTGAATTCATGAAAGAAATCAACAAAATAAGAACAGACAAAGTTGCCGATGAAATGTTGAACAACGTAAAACAAGGTTATATCGGTCGATTTGTAATGCAAGTTGAAAAACCAGCAACTGTTGCGAGATATGCTTTAAACATTCAAACTCAAGGATTACCAGCAGATTTCTACGAAAACTACATCAAAAACATCAATGCAGTTACTGCAGACGACGTGTTGCGTGTAGCCAACAAATACTTCCTAGCAGAAAATGTTAGAATCGTAGTGGTAGGTAAAGCTACCGATGTACTTCCTGGTTTGGAAAAACTAAAAATGCCTATTTTCTATTTTGACAAATATGGCAACCCAACTGAAAAACCTGCCATGAAAAAACCAGTTCCGGCTGGCGTTACAATCAAAACAGTTATTGACAAATATGTAGTAGCAGTAGGTGGCGATAAAGCCATTAAAACAGTAAAAACGATTGCTTCAACAGGTACTACTTCAATTCCGCAAGCACCGGCACCATTAACCTATACTTCAAAATCTGACAGTAAAGGAAACATGAGTGTAGAACTTACCATGGGAGGTATGAGCTTGATGAAACAAGTAGCCAACCAAAAAGGTGGTTATGCCGTTCAACAAGGACAGAAAAAAACCATCGAAGGAAAAGACCTTGAAGAAATGAAAGAAGGTGCTGTTCCTTTCTCAGAAACGTTGCTTGCTACAAAAGCTGGTGTAACCGTTTCTGGTATCGAACCAATCAATGGTAGCGATGCTTTTGCACTTGTTGACGGAACCACAACGCATTATTTTGACGTTGCAAGCGGACTTAAAACGGCTGAAGCAAAAACTAGCGAACAAGCAGGTAAGAAAATGACTGCAACCACTTACTTCAATGAATACAAAGATGTAAAAGGAGTAAAAGTTCCTTTCAATATTGTCATGAATATCGGTATCGAACTGAATATCAAGATATCAGACATCAAAATCAACGAAGGAGTTTCCGACAAAGATTTTGAATAAACAAATTATAATATACTTTTTAAAACCGTCAGCAATGGCGGTTTTTTTTATGGCATGCCGGCAAAAGCCCCAACCTAGACGCCGCACAAGGGGGCTTTTGCCGTCGGGCTCTCGGCTATATCTTTTGCTTGCCCCAAACCAGCAATGCCGCACAGGGGCAAGAAAAAGGATGCCGCCTCCATCCCTCATGCGGGTGTACGGTAATTTGAAAAATGGTTTTTAGAAGTTGTATTTCTAAACTTTTTTTTATATTTTTGAGTTTCATAAACCATCTAAAAAAGATATATGCCACAAAAAATTACATCGCATTCGCGAAATTCCCCCACAACAGAATATGAAAATAGCTGTAATATTTTTTAAAAAATATTATAGAAAAATTATGCGAAAAAAATTTGCACATAATAAAGAGTTGGTGGTAAATTTTGACCAAAGTTAACACTGAAATATGAGTAAAAACATAATTGAAAGGGTTGTGTAACATAAAACAAGTGGCTCGTTAGTGAAAATAAGTAAACCAGCAGGGCGGTACATTAACTAAAAAATTAAAATAGTACCTAAAGTTATCGTCCTTACGTTATTACGTATTAATATAAAGGGAAGTAATTAATATTATGAAAAAATTAATTTTAGGTTTTATTGCCACGATAATTTTTGCAATAAATTCAAACGCACAAGACAAAAATTTTGATAGTTTTTTTACAAGTAATGAATTTTCAATACTTTCAAAAAAATTTTTAATTAGTAAGGAAAACATTGATGTAAAAAATTACGCATCTATTGATCATGATTCTAAACTTTATAAAATTTATAGAGTTTTAGTTTTAAAAGACAATATTAGAAACTTTATTACATTTTTTTCGGATGATAATGGTAAATCATACGGACTAGCATTTGAAAAAATTGATATGAAGGAAAATAAAGCTGTACATTTTGATGAATATGGTAATACTTACGCAATTTTTAATATTTCTAAATCAGGTACATCCTATAGTTTTAATATTAGTAAAGAACTTCCGCCTCCTTCTAATGGTTTACTAAATAAGAAATCTCCATGCATAGCGAAAACTTATCAAACATTAAAAAAAGCATGTCAAAGTGATGATTTTTGTGATATGATGTGTGATCTTACTCCTTCATGTTTACCAATGCTATATGCATGGGCTTTAATTTATTGTGATAGAAAAAATTAGTCATGGTAATATTTATTATATTTTTTTGTATATACCTTTTATTAATAATTTACACATTTATAGATATTTATAAAAAAAAGAAGCCTATTTATTGGTATTTTTTTATACTTATTTTTCCTTATTTAGGTTGTTTAGCATACTTTTATTTAAGTAAATTAAAAAAAAACTAATTTATGCTAACTAAAACTAAATTTGTAATTATTGCAATATTTTTACAACTTTATTCATATTCTCAATCAGATATTGATAAAGTATTAAAAGGTGGTGAAATAATTGTTAACGGATTACTATTTTTCAAAAACAATAAATCTGAAACAAAAGAAACTAATTCCAAAGTTATTGAAAGTGTTTGCATAAAAAAAAACTTGCTGACAAAATAACATATATCATGATTGGTAAAGATGATGAAGATAATGTTGTTAAGAAAGAACTTGTAATCCAGAAAGACGGAAAGGAATGCGTTTTTGAAATTCCAAAAGGCATTTATACATATGAAATTGTGCTTGCAAACAAAGAAGTTTTCAAAAAAGGCGAATACAAATTCAATGAAGAAATAACTATTACGGTTAAAGAAGAATAAATTTAAAGCAGTTTTTGGGTTTGCCAAAAGTTGCTTTTGTTTTAATTTAAATTAATTAAACAAAAAAGAAAAAAACCAGCCACTAGAAGATATCCCAAAAAAACTCCACTGCTAACAGATCCTTTTACCATAAAAATTGCTATAAAGGGATTATGGTGGCAGGATTCATGTGATGGTAAATGTCAATAATTACAAATGAAAATAAAAATTAAAATAAGTTTCATATTTTTATTAATAGTATTGTATTATGTAAATTTAATTGGTAGAATGCATGGTATTTTTGTACATTATGTGATTTCAGGTATTCTAAATTTTATATTGACATTTTTGTTATTAAAAATAAATCCGTTTGAAAAAACGGGTTTATTTTTAATCATTCTACCATTGTTTTTACTTACACCAACAATTTTTATTGGGTTTTTAGACCATACTCCAAAACCTGGATTCATTGGTCACGTAATGTATATAATTTCAACAGCTTTTGGATTTTTCCTTTCAATAAAATATAATATTAAGTTGATAATTTTGTACGTTATTATATATTCTTTGTTAATATATAATTTTGACAACATTAATAATTATTATTACTATAAAATGACAAAGAACGAAAAAGAATCTATTGAATTTAATTTTTATGATATTAAACTTACTGATAGAAATGGGAAAAAATAGAGTTCGATAAAAATAAAATTTACCTAATTGATCTTTGGTCGATAAACTGTGGAGCTTGTATCGATAATTTTCCTGAGTTTCAAAAAGTGAAAAATTACTATAAATCTAATAAAAACATAGTGGTAATTACAATTAACATAACTGTTTCAAAGGATGATTTTATTAAATCTGAAGAAATAATAAAAAAATTTATTTTTAAAAATTTTTATACAAATAGGGATATTTATAAAAATATAAATTTTAATTCAATACCCCAGTATTTAATTGTTAATAAAAAAGGCGAAATAAAATACTTTGGCTCGTTAAATACAAAAAGCAATGAATCTTATAATAATTTCTATAATTTAGTAAAAAATGAAATGTAAATATTTAAAGTTAAAACGTTTATTTTTTTGTTTTTATTCATAATTTTTTAAAAACCAGCTCCCAGATCCGCAATAAATTCCCTGTGAAATGCTCCGCAAATGTCTTTTTGACTTTGCGGATTTTATTGGCTAATTTTCAAAAAAAAGTGGTTGTATAAAAGTTTTATTTCAATTTTACGTTATTTCAAAAAGTGAAATGAAAAACTACTTTTCATATTTAGCCCTGATGGAAGCGGCATCCTCTTGTGTAGCGTCAGCGGAGCAAGAGATATAGCGGACAGCAGGACAAAATGTCAACTAAAACGGACTTGGGTGCTTCAAAAAAAGAAAACACAAATTTTGATGCAAAAGGTTTTATTGGACTTATTACTTTTTACTCGACAAATACACTCCCAACAACACTACAAAAGCACCTACAAACTGAATGGGCGTGAGCATTTCGCCATCAAGTAAACCCCAAAAGAACGCTACAATGGGTATTAAATACGTAACTGAAGTTGCAAAAACAGGTGACGAAATTTGTATTAATTTGAAGAACATAATATTTGCAATTCCGGTGCCTACAACGCCAAGTAAGGCAACAAAAATTAAAGAATGTTGCACTTCGGGCTGGTTCATAACTGATATAAAATCGGTGCTTAACAATACCAAAAGAGCCGGAAAAAACAAAACCAAAAAATTACCCGTTGTAATGCTTAAAGGTTTTACATCTGATAAATATTTCTTTAATAAATTCACGTTTAAGGCATAGCAAATGGAAGCTGCCAAAACCAATAAGGCATACCAATAATTTTGCGCAGGATGATTCATGGCGCCGTTTACAATGAGTAATACTGTTCCAATCAAACCGATAATAACCCCAATAATTTGGCTACGTTTAAAGGTTAATCCGAAAGCTAAAGCACCCAAAATTAGAGTGTTTAAGGGCGTTAATGAATTGAGAATTGAACTTACCGAACTGCTGATTTGCGTTTGAGCTATGGCAAATAAAAACGCCGGAATAAAGGTTCCAAAAAAGGAAGTGAACATGATGTACTTCCATTGGTGCCGTTTGATTTCTGTGAGGCTTTTAAATCCAATGAGAATCAGAAAAACCGCTGAAAACAATATACGTAACGAGCCAAGTTGCATGGGTGAAAGCCCAACCAATCCTCTTTTGATTAATATAAATGAACTTCCCCAAATAAGCGAAAGCATCAAAAGCAAGATCCATTTTAAATTTTTTGTTTCCATAATCTTAAAAAATTTTGTGATAATTTTATCAATTACCACATGAAAAAAACGATAACTTTGTTTTACTAAATTAAGTATAATTAAACCCCTTGAACGATGAATATCTTAAAACAAATTACACTATTATTGTTGCTTTCAGTATCATTATTTGGTTGTAAAGATACAGCAAGCCAACCAACAAAAGAGATTTCGACTGCAAAAAAGACCAAAGTTGTTGCTAAAAATCCGGAAACTGCATCGTTTCATATAGACGGAATGTCGTGTGCCATTGGTTGTGCAAAAACTATTGAAGAAGATTTATCAAAAATGGAAGGAGTGCAAACTGCTAGCGTAGATTTTGATAAAAAACTAGCAACAGTTTACTATGATGCAGACAAATTATCTGCCGATGATTTAGTTAAAAAAACAGAAGCTGCTGCAGATGGAATTACTTATAAAGTTTCTGATTTAAAAATAAGTAAATAATTTACTTCCATTTAATGGTTTCCATCAAATGCTGCATGTCATTTCTAATATAATCTGCGGCGGGCATAATGGAATCATAATTAGGTTTGGTATAGAAATATACAGAACCAGTTACAAAATGGCGGATGCTGTCTGTAACATAAAATTGTGCATTGGTAGCGGCGTTGCCACCTACTTTATAAAACATGCCGTAGAGTTTCTTTTCTGGGTTTAAAAACGGTTGTTCTAAGATATCATCAGCCTTTATCACATGTTTGTAAGTCAAATTCTGAGCGTCTTTTAACAAAGAGTCAATATCGCCGTGAACACCTTTATAAGTCAGGTAAATAGTGGCTTTCATTTTAGGATAAGTAATTGAAAATCCGCAAGTTCCGTCTTCATTAATTACGGCGTCATTGTTCATTTCGAAAGTCAAAGGGCAATGATTTTCAAAAAATGCGTATTCTGCAACAGGATAATCTAATCGTAATTGACTAGATGGTTTTGGCAAAACGTCATCCTTGCAACTTACTAAAAGCAATAAAAATAGAACGCTTGCTGTTCCAAAGAAATAGATTTTTTTAGACATCGATTGTTACTTTAATTTGTTTTATTCTTCTTTTATCGATAGATTCGATGGTAAAAATACAATTTTCAAAACTAATTTTTTGACCCTTTTTTGGAAAATTACCTAACATTTCGAGGATTAAACCTGCTAAGGTTTCCGCTTCTCCTTTTCGGATTTCAAATAAAGATTCATCCACGTTTATTATTCGATAAAAATCTTTCAAATTGATCTTTCCTTCAACTAAATAATTTTTATCATCAATCTTAGAATAGTTGATGTTTTCATCGTCAAACTCATCACTAATGTCTCCAACAATTTCTTCAATAATATCTTCTAATGAAATTAAACCAGACGTTCCTCCATATTCATCAACCACAATGGCCAAATGACTTTTCATGCTTTGAAAATCTTTCAACAAGTTGTCGAGTTTCTTATTTTCTGGTACAAAAAAAGGTTCTCGAATCAATTCTTGCCAATTAAATTTTACTTGATCTATATACGGAATCAAATCTTTTACAAACAAAACGCCTTTAATGGCATCTATATTGCCTTCAAAAATAGGAATTCTTGAATAGCCTTTCTCAACAATTTCTGGATAAATTTCTGCAAACGTTAATTCAATATCTAAAGCAAAAACATCTACCCTTGGGCTCATCACTTGCTTTACATCTGTATTACCAAAGGTTACAATACCTTCAAGAATTTTTTGATCATCGTGCGAGTTCGTTCCGGATGAAGTGAGTTCTAATGCTTGGGAAAGCTGATTTACAGAAAAATTAGTTTTTTGTTTGCCCAATTTTTTACTGAAATAAATTGAAATATTTCGCATCGGAATGCTTAAAGGAGAAAATATAACATTCAATAAAGAAATTGGATACACCATAAAAACAGTAAAAGTGACCCTGTTTTTATTGGCATATACTTTAGGAAAAACTTCACCAAAGAGCAATAATAAAAAAGAAATGCATATAACTTCTACTACAAATGAAAGTGATTGGAATTGTGAAATAGAAAATGAATTGTGAAAAAAATAATAGAAAATAAAAACAACTGAAACCTTTAGAAAATTATTGACAATCAAGATGGTTGCCAATAATTTTTTAGGTTTATCTAATAATTGTTGAATGATAGTTACTACTCTTGTTTTTTGGATATTTAAATCATCTAAATCCTTTTTTGTAAGCGAAAACAATGCAACTTCAGAAGCAGAAATGAGGGCTAACAATAACAAAAATAAAGCAATAATTATTATTCCAATAAATACATTGGAATTAAAATTTGATAAAAATACTAAACTGGGTTCAGGATCCAAGAAACTTTATTTGGTTAAACAATATTAATAGGGTAAATCATTTACCGGCGATTCTGTGTTGTCATAATCAGATGACTTAGAATCGTTTGAATTATTTCTATTATTTTCCATTTCCTTTTTAACATTCAAAAAGGTAAATTCAGTTACCTGAATTTCGGTTGTGTATTTTGTAGTTCCATCTTCCGCTTGCCACTGACGAGACTTGATTCTACCTTCAACATAAATTTTATCACCTTTTGTTAAGAATTTCTCACAAATCTCTGCTGCTTTGTTTCTTACAACAAGATTGTGCCACTCTGTAGAAGTGATTTTTTCATTGGTTTGTTTATTGATATAAACTTCGTTTGTTGCTAACGGAAATCTTCCGATGCAATTTCCTCCTTCAAAATAATGCATTTTTAAATCATCACCTAAGTGACCAATAAGCATTACTTTATTTAACGTTCCTGCCATAATTGTGTGGGTTTTAATAATTCCAAATTTACGAATAATATTTTAATAAATATACTTTTGAATAAAATTGTGTATTACAATCGGAAATGGTAATTTCTCTAACTCATCAATTTGAATTCCTACAGTAATTTTATTGCTGATTTTAATATTAAAAAAGCGCAAAGTTAGTTTTTGATGCGACAATTTGTGAATAATTTTCAAATCATTATATAAATAAATTTCATCTATCTCATATTCAATAGTTTGCAAACGTATTAATTTTATCATTTCTTCATCAGAAACATCTTTTTCGGTTTCAATTACAGGAAATTCATACAAATTATACCAAATTCCTTTCTGAACTCTTTTACAAACAATAGTAGTATTTTCATCATCCACAAAAACCAAATAATTCAAAAATCGATTGGTAACTTTTGTCTTTTTTAATTTAACAGGAAGTAGGTTTACTTTATTTATCTGCAATGCCATACAAGAATTCGAAAATACACACACCTTGCAATCTGGATTTTGAGGCACACATTGCAAAGCACCGAACTCCATTATGGCTTGATTAAAAATCGCTGGACTATCTTTTGAGATGAGTAATTGAGCCATTTTAAAAAATTCTTTTCTAGCTTTGGAAGAAGCAATATCGGTTTCTATACCGAAAAATCTTGCCAACACCCTGTATACATTTCCGTCAACAACTGGCACTACTTCGTTAAACGAAAAGGAAGCAATTGCAGCAGCTGTGTAGGGTCCAATTCCTTTAAGTTTCAATAAATCTTCATACGTATTTGGAAAAACACCTTTTAATTCACTAACAATATATTGAGCCGTTTTGTGCATGTTTCGTGCACGAGAATAATAACCTAAACCCTGCCAAAGTTTCAAAACATCTTCTTCATTTGCAGCAGCAAAATCAAAAATAGTTGGATATTTTTCAATAAATGAAAGATAATAGGGCATTCCTTGCACAACTCTTGTTTGTTGCAAAATAATTTCTGATAACCAAATTGCATATGGATTTGTCGTATTTCTCCAAGGCAAATCACGCTTTTCTTGTAAATACCAATGCAATAAAGAGTTAGAAAAATCCATAAAATTAAATAGCTTGCAAATATAAAAGAATATCTAATGAAATTTTAATTAAATATCCTTGAAATATTGTATTATTTATTCTTATATTTGCACTCTTAAAAAAAATCACATAATATAAACACGAAAGAAAATGACGAAAGCAGATATCGTAGCTAAAATTTCTGAAAAACTAGGACTTGAAAAAGGAGACGTTCAATCTACTGTTGAAAGTTTTATGGAAGAAGTAAAAAACTCTTTAGAAACAGGAGATAACGTTTATTTAAGAGGATTTGGAAGTTTTATTATTAAAACTAGAGCTGAAAAAACAGGTAGAAATATTTCTAAAAATACAACTATCAAAATTCCAGCACACAATATTCCAGCATTCAAACCAGCTAAAGTATTTGTTGAAGGAGTAAAGACAAAAACAGAAATTGCAGTTTAAAAAAATTTATTTATTAATCACAAAAACATAACCTATGCCAAGCGGTAAAAAAAGAAAAAGACATAAGGTAGCCACGCACAAACGTAAGAAAAGAGCGAGAGCTAACCGTCACAAAAAGAAAAAGTAGTTTTAAACTACTTTTTTCTTTTTAAAAGTTCATTGAAATTGAAGTTTGAAAAACACTGTTTTGCACTGAAAATGCGAAAAATAATCAAGCTTCGTCGGGTAAACCCTGTAAAAAAATTAATGTTTAATCCATCCTTACAATTAAATTAAAAGTAAAAAAATACGTTTTTTTACTCATTAAATGTTTGGATAAAAATTTACAACATGAATAAAGAACTGATTATCAGATCTAGTGAAAATGCTGTAGATTTTGCCTTATTAAAAGATGGAAAACTAATTGAATTACACAAACAAGAAGAAAAGAAAAACAGTTTTTTGGTTGGTGACATATTTGTTGCCAAAATTAGAAAACCAGTTGCCGGACTAAATGCTGCTTTTGTAAACGTAGGCTTCGAAAAAGATGCTTTTTTACATTATCATGATTTGGGTCCAAATCTTGCTTCTTATTTGAAATTCATAAAACTTGTAAGCGCAGGTAAAATAAAAGATTTCTCCCTAAAAAACTTTAAGTTTGAAAGCGAAATTGATAAAGACGGCTCCATAACAAACATATTGAGCGCCAATCAATCCGTTTTAGTACAAGTAGTAAAAGAACCCATATCGACCAAAGGACCCAGAATTAGTTCTGAACTATCCTTTGCAGGACGATTTTTGGTTCTCGTGCCTTTTTCAGACAGAGTCTCTGTTTCTCAAAAAATAGAAGACAAAGCCGAAAAAGATCGATTAAAAAAACTAGTACTAGCAATCAAACCCAAAGGTTTTGGTGTTATTGTAAGAACAGTAGCCGAAGGCAAAAACGCAGCCGAACTAGAAAAAGATTTGCAAAACCTCAATCAACGATGGATTGCAATGTGTAAAAAATTAGTAACTGCTCATCATCCATCAAAAGTACTAGGCGAGCTTAGCAAAGCATCGTCTATACTAAGAGATGTATTCAACGATACCTTCACAGGCATCCAAGTAGATGAAGAAGAGTTATTCAACCAAACCAAGGACTATTTAAAAGAAATAGATCCTTCAAAACAAAACATGGTCAAGTTTTATCAATCAAAAGACACCCCATTGTTTGAGAAATACAACATCGAAAGACAAATTAAAACCTCTTTCGGTAAAACTGTTTCTATGAGCAAAGGCGCCTATTTGATTATCGAACACACCGAAGCGTTACACGTCATCGATGTAAACTCTGGTAACCGTTCAAACAAAGCCAATAATCAAGAAGATACAGCACTAGAAGTAAACATGATTGCCGCTGCCGAAATAGCACGACAATTACGACTTCGAGACATGGGAGGCATTATTGTAGTCGATTTTATCGATATGCAAAATCCAGAAAACCGTCAAGTACTGTTCAATTATCTTCGAGAAGAAATGAGCGACGATAAAGCAAAACACAAAATATTGCCTCCATCAAAATTTGGATTAGTCCAAATAACGAGACAACGCGTGCGACCAGAAGTTAATATTAAAACAAGAGAAGAAGACCCAAACAATTCAAATAGTGAAATAGAAGCACCTATACTCATTATTGATAAATTAGCCTTCGACCTTGACAGAATCATAAAAAACCACAAAAAAATCGTACTACACGTACACCCTTTTGTGGCAGCCTATTTAACAAAAGGCTTTCCATCTATACGTTCAAAATGGTTTTTTGAACATAAAAAATGGGTAAAAATCATACCACGTGACGCTTACACGTATTTAGATTATCGATTTTTTGACCAAACCGGAACAGAAATCAAAGAATAACCAAAACCGCCTTCCCATAAAGAAGGCGGTTTTTTTTATGCCCAAAAAACAAATTCATGTCTTAATTTAGGCATGCCGGCAAATGCCAAAACCAGCAAGCCACATAGGCATTTGCCGTCGGGCTCTCGGCTGTATCTTTTACTTGCCCCAAACCAGCATACCGCCCAGGGGCAAGTAAAAGGATGCCGCCTCCATCCCTCATGCGGGTTTACGGGAATTTGAAAAATTGTTTTTAGAAGTTGTATTTCTAAACTTTTTTTTATATTTTTGAGTTTAATAAACCAACTAAAAAAGATATATGCCACAAAAAATTACATCGCATTCGCGAAATTCCCCCACAACAGAATATGAAAATTGCTGTAATATTTTTTTTGAAAATATTATAGAAAAATTATGCGAAAAAAATTTGCGCATAATAAAGAGTTGGTGGTAAATTTTGACCAAAGTTAACACTGAAATATGAGTAAAAACATAATTGAAAGGGTTGTGTAACATAAAACAAGTGGCTCGTTAGTGAAAATAAGTATACCACCAGGGCGGTACATTAACTAAAAAATTAAAATAGTACCTAAAGTTATCGTCCTTACGTTATTACGTATTAATATAAAGGGAAGTAATTAATATTATGAAAAAATTAATTTTAGGTTTTATTGTTATATTTTCATTCGGTGTTAATACATATGGTCAAAATAAAGAAATTTCCATTTTTAAAAATGAAAATGAAATCTGTATTTTGCTTAAAAACGATAAAGGAATATTTGACGAAAACTATATTTTTCAAAGTGATAATTTAAAAGAATTTAGTTTAGATAAAATAGTGACTGCTAATTACAAATTATTTTATGATGGAAAAAATTTAATTTTTAATTTATCAAATGAAACATATCAACTTACAATTAATGATCAAATTAAAGGTGAAAATATTATAAAAGGATACGGTTTGTCTAGAAGATATGGTGTTTTTAATATTAATAACATAGATTCTGGTATTTCTTTTTTTAATAGTGTAATAGAAATAAATAGTAAATTGTATGATTCTCCATCTTTAAAATGCACTAGTGGAGGTCAAGGAGCTTCTCAATGTTCAACAGAATCTGGAGTAGGTAGCATAAACACAGGATGCAGTGTAACATGTGACAAGGGCTATTATGCTTGTTGTGATGATAACATTACTGTATGCAAATGTGAAAAAAATACAAAAAAGGTATTGGATGAAGGTAGATTCAATTTAATAATGAATCCAACAAAAACAAATATTGAATTCGATGGAAAAGATCATGAAAAATATTTAATTAGTATTTATTCAATATCCGGAAATTTAATGCTTGACAAAATGATACTTAAAAAAAACATTAATATTGACAATTTAAAAACTGATATTTATTTTTATCACATTTATGACAATAATGGTTATAATCAGCAAGGTAAAATTATAAAAAAATAAAAATACCTTTCCTATAAATTTTAGCACATACAAAAAACCCTTACAGTATTTTTTAATTAAGTATGGATTTAGAGGTATGTGCCAATCTTTTTGATTTTTCCACGCTTCCGTATTAATCCTCTCGCGTGGTTTTTTAACAACAATGAAAGTTTTTACCCCTACCTGTTGCACGAATCCTTTCGTGAACATTACAAAACCGCACAGGGCAATTAAAAGGATGCCGCCTCCATCCCTCATGCGTGTTAACGGGAATTTGAAAAATTGTTTTTAGAAGTTGTATTTCTAAACTTTTTTTAAATATTTGAAATTTATAACCAAACAAGATGAGATATAAAAACACATTAAAGGGTTCATAGTTAGACCAGGTAATAAATGAAAAGATTTCCATAAATCGCAACGAGCTAGAAAGGAGAGGTTGGCAGTAATCGAAAATAAAATCGAATTTTGTATTTATTACGTACTATTTATATATATTTGTACGTATTATATTTATTTTTATGGACACTAAACTCACATTAAAGCTTGATCAAGAGATAATTGAAAAAGCTAAACATTATGCCTCTGAAAAAAAATTAAGCCTATCTCGAATTATAGAAAATTATCTTAATTCTTTAACTTCAGAAAAAACGAATAATGACATACAAATTTCGCCATTCGTAAAAAGTCTTTCAACAGGAATTAGCATTCCAGCTGATAATGATTATAAAAAAGATCGTGCTGCTTATTTAGATCAGAAATACAAATGATTAGAATTTTTTTAGATACTAACGTTATATTAGATTTGTTGGGAGAAAGAGTTCCTTTTTATGATTCTATCGCTAAAGTTGCTACTTTGGCTGATGAAAAAAAGCTTATCTTAATTGTCTCTCCTCTTTCTTTCACGACAATAGATTATGTTTTAAATAAATATGAAACTTCAGAATCGGTTTTAAATAAACTCAGAAAATTTAAAATAATCTGTAAGGTAATTGAAGTTAATGAAGAAACTATTGACAAAGCGTTGAATTCTAATTTCAAAGATTTTGAAGATGCTGTTCAATATTTTACTGCTTTACAATCTAACTGCTCCATAATTATAACTAGAAACGGGAAAGATTATAAGAATTCTATAATTCCAATAATGACAGCTGAAGAATATTTAATTAGCCTTGTTTAATGTGCTTTCTGCAAAAGCAATTTCACCAAAGATGTAAAAAACCTTTTGGTATGTTTCAAAAAAATTTATACTAAAACAAGTTTTTTCAATATCAATTACATTATCAAAAAAATATTTTTTATAAACACAAACTTCACAAATTAAAACAAATCCAAAAACTTTGTAACTCTGAATCTTTGCAACTTTGCAATTCTAGATAATTTCGGATAATTCGTTATAAATTTTTATTGTTAAAACTTAAAAAAGTATATTTTATTTAATTGTTTTTTGTTATTTTGTTGGAAAGATTATGAGGTTTTTTCACAGTATTCTTTCAGCGGTTTATTAAAAAAGTTGAGCAATTATCTATAATTCAAATAGTTATCATTAAAATGGAAGAAAGAGATTATTATAAAAGACAAATTGATTTACTTGGAAAAGTTCTAGGAAAATTATTAATGGAATTAATTGGAAAGAAAAGAAATGGTGGGTTAAACGATGGGGTTGAAATCACAAATCAAGTTTTGAAAAACAAATTAGATGTTGAAATTAATGATTTAATTACAATATCAAATGACGAAATAATTGATTTTTTAAAGCTTGAAAAGCAATTAAATGATGTGAATTTAGAACAAATTGCTGATTTATTATTGATAAATATTGAAACAAATTCTGAAAATAGAATCGAAGATATAGATGGATTAAATTTATTAGAAAAATGCTTAAAAATCTATAATTATATTCAAGCAAATGACAGAACATATTCTTTTGAAAGAAATATTAAAATTCAAAAAATACAATTATTGATTTCGAATTAAATTTTGAGATTCCTACGGAATGACAAACTTTGTCAATGGCAATGTCAATTGCAATATCAATATCAAATTTCAATACGAATTTTCAAATTTTCAAATTGGCACATTTTCTAATTATCTCATTCGCTAATTAACTCATTTTCAACTGAAAAACAGCTCTTCAAATATAGCCCCGATGGAGCCGATATCCTCCTGAAGTCCCGAAGGGCGAAGGAGATAAAGGCGATAGCGGGACAAAATGTCTTTTGAAACGGGGTTTTGTGCTTCTAAAAAAAATCAAAGTTAGGAAATATAAAAAAGCGGATTTAAAAAATTAAATCCGCTTTTTGCTTTACAATTTGTCAATAAAACTGCCCAACGTATCTTTAAATTTATAGCCATTTTCGAAACGGTCTTTGGAAAGTTTATCGTATTCTACCAATCCCCAAAGGATGAATTCTTTCAGGAAATAGATATCTTCTAGCAAGGTTTGTGGTTGGTATTTTTTTATCAAAATATCTAATGGAGTGACATCATTTAAAATAGATTGGTATTCTTCGTCTGAACAATCGTCCAAAAGTTGAAAACCGCTGGCATAAAACCACTCGATTGTGTCGGAAAACGGATTTTTTTCACCTTGTTTTTCAAGTTTTTCAATCTTAGGGAAATAAGCTGGGAAAAAAGTATGGATGGCATCGCTAATTAAATGTTGCGCCACAAGGGCGGCTCCCTCCTGCTCTCCTTCGTAAACCAACTCGACTTTGCCTGTAATGGCTGGAATGATTCCCATAAAATCGGATAGACGCAACGTGGTTTTGTTGTTTCCAGTTTTCAACGCTCTTCTTTCAGCGGTGCTTAACAAATTTTCATAAGCGGTGATGCTCATACGTGCTGAAACGCCACTTTTATTGTCGATGTATTCACTTTCTCGAGCTTCAAAACTAATTTGTTCTAACAAATCTTTGGCTAAAGACGGGACATAAACTACATCTGATTGTGCTTGGTCAAGTTTGGCTTCTTGCTCTGTAATGGCTCTTGCAATGGCAATAGTTTCAGGATAATGGGTTAAAATTTGAGAACCAATTCTATCTTTTAAAGGCGTAACGATGCTTCCGCGGTTGGTGTAATCTTCTGGATTTGCAGTAAAAATAAACTGCATATCAAGTGCCAATCGCAATTTGAAACCACGAATTTGAATGTCGCCTTCTTGTAAAATATTGAAAAGTGCGACTTGAATTCGGGCTTGTAAATCGGGTAACTCATTAATTACAAAAATACAACGGTTTGCTCTTGGAATCATTCCGAAATGAATAACTCTGTCGTCTGCGTACGAAAGCTTTAAGTTGGCGGCTTTTATTGGATCAACATCACCAATCAAATCGGCAACGGTTACATCTGGCGTTGCTAGTTTTTCATAAAAACGTTTGCTTCGGTGCATCCATTCGATGGGAGTGGCATCGCCTTTTTCTGAAATCAAATCTTTTGCAAAACGAGAAAGAGGCTGTAACGGATCGTCATTAATTTCTGAACCTGCCACAACTGGGATATATTCGTCTAATAATTCAACCATTTTGCGAGCCAAACGTGTTTTTGCTTGACCACGAAGTCCTAATAAATTGATGTTATGACGAGACAATATCGCTCGTTCAAGTTCAGGAACAACTGTGTTTTCGAAACCATAAACCCCTTCAAAAACAGGATTTCCAGATTTTATTTTTTCACGAAGATTATGGCGCAATTCGTCTTTTATGCTTTTTGATTTGTATCCTGAAGCTTTTAATTCGCCCAGAGTTTTTATATTATTCATGTTATTTGATTTAAGATTTGATATTTTATTCTTTAAAAAGTTGAAAACTGTGACTGAAAACTGTGACTGAAAACTGCGACTGAAAACCGAAAACTACTTCAATTTCTTCTTCCTGTTGGCTTCATAATCCTGAAAAATCATTTCGCCGAGACCTTTTAGACCTGTGTAAAAAGCTTTCCCCTGGTTGGCTTCTGTAAAATGATCTACAAATCGCTGCAAATAAGGATCGTCTGCAATCATGAAAGTAGTAATCGGAATGTGCAATTTGCGAGCTTGTTGCGCTTGGTTGTAGCATTTGTCAACAATATATTCGTCGAGTCCGTTGCTGTTCATGTAATAATCGCCATTTTTTTCTCGCACGCAACTGGGTTTGCCGTCGGTAATCATAAAAATTTGCTTGTTGGTGTTGCGTTTCCTGCGAAGCAAATCCATTGCCAACTGTAATCCCGCAACGGTGTTGGTGTGATAAGGACCCACTTTTAAATAAGGCAAATCACGAATGGCAATGGTCCAAGCGTCGTTACCGAATACCAAAATATCGAGTGTGTCTTTTGGGTAACGTGTTGTGATTAATTCAGCTAGCGCCATAGCTACTTTTTTGGCAGGCGTAATTCGGTCTTCACCATAAAGTATCATGCTGTGCGAAATATCGATCATCAAAACGGTGCTCATTTGCGATTTGAATTGTGTTTCTTCCACTACTAAATCATTTTCAGTAAGCATGAATTCTTCAACACCGTTATTTATTTGGGCATTTCGAAGACTTTCAGTTAAAGAAATGCGTTCGAGTCCATCACCAAAATTAAATTCGCGAAACTCGCCTGTGTGTTCATCGCCATTACCCGTTTGTTTGGTTTTATGATTTCCGCCTGTTGCTTTATTTAGATTACCAAAAATTTGGTCTAATGCCTGCTGACGAATAGCACGTTCGGTTTTGGCGGTGATTCCTATACCGCCTGAAGTACCATCTTCTTTGAATTCTTCTCGGATATACCCTTTTTTCTTTAAATCTTCAATGAAATCGTCGATGGTATAATTTTCGTCGGTAAGTTTGTATTCGACATCAAGTTCCCTTAACCAATCAATGGCTTCGTCAAAATCCCCAGAAGTATGGGTGATAAGCTCTTTAAAAATGCCAAAGAGTTTTTCAAAAGGAGACTGATTTGGAGCTTCGTATTGTTTAAAATAAAATCCTTTCTTCATAATTATAAAGATACTTTAATTTAAAAAGCGAAAAGTAAAAACGTTTATTAATTTTTAGTTAAATAAATAATGCTGTGTGATGAAAGCATTTTGAAAGGATTTAATATGACTCTATAAAAAACTTCATTGCTTTTTTTAATATGCTGAATTTTTGCCACGGATGTGAAGGATGTAGCGGATTATTACGGATTTTTTTTGATGGAATTTATTGCTGATTATTTGTGAGATTCCTACGGAATGACAATGTTAATCACTACCAAAAATCAATTGGTTTAATCACAAATTATACAAATTCGTACAAATTTGAAAACTTTGATACTCTGTAACTTTGCAACTTTGAAACTTTACTAAACTTCAACTGAAAAACTACTCTTGAATTTTAGCCCCGATTGAGCCGATATCCTCCTGAAGTCCCGTAGGGCGAAGGAGATAAAGGCGAAAGCGGGACAAAATGCCAATTAAAACGAGATTGTGTGCTTCTAAAAAATAAAAAAAGCTGTCACTCGAGAAGGACAGCTTTTGATGATTATGTATTTGATTTTATGCCAAGATATGGGTTAAAATTGTTGGTGAAATTCCGATGATGATGTTTAATAAAATGGCTATTACGGCTACGATTATATAAACAAATGGGACGGTTTGCTTTTCTTCTGTACTCTCTTTGGTGTACATGGCAATGACGATTTTGAAGTAATATCCTACACTGATGATGGAGTTGATAACTGCTATGATGACCAACGATAAATAACCTGTTTGGATGGTTTGTGTAAAGAGGATGAACTTTGCGAAAAACCCAGAAAATATTGGAATTCCTGCCATTGAAAGTAACGAAGCGGTTAAAATTGCTGCCATCAATGGGTTTGATTTTCCGAAACCGTTGAAAGCATTTACTTCTTCGCTTCCATTGTGTTGCGATACGAAAATGATTACCGCAAACGAAGCAATACCTGCAAAAGCATAGGCGGCTGTATAATACAATAAAGTGTTGGCGGCAGTTGAAATACTTAATAATGCCATAAGCATAAATCCTGCGTGAGAGATTCCTGAAAAAGCTAACATTCGTTTGACGTTGGTTTGACGAAGTGCCATGACATTTCCAATGGTCATTGACAAAATGGAAATGATGACAATGATTATTTCAAAATGAAACGATAAATGAGGCATGAAGGCGTTGATCAATTTGTAAAGCGTGGCAACTGCCACTACTTTTGCCAAGGTACTCATTGTGGCTGTTGTGATGGCTGGTGAACCTTCGTAAACGTCTGGTGCCCAGAAATGAAAGGGAGCAGCAGCAATTTTGAACAACATACCAATTACCAGCATTACTACTCCTATTGAAAACCAATTTGGAAGTCCTAATCCTTGTGATAAATCTTTGATTTCTGCCAAGTCAAAATATCCTGTTGCACCATAAATGAGGCAGATTCCAAAAAGCAAAATACCCGATGCAAAAGACCCCATCAAGAAATATTTCATACCTGCTTCGTTGCTTTTAATATTTAAACGGTTACTTGCTGCAAGGATGTATAATGAAATTGAAAGTACTTCGATACCTAGGAAAAACATTGCCATATTCCCGAATGAAACCATGACCACAGCACCTGATAGAAGGAAGATTTTGATGGCTATAAAATCGGATATTTTGGTTGGATGTTCTTTATAAACATCGTGACTTAATATTACTAAAAAGATGGTTAAGATGATGAACAAACTTGAAAATGTGACCGAAAAATTATCTACAACAATCATGTTGTTATAGAAACTTGCCGGTGCATTGAACTCGGAAATAGTAAGTCCTAAAATAGCCAGAAGTCCTGCAATTGCGATGGGAACAATTAATTTTCTTAGATTTAGAATTTCGGCAATTAATGTAAAAATACCTAAACCTACTATTGCTACTAATGTATTCATTTTTATATATTTTTTAGAGTCTTTTTATGCTCTATTGATCACTACTAAAATTTCTTTTAAACTTGGCGTTACAAGATCTACAATTGGTTTTGGATACAATCCGAAGAAGAGTAGAAATGCTATAATAACAACAAAAACGATGGTTTCGTTTGTGGTAACGTCTTTAAAAGTTTTGGTGTTTGTTTCTCCAAGCATTACATTTTGAAACATTTTAAGCATGTAATAGGCTCCTAGTATAATGGTTGTTCCACCTATAACGGCATACCATAAATTGATTTGAGACAAACTATATAATAACGTAAACTCACCCACAAAATTGAACGTTCCAGGCAAAGCAACCGATGCTAAAACCAGGATCATGAACAAAGAAGTGAATTTTGGTGCTTGTGAACGAATACCGCCCATTTCGTCTATTTTTTGAGTTTCAAAACGTCTTGAGATGATTTCGGCAGCAAAGAATAAACCGACAATTACAAATCCGTGGGCTATCATTTGAGAAACAGCGCCACTCAATCCGTCAAGCGTTAAAGTGTAAGCCCCTGCAGCAATCAAACCAACGTGAGCGAGTGATGAGTATGCTAATAATTTTTTAAGATTGTTTTGTTTTAAAGCTAAGATAGAACCATAAATAGTACCTGCAATTCCTAATACCAACATGATGGTTACATGGAATTTAGCAGCAAATGGTACAATTGGCAATTGCCAACGGATAACGCTGTACAATCCCATTTTGAGCATGATTCCTGAAAGCAACATGGTTCCAACAGTTGGCGCTTTTTGATAAACTTTTGCTTGCCAAGAATGAAACGGTACAATTGGAATTTTGATAGCATAGGCTGCAAAAAAAGCAATGAATATCCAAGCTTGTTCTTGTCCTGAAAGTTGTAATTTATATAAATCTTCAATTAAGAATGAACCAGCTTTTTGGTATAAATAAGCAAATGCAATTAACATAAATAAAGAACCTGCTAAAGTGTAGATAAAGAATTTTACTACAGCTTTTTTACGTTCGTCTGCATCACCATTACCCCAAATGAGTGCAATAAAGTAAATAGGAATCAACGCTAACTCCCAGAAAATATAGTATAACAATCCGTCAGATGCTAGAAAAGTTCCAGTCATTGCAAACGACATGAATAAGATAAGTGCATAAATACTTTTAGCACTTTTAAAATTATTTGCAAAAGATGAAAAAATAATAATTGGAATCAATGCAGTTGTTAAAAGCACCATTGCCATACTTAAACCATCGGCTTTAAAAGCCAAATACATTTTTGGCAAATCCATCCATTTTAAAGAGAAACTAATGTCTACACCGTTATAAAGAATTGACATCAAATAAATGGCCAAACTAAAAGTTGCCAAACTAAATAACAAAGCTACTTTTGAGGCTAGCTTATCTCCAACGAAATAAGTAACAATCGATCCTGTTAAAAGTAATGATAATATAGAAGTTACATCCATTGTGTAAAATTATTAAGCTAAAAATAAATAAATTAATATGGCACAAACACCAATAACGAAAGCAAATAAATAAAACCCAACACTACCTGTGTGTAGTTTTTTTCCTTGATCACTTAAAAAATAAGCTCCTTTTCCGAAACCAAAAACTAGTGAACCAATTGCAGGTTCGAGAATTGATTTGAAAAATCCAGCTAAACTATTTAATGGTTTTACAATTAATAGGTTATAAAATTCATCTATGTAAAATTTATTGTAAACAACTAAAGCCAAACCTGAAATTTCTTGATCTTCTTTGGGAACAAATGCTTGTTTGATGTATTTTAGGTATGCCCAAATAATTCCGATAAACGCACCCGCTAAAGCAATTCCCATCAACATATAATCTTCGTTTCCAAGAGCATGATGTTCTGGTTTGGTAGCCAAAATTGGTTCTAAATAATGGTTTAACCAATTGCTGCCTGGCAAATTAATTAATCCGCCAATTGTTGCTAAAATAGCTAAAATAATCAATGGAATTGTTATCAAACTTGGGCTTTCATGTAAATGATGTTTTTGCTCTTCGGTTCCTCTGAAATCTCTGAAGAAAGTAAGATACATTAATCTAAACATGTAAAAAGCAGTCATTATAGAAGCAATTGAACCAATTATCCAAAGAGCTTTGTTGTGTTCAAATGCGACCATCAAAATTTCGTCTTTAGACCAAAATCCTGCAAAAGGAAAAATACCCGCAATAGCTAACGTTGAAACCAACATCGTGATAAACGTAATTGGCATTGCTTTTCTAAGTCCGCCCATTTTTCGCATATCTTGTTCGCCATGCAACGCATGAATAACCGAACCCGAACCGAGGAACAAACAAGCTTTGAAAAAAGCATGCGTAATTACGTGGAATACTGCAACCGTATAAGCTCCCATTCCTAAAGCTAGGAACATTAATCCTAATTGAGAAACCGTTGAGTAAGCTAATACCTTTTTAATATCATTTTGCAATAATCCGATAGTTGCAGCTACCAAAGCTGTGATAGCACCTACAATTGCGATTATATGTTGTACATCTGCTGCAAAATCGAACAAGAAATTCATTCGAGTAATCATAAAGATACCCGCCGTTACCATAGTTGCTGCGTGGATTAATGCCGAAACGGGTGTTGGACCAGCCATAGCATCTGGTAACCAAGTATATAAGGGTAATTGTGCTGATTTACCCGTTGCACCAATGAAAAGACATAAGGCGGCGATTGGAAGCATTATATCTGTATGAGAAGCATTTGCAAAAGGAATAAATCCTTTTAATGTGTTATAATCCAATGAACCATAATTGAAAGCCAAAATAAAAATCCCAATCAAGAAACCTAAGTCTCCAATTCTGTTCATTATGAATGCTTTTTTAGCAGCATCATTATACGATTGGTTTTTATACCAAAAGCCTATCAGTAAATACGAACAAAGACCAACGCCTTCCCAACCAATAAACATGATTAATAAATTGCTTCCAATAACCAACGTAATCATGAAGAAAATGAAAAGATTTAGATAAGCAAAAAACTTATTCATGTTTTCATCATCGTGCATGTAACTGATGGAATATAAGTGAATCAACGATCCGATTCCTGTTACAAAAAGCAACCAAAGAATAGATAATTGATCTAATAAAAATCCGATTTCTAATTTAAAATTACTAACTTGAATCCAATCAAATAAAGATATGGTAATTGGTTTTTTTGAAACTAAAATTTCGCCAAAAAAATATAAACTCAGTCCAAAAGAAGTTGCGACAGCCAAAGTACCAATAGTACCTGAAAGCGATTTACCTACTTTTTTTCCAAAGAAAACATTAAATAAAAACCCTAAAAATGGGGTTAATAACAATACTAAAACTAAATTCTTCTCCATTCGAGATTATCCTTTTAAGTTTTTTAAATTAGCTATATCAATCGATCCTAAATTTCTAAAAACAGAAACTAAAATGGCTAAACCTACTGCAACTTCTGCCGCGGCAACTGCCATTGAAAAGAATACGAATACTTGTCCTTCTGCATCTTGATGGTAGGTTGAAAATGCCACAAACAACAAGTTTACTGCATTCAACATAATTTCTATCGACATAAATACGATGATTGCATTTCTTCTATATAATACCCCAAATACCCCAATACTAAAAAGTATTGCTGATAAAAAAAGATAATTTTCGATACCTATTTGATTTAAAATATTGTCCATCTTACTTAGTTGATTTTTCTTTTTTTGATAATAAAACCGCTCCAATCATGGCTACTAATAATAAAACAGAAGCATATTCAAACGGTACCATGAATTCATTTAACAGAACTTGTCCAAGTTTTTTGATGGATTGAAAATCTTCACCATTACTATCATAATCTCCAACGATTGTTTTAGAATTTAGGAAAATTGCAATAAAAATAAGACACATCAAACTGATTACAACCACTGCTCCAAGCCTAGTAATTCTGGGTTTATGTACCTCATTTTCTTTGTTCAAATTCATCAGCATGATTGTAAAAAGAAACAATACCATGATGGCACCTGAATAAACTATAATATGAACAACTGCTAAAAATTGTGCATTAAACAATAAATAATGTCCTGCTATACTAAAGAAACAAATCACTAAGTAAATGGCTGAGTGAATTGGGTTTCTACTATAAATGGTAAGAAACGCAGTTCCAAGTGTGATAGCAGATAAAATGTAAAATAAAATTAATATTGGTGACATTTAATTTGCGTGATTAAGTTGAGTATTTTTCATAGCCATATCCAATGGCATTACTAATTTATCTTTTCCGAAAATAAAATCTTCTCTATTATACTGTGATGGAACGAGTTCTTTTGACAGAGTTAAATAAATGGCATCTTTTGGACAAGCTTCTTCGCACAATCCACAAAAAATACAACGAAGCATATTGATTTCGTAGATTTCAGCATATTTTTCTTCACGGTACAAATGCTCTTCACCTGGTTTTCTTTCGGCAGCCTTCATGGTGATTGCTTCTGCTGGACAAGATAAGGCACATAAACCACAAGCCGTACAATTTTCTCTACCTTGTTCGTCTCTTTTCAACATGTGTTGTCCACGATAAACGGGGCTAAAAGGTCGAACCTGCTCTGGATATTGAATCGTTACTTTTCTGGTAAATAAATGTTTGATTGTGATAAACAAACCTTTTATAATGGCAACTAAATAAAGACGTTCCAAAAAAGTCATTTGCTTATTGGATACTTGCTTTTTTCTGCCCGATAATGATATAGTTTCTATATTCATTTTAGAATCCTAAAAATGTTAGTATTTCATTTCTTAATAATACAATTCCTGTAATGATGATATTGACGATTGAAAGAGGAATTAAAATTTTCCAACCCAAATTCATTAATTGATCGTATCTAAATCTTGGAATAGTCCAACGCACCCACATGTAAAAGAATATAAATCCACATATTTTGATAAATAATACTACAAAACCTAGAATATTTGCAATATTAACTCCCCAATTTTCAACTGCCCAACTCATTCCTGGATAATTATATCCTCCGAAAAATAACACAGCTAATATGGCAGATGAGATAAACATATTGGCATATTCAGCAAATAAATAAAAGCCCATTTTCATGGAAGAATATTCAGTATGATAACCCCCAATTAATTCTGATTCACATTCAGCTAAATCAAATGGCGTTCTATTGGTTTCTGCGAAAGCACAAATCAAAAAGATTAAAAAAGAGAGTGGTTGATAAAACACATTCCAATTCATACCGGCTTGTTGCACTGAAATTTCTTTCAAACTCAAAGTTCCAGTCATCATTAACAAAGCAATCATAGACAATCCCATGGCAACTTCATAAGAAACCATTTGAGATGCTGCACGAACAGCTCCCATCAATGAGAATTTATTGTTTGAAGCCCATCCACCAATCATGATTCCATAAACACCTACAGAAACTACTCCGAAAATGTATAATAAAGACACGTCAATATCAGTTGCTTGTAACAAAATATCTCTACCAAACAAATGCAACTTATCGCCCCACGGAATTACCGCGCTGGTCATAAGTGCCGTACTCATTGCAATGGCTGGCCCTACAATGAATAAAAATTTATTAGGTGTATTTGGAAAAAATTCTTCTTTAGCAAATAATTTTAATCCATCAGCAAGTGGTTGAAGTAAACCCCACGCTCCTGCTCTATTAGGTCCAATTCTATCTTGTAAGAATGCTGCCACTTTACGCTCAGCCCATGTAGAATACATAGCCATTATCATCGTTAAAGCAAAAACAGCAAAAATAACAACACTTTTTTCTATAATAAATGCACTATCCATTTTTAAGATTTAGAATTGTTTGTAATATATGGAAAATCAACCATACTGATTTTTTTTCTGTCTTGATCTCTACCTTCCAGAATTCCTTTTTCGGTTTCAATCACCACTTTTTGAAGTTTTCTAGTATAATTGTTTTGGTTGATAACTGAATCCTTTTCGAATTTTCTTGGTCCTTCAATGGTCCAATCAGCTACTTCTTTTTTATCAAATCTACAGGTGTTACAGATAAAATCTTCTACCTCATGATATTCATCTTTTCTTGCTGTAACTCGTTGAATTTCATCACCAAACATCCATAAAGTTGTTTTTCCACAACATCCCGGCGTGGTACATTCTCTGTGTGCATTGAACGGTTTATTGAACCAAACCCTCGATTTGAATCGGAATGTTTTATCAGTTAATGCGCCAACCGGACAAACATCAATCATGTTACCTGAAAACTCATTGTCGATGGCTGCTGAAATACAGGTTGAAATTTGCGCATGGTCACCTCTGTTTAGTACACCATGTACACGGTTATCAGTCAGTTGATCAGCAACTTGCACACAACGCTGACAAAGAATACAACGATTCATGTGTAGTTGAATTTTGTCACCAATGTTTTCTGGTTCAAAAGTTCTTTTTTCTTCTATAAATCGAGATTGCGATTTACCGTGTTCGAAACTTAAGTTTTGCAAATCACATTCCCCTGCTTGATCACAAACTGGACAATCTAAAGGATGGTTAATCAGTAAAAATTCCGTAACTGATTTTCTAGCTTCTTGCACACGATCAGATTTTGTGCTTGCTATTTCCATACCGTCTTGACAACCTGTTACGCATGATGCAACAAGTTTTGGCATAGGTCTTGGGTCGGCTTCACTACCTTTGGTAACGTCCACTAGACAACAACGACATTTACCGCCGCTACCTTCTAGTTTAGAATAATAACACATGGCTGGCGGAACAGATTCTCCACCAATCATACGAGCAGCCTGCAAGATCGTTGTCCCTGCTTCTACTTCAATTTCTTGACCGTCTATGGTTACTTTCATTTATTGTAAGTCTTAATGTCTTAATGTCGAATGTCGAAAGTCATTATAAACATATATTCAATTTTATAACTTTGTACTTTCCGATTTCAGACTACTTTTGTAAATATTTTATAAATCCGCTAATTAATTTTAAATTCTCCGAAATATCTAAAAATAATTCTTCAAATTCTGTTTTTGTAATATAATTCAAATCAAAAGCTAAATATATTGAGATCTTACCTCTCTGACAACGCTTTTGATACATATAAAAAATAAACAAATTCTTTATCCGTATTTCTTTCAAAACCTTCAGCTATATTAGATGATATTGAAATTGATGCTCTTCTTATTTGTCTAACCAAATCAAAATCTTTTTTAAAATTTTGATTTTCTATTATTTCATAAATTCTTTTGTTAATTATTCTGGCTTTTTGACAAGAATTAATTTCTTCAAATGAATAAAATTTTCCCATTCTGCTGACTTTATGACTTTACGACATAACAACTTTAGACTTAACAAATGGCTCATTAACAAAGTGATCTCTGTTTTTTACCTTTTCTGGAAAACGAATATGGTATTCAAACTCATCTCTAAAATGACGAATAGCCGCAGCTACTGGCCATGAAGCAGCATCTCCTAATGGGCAGATGGTGTTCCCTTCAATTTTGGATTGAATACTCCATAACAATTCGATATCTTCTTCGCGTCCTTGTCCGTTTTCAATACGCCACAACACTTTTTCTAACCATCCTGTGCCTTCACGACAAGGAGTACATTGTCCGCAACTTTCGTGGTGGTAAAAACGTGAAAAATTCCACGTATTTCTTACAATACAAGCTCGGTCATCATAGACAATAAATCCGCCTGAACCTAACATAGAACCGGTTGCAAAACCACCATCGGCCAAACTTTCGTAGGTCATCAAGCGATCTTCACCAGCAGCTGTTTTATAAATTAATGGTTCTGGTAAAATCGGCACAGAACTTCCTCCAGGTACAAATGCTTTCAATGGTCGGTCGGTTTGCATTCCGCCAAGATATTCATCAGAATTCATGAACTCATATACAGAAACTCCTAGTTCTATTTCGTAAACACCCGGATTTTTAATATTTCCAGATGCTGAAATTAATTTAGTTCCAGTTGATCTTCCTATTCCAATTGAAGCATATTCAGCACCTGAATTGTTTACAATCCAAGGCACAGAAGCAATACTTTCTACATTGTTTACAACCGTTGGGTTTTGCCAAAGTCCTTTCACAGCTGGAAAAGGTGGCTTTATACGAGGATTTCCTCTTTTGCCTTCCAAACTTTCTATCAATGCAGTTTCTTCTCCACAAATATAAGCGCCAGCACCAATTTGAATATGAAGTTCCAAATCGAATCCAGATCCTAAAATATTTTTTCCTAACCAACCTGCAGCTTTGGCTTCAGCAATGGCTCTTTCTAAAATTTTATAAATCCACATATATTCACCACGTATATATATGTATGATAAATTAGCTCCCAAAGCATAACTTGAGGTAATCATTCCTTCAATCAATAGATGCGGAATGTATTCCATTAAATATCTGTCTTTGAAAGTACCTGGTTCAGATTCGTCTGCATTACAAACTAAATGCCTAGGATTACCCGATTTTTTATCGATAAAACTCCACTTCATTCCCATAGGAAAACCTGCACCACCTCTACCACGAAGTCCTGAAGTTTTTACTTCTTCGGTAACCTCATCAGGAGTTAATTTTTTTAATGCTTTTTCCACAGAGGCATACCCGCCTTCACGACGATATACTTCATAGGTTTTGATCCCCGGAACATTAATTTTCTCTAATAATATTTTTCTTCCCATACTATTACTTATCGTGTAAAGTGATTTTACCTTCTTTACAATCTGATACTAATTGATCTATTTTTTCTTTTGTTAAATGCTCTTGGTAGAAATCTCCCAATTGCATCATAGGTGCATATCCACAAGCTCCAAGACACTCAACTCCTCGCACTTCAAACATTCCGTCTGGTGTTGGTTCGCCTACTTTTACACCTAGTTTATCACACGTATAATCCATTAAGTCTTCTACTCCGTTTTGGCAACAAGGTGATGTTTGACAAAATTCAAACATATATTTTCCAATGGGTCTTTGATTGTACATGGTATAAAATGTAACCACTTCATAGACTTCAATGGGTTTGATTTCGAGTATTTCTGCAACTTTATTTTGTAAATCAATGCTCAGCCAATCCTGATGTGCATCTTGAACTTCATGCAAAACAGGTAATAAAGCCGACTTTTTTTTATCGGAAGGATAATGACCTATTAATTCATTGATTCGATTCATCAATGATTCTGAAATATGTATCTCTTGTTTGATTTGTGATTTTTCCATAATTATTAAGCGTCTAATTCGCCCGCAATTACATTTAAACTTGATAAAATAACGATTGCATCAGACAGTAATGATCCTTGAATCATCTCTGGATATGCTTGATAATATATAAAACAAGGTCTTCTAAAATGAAGACGATAGGGCGTTCTACTTCCATCGGTTACCAAATAAAAACCTAGCTCCCCATTTCCACCTTCCACAGCATGATAAATTTCTGCAACAGGAACAGGAACTTCACCCATTACAATTTTGAAATGATAAATCAAGCTTTCCATGTTGTGATACACATCTTCTTTTGGAGGCAAATAGTAATCAGGAACATCCGCATGATAAGGTCCTTCTGGTAATTTTTCCAATGCTTGACGAATGATGCTCAAACTTTCCCAAACTTCTGCATTTCGAACGCAAAAACGGTCATAGGTATCTCCCGATTTTCCAACAGGAACTATAAATTCAAAGTCTTCATACGAACTATATGGTTCTGCTACACGAACGTCATAATCAACTCCCGCTGCACGTAAATTCGGACCTGTAAATCCGTAAGCCATTGCTTTTTCCGCAGTAATTGGACCCACATTTACAGTTCTATCAATAAAAATTCTATTTCTTTCAAATAAATTTTCGAATTCTTTCCAAGCAACTGGAAATTCTTCTAAAAACACCTCTAATTTGCGAAAAGCTTCTGGCGACCAATCTCTTTCAAATCCACCAATTCGTCCCATATTTGTAGTTAAACGAGCACCACAAATTTCTTCATATATTTCGTACACTTTTTCTCTAAATTGGAACACATATAAAAATCCAGTGTAAGCACCTGTATCAACTCCTAAAATTGAATTACAAATTAAGTGATCTGTAATTCGGGCCAATTCCATGATTATTACACGTAAATATTGTGCTCTTTTCGGCACTTCAATATCAAGTAATTTTTCAAGTGTCATCCACCAAGCCATGTTATTGATAGGTGATGAACAGTAATTCATTCTATCTGTAAGTGGTGTAATTTGATAAAACGGTCTGTTTTCAGCAATTTTTTCAAAGGCTCTATGGATGTATCCAATAGTTGGCTCAGCCTCAATGATTCGTTCTCCATCCATCAACAGTATATTTTGAAAAATACCGTGAGTAGCTGGATGCGTTGGTCCTAAATTTAGAATCGAAAGTTCGCTTCCATCTTCATTAAGCCTTTGCTCAATGATTTTAGCATAACGATTTTCTGGTGATAATAATAGTTCTGACATCTTTTTAATTGACAATTGACAATTGATAATTACTAAATAATTTTTCTAGTGTCTATTAATTATATTTTTGTTGAATAAATAATTGTTACTTATTCATTAATTACGGTTCTTCCGAAGAAACGATCATCTTTATCTGTTCTTCCGCTGTCTTCCATCGGAAACTCTTTTCTTAATGGGTGTGAAATCATTTCATCCATATTCAAAATTCGTTTCAATTGTGGATGACCTTTGAAATCAATGCCATAAAAATCCCATGTTTCTCTTTCCATCCAATTAGCTGTTTGAAAAATATCTGTAATTGAATCAACTTTAGGGTTTTCGGTTAAAAAAGTTCGAACTCTTAATCGAGTATTTTCTATCCAATTATGCAAATGATACACCAAAGAAAATTGATGGTCATCGTCATTTTCTGGAAAATGTACTCCGCATAAATCCGTCAAAAAATGAAAATTAAGTTCTTCATCTTCTTTCAAAAATTGAATTACTTCATGTATAACTTCTGGTGTTGCTTCAAGAGAAAATATATCTTTTTGCATCCCAAAATTTAGTACATTATTACCAAATTTTTGTTGTAATTTTTCTTGTATTTTTACAGTTTCTATTGCCATTTTTATAGGTTATAAGAAGCTAATAATTCTTTATATTCTGGTGAACTTCTTCTTCTAACTGATTCTGTTCTAACCAATTCTTGAAGTTGCATTACCCCATCAACAATTTGTTCTGGTCTTGGCGGACATCCCGGTACATAGACATCAACAGGAATAACCTTATCAATACCTTGAAGCACAGAATACGTGTCAAAAACACCTCCTGAGCAAGCACATGCACCCACAGCAATAACCCAACGTGGCTCTGACATTTGCTCATATACTTGACGTAAAATAGGTGCCATTTTTTTGGATATTGTTCCCATTACCAACAACATATCAGCTTGACGAGGAGAAAAACTAACTCGTTCAGAACCAAATCTTGCAAGGTCATAATGAGAAGCCATCGTTGCCATAAACTCAATTCCACAACAAGAGGTTGCAAACGGCAATGGCCATAATGAATTGGCGCGAGCCATACCTACAACATCATTTAATTTTGTTGCAAAAAAACCTTCGCCTGTTACTCCTTCTGGTGGTGCCACCATATTTATTTTTGAATCGCTCATTTTTTAATTAAATAAAAAAATTACTTGACTAATTATTCCCACTCTAAAGCTTTCTTTTTGATGATGTAAAAGAATCCGACCAACAATAAAAGCATAAAAACAACCATTTTCAACATTCCTTCAATACCCATTTCTTTAAAATTTATTGCCCAAGGATATAAGAAAATAACCTCAACATCAAATAAAACGAAAAGAATAGCTACTAAAAAGTATTTTACTGAAAAAGGAATACGTGCATTTCCGACTGATTCTATACCGCACTCAAAATTTTTATCTTTATTTACAGAATTTCTCTTTGGACCAAGATTGCCAGAAAGTATAATCATTCCAACTACAAAGCCTACAGCAAGTAAAAACTGCATTAATATTGGAAAATAATCTAATTGAGTTGATTGCATTTTATCACTATTTTTATTGTAAAAACCAAAATAGTTGCAAATATACATCGCAATATTTAATTCACAATAAAGTGAGGTTAAACGTTTGTAAATATTTACTCAAAATAGCTTATTTAGAATTATTATAAATTGTTTGGGGTAAAAACAAAAAAAAACGCCTCGAATTCGAAGCGTTTTACCATTTGAGGTAATCAAAAAATAATATATATTAGTCTTCGATAACTACTACTTGAGCAGCTACTTTACCTTTTCTTCCTTCTTCTTCTTCAAAAGAAACTTTATCACCTTCATTAAGTGATTCAGCTCTTAAACCTGTTGCGTGAACGAAAATGTCTTTTCCATTTTCATCATCTGTAATGAATCCGTAACCTTTTGATTCATTGAAAAATTTAACTGTTCCTGTGCGCATTTTGTAATGTAAAAATATTAATAATAAACAAATGTAATATTTAAAATAATACAAAAGCTTTTTTTAAACAATTATTTTTGAAAAATATTGATTTTCAATGTTTTCCGCTATCTTATTCTTTCAAATCTAATTGAATATACAATTCTTTTAGCTGCGATTCATCAATGGTTGCTGGTGCATCAATCATCACATCTCGTCCAGAATTATTTTTTGGAAAAGCAATAAAATCTCGAATGGTTTCTTGCCCACCTAAAATGGCAACTAATCGATCCAATCCAAAAGCTAATCCCCCGTGAGGTGGCGCACCAAACTGAAAGGCATTCATTAAAAATCCAAATTGTGCCTCGGCTTGCTCGGGCGTAAATCCTAAGAGGCTGAACATTCTACTTTGTAATTCTTTATCGTGAATACGAATAGAACCACCTCCAATTTCGTTTCCGTTCAATACCATATCATAGGCGTTGGCACGAACTTTTCCTGGGTCGGTGGTAATCAAATCCATGTCTTCTGGCTTTGGAGAAGTAAACGGATGGTGCATGGCATGAAATCTTTCGCTGTCTTCGTCCCATTCCAACAAGGGGAAATCAACTACCCACAACGGTGCAAATTCGTCAGGTTTTCTCAAACCTAATCGCGTGGCAACTTCCATTCTCAAAGCAGAAAGTTGCGTTCGTGTTTTATTTTCATTACCTGAAAGTATCAAAATCAAATCGCCAGGTTTGGCATTCGTTATTTCCGCCCATTTTTTTAAATCAGCTTCATTATAAAATTTATCTACAGATGATTTCAATGTGCCATCCAATTCATATTTTACATATACCATTCCAGATGCACCTACTTGTGGTCGCTTAACCCAATCAATCAAAGCATCTATTTCTTTTCTTGTGTAGTTAGAACAACCTGGAGCGGCAATACCCACTACCAATTCGGCTGCATTAAATACTGGAAACTCTTTATGTTGAGCAACTTCGTTCAATTCTCCAAATTTCATTTCGAAACGAATATCCGGTTTGTCGTTTCCGTAAGTTTTCATAGCATAATCGTAAGTTATTCTTGGAAACTCTGCTACATCAACCCCTTTTATTTCTTTCAATAAATGACGGGTTAATCCTTCAAATACATTTAGAATATCTTCTTGCTCTACAAATGCCATTTCGCAATCAATTTGCGTAAACTCAGGCTGTCTGTCGGCACGCAAGTCTTCATCACGGAAACATTTTACAATTTGAAAATACTTATCCATGCCACCCACCATCAATAATTGTTTGAACGTTTGTGGCGATTGAGGTAAGGCGTAAAATTGTCCTAGGTTCATTCTACTTGGCACTACAAAATCTCTAGCGCCTTCAGGAGTTGACTTGATAAGATAAGGTGTTTCTACTTCACAAAAATCAAGATCCGAAAGGTATTTTCTAACTTCCATTGCTACTTTATGACGGAAAAGCAAACTATTTTTTACAGGATTTCTTCTGATATCCAAATAACGGTATTTCATTCTGATATCTTCTCCACCATCGGTTTCGTCTTCGATCGTAAAAGGAGGTACTAATGATTGATTCAAAATAGTCAATTTCGAAACTAAAATCTCAACATCGCCTGTTGCCATGTTTGGATTTTTAGATTCTCTTTCGATAACCGTTCCAACAACTTGAATTACAAATTCGCGTCCTAAAGATTTTGCTGCATCAAACACTGATTTTTCTGTACGTGTTTCATCAAAAATCAATTGCGTAATTCCGTATCTGTCTCTTAAATCAACCCAAATCATGAATCCTTTGTCGCGTGATTTTTGAACCCAACCAGCAAGTGTAACCTCTTCATTTATATGTGTGGCATTAAGTTGACCACAAGAATGACTTCTATACATTTTATATCTATTTTTTTATTACGAAACAATTCGACCAACGGTCTCGGGTGCAAAAGTAAAAAACTTAAAGCAGAATTAAACCTAAAAATTTTTGTTAATATTGATTTTGATACATAAATATTATATTATATTTGATTTGTATAAAATGTAAACAACAAAAAAATGAAAAAAATAATTGTATTAGTTACCTTGACGGTCGCAAGTATGGGGTGGTCACAAGAAAACATCATCAAATTTAAAGCAGATGTTACCAACAAAAACGGCGATATATTATTTATAAAAAACGGTCGAATTATTGTTAAAGAAATAAAAGGAGACGCCAACGGACACTTTGAAGGTAGCTTTGAAACCAAAAATGGCATGTACTCTTTGTATGATGGTGCCGAATATGCAGAATTATATTTAGAATCGGGTTATGATTTATATATGAAAATGGATGCTTCAAAATTTGATGAAACCATAACGTTTTCTGGTGTTGGTGCCGATGAAAATAATTTTTTAGCCAAAAAAACAATTACAGAATCTGCTTTTGATTGGGATGAAATTCTGGGAATGAACGAAACTGATTTCAATAAAGCAGTTACAACTAAATCGGCTACAAGCTTAAAAGAAATCGAAAATAGTAAGCTAGATACTGATTTTATTGCACTTCAAAAAAGTGCTATTGAAGGTGAAGAAAAAGGAATCAAACAATATTTTGCAGAAAAACAAGCTAAAGCTAAATTCAACAATACTATTGCGCCAGCATTTGAATATGAAAACCATGCAGGTGGCAAAGCGAAACTAGCTGACTTTAAAGGTAAGTATGTGTACATTGATGTGTGGGCAACTTGGTGCGGACCATGTCGTGCAGAAATTCCTTCTTTGAAAATGGTAGAAGAAAAATACCACGGAAAAAACATTGCTTTTTTAAGCATTTCTGTTGACACCGATAAAGATCACGAAAAATGGAAAACGTTTGTTACCGAAAAACAATTAGGTGGCGTTCAATTATTTGCAGACAAAAACTGGAATTCTGATTTTATTAAATATTTCGAAATCAACTCAATCCCTCGCTTTTTGTTAATAGATCCATCCGGAAAAGTAGTAAATGCTGATGCTGACAGACCGTCAAACCCAAAATTACAAAAAACATTGGATGCGTTATTGAAATAATCCTTTCAAAAAATAACATAAAAATCCAGTTTTGACTCTTGTTGAAACTGGATTTTTTTTAGAAGCACATCACCAATTTCCAGTTGACATTTTGTCCTGCTTTCGCCTTTATCTCCTTCGCCCTTCGGGACTTCAGGAGGATATCGGCTCAATCAGGGCTAAAATAGACTAATTGTTTTTCAGTTGAAAAATAGTCGAAAGTCGTAAAGTCAAAAGTCAAAAGTCGTAAAGTCATAAAGTAACAACCAAAAACGAACAAAAAACCCTGTTGGAGTTGATACGCTAACAGGGTTTTAAAAATTAATTTGTTTTAAAACTACAACTTTTACGGTTAGCGTTATTATAATTCGAAATGTGAGGAGCTTAAAGTGGGTATAATCTCAGTTACGTTCAACCAGATTTAATTGCTCGGCTTTCAGCCGCAACGAAATTCTGGTTGTTGTCGAAAGTCATTTTTCATATAATTTTGTAATTTCTTTTTCTAAAAAAATCTTTTCATAATCTCGTATTGTTAGTTTATCTAAAAAGTCGGTGTCATCTTTACTTACTCCAAAAAATAGACCTCCTCTTGTTTCAGATTCTAAAATACTATCTAATTTTATAGTAATTAATCCATTATCTAATTTTTTCAATTTTATTTTAGAAGTTATTTCACTTTTTGATTT
This sequence comes from Flavobacterium psychrophilum, assembly GCA_945862065.1. Classification (GTDB taxonomy): domain Bacteria; phylum Bacteroidota; class Bacteroidia; order Flavobacteriales; family Flavobacteriaceae; genus Flavobacterium; species Flavobacterium psychrophilum_F. Next base: position 30,431 of record CAMAWT010000005.1, on the reverse strand, counting down.
TTCAAGTTCAAAAACGTAATTATAATCTTGAACACTACCATAAACTTTTTCCAATTTTAATTTATTTATTACTTTTTGTTTTTCTACTTTTAAAGTAATTTCTAATTCTGATTTTAAGCTTATTTTTTTATGTGTTTTAGGTAAAGATGTTGCAATAAATGCAAAGCAGCATATTGATAGAATTACAGGTTTAAAATTAATTTTGCTTGTCAAATAATCCTTTAAATTTGAATTCCAATATAGATATGAAATTTGTAGAATTAATAATGTCACTAAATCAGTATAATCAATAGTTCTATTCAATCCAATTCCAATAGATTGAAAAAAAACAAGAATTGGTTGGATAATTTCGGATTTCCACAAAATGAATAATATGGCAGTTCCGATATAATTAAGTTTTACTTTTTCGGGAAATAATAAACTCAAAAAGTAAGGAAATGCAAAAAGCCCTGCGATATCTGATAATTTTCCAGTTAAAAAATTAGTATAATAACTTTTTAGAAACATATCATTTACAATTAAAATAATAACTGAAATTATAAATATCCCTCTGAAATGTTTTCTGTTTTGCATCATTTTCTTAAAATTTCTATCATCTTTTTAATACACAAAAAATTCATTGCGTTTTTTTATATTTTTAATATTGCAAATAACTTACAAACAGTTTGGTTTTTTGTATATTTTTTCAAATATAAAGAAAATATTTAATTGCTTCGCTTAAGGTTTTAAGTTTTTTTAAACTAGCATAATCACTTTTGAGATTCCTATGGAATGACAAAGATTATCAATTTCAATTTCAAAAATTAATTAGTTTAACCCCGAATTTTAAAAATTAGCACACATTTTAATACTTTATAACTCTGAAACTTTGCCACTTTGTAACTTTACTAAAATTCAACTGAAAAACTACTCTTGAATTGTAGCCCCGATAGAGCCGATATCCTCCTGAAGTCCCGAAGGGCAAAGGAGATAAAGGCGATGGCGGGACAAAATAGCTACTGAAACGGGATTTTGTGCTTCTAAAAAAGATTTTGAAAATGTTAAACTTTTTACAATGTTAATAAATTGTTACCAAATTGTTTATTTAATGTAAATAATGTTATATATTTGCCGAACGTTATAAACTTAAAATCCGAAATGTTATGAGAAAATTTTTAATGATTGCAGCATTGATGGTAACTGGTTTGTCTATTGGACAAAGCAAAACACCTCAATTGGAAGAAGTTAACGGAATGGTTAAGGCGACTTATTTTTTTGAAAATGGTTCGGTAGAACAAGAAGGTTTTTTTAAAGATGGGGTGCTTGAAGGCAAATGGGTTTCATATCATGCAAATGGCAGTAAAAAAGCGATTGCTGAATATGAAAACGGTAAAAAAATAGGTAAATGGTTTTTTTGGAATAACACTTCATTGACCGAAGTTGATTATGAAAACAATGCAGTGGTATTGTCAAAAAACTGGCGCAATGAAGCAATAGCTAATAAAAATTAACACTTATTTTTTTAACAATTCTGTTAACAAAAATGTATTTTACAGAAAAGGGTTCGCAATTGCGAACCCTTTTTATTTACTTTATTTATTTATTATGCTTGTGATGCTAATCTTGCATTTCTTCGATCTCTTAACCAATATTTTGTTCGTTTTACTAGATAGAACATTACGGGTACCATTACCAAAGTTAAAACGGTTGCATAGGTTAATCCGAAAATAATGGTCCAAGCTAATGGTGCCCAAAAAATAACATTGTCACCACCCATATAAAGGTGCGGATTCAAATCGGTGACAAGTCCAAAGAAATCGAAATTCAAACCAATGGCTAGTGGTATAAGTCCTAAAATTGCTGTTAAAGCTGTTAGTAAAACAGGACGTAACCTCGATTTTCCTGACATAATAATCACTTCTTTTATTTCATCAATAGACAAATCATCGTGAGATTCTAGGTTTTTGACAATCACTTTTTCATCTAAAAGCAATACGAAGAAATCCATTAAAACGATTCCGTTTTTAACTACAATTCCAGACAGTGCAATAATTCCCATCATGGTCATTAGGATTACAAAATCCATTTGAGCAATTACATAGCCGTAGAAAACTCCTGAGAAACTCAATAATACCGTAAACATGATCACTACTGTTTTTGAAATCGAGTTGAACTGTAAAACAATAATAATAGTAATACTTGCCAAGGCTAAAAGCAGGGCTCCGAACAAAAAGCTAGAATCTTTTTTCTGTTGTTCTTGCTCTCCCGAAAACGAATAGGTAATATCGCCAGCCATTTTATAATTGGAAGTTTGTAGAGCGGTTTCTATTTGCTTTGAAATTGCGTCTCCGTTGGCTCCTGTTAAAACGTTGGAATAAATGGTCATTACTCGTTTTGAGTTTTTTCGTTTTATTTGATTGAACGTATATTTTTTTTCTGTGGACGAAATAGACGAAATTGGAATCTGAACGATTTGCCCATTGTTCATGTTTCTAAAAGTGACCGGTTGATTGAACAAAATACCTTCGTTTTTACGCTGATCTTCTTGCAAACGCATGGTAATGTTGTAGTCATCTTTTCCTTCTTTGTACGTAGAAATTTCTTGACCATAAATAGCACGACGCATTGTGAAACCTACTTGTCCTGTTGAAGAACCTAAACTTCCAATACCCACTCTATCAATTTTCATTTCAAGTTCTGGAGATTCTTTATTGACATCAATATTCAGTTTTTCAATACCTTCAATATTTTTAGAATTGATAAAACCAATTACTTTTTTTGCTTCAACTAACATTTGATCGTAATCTGATCCTGACAATTGCAAACTTATTGGATAACCAGAAGGTGGTCCTGCAGCATCTTTTTCTACGGTGATTTTGGCGCCAGCAATTCCTTTAACTTTGCTTCTAATTTCCTCTAAAATCACGTTTGTATCAATACCACGACGCAAGTTAAATTCAACAAAATTTACAGTTACTTTTCCTTTAAATGGCGATTCTGATTGACTTCCTACATCTACATTTGGGTTTCCTGCACCCATTCCGACTTGCGAAACGATACTTTCTGCCAAGAAATTTTCGTTGGTGTTTTTGTCAACATATTTTTTGAGTACATCAATAACTTGTTTTTCAACAAATAAAGTGGCTTTGTTTGTTTTGGAAATATCAGTTCCCTGAGGATATTCGATATAAACAATGTTTTGTTTTGGTACATTGTTTGGAAAGAACAACACTTCTCTTGGGAAAATTCCGAGTAAAACAAAAGAAAAAATTAACAATCCAATAATAGATACCAATGCAATTGTAGCTCGTTTTCCATTTAAAATTTTACCTAAGAAAACTTGGTATTTGGCTTCTAATCTTGGAAAAAAACTATGTTGGAAATCTTGGGTCGCTTTGAATAAAAACAAATGATAACACCAAAGTAATCCGACATAAATCAATGAAAGGTGGCATACTACTTTTGAAAAAGTTACGCTCAAGAATGAAACTCCAATTGTTATCCCAAAAACACCTTGCATTAAATATCCAAAAATACCGAAAAACAATGCAATTGATAAAAAAATTGAAGTTTGTCTTTTCAGTTTTGACCTACTAATATTTCTATCTTCAATGTCCATAAAACCGCCCGTCATGGCTGCGTTGATAATCATTGCCACAAATAGTGAGGCGCCAAGAACGCAAGACAATGTAATAGGAAAGTAGATCATAAATTTACCAACCGTTCCAGGCCACAATGCCAATGGAATAAAGGCCGCAAGAGTTGTTGCTGTGGATGAAATAACGGGCCAAGCTATTTCGCCAATTCCAATTTTGGAAGCTTGAATTCGGCTCATCCCTTTTTTCATATTTGCAAAAACGTTATCTACAACCACAATACCGTCATCAACAAGAAGTCCTAAGCCCATTACTAATCCGAACAACACCATCGTATTTAATGTGAAGCCGAAAGCCGATAAAATGGCAAATGCCATCAACATTGATAGTGGAATGGCAGCTCCAACAAATAATGAATTTCGAAGTCCCATGGTAAACATCAATACAATCATAACCAATATAATTCCGAATATAATGTGATTGGACAATTCATTAACTTGGTGTTCAACACTATCCGATTGGTCGTTTGTCATTTTTAAACTCAAATCTTTTGGCAATACTTTTTCTTGAGCTGTTTTTACAATTTCTTTAACCTGATCTATGGCAGAAATCATGTTTTGACCCGAACGTTTTTTAACATTTAGCATCACCACTTCTTGACCTGACTCGCGGGCGTACGTAGTTTTTTCTTTTTCTTTAAAGCTTACTTTTGCAATGTCTTTAAGATAAACGGTGCCTCCAAATGATTTTACAACAACCTCATTAAGTTGCTCTGGTTTTGAAATTTCACCAACAATTCTGATGTTATTTCTAGAACCTTGGGAAACCAAATTTCCGCCCGAGAGCGTCATGTTTTCGTATTTTACTGCATTTTGAATGTCGTCAAAACTTACTTGCGCTGCACCCATTTTAAATACATCGATTGCAATTTCAACTTCTCTGTCGTCAACACCTAAAATATCCACCTTCTTTACTTCAGAAACATTTTCGATTTCGTCTTGTAAATATTCCCCATATTTTTTAAGTTGTTGTGTGGTGTAATTCCCTTTCAGATTGATATTTAAAATTGGAACTTCTTCCGAAATATTGATGTTAAAAACATTCGGTTCAACTTTACTCCCATTATCAAGATTAGGCCAATCGGTTTTTGCTTTTGACTGATCAACTTTGTCTTTTATTAATACTTTGGCCTCTTCAATAGTAACTTTTTGGCTGAATTCAACAACAATCAATCCATAATCTTGATACGAACTTGAGGTAACTTTTTCTACACCCGAAATGTTTTTAAATTGATCTTCCAATGGTTTGGTTACTAATTTCTCAACATCTTCGGCAGAATTTCCAGGAAAAATTGACGAGATAAAGATTTTATTTTCTAAGATTTCTGGAAAATCTTCACGTGGCATATTGAGATATGCCAATGTTCCCATGACGATAATGATAAAAGTTAGTATGTAAACAGTGATGCGATTGTCAACTGCCCAACTTGAAATACCGAATTCTTTGTTTTTGTGACTCATATAAGCCCCCTAACCCCCATGGGGGAACTCCTACTAGGGGTGAATAGGAATTTATGTTAATAATCAATAAATTAATTTTATGCCTTCTTACTTTTTTACAAAGTCTCTAGTTCCGCCTGAGGATTAAGGCTTTAGAAATTCAACTTCATCCCTTCAGATATAGTATTTACACCTTCTGTAACAATTACATCATCAACTGATAAACCATTTTTTATTTCCGTTACATTATTAGATGATTTTCCAATAGTTACGATTACTTGTTTTGCAATGGCTGTGTTACCTTTAATATCTGTTGCTACGAAAACATATTTATTTCCTTTTCCGTCTTCTTGAATCACATTTGTTGGAACTACAATAGCGTTTTTGACTGTGTAATCTATTATTTTTAATTTAGCGACTTGGTTTGGTCGTAATAAATTTTCCGGATTTGGAATGCTTACCTCGATACCAAAACTTCGGTTATTTGGGTTTACAAAATTTCCTACTTGTCTTACTTTTCCTACATAACTTTTGTTTAATGAAGTTAAGAAAACATCTACTTCTGTACCTACTTTCAATTTTCCAATATAACTTTCTGGTACTGATGTAGATACATACATGTTGCTCAAATTCACAATACGCATTAATCCTTGTGGTCCTGCAGCTACTACCTGACCTCTTTCTACAAAAACCTCATCAATGGTTCCTGAAAATGGCGCACGAATAACCGTTTTGCTTAACATCGCTTTGGCTTGATTTACTGATCGTTGCAAACTTAACATTTGTGTTTGTGCTTGTAAATACTGGATTTCAGAACCAATTTTTTGATTCCAAAGATTTTTTTGTCTTTCAAAAGTAGTTTTAGCCAATTGGTATTGCGTTTCTAAACTAGCCACTTGTTCGCTAGATCCGCCATCATCCACTCGTCCTAAAACTTGACCTTTACTTACTCGCTGCCCTGCTTTTACATTAAGTGCAACTAAAGTTCCAGGTATTTCAGGTTGAATCATCATGTTTTGATTGGTATCAACATTTCCTTGAATATCCAAATAATGATTGAAAAGTGTGTCTTTAACGGTCATTACAGAAACTAAAGCCTCGTTTTTCTTTACATTTAAGGTTGCTAAAGCCGCTTCAATTTTAGCCAAATCAGCTTGAATTAAAGATTTTTTTGCTTGTAATTCTTTGGTGTTTTTAGCATCAATTAATTGGTCAATCGTTTGGGTGTTTTCTTTGTTACCACATGACATTACGAAGAATGAAATTGCAGCAAGTAAGGTGATTTTGTTTGCCATTTTTGAGTTATTTTGAAATTGAAATATCATTTTATAATTGAATTAATTTTTACTTATAAGTTTTTCTAAAGTTGCTTTTTTATTGATTACATCAAGCATTGCTTGCAAGTAACTTTGTTGCGTTGCATACAGTTGGCGTTGGGCTTCTGTTAGTTCAAAACTTGATGAAAGACCTTCTTTAAACTTGATTCCATTTTTGTTTTCGATGCGTTCTGCCAACTTTAAATTGCTTTTCGCATTTGTTAATTGCTCCAAACTAAATTCATAATCACTTTTTGCTTTTGCAAATTGTAATTCCAATTTTTGTTGCGTTTGCGTCAAATCGGTTCTAGATTGGTCCAGTGCAATTTGAGCTTGTTGCGTTTTTGCACTTCTGCCTAAACTACTAAAAATTGGGATGGACATACTTACTCCCAAATTGGAATAATTGAACCATCTTTGATTACCAGAAAAGAAATTAAAATTACTTCCAAAACCATTATAACCAAAATTCAAAGCAGCTCCAATAGATGGTAAAGCCTTACTTTTTTCAAGTCTTAAAAATATTTCTTTCGATTGCTCTATATTTTTACCAATTTGATAATCAATAGAATTGTTTACATCGTATGACGTTGATAGTAACTGAAGATCTACATTATTTTGACTCACAGCTTCAAGTTTTTCTGTTAGCAATAAGGTTTCGTCCAAATCAATACCAAGTAATAATTTCAACATATTTAATGCAATGGTACGTTGGCGAATGACATTTTTTAATGAATTGTTTAAGGACGTCAATGTGATTTGCAATTGCTCTACATTTTCTTCTTCTATAAAACCGTTTTTAAAAATTTCATTGGTTTGAAACAAGGTTTTCTCAAGATTTTGTTTGTTTTTGTCTAATATCAGGATGCTTTCGTCTGCCAAAAGAACGTTCCCATAAGAATTGATAACCATTTCGGTAATTTCTTGATTGGTTTTTACTTTTGCGTTTTCTGATATTTTAAGATAGGTTTTTGCTGATTGTAAACCAACTAAATATGAACCATCAAAAATTAACTGAGTCAAAGTCAAACTTGCGTTCATGTTGTGTTTTACTCCAAATGCAACTTCTTGAAAAGTTCCCTGCGTTCCTCCAAAAATTTCTGCAGGAATTAATGATTTTTGGATTTCAATATTGTTTTGATATCCAATTGCGCCGTTAACTTGGGGCAATCCCAAAGTTGTTATTTCCCATTTTTTCTTTTTTGCTGCTTCAATATCTCTGTTGGCATTTATTGCAGAATAGTTATTTTGCAACGCATGGTTTACAGCTTCTTTCAGCGAAAAAGAATAACTGCCTTTTTTGTCTTGTGCAAATACGGTTGCTACCAACAAAAGCATAAATAAAATAAATTTATTTTTCATTAATTAAATATTTGGTTTTGATAATTGTTTTTCTAATTCTAAAATTCCGAGTGGGGTGGCAATTGCTCTGATATGGTACTCAAGTGCCAATAATTCTAATCTTTTTGCTTCTTTTTCTGAAATGGTATTTTCGTTGATGCTGAATATCAAGGTGTAATAAAAAAATACTGCCGCTTCAATATTTGTTTCAGTTCTGTACAATCCTTCCGAAATTCCTTTTGCTATGTTGATTTCAAAAATAGATTTGCAATCATTTGTTGATCGGTTGGCGACTTTGAAATAAATATCTGGATAATGTTTTTTTAATTGATAAAGAGGAGAGGTTACTGTAGCTCTCATCATTTCTTTGAACATTTTTCTGATTTCGAAATTTTCGTGAATTGCATTATAACCCGTATCGATTATCTTTTGAATTCCGTTGTTCAACTCGTCATGAAAAGCATCTGTAGATTCGTTAATCAATGCTTCTTTTTGACAAAAATATTTGTAAATGGTTTTTTTTGAAATGCACATTTCACTGGCAATATCATCCATAGTAACGCTCTTAAAACCTAGTTTTAAGAACATATCTGTTGCTTTTTGGATGATTTTTTCTTTCATGGCTGATGTAAATCGGGTGCAAATGTACTTCGGAAACTTTTAATACCAAAATAGTTTCCAAAGTATTTTTAATAATTTAATATGAATTTAACATTGAAAGAAAAATGACAGTTTCATCGAGGTTTGCATGAGGGATGGAGGCGGTATCCTCTTGTGTAGCGTCAGCGGAGCAAGAGATATAGCCGAGAGCCCGACAGCAATTGCCAGTATGCGCCAACTAAATTTCTGGCAATTGGTGGCATGCCCAAAAAAATTACGTGATATTTCTATAAATTAGTTTAATTTTGTGGTTCAAATAAACTTGTATCCAATGCATTCTATTTCTTATTATCAAGAAGTTATTTCTGATTATTTTGCTGGGTTGTCTTTGACCAAAGAGCCTAAAAACTTATATGATCCGATTGATTATATTTTGTCCATTGGTGGTAAAAGAATGCGACCGGTATTGACTTTAATGGCGACTGAAATTTTTGATGTAGATTGCAAAGAGTCTATACAAGCGGCGACTGCTATTGAGGTTTTTCATAATTTTTCATTGGTTCATGATGATATTATGGATGACGCGCCGTTGCGTCGTGGTAATGAAACGGTTCATGAAAAATGGAACGTTAACACCGGGATTTTGTCTGGTGATGCTATGTTAATTTTGGCATATCAGCATTTTGAGAATTATGAGCCGTTTATTTTTAGAGATTTAGCAAAATTGTTTAGTAAAACAGCTTTGGAGGTTTGTGAAGGACAACAATATGATGTTGATTTTGAAACCCGAGATGATGTTACTATTACAGAATACTTGAAAATGATTGAGTGTAAAACAGCGGTTTTGGTTGGTGCCGCAATGAAAATGGGTGCTATTGTTGCCAAAGCAAGTGAAGAAAATGCCGAGTTAATTTATGCTTTTGGGTTGAATTTAGGGATTGCATTTCAACTACAAGATGATTATTTGGACGCATTTGGTGACCCAAAAACATTTGGAAAACAAGTAGGCGGTGATATTATTGAGAATAAAAAAACCTATCTTTATTTAAAAGCAAAAGAATTTGGAAGCGCAAGTGAGAGAGAACAATTGCTGCATTTGTTTTCGATTCAGCCTACTGATAATACGGATAAAATAAATTCTGTAAAACAATTATTTGATGCCTCTGGCGCGTCTGTTGCCACTCAAAAAGCGATTGAAGAATATACTTTTAAAGCCTTTGAAACTTTAGAAAAAATGCACATTGGTGATGATAAAAAAGTAGTTTTAAAAATGTTTGGCGAAAAATTAATGAACCGAAATGCCTAATTTTATTGCTCCTGCAACGATTGACCATTTATTGACGGAAGCAGAAAAAGAACATTTATATTTGAAATTGATTGAGCAGTTGAACAAAGATTTTAACTTTGCAAATGAACCGATAGATTTACCGATTTCCATTACACCTGACGCATTGAAAAATGCTTTGCACGATAAAATATTCCGACTTATTCAATATAAATTTGCTGAATATTTGAACCTTTTATACATTATTGACGTTCCAGAAGAACAAGTGAAACAGCTTGACGGTACTGATGTTTTTGAAATGTCGCATCAAGTTGCATTCTTGGTTTTGAAACGCGAATGGATGAAAGTTTGGTTCAGAAACAATTACTAAATTATTCCAACTCTTTTTTGGTAATTACTTTATTCCATAGTTCGTTTCCTTGCGCATCAAACAACGTTAATTTTAATTGACGGTTGCCTTTGTCGCCTGAAAAAGAAAGAATTCCGAAATCATTTTGAGCAAACAAGCTCCCTTCTACCCTATTTGTATTGATTTCGTTTTTATAAGAATTACCCACACCAGATGTTAATGGCGAAACCGTCCAATCGTAAAGCGGATATGTATTTTCACGATTTAGTTTTGATAATTCAGTAAAATGTCGGTCGCCAGAAAGAAACAATACGCCTTTAATTTTATTCGATTCAATTTCAGAAAGTAACCTTTGCTTTTCTTTGGGATAGGTTTCATAATTCTCATATTTTGCAGCCGTATTCAAAACTTGTCCGCCAATAACAATTACTTTAAAAGAAGCGTTCGAACTTGACAATGCATCAATCAACCATTCTAGTTGTGTGTTACCAAGAATGGTTCTTTCGCCTGTCAATCGGTCGTTTGGCAATTTAAAAAAACGGTCGTCAAGCAAGAAAAACTGAACATCTCCCCAATTAAAAGTAGAATAAATACCTTCTTTTTGACTTGAATCTGTTCCGTATGTTTTGTTAGCCCAGAAGACTTTAAAGGCATTTTGAGTTTCATATTTAAAATAAAAACTTCGGTCACCATCATTTGGACCAAAATCATGATCGTCCCAAATGGCAAAATGTTGCGTACTTGCCAAAAGTGGTTGCATTTCTTTAATCGATCTGGAATGGGTATAACGGTGATAAATTCCTGTTTTACTGTCCCAATCTGCCTCTCGTAAATAAAGATTGTCGCCACCCCAAATCATGATGTTTGGCTTTTTAGCATGAATACTTTCGAAAATTTGATAGCCGTTTCCGTACCCTTTTCCTGGTCGGTCAAGGGCTTCTTCGTTGATGTAATTACAACTTCCGAAAGCTACAGAAAAATCAGGCGCATCCTCACGATACATCCATAATTTCTTGGAAGAAAATGATGTTTCATAAGGTAAAACTACTTTTTTACCATTTATAAAAAGATCATAATGATACTGTTTACTGGGTTGCAATTTATTTAAAATAATATGATTCGTAAATGCATTACTGCTTTCAGATTTTTGTGCCGTTGACGAAAAAATTTCTTTCGGATTTTCCGTATCAAAATAGTCAATTCTAACAATGGCTTCTTTGGTAGTTTGAACCCAAATCATGGCTTCTTTCATTTCGCAATACCCCACCATTGGTCCCGCTTGAAGCAACTCTTTTTGAGAAAAAAGCGAAAACGAAACCATAAAAACCAAAAGTAAAAAGATATTTTTCATTTCAAAAATTTTATACAAAAATACAATCTTATTGTTATTTTAATGGAAATTTTAAATTAACATTTTGCTGATTCAATTTAAAACGAAAACCTCACAAATGGCATCAACGCATCGCTGTTTACGCTTTTGTTTTTGTCAAAAAGTACATTATAACGCAAACCTGCTGTTACATTTCCGGTTCGATAACCTGCGCCAAGATAAAGTCCGGTGTTCCAAAAATTGTCATGAATTCGGTTCGGAATGGTGTTGTAGGTTACATTTACCCGCACTTGTTCTACTTCTAACGACAATTGAACCTCGTCAATGGGATTGTAAATTGCAATAGAATTAATTCCGTACAAAACGGCCGAGTATCGATCTCTAACTTTATTGTAGCTTCCTTGAAGACCGGCACCCAAACCTACGTATTTGTTAAAATAATAAATGGCATTTGGAGCTACCGTTATGTCTGTGTAACCAGAGCCTACTCCCAATCCGAAGCCGCCTCCAAATTGGACTTTATCCCAAAAAGGGTTTTTTGAACTTACAGATTTTTGCTGCGCTGAAACTGTGAAAATTGCAAATAAAGTGACGCAAATAAAAATTTGATTTTTAATTTTAATAGTTGATTTTACTTTCATTTTGGTATATATATTTAATTAGCGAGATAAAAATAGTAAAAACATTAAAAGATTGTTAGAAATATTTTACTTTTGTACTAATTTTATAACGATACGATTACTTACATATAATAACATGGATAGGTTTTCCTTTTTAAACGCAGCACATACAGAATTTTTCGCTCAAACATATGAGCAATATCTTTCAAACCCTGACAGCGTAGAGCCAAGTTGGAGAGCCTTTTTTCAAGGATTTGACTTTGGAATGACTACTTACAATGAAGAACACTCCGTTGAACACATTGCTAATTATACTAGTAATGCTGTTGCAAATGGTCAGGTTTCTGAAAAAGTATTGAAAGAATTTAATGTTCTTAAATTAATTGACGGTTATAGATCGCGCGGACACTTGTTTACAAAAACGAATCCAGTTCGCGATAGAAGAACCTATACTCCAAATTTAGCTATTGAGAATTTTGGACTTACATCTGCAGATTTAGAAACTGTTTTTGATGCCGCAAAATTATTAGGACAAAAACCATCAACGCTAAAAGAAATCATTATTCATCTTGAAAATGTATATTGCCAATCAATTGGTGTAGAATACATGTACATCCGTAAGCCAGAAGTGGTACAATGGATTCAAGACCGATTGAACATAAATGACAATTTACCCAATTTTAATGTAGAGCAAAAGAAAAATATCCTTGATAAATTAAATGAGGCGGTTTCTTTTGAAAATTTCTTGCATACCAAATATGTAGGTCAAAAACGTTTTTCATTGGAAGGTGGAGAAAGTATTATTCCGGCGTTGGATGCTTTGATTGAAGCTGCCGCTGAAAAAGGAGTAGAACATTTTGTTATGGGAATGGCGCACCGAGGAAGGCTGAATATTTTAGCTAATATTTTCGGAAAAGCAACCCAAGATATTTTCTCTGAATTTGACGGAAAAGATTACGATCAAGAATATTTTGATGGTGATGTAAAATACCATTTAGGCTTAACATCTGAAAGAACTACCAAAACAGGTAAATCTATCAATATTAATTTAGCCCCAAATCCTTCTCATTTGGAGACCGTTGGAGCTGTAATTGAAGGGATTACTCGTGCTAAACAAGATAAATATTATCCAGACGATTTTTCAAAAGTATTACCAATTGCCGTTCACGGAGATGCTGCAGTTGCAGGACAAGGAATTGTGTATGAAATTGTTCAAATGGCGCAATTGGATGGATACAAAACTGGTGGAACCATTCATTTAGTCATCAATAATCAAGTTGGTTTTACCACAAATTACCAAGATGCGCGTTCTTCTACTTATTGTACAGATGTGGCTAAAGTTACACTTTCGCCTGTTTTGCATGTCAATGCAGATGATACAGAAGCAGTGGTTCATGCTATGATGTTTGCTTTAGATTACAGAATGACTTTTGGAGGTGATGTGTTCATTGACCTTTTAGGATATAGAAAATATGGACATAACGAAGGTGATGAGCCTCGATTTACGCAACCAGTTTTATACAAAATCATTGCCCGCCATAAAAATCCAAGAGATATTTATGCTGAAAAATTGATTATTGACGGGATTATTGATCAGGCGTATGTAAACAAAATTGAATCGGATTACAAAGCAAAATTAGATGAAAATCTACAAGCATCTCGAAAGAAAGAGGTGACTATCATAAAGCCATTTATGCAAGATGAATGGAACGGATTTGTTCAAGTATCTGATGATGTGATGTTACAAAAAGTAGATACTACTTATGACAAGAAAAAATTAGATGGTATTTTAGAAACCATTTCTACCTTGCCATCTGATAAAAAATTCATAAATAAAATTTCTAAAATTATAACGGATAGAAAAACAATGTACGACAACAATCAAATTGATTGGGGTACGGCCGAAACTTTGGCTTACGGTTCATTGTTGCAAGAAGGTTATGATGTTCGTTTGTCTGGTCAAGATGTTGAAAGAGGGACTTTTTCTCACCGTCATGCCGTGGTAAAAGTAGAAGATAGCGAAGAGGAAGTTGTACTTTTAAACGCAGTTGAAGATAAAAAAGGAAAGTTCAATGTGTTTAATTCTTTACTTTCAGAATATGGTGTTTTAGGATTTGATTATGGATACGCATTGGCAAACCCAAAGGCATTAACAATTTGGGAAGCACAATTTGGTGATTTTTCAAATGGTTGTCAAATAATGATTGACCAATATATTTCGTGCGGTGAAGACAAATGGAACAACCAAAATGGAATTGTACTTTTATTGCCTCATGGTTATGAAGGACAAGGTGCTGAACATTCATCTGCAAGAATGGAACGTTATTTACAATTATGTGCTAGACATAATATGTTTGTGGCTGATTGTACGACACCGGCAAACTTTTATCACTTGTTGAGAAGACAAATGAAAACCAACTTTCGTAAACCTTTAGTGGTGTTTTCACCTAAAAGTTTGTTACGTCATCCGCAGTGTACATCAACACAAGATGAATTGGCTAATGGAAGTTTTCAAGAGACAATTGACGACAATTCAGTTGATAAATCTAAAGTGAAAACGGTTGTTTTCTGTACAGGGAAATTTTATTATGATATTCTTGCTGAAAGAGAAAAACTAGAACGAAATGACGTAGCTTTGGTTCGAATAGAGCAATTATTTCCGTTGCCAACAGAACAATTAAAAGCAATAATTGCTAGTTATCCTAATGCAGATGATTATGTTTGGGCACAAGAAGAGCCAAAAAATATGGGAGCTTACAGTTATATGTTGGTGAATTTTGATTTAGTTTCGTGGCGTTTAGCTTCATTAAAAAATTATGCAGCGCCGGCTTCAGGAAGTCATACAAGAGATAGAAGACGTCATGCTGATGCGATTAGAATGGTTTTTGACAAAAATTTATTTAGATAATAATAGACAACAATAAAATTACAAACGATGATTTTAGAAATGAAAGTCCCTTCACCAGGGGAATCAATCAAAGAAGTAGAAATTGCCACTTGGTTAGTAAAAGATGGCGATTATGTAGAAAAAGACCAAGCCATTGCTGAAGTAGATTCAGACAAAGCTACATTGGAATTACCAGCCGAAGCAAGTGGAATCATTACACTAAAAGCTGAAGAAGGTGATGCCGTTGCGGTTGGCGCGGTAGTTTGTTTAATTGATACTGCTGCAGCAAAACCATCTGGTTCAGCTCCAGTTGTAGTTGCAGAAACACCAAAAGTGGAAGAAAAAAAGGTTGAAGTCGCTGCTCCAGTTGCAGCATCAACTTATGCAGCTCAAGCGCCTTCGCCAGCAGCTCGTAAAATATTAGACGAAAAAAACATACAACCATCTGACCTTGTTGGAACAGGAAAAGACGGACGAATCACAAAAGACGATGCTGTAAATGCAGTGCCATCAATGGGAACCCCAACAGGTGGAAGTCGTGGTTCAGAAAGAATTAAATTATCAATGTTGCGCCGTAAAGTAGCCGAAAGATTGGTTGCTGCAAAAAACGAAACCGCTATGTTGACTACTTTCAACGAAGTAAACATGACGCCAATTAATACGTTGCGTAACGAATACAAAGACGCCTTCAAAGCGAAACACAATGGTGTAGGTTTAGGATATATGTCATTCTTTACAAAAGCAGTTACAAGAGCTTTGGCTTTATTTCCTGATGTAAACTCCATGATGGATGGTGATCATAAAGTGGCTTTTGATTTCTGTGATATTTCAATCGCAGTTTCTGGTCCAAAAGGATTAATGGTTCCTGTTGTTCGTAATGCAGAAAATTTAACGTTCAGAGGTGTTGAAGCTGAAATCAAACGTTTGGCAATAAAAGCACGCGACGGACAAATTTCTGTAGATGATATGACTGGAGGAACATTCACAATAACCAATGGAGGTGTTTTTGGAAGTATGTTAAGTACACCAATTATTAATCCACCACAATCAGGAATTTTAGGAATGCACAACATTATTGAGCGCCCAATTGCTGTAAACGGAAAAGTAGAAATTCACCCAATGATGTATGTTGCTTTATCGTATGACCACAGAATTATTGATGGTCGTGAGTCTGTTGGATTTTTAGTTGCCGTTAAAGAAGCGCTAGAAAACCCACTGGAATTATTGTGTGATAACAATCCGAAAAAAGCATTTGAATTGTAATCGTTCAAAATTTTAAAAATAATAAAATCCCGTTTAGTATTTAAACGGGATTTTTTTATAATTCCATATGGAATGTTTAAGCAATATAAATAGGTCACTACTTAGTAATTCCTGATATTTGTAAAAACATAAACTATGAGAAATTTAAAATTCCTTTTACTAATACTAATTTCCAATTCTAGAATTTCTTATGCGCAGTTAAAACCTGTAAAATATAATGATGGTTTGCAAATTTTGAATGGATTCAGCGTTCAGCCGAAAACAATGAGCCAACAAAAACCAGGGATACTAATTCTTCCTGCTTGGATGGGAATTGATACACATTCTAAAGACACAGCCGAAAACCTATCCAAATTAGGTTATTTTGCCTTTGTTGCTGATATTTATGGAGAAGGAAATTACCCAAAAAACTATTCAGAAGCAGGACAAAAAGCAGGATTTTATAAAACCAATTACACAGAATATCAAAAACGTATTTCTTTAGCCTTGAACCAATTGATTCTAGCCGGAGCCAATCCAAATAATATTGTAGTTATTGGCTATTGTTTTGGCGGAACGGGAGCTCTTGAATCAGTAAGAGGTCATTTGAATTTAAAAGGTGCTGTATCTTTTCACGGCGGACTAGGAAGAGATGCAATGAGAACTTTAGAACCGATAACAACTCCAATTTTAGTTTGCCATGGAGCTGACGATCCGTATGAATCTAAAGAAGAAATTGCTGGTTTTCAACAAGAAATGAAAAGCACCAAAGCCGATTGGCAAATGATTTATTATCCAAATGCAGTTCATTCTTTTACCAATCCAGAAGCAGGTAACGACAACTCAAGAGGTGCCGCTTATAATGAAAAAGCTGCAAATCGCTCTTGGGAACACATGAAAATTTTTTTAAATGAAGTTTTAAAGAAATAAAAGCAAATCGATAAGAGGAATGACAACTTGATTTGTATTATTGGTTTATATATTGGCTAACGTAAATAATATGTACATTTAAATACTATTTTTTAAAGGAACATTTCCCAAACTAATACTAAATTTTTTTTATCCAATTTTTCAAAAAAAAACTTCCGAACATATTCGTGTATTTTTTATATAAATAAATGTGCAATTATATATCTTTGTGGAAAAAATTCATGTTTCAAAAGTTTTTTACACTGATTGCATTAACAACTGTTTATTTTGCTTTTTCTCAAACCATTCCAAAAACAGATAACATTTGTTTTTTTCAAGATGCTAAAACAGGTAAACCGATTACCATAGTTAATGACTCTTTGGTTTATAAAGGAACATTAAAAAACCCTAATGTTTTAAAACATACCGAATATCCAGAATCTTTAAATAAATATACGTATCATTTTAAAATAAATAACCGTACCTATTTAGTTCATGAAGGTTGCGGACCCGTATTGGAATACCGAAACGATTCTATTGTACGGATTGACAATTCTTTTTTACAGAAAAATCAATTTGGCGCTGCTCCTTTTGTTTATAACGACCAAATTTGTTTGTTTGGAGGTTATGGGTTATTTTCTTTTAAAAATATGTTGACGTATTATGATTTTAAATCAAATGAATGGCTGCGATTGTATGAAAAGAAAGGGGAGAAACCAAAAGAAAGAGGTAATTACAACCATTTTTATAATAGAAAAGAATTTTATATGTTTGGTGGTTGGACAGACGATAATATTTCAATGTCAAATTTATATATAAAAGACCCACAAGTATGGAAATTTGACTATACTAATTTACAATGGAAAAGACTGGGTAAATTTAATGAAGAACTAAAAAATCAGAATCCATTTTTTATTTTTCAGACGAATACCAAGCTATATAAAGTTACTAGTGAATTCATAATAGAAATTGATTTTTTAAAAAATAAAGTTACTTGGTATAAAAACAATGCGTTTATTTCTGTAAAGAATATTGTATATGATGAAAAAACGAAATCCGTATTTTACTTAGCAAACCTTTCTGCTCACGATGAAAAGATTTTGAGTAATACAAAATTATCGGTACTATTAAAAAAACCAATTAAAACCGAACAACTTTACTTTACATCCTGGCAAGAATATGTAATTCCCTTAATATGCATCCTTTTATCGCTCATTACTATTTTTGTTATTTATAAACTATTAGTTCGTCAAAAGGAAAAATATTTTGTGTATTATCAATCTCAAAATAAATTATATTACAAATCTGAAATCATAACCAATTTAGATCCTTTGGAAGAAAAAATAGCTATTTATTTGTTTCGAAATAATAAAGATTTCATCCAACTCAACCAACTTAATAGTTTTTTTGAAAAAGAAAGCCCCGATAATTTTACCAATGTAATTAAAAAAAGAGATGTGGTTTTCTCTTCATTATTAGTGAAACTAAATGCAATTTCAAAACAAAAAAACGACCCTTTATTTTTAATTCAAAAAAACGAAATGGACAAACGAATCAAAGAAATTAGGTTAAATCCGTTATATTTTTCAATAAAATAGGTTGAAAAAAGTTACTGTTTTCTACAAAATGCCTCTTTTTGGGTCATTTTTTTATTTTTTTAAAAACTGATAATCAATGATTTAATGTTTAAAAATTACTTGAATAAATTTACGGGAGTAATTTTTTATGTAAAATTTTTATTTGAAACTAATTTTTAATAAACATTAAACATAAAATCATGAAGAAACAATTACTTTTTTTAAGTCTATTTACAATTAATGTATTAATGGCGCAAATACCTTCTTATGTACCAACCAATGGATTAGTTGGTTATTGGCCTTTTAATGGCAATGCTAATGACATAAGTGGCAATGGGAATAATGGAACAGTTAACGGAGCATCATTAACAACAGATAGACTTGGGAATGCTGACAGTGCCTATAATTTCAATGGAAATAATAATTACATCGAAAGTACTTGTTCGAATTTACCACTTGGGAATACATCTCGAAGCATATCTGCTTGGGTTGATATGCCTAGCTTAAATAATAATTATGCGAATTTTATTGTATCTTGGGGTTATGGTGATGCTTCTCAAACCTCTGCAAATAAAGCATTTGGATTTAGGACTCAATTAAATGGCATGGCAATATGGCAATCATTTGGTAGTTCAGAAAATAATGAGACTTTTAATACCTCTTTTTTAACAAACAATTATTATCATGTTGTTGTTACAATAGATAATGTTGGAATTTTTAAATTCTATATCAATTCAACATTAGTATATACAAATCAAATAATTGGAATGAATACAATTTCAAACGGAAATCTTTTGAGGTTTGGAAGGTCTACTCATACTAATACGGATGGTTGGGCTGGATATTTTTTGGGTAAACTCGACGATATAGGCATCTGGAACCGAGCATTAACCCAAACTGAAATCACTTCATTGAATACTACTTTAAATACCGACAATACCTTTGCCAATAATCAAATTTCAATTTATCCTAATCCGGCCAATGAACAAATCACCATTGATTGTGGCAACGTTATCAGCACAAGTGGTTGGAGATATAAAATTATAAATACATTAGGGCAAGAAGTTTTAAATGGCGAAATAAATAGTCAACAAAATTTTGTTTCATTAAACACATTAAATGGAACGGGCGTTTACTTCGTTAAAATTTATGATGTTTCCAATAATTTATTGAATACAAAAAAGATTATTTTACAGTAATTAATATCCTCACCATCAAATAAATTATTAAAAAAAACCAATCCACTAATTCCCAAACTCCTCCCGCAGTTTGGGATTTTTTTTTGTTTCTTTGTATCTCAAAACTAAAGTATGTCAAAATCAAAAAAACAAGCAGCCATAGGTTTCATTTTTATAACCATGCTGATTGATATAACGGGCTGGGGAATCATCATTCCGGTTATCCCAAAATTAATCAAAGAGTTAATCAATGCCGACATCAGCGAAGCAGCCAAAATTGGCGGATGGCTCACTTTTGCATACGCCATCACACAATTTTTATTTGCTCCGCTCATCGGAAATTTAAGCGATAAATATGGGCGCAGACCCATCATCCTCATTTCACTTTTCGCCTTTTCTATGGATTATTTATTGTTGGCTTTTGCGCCAACTATAGAATGGTTGTTTGTGGGTAGAATCATCGCCGGACTCACAGGTGCGAGTATCACAACAGCTACTGCCTATATCGCCGATGTGAGTACGCCCGAAAACAGAGCAAAAAACTTCGGAATGGTTGGAGCTGCATTTGGTCTTGGCTTTATTATCGGACCCGTAATTGGTGGTTTGCTTGGGCAATATGGAGCAAGAGTTCCGTTTTATGCAGCTGCGATACTGTGCTTACTAAACTTTTTATACGGCTTTTTCATTTTACCCGAATCGCTCTCAAAAGAAAACAGACGATCGTTTGACATCAAACGAGCCAACCCTGTTGGTGCTTTATTGCGTTTAAAAAAATACCCGCAACTGTTAGGTTTGGTCGCAGCCACATTTTTGCTCTATGTTGCCTCGCACGCAGTACATAGCAACTGGAGTTTCTTTACCATGTACCAATTCAAATGGGACGAGAAAATGGTCGGATTTTCACTAGGTGTTGTCGGGCTTTTAGTCGGCATTGTACAAGGTGGATTAATTCGGTGGATCAATCCAAAACTAGGAAATGAAAAAAGTATTTATGTCGGAATGGCATTATACACCCTCGGTATGTTCCTGTTTGCCACAGCCACCCAAAGTTGGATGATGTTTGTATTTTTAATCCCTTATTGCTTAGGCGGAATAGCCGGTCCCGCCATGCAAGCGGTGATTTCAGAACAAGTTCCTGCCAACGAGCAAGGCGAAATTCAAGGCACCATGTCGAGCTTAATGAGTGCCTCGGCAATTATTGGTCCACCCATGATGGCAACCGTATTTTATTTCTTTACCCACAACGAGGCGCCCTTTATATTCCCGGGAGCTCCTTTTGTTTTGGCGGGCGTATTAATGCTCATAAGTACCATAATTGCCTATATTGCTTTCAAAAAAAATAAATAAAACCTAAAACATTTAGAACCAAATGGCTTGGGCATTTTCCAAGCCATGTTCCCGCTATCCGGTACAATCTTTTGCTTTTAGAAAAAAAAAGCAAAAGGATTTTCGCTACTATCGGGGGTAATGCTCCATGTTTGAGGAGTTCTCCACACTTTTGGGCTTTTTTTTAGTTCCGAATCAATATTGTCCGATAAAAAGTGAAATTAAACTTTGCACACTTTTTTTGCCACATATTTGAAGGATAAAATCCGTGGCATCCGTGGCAAATTAAATTTAATTTAATTTTTATCAGACTCTATTAAATGCTATTCCAATTCGTATTCCAAACGAACGGTAATTCGTGCCGATTTATTTTTGGAATACGTATCAAAATTGCCGCCATAAGAGTCTTCTTCAGTTGAGCCTTGCCCGGTGATTTGAAAAACGCCCATGCTAGCCGATTTCAACTTTCCAAGACTTCCATCAGCAGATTCAACTATTTTCTCGGCGCGCTCTTTGGCATCAACAGAAGCTTTTTGAATGAGGCTGTGTTTCAAACTTGGCAAGTCTGAGTAGGTGTATTGAATAGTATTTGACGACAATTCAATTCCAGAGTTGATTAATTCGGAGGTTTTACTAGACACATCTTCAATACGTTTCATTAGGTTTGGGTTTTTTCTGGCAGAAAATGAAATGGTTTGTGAGGCATCATAACCATCAAAAACTTGTTCATATTTTACATCATCAGAATTGTTTCCTTCTATTCGAACTTCTTTGTATCCTTTATTGAAACTAGGGGCGCCAAAACTAAATTCGTTGCGTTTAAAACCTTTATTGAGAAAGAATTTTTCGACAATTTTTTGGTC
Organism: Flavobacterium psychrophilum; assembly: GCA_945862065.1. GTDB lineage: Bacteria > Bacteroidota > Bacteroidia > Flavobacteriales > Flavobacteriaceae > Flavobacterium > Flavobacterium psychrophilum_F. The sequence goes on along the minus strand of CAMAWT010000005.1, from coordinate 8,534 downwards.
GGCAATGATTTTACTATATGCTTCTTTAATGTCAAAACTTTTGGTAGTAAAACTTCCCGACCACAGAATTTCATCGGAAACAAAATCTTTGGATCCAAGTCCAATGACAGAAATGGTGTCTAGATTTTCGTTTCTTTTCTTGAATGCGCTACCCAAAATAAGAGCCGTTAGGATGATAGATGCACCAATGATTGCTGCACGAATTAAATTGTTATTCATTTCTTAAAAGATAAAAGGTTATATCAATAATGTATCAAAACAAGTGCCAAAATTATTGTTTTATGAAAACAAAAATTTTACAAAACAACCTCTATCGTTTAGCCCCGATTGAGCCGATATCCTTGCGTAGTTTACGGAGCAAGATAAAGGCGAAAGCGGGAACGAACCTTTATTGAAATGCGCAAGCCATTTGCTACAAAAACAATAAAATAATTGTAAATTTGTGCCTTTAATAAATGATGATGATTTTTACCGATACACATACCCATTTGTACGCTGAAGAGTTTAATGACGACCGTTCTGAAATGGTTCAAAGAGCTATTGATGCAGGAGTTTCACGCTTTTTTATTCCGTCAATTGACAGTGCTTTTACTGATAAAATGTATGAATTGGAAGCCGCTTTTCCAGACAATATTCGGTTGATGATTGGGTTGCATCCTTGTTATGTAAAAGATAATTATTTGGATGAATTGGCTCATGTTGAAGCGCAATTGGTAAAGCACCAATTTTATGCTGTTGGCGAAATTGGGATTGATTTGTATTGGGACAAAACCACATTGGATATTCAAAAAATTGCTTTTCAGCGACAAATTCAATTGGCTAAAAAACATAAATTGGCCATCAATATTCATTGTAGAGATGCTTTTGACGAAGTTTTTGAAGTGTTAGAATTGGAAAAATCACCCGATTTATATGGTATCTTTCATTGTTTTTCGGGCAATTTAGAACAAGCGCAACGAGCTATTTCATTGGGATTGAAATTGGGAATTGGTGGCGTTGCAACTTTCAAAAACGGAAAAATAGATCAGTTTTTGGATCAGATTTCTTTGGAGCATATTGTGCTTGAAACCGACGCACCTTATTTAGCACCTGCTCCACATCGCGGGAAGCGAAACGAAAGTTCGTATACTGTTTTGGTTGCCGAAAAATTAGCATTGATTTATGATGTAACTATTGAGGAAATTGCACAAATTACAACTGAGAATTCTAAGGCTGTTTTTGGGATTTAATCCATAATTAATTGCTGTTTGATATTTTTTTTGTTATTTTGTTGTTTAAAATTAAAACAATGCAAAAATTTGATGCCATCCGACCGTTTTATGATGCTGAAGTAAATGATGCTATAAAAGCCTCATGCGATCATCCAATGATGAAGGCAATGATGAATTTTACTTACCCAGAATTGGAAGACAACGAATGGAAAGAACAATTGAAGAAAACACATTCTATTCGTGATTTTCAATGTAATTTTATTTATAAATCGATTCAAAGAATTTTAAAGACTACTTCGGATGGATTGTCAACTTCTGGATTTGAAACTTTAGAAAAAAATACATCGTATCTTTTTATTTCTAATCACCGAGATATCATTTTAGACACTTCTTTACTCAATGCAGCACTTTTTGAACACGGAATGGTCATGACTGCCTCTGCCATTGGTGACAATTTGGTAAAAAAATCATTTTTATTGACGCTTTCAAAACTGAACAGAAATTTTTTAGTACAACGCGGATTGACACCAAGAGAGTTGCTTCAAAGTTCTAAATTAATGTCGGAATACATTGGTCAATTACTTCTTAGAGAGAACCGATCGGTTTGGATTGCACAACGAGAAGGGCGTACAAAAGATGGAAATGACGCCACACATTCAGGAGTTCTTAAAATGCTAAGCATGGGTAGCGACGAAAAAAATTTAACGGATTATTTTAAGAAATTAAAAATTGTTCCGGTTTCTATATCTTATGAATATGATCCTACCGATGCTTTGAAAATGCCACAATTAATGGCTGAAATGAATAATGAAATTTACATTAAAGAAAAAAACGAAGATTTTAAAACCCTTTTGAGCGGTATTATGGGTCCGAAGAAAAGAATTCATATTCACATTGGCAAAGTACTCGACACAGAATTGGACGAAATAAAAGCCGAATTTGACAATGGTAATAAACAAATTCAGGCAATTGCTCAAGCAATTGACCAATCGATATTGAAAACATACAAATTGTGGCCTACCAACTATATTGCATTTGACATACTTAATGACACAAAAAAATACACGCAATATTACACCGATGACGAAAAAGCAGTTTTTGTAAAACGACTTGAAAAAAGAATCGATACCTCAAATGATCAAATGAAAGAGAGTTTCCTTGCTATGTATGCCAATCCTGTTATTAATAAAACAAAATAGGGATGACAAGTAATCCGAACATATTACTTATTTATACCGGTGGAACCATCGGCATGATGAAAGACTTTGAAACGGGTGCCTTGAAAGCGTTTGATTTTAAGAAATTACTACAAAAAATTCCTGAACTAAAGCAACTTGACTGTCAAATTGAAACCATTTCTTTTGATAATCCTATCGATTCTTCTAATATGAATCCAGAAAAGTGGGTTCAAATTGCTGGTATGATTGAAGAAAATTACACCAATTTTGATGGCTTTGTCATTCTTCATGGTTCAGACACGATGTCCTATTCTGCTGCTGCACTGAGCTTTATGTTTGAAAACCTTTCAAAACCCATCATTTTCACTGGATCGCAATTACCCATTGGTGATTTACGAACCGATGCCAAAGAAAATCTCATCACAGCTATACAAATTGCCTCTTTACAACAAAAAAACAAACCAGTCGTAAACGAAGTTTGCCTATATTTCGAATACAAATTATACAGAGGAAATCGAACTACCAAAATAAATGCCGAACATTTTAAAGCCTTTTCATCACCCAATTTCCCTGCACTTGTAGAATCTGGTGTGCATTTAAACATCAATCATCAAGCATTTTTGCCCATTTCTAAAGGCAAAAAACTAATCGTTCACAAAGAATTAAACGAGCAAGTAATGATTCTTAAAATGTTTCCGGGCATCAGTGAATCGGTTTTGAACTCCATTTTCTCCATTCCAAATCTAAAAGGTATCGTTCTTGAAACCTACGGATCGGGCAATGCACCAACTGAAGAATGGTTCATCAACTTACTTACAAAAGCCATCAAAAACGGATTGCATATTATCAATGTTACCCAATGCTCTGGCGGAACAGTAAGCATGGGAGATTATGAAACAAGTGTTATTCTCAAAAAAATAGGCGTAATATCTGGCAAAGACATCACCACAGAAGCAGCCATCGCTAAATTAATGTATTTATTAGGTCAAAACGTAGCTCCAACCCTATTCAAAACGATATTCGAAACTTCATTACGAGGCGAAATGGAATAATCTTTGGAAATTCCCTTTTTTTTATGGTACTTTGTAAAACAATAGAGAGGTGTCCGAGTGGTTGAAGGAGCAAGCCTGGAAAGTTTGTATATGGGTAACTGTATCGTGGGTTCGAATCCCATCCTCTCTGCAAAAACCTGTAATATTCGAATTAATTTCTTCAATATGCGAATTTACTTTTCCCTTTTATCGGTACTTCTTTTCAATGCTATTTTTGCACAAGAAAAAGTAGTTAATGATACCATTGCCGTTGATTCACTTTATCGTGAAGACCAATTTTATTTCAATATTACTTATAACAATTTAAATCAAACGCCTACCTTTTTCACACAGAATAAATTTTCTCCAGGAATTTCCGGTGGCTTTCTTAGAGACATGCCCATCAATAAAACAAGAACATGGGCAATTGCAGCCGGTTTAGGATATTCCTACAGTGGATACAACACCAACTTGCTCCTATCTGAAAACACAAACGGCACTATTGCCTATCAAATTGCACCCAACACCACGTTTTATTCCAAAAATAAACTTACCCTTCATAATGTAGAACTTCCAATTGAAATTAGATGGCGCAATGCAACGATAAATAGTCATCGTTTTTGGAGAATTTATACCGGTTTCAAAATCAGTTATTTACTTAATAATTCCTACACTTTTTCTGGAAACACAAACCAAGTAACCATAAAAAACAATGCTGATTTGAACAAAATTACCTACGGCGCCACGCTTTCTGCAGGCTGGAATACTTGGAATATTTATGTGTTTTATGGCTTTAACAAACTCTTCAAAAATGTACCCATTGGTGCAGAAAGTTTGGACTTATCAACACTCAACCTAGGGCTTCAATTTTATATACTTTAATGTAAAATGACTATTTTTTTGGGCGTGCCCTTGTAAAAAATTCGTTCGATGCCTCACTTATTTTTTTACAAGGTCGGGCTTTTCGTTTCAAGTCCTCGCAACCCTCCGCTGACGCTTCGGGCTGCTGTGGGCTTTCCACTTCAATCCCTCACGCAAATCTGCGTAAAAACACAATTTTTGAATAAAAATTTAAAAGTTGTGAAATCACAATTTTAATTGAAAATTACCGTGCTACATTTGTCCCATCAAACTTCCCCCACAAGTTGATAACAAATTTAATATAAACAAATTATGAACAATTTGATTGGGGGAAATGGTATTAAAATTACTTCAAAAGGTAAAAACCAAAACAAGGTTCTAACATTCCGTTTTATCCAAACCCAATCCAAGTAATTTTCAAACAAATGATCACAACAGCCTTCACAACACTTGCAGTAATTAGCGTTTCAAATTCAGTTGCACTAATAGTTTATCTTACTAAATTGCACAACTTAAGAAATACTATTGATACATTTTAATTAATAAACAAAAACTACCTTTACTAAAAATTAGAATGATGAAAACACAAAACATCGTGCTCTTTTTATGTATGGTATTAGTAAGTTGCTCCTCTAAAATGAATAAAAAAATAGAGGAAAAAGGAATTGGCATAAAACATAGGACAGAAAACCCGAATAATCCTTATATATTTGAAAATGGTTACAAAAATTTTGAAATCAAAAAAATACAAACCATCCAAGATAAAGACACTTCAATAATTTGCGAACTTAGGTTCCATGCAGTACTTTCTGCATCTTACACAAAAAAACTAATGTTTGATAAATTTGGAAAATGGGATAACCAAATCTATTTAAATAACAAAAGACACCCCATTTTAATTTGGGAAAATGTAAAATTATTTGATTCAAAAAACAAACTATATTCTGTAGCAGCCAATGGAGTTGAAAGCTGGGAAGAAATGTATGCCTCTGTTATAGTTCTAGATAGCACCAACAAAGATTGCCTTGCCCAATCAAATGCCGAAAAAGATTCGTTGGTTCATTTTTTTTCAAATGAAATAATAAAATTGAGCGCTGATAAAAAGTTTTATGATGTTTATTGGAAGATTATAAAATAGCTTTTGAGAAATATATATAAAAATTTAAAAACAATCATTTACCTTATATCTTCTTCCTCATTCTAGCAACAGGAATATCCAGCTGTTCTCTATATTTTGCAATGGTTCGTCGGGCAATTGGGTAGCCTTTCTCTTTTAAAATTTCTGCAAGTTGATCGTCTGGAAGTGGCTTGTGTTTATCTTCATCAGCAATTACATTTTGAAGAATTTTCTTGATTTCTAAAGTTGAAACATCTTCTCCTTGGTCATTTTTCATTGCTTCAGAGAAAAATTCTTTAATCAACTTGGTGCCATAGGGAGTGTCCACATATTTACTGTTTGCTACGCGAGAAACCGTAGAAATATCCAAACCAACCATATCTGCTATATCCTTTAAAATCATTGGTTTAAGGCTGGTTTCTTCGCCTTCCAAAAAATAATCGTGCTGAAAATGCATGATAGCATTCATGGTTACAAATAGCGTTTCCTGCCGTTGTTTGATGGCATCTATAAACCATTTTGCTGAATCCAATTTTTGTTTGATAAATTGCACGGCATCTTTTTGTGAGTGTGATTTATCTTTAGAATCTTTATAGGTTTGCATCATTTCTTGATAGTCTTTCGAGACATGAAGTGAAGGTGCATTTCGTCCGTTTAAACTAAGTTCAAGCTCACCATCATTAAATCTGATAGCAAAATCGGGGACAATGTTTTCAGTTATTTTGTTGTTTCCTGTAAAAGATCCGCCTGGTTTTGGATTCAACTTTTCAATTTCATGAATGGCTTTTTTGAGCTGCTCATTTGAAATAGCATATTTTTGAAGCAATTTATCATAATGTTTTTTGGTAAATGCCTCAAATTGATTGGAAACAATATCAGATGCGAGTTCGATATATTCTGTAGGAGTTTTATGCTTCAATTGCAGCAACAAACATTCTTGCAAGTCACGAGCGCCCACACCAGATGGTTCCAACTCATGAATCACTTGCAACATTCGTTCTACATTCTTTTCATCAGTATAGATGGCTTGCGTAAATGCCAAATCATCAACAATATCCTGAATAGTTCTTCGAATATATCCCATGTCGTCAATATTTCCAACAAGAAATTCAGCTATCTCTCTATCTGAATCAGATAAAATAAAAGTATTTAATTGGTTAATTAAATCTTGATGAAAACTAACCGGCGAAGCAAACGGACTTTCTCGTTCATCATCATCGTCACTAAAATTATTAGCTTGTAATTTATAATCTGGAATTTCGTCGTTGCTCAAATATTCATCAATATTAATATCGTCCGTTTCAATAGAATCATTTCCATCATATTCGTCATAATCATCTTGAGCATCAAACTCATCTTTTTCAAACTCATCTGCCTCATTTCCCGTTTCTAAAGCTGGATTTTCATTCATTTCTTCCAAAAGTCGTTGTTCAAAAGCCAACGTAGGCAATTGAATTAACTTCATCAACTGAATTTGTTGAGGAGATAATTTTTGAGATAATTTGAATTGAAGATTTTGCTTTAGCATTATTAATTTGGGTTTATAGTTTATGATTTATGGTTGATAATTAACAACTTACAATTCGAAACAAAACAATTTTAAAATTCAGCATTTTGTGGTGTTCTTGGAAACGGAATTACATCTCTAATGTTTGTCATACCAGTAACAAAAAGCACAAGTCTTTCAAAACCTAATCCAAATCCAGAGTGCACCGCCGAACCAAATCGTCTTGTATCAAGGTACCACCAAAGCTCTTCTTCGTCGATTCCTAAAGCTTTCATTTTTTCTAACAACACATCATAACGCTCTTCTCGTTGCGACCCTCCAACAATTTCTCCAATGCCAGGAAAAAGAATATCCATGGCTCTAACTGTTTTTCCATCTTCGTTCAATCGCATGTAAAATGCCTTGATATTGGCTGGATAATCATATAAAATTACTGGGCATTTAAAGTGCTTTTCAACTAAATATCGTTCGTGTTCACTTTGCAAATCGGCGCCCCATTCATTAATTATATAATTGAATTTTTTCTTTTTATTTGGAGTAGAATCTCTCAAAATATCAATAGCTTCAGTGTATGATACTCTTTTGAAATTGTTATCAAGTACAAATGTTAATTTGTCTAACAAAGCCAATTCACTTCGTTCAGCTTGTGGTTTTGATTTTTCTTCTTCTAACAATCTGGTTTCCAAAAACTTTAAATCATCAACACATTTATCCATTGTGTATTTGATTACGAACTGAATAAAATCTTCCGCCAAATCCATATTGTCGTCTAAATTATTGAAAGCCACTTCTGGTTCAATCATCCAAAATTCTGCTAAATGCCTAGATGTATTCGAATTTTCAGCACGAAAAGTTGGTCCGAAAGTATATATTTGGCCCAAAGCCATGGCAAACGTTTCGCCTTCAAGTTGTCCAGATACCGTAAGATTGGTTTCTTTTCCAAAAAAATCTTTTTTGTAATCCACCTTTCCGTCTTCAGTTCTTGGCGTTCCATCAAATGGAAGTGCGGTAACTTTAAACATTTCTCCAGCACCTTCAGCATCTGAACCTGTGATAATTGGCGTGTTCACATATACAAAACCTCTTTCTTGAAAATAGGTATGAACCGCATGTGCCAACACGGAACGAACTCTCATAATAGCTCCAAAAGCATTGGTTCGAACACGTAAATGTGCATTTTCTCTTAAAAATTCAAGAGAATGTTTTTTTGGTTGCATCGGAAATTTTTCAGCATCAGAATCACCTAAAATTTCAAGTTTTGAAACTTGTATTTCATATTTTTGACCAGCACCTTTACTTTCAACAAGTTCACCAAAAACAGAAACAGCGGCTCCTGTGGTAATTCTTTTTAAAATTTCTTCTGGCGTATTTTCAAAATCTACCACACATTGAATATTATTGATAGTAGAACCATCATTCAATGCAATAAATTGATTATTTCTAAAAGTTCTAACCCAACCTTTTGCATTCACTTCTTGCAGGGTATTTGTACTGTTTAATAAGTCTTTTACTTTAGTATGTTTCATTTTAAAAAGCTGATTTTAATTTTTAATTGATTTTCTAGAATTACTTTATTCATTCAAAATCATTATGCAAATATTATTATTTATTATTTTTTTCTAATGCATC
>CAMAWT010000004.1 GCA_945862065.1 Flavobacterium psychrophilum | reverse complement strand
GAAGATAAAAAGCCGAACCGCTAACAGCAGTTACAAGAAATTGCTAGACTTGGGCATTATCAGAAATGGTAATTGTTGAATCAAAGTTTTGTCTATATTTGTAATAGTCAGTGAATGAAGTACGCAACTTCTTGTAGCTGCGAAACGTTGGCAGAAACCAGTTGAAAAATCGCAGAAAATAACAACCTGAACTTAATGAAAGAAGAATTTTTAATATTTCAGAAATTTAACTCTGAAAGTCAAGCCACAGAAATTGGAAGTTTACTTAAAGAAAATAAGGTAGAATTTTTAATAGAAAATATTTCAATAAACTTTGACCCAATTCTTTCAAATAACGAATTTGGAAAAGAATATTGCATAAAAATTAAACAGAATGACTTCGAAAAAGCAAATGATATTTTACGTGAAAAAACGAAAACAGAAATAAATGAAATTCAAGATGATTATTATTTGTTAAGTTTTTCAAACGAAGAATTGATTGATGTAATTGAAAAAAGTGATGAATGGAATAAATTCGACGTAGAACTTGCTCATAAATTATTGAAAGAAAGAGGAAACGAAATTACAACTGAACAAATAAACGAATTAAAAAAACAACGAATTATCGAATTATCGAAACCCGAAGAAGGACAAAATATTTATATAATTATTGGATACGTTTGTGCTTTGCTTGGTGGATTATTAGGAATATTTATTGGCTGGCATTTGTTAACTTTTAAAAAAACATTACCAAACGGAAACCGAATTTATGCATATTCTGAAAATGACAGAAAACAAGGAAATAGAATTGTAATATTGAGCGGAATATTCATTGTGATTTGGATTTTATACAGAATTCTGAAATAGAATAAATATTCTGGCTATCTGCCAACAGCGGTTTTAAGAAATTGGGGTTTTAGGGCTTAATTTAAAGTTTGTTTTGTACTTTTGATTTTCGGTGTTTTATCGAAAGTTTCGGGCTTACAAATCCCCAACTTCTTAAAGCCGCGAAACGTTACTTTCAGTTAACTAGTTCATTTCCAACTCTCTTCTCCCATCAGCTAACATCGTTATCGAAATAACCGAATGATCTTCAGGAATCAAACTCGGTATGTTTTCTGACCATTCCACAAAACACCAATTTCCAGAATAAAAATAATCATCAATGCCCATGTCCAGTGCTTCCATTTCATGTTTCAATCGATACATGTCAAAATGATAAATGTATTGATTTTCAGCAATAAGATATTCATTTACCAACGAAAAGGTAGGACTGCTCGTGGCTTCCTTAACGCCAAGAAACGTTGCCAATTCTTTGATTAAGGTTGTTTTGCCAACTCCCATCTCTCCTTTAAAAAGGATGATTTTTGAAGGGTTTTCAGCCATAATCGAACCTACAACGGTTTCAATTTCAGATAAATTATAATTTATTTTCATGCTTTTACCTCGGATTTAAAACCAAAAAAGGAACAATCACTTCTTCTAGCGAAATACCTCCGTGCTGGTAGGAATTTTTATAATAACCAACATAATGATTGTAGTTGTTTACATAAGCCAAAAACAAATCATTCTTTGCAAAAATATAACTACTACTCATGTTTATCGCCGGAAGCCCAATTTTTTTTGGATCTTTAACATAAAAAACATCTTTATCTTCAAAAGTCAAACTTCGACCTGTTTTATACCTCAAATTCAAACTGGTGTTTTTATCTCCAATAACTTTTGATGGATTTTTCACATTGATGGTTCCGTGGTCTGTGGTAATAATTAATTTAAAACCAAGCTTTTGTGCTTGTTGAATGATTTCTAACAAAGGTGAATTTTTAAACCAACTTAATGTCAAAGATCGGTAGGCTTTGTCGTCTGAGGCAAGTTCTTTTACCACATCCATTTCTGTTTTGGCATGCGAAAGCATGTCTACAAAATTATAAACAACCGTAACTAAATCATTGCTTTTAAGTGATTTAAAGTTTTCTGCCAATTTTTTTCCACTGGCAAGATTGGTGATTTTGAAATAATCTTGTTTTATATGAATACCTAATCGTTTTAAATGAGCTGTCAAAAATTCAGCTTCGTGCAAATTTTTGCCACCTTCATCAATATCGTTTTTCCAGTATTGCGGAAATTGTTTTTCCATTTCCAAAGGCGTTAACCCAGAAAAAATAGCGTTTCTAGCATACTGAGTTGCAGTAGGTAATATTGCAAAATAAGGCACTTCTTTTTCAAGTTTGTAATGATTGTTCACAACACTTTCAAATGTTTTCCATTGATCGTATCTCAAATTGTCAATAACTACAAATAATACAGGTTGTTCTTTTTTTACCAATTCAGGTACCACCAATTCTCTAAATAGTTGATGTGATAAAATAGGTTTGTCAGCTTTTGGATCAAACCACGATTCGTAGTTTCGCTCAATAAATTTTCCGAATTGTGAATTGGCTTCCACTTTTTGTGATTCTAAAATCGAAATTAAATTGGGATCTTCGATGTTTTCTAACTCAATTTCCCAAAAAATTAATTTTTTATATAATTCAATCCAATCTTCATACGAATTAACCATCGATAAATCCATCGCAATTTTTCTAAATTCTTTCTGATAATCTAAAGTTGTTTTTTCAGAAATCAACCTTGAATGATCTAGATTTTTCTTTAAACTGAGTAAAATTTGATTGGGGTTAACAGGTTTTATTAGGTAATCGGCTATTTTAGAACCAATGGCTTCTTCCATAATATATTCTTCTTCACTCTTTGTAATCATGATTACGGGGGTGGTAGATTTTTTCTCTTTGATTTCATACAATGTTTCTAAACCACTCATTCCGGGCATATTTTCATCCAAAAAAACAATATCAAAATTATCATTTGCAAATAAATCTATGGCATCTCTACCATTATTACAGGTGGTAACAGCATATTTTTTTTTCTCTAAAAACAATATATGTGGTTTCAATAGATCGATTTCATCATCTACCCAAAGAATTTTTATTTGATTCATAGCTTTTTTATTTTGGTGCAATTTACTATTTATTCAACGATGAATATCCTAATATTATTGTAAAAAAATACTGTTATTTTAAAATTCTAATATGAAGTGAAAAGAAATTCTGAAGTGGAATAAAAAAAGGACCAATCAATGATTAGTCCTTTTTGTGGGGAGAGCAGGATTCGAACCTGCGAAGTTTACACAGCAGATTTACAGTCTGCCCTCGTTGGCCGCTTGAGTATCTCCCCAAAATCGTGTGCAAATATAATAACACTTTTTACTATTGCAAACTTATTCGGAATATAATTTTAATCTTATTTTTAAACAATTGATTTTGAATTGTATAAAAACAGATTACTTAGTTAATTCTATGATTTTTTTTCTTAATTCTTCTCCTTTTAAGTTTTTAGCTACAATTTTACCATCAGCATCAAGAATGAAAGTACTTGGAATCCCCATGATGTTATAAGATAAAACAATTGGATCTTGCCATTGTTTTAAGTTAGAAGCATGGTACCAATTTAATTCATCAGCATAGATTGCTGCGGTCCATTCTGCTATGTTACTGTCTAACGAAACTCCAACAATATTCAAACCTTTTGATTTAAATTCTTTGTTAAGTTTCACCATATTAGAGCTTTCTACTCGGCAAGGCGTACACCAAGAAGCCCAAAAATCAATGATTGTAACTTTTTTCCCCAATACATTATGAAGCGATATTTCTTTACCTTTTGGATCTTTTGCAGTAAAATCGGGAGCTACTTTTCCAATTTCGGTATTTGCAATAGCATTAATTTTTTCCTGAATTTTAACACCCGCACTCAATTTTTGTAATTCTGAATCGAGTGATTCAAAATTTGATTGAATGATTTTGAAATCGATTTGCGTATTATGCATATTATTTTCCAATATCAATAAACTTAACAATGCTTTGGGGTTTTTCTTAACAAAAGCAAGTGAAAATTGTAATAATTCATTTTCAATTTTTTGATAACCACTTTTAAGTTTGTTTACAGTAACACTATCTGTGCTTTTTAATGCATTGGATAATTCATCTCTATGTTTAGCTTCATAAGCAATCAGTTTATCTGTAACAGAAGTTTGTAATTTCCCAAAATCAGCATTGAATTGAACTAAAACGTCGTTATTATAGCTTCCTGTAACTTTAGAACTGTATAAGTTACCTTTCATCAAATTTATCTTTAAATCACCTTTCTCTAAAATTAAATTTACACTTGTTTCATCATTATCTGTCGTTAAAGAAACGATTGCTGCGTCATCAGCTTTACCTTTTAATTCAAACTTTTGATTGACAACAAACCCAGAATCAATAGACTTAATGATCATTCCTGCTTCGTTATATTGTCGTAAGAAAATTTTAGTTCCGTCTTTAAAGCCTTTTGCTGTTCCAGATATTGTGTAAGCTCCTTCGCCATATTTGCTACAAGAAACTACCAATAATGCTGTAAAAATGAATAATGCAATCTTTTTCATGTTGTTTTTTTTACAAAAATATTCAATTAATTGTTATTTTCAAATGCATTTATGAAATCATTGGCAGTTTTAGTAAGTTTAAATCACTATACGGTGTCAGGTATTTCAGCATTAAGTTAATTTGAATTCTTTAATGTTTTGTTAATAATTATTTTAGATGTTATTATTTCAACTAATACTTCTATTAATTGCAATTGGATAACAGCAGTGTGTTTTGTTAAAATAACTTCGGATAATGTAAGTTACGTAAAACGAATTATCCTTTAATAAATTAAAATAAGGTAAGGTTATTGGAACTTTTTTCGGTTTTTAAATGCACTTCATACGGATAGGCGAAATTTTGTATAGGGTCGTTGTTTAGCCATTTATTTTCATCATCTGGTTTAAGTATAATTGGCATTCTTTTTTTCGTATTATGAATTTCAGACATGATTGCATTGGCTTGCGTGGTTACAATGGTATACGTTTGTTTACACTCTCCTGTTTCTTTATTTGTCCATTCTGAATACAAGCCTGCAAAAGCAAATAAATCTTCGTTGCCGACGCCTATTTTATATTTAACTTTATTTTTCCCTTTTGAATCCAGCCATTGCCATTCATAAAAGCCATTGGCTATGACCAAGCATCTTTTGTTTATCGAATTTTTGAAGGATGGTTTTTCTGCAATGGTCTCTATTCGTGCATTCAACGTTCGTTTTCTAATGTCTTCATTTATTGACCAATTCGGAATTAACCCCCAATTATAATGAGTAATTATTTTCGGATTTTCATTCGTAATTATAGGTGTTAATGGAAAATCAAAACCATTTATATTTTCTTGCGGCTGAAATAAATCGAGGGCATCAATTTTTGCATTAAATCGATTTTCAACTTGTATAGCCGATTTTGATTGTTTCGAATGAAAACACATAAGCGATTAAACTTTAATGGTAATTATTTCAGAAATTCTTGTTGTGTAACTTTTTGACAATTTTTCTTGTTTCATTTTCCATTGTCGGTCCAAGGATTGATTGCCAAACTTAATTTTGTTTCTACCAAAGCTTTTATTCAGTTTATCAACAACAGACATCAGCGGTTGGTGTTTCGGATTTGAAGTGCTAAACAATGATAATTGAGTTTCATTATTTGGCGTAAGTCCCATAACAATTACACCTGCCTTCTTGTAGTGATATCCCGCTTTAAATATCGATTTTAGAGCTATTTGTGCATACTTATTTAACTCAATAGTTGAATTGGTAGGAAAATCAGTATTGATGACAATGTTTCGTGAATACTGTGGTTGGTCTTTTCGAAAATAATTGGTATGTACAAAAACCATAATCATGTTGCAATGACTTTTTTGTCTTCTCAACTTTTCTGAACAAGAAGCGGTAAATGTTGCAACGCGTTCCGAAATATCTTCCAATTTAACCATCGGTTTTTCAAAAGAACGGGTCGTGGCAATCATTTTTTTGTTTTTGGGCGTTTCCAAATCCAAGGTCGGTTTTCCTTCTAATTCGTGTTTCAACCGCAGGCCTACAACCGCCATTTCTCTACGTACCCAATCATCAGGCATTTGTGTAAATTGATATGCATTAAAAATATTTTTTGCTTGCAATCGTTTGGCATATCGTCTCCCAATACCCCAAACATCCTCAATTTTAGTCCATTTAAGCGCTTTAATTCGTTTTTCTTCAGAGTCAATCACATAAACACTTTTTGTGCGATCCGGAAACTTTTTAGCAATTTTATTAGCAACTTTTGCCAACGCTTTGGTGGGTGCAAAACCAACACTTACGGGGATTCCGGTATTTTTTGTAACTGTTTTTTGGATGCTAATTCCGTAGTCGTCTAGATTGTAATTTTCGAAGCCTTCAAATTTCAAGAAAGCCTCATCAATGCTATAGACTTCAATGTCTGGTGTAAAAGTGGAAAGTATATTCATCACACGACTACTCATGTCGCCATACAAGGCATAGTTTGACGAAAAAACAAAAACGTTATGATCAGTGAACAATTTCTTGTATTCAAATGCAGGCGCCCCCATTGGAATTCCCAATGCTTTTGCCTCGTTTGAACGCGCTATCACGCAACCATCATTATTGGAAAGGATCACCACTGGTTTTCCAATCAAATGCGGTTCAAATACTCTTTGGCAAGAGGCATAAAAGTTGTTACAATCTATTAAGGCAAACATTTTTTAAGTGATTAGTGATAAGTAATTAGTAATTTTCTTAAAAAGATTTGATGCTATGCATTACAATTCCCCAAATCATCAATTCGTTTTCTTCAGTTACTTTGATTGGTTCGTAGGCATCATTTTCGGCAACCAACCAAACGATGTCTTTTTCAATCTTTATTCTTTTTACAGTAAACTCACCATCAATTTGACAAATGGCAATTTTTCCATCTTGTGGTGCCAAACTTTTATCAATCACTAATAAATCGCCATCAAAAATGCCCGCGTTTTTCATCGAGTGGCCTTTTACTTTGGCAAAAAAGGTGCTGTCTTTGTGTTTTACTAAGTGCTTGTTTAAATCAATCGTTAGCTCGATAAAATCATCGGCTGGCGATGGGAAACCCGCGCTGATGCCCACATCAACAAAAGGCAACTCCAATGCTGTAGTGTAATCGGGGATGTAAAATTCAAATAATGCGGTGGTGTGAAGGGGTCTTAATTTCATTTCAGTTTTCTTTTCACTACAAAGTTACTAAAGATGCAAAACAAATGGTTGCGTTGTTAATAAATTTTGGCTATCTAGAAAGGATTTAGATATGAACTGTAAAATTAGGACAAACAGTAAAAAGAATTGATTTATTTTAATATTTTATTTCCCGATACAAAAATTTGCAAAAATATTACCAAGCAACTCATCATTAGATACTTGACCTGTAATTTCACCAAAATAATACAACGCTTGTTTGATGTCAATAGCCATTAAATCGCTGGATAGATTAGATTCCAAACCAAATTTCACTTTTACAATTTCTTCCAATGCTTTGAGTAACGAATCATAATGACGTGTATTGGTAATTATCGTTTCATTATTACGCAAAGCTCCCGTATTTACAAACGAAAGCAACGTATTTTTCAGTTCGTCGATGCCTGTTTTTTCTTTGGCAGAAATGAAAATAGTTGAAAGCCGAAAGTCAAAAGTCGAAAGTTGTTGCGTAATGTTTTCTTGTTTCTCTTTAGATAGTAAATCCGATTTATTGACAATAATAATTAATGATTTTAAAGGAAATTGATTTTTAATTTTTTCAATTTCAATTTGAAGTACTGTATTTTCTACTTTTGACTTTTGACTTTCGACTAAATAAAGTACCACCTGCGCTTGCTCAATCTTTTCAAATGTTTTCTGAATCCCAATGCTTTCCACCACGTCTTTCGTTTCTCTTATTCCGGCGGTGTCAATAAATCGAAAACCAATTCCACCAATATTCAATTCGTCTTCAATAGTGTCGCGCGTTGTGCCTGCAATATCAGAAACTATGGCGCGTTCTTCATTCAACAACGCATTCAAAAGTGTTGATTTTCCCACATTGGGTTCGCCCACAATAGCAACGGGTATTCCGTTTTTTATCACATTTCCAACGGCAAAAGAATCAATTAATCGTTTCAAAACAAACTCAATACGGTTCAGCAATTCATAAAATTGCGTTCTATCAGCAAACTCGACATCTTCTTCGGCAAAGTCCAATTCGAGTTCAATTAATGAAGCAAAATTCAATAATTCTTCGCGCAATTTGGCAATTTCATTACTAAAACCGCCACGCATTTGTTGCATTGCAATTTGATGCGAAGCTTCATTGTCAGACGAAATTAAATCGGCAACGGCTTCTGCCTGAGACAAATCGAGTTTTCCGTTCAAGAAAGCACGCAAAGTAAATTCTCCTGCTTGTGCCATTCTTGCTCCTTTTCGAAGCAATAATTGAATAATTTGTTGTTGGATAAACGTAGAACCATGACACGAAATTTCAATACTATTTTCGCCTGTATATGAATTCGGATTTTTAAAAACCGACAGCAATACTTGGTCCAAAATCTTTTTGCCATCCACGATATGCCCCAAATGAAGGGTGTGTGTTTTTTGTGTCGTAATATCTTTTCCCGAAACCGATTCAAATACCTGCGACGCAATAGTAATAGCATCCTTTCCAGATATTCTAATTACAGCAATGGCGCCAGCCCCAGAAGGAGTAGCCAATGCAACAATGGTTTCAGTGTTAATCATGTTGTTTTATTTTATTACAAATTTAGGTATAAATTGTATATTTTTCTAGTTTTATTTTTGGGAGTTACCCGCTACACATTTTCCTTTTTCATGACATTTTTCTTGGCGGGTCAGGCTATCCGTTACAAGTCCGCGCACCATTCCGCTGACGCTTCATGTTGCTGTGGGCTTTTCACTACTATCCTTAACGCGGTTTTGCGTTTCAATGTAGTTTTACTTAATTAAAAGAGTGTTTTTTTTTGAAACATTAAGATATTAAGGTTCATTAAGTTTATTATTGAAATTGTTTTTTTTTTTGAAACATTAAGAAATTAAGATTCATTAAGTTTACTATTGAAATTGAAATTGATTTTTGAAATTGCCATTGAAATTGCCATTGAAATTGATTTTTGATATTGAATTTATCCTAGCCCTGATTGCAGTGAAAATCCTTTTTTGAAAGGGCTTATGTGGCTGCTACATTGCCCTTTCAAAAAAGATTGTAACGGAAAGCAGGAAATAGCTCCTAAAAAAAAATCGTCTAACATACATTAGACGATTTTAGAAAAAAAATATTGAGGTTTGGTTGGTTTTAGTTGTTCAACATTACCGGCATAACAAGCATGGTAACGGTTTCGCCATCGTCCAATCCGTCAACAGGAGTAAGGATTCCGGCACGATTTGGCATCGACATTTCCAATTGGATTTCGTCTGATTGTAAATTGATCAGCATTTCTAAAAGAAAGCGTGAGTTGAAACCAATTTGCATGTCTTCGCCTTGATAATCACACGTTAAACGCTCTTCAGCTTTATTAGAATAGTCAATATCTTCAGCAGAAATATTCAATTCGGCACCCGCAATTTTAAGACGAATTTGATGAGTGGTTTTGTTTGAGAAAATAGCCACACGACGCACAGAATTCAAGAATTGTGAACGATCGATTACCAATTTATTTGGGTTTTCTTTTGGGATAACCGCTTCATAATTGGGGTATTTACCATCAATTAAACGACAAGTTAAAATATAATTTTCAAAAGAAAAAGTAGCGTTGGCGTCATTGTAATCAATTTTAACCTCAGCATCAGAAGCTCCCAAAATACTTTTTAATATATTTAATGGTTTTTTTGGCATGATAAAATCGGCTACTTGAGATGCTTTTACATCGTTTCTAGCATATTTTACTAACTTGTGAGCATCTGTTGCAACAAAAATAAGTCCTTCTGTAGAAAACTGAAAGAAAACACCTGACATAACTGGACGCAAATCATCGTTTCCTGCTGCAAAAATTGTTTTGCTGATGGCAGTTGCTAAAACTTCTGCGGGCACTAAAGTCGAAGAAGGTTCTTCTAACTTTACTGATTTCGGAAATTCTTCACCAGGAGCATACGCAATGGCATACTTCCCAGAATTGGAGCTAATTTCAATGGTACTATTTTCTTCTACCGTAAAAGTTAAAGGTTGTTCTGGAAATGTTTTAAGGATATCCAATAATAATTTTGCAGGAACCGCAACACTTCCGGTGTCTTTAGACTCTATATCTAGTGTAGCAGACATGGTTGTTTCTAAATCTGAAGACGAAACGGTTAAATTTTTCTTATTAATTTCAAATAAAAAGTTGTCTAAAATGGGCAACGTATTGCTGCTATTGATAACACTACCTAATACTTGCAATTGTTTTAATAAATACGAGCTTGATACAATAAACTTCATTTGTTCTTATTTTTTACAAATATATCTTAAAGTAATAGATTTCAAAAAGAAATTTATTAACATTTTTTGCTATATTTTGATTTTCTTACATATGTAAACGCAATTCCGAAAAACAAGAGTAAAAGCATTGGCGCACCAACAGTTATGATTTGAGTAGTAGTATAATTTGTATATACTTTTTCTTTGTCTAAAATGGGTAAACGAACTTCTTTATTTCGGATGTTAATAAGTCCGTTGTCATCCAACAAATAATTAATACAATTGAGCATGAATTCTTTGTTCGCATACATATAATTGGTCCATTTATCATAGCCCAGCTCTAAAGGAACACCATTTTTATCCAATTGATTCTTAATAATATCACCATCTGAAACTACAATCATTTCTGTTTTTTTGCCAACAGCAACAAAATCAGGGTCTTTGAAAGGGGTAACTCTATTTTGAAAAACAGAATTGAATTTTCCTTCAAGCAAAACGGCTAATGGCAAATTTCCTTTATTGTTGAAATCTTTTTGCTCTGGACGCTCTTCAACCATACTTAAATTAATAAGAAAAGGGGTTCCAATTGCTTTTGAATAAGGCGAAGATTGCAATAAAATTGTTTTTTTGATGTCGTTTTTCAATATCTCAATAGGGTTAGTAAACTCAAATTTTATCGCATCTAAATTACTTATAATTGGATTTAATTTTTCATTTTCCTTGGCTAAAGCAGGATAAACCATTGGCGAAAATAACCATGGATATTGCGTATATTGAGTTGCATTTCCTTGGTTTCCAGTTGCTAATGCAATGGGTGTGGCCAACAAATCTTTTACTAAATCGGGTTTTATTCGGATACCGTATTTAAAAAATAAATCATTCAAATTAAGGTCTTTTGGAAAAGCTAAATTTTCGCCTGTTGTCATCAAGCTATCCATTTCCATAGAAACATGATCAACCAACCAAATCGATTTCCCACCATTCATAACATATTGATCTAGTACTTGTTTTTCGCTATCTGAAAATGCGATACTTGGTTTAGCAACAATAATTAGGTCATATTTTTTAAGCTCTTTCACTGTATTGATCGGATTTGTAGCTACCGAATCTAAAGTGAAAGGCGCAATATGATAATTTTCACGAACGGTTTTAAGTAAATCCGCCAATTGATAATCTTCTGCTTCACCATTTCCTTTAAGAACGGCTATTTTCTTTGCTTTTGTTTTCGAAACAGTATTAAATCCATTGGCAAAAGCATATTCTAAATGTTGCACCGAATTTACCACTTTCTCTGCAGTACTAGCGCCCATCATGTTTTTGAGCAAAGGTACTTTTGTACTATTTTTACCATAATTAATGACTGCCCACGGAAATACAATTTCTTGCGTTTGTTTTCCTTTGTCGTCAACCGTAACGTTCATAGGCGTTAAACCTCTTTCCATAAATGATTGCATGATTTGTTCACGTTCTTCATCTTTTTCTAAAGGGTTTACAAATTGAAAAATAATATTCGAATTATATGCTTTGTATTCTTCTAATAATTGTTGTGTTTCAGCTTGTAGCTTTTTAAATTCACCCGGAAAATTTCCTTCCAAAAAAACATCCACATAAAGTGGTTCTTTAATGTTTTGAAGTATTGAAATAGAAGTTTCAGACAACGTGTATCTCTTGTCTTCTGTTAAATCAAATCGTTTGAAGAAGAAATGACTTCCAAAATTTATAATCACTAAAAAAACAATTATTTTGAATAATTTTATTGCGTTTGGACGATTTTTTTTCATTATGATTTTAATGATTTTAAATTAAATACGGTTAACGACAAAAACAAAAAGGTAAAACTCAAAAAGTAGATTACATCTCGTGTGTCAATAACTCCTCTGCTGATGCTTTTAAAATGATAATCCATTCCGAAGAACGAAATAATTTGCGCATTTTCTGAAAAAAGGGAACTAATTCCTTCAAAACCAAAGTAGAACAAAAAGCATAAAAATACCGCTATAATAAAGGATACAATTTGATTTTCTGATAAAGTAGATGTATAAATTCCTATTGCGGTATAACTTGAAATTAAAAACAACAATCCAAAATAAGATCCAATAATACTTCCCATATCAATGTTTCCAGTTGGTAATGCTAGGTCTGAAACTATATATACGTATAACAACGTTGGAATTAAAGCAATGACAATGAGTAGTAATGCTCCCAAAAATTTACCTCCAATAATTTGCCAAAGCGTTAAGGGTTTGGTTAATAATAATTCGATGGTTCCTTGTTTTTTTTCATCCGAAAAGCTTCGCATGGTTACTGCCGGTATCAAAAACAACAATATCCAAGGGGCTATTGTAAAAAACGGATTTAAATCTGCAAACCCGCTATTTAAAATATTGAATTCGCCATCAAAAACCCATAAAAATAAGCCGTTTAATAACAAAAATATGGCAATCACCAAATAGCCAATTGGCGATCCGAAAAATGATTTTATTTCTCTAAAAAGAATTGATTTCATAATTAATCTAAGGTATAAATTTTTGACACACTCCATGCTTCGGGTTTGTCATTAAATAATTTTTTTGTAAAAGTCCAAACTTCATCAAATAAATCTGAATTTCTGTAATTTTCTAAATCCGTTTCATGTTCCCAATAACTATAGGTAAAAAACAGGCTCGGATTGTTTTTGTCTTGATATAATTCAAGAAAACGATTTCCGGGAGCATTTCGTATGTGATGTTTTACACTATCAAAATGCTCTTTGAAAACATCAATATTAGATGGGTCGATGGAAAGCTTTACAATTCTAACTAACATTTTTTTCTAATTTTCAAATTCAATATTAATTTGGTCTCTGTAATTAAGCCCTAACAAACTATTGGCAGATCCAACAGAATTTGGATTACTTTTATAAATTGCAATTTCAACAAATCCGGCTTCGTTATAAACAGCCATTTTCAATCCAATATAATCGTTTTTTTCATAAATTTCAGAATTCCCAACTTCAGAATAACTCGAATATAAGTTCTTGATTTCTTTATTTTTAAATTTTATAGTAAACTTTCTTCCTTTGCCAACTTCCAAGACCATTTTTTTCGAAATATTAGTCACTGCATTTCCAAAATGATCGATATAAATAACATGACCCTTTATCGATTTCAAATTGTTTTCAATGATTGGTTGCAATTGGGTTACAGATCTAATTTCAGTAATTTCAATTCCAATTACGCTCAACGATCCGCCTTTTGCAAGATGACAAGCCGTTTTTACAAAAACATCTGCATCAGAAGCTTCTGGCGCTAAACGTTCATGAAAATTAATGGCAACTATTTTTTCAGGAATAATTTTTTCAATCAAAATACTTAAAATACCATTATCTGCACAAATGAAATAATGGTCTTTCCAAAGCATGGCAATGTGTTGCGTTTCGTTATTTCGTTCTATATCAACACCAATTATATGCACAGATTTTTTTGGGAAATTTGCATAAGACGAACCAATGATATAACTCGCTTCAGATATATTAAATGGGTCAATTTCATGAGAAATATCAATAATTTTTGCCTCATTATATTCTGACAATATTTTACCCTTCAAAGAACCCACAAAATGGTCTTTTAATCCGTAGTCGGTTGTTAGGGTAATTATTGACATAAAATTGTTTATAACTAATTGAAAATTGTAAGGGCGTTTTACTTAAATTTGAATAATGCAAATCTAGTAATTATTAGGCAAAAATTAACTAAAAAAATCATCCTTTTGAACGAACGAATTATTGAATTAAACGACATTGCACCTAAAGAATTTTGGGGCGAACAAGATTCTCATTTAGAAACAATTAAAAAATATTATCCAAAGTTGAAAATTGTTGCTAGAGGAACTACTTTAAAAGTTTTTGGTGAAAAAGATCAGTTAAATGAGTTTGAGAAACGATTTAACAGATTGATGTTGCATTTTACGAGATACAATACAATTGATACCAACGTGATTGATAGAGTTATTCAAAGTAGTGAGCAAGAAGAGCAAAGAATGCCCGATCAGGACAAGATTCTAGTTCATGGAATAGGAGGAAAGCTGATTAAAGCTATGACTCCAAACCAGCACAAATTGGTTGAATCTGTTTTTAAAAACGACATGGTTTTTGCGGTTGGTCCTGCTGGAACCGGGAAAACGTATACGGGAGTTGCTCTAGCGGTTAAGGCTTTGAAAGAAAAACAAGTTAAACGAATAATTTTAACAAGACCTGCAGTAGAAGCTGGAGAAAACTTAGGTTTTTTGCCTGGTGACATGAAGGAAAAACTGGATCCATATATGCAACCATTATATGATGCTTTGCGCGATATGTTGCCACCACAAACACTTGAAGACTATATTTTAAAAGGAGTTATTCAAATTGCTCCGTTAGCATTTATGAGAGGTAGAACGCTAGATAATGCTTTTGTAATTCTAGACGAAGCTCAAAATACAACACATTCTCAAATGAAAATGTTTTTGACCCGTATGGGAAAAAATGCTAAATTTATAATAACGGGCGATCCAGGACAGGTCGATTTACCAAGACGCACCATTTCTGGATTAAAAGAAGCTTTGTTGGTATTAAAAGACATTGAAGGTATCGGAATCATTTATCTTGATGATAAAGATATTGTTCGACACAGATTGGTTAAAAAAGTAATTGATGCTTATAAAAGTATCGAGAACAACGATTAATAATGGAACAATCTAATAGAAAAATCATCATTACCGATCTTGATGGCACCTTATTAAATGAGCATCATCAAGTTTCTACTTTTACAAAAGAAGTATTAAATCAAATTCACCAACAAGGTCATACTTTAATTGTTGCTACGGGCAGACATCATTTGGATGCAATGCCAATTTTGGCTGCTATTGAAATTCCGTTTTATTTAGTAACTTCAAATGGTGCCCGAATTCATAACCCAGATAAAGAATTAATTCATTATTTTGACCTTGACGATGCAACGGCTCGAACCATTTTAAACAAACAAATAGATTCTGAAATTACAGCAGTTTTATTTAAAGAAGAAGTTTGGATGACCAATAAAACGAATGAAAAATTGAATAGTTTTCAGAAAAAAATGAATTATCCAGCCCAAATAGTAGATTTTAATCTAGAGGATGATTTAAGTGGGATTAAAATATTCTTCACCCATTTTGACAATCAAAAATTAGAAGCTTTAAGACAAGAATTACTAATCGATTTTTCAGATCAATTTGATTTTGCTTTTAGCCTTCCAATTTGTCTAGAATTACTTCATAAAGAGGTAGATAAAAGTATTGCTATTCATAAAATTTTGGAATTGGAACAAATGCAATGGAATGATACATTTGCTTTTGGAGATGGATTTAATGATGAAAAAATGCTTCTTTTATCAGGTAAAGGATTGATAATGAACAATGCACCTAGTAATTTTAAGGAAAAATTAAATCATCTTGAAATCATTGAAAAGAATGTTGATGACGGAGTTGCTCACTATTTAAAACAAAATATATTATCATAGCCTTCCTTTTTTTCTATTCAAATTAAAACTAAATTTGCAAAAAATAAATATTTCTAATTAAATGAATACTATAACATCTACACATTTTAATTTTCCCAATCAAAAATCGGTTTATCGCGGTAAAGTAAGAGAAGTTTACAATATCAACGACAGTTTGTTGGTGATGGTTGCAACCGATAGACTGTCTGCATTTGATGTAGTTTTACCTAAAGGCATTCCTTATAAAGGTCAGATTTTGAATCAGATAGCTACAAAATTCATGGAGCTTACTTCAGATATTGTACCCAACTGGCTTGTTGCAACGCCAGATCCAAATGTGGCAATTGGACATTTGTGTGAGCCTTTCAAAGTAGAAATGGTTATTCGAGGCTATTTGTCAGGTCATGCAGCACGTGAATATACAGCGGGAAATAGAATTATATGTGGTGTTGAAATGCCTGACGGATTGAAAGAAAACGATTCATTTCCAAATCCAATAATTACCCCAACTACCAAAGCTGATAATGGTTCGCACGACGAAGACATATCGCGTGAAGCTATTTTATCTAATCAAATTGTATCAGAAGAAGATTATATAATTTTAGAAAAATATACAAGAGCCCTTTATCAAAGAGGTACAGAAATTGCAGCTTCAAGAGGTTTGATTTTGGTTGACACCAAATATGAATTTGGAAAAACAAAAGACGGACAAATTGTATTGATTGACGAAATTCATACTCCTGATTCTTCACGATATTTTTATTCAGATGGATATCAAGAACGACAAGATAATGGAGAAGAACAAAAACAATTATCTAAAGAGTTTGTGAGAAGATGGCTTATCGAAAACGGATTTCAAGGCAAAGAAGGTCAGCAAATTCCAGATATGACAGATGCTTATATCGAATCTGTTTCAGAAAGATATATTGAATTATATGAAAATATTTTAGGAGAAAAATTTATAAAAGCTGACATTTCTAATATCAATGAACGCATTGAGACCAATGTGTTGAGTTATTTAAATAGTTTATAGACAAAGTATTAAAAAAAATCCTCAAAATAATTTGAGGATTTTTTTTGAATAATATTGTTTTAGTTTTTTAACTATTTGAAATATGAAAAATCATGATTATCTTCAATTTTCAACAAACTTTCATAAATCAATTGTATCACATTTTCAACATCATCACGGTGCACCATTTCTACTGTAGTATGCATGTATCTCAAAGAAAGTGATATCAATGCAGATGCCACACCACCGTTGCTATAAGCAAAAGCATCTGTGTCTGTTCCGGTCATTCTTGAACTAGCATGGCGTTGAAAAGGAATTTTCTTTTCTTGAGCAATTGAAACAATTAATTCTCGTAATACATTTTGAGTTGCCGGAGCATAAGCTATAACAGGCCCTCTACCCATTTCTAAATCACCTTCAACTTTTTTCTCAATCATTGGAGTGCTTGTGTCATGACAAACATCGGTAACAATTGCCACATTTGGTTTAATCGTTTGTGTAATCATTTCGGCACCTCGCAATCCAATTTCTTCCTGAACAGCATTTACAATGTAAAGTCCAAAAGGTAGTTTTATATTATTTTCTTTTAATAGTCTTGCTACTTCAGCAATCATAAAACCGCCTATTCTGTTGTCTAAAGCTCTACAAACAAATTTATTTTCATTTAAAATCATGAATCCATCAGGATAAGTAACCACACATCCTACGTGAACTCCCAATTTTTCAACATCTTCTTTTGTTTCACAACCACAATCTATAAAAATATTTTGTAACGTTGGTGGCTCTTCCTTTGCCCTATGTCTTGTATGAATGGCAGGCCATCCAAATACACCATTAACAATGCCATTTTTGGTATGAATATTTACTCTTTTTGACGGTGCAATTTGATGATCGGCTCCACCATTTCGTATCACATAGATAAGACCATTGTCGGTTATGTAGTTTACATACCATGAGATTTCATCAGAGTGTCCCTCTATTACAACTCTAAAACTGGCCTCTGGGTTGATGATTCCAACGGCAGTTCCATATGTATCTGTTATAAAAGTATCCACATAAGGCTTCAAGTAATCCATCCATATCTTTTGCCCTCCGGCTTCATATCCTGTTGGAGAGGGATTGTTTAAATAATTTTCTAAAAAGGAAAGAGATGCTTTTGTAAGGATAGATTTCTTCGACATAAATATTTTTTTGTAAAATTATAAATTTGGCATTAGACTTGTTAGTGTTATCGTATATTTAACACAAAATTTTTCCCACATGAAAAAAGCAATTTTTCTGATATGTTTTTATTTGATTTCAAATACTATGTATTCTCAAACTATTGGGGAAGATTTTAATGAAATAATTCCTATTGAAAATGATACTTTGGACAATGATACCATTGCGCTTCATGAAGTTCTTATATCTAATGTAAAACTTGATCCTGAACAACAAAAGCAATTCCTTATCTTACAAAACCGAGTTTACAAAGTCTATCCTTATGCAAAAACTGCTAGCGAAAGATTTACAGCAATGAACAAAAACCTAGAAAAACTAAAATCAAACAAAGACAAAAAGAAATACTTCAAAATTATTGAAGATTATATGGAAAACGAATTCAAAGCAAAACTCAAAAAATTATCCAGAAAACAAGGTCAAATTCTAGTAAAACTCATCCACCGTCAAACCGGAATCACAACATTCGATATCATCAAAGATTACAAAAGCGGTTGGAAAGCTTTTTGGTCCAACAATACCGCCCGACTTTTTGACATCAATTTGAAAAAGAAATTCGAACCATTTGATGACAATGAAGACTATTTAATTGAAACTATCCTTGATAGAGCTTTTACCTCGGGGAGATTGTATCCTCAAAATGCTGCCAATCCTGCAAGTATTAATGAGCTTGATACCTATTGGCAAACAAAAGCAAAGGAACTTAAGAGTAAGAAGTAGTTTTTTAGGCAATAGGCATTAGCCAAAAGTGATTAGTGAAAAGTGACAAGTGAAAAGTGATTTCGTAAAGTAAAAAATACTATGTGCAAACAGCTACTTTTATGATCTTCAACTAATCAAATCATCTTTACTAAAAAAAAAATTAAATGACTTATATGTTTCAAAAAAATAAACATGACAAATTAAGTTGAAACATATTTTTTTTATAAAATAAAGACATAATGGAGTAGCGAAAATGATTTAATACAAAGATTTTTTTGCTATTTTTGAAATCAAATTCAATCTGATGAAAATAATAGCAGTAATACCAGCTCGCTACGCATCGACTCGTTTTCCAGCAAAATTAATGCAAGATCTTGTTGGTAAGACAGTAATTCTCACAACCTATCAAGCGGCTGTAACTACAGAACTTTTTGACGAAGTATTTGTTGTTACTGATTCAGAAATTATTTTCAACGAAATCCAATCTAATGGCGGTAAAGCTATTATGAGCATCAAAGAGCATGAAAGTGGTAGTGATCGAATTGCAGAAGCGGTTCAAAAAATGGACATAGATATTGTCATAAATGTACAAGGTGATGAACCATTTATAGACAAGCAATCATTGGAGAAAGTGATTGAAGTTTTTAAAAAAGACATCAGTAAAGAAATTGATTTGGCATCACTCATGCGACACATAACCGACAAAGAAGCCATTGAAAATCCTAATAATGTAAAAGTTGTTGTTGATCAAAACAGTAGAGCTCTTTATTTTTCGCGCTCTGTTATTCCGTATCAACGTGATGAAAATGCGGGGGTTCGATACTTTCAACACATTGGAATCTATGGTTTTAGAAAGCAAGCGCTGTTAGATTTTTATGCTCTTCCCATGAAATCTTTGGAAGCTTCAGAAAAATTAGAGCAACTCCGTTATCTTGAATTTGGAAAACGAATCCAGATGATAGAAACCTCTCATGTAGGAATAGGTATTGATACTCCCGAAGATTTGGAAAAAGCGAGAGCAATGATAAATAGCTAAAAAAACCTCAAAGATTTTTTCCTTGAGGTCTTAAATTTTATCACAATTTTGTATTATTTACTTTCTTTAAGTACCATATCTATTGTTATGGCACCAGCTATGATTGCAATTTTATTGTCTATATTTGAAAATTCCGATTCTATATTAACATGATATTTATCTGCTGATGTAAAAATTTCTTTCACAGCACCGTTCCATTTTTTTGAAATGGTTCCAATTTGGTTTGATTGAGCATCATTTATTCTAAAATTCCATGCTTTCCAGTCTCCAGAAATTTCAGCGATTTGATTTTCAATGGCATCATAAATGATGAATTTGGGTTTTAATAACTGAAATTTTTGTTTTATGGTACCAATTACTTCATCATTTGCATTTTTTATTGTAATTTTTGACATAAAAAAAGTCCAACCTCTAGAAATAGAAGCTTGTAATTTGTCTTCAGAATTTTTAATTTCGAGTAAAAAAGGCAATATGGGTTTACCTAAAAATAGGCGTAAAATTTTTTGTCCTGTATTTAGCTTTTGTTTAATAACACCAATGTTTTGTCCTTTTTCATTATAAATTTGGTAACAATTTTCAAATTTAAAAAAATTGACTTTTTCGTCAATAAAATAACTGTTTGATTCAAAGAAATTTGTGGTCATAAATATATTTTTTAATTGAATTCAAATATACTTTTTTCTTTTGAAAGTTTTGCAATAATGAATTTTATTATAAAATGACTTCCTTTTCAAAATAATTTTATTTTTTTAAATATTATTAGAAAGTAGAAAACAAATTATTTTAATACTATCAATTAAATTTTACTATTTTTGATAAAAATAAATGTACATCATTTTAAATAAAGATATTATGAAATTTCGAATACTGCTTTTAATAATTCCTATTTATTCATTTGGACAAATTAGCGACGTACAGATGCTAAAATCAATTTATACCAATAACTTGAATCAAGGCTTTTGTTATGAATGGTTGGATCATTTGTCAAATGTTGTTGGATCTAGATTATCTGGTTCTGAAGGTGCAGAAATGGCAGTTGTTTATACCAAAAGTGAATTAGATAAACTCGGATTAACAAAAGTTTATCTTCAAGAAGTGATGGTGCCAAAGTGGGTGAGGGGTGCCAAAGAACAAGGGTATGCAATGAATGATGGTAAGAAAATTGATTTTCCAATTTGTGCTTTAGGAGGTTCTGTTGCGACACCTCCAAACGGAATTTCTGCAGAAATCATTGAAGTTAAAAGTATAGAAGAATTAAGTATATTGGGTAAAGAAAAAGTTAATGGCAAAATTGTTTTTTTTAACCGACCAATGAATCCTGAATTTATTGAAACCTTTAAAGCTTATTCTGGTTGTGTTGACCAACGGTCATCGGGAGCAAAAGAAGCGGGTAAGTTAGGAGCTGTTGGGGTTATTGTAAGATCAATGAATTTAAGACTTGACGATTTGCCTCATACCGGAGCCACGAATTATGGTACTAATTTAATTTCAGAAAAAATACCAGCGGCAGCAATCAGTACTAATGGAGCTGAATTATTAAGTTCTTTATTACAAAAAAATCCTAAATTGACTTTTTATTTCAAACAGTCTTGTCAAATTTTTGATGATGTGAAATCTTATAATGTGGTTGGCGAAATAACTGGATCTGAAACTCCAGAAAAAATAATTGTTGTTGGAGGTCATTTAGATTCTTGGGATTTAGGTGACGGATCTCATGATGATGGTGCTGGTTGTGTGCAAAGTATGCAAGTTTTAGCAAATTTTAAACAATTAAATTACCGTCCAAAAAACACCATTCGAGTTGTTATGTTTATGAATGAAGAAAACGGAGTTCGAGGTGGTTTAAAGTATGAAGAATTATCTTCTAAAAATGGAGAGAATCATATTTTTGCTTTTGAAAGTGATTCTGGAGGTTTTTCACCAAGAGGTTTTTCAATTGATGCTGATGAAGCCAATTTTAATCAAATACTTAGTTGGAAAGATTTATTTGAACCATATCTGATTCATAAATTTGTTAAAGGACATTCAGGTGTTGACATTGGACCTTTAAAATCAAATCATATAGTTAAAGTAGGGTTACAGCCAGATTCGCAAAGATATTTTGATCACCATCATGCATCCAATGACACTTTTGACGCTGTAAACAAAAGAGAATTAGAACTTGGAGCTGCTACAATGACTTCATTAATTTATCTTATTGACAAATATGGAATTCAATAAATAAAAAAAAGTTTTGTAAAAAAAGCCTTATTTATAAAGAGTATTTTTATTTTAAATCTTAAAAATCCCACCAAATGAAATAATTTCTTGTAAGAAAAAGAATTTTTGTGAAGCAGAATCAGCATCATTAAAAGTAGTTTTAATATCATTCATATTTATATAACCTCCTTTTAATTCCGTTTGAATGAAATAATGTTTAAAAAAGGTAAGGTTTAAACCAACTTTTGCCGCTACTCCATAGCCAGAAACATGATAATCATCATATCTTGGTTTGCCCAATAATTTAGAATTGGTTTTTGGATACATAAGACCTGCACTAAAACCTTCTGTTAGATTGACTTGAAATTTATCAGTATTTTTAATTTTGAAAATTTTCGAAAAATCATCAAAACGAGAAATTTCGGCATGAACAAAGTTCAATCCATCAGTATGTTCAAACGTTAAGAAATTCTCATCTGTTAAGTCTAATATTCCATTATTAATTTGGTTTCCATTATAACTTGCAGGATAATTTCCGCTAATAGCTACATTTTGATTTTGATACATTACATATTTCATGTGATCTACACCAACCCCAATTGAATATTTATCTGAAATGAAATATCCCATTCTAAAATTTGTTTGCGGAATTGTCATTCTTGTCGGAATGATATAATCAACGTGCCAACCTTTTGGACGGTCTACCGCAACGACATCATGTATTGTAAAATTATAATCTGTTCCTTTAAAATGAATGTCAGATTTTGAATAACTATCTCTGTTACCACCCCAAAAAATAAAAAATTTCCCTTTATTACGGGCTGTATATTTTTCTGCTAATGTTGCAGTTGCTTCTTGAGAAAATAAGGATGATACTGAAAATAAAAGTAAAGAAATACTTGTGATGATGTTGATTTTGGTGGACATAATTAATAAATTAAAATTGGTTGATTGTTTTTCTAATGGCAACAAGTTTTGTCATCAAATTTTCAAAATGATCCAAATGCAACATATTTGCTCCGTCACTTTTTGCATTTGCAGGATCAAAATGCGTTTCGATAAATATTCCATCTACGCCAACAGCAATTCCTGCTTTTGCAATGGTTTCAATCATGTCGGGTCTTCCGCCGGTAACACCTGCCATTTGATTGGGTTGTTGTAAGGAATGGGTTACATCCAAAACGGTGGTAGCATAATTTTGCATCGTTGGAATTCCCCTAAAATCAACAATCATATCTTGGTATCCAAACATGGTGCCTCTATCGGTAACCATTACGTTTTCATTATTACAATCTATTACTTTTTGAACCGCATGTTTCATGCTTTCAGGACTCATGAACTGTCCTTTTTTTAAGTTAACTGTTTTACCCGTATTTGCAGCAGCAACAACCAAATCAGTTTGACGGACTAAAAAAGCAGGAATTTGTAAAACATCTACATATTCTGCTGCTATAACGGCATCTTCATTTGTATGAATATCTGTAACAGTAGGTACTCCAAAAGTTTCAGATACTTTACGTAAAATTTTAAGTGCTTTTTCGTCGCCAATACCAGAAAAACTATCTATTCTTGAACGATTTGCTTTTTTAAAAGAAGCTTTGAATACATAAGGAATTTGAAGTTTATCAGTAATTCCTACCAATTTTTCTGCAATTCGTATTGCCATTTCTTCTCCTTCAATGGCACAAGGGCCTGCAAGTAAGAAAAAATTACCACTGTCAAGATGCTTTATTTGTGGAATATTGTGTATGTTCATGATATGATATTTTAAAGTGCAAATATAACGAGATTTTCGCTAACAAATTAGGATATAATTTATGTTTATTTGACCAAAGTAAATCCTTTCGGACATTCGATTTTTCCTTTATCGAAAATATTCAAATATAGAATCGCTTTTTTGTTTGTACCAATGAATGTAATTTCATAAATTTCTAAAATCCCACCACCCATTTCGCTTCTAGGCGTTGGAAAAGGGCAACAATTATCAATTTTTAAGAAGGATATTTTTTCTCCATTCGGACCTTGCAATGCGTTGAAAAAATACATAGCACTTCTTTCTCCAAATCGTTCATTATCAAAACCTACATTGATAGGATAATTTTTATCATATCCATATTTTGAATCTTTGCTATAGGTGGTTATTACAAAATGGCCGTCAACAATTGCTGGTTTTGATGCCGTATTGTCAACGTTTTTGAGGGTAGATTTTGTGCTTACGCAAGAAATAAAAAGCGCTAAAATTGACAGAATTGATAATTTAAATATAAATTTCATAAATGCTATAAATTTAAATGAATATGTTATTAATTTAACAAATCAAAAATCAAACCATTTTATAAATTAAATAATTTCTGCACTCAAACCGGCTTCAAGAAGCGATGTACATTGCGGAATTAATTCTTCCAAACTACCTGTTTTAACAGTACATTTTCCTTTATAATGAACTAAAATTGCACATTGTTCCGCTTGTTCAGATGAGTGTTTGCAAACCAAAACCAACGTTTCGATGACATGATCAAACGTGTTGACATCATCATTAAACAATACAATTTCATTATTTAAACTTGTAGATTCTTGAACAGCTACCTCTTCTTGAATTTTCTCAATGATACTCATATTAAATTATTACTTTTAGTTTTTAATATATTTTAAAGAAACCCAATTATTTCGCTCTAATTTTGATTCAAATTTTAAATCATTTTTGATGCACGAATCATCAATGAATGGAATATCTTCGTTATAAAAACCGCTAAGGAGTAAAATTCCATTAGATTCTAGACAATTGGCATACACTTCCATATCATTTAACAATATATTTCTGTTGATGTTTGCTATAATTAAGTCATATTTTTTATCAGATAATAATGCCGCATCTCCTTCATAAACAGTAATTGAAGAACAATTATTACGTTCTGCATTTTCGATAGAATTTAAATAACACCAATTATCAATATCGATGGCATCTATTGGTTTTGCTCCTTTCATTTCTGCAAGTATTGCCAAAATAGCAGTTCCGCAACCCATATCTAGAGTCTTTAATCCTTCTACATTCATTGCTAATAAATGTTGAATCATCATGTGAGTTGTTTCGTGATGGCCCGTACCAAAACTCATTTTTGGTTCGATAACAATATCAAATTCTGCTGTAGTTTTTTTATGAAATGGAGCTCTTACATGACACATTCCATCCACATCAATGGGTTCAAAATTCTTTTCCCATTCTTCATTCCAATTTACGGGTTCGATATCTTCAATAAAATGAGTAATTTCAAATTCTTCTGATTCTAATATTTGGATATCTTCCAGAATATTTGGTGTGCAAAGTTCTTTCTGAACATAAGCTACAATTCCGGTTTCAGTTTCAATAAAACTTTCAAAGGCTTTTTCACCAAGTTGAGCTATTAATATTTCTGAACCCAACTCTAGTGGCGTAATGGTAAAATGATATCCTAAATATGCGTTTGACATGATGTTTGTTTTTGCAAATGTACAAATTACCTTTTTAAAATTAAATGAACTTTAGTAACGATATCGTGTTTTGCCCCAGATTGAAGCGATAGCTGTGAAAGGAAAAATTCTATTTTTTCTACAAGCCACAAAGCGACCAACGGAAGCTCTTGTGGGTTGATAGAAAAAAAGAATTTTGACTGAACACTATAGCGAAAAGCTGGAATTGGCACTAAAAATTACTTAAAATAATAATGTAAATGAATTAGTATAATTCTGTGTATTTTAAAGGATTAGACTCATTCATAATGCTGTATATTTTTTCGTAAATATCTTCTGTTGACGGTTTCGAAAAATAATCGCCATCGGTTCCATAAGCTGGTCGATGCGGTTGTGCAGTGAGCGTTTGAGGAGCACTATCTAAAAAAGCATACCCGTTTTGAACTTCTATAATTTGTTGCAAAATATAGGCACTTGCACCGCCAGGCACATCTTCGTCAATGATAAGCAAACGATTTGTTTTTTGAATACTTTTAAGGATATCCTGATTTATATCGAATGGCAGCAGCGATTGAACATCAATGATTTCAACATCTATACCTGCGGCCATTAATTCATTTGAAGCTTGTTCAATAAGGCGAAGCGTTGAACCATAGGATACAACAGTAATATCAGTACCTTTTTTTATTGTTTCAGTATATCCGATAGGAGTTTGGAATTCGCCATAATTTGTAGGCGCCTTTTCCTTTAAACGATAGCCATTCAGACATTCAATAATCAATGCAGGTTCATCTGTTTTTAATAATGAATTATAAAAACCAGCTGCAATAGTCATGTTTCGAGGTACCAAAACATTGATACCGCGTAATGAATTGATTATCATGCCAAGTGGCGACCCAGAATGCCAAACACCTTCTAGACGATGACCTCTAGTTCTAATAATAAGAGGTGCTTTTTGACGACCAGCCGTTCTATATTGCAGTGTTGCCAAATCATCGCTTAAAATTTGGACAGCATAGAGTAAATAATCAAGGTATTGAATTTCGGCAATTGGTCGTAAACCTCTCATTGCCATACCAATACCTTGACCAATAATGGATGCTTCACGGATACCTACATCGGCTACGCGATATTCTCCATATTTTTCTTGCATGCCTTCAAGACCTTGGTTTACATCGCCAATGGTACCTGCATCTTCACCAAAAATGAGCACTTCAGGATATTTTTCAAAAAGTTTATCAAAATTATCTCGAAGTATAACTCGAGCGTCAATTAATTCTTCATTTGCATCATATTCTGGTTTTATTTCGACAATTGATTGACAATTTTGTGATGACGTTGACGTAAGATTTGAACTAAATTTTGGTTGAATTTGATTTATTTTAGTTTGAATCCATTTGGATAAACTCGATTTACTTTCATCATTAATTAGTAATCGTAATGATTTTCTGGCTGCAACTAAAATATCTTTGTGAAAGGGTTCTTTGATGAACTCCAAATCGGCGATTATTTTTTCGATAAAAACTTTAGTTTCGCTAGAAGGAGCTATGGTTTTTAAAAGAGTAATTAATTCGGATTGGTTTTGTTTCATTGGAGCCAAATAAGCTTTCCATGCTACTTTTTTTCCTTCTAATACTGTTTTTTTTGCTTCTTCATCAATACTGTTTAACTCTTCATCTGTTGCGATATTTGATTCGATCATCCAAATTTTCATTTGAGAAATACAATCAAATTCTTGTTCCCAAGCTAGGCGTTCCGCATTTTTGTATCGTTCGTGACTACCAGAAGTAGAATGGCCTTGTGGTTGCGTTAATTCTTTAACATGAATCAAAACTGGC
Organism: Flavobacterium psychrophilum; assembly: GCA_945862065.1. Lineage (GTDB taxonomy): Bacteria > Bacteroidota > Bacteroidia > Flavobacteriales > Flavobacteriaceae > Flavobacterium > Flavobacterium psychrophilum_F. Next base: position 128,823 of record CAMAWT010000004.1, on the reverse strand, counting down.
ACATGTTGTTCACGGGCAATTTCAGCAGCTTTTTTGTAAGTAGTAATCAATTCTGGAAAATCCCAACCGTTTACTGTGAAAATTTCATAACCGTTGTGGTTTTCATCTCTTTGAAACCCTTTTAGAATTTCTGAAATATTTTCTTTAGTAGTTTGGTGCTTAGCGTGTACAGAAATTCCATATTCATCATCCCATACGCTCATTACCATGGGTACTTGCAATACGCCAGCAGCATTTATTGTTTCAAAAAACAAACCTTCGGAAGTTGATGCGTTTCCAATAGTTCCCCAAGCAATTTCGTTGCCCTTATTTGAAAAAGTAGTTTTATTTTCAAGTTCTTTTACGTTTCTATATATTTTGGACGCTTGCGCTAATCCGAGTAATCTTGGCATTTGACCAGCCGTTGGAGAAATATCTGAACTAGAATTTTTTTGATTCATCAAATTATTCCAATTACCATTTTCGTCAAGCGAATGTGTTGCAAAATGACCCCCCATTTGTCTTCCAGCACTCATTGGGTCGAAATTGATATCTGTGTGACCATACAAACCAGCAAAAAATTGCTCGATTGTTAAGGCGCCAATTGCCATCATAAAAGTTTGATCTCTATAATATCCAGAACGGAAATCTCCATTTTTAAAGGCTTTAGCCATAGCTAGTTGAGGCACTTCTTTTCCGTCGCCAAAAATTCCAAATTTAGCTTTACCAGTAAGTACTTCTCGTCTGCCTAGTAAGCTGCATTCACGACTGATTCGCGCTAATTTATAATCATTTAAAACTTCATTTTTGAAATCTTCAAAGGTAAGTTCAGTTTTATCTTCTGTTTGAATCATAATCGAAAAGGGGTTACATCAGTAACAAATTTAATAAAAAACAAGTTTAAATACTAATTTTGTCCAAAAAAAATAATTTGATTATTGACAATTAATAGGTTTTATTTATATGATTGTGTATTAATTATAGTCCAAATTTGAAATATCAATGAATATTTAATAAAATAAATGGATTTTTTTATTGAATTAAAACCATTTTCTTGTGAAAAGATTAATTATGGTTTGAGGACTTAATGAAATCACAAAACGTATTTTTTCGCTGTAATTTGGTTCCTTCAATTCAAATCCATTACTGGAATATACTGGAAAATATAATTCAAAATAATTGGTAATTAAATTTAATCGAACACCACTATCAAAAAGAAATTTTGGTTGCTCCATTTTATTTTTGATTACACCCGCATCTCCATATATTTCAACCCAATTCCAAATATTAAAACCTGCATTAATAGTAGTCATGTATTGGTTGGAATACCTTTTTTCGAATTTTGATTTAAATCCGCCCTCCGCCATGATAAATTGCTGACTCATAAGTCCCGTGCTTTCTGATCTACCTATAAAATTATGATCAAACATATAATCTGTTGGTCGGTCTAATCCGAAACTAAAAAATTCTGAATTGGTATTATTAGCTAAAAATAGTCCGCTATATAATCTAATATTTATACTTCGATTGCTATTAAAAAGCTTTCTATATTCAACTTCAGCTTCTAATTTTCCGAATTTTTGTGCCAACTGCAAATCAAATGAATGGCTTAACTGATTGGTTAACTCTGCCTTAATGCTGTTGTATTTAATGTTAAATATTCCATAATTTTCAGATGCTAAATCTACATAATCAGATTTTTCTCTATCAACCATAATAAATCGTAGTAGCAATTGTTTTCTATTGTTTTCTCTAAAATCATCTTGCCTAAAACGGAATGACACCGACGGATTGAATTTTTTATAATAGGCATCTGGAGCATAATGAAATTGGGAGTAGGAGAGATTGTATTTTGTTAAAAACAAATTACTATTTCTATTATATTGGTTGAAAGTAAAAGATGTACTTCCTGAAATTGTTTGTGTTTTTGTAGAAAAAGTTGGATTGATGTTAAACATAAACGGCTTGTCCATCAATGTTTTGTTATGAAGACGCAAACCAGGAATCAAACCATCATAATAATTATATTCCAAAGTGGGAACATACATAATTTGGTTGTAATTGGGATCTTCAATATCTTTAATAAAATTAAACTTTATGGGCTTATTGAGAATATGGAATCTTTTTAATGATTTCCAATTGTTGCGTTGATTTATTTCTGGAACTTTATTAGAATAATTGATGACCAATCTTTCTGCACTATTGCGTGCCATAACAAAAACACTATCTTTTTTAAAAGTATCTATCCAAATTTTAGATACAATTTGATTGTTTTTTATACCAAAAACTGAAATTGGCACATTGTTTTTTGATTTTTCTTTTAATTTAAAATTTACAAAATCTGTAGTTTTAGTAACTTTTCCAAAACTATAATCAATAGATTCTCGCGTTTCAATTATTACATCAAAAAACCAGTCGATAGGTTTGTTGGTTTTATTTTGAATTACGGATTTAAAATCACTTTGATTCGTTTGTTGGTTTAAATTCAATAAATAAAATTCGGCAATACTTTTAGAAATAACGTTATCATTTAAATAACTATCCAAATATTTTAAACTTAAACCAGCTCTGCATTTGGATGCAATTTTTTCATTGAATTTCAGTAATTTATCTTTAGAAAAACCCAGAGGTTGATCTAAATTTTTTCGAGCCATCATCAAATAGAAAAAATAATATTGTTCGTTAAAATCCATCGAAACCAAATGGTAACTTTTCAATAATTTGAATGAGGCAATTTTACCCATCAATTTTTCGTCAGGATAATATTCATTGATATAATTGATCATTGAATACATTTGAATGGCATCAAAAATCCAATTGTCTCTTCTTGGGTCTAATTGTAAAGAGGTTTTTAAATAATTATTCAAATACGTTTTCAAAATTTTTAATTCATATAAAAACTCATCACTAAACGGACTTAAAAAACTTGGTAATTGGTTCAAACCATAAAACGGATTTCTTTCATAATCAACTTGCGAAACAATGATTTTTTCATGAGGATAATTTCCTATGTTTTTGGCAACATATTTAACAACCTTATCAATAATCATTGCCTTTTTAATATCGTCTAACTTCGTGTTGTTGATATTAGAAACTAAAGAAAATTGACTGTTAACATAAGTATTAAAACTATTCTTTTTTTCAATATATAAAGCAATATCAGTTCTGTTTTTACCTTCAAAATGATACTCATTATTTATATTTTGAACTAAATTCAAATCACAAGTTGGATACAAATTGTCAGGAACTATTAAAGTCAAATCATAATTTGAAATGGCATTCGCAATATCGTCAACATTGACATTACTGTAAATTACAAATTTTCCGTTATCATATCTTGCAGGGGACAAAAACCAATTTCTTAAAATTAAATTACCCTCATTATCATATCCATAATCTGTGAATTTTGAACTTGGTATTTTAATTGAATAAGAAATTGTTACCGTCCTTTTTTGAAAAGGTAAAATTGGTTCGTTTAAATTTATTTCAATAATATCTAGATGATTTTCTACTCTTTTAAAATCTATCGCATTATTATTTTCATCTGTAATTGATTCAATACTTGTTTTTCCTCGTTCTTTATCATTTGCCAAATGAAAATTTCTTACGTATTCATCTGAAAATCTTTTCCCAAGTGGTGAATTTTTATCTGAATAGGAATGATTCCAGTCGTTTAAAACTATATTTTTTAAAGTATCTTTTGATTGATTGAAATAAGTTATTTCTTGGTTTACTGTTAATGTTTGTATGCTATCATTTAAAACTACATTCAATTTCGAATGATGTTGCGCTTGCAATATTGTGGAAGCAAATAATAATATGTATAAGATTTTTTTCAATTATTGAGTGTATGGTTTTTAAAATCGTTTAAAATAACTTCGGTAAATTTTTCAGCGCCTTTTTTGTTTAAATGGCCACAAGTTGAAAAGAATTGATCATCAGTTACGGCATTTTCATAACGCAAAATTTCAGGATATACTTTCTGAATGTTATCAAAATAATCTCTATTGATAGTACTCATACAAATCGGGGTAGTAATCGCAATTAAATTAATATTATGTTGCTTACAAATACGTTTTATTTCTTCGTATGCTACATTTTTTTTCGGATAATATTTTGACAAATCGGCAGGTATCATTTCACCTGATTTGTTTGCTAATGGGTTAAATCCTTTATTTTCCAATACATTTGTTTTTTTGGCTATTGCCGAATAATACATTTCTCTAAATCCTATTCGGGCATCATAATTCATATATCTATAAAATGGAATAAATAGCAATTTATTGTATTCGGGTATGTTTTTGTAATGATTTCTAATGGTTTCCGATTGATGCAAATAGGGCATAAACAAAGACCGAATGGCTTCAGAATGGTCATTGGTATTGATATTCAAATCAACCTGAAGAATGATGTTTTTTATTTTATAACGTCGTTCAACCATTAATTTTAATTGCAAAGCCGATTCTTCTAGTCTGGAACGGGTTATTCCAAAATTAAAGGTTTTATAACCTTCTTTTTCAAATAATTCGGGCACAAAATGATTATTAACTCGCGATGAACCTAAAAAAATAACATCATATTCTTTATCCTCTGAATTGTAAAGATAGTCAATTTTAGACCTACAATCAGAATTAACATAAACTATCGTATAAAGTACATCCAAAACGATAGCCACTGAAAAAAGTAACAACACGATTTTTAAAATAAATAATAAGAATTTCTTCATGCTTTAAAATTGAAAATATATAAATTCTTTATAGTCAGAAAACACGCCAAGTGCAATGATTGCAGCAACACAAAGTCCCAATTTAATCCAACTGTACTTGCCAGAAATAGGCTCGACTTTTTTACGATGGTTCCATTCAACTAAAATAAAAACTAGTATTAAAGCGAGTAATTCATAATTGTATCTGCTTATTGTAAAATACTGTTTTTCAAAATGTTGATTGGTAAACATTCGCTCAATATAATTAAATGCCTCAGTAATTGATTTGGATCTAAAAAATATCCAAGCAAAACAAGTTATTGCAAAAGTGATTAAAATATTGAAGAGTGTTTTTACAGAAGCAAAGTTGAAACTTAAATTGAAATCATCAATATTTTTTCTGTTTTTATTCAAAATTAATAAAGGTAAAAAATAAAGCGCATTAATAAAACCCCAAGCTACATAAGTCAAATTAGCCCCATGCCAAAAACCACTTACCAAAAATATGATGAAGGTATTTCTAATCTTAAACCACAACCCGCCATTGCTTCCTCCAAGTGGAATGTACAAATAATCTCGAAACCACGATGATAATGAAATGTGCCACTTCCGCCAAAATTCGGCAATATCTCTTGAGAAATAAGGGTAATTAAAATTCCGAAGTAAGTTTATACCAAATAACTTTGATGTACCTAAAGCAATATCTGAATAACCCGAAAAATCGCCATAAATTTGAAAAGCAAAATAAACAGCACCCAAAATCAAGGAATACGAATTCATGCTAGGATAATTATTAAAAATTTCATTGGCATATACTGCACATGAGTCGGCAATAACCACTTTTTTAACCATTCCCCAAACAATTTGATAAACGCCTTCTTTTGCTTTCTCAAAGTTAAATGTTCGCTTTACTTTTACTTGAGGTAATAGGTGAGTAGCTCGCTCAATCGGACCAGCAACCAGCAAAGGGAAATAGGATACAAAGAGCGAATAATCAATAAAATTTCGTTCTGATTGTATGCGTTTATAATAGATATCAATTATATAAGATAAACCATGGAAGGTGTAAAACGAAATACCAACTGGCAAAATCAAATCCAACAATAATGGATTGGTTTTAAAACCAATATTGTTAAGCATGTCTGCAAAAGAACTTGCAAAAAAATTATAGTATTTAAAAATCCCTAAAAATCCCAAATTGATACTCACACATAGCCAAAGCCACATTTTCCGTTGGGTCGTATCTTCGCTTTTTTCTATCTGAATCGCTGAAAAATAATCCAATAATGTAGAAAAAACCAACAAAAACAGAAAACGCCAATCCCAACAAGAATAGAAATAGTAGCTGGCTGCAATTAGTATATAATTTTGATATGATTTTGACTTTGCGCCAATCGACCAATATATTAAAAAGATGACAGGTAAAAATATGGCGAAATGAAAAGAGTTAAAAAACATATTTTAATAATAAATAGCAATTAAAAATTCGGACTCAAATTGTATTTTTTATAGAAATTATCCAAAATTTCTACAATTTCATCTTCTGTATCAACAATTTTAATCAAATTCAAGTCTTCCGAATTGGCATTTTTATGTTTTTCAATAACCACCGATTTAATCCAATCTAATAATCCCGACCAAAAATCTGTTCCAACCAAAATAATTGGAAATTTAGCTATTTTCTTGGTCTGAATCAGTGTAATGGCTTCAAACAATTCATCCAAAGTCCCAAAACCACCTGGCATTACTACAAATCCTTGCGAATATTTAACAAACATTACTTTTCGAACAAAGAAATAATCAAAATTCAAATTTTTATCTTTATCAATATACGGATTAAAATGTTGCTCAAAAGGCAATTCAATATTTAATCCAACAGAAGTACCTCCGCCACCGTGCGCACCTTTATTTCCTGCCTCCATAATACCAGGGCCACCACCTGTAATAACACCGTATCCGGCCTTACTAATCTTGTAAGCAATACTTTCTGCCAGCAAGTAATATTTGTCATCGGGCTTGGTTCTAGCCGATCCAAAAATAGTCACACATGGCCCAATTCGAGACATAGTTTCATACCCATTTACAAATTCAGACATGATTTTAAAAATAGCCCAAGAATCGTTCGTTCTAATCTCTGTCCAAGTTTTATGAATCAATTTATCCTGAATTCTGTGATCTTCGTTTTCGTATTGATTTGCTGCCATTCTATTTTATTTAATCATTTTTTTTAGGAGCTATTTCCAGCTTTCCGTTTCAATCTTTTGCTCCGCTGACGCTACACAAAAGGATTTCCACTTCAATCTGGGCTAACAACCTGCTAAAATAGACCTTTTTTTTTCAGTAGAAAAATTTATAATGTCTAATTGATTTGAAAATCTAATATTCAATTATAAACGGATTAAAATTCCATAAAACAACGGATTGAAATTCTTTTAACAACGGATTAAAATCCGTTGCTACAAAATGGTTCGTCCCTACGGGACTATTTTACGCAAAAGAGCCGTAGGCTCGACACATTTTGTAGGGCTGGATTTTAATCAAGCCGATATAACAAAATTAGTATCTAATTACCTATTTAAAAAAAAAAGGAAATTATTTCAATTCTAATTTTAAAAATTTAGCGGTGTAACTTTTTTTATTTTTGATGATTTCTTCAGGAGTGCCAGTGCATAGAATTTCGCCACCGCCTTTTCCACCTTCCATACCTACATCAATAATATAATCAGCAAGTTTGATTACATCGAGGTTGTGTTCGATTATCAAAACAGTATTTCCTTTGTCTACTAGTTTATTTATAACATCCATAAGTACACGAATATCTTCAAAATGAAGTCCTGTTGTGGGTTCATCCATGATGTAAAAAGTGTTTCCAGTGTCTTTTTTAGAAAGCTCGGTTGCCAATTTTATTCTTTGGGCTTCGCCACCAGAAAGGGTAGTACTTTGTTGTCCAAGGGTAATATAACCCAGACCAACATCTTGAATGGTTTTTACTTTTCGGTAAATTTTGGGGATATTTTCAAAGAACGGCACCGCTTCATCAACAGTCATATTCAAAATATCTGATATGGATTTTGATTTATATCTTATTTCAAGTGTTTCTCGATTGAATCGTTTGCCCTGACAGGTTTCACATTCTACATACACATCGGGTAAAAAACTCATTTCAATCGTTCGCACCCCCGATCCTTCGCAGGTTTCACAGCGTCCGCCTTTTACATTAAAGCTAAAGCGTCCTGCTTTATAACCTCTAATCATGGCTTCTGGTGTCATTGTAAAAAGATTCCGCACTTCTGAAAATACATCTGTGTACGTTGCTGGATTGGAACGAGGCGTTCTTCCAATTGGACTTTGATCAATATCAATAACTTTGTCAATATGTTCCAATCCTTCAATTTTTTTATAAGGCTGTGGTTTTTTGACACCATTAAAAATATGTTCGTTTAAAATAGGGTAGAGGGTTTCATTTATTAACGTTGACTTTCCGCTGCCAGAAACACCTGTAACGCAAATTAATTTTCCTAAAGGGAAAGTTACTGTAACATTCTTTAAATTATTTCCCGATGCGCCTGTCAATTTTATTGATTTTCCATTGCCTTCTCTGCGGGTTTTAGGCACTTCAATTTTCAATTCGCCATTGAGGTATTGTGCCGTAAGGGTATGTTCTGCAAGAAGTTCTTTTGGAGTTCCTTTACTGATGATTTCACCACCATATTTTCCTGCTTTAGGACCAATATCAATCACATAATCGGCGTTTTCTATCATGTCTTTATCGTGTTCAACAACCAAAACCGAGTTGCCAATATCACGTAAATTTTTCAGCGAATTGATCAATCGTTCATTGTCGCGTTGATGCAATCCAATACTTGGTTCGTCCAAAATATACAAAACACCAACCAGTTGCGAACCAATTTGTGTAGCAAGTCGAATTCGTTGTGCTTCTCCACCAGAGAGCGATTTGGAACTTCTGTTTAAGGCTAGATAATTAAGTCCAACATCTAGTAAAAACTGCAATCGGTCGTTGATTTCTTTTAAAATCTCGATAGCAATTGTTGTTTGCTTTTTGTTTAAATGTTTTGGTAAATCTGAAAACCAAACCGATAATTCTGAAATATCCATTGCCGAAAGTTGTGCAATGTTTTGATCATTGATTTTAAAAAATAAAGATTCTTTTTTTAGTCTAGAGCCATTGCAAACAGGACAATCAATTTCGTCCATAAACTCTTTTGCCCATCTTTTTATAGAAGATGAATTACTTTGATCGAATTGATTTTTGATGAATTTTGAAATTCCTTCAAAGTCAATTTTATATTCTTTGGTGACTCCAGCCGTTTTTGAAACAACAGCAAATTTTTCGTTACCACCGTTCAGAATCATGTCAATGGCTTCGTCAGATATTTTTTCGATAGGATCGGTTAGTTTAAAACCATATTTTTCTCCAATAACTTCCAATTGCTTGAACATCCAAGAGCTTTTGTATTCGCCTAACGGAATGATTCCTCCTTTGTTGATAGACAATTTGGGGTTAGGAATAATCTTTTTAATATTGATTTGATTGATCGTTCCTAGTCCATTACAATCTTCACAAGCGCCTTTTGGCGAATTGAAAGAAAATAAATTAGGTTCCGGATTTTGATACGAAATACCAGAAGTTGGGCACATCAACGTGCGACTGAAAAATCGAACTTCGTTTGATTCGTGTTCAATGACCATCATGACATCTTCTCCATGATACATGGCTGTTTTGATGCTTTCGGATAATCGTTTATTCAACTCTGCTTCATTTTCAACTAATAAACGATCAATAACTATTTCAATATCGTGGTTTTTGTAACGATCGAGTTTCATGCCTGTTGTGATATCGACAATTTTTCCGTCAACACGCACTTTTAGAAAACCTTGTTTAGCTATTTGTTGAAATAATTCGGCATAATGACCCTTTCTAGCCCTAATAACAGGAGCCAAAATATTAATGCGTTTATTAATAAAATCTTCCGTAATCAATTCTTTTATTTGATCATCTGAATATGAAACCATTTTTTCGCCCGTGTTATAACTAAATGCTTCACCAGCACGCGCATAAAGAAGACGCAAAAAGTCATAAATTTCTGTAATGGTTCCAACGGTTGAACGAGGCGATTTGCTGGTTGTTTTTTGTTCGATTGCAATTACGGGCGATAAACCGTCAATTTTGTCAACGTCTGGTCGTTCTAATCCTCCGAGAAATTGGCGCGCGTAAGCAGAAAACGTTTCTATGTAACGCCTTTGCCCTTCGGCATAAATCGTGTCAAAAGCTAATGATGATTTTCCAGAGCCCGAAAGTCCTGTAATTACTACGAGTTTATCTCTTGGAATGGATATGTCAATATTCTTTAAATTGTGTACTCGGGCGCCAAGTACTTCAATTGATGAATCGTTTTGTGTCATAAAATATAGGTAAATAGCAAAATTACACTATTTATTAGAAATTTTCTATTTGGAATTGATTTGGTTTTTAATTTTGTTTTTTAATGGATTGAAACTTAAATGCTTTTCAGCAAATGGATAGCAGTTGCGAACTATTTTTTTCAACTGAAATTTAATTTACATATTTAGCCCTGATTGAGCCGATATCCTCCTGAAGTCCCGTAGGGCAAAGGAGATAAAGGCGAAAGCGGGACTGGTTTTCTTACAGGGCGAGATTTTGTGCTTCTTAAAAAAAACATTTTTAGATTTTGAAAAAAAAAATTATTTTTGTGAAAAAATTTATAAAAAATATACCATGAAAATTTTAGGAATTGCCTCACGAATAAAACATCCTGAATTGGGATTGGGTGTCATTACGAATGTAACTTCAAAGCATTATTGGGTGACATTTATGGAAACGGGATTAGAAACTATTGATTTAGGTGATTCGTTTGAAGTGATTGAAGCTGTGGAAGATGAAGTTGATACGATTAGTTTTTATGAAGTAGAGCGATCGTTGCGAAGTGTATTGCAAAAATGGTCGGATGTATCACAAATTGTACCTATAGCCGATAAATGGAAAGGCGGCAAACTAGTGATGGAACCAGGAACGGCGACGGCAAATAAAGAGGTTCCTATTGATACTTTTTTTCATAAAATTGTGATGGTAAGAGATCGACTGCGAGTGATGGAGCAGAAAATAAATTCGAGTAATTTAGACGATGCTGATAAGGTTGATTTGCAGCAATATATCACCAGAATTTATGGAAGTTTAACGACATTTAATGTGCTTTTTAAAAGTACGAATGATTATTTTGTGGGTGATAAATCGAAATAGTTTACGAGCGGTTTCAATGAAGTCGCTTTTTTTTGATTTCGAAAGAAATTTTTAAATTTTTATATTTCTAATAGCTTCTCTCTTACTTAAAGGTTTTAAACTCGCATTTGTTGCATAATCAAATACTCCTTTTGGGTTGTATTGGCTATATTCTCTAAGTGCCCAACCGATGGCTTTTTGAATAAAAAACTCGTTGGATGCTTTGTGTTTTTCGCATTCCGATTTTAAAAGTTCAAAATCGGTTTTGTCTTTGTAACTCAATTGAAAAATGATTGCCGTTCGGTTCAACCACAGGTTATTTGAATTAGAAAATTGTTCGATTAGTTTTAGTTTTTGATCTGGAAATTTTTTCAAATAACCACCAACCATATATTTTGCTATCACGTCAACGCTGTCCCACCATGAATTTGTAACAAGCATTTTTTCAATTAGATAGCAATCATTTAATAAATAGTTGCTTTTAATTTCTTTTATGAAAATATCGATAGCAATTAAATGATATTCTCGTTGTTTTTTTTCAAAAAGTGATTCACAAATTGTTCTAAAATCAGTAGAAATTTCTTCATTATGTTGCTCACAACACGCTTTCATGATGGCACGTCGCTGCACTGCTCTTATTCCAAAAAAAGTAAAATTATTCTTCATGTATTGCTCCATCGGAATAGCAAAAGCAGCATTTTTATTTTGGTTTAATTCCAATTCTAATTGTTCAATAAAAGTCATAGTGTATTTATAAATTGTTTACAATGAAGTTGCAATTCTTCAAAAAAAGCAAAAAATTCGGTTTCAAATTCGGTGTGATATAACTCCAATTCAACCATAACTTCTTGCATTGACGCCCTATGTTTGGTTCTGTAATCCATCATAAAAAGTATTTTTTCTAAACCCTCTTTTGTTGCATACGAAACCAACCAATTGTGTTCTATCATGTGCGGAAGCATTGCTTTTGCTTTGTCGGAAATTAAATGTTGATTGCTTGTAATTAATGCATAAAAATCGTTAGCAAATTCTGGCAAAGGTTTTGGATGAAATTTTGCAAAATGAAGCGCTAAAAAATAATCATACATAATATCCATAATGACACCCGAATAATGACCGTATTTTTCGTGAAGTCGGTGCTTGCTTTTTCTATAAATGGGATGAAAATCTGTAAAGGAATCTATAGAACGATGTAATAAAATACCGTTTTTTATACCTTCCTGATAGTTTAGAAAGTCATTTCCTCGAACGCTGTCTCCCATAAAATTCCCGATTTTCAACAAATCGTTTTCTCCTGATAAATAAATATGTGCTAAAAAATTCATTCGACTAAAATATGAATTAAAAAGTTATTCAAATCACTATATTTGTACTTTATTTTCAAAAAAATATTTATATATGACACTAATAAAATCTATTTCTGGAATTAGAGGAACTATTGGAGGGAATGTAGGCGAAAACCTGACACCTGTTGACGCCGTAAAATTTGCTTCTGCTTATGGTTCTTTTCTAAAACAAAATTCAAACAAGCAAAAATTAAAAGTTGTTATTGGTCGTGATGCCCGTATTTCTGGACCAATGATTCATAATTTGGTCATGAATACGTTGATTGGTTTGGGAATTGACGTAATCGATTTAGGTTTGTCAACCACGCCAACTGTTGAAATTGCTGTACCTATGGAAGCTGCCGATGGCGGAATTATTTTAACCGCATCTCATAATCCAAAACAATGGAATGCTCTTAAATTATTAAATGAAAAAGGGGAATTTTTAAGCGGTAAAGAAGGTGAAATTATTTTAGAAATAGCTGAATCGGAACGTTTTGACTTTTCAGATGTGGATTCGCTAGGCGAAATATTCATCAACGATGCTTATATGGACATTCATATTGACGAAGTTTTAAATTTACCTTTGGTTGATGCAGAGGCTGTTGCCAAACGAAAATTCAAAGTGGTTGTAGATGGTGTAAATTCGTCGGGAGGTATTATCATTCCAAAACTTTTGGAGCAAATGGGCGTAGAGGTCGTGAAATTATATTGCGAACCAAACGGACACTTTCCGCACAATCCAGAACCTTTGAAAGAACATTTGGGCGATATTTGTAAGCTTGTTGTGGAAGAAAAAGCCGACTTCGGAATTGTAGTTGACCCAGACGTTGATCGTCTTGCCTTTATTTCTAACGATGGCGAAATGTTTGGCGAAGAATATACGCTCGTTGCTTGTGCCGATTATGTTTTAAGTAAATCGCCAGGTAACACGGTTTCCAACATGTCGTCATCTCGTGCATTGCATGACATCACCAAAAAACATAACGGAAATTATGCTGCAAGTGCTGTTGGCGAAGTAAATGTGGTCGAAATGATGAAAGCAACCAACGCCATTATTGGCGGCGAGGGCAACGGCGGCATCATTTACCCAGAGTCGCATTATGGTCGCGATAGTTTGGTGGGCGTGGCTTTGTTTTTAACGCATTTAGCCAATTTAGATGTGACCGTTGCTCAGCTCAGAGCGAGTTATCCGCAGTATTTTATGAGCAAAAACAAGATAGAATTAACGCCTCAAATTGATGTGGATGCTATTTTAATAGCGATGGAACAAAAATACAAAGACGAAAAAATAACCACGATTGATGGCGTAAAAATTGACTTTGCCGAAAACTGGGTACACCTGCGCAAATCAAACACTGAGCCCATTATTCGTATTTATACCGAAGCTGCCACCCAACAATTGGCAGACGATTTAGCAGAAAAAATCATTCAAGAAATCAAACAAATAGCGGGTATTTAATTTTATTAGAAACAAAAGGTTAGGGCTTTTTCGATAAACCCTATTCCTGCTTTCCGTTATATCTTTGCCTTTTTGAAAAAAAAAGGCAAAGGATATCACTTCAATCAGGGTTAAAACACCAATGTAAGTACACAAAATCAGTAATATGCAAGAAAATATAGTATTAATTGTCATCATCGGAATCAATGTTTTAGTGAGCTGGAAAGGCTTTGAAGACATGAATTTTTTCAGAACCTATGAATTTCATTTAGGAAGCATTCTTAATGGCGACCAAAAAAGAATGATAACCTCAGGTTTCCTCCATGCAGATATTGCTCACTTAGCTTTCAATATGTTGGCGCTTTATTCTTTTGGCGATGTGATTATTCAAACGTTTGGAAATTTATTTTTTTTAACCACCTATTTTGCCAGTTTGATTTTAGGAAATTTACTAACACTTTACTTTCACAAACATAATTACAATTATAGAGCTGTAGGAGCATCAGGAGCTGTAACCGGAATTTTGTATAGTTCCATATTGATGTATCCAGACATGCAAATTTCTTTGTTTTTTATCCCAATCGGAATTCCTGCCTATATTTTTGGATTTATTTATTTGCTTTATTCCATTTATGGTATGAAAGCACAAAACGACAATATTGGTCACACAGCCCACATTGGCGGCGCATTGGCTGGTTTTGCATTCACATTATTTAAAGTGCCAAGTTTGTTTGTAACCAACACGTTTATTGTGGTTTTACTTTTAATCCCGATTGTATTTTTGTTTGTATTAGCTCAAAGAGGTAAAATATAATGGCACTATTATTGTAAATTATTTGTAATAATTTATAAAAAAAAACATCATGAAAAAAATCATTTTAATTCTTGCCGTGTTCATTAGTTGTACTCAATTGGCTACAGCTCAAAATCAAACACCACAAATTACGGTTAATGCCGAAGGAAAAATCAAAATTGTTCCCGATCAAGTTTTTATATCTGTTTCTGTAGAAACATCAGGAATCAAAGCATCCGATGTGAAGAAAGACAATGACAAATCGGTTGATAAAGTGATATCATTTATCAAAAAGATGAATCTACCCATAACAGATTATTCAACCCAGCAAGTTTCCTTAAACCAACGATATGATTATACCGACGGTCAAAAGAAAGAATATGAAGCAAGCCAAACCATCAATATTTTACTAAAAGATTTGAGTAAATACGAAGATTTGATGGAAGGGATTGTTGAAGTAGGCGTCAACCGAATCGATAATGTCGATTTTAAATCATCCAAAATGGCGGGTTATTTAATTGAGGCTCGAAAATTAGCCATCAAAAATGCGAAACAAAAAGCCAATGATTATATATCAGAATTACCAGGTCAAAAAGTGGGTAAAGTAATTAGCATCAGTGAAATGGAATCTAATTTTTTCCCAGTGGTAGCTGCAAGTTATAAAGCAGATGCCGTTGCCGCAATGGATGCTCCTAGAGAAACATTAGCAATTGGTGAGTTGGAAGTACAAAGTAATGTTACGGTTAGTTTCTTGTTGGAGTAGATAATTTGGATAATAAAAAAAGTGTAATTGTTTAAATCCAATTAGGATTAAAATATTTTGAATAACTCCGTCAGTTTTGGCGGAGTTTTTTTTTTAATTGTAAGTCGTTTTTATTTGAATAATTCTCTAAATACATTTTTTTTCTTTTCATCAAATAATTCTTTGACAGAAACTTTTTTCTCTAGCTTAATCCAAGTGTTATTTTTCAATTTAAAAATGTATCCATAGAAATTTTTGTCTTCGTCAACTTTTAGGTCATCATATTGATATTTTTGATGGAAATAATAATTTCCTTTTGAACTTTTAGAGATATATAATAAGACATATTCAGATTTTTCAAAACTCGGTCTTCCGTAATGATCATTCGCTACAAATTCAATGGTGTCATTTTCTACACGATTATAAATATTTTTGATAACCAAATATTTACAACTAAAACCAGAATCCATTATATGCGATTTTTGTACGATTTTCTCTCCAGTTAAACTATCAGCAGATATTACTTCATTTTCTTTAGCATTAGGATCAAACTGTGTTACGGATATTTTCTTACCAACAAAAGCAAAAAAATTTACATTTTTATCCTCAGAATAGATATCATCAGTCACTTTTTTTGGAGAAGAACAACTGATTAGAATATATACTAAAATTGTAAATAAATACTTCTTCATATTACGGAATTTAAAAAATGGCAGTTAATTAATTAATTTTCGAAAGTTCTTGCGTTTTTTTAAATTTTTCTTTAACAAATAAATTTTTAAGAATAAAAAAAAATATTGTTCTGGTTTTGCTTCTGATTTTTTTACCAATAAAAATATTTATGAGATTCCTACGGAATGACAAACATTATCAATTTCAATTTCAAAAAGCAATTTCAAAATTTGCTACGAATTTTCTAATTAACTCATTCTCTAATTATCTCATTTTCAAATTCGCTCATTACTCATTTTCAGCTGAAAAACTACTTGTCATATTTAGCCCCGATTGAGCCGATATCTTCCCGACGTCCCGTAGGGCTAGGGAAATAAAGGCGAAAGCGGGACTGTTTTTGTACTGGAACGAGATTGTGTGCTTCTAAAAAAAATAAATTAACCTAAAGTGGCAATTATTGAGATTTCAATATTCACATTTTTTGGTAGGCTAGCCACTTGAACTGTTTCTCGTGCAGGAGCGGTTTCTTCGTTGAAATAACTGCCATAAACATTGTTTATTTTGGCAAAATCGTTCATGTCCATAATGAACAATGTTGATTTTATTACGTTTTCAAAAGTCATGTTGGCGGCTTCCAGAATCGCTTTTAGATTTTCCATAACTTGTTTGGTTTCAATTTCTATGGAACCTAAAACGAGTTCCATGTTTGCTGGATTTAAAGCAATTTGACCAGAAGTGTATAACATTCCGTTTATTAAAACAGACTGGTTGTAAGGTCCAATAGGCGCAGGAGCTTTGTCGGTGTTGATGATTTTTTTCATATTAATTTTAGTTAACGGTTCTGTTTGGTTGGTTTTGTTTATCGTATTTAATATCGCTTAAAATTCCAGATTTTATTCCAATAAAGAAGCCCCAATAGGCATTGTTTCCGAAGGGAACCCAGTTGAAATCCATTCGCCAACTCATCAAATCTCTTTCAAATCTGAATTGAGTAAACGTAACGCCTTTCTGGACAAAGTCGAAACCAGTCGATATTCCAAGTTTCCATTTTGGTGTTAAATCGGTATTTGCCGAAATCATGATGGAGTTATTGGTAATTTTACTTTCTCGATTTGAATTGCTGTATGTCAAGGAATAGGCCAAACTCATGTTCCAGGGGAGATTGGATTTATAAAAGCCGGCAAAATTGGAAGATTCTTCCTCTTCGTCATCTTCAAATTGACTTTCACGTCTGTCTGAAAAATCGGTAGCAGTACCAAACAAATCATCCTCACGACCGCCATTTCGGGAACTTTGGTTACTTTTTTTCTTGTCCTTTTTTTCTGAACTTGCAAACGAATAATTCATGGTCATGTTGGAACTTGTCATTCTGAAAAGGCTTCCACCATTATCAATATTGAATGTATCAATTCGTCTTCCGTTGCTATCCAACGCATAAGGATCGAAAGTTGCAGCGAAGTTCAGATTTAATTTTTGTTTAAATAATTGAGTACCGCCGCTAACTCGCATAGGTGCCCAACGGAGTGAGTCGGCAGAAATATCATATCCTGTAGAAAGATTTAAGTTATTAATCAACATGATCTTTTTGGGTTCTGTCTTTGTTGAATCATTGTCACGAACTTTTGCTTCAAATGTATTACTGATACTTAATCCGATTGTATTGGAATAATTATTTCCTGGCACACCAAAAGAATTTCCTTCAAATCGTGTGTATTCTTTCGTCATTGTGCCACTTCCGTCTGTTGCATACGTGTCGTAATATTTATTAAAACTTGGCGCATACGAATGCGAAACATTTGGGCGCATCACGTGTCGGATGGATTTTATTTTCTTGTTTTCTCCAAAATTAAAGGTTCCATAAATAGTAGTTCCAACACTGTTCGAAACATTGTATGTTCTAAAGGCATCAAACCCATTAACCGACGTATTGACTACATTGTTTGTTGCGGAATTATAATCTTTTGTAATGGTTTTTAAAGTCCAAACTTCATTGTAATTAACCGAAGTTGTTGCACTGAAATATTTAAATAACTTAAAATTGGTACTCAACGGAATGCTGTGTTGAAAACCTGTTTGAGCATCTTTGAACATTTCTGATTTGAAAAACAAGGAATCGGTTGTTACAATTCTATTTTCACCTCTCAAATTATATTGAAAGTTTATGTTTTTGAAAAAACCTTTCTTAATTCCTTCTTTTGGAGCAAAAGGAAAAATTCTGTCCACACTGGCTTGAAGTGTAGGCAATGTCATGTTTATTTGTTGCGTTTGTGTATTTTGAGAGTGTGTTGCCGTTAACGATACATTGATTTGCGGAACGGTATTAAAGGTTTTGGAATATGAAATTGAAGAACTTAATGTATTATTCAATCTTGCTCCAACATTAATTTGATTGATAGATTGCGTAAAATATTGACTACTTCCCAAATTAACAGAGGCTGAAAACCTAGAATTAGGACTGGATTTCATGTCTTGGCTGTGCGACCATTGAATGTTATAAATTTTACTTTTCGAATAATCAGGAAAACCACGTTCACTATTAATGAGGTTTTCAAATCGAACATTTACATTACCGTTAAATTTATATCGCTTGGCATAACTCGATTCAAAACGCATGGCATAACTACCATTGGTATAATAATCTCCCAAAACGGCCAAATCATAGTTTTCGCTTAAAGCAAAATAATAACCTCCATTTTGTAATGAATATCCCCGTTGATTGCTTTGTCCGTAGCTTGGAATAATCAATCCGGAACGACTGGTTTCTGTGATAGGAAAAAAGGCAAAAGGAAGATAAATGGGCGTTGGAACGCCAGCAATAACCATGTTTGTAGAACCAACAACTACTTTTTTGCCTGGAACCATTTTGGCAGAAGAAGTGATGAAATAATATTCAGGATCATCAATGTTTTTGGCTGTTGTAAAACGAGCGTTTTTCATAAAGTAAACCGAATCATTTTCTTTTTTGGTTACTTCCGCTTTTACTCGCATTTCACCTTGTTCTGTTCTAGAATTCCAAACAATTGCTTTTTTTGTTTTGAAATTAAATCGAATAGAATCTGGTTCAACCACATTACTACCTTGTTTGAAATTTGGATATTGGATGTATTTTCCAGTTGAATCTTTTAATCGGCCTGCGTAAACTTCATTTTTTTTGTAATCCATTACAATAATACCTGACTTTAACTCATAATCTAAATAGTATAATTCAGCGTTGTCATACAGTGTAAGTAATTGTTTTTTATTATCAAATTTGGCATACTTTTTAGCATTATACTTAACTTTACCTTCCAATAATGACTTTTTCTTTTTCAAAGAATCGACTTTTATTGTATCTTTTATTTGAATTTCTGAAGTAATTTCTGTAGAAACATTCCTAGCTTTAGTTGGGTTAGAAGGTTTGTTTGGCAGTGATAAAGGTTCTTTTCTATCCTTCTTTTCTTGGCTAAAAGTAGAAGTGTTTCCGATTGTTAGGAAAATAACTGATAAAACGATATAAAATAAGTTTGTGCGCAAAGGTTTAAATACTATTTTTGTAAAAAATGATCTCAATTTTATGGAACTCAAAATTCACATATTAATTTTTGCCAAAAATAGGTAAATAATAAATGTATAACATTGGAGTTTTAATTAAAATTAACTTTTTTATTAATTATGATTGCATTCAAAAACCTATTTCTAGTAATTACGACCCTATTTGCGTTTCAAATTACAGTTTCTTATTCACAAACAAAACCATTTAAAGTTACTTTAGATGCTGGTCATGGCGATCAAGATTTT
Organism: Flavobacterium psychrophilum; assembly: GCA_945862065.1. Classification (GTDB taxonomy): domain Bacteria; phylum Bacteroidota; class Bacteroidia; order Flavobacteriales; family Flavobacteriaceae; genus Flavobacterium; species Flavobacterium psychrophilum_F. The sequence goes on along the minus strand of CAMAWT010000004.1, from coordinate 109,130 downwards.
GGAGCGGTATATTATCCACATATTGAAAAAAAAATAAATTTAGCCATTGTATTAAAAGTTGGAAAAATTTTAGAAGATTATCCAGGAATAGAAGTCATTTATACTCGTAAAACAGATGTTTTTATCGGATTGATAGAACGTGCAAACATAGCAAATCGTGCCGATTCTAATATTTTTGTTTCGATACATTGTAATGCAAATGTTAACTCAGCTGCAAGTGGATCTGAAACCTACGTAATGGGTATGAATAAAAATGCATCGAACCTTGAAGCTGCCAAAAGAGAAAATCAGGTAATTACGATGGAGAAAGATTATAAGCAAAAATATGAAGGTTTTGATCCAAAAAAACCAGAGTCGATGCTTGGAATGACGTTGATGCAAGAGGAATTTATAGAGAATAGTATCATGCTTGCGGGTAAAATTCAAGACCATTTTGTTAATGATAATGGTAGAAAAAGTAGAGGTGGAGGAGTAAAACAAGCACCTTACATGGTTTTGCATAAAGCATATATGCCGCGTGTTTTGATTGAAACTGGTTTTATTTCAAATCCTGAGGAAGGAAAATATTTAGACTCTGAAGAAGGACAAAACGAGGTTGCAAAAGCAATTGCCGACGCTGTTATTAGTTATAAGAAAGAAAACTTTGATGGAGGAACTAACGATGATTTTATTGAAAGACCTTATGTTAAATCAAATACTCAAAATACAAAAACAGTCGAAACACCAAAAAAAGTAGATACGATTAAACAAAACAATCCAAAAATAATTTTAAAAGGAAATGAAGGAGAATCGGTTATAATTTTTAAAATTCAACTTTCTGCTAGTTCCAAAAATATTGAATTAAGTCCTTCCAATTTTAAAGGACTTAAAAATATTTCGAGTACTTTTGAAAATAAATTGTACAAATATACTTACGGTTCAACATCCAATTATGATGAAGCCAAAAAACTATTAGCAGTTGCAAAGTCAAAAGGCTATTCATCTGCATACATAATAGCATTCTATAACGGAACAAGCATCAGTATCAAAGAAGCATTAAAAAAATTAAATTAAATCATTTTGAAATTAACTAAAGAAATTAAAACAGCCATATTAGCTATATCTTCCATACTTTTATTTATTTGGGGTTATAGTTTTTTAAAGGGAAGCGATTTGCTAAGTAATTACAAAAAAGTTTTTGTAGAATATGATAATGTAGAAGGTTTGCTACCGTCCTCTCCAGTATCTTTAAACGGATTAACCATAGGGAAAGTTAAATCAATTGATTTGTTAGAATCCGGAAAATTACTTGTAGAATTACAAATCAATAGCGATTTTAAAATAACTGAAAAAAGTGTTGCCCAAGTCTATGCACCAAGCCCTATTGGCGGTAAACAAATTGCAATAATTATCAACAAAAGTTCAACCAAATCAATTGAATCTGGTGACTATTTAGTTTCGGCAAGTAAATTAGGTGTAATAGATGGAGTTTTGGGTCAATTAGATCCAATAAAAATTAAGGTCGAAAAATTGATGGACAATGCCAATTTGATGTTGCAAAATGTAAATCAACTATTGAATGCAGAAACCAAAAATAATATTCAAAGTGGATTAGATAATTTGAATGAAACGTTGGTGCAGTTCAAACTTGCCTCAACAGAAGTAAATTCGATGATATCTGAAAATAAATCAAAATTGAACAGTACTTTGTCTAACGTAGATATTGCTTCCAAAAACTTTGCGAAAATTTCAGATTCCTTATCTAAAACAGAAATTAATAAAACCATTAAAACACTTGAAACTACTTTATCAAATGTAAATTTTTTGATGAAAAATTTAAACGAAGGTAAAGGAAGCATGGGGAAATTATTGAAAGATGATGCACTCTATACTAATTTTTCTAAAACATCAAAAGAACTAGAATTATTGTTGCAAGACGTAAGATTATATCCAACTAGGTATGTAAACGTATCATTATTTGGCAAAAAGAACAAACCTTATGCAGCACCAAAACCAACAGATACCATCAAATAAATCATTACTATGAAATATGTTGACAATATTTTCTTTGCTATTTTATTAACTATCGGAATTGGTTATTTTGTTTCTAATATCAAAAAAATAATTAGAAATATAAAATCAGGTAAAGACGTTGATAGAAAAGACAATCCATCCTTGAGATGGAAAAACATGATGATGATTGCTTTAGGTCAATCGAAAATGGTAAAAAGACCTGTTTCAGGAATTTTGCATGTCATTGTTTATATTAGTTTTGTCATTATTAATATAGAAGTCATTGAAATTATTATTGACGGATTGTTTGGTACTCACAGGGTTCTATCATTTTTAGGAGGTCTTTATGATTTTCTAATTGGTTCTTTTGAAATTTTGGCTGTATTAGTTGTGGTAGCCGTGATTATATTTTGGTTACGACGAAATATCATCAAACTGAATAGGTTTACAAGTTCAGATTTAAATGGAAAGCCTAAAAAGGATGCTAATTACATTATATACTTCGAATTGGTTTTGATGTCATTATTTTTATTAATGAATGCTTCCGATCTTTGGTTACAAAAAGCAGGGGTAAGTCATTATACTGAGGCAGGTTCGTTTCCAATTAGTCAACATATCGCACCAATTTTTAACGGACTTTCAGAAAGTTTGGTTGTAATGTTAGAACGTACATTTTGGTGGTTGCACATTGCAGGTATTTTGGTTTTTCTAAATTATTTATATTATTCCAAACACTTACATATTCTATTAGCCTTCCCGAATACCTATTTTGCTGATTTAAATCAAAAAGGTAAACTTGATAACCTGGAAAGTGTTACCAATGAAGTTAAATTGATGATGGATCCAAATGCCGACCCTTATGCATCACCAGTTGAAACAACTGATGTGCCAAGTAAATTTGGTGCGAGTGATGTTTTGGATTTAAATTGGGTTCAGCTTTTAAATGCTTATACATGTACAGAATGTGGTCGTTGTACTTCTGTTTGTCCTGCAAATCAAACAGGGAAAAAATTATCTCCTCGTAAAATAATGATGGATACGCGTGATCGATTGGAGCAGGTTGGTAAAAATATGAATATGAACAAAGGTGTTTTTATTCCAGATAATATATCACTATTAAACGATTATATCTCTACAGAAGAGCTTTGGGCGTGTACATCTTGTAATGCGTGCGTGGAAGAATGTCCAGTAAACATAAGTCCTTTATCAATTATTGTTGATATGCGAAGATATTTGGTAATGGAACAAAGTGCTGCACCTATGTCATTAAATAGTATGATGACCAATATTGAAAATAATGGCGCTCCATGGCAATATAATCAAATGGATCGATTAAATTGGAAAAACGAATAAATGATAAACTCATCTCACAAATCAAATAAAAAAACCGTATGTCAGAAAGTTTAATAGTACCAACAATGGCAGAAATGCTAGCTCAAGGCAAACAACCAGAAATTTTATTTTGGGTTGGATGTTCAGGAAGTTTTGATGATAGAGCAAAAAAAATCACCAAAGCTTTTGTGAAAATTTTGAATAGAGCAAAAATTGAATTTGCAGTTCTTGGAACCGAAGAAAGTTGCACGGGAGATCCAGCAAAACGTGCTGGTAACGAGTTTTTATTTCAGATGCAAGCCATGATGAATATTGATGTGTTAAATGCCTATGAAGCAAAAAAAATAGTGACTGCGTGTCCGCATTGCTTTAATACATTGAAAAATGAATATCCAGAACTTGGAGGAAATTATGAAGTGATTCATCATACTGAGTTTTTAAAATCTTTATTAGATGACGGACGATTGACCATTGAAGGTGGAAAATTTAAAGGTAAAAAAATTACATTTCACGACCCTTGCTATTTAGGAAGAGCAAATAATGTATATGAAGCGCCAAGAGAATTAATTCAAAAATTGGATGCTGAACTGGTAGAAATGAAACGTTCAAAAGCAAACGGATTGTGCTGTGGTGCTGGTGGAGCACAAATGTTTAAAGATGCTGAAAAAGGAAATAAAGAAATTAATATTGAAAGAACCGAAGATGCCCTTGAAACCGCTTCAGAAATAATAGCCGCCGGTTGCCCATTTTGCAACACCATGTTAACCGATGGTATAAAAAACAAAGAAAAAGAGCAAGACGTTGTTGTGCTTGATATTGCAGAATTAATTGCTAATGCCCAGGATTTATAATAAAAATAGAAATACCATTCTGTCTAAATAAAAAAATATGTTTGTTCCCTTTGAAAGCTTGCCTTTAGAATCAAAAATCTGGATATATCAATCGAGCAGAAAATTCTCTGATGATGAATTGCAGGAAATTGAAGTAGATTTAACTTCTTTTTTAAATGAATGGTCTTCGCATGGAACTTCATTACAATCTTCTTATTGCATCAAATACAATCGATTTATTATTATTGCAGTAGATCAAGAAATACAACAAGCCACGGGATGTTCCATCGATAAATCGGTAGTTTTTATTCAACATTTAGAAGAAAAATACAGCGTCGATTTATTAGATAAAATGAATGTTGCTTTCAAACAAGGTGAATTTATTACATACAAAACACTACTTGATTTCAAAAAATTGGCTAAAGAAAAATCGGTTTCAGAGAATACCATCGTTTTTAATAATTTGGTTAATTCAATTGAAGAATTTAATGAAAGTTGGGAAATTCCAGCATCTGAAAGTTGGCACAGCCGATTTTTTTAACAGTTTAAATACATGATTAAAATAAAATATTTTTTACTATTTATTTTTGTTGCATTGATTACAAATTGTGCGGTAAAAAAAAATGTCTCAATAGAAATTGGAAAACCTACTGATAGTGCCTTTTCACTACCAGAGGATGTTTATATTCAACAACCAAAATCGGAACGTAAGAATTATTTTCCTGAAACTTCTGCAGAAAAAAAATGGGTCGATAGTGTTTACAATCAATTGACTTTTGAAGAAAAAGTAGGTCAATTATTTATGGTGGCTGCCTATTCAAATAAAGACGAAGCGCATTGTTTAGATGTTGAAAAACTGATTCAAGAAAGTAAAATTGGAGGTTTAATTTTCTTTCAAGGTGGCCCTAATAGACAAGCAAAACTTACAAACAGATACCAAGCAAAATCAAAAGTTCCTTTATTTATTGGTATTGATGCAGAATGGGGGCTTAGTATGCGTTTGGATTCTACTTACCGATATCCGTGGAACATGACACTTGGTGCGGTTCGAGATTTAAATTTAATCAAAAAAGTAGGGGAGAATATGGCAGTTGAATCGAAGCGTTTAGGCATTCAATTTAATTTTGCACCCGTAATTGATATAAATACAAATCCCAAAAATCCAATTATTGGCAATCGTTCGTTTGGAGAGGACAAAGTGAACGTAGCCGAACATGCCATCGCTTTGATGGACGGAGTGCAATCTAAAGGAATTTTTTCTACAGGAAAACATTTCCCAGGTCATGGCGACACTTCCACCGATTCGCATTACGCGCTTCCATTAGTCAATTTTTCTAAATCTAGAATCGAAAAGACAGAACTTTATCCTTACAAACGGATGTTTGACGAAGGTTTGGTTTCTATAATGGTTGGTCATTTAAATATCCCGAGTTTAGAACCAAAAAAAAATATTCCAACAACGGCATCATACAATGTGGTAACTAAAATTCTTCAAGAGGAATTGGGGTTTGACGGACTAATTTTCACCGATGCTCTCAACATGAAAGCAGCCAGTAAATACCTCGCACCAGGCGATTTGGATCTAGAAACCTTTTTAGCGGGAAATGATATTTTACTTTTTCCAGAAAATGTTCCATTGGCAATTCAAAAAATCACGAATGCATTTAATGAAAATAGAATTACAAACGACCGACTTGAACGTTCTGTTAAAAAAATTCTAAAATATAAATTCAGATCAGGTTTGAATAATTTCAAACCCATTGAACTAGAAAATTTAAACAAAGAATTAATAACCACTTCAAAAGATGCTCTTCAATATCAATTATATGAAAACGCTATCACGGTTGTTAAAAACAAGGATAATATTTTGCCAATCAAAAACTTGAATCAAAAAATTGCTTATGTTAAATTGGGCGATGATGTTAATTCAACTTTTGTAAATACGCTAAAAAAATATACCGAAATCACCGAAATACAATCAAACAATATAGATTCTCTCAATTCTCAATTAAAGCCGTTCAATACCGTTATTGTTGGATTTCATAAATCAGATAAAGCTTGGAAAAAACACGATTTTTCTGAAAATGAATTGGTTTGGCTACAAGAAATTGCAAAAAATAACACTGTGATTTTAGATGCTTTTACAAAACCATATTCACTTTCAGCCATCTCAAATTTTACCGATATAGAAGCGGTGGTTATGTCATACCAAAATGCAGATATTGCGCAAGAAGTTTCAGCTCAATTACTTTTTGGTGCTATAGAATCGCAAGGAAAATTGCCTGTTTCTATCAATTCTGATTTTCCAGTGAATCACGGAATTGAATTTGAAAAACTAAACCGACTTGGTTTCACAGCACCTGAAAACGTCGGTATGAGTAACGAAATCTTATCTCAAATTGACAAAATTGCCGACAAAGCAATCACTCAAAAAATGACTCCAGGTTTGCAAATTTTGGTGGCTAGACGTGGTAAAGTCATTTATCAAAAATCTTTTGGATATAAAACATATGATAACATTGATAAAATTAATAATTCAAATTTATACGACGTAGCATCGGTTACTAAAATTGTTTCAACCTTACCAAATGCAATGCAATTATTTGATAATAAAAAGTTTTCAGTCGATTCTAAGTTGGGTGATTTACTACCAAATTTCAACAATTCAAATAAAAAAGACATAACAATCAAAGAATTGTTATCTCACAATGCGCAATTACAAGCATGGATTCCTTTTTATAAAGAAACTTTAGACAGTATTAAACATCCATCAAATAAATACTATCGTCAAACATTTTCTGAACCATTTTCTAGACAAGTTTCAGAAAACTTATACATTCAAAATCAGTATCATGACAGCATCATGAATAAAATTATTGACAGTAAATTATTAGAAAAAAAAGAATATAAATACAGCGATCTTACTTTTTTCATCTTAAAGGAATTTATTGAAAAATCAACGGGTAAATCTATTGCTGAATTGTCTCAAAATAATTTTTATATCTCATTAGGCATGAACAATACAGCCTTCAATCCTTTGTATAAATTTGATTGCGAACGAATAGTTCCAACAGAAATCGACGATTATTTTAGATACACCCTTTTGCAAGGATATGTTCATGACATGGCAGCGGCTATGGAAGGTGGAATTGCTGGCCATGCAGGCATTTTTTCTAATGCAATGGACATGGCAAAAATAATGCAAATGTTTCTTCAAAAAGGAAATTACGGTGGCATTCAATACATAACCAATACTACTTTTGATACCTTCAATAGGTGTCATTTTTGTGAAACAGGCAACCGTCGCGGACTCGGATTTGACAAGCCGCAATTGGGCAAAGAAGGACCCACTTGTGGTTGCGTTTCAAAAGCAAGTTTTGGTCATACGGGCTTTACAGGAACCATAGTTTGGGCAGATCCAGTAACCGAAATTGTGTATATTTTCCTTTCCAACCGAACGTTTCCAAATTCCAATGCAACCAATAAATTATCCAAAGAAAACATTAGAGAAGATATTCAAAAAATAATTCAAAATGCCATTCTAGATTAATATTTGAAGCAAATGGCTCGGGCTTTATTTATAAACCATTTTCCTGCTTTTCGGCTTTATCTTGCTCCGTAAACTACGCAAGGATATCGCCTTCAATCAGGGCTATTTAATCAATCATTTGTACTTTTGTTAACATTACAAAAGAAGATTTTTCATAAATTCGTAGTATTCTAATTGCAGTATTTGAAATTCAAAAATTAAATTAAATCATCATGAAAATAGCCATTGTTTGTTATCCAACCTTCGGAGGAAGTGGCGTTGTTGCAACCGAACTAGGACTCGAATTAGCTCATAAAGGACATGAAATTCATTTCATCACCTACAAACAACCGGTACGATTAGCCTTGTTAAATCCAAATGTTCATTATCATGAAGTAAACGTTCCTGAATATGCGCTTTTTCATTACCAACCTTATGAATTAGCTCTTTCAAGCAAATTAGTAGATATGGTAAAATTGTACGGTATTGAATTACTTCATGTACATTATGCCATTCCGCATGCCTATGCAGGCTACATGGCAAAACAAATGCTTAAAGATCAAGGAATTATAATCCCAATGGTGACTACACTTCATGGAACCGATATCACATTAGTTGGTAATCATCCCAACTATAAAACGGCAGTAAGTTTTAGTATTAATAAATCAGATGTTGTTACTTCTGTTTCAGAGAGTTTAAAACAAGCCACTTACGAACTTTTGGATATTAAAAAAGAAATTGAAGTTATTCCCAATTTTATTGAATTAAATAAAGTTAAAAACGAATTAGAAACAAAATGCGAACGTTCTGTGATGGCACATCCAAACGAACGAATTGTAACCCACATAAGTAATTTCAGAAAAATAAAAAGAATTGATGATGTAATCGATGTTTTTTACAAAATCCAACAAAAAATACCTGCCAAATTAATGATGGTTGGTGACGGACCCGAACGTGATAAAGCTGAAAAATTATGTGAAAAACTTCAAATTTCTGATAGAGTAATCTTTTTCGGAAACAGCAATGAAGTGGATAAAATTTTATCTTATTCCGATTTGTTTCTGTTACCATCAGAAACAGAAAGTTTCGGATTGGCAGCACTGGAAGCAATGGCTTGCGGAGTACCAGTAATTTCAAGTAATTCTGGCGGTTTACCCGAAGTTAATATGGATGGATTTTCCGGTTATCTTTCTAATGTTGGCGATACTTCAGAAATGGCAGAAAATGCCCTAAGAATATTACAAAATAAAGATACATTACAAACGTTTAAACAAAATGCTTTAGTAAGTGCTCAAAAATTCGACATCAAAAATATTTTACCTCTTTATGAGGAAGTTTACAAAAAAGCAATTCAATTATTATCATGAAAAAAATCCTTTTTTTATTTTTAATTATTTCTGTATCAGCGTGCAATTCAGTTAAAAAACCATTGGAATCGAAAGTAAAATACGATATTTTAGTTGGTGGCGATTATGGTGGTGGTTCTTTCAGATTTTATGAATTAGTTACCGAAGAAAATGAATTTAAAATGTTGCTAAATGATGAAATTATCAAAAAATACATTAAAAAGGACGACATCAAAACCAACAACTTTATTTTAGTAAATTTGGGTGAAAAAGAAAAAGAGGGTTATTCGATTAAAATACAAAAAGTTGTTGAAACAAAAGATAAAATTACTTTAACAATTAAAGAGTTGGAGCCCAAAATAATAACTATTGAAAATCAAACAAAACCTTATTTTATAATAAAAGTTAAGTCAAAAAAAACAATTGAAATTATAGAGTAAAAAAAAAGGAAAAGCTTCAACTTTTCCTTTTTTTATTAAAATTTATAGCGAACACTCAATGCAATATCAGGGCCAAAATTTGAATTCCGATATCCTTTAGAAAACACATACAATTCGGGTCTTGCGTCTAGTGAAATTTGCAACGGAAAATCAAAATTATACTCAATTCCCACATCGCCAGCTGCAAATAAAAACGTTCCAGAATTTTTTGCATTTAAAACATTGGTGCTCCAACTTCCAAAACCTGCACCCGCACCAGCATACCAATTAAAGTTGGTGTCAATATCCCAAACCCATTGGTACAAACCAACTATTTTAAATGCATTAACATCAGTGCTATTTCGAAAACCTAAATCAAATTCCAACCTGTTTTCATCGCTCAAACCTTTTTGATAACTAACCTCGCCACCAAATCCGTCGTTGTCACCCAAGCGTAAACCAATTGCGTTCTTTGAAATACTCTGTGCATACATTTGGATTAATCCACCCAAAAACAATACGATGATTGCAATTTTTCTCATGACTTTTTTTTTATTAAAAACGAATTAATAATCTACTTCGTATTTAGTTTGCCAAATAGGTATCTAAATATTCTTTCACATTTTGGCTTCCCGACTGCGGTATAGGAAGTGACACGTTTGGAATTGAATTTAATTGATACGTAATATTGGTTTCAGCATAAACCATTCCGATATTTTTGGCATAATATTGTGTGGATGTTACCACATCTTGTTGCGATAAAACAACCACAGTAATTGGAAATGTAGTTCCTGGAACTGTAGTAGTGCTAGATATTTTTAATGAAACAACAACTTTCGTTTTTTGAATATCTGTGTATGTATCACCATTTGAAGTCAACGATGCCATGCTTCCATCTGCAATTGACTTTACAGTATAATCAAAAGTTAAAGGATATGTTGCAACTGTTTGATTAAACGTACCTGTAACTGTTCCTAAAACTTCATTTTGAGCTGCATTCTTTTTCAAAATCACAAAATCTTGAACTGCAAAGCTCAAAGGTGCAGTCAATCCTAAATCAAATGATATCCCACCTGTCAATTTTACAGTGCTACCACTTATACGGACACCATTATTTCGCAAAGAATTTGAAAAAAAACCTCTTGCCATTTGCTTGGTTTTCATTTTTTTATAAGTAACACTACTTATAATAGTATCTCCTTTTACATACAACGAATCGCGTCCGTCAACTTGTGCATCCACATTATACGTCCAGAAATTCCCATTTGAAAGAGGGAATAGACTTGTTGCTGCATTTTCATCTCCAGAATTATCGCTTGTTGAACAAGACGAAATCAACAATCCAATTAGTAAAAAATAAACAAAATTTGTTTTCATAGTTAGGCTTTTAAAATATATAATTACAAATGAACGAAAAAAAAAGATAATATTGACTGAAATCAAAAAATGATGCAAACATTTTTTATTTGTTACTCTGAAAAAACTATATTTGTTCCAAACTATATGTATGGCAGGAAATAGCTATGGCAACCTTTTTAAAATAACCACCTTTGGCGAATCGCATGGAGATTCCCTTGGCGGTATCATAGACGGTTGTCCTCCAGGAATCGATATTGATTTTGAAGCTATACATAAAGAAATGCAACGTAGAAAACCAGGGCAATCAGCCATTGTTACCCAACGAAAAGAAGAAGACGATGTGATTTTTCTCTCAGGTATTTTCGAAGGAAAAACAACCGGAACACCCATAGGATTTACAATTCCGAATACAAATCAAAAATCAGACGATTATTCAGATATAAAAGATTCCTACCGTCCAAGTCATGCTGATTATGTATATTCAAAAAAATATGGCATTAGAGATTATCGTGGTGGAGGTAGAAGTTCGGCAAGAGAAACCGCAAGTAGGGTAGTAGCTGGCGCTATCGCAAAACAAGTAATCAGCGATATCAAAATCAATGCTTTTGTATCATCTGTAGGAAATATTTTTATAGAAAAGCCCTATCAAGAATTGGATTTTTCATTAATTGAATCAAATGCAGTTCGTTGCCCAGATTTGGCTACAGCCGAAAAAATGGAGCAACATATAAAAGAAATCAAAAAACAAGGCGATACCATTGGCGGCACCATAATCTGTGTCATTCAAAATGTTCCCATTGGCTTGGGCGAACCTGTTTTTGATAAATTACATGCAGAACTAGGAAAAGCAATGCTGTCGATAAATGCTGTAAAAGGCTTTGAATATGGTAGCGGATTTTGTGGTTCTGAAATGAAAGGAAGCGAACACAACGATTTATTCTTAGAAGACGGAACAACCCAAACCAATTTTTCAGGTGGCATTCAAGGTGGTATTTCAAACGGCATGGATATTTATTTTAGAGTTGCCTTTAAACCCGTTGCCACATTAATCCAAAATCAGGACGTTTTAACAAACCAAAATACAATCATCAACCAACACGGAAAAGGGCGTCACGACCCATGTGTGTTGCCAAGAGCGGTGCCTATTGTGGAAGCAATGGCAGCCATCGTTTTGGCTGATTTTTATTTATTAAACAAAATTTATTAATATTATTAGAAGCAATTTCCAGCTATTCGTTTCAAGTTTATTCAAAAACCCTTTTTTTCTTTGAATTAAAATGAGCTTCCGTTGGTCGCTATTTTAATCCAAGAAAAATACAGGTTTTTTTCATAAAGCTTTCCACTTCTATCTGGCCTAAAAAAAAACTATGAATACAACAAATACGATTCAAAAGAAAAAATCAATTTTAAGTAACTTAACAGTTCAAATTTTTATAGCTGTATTTCTAGGAGCTATATTAGGAATTTTTATCTTTAAAAATTATGATGAAGTTTTTAGACAATCTTTTAGTGAAAAAATAAAATTATTAGCAACCATATTTATCCGATTGGTTCAAATGATTATTTCACCACTTGTTTTCACAACACTTGTTGTTGGTATTGCAAAATTGGGTGACATCAAAGCTGTGGGACGTATTGGTGGTAAAGCACTTGGATGGTTTTTTACTGCTTCTTTAATTTCTTTATTAATTGGAATGCTTTGGGTAAATGTTTTAAAACCTGGTGAACATATTACTTTACCAAAAATTGATACGTCAAAAGCAACTGATATTGTTCAAAAAACAGAAGGTTTTTCAGCTCAAAACTTTGTAGAACACATCATTCCTAAAAGTATTGTTGAAGCTATGGCTACCAACGAAATTTTACAAATTGTCATATTTTCTATTTTCTTCGGACTAGCAGCTGCAGCCATTGGAGATGATGCCAAACCAGTAGTTAGAGCATTAGACAAAACATCTCATATTATTTTAAAGATGGTAAATTATGTCATGAAATTTGCACCTTTTGGAGTATTTGGAGCCATTGCTAGTGTGTTAGCAGTTATCGATTGGTATGATTTATTTAAAACATACATTTACTTTTTCGGATCGTTTTTAATAGGTATTGCAACACTTTGGTTTTTTCTTTTAACGGTAGGTTATATTTTCCTAAAATCAAGAATGACAGAATTGTTAAAACGATTAGTAAGCCCGATGGCAATTGCATTTGGAACTACAAGTAGTGAAGCAGTTTTCCCAAAACTGACTGAAGAATTAGAACGATTTGGAGTAAAAGACAAAATAGTAACTTTTATGTTACCCTTAGGATATTCCTTTAATTTAGACGGAAGCATGATGTACATGACTTTTGCAAGTATATTCATCGCACAAGCTTATGGTGTACCACTAGACTTAGGAACCCAACTAACCATGTTGTTAGTATTGATGTTAACTAGTAAAGGCATTGCCGGTGTGCCACGTGCAAGTTTAGTTGTGGTTGCTGCCACCTGTGGCATGTTTGATATACCTGCTATAGGCATTGCATTAATATTACCTATTGACCATTTTTGTGATATGTTTAGAAGTGCCACAAATGTTCTCGGCAATGCATTAGCCACAAGTGTTGTTGGAAAATGGGAAAAAGAGTAAAAAATAATAATAAATTTAAAAATATTTAATTTATTTTATATATTTGTCACATATTTAACAAACATAAAAATTATATCTTAACAAAAAAAACTATTATGAAAAAAACTTTACTTATCGGATTATTAGCATTATCAGGATCGATTAACGCTCAAGCTCTATTATCAGAGAATTTTAATACATTAACATTAGGTAATGTAACTACAAGTACTACAGGAGCAACTGCAGGACAAGGTGGATTTTATTTAGATTCATCAAATGGTACTGCACCAACAACTTCTACCAATGCAACTGCATCAATTGCACAAATTGTAACTGGTGGAAGTTCTAGTAACGGTCTTCAATTATCAGGTCCAAATGGTGATAAAGGAGGTTCATTCTTATGGAAAAATGGCTTAACAACTGTATGGGCTGCTAGAACAAGTGGAAACAATATTATTGAAGTAGAAGTTGAAATCAACCCTGGAGCTGGTACAACAACAAGTAAAAATGTATTTGGTGTAAGTATATATGATGCCACTTTTAGTAAAACTCTTGCTGGTTTTAGTGTAAATGCTTCTACTCGTGAGTTACTTTTGACTGCTTACTCAACACCATCAGGAAGTCCGGTTGGGAATTATAACTACAGTCTAGCTGCAGCTCCTGGTCTACAATTGCCTGCAAATGTAAGTAGCAAAATAGGTATTGCTTTTAATAAAACTACTGGACAAATTAGATTAAAAGGACCTGGTATCGCTGCTGCCGGTTTAACACTAACAGGTTCTGCTGTTGGTCTTGACCCAGCTGAAATAGATTTTGTTGCTTTTTCTGGAAGTACTGCAACTGTTTTTAATACTTCGTCAACATCAGTTGTTTTTGATAATTTAGTTTCAAGAGCATCAGCTACAGATACGTTACTTGAATCTGCAAAATTTACTTCAAATACAGTAGATTTCTCAGTATATCCAAACCCAGCAAACGATGTTGTAAATATTTCAAATTCTACTAGCGCAATTATTTCTAATGTTGAAATGACTGACTTAAATGGTAGAGTAGTTAAAAATGTTACTTTAAACGCAACTGAAGGTCAAATTAATATTAGTGATTTATCTACAGGTGTTTATATGATGAATGTTTCTTCTGATCAAGGAACTAGCACTAAAAAAATTATCAAAAACTAATAGTTTTAAATAATATAATTTAAAAACTCCTTAAGAAATTAAGGAGTTTTTTTTTATAAAAATTTCGAAATTATATCTGGATTTGGAATCAAACATTGATCTTTTTTTCCAAATAATAAATACCTATAGCGTGCAATAATTTTATAAAAAAAATCAGTCCATATAACAGGGAAAAGAGCACAAATTTTTACAAGAAAAATAAAACGATTTAAATCAGATAAAATTTCAAAAACCGCAACTGATTTAATTTTATAGATTTTTGAATCTATATTATACAAAACAACACTATCTAATGCAACGGTATTATAATTTGAAATTGACATCATTGATTTTCCTAAATCAGATTGTAAGGAAACAAATCTAAAAATATCTTCACTATCATTTTTAATTATAAACTGCACAAAAAAATCACACAGATTACAAACGCCATCAAATAGAATGATTTTTTTATTTTCGGGTAGATTGTTCATTATTTTTTAGGTCTTTCAACAAATTCTAAAATATCAATACTCACAGATGAAGTAAACACACCATAATTTACTATAGCTTTGTTTTTTTCAATTTTATCAATAGATCCGATTGCTTTTCCGTCAAACATTCGAACACGATCGCCAATTTTTAAAACCATTTTTGGCTTTTCTTCAACCAAACTTGCTTTTATTTTTTTCTCTTTCTTTTCTACTCGAATGGCTTCCACTTTCACTTCAACTTCTTTTGCGACTACTTTTTTTATTATTTCTTTTGCAGTTATTTCTTTTGCTGTGGCTTTTTTTCGTTTGGAGTTTTCAATTTCTACTAATTTCAAAAAATCGCCAATAAGTTCTTTTTTATTTTTAGAATTAAAATATTTTTCTGAAATGTCTTCAATTTTTTGACCCAAATAAATTATTTTCTGATTGCTATCATACAATTCCTGATAACTTTCTAATTTTTGTTTTATTTTCAAATTGATTTGCTCCAATTTTTTTCCTTCATCACGTGCTTTGGATTCTTCTTCTTTCAATG
Source organism: Flavobacterium psychrophilum (assembly GCA_945862065.1). Taxonomy (GTDB): domain Bacteria; phylum Bacteroidota; class Bacteroidia; order Flavobacteriales; family Flavobacteriaceae; genus Flavobacterium; species Flavobacterium psychrophilum_F. Next base: position 93,534 of record CAMAWT010000004.1, on the reverse strand, counting down.
TTTGAGAAGTCTTTTCCATTTTTGAACGCTCTTTTTGCAAAGTTGCAATGGTTTTATCAAATCGAACTTTGTCGCCTTCTACTTTTTTCTTGGCACGATTAATTAACCCGTACGGAATGCCATTTTTTTGAGCCACTTCAAATGTAAACGAACTTCCGGCTTGACCGAGATGCAATTTGTACATGGGTTCTAAGGTTCGTTCGTCAAACAACATATTGGCATTAGTAGCATTAGGCAATTCATTTGCCAACATTTTTAAATTGGTATAATGAGTAGTAATAATTCCAAAGGCTTCCCGATGATAAAATTCTTCTAAAAACACTTCAGCCAAAGCACCTCCCAAATCTGGATCGGAGCCTGTTCCAAATTCATCAATTAAAAATAACGTTTTTGAATTACATTTTTTAAGAAAATAATTCATGTTTTTTAATCGATAACTATAGGTACTTAAATGGTTTTCAATCGATTGATTGTCGCCAATGTCTGTAAGAATTCTATCAAATAAAAAGGTTTCACTTCGTTCGTGAACTGGAATCAACACCCCACTTTGTAACATCAATTGCAACAAGCCAACAGTTTTGAGTGAAATTGTTTTCCCACCTGCATTGGGTCCAGAGATTACGATGATGCTATTTTCTGAATTTAATTCTATTGATTGTGGATGCGTAATTTGATTCGAATTTTTATTTGTCAAATACAAAATAGGATGGTAGGCATCTCTAAAATACAATCGCTTTTCCTTGGTAATTGTTGGCAAAATTCCGTTTATTTTTCGGGCATATTTTGCTTTAGAAGCAATTACATCAATATCACTTAAAAAAGTTTGATACTGCATAATTAAATCATGATAAGGACGGATCGAGGCAGTTAAATATTTTAAAATCCGTGTGATTTCTTTTTTTTCTTCATATTCTAAATTCTTTAACTCTCTAGAATAATTTAAAGTAGATTCAGGTTCAATAAAAGCTATACTTCCTGTTTTTGAACTTCCTAGAATAGAGCCTTTTACCTTTTTTCTATACATGGCCAAAACGGCTAAAACTCTTCTGTTTTCTACAAAACTTTCTTTAATATCATCTAAATAACCCAAAGAGTTATAATGGGTCAATGCCATTCCAAAACTTTGATTGACTTTGCCTCGCAACACTTGCATATCCTTCCGAATCATCAATAAATCTGGGGAAGCATTGTCTCGAACCTCACCAAATTTATCAACAACATCTTCAATAATTTGGATGATGTATTTGGTTACTTCAACTTTTGAAGCTTTGTCATGTAATTTTGGGTAATACTCATTGAATTTTTTTAAAAATAAAATTAAATTATTTGAAGTTTCTGATAAAAAAGAAATTTTGCGAAAACCACTTAGTTCTAGCTGACTATCTTCTATAGCTAAAAATTTGAGTTCGTTTGTAACTTCATCAAAACCATGATTTGGAATAGCATTGTTATTTGAAAAGGATGATAGATATTCTGATGTTTGAGTCAAATTATCCAACAATTCATTTTCTTCTGTAAACGGAATGATTTCTAAAGCTTTAATTTTGCCAATATCTGTATTACATCCATCAGAAATGGTTTGTAAAACGGTATTAAATTCTAAATCTTGTAGTGTTTTTGGGGTAATTGAAATCATTAATTATGATAAAAAAATTATATTTTATGTGAAATTTAAAAAAATCAAAGTTACAAACTAATAGCTCCAAATTGATTAATATTTTATATTTTTGGTAAAATTTATGATATGTTAAATCAATTATCGACATCTTGGAAATCTATATTGGATAAAGAAATTGAAAAAGAGTATTTTAAACAATTGATTTCTAAAGTTGATATTGAATATAAAACTTCTATTTGTTATCCTCCAAAAGAACTTATTTTTTCGGCATTTAATTATTGTAATTTTGAAGATGTTAAAATAGTCATCATTGGTCAAGACCCCTATCATGGGGACAAAGAAGCAAACGGTCTTTGTTTTTCTGTAAACGATGGCGTTAAAATCCCACCCTCACTTCGAAATATTTTTAGAGAAATTAATGAAGACCTAGAGCGAGTTTTTTTTCCATTATCTGGAAATTTAGAAAATTGGGCTAAACAAGGTGTTTTATTATTAAATGCTACACTAACTGTTGAAAAAAATAAGCCGGGAAGTCATCAAAGAATGGGATGGGAAACTTTTACTGATTCGGTTGTTAAGATTGTTTCTGAACAAAAAGAGCAGGTTGTATTTTTACTTTGGGGGGCTTTTGCAATAAAAAAAGGGATGAATATTGATACATCCAAACATCTAGTTTTAACTTCTGGACATCCTTCGCCATTAAGTGCCAATCAAGGAAAATGGTTTGGAAATAAGCACTTTAGTAAGTCAAACGAATTCTTGCTTTCCATAAACAAAAAACCAATTGAATGGTGACTTTTTTTCTATTCTAAATTTAAAATCCCTAAAATTTCTTCTGACATAAAAGGTCCTCCAGGATATTTTGCAGTATAATCAAGGTTGAGCCAAATTTGATTTCTTTCGTCAATATGATATTGAATCGATTGATTTTTACTTTCTTTCGAAAATAATTCATTCTTAATCAAATAATTAATGGTTTCTAAATCAGATTGATTTCCAATTAATATTTCTGGATAAATATGTCCGTCGGTATGAATCAATCTCGGAGTTCCTCCAATAGAACGAATACACGCCGCCATTAAAATAGAATGGTCATCACAATCACCAGATAAATAAGTTATTGATTCTGATGCACTTGCAATATAATCACTGTTTTTTGGATCGTGCACATAATTCCAATTTGAATTTATTTCTTTAAAAACCGCAAAACTCTGAATGATGGTTCGATACTCTTCATAGCCTTTTATTTTTTTAAAATATTTGGATGTTGCCATAATTGAAAAATTTCGAACTTTTGGATTGTTATAATCAACACCGTTTTCAATTTTTGATTTATTTGGAAAAGGTAAAAGTTTTTTTAGAATAATATCTTGCGGATATGGATTATTGTACATGGTATAAATCATTGATTCATAATCGTTAAAAACTGTTTTGAATCCGTAATTTCCAAAAATAGTTCCGAAAAACAACAATATTAAATAACCAAAAACGGTAAGTAAAGTAATGCGTCTTAATTTTAATAAAATGAAAAATAAACTCGAAAATATAAATGCAAATAATAAAATCCGATCCAAATGAATTATTAGATTTAAATTAACAAGATTTTGATGGGCTATAATAAAGGTCGGTATTGTAAGTAATAAACTAATCAAAATTAAAATAATTAAATCCCAAGGTCTTTTGACCGTGAATCGTTCGTCTAATTTTTTAATATTCGATAGATTTATTTTCATGTAATTAAAATCTACATGGAAGTTGTTAAGGCTGTAAAAGTACTTTTTTTATCGATGATTGCTAAATCAAATAATTCGTTTTGTACATTAATTAACATTTCTTTCGAAATTTGTTTTTGAGACCACTCAGTAATGGATAACCAATCGAGAATATCTTCTTTTTTTTGATTAAATTGAGTTGCAAGAATTTCATCAATTGAAGGAATATTTTTAAATTTTATTGTCTTATTATTGATGATTTCTAAAATTTGTGAAACAGCATTTTTATGTTTTTTCAAAAAATCTTCTCTTACAACAATAACAAAACAGGGCCAAGGAGTAGGACAATCGCCAATTCTTCTGAAAATTCCTTTGTCAACTAAAGGCTTTGTCATGAACCGTTCCCACATAAAATAATCAGCCGTTTCATTTGTAAGTGCTTCAACAGCTCCTTCAATAGTATGTACAATTTCAAAATTTAAATTGGATGTTTTCCAATTATTATTTTTTGCATTCACATACGCCATCAATTGCGAACCCGAACCAACTCTAGAAATTGCTGCTTTTTTATTTTCTAAATCTGAAAAATTAAAATAGGCTGAATTAGCATGAACATGTACACCCCAAATTAAGGGCGATTCAACATAAACTTGAACAATTTTGGATGGATTTCCTGAAATGATATCTTTAACAATTCCTTCCGTTAAAACAACTGCAATATCTGTTTCATTATCACGAAGCATTTGACACAATTTACCCGTTCCTTCTGGTACATCGGTCCAATGTAAATTGATTCCAAATTCTGAAAATTCATTGTTTTCAATACATAAATGCCATGGAAGATTAAAATGTTCGGGGACACCCGCAATTCGGATAGTTTTCATTTTAGATTTTGTTATTATTTAATTTCCACCATTTCCACACAACACCATGAGTATCAAAATAATCTTCCATAAATTGGAAACCAACTTTATTCAAAACATGGTTCGAAGCACCATTTTCGGCATGTGTATATGAATGCATTTCATTGATATTCATTTGATTAAAACCATATTCAAGCCATACTTTTGTGGCTTCAGTGGCATAACCTTTGTTCCAAAATTTTTCATCTAATCGGTAACCATAATCATAGAAATTAGTATTTCCATTTTCTACATGGTCATTAACAAATTTAATTCCTGTCCAACCTATAAATTCATTGGTTTCTTTTAAAATAGTTGCAAATCGTCCAATTTTGTTATTAACATATTGATTTTGAACCATTTCAATCAATTTAATAGTTTCGTCAATATGTACAGATGGATTTTGCCATAAATAGGTATGTACATTTGGATTGGAATCCATGGCAAACATGGCATCTGCATCTGATAATTCAAACGCTCGGAAAAGTAGGCGAGGGGTTTCTAGTTTTAAAATCATTAAACCATTTATATTAACCTATTTAAAACAAACTCAATCAACTCATCTACAGATTTTAACGGGTCTTTACTGAAAGTACCTGTTGCACGGTTGGCGATGATTGCATTCAATGACAAACATTCGTGTCCCAATAACTTTCCTAAACCATAAATAGCGGCTGTTTCCATTTCTAAATTGGTCATTTTAATACCATTAAACTCAAATTGATCCATTTTAGAATTTAGTAAGGCATCTTGAAGTTGTAATCTTAATACGCGACCTTGTGGGCCATAAAACCCTCCTGAAGTACCCGTAAATCCTTTTGTAAATACTTCACTTTCAAATTTTTCAGCTAAAACATCACTACTTGAAACTACATACGGACGACCTTTTCTTTCATCCCAATTGGTTTGCAAAATAAAGGCATTTTCCATTTCGGCATTTGAATAATCATCAATTAAATAGGAGCGAAGCATGTTATCTAAGCCAATTGCGTACTTACTCATCACCCAACTATCGACAGCAATTTCAGATTGTAATGCGCCTGATGTTCCAATTCGGACAATTTTCAAACTGGTTAATTCAGGTTTAATGGTTCTTGTTTTTAAATCAATATTGACTAATGCATCCAATTCGTTCATTACAATATCAATATTATCAGGACCAATTCCGGTCGAAATAACGGTCAGTCGGGTACCTTTATAATTACCTGTTTGTGTTTTAAATTCACGGTTTTGTGCTGAAAACTCTATAGAATCAAACCATTTTGTGATTTTTTCAACCCTGTTTTGATCTCCCACAAAAATAATAGTCTGCGCAATATGTTCCGGCTTAAGATTCAGGTGATAGACACTACCATCTGGATTTAGTATTAATTCTGAGGATTGTATCATTTTTTTATGGTAAATTTATATTAGAAAAATGAGAATTGATAATTGATAATTATTAATTATCCATTATCAATTATTAATTGATTCATCCGCCAACTCTCTTTGTTTTGAACCCTTTGTCTTGTAATATTTTCATTATCCTATCTCGAAAATCACCTTGAATAATTATTTCGCCCTCTTTAAATGTGCCTCCAACAGCCAATTTATTTTTAATTTCTTTTGCTAATATTTTAAAATCTTCTTCTTCGCCTTCATAGCCAGAAATAATCGTTGTTGGTTTGCCTTTTCGTTTTTCATATTTGCAAATCATTGGTTCTTTTTGCACAAATAATTCGTGAGGTGTTTCTTTAACGAACTCCTCTTTTTCAGAAACTATATGGTCTGGAAATAGGTTTTTTAATTGATCTTGTAAATCCATTTTACTTTTTTATTAGACCCAATTCAACCAAACGTTCGTTTAAATAATCGCCTGCAGTTATATCTTCAAATTGCTTCGGATGATTCTCGTCAATACATTGAGCCAAACAATTCAAAGGCATATTACTTATAGGATGCATAAAAAAGGGTATGGAATATCTTGAAGTTCCCCATAATTCTCTTGGCGGATTTACCACTTGATGTATGGTCGATTTCAATTTATTATTGGTATGTCTAGACAACATATCGCCCACATTGATCATCAATTCATCGGGTTCCGCCATGGCATCAATCCAGTTACCATCATGATTTTGAACTTGCAAACCTTTACCTTGGGCGCCCATTAAAAGCGTAATCAAATTAATATCTCCGTGTGCAGCAGCTCTTACAGCTCCGTCTTTAGGCTCATCAGTAATGGGTGGATAATGAATGGGTCTTAATATGCTGTTTCCTTTTTCAATGTATTTGTCAAAATAGAATTCGTCTAAACCAATGTGAATTGCTAAAGCTCTCAAAACATATATTCCTGTTTTCTCCAGCATTTGGTAGGCTTCTTTCCCAATTGAATTGAAATGTTCTAATTCATTTACCGTTACATTTTTAGGATATTCAGAAGCATACATAGAATCATCATTTACATATTGACCAAAATGCCAAAACTCTTTCAAATCGCCAGCCGACCTACCTTTGGCGTGTTCTTTCCCAAACGAAACGTAACCTCTTTGTCCGCCGATTCCAGGTATTTCATATTTAGATTTAATTTCAATAGGCAATGTAAAGAAATTTCGAACTTCGCTATAAAGGTTTTCAACCAACTTTTCGTCAAGAAAATGTCCTTTCAATGCTACGAAGCCAATTTCTTCATACGCTTTACCGATTTCATTTATAAATTTTTGTTTACGTGCCGGTTCATCCGAAAGGAAATCACGTAAATCAACACTAGGTATTTGTTGCATCCTAAAACTTTTTTTTTGATGTTAATTTAGAAATAGTTTAAAGCAATTATTTATACAAAAGTATCGATTTTTAGTTAAAATGTGGGAAGGGCTGGAAAGAAATTTATTAATGAAAATGCTTTATTTTTAGTTTTCAACAAAAAAAAAGGACTAATTGTTAATTCATAACTGTAAACTGTTAAAATACAAATAATTACAATTCATAAGCGCTAATATATTATATTTTAATTTGAATAATAAAACGTTATAGTTGTAATTTTATTTAGTTCAATTTTATACTTTTGTAAAAAAACAAGCCGTTATGACTTTTGATAGAAAAGATTTATCTAATATTCAACTTTTAGAATTATATAAAAAACTGCTTAAACCTAGAATGATAGAAGAAAAAATGCTCATTCTACTTCGACAAGGTAAGATTTCAAAATGGTTTTCAGGTATTGGACAAGAAGCTATTTCAGTAGGAATTACAGCTGCTTTAGATAAAGATGAATACATTTTGCCAATGCATCGAAATTTAGGTGTTTTTACTAGTAGAGATATTCCTTTGTTCCGACTATTTTCGCAATGGCAAGGCAAGCAATCTGGGTTTACCAAAGGAAGAGATAGAAGCTTTCATTTTGGAACTCAAGAATATAATATCATCGGAATGATATCACATCTAGGACCTCAAATGGGTGTTGCTGATGGTATTGCTTTAGCTAATAAATTAAAGAAAAACGGAAAAATAACCGCTGTTTTTACTGGAGAAGGAGCAACCTCAGAAGGTGATTTTCATGAAGCATTGAATATTGCATCGGTTTGGGATTTACCTGTTTTATTTGTAATTGAAAACAATGGATATGGATTATCAACACCAACAAATGAACAATATAGATGTAAAAATTTAGCCGATAAAGGAATTGGATATGGTATGGAAAGCCATATTATTGATGGAAATAATATTTTGAAAGTTTTTAATAAAATTAAGAAACTAAAAAAATCCATGATTGAAAACCCAAGACCTATTTTACTGGAATTTAAAACTTTCAGAATGAGAGGTCATGAAGAGGCGAGTGGCACAAAATATGTTCCTCAAGAACTTATGGATACTTGGGCAGAAAAAGATCCGATTTCAAATTTCAAAAAATATTTGTTTGATATTGGTGTTTTATTTAAGGATACTGATGAGCAAATTATCACTCAATTTAAAACTGAAATAGAGGAGAATTGGGTAATGACTATGAATGATTTGGAAATCGATTCAACTGTAATGGATGAGTTGAATGATGTGTACAAACCATTTACATATCAAGAAGTTAATCATTCTGATAAAACTGAAAAAATCCGATTTATAGATGCTATTTCTTCAAGTCTTAAACAATCATTTGAACGACATGACAATTTAGTTTTAATGGGACAAGACGTTGCTGAATATGGCGGAGCCTTTAAAATTACGGAAGGTTTTGTTGAATTATTTGGTAAAGAAAAAATTAGAAATACACCCATTTGCGAAAGCGCCGTGGTTTCTGCAGGAATGGGACTTTCAATCAATGGTTTTAAAGCAATTGTTGAAATGCAATTTGCCGATTTTGTTTCATCAGGATTTAATCCAATCGTGAATTTATTAGCAAAACAACATTATCGCTGGGGCGAAAAAGTAGATGTCGTTGTAAGAATGCCTTGCGGAGGCGGCACACAAGCAGGACCTTTTCATTCTCAAACAAATGAGGCTTGGTTTACAAAAACGCCGGGGTTAAAAGTGGTTTATCCTGCTTTTCCATATGATGCTAAAGGGTTGTTAAACGAAGCCATTAATGATCCAAATCCGGTGCTATATTTTGAACATAAGCAATTATATCGCAGTATTTATCAAGAAGTTCCAACAGATTATTATACCTTGCCCATTGGTAAAGCGTCTTTACTTAAAGAAGGTAAAGATGTAACAATCGTTTCTTTTGGTGCTGGTATTCATTGGGCTTTTGAAATTTTAGAAAACAATCCAACTATTAATGCAGATGTAATCGATTTGCGTTCATTACAACCTCTTGATACAGAAGCTATTTATGATTCGGTTAAAAAAACAAGTCGTTGTATTATTTTGCAAGAAGACACTTTGTTTGGTGGCATTGCCAGTGATATTTCGGCATTAGTTATGGAAAATTGTTTTAAATATTTAGATGCACCTGTTCGAAGAGTAGGAAGTATTGAGAGTCCAATACCATTTGTTAAATCACTAGAAGATCAATATTTGCCAAAGAAAAGGTTTGAAACAGCCTTAAAAGAGTTATTATCATATTAAAATTTAAAAATTAAAACATGAAAAATTATTTAAAAATGTTACTTTTTTCACTTGTTGTAATGACAAGTTGCACAAAAAAACAAACTTCAGTTCAAGACCCTTTAGTTAGTAATAGGGACACTCTTATAAATCCATCAGTTGATTTTTTCAATTATGCCAATGGTGGCTGGTTTAAAAAGCATCCTATACCTTCATCTGAGAGAAGTAATGGTATTTTTAGAATGATTCAAGACACCATCAACAATCAAATAAAATCTATTTGTGAAACTTCGGCTGATGCTGGGGCTGAAAAAGGTAGTAACAAACAAAAGATTGGTGATTTTTATGCTTCTGGAATGGATTCTATAACTATAAATAAATTAGGAGTTAATCCTCTTAAAGAAGAGTTTTCTAAAATTGATGCAATCAAGGATGTTCCAAGTTTATTGAAAGAAATAGGACATTTACACACTATTGGATCAGGAGCTGGATTCGGATTTTATGTAGGACAAGATGATAAGAATAGTGCTAAAAATGCCTTATTTTTATATCAAGGAGGTTTAGGATTAGGACAGAGAGATTACTATTTCAATACTGATAAAGAAACGGTTACTATTCGTACAGAATATGTTAAACACATTCAAAAGATGATGGAGTTGATAGGAGTTAAGCAAGATTTAGCTACTAAAAATGCAGCTTCAATCATGAAATTGGAAACCGATTTGGCGAAAGCATCAAGAAAATTAGAAGCTTTACGTGATCCAATTAAGAATTACAATAAAATGAGTATTGCTCAATTGAATGGAATTACTTCGAATATCGATTGGAATGTAACTCTTAAAGATTTCGGAATTGCTAAATCTGACACAGTAATAGTTGGTCAACCCGAATTTTATAAAGCATTTAATGGAATGCTAAAATCTTATGCCATTGAAGATTGGAAAACGTATTTAAAATGGGATTTAGTTAATACCTATGCTTCTTATTTGAATAAGGAAATTGAAGACCAAAATTTCAAATTTTACTCCACTGTAATGAGTGGTGTTAAGGTTCAAAAGCCTAGATGGAAACGTATTGTTGAGCAAACAGATGGTTCATTAGGAGAATTGATAGGTCAGGTTTATGTTGATGAATATTTACCAAAAGGAACTAAAGAAAAACTTCTTGAAATTGGGAATAACATTCGTGATGTTTATGCAGTTCGTATCAAAAATCTTGACTGGATGAGTGAACTAACTAAGAAGAAAGCTTTAGATAAATTGAGCAAAATTGTAATGAAAGTTGGTTATCCTGATAAATGGAAAGATTTAAGCTCTGTAACCATTGATAGAAATAATTATTTAAAAAATGTGATGGCAGTCAACAAATGGTCTTATGATAATATGACAAATAAATATGGTAAACCAGTTGATAGAACGGAATGGGGCATGTATCCACAAACTTACAACGCTTATTACAATCCAAGTAATAATGAAATTTGTGTTCCGGCATGTAATATCATTGTTCCAGGATTTGAAGGTAGAATGCCAGATGATGCTATTTTATATGGAATTATTGGTGGTTCTACATTTGGTCACGAAATTACACATGGTTTTGATGATCAAGGAAGTCAATATGATGACAAAGGAAATTTGAATAATTGGTGGACAGCTGAAGATTTGAAGAAATTCAAACAAAAAACAGCATTAATTGTTTCTCAGTATAGTAAGTTCAAAGTAGGCGATAAGAATGTAAACGGAGACGCTACTCAAGGTGAAAACATAGCAGATTTAGGTGGAGTAGTTATGGGATATGAAGCTTTCAAAAAAACAAAACAATTCAAAACCAACGAAAAAATTAGTGGCTTAACTCCAGACCAAAGATATTTTCTAGCTTATGGATACGCTTGGATGGTTAATGGAACCAAAGAATATTTATCGCAGCAAGTAATGACCGATGTTCATTCACCAGCAAAATACAGAATAAATGGTCCGTTGGCAAATGTTCCTGAGTTTCATAAAGCATTCAATATAAAACCAGGAAGTGCAATGTATCAACCAGATTCTTTGAGAGTTGTTATTTGGTAATTTTAAAATAAAATAGTTAAAGGAATGGCATTAGACCAATAAAATTTACAAATGAAAATTGTATTACATTTAAAAGATTTAACGTTAAATAGCTCGATTACGTCAATTAATTTATAATTATAGTTTATGAAAAAATATATTGTTGCTTTAGGTCTTGTTTTATTAGTTGCTTCTTGTAAAAAAGAACGCGTTAAAACGGATTCCGATTTTGAAAATTATAAAAAAAACTTTGTAGATAATTTGTGGAAGTTGAATCCAGGTTGGGCTTCTAATGTAGGTTTTCATAAATATGATAGTGTTTTGGTTGTTCCAAATGCCGATTATTCTAAAAAATTGGTAAATTTTGCTAAAGCCAATTTAGATTCGTTAAATAAGTATTCGATTGATAATTTATCCGATAATAATAAAACGGATTTCTACATGATTAAAAATTATGCAGAAGGTTCTCTTTTTTCTATTAACGAATTAAAGTCTGATAATTGGAATCCTTCTGAGTATAATGTTTGTGGAGCTTTCGCCGAAATATTAAATGGAAGTTACGACACTTTAGAAACTCGATTGAAGAATTTCGGAACTAAAATGGACAACATTCCAGCGTATTATGAAGCTGCAAAAAAGAACATTAAAAATCCAACGATTGAACATACACAATTAGCCATTGACCAGAATTTGGGTGGTATTCCAGTATTTGAAACCGATTTAAAAGCTTCCTTAGACCAAAGTAAATTATCGGAAACGGAAAAAACTACTATTTTAAAAAAAGCACAAACATCGGTCGAAGCCATTAAAAATTATTCTAAATGGTTGCAACAACTGGAAAACAAAACGCCGAGATCATTTAGATTAGGAAATGAATTGTATGCTAAGAAATTTGATTTTGATATTCAGTCAAGTTATTCAGCTGACGAAATGTATCAGAAAGCAATTAATCACAAGAAAGATTTGCATGAAAAAATGTTTGTTTTAGCCGATAAATTGTGGTCAAAATATCTAGGTTCAGCTCCTAAACCTTCTGACAAATTGCAAGTTATACGTCAAGTTGTTGATAAAATATCGTTGCAACATACAACACCAGCAAAATTTCAATCGGAAATCGAAAAGCAAATTCCGGAACTTACGACTTATGTAAAAGCTAAAAACTTACTTTATATTGATCCTTCAAAACCTCTAGTAGTAAGAAAAGAACCCGATTATATGGCTGGTGTTGCAGGTGCATCTATTTCTTCACCCGGACCATATGATAAAAATGCTAATACGTATTACAATGTAGGAAGCATGTCTGGTTGGGATGCCGAACGTTCTGAAAGTTATTTGAGAGAATACAACGATTATATTTTACAAATTTTGAACATTCACGAAGCGGTTCCAGGTCATTATACCCAATTGGTTTATAGCAATCAATCGCCAAGTATTATCAAATCTATTTTAGGAAACGGAGCAATGGTTGAAGGTTGGGCGGTTTATACTGAAAAAATGATGTTGGAAAGCGGTTACAAAAACTCCGACGAAATGTGGTTGATGTATTACAAATGGAATTTGAGAACGACTTGTAATACTATTTTAGATTATAGTGTTCACACCAAAAATATGTCGAAAGAAGAAGCGATTAGTTTATTAACCAATGAAGCTTTTCAACAACAAGCTGAAGCCGATGGTAAATGGAAACGCGCTACTTTATCGCAAGTGCAATTGTGTTCTTATTTTACAGGTTACACCGAGATTTATGACTTTAGAGAAACGCTAAAAAAGAACTATGGCGACCAATTTGATTTAAAGAAATTTCACGAAAAATTCTTAAGTTATGGTAGCGCACCAGTAAAATATATTAAAGAATTGATGCTGGAAAAAAAGTAAAGAGATAATCTAATAATAAAAAGGAGTTCAAAATAGTTTGAACTCCTTTTTTTAATTATAAAATCTTCTTCACCAACCAATATACAACTATAAAAACGATAACCGTTCCAAAGCAACCAAATTTTGTTTTCTTGGCTGCAAAAAAAGCTGCGATGAATGCAATTAAGTTTTTCATATTTCTTTATTTAGTTATAATACCATCTATTTTTTGAGCCAATTGATAATCTAAATCTGTAATTTCATTTTTATCATGTGTACATAATGAAATCTCTAATTGAAAGGCTTTATGAATTTTACAATCAGGATGATGGTTCATTTCATCAGCAAGATGAGCAACTTTCAAAAGGAATTCAACCAACTCTATTTGTGATTTGAACTTTAAATTAGTTACTAATTTTCCGTTTATGGTTTCCCAATTAATATGTTCCATTTAAAAGTTCGCCGCCAATGGCAGATTTAGCTTCGATTCCTAGTTTTTTCATCATTTCATACGTAGTGCAAACCGCTGCAGAGGTAACAGGAATGCCACATTCTGCTTGAATTAAATCAATGGCTTCCAAGGATGGCATTTGCACACAAGCTGATGCAACTAAAACATCAACATCGGTTAAATCTAATTGTTTGTAAATTTCTAATAAATTCAGTGGATTTTGAGCAGCTACTTCTAAGTTGTCTGGAATTTCCAATGCAATACTTTGTTTCACTTTGATGCCTTGATGTTCTATATAATCAACAACCATATCAGTCAATGGTCGCATATAAGGTGTAATTATAGAAATTTGTTTAGCTCCTAAAACTTTCAAACCGTTAATCAAAGCTCCAGCCGAAGTAACAATTGGAGTAGGGAAGTCGTTTGCCACTGTTTCTTGATGCAAATTTACTTCCGACACACAATGATATCCGCGTCCCATACTCATAATGGCTACTAAACACGCATAACCCATAACATCTACGTGAGCATCTGACAATTCTTGAGCACATTTCAAACTCATCGCATCCATTGCTTCCAATTCTTCTTTGGTTACTTTTTTCATTCGCATTCTACTGCTATGAAACGTAAATCGTTCAGGTAAAATGGTTTCACGTGAGCGAAAAATGGCTGGAATTTCGGTTTCCATCGTTACGTTTGATGATGGAACTATTTGTCCTATTCTGTATTTCATTATTATTTAGTTTACAGTCTCAGTCACAGTTAGCAGTCCGAAAACTGAAAACTGTGACTGAATACTAATTTTATATTTCCTTAACCGTATTTACAATTGTTCCAATGCCTTCCACAGTGGCTTCTACCACATCACCATTATGCATCCATTCTTGTGGGTCACGACCTGCGCCAACGCCTGCTGGAGTTCCTGTTGCTATGATGTCGCCAGCTTCTAAGGTAAAAACAATACTTAAATCTTCAATCAAATCATTAATGTTAAACAACATAAATTTTGTGTTGGAATTTTGTTTTTCAACGCCATTTACTTTTAACGATAAATTCAAGTTATGTGGATTTTCAATTTCGTCTTTGGTTACTAAAATTGGCCCCATTGGTGCAAAAGTATCTTGTCCTTTTGATACAATCCATTGTCCTTCACGACGGCAATCGCGAGCAGAAATATCATTAATTACAGTGTAACCAAAAACATAATCCATAGCATCTTCTTTGGCTACATATTTTCCTTTTTTAGCAATCACAACGGCTAATTCACATTCCCAATCTAATTGAGAAGTTAATTTAGTGTTTTTAATAATCTCTGTATTTGTTCCAGTAACTGTTGTTGGTGGTTTGGAGAAAATAATTGGTTTTGTTGGTAATTTACCAGTAGTATCTAATCCACGAGCACTTTCAGCTACGTGTTCGGTGTAATTTAATCCAATTCCGATGATATTTTTTCGAGGTTTTTGAATAGGTGCAAGAATTGTTAACTCGTTCATTTCATAAGATATTTCTTCGAAGAAATTTTCAGGAGTTTCCGCAATCATTTCTGTAATTTCAGCAATAATTTCAAATCCCATATCAATTAATTCCAACATATCATTTGGTAATGGAAAATTGGATATTTCGCCAAAATCTTCCATATCAATAACTTGGTTGTTATGAATAAAGCCCAAACGTGGCTCGGTGTCTTGTGTTTTGTAGGTAAGTAGTTTCATAAATGCCCCCTAACCCCCAAAGGGGGAATTCCTATTAGGGGTCAATAGGATTTTAATTATTATTTGAATTATTAATTTCTTGTACTTCTTTAAAAGTTTGATTTTTTTGATTCACCCATTCTGAGAATCCATTAGAATTTCTACCTAAGATCATATTTGAAGCTGCACTTGGACTATTAAAAATAGCATCTTCGGTAAAAACCAAAATATCCTTATTCTCAATCATAATTTTTGTATCAATTAATTTTCTTCTCATGTTTTTATATGTTTCTGTACATGAATTTGAAAGACTTCTTTTAGCTTCGCTACCTTTTGTTACAATATAACCTTGGTCTGTTTCAATCATAGTTGCATTGAACGTTTTTGTTTTAATATAATACGTTTCATGTATTAATTTAGAATTCTCTGTATTATTATCTGATAGTTCCTTTACTGTTGATGAAATTAAAAAATTAAAGCCCATTACTGGAAGAATTAATGAAATTTGCTCGAGAAAATATTCCATATCAGAAATATCAGCTTCGTGAAGTGTCGGTAAACTTGGAGAATTTCCATTATCTATTTGTGCTGATTTAGCTTCAATTGCTAATTGAACTAATCTTGATTCCAAATATCTTATTTGAGTTTTAGTTAAAAGTTCATCTTTACTTACAAAAAATAATAATTCTTTAAAATCCTTATTTGGATCGCTTAAATGTTGTTTTATTCTTGCTTTAATATTTTCAGCTTCACCAATATATATTTTTTCATCATATGCTTCATCAGTTGGATCTCCTTTTAAAAAATATATTCCAGGATTATCGAATTCACTTCTACTCATTATTTTATTAATTGAAGCTCTTGGACTATATATAGCTTTTCCAACCCAATTTCCAATCTCACTGAGTCTTGGACCATAAGCTGTTCCATCAATCATATATACAGTTAATTTTTTTCCCATATTAAATTATTATTTTTTTAAATACAATTATCTATTTATTAATAATCTGATGTCCATTATTTTCTTCCAAATCTCTTGATTGAAAAAGCCCTAAACTTTCAATTACTGGTAAATCGTTGAATTGAAATAAGCAAGCATCTTCGGTTTCGGAAAGGTTGTGGTGTTCGTGCCAAGCCCAACTCGGAACACAGAAAATATCTCTTTCCTTCCAATCGAAGCGTATTCCGTTGATAATAGAAAAACCTTTTCCTTTCGCACATTGATACACAAACGAACCTGTATGCTTATGTGCTTTTCCTTTGAAACCCGGGGGTAATAATTGCATCGCGGCTCCCATAGTTTGCATCACATGTCCGCCTGTTAACGGATTAGAATATTGCATAAAAATACCATCAAACGGATTAACATCGTTCACTTTTTGAGCTTCTAAAAGTGCTGGATATACGTTTTTCCAAGAATATTTGAATAATGGTGAATACGGCTTGTCCCACGTTTTGTCAGCAGGAATTAATCCGGCACAGCCATACGTTATTGGTGAATAATTCAGCGGTTTTACTAAAGGTTGCTTACCATCATATACAGCATAGTCATTTGCTTCCAATGCGTTTACAAGCGGAATATCTAAACCATCTTGCCAAATGCAGGTTTTTCCGTTAGCATCCACTCCGTGTTCGTGCCAAGTGGAATTAGGCGTTATGACAAAATCATTGACTTCAAATGTGATTTTATTGCCATCAACAACCGTGTATCCGCCTTCGCCTTCCATTATAAATCGCAATGCCGATGCCTTGTGACGGTGCGCTGAAGTACTTTCGCCTGGACGCGTAACTTGAATTCCAGTGTACAACCAACCCACAGCTGCCGAAACATCTTTACGTTTGTCGTTTACTAAATAAACCACACGACGACCTGCTTGTTCGGGTGTAACTAATTCGGATGATTTTAAAACTAAATCACGTAAATCATCATATTTCCAAAGCATTGGAACAGACGACGAACGCGGTTCCCAAGGTTCGATGTCATTGGCTACTGTCCATAAAGCACCTGCGCCTAAAGCTTCAAGTTCTTTGTAATAGGCAACTAATTCGGGTGAGTCTTGTACTCTTGCACGACCGATTTGATCGTCTGAATGGTTTTCTTTCATAATAAGTTATCTTAATACTAATGTCTTAAATCTTAATACTATCTTTTATTAAATTCCTCGTGATTATCAATAAACGTTATCTTTCGAGTAGGAGCAATATTTACTCTTAAGTCAAAAATATCAAATCTATTGTAATGTCCGAGAATGTCGTGCATTTGTTTTGGTTGAATGCATTTTTCTAAATCAATATCGGCGTAAACCATTCCTTCGTCATCAATTAGTGGTTCGTCAATTACCGCACCATTCGGTCCAATAAATCCTGAAAAAGCTGAATTTTTTCTAGTTAAAAGTTCATCAACATTTGGAACATCCTCTCGTAAAGCGTCTTTTATTTCTTCAGAAATTGTAGAACACGAAACTATGGTAAACAATTTCCCTTCAAAAGAATGAGCTGCTGCACGAATTTTAATAGCTTCTGCCATGTTGTAATCTGGTGGTGCGACTGGCAAAGAAATATAGTTTGCAATATGTACCAATTCGCCTTGTGAAAGTAGGGTGAAACGTGCTAATGTATTGGTGTTTTCGCCACAAGCAAGAGTTCCGATTGGGCCAACTACTGTATCATAAACTTTTAACGATGAACCATCACCAGACGACCAAGTTAGTTTTTCAGCCCATGTTGGGACTAACTTTCGGTGTTTTCCAATTAGTTTTCCGTGGTTGTCGATGATTAAATTGGTGTTGTAAATTTCGCCATAAGAATCGCCACGTTCGTTTATTCCGATTACGATGTGAATATTATTTTCTTTTGCTGCTTGAAACAAAGGTTGCATCGAAGCATCATCAGTTTTAACAGAACATTTATATAATTTCTCATACCATTTGCTACCTTGAACGGGTGTCATGATCCAATTCCAGTAGGGATATCCAGCGATAAACACTTCGGGAAAAGCGATTAATTGTGCTCCATTTTGACTTGCTTCTTTGATGAATGATATGGCTTTTTCGATTGTTTTTTCTACATCAAGAAATACAGGTGATGTTTGTACGGTTGCTGCTTTGATTTTTTTGAATTCCATATTTTTTGAATTAAGATGCGTGTATTAAGTATTAAGAAAATAAACTGAAATTTTATTTTTCATTTGTTCCCTAAAAGGTTAGAATCTAATTTTATGTTATTGCGCTATTTTTTAAATTAAATTTATCATTTGCATGTTGATTTGTATTCTTCGATTAATTTCAGAAAAGGTTTTGATTCCCTTTCAATTGTTAATTTATTTTTTAATTGGAATTTGTCTTCTTTTGTAATAGGTTCGTCATTTGTGTCATTATCTTGATTTTCATCAACAGATTCCTCATCGCCAAGTTGTTGATGATCCAATTTATCATCTTTAATTATTTTGTTTAAAAAAGTAGGGCAATCTTTAAATATGTATTGAAGAACTGTTGCTAAATAAGGCGATTTTAAGTTTCTTTTTAGAAAATTTTTTCTTTCATCATAAATTTGAAAAGCAACATTTTGCTGTTTGTTTGCTAAATAGGTTAATGTGCCAAGAATGGTCTTTTTCTTAAGTTTTTCAGTACCTTTTAAATCATTTACTTTTATTTTATTAACGAATATATTTTTTTGATATAAACAAATGGCATCCTCTTTTATCAATGGAAGCCAGGCTTTTTTGGAGGATTTTATAATGTTTTTATTTTTATCAAATTTTTTAATTTCCATTAAATCATATATTTTTATTGACAAATCATCATAAAAGATTTTTATCCTTTTCAAATCTTTTTGGGTCATATTGATTGATTTGTCTGAAACAGTAGCTTTAAATTCAAAATCATTATCATCAAGATGGAAAATATTTTCAATGGATCTACCATAAACATCTTCGTCTAAATCGTAATTCTTACTTTCCAGAAAAAAAGCGATGTAACCGTTAATAGTATGACCATCAATGTATGTAATTTCACATTTATTGAAAATTTTTGCATGTTCAAGATCTTCTTCTTGCGCAAAGACAGTTGAATGGGTAATCAATAGTAATAAGATTCGAAATAAATTACTTTTCATAATTCGTGATTTTTATTTTCATTTCTTCTGAAAATGGTACTGCTTTGATGCCATTTCTTTCTGGGTTGAAAGCAACGTTTACAAGAGTAACTTCGCCTTCTAAAACCAAATTATTGCTTTCGTTTTCAAACTCAAATCCACAAATTATTGAAGAGTTTTTTAACTCTTTGACCCACAATTTTTTGGTTAATATTTCACCCAAACGTGCAGCGTTTTTGAATTGAATTTTCAAATCAACTGTTGGAATACCATTGGTTTCGTGCATTTTTGAAAAAGGACGGTCTAATGCTTCTTCAAACCAATCTTCCACTAAATCATTTAGCATTTCTAGAAAACGCGGATAGAAAACGATTCCAGCGTAATCGATGTGTTTGAAACGAATTTTTTCTTGTTTTAAAAATTGCATATTTCTGTTATTTTTGACACTATTTACTATTGACTTTTCACTAATTTATTTCAACTTAAATCGTTGAATTTTACCTGTTTCTGTTTTTGGTAAATTTTCAACAAAGTTAATTACTCTTGGATATTTATAGGGTGCAGCCTTGTTTTTAAACCAATTTTGAATCTGAATTTTAAAGATTTCAGTCGCCATTTGTTGTTCTTTTAAAACAATATACGCACAAACCAACATACCTCTTTCTTCATCGGGTAAACCCACAACAGCACATTCCAAAATATTTTCATGTGTTAAAAGTACGGATTCTACTTCAATTGCCGCAATATTATATCCTGAAGAAATAATCATATCATCGCCACGCGCCACAAAATGAAAATACCCTTCTTCATCTTGTCGGAAAATATCGCCTGTGATGTTCCAGCCGTTTTCAACGTATTCGCGTTGTTTTTCTTCTCGATTCAAATATTTACAACCTGTAATTCCTCGAACCGCTAATCTTCCAGTTTCATTTATTGATAATTCGTTGCCTTGTTGGTCTATTATTTTAGCTTCGTAACCCGTTATGGCTTTTCCAGTTGCGCCAGGTTTCATGTTTTCTTCGTTGGAGGAAATAAAAATATGTAGCATTTCGGTAGCACCAATGCCATCAATAATTTTTAACCCTGTGGCATCATACCAATCTTGCCAAACTTTTAAAGGTAATGTTTCTCCTGCAGAAACGCATTTTCGTAAACTCGAAATATCGTACTCTTGAATTTTAGTGGTAATCATTCGCCAAGCGGTTGGTGCTGTTAAACAAATCGTGATTTTATAATCTTGAATGGCTTGTAACAACACATCTGGACTAGGTTTTTCGATAAGAAAAGTAGAAGCGCCAAAATACATCGGAAACAACACCAAACCACCTAAACCAAAAGTAAAACCAATGGGCGGACTTCCAATAAAAATATCATTTTCAGTAGGTTGTAAGGAATAGTTTGGAAACGCTTCGCAAATATTTAAAATATCTTTGTGATAATGCGCCGTCATTTTTGGTAAACCTGTAGTCCCTGAAGTAAATCCAATCAAAGCCACATCATTTGAGTTTGAAGGATAATTGTCAAATATTTTAGGTTTACTTTCTATTAACTTTTCTAAATCGGAATTTCTGTAAAAAAATATGTGTTTTAGAAAATCAGAAGTTACTAAGTTCATTTCCTCTTCTAAATCGCTATCGCAAAAAGCATGAGAAATTTCAGCACAATCAATTATAGTGGTTATTTCTTTAGCACGCAATAAGGGCATCGTAGCTACGACAATTCCGCCTGCTTTTAAAACCGCAAACCAACACGCGACCATCATGGGATTATTAGCCGAACGCAACAAGACACGATTTCCAGATTGTAAGCCTAAATCTTCGACTAAAACATGCGCAATTTGATTGGCTTTTTCATACAAATCTTGATACGTCCAGGTTTCCTCAAAGGTTCGAATACAAATAGTATTTCCTCGACCTTCTTTGATGTGAATGTCTAATAATTTTTCTACGCAATTCAACATTTTTGGATGTTGAAATTGTGGTAAATCTGTAAAAATATAGTCGGGTTGTAATTCCTGACTTGGCAAATTTATTTGAGCGAAATTATCTTCGTAATGTTCCATTTTAAAATTCCAATTTTGAAAATTCCAAATTCCAAATTTTTCGATTATGGCTTTTGGCTTTTAATTTTTGTAATTTATTTTTCGTTACTCTTCGGCTTCAATGCTTTTTTCATACCTTCTACTTGTTTTCTTTCGGCAGCTTTTAATGGATATAAATGTGAAATGCCCATTTTATAAGGGTTTGGAATGTCATTTGCCTGAAATTGTTCATAAGCTTGTGCATTTCGTACAAAATTAGCATCCAATAATAAAGGCCTTCCTAGTGCTACTAAATCGGCTCTTCCGTTAAGAATAATCGTATTAATTTGATCAATATCTTGAATATATCCTGCAGTTATCGTTGGAATTTGAACTGTATTTCGTACGGCGTCTGAAAATGGCGTTTGCCACATTCTTCCAGTTTGTGGTTTTTGGTCAGCAACTGTATTTCCAGTTGAAACATTAATGATATCCGCACCAGCCTTTTTGAATGCTTCCGAGATCACCAAAACATCAGCTTCTGAAATGCCGTTTTCTGCCCAATCGGTAGTGGATATTCTTACAGAAATTGGCTTTTCCGTAGGAAATACATCACGAATAGCTGTAAAAACTTCTAACGGATATTTAATACGATTTTGAACACTTCCACCCAATTCATCTTTACGAATATTTGTTAACGGTGATAGAAAAGAAGCCAATAAAAATCCGTGATGTGCTTGTAATTCAATCATGTCAAAACCAGCTTCATTAGCATTTATTGTGGCTTGTACGAATTGATTTTTAATAAGTTGCATGTCTTCAAGCGTCATCTCCTTTGGACTATCAGAATTTTCATTAAAAGGGATGGCTGAAGCCGAATGTAATTCCCATTTTTCGCCCTTAAATTTTTCTTCCCAAGGAATTTTTGAACAGCCTTTTCTACCTGAATGTCCTAATTGAATTCCGATTTTGGTTTGGGTGTATTGGTGAATAAAATCAGTAATTCGTTTCCATTCAATTATTTGATTTTCAGTATAAATACCTGCGCAACCATCAGTAATTCTTCCGTTTTCAGAAATGGCGGTCATTTCTGTTAATATTAATCCTAATCCGCCAACGGCTCTAGAAGTATAATGTTGAAAATGCCAATCGTTTACTAAACCATTTTCAGCTACATATTGTCCCATAGACGACATTACAATACGGTTTTGTAACTCTAAATCTCTTAACTTAAAACTAGAAAATGCAGCCGATTGATTTTTGATATTGGATTTATAATTGGTATTGAATTCTTCCAAAACTTTATCTGTAAACGAACTATCTCTTAACCGTAAATTCTCATAGGTTATTTTTTTCGAACGCGTCATGCAACCAAAAGCAAATTGTTGAAATGAATGTTGCATGTGACGATCCATATTTTCAAACCAATCCAACGAAACGACGGCTGCATATTGAATCATTTCAACCGTATTTCTTCGGATTTTATCATATTGCGCAAAAGCAGCTTGTACATCGTTTGAGTTTGCAATCACTGCATCAGATAAACCAATAGCGGAATCCATAGCCAGTTTTGTTCCTGAACCAATGGAATAATGGGCTGTAGCTTTTGCATCGCCTAATAAAACAATGTTATTATGATACCAATTCTGATTCGTAACATGAGGAAACTGGCGCCAATATGATTTATTTGAAATAAGCGGATGACCATCTAATTCATCTTTGAAGATTTCGGCAATTTTCGCCATGGTATCTGCTTCATTCGTAACTTCGAAACCATGTTTTTGCCAAGTTTCATCACTACATTCAAAAATCCACGTACTCATGCCTTCTTCATATTGATAGGAATGCGCTACAATAGTTCCGTGTGGTGTACTTCTGAAAAAATACGTAAAGGCATCAAGCGGTTTTGTAGAACCCATCCAAACGAAACGGTTCTTTTTTAATTCGACTTTTGTTCCGAATTCCTGTTGAAATTTAGTTCGAATGGCACTTCCAATTCCATCAGTTGCCAGAATAATATCGGAATCTGCAAATTGTGATAAATCGTCTACATTTTGTTCGAAATGCAAATTTACACCTTCTTCCAAACAACGTTGTTGAAGTAATTGTAAAAGTGTTTTTCTAGAACAACCGCAAAAACCATTTCCAGCAATATTTACAGATTCGCCATCTCTTGCAATTATGATATCGTCCCAATACGCAAATTTACTTCGGATTAATTCATACGATTGCATATCGCGTTTTAAAAATTCGCCCAAAGTTTCATCTGAAAACACAACACCAAATCCAAAACTATCATCTGGTTTGTTTCTTTCGTAAATATCGATTTGGCAATGTGGCATTGCTTTTTTGGTTAATATCGAAAAGTAAAGTCCGCCAGGACCACCACCAATAACTGTTATTTTAAGCCCTTTAGCACTCATTTTTATTGTCTTTTTATTTGAAATAATTCGCCTAATGTACTATAATTTGAACCTGCTAAACGTGCAACAGGTTTGTATTTTTCTAAATTAATTTTATGATTTTCCATCAAAATGGAATCGTCAATGTGCATAGTAATGACTTTTCCTATGATAACACACGCACCGCCACCTGTTTCATTATCTAAAAAATAGTGGTGTATTTTTTCGCATTCAAAATGTACTAAACTTTCTTTTACTCTCTTTGGTTTAACAAAAACAGAATCAATAGGAGTGATGTTAGCCAATTCAAATTCATCTACTGAAGCAGCTACAGGAGCCGATGTAGTGTTCATTTGTTCTACAACATCAATGGTAACTAAATTAACTACAAACTGATTGTTTTGCAAAACATTATTTAGTGTGTCTTTATTTTTATTATCGTCTCTTCGTGTAGAGAACATCAAACAAGGAGGATCGCTAGACACCATATTAAAATAGGAAAAAGGTGCTAAATTATTAATTCCGTTTTCATCAATTGTTGAAATCCAGCCAATAGGTCTTGGAATAATTGTTCCCGTTAATAATTTATATAAAATTGAAGCATCTGTATTTTGAATATCGAATTGCATGGTATAAATATTTTTATAAAAATGTAAAAATAAAGTAAATTAATTTTTCCACAATAATACATTAATTATTTTAATTTTAAAATTTAAGAAATATATAATTTAGTAAATTTATTACATTTAATTTAATGAAAACACTTCATAAATCAATTAAGTAAAAAAATAGTAAAAAAATTTTTTGATATTAATTTTTGTATTTATTGCTAAATTAGTATATTTATGCAAAATTTATATATATGGAAATTTTAGCATGTCCAAAATGTCAAGGCGATTCTATTGTCAAAAGTGGTGTAATCAAAGATAGACAAAGGTTTTTATGTAAAAAATGTAACTATTATTTCACCGTTAATAAATTAGGAAAAAAGATTGATAGCTACTATGTTACTAAAGCTTTGCAATTATTCTTGGAAGGGTTGAGTTACAGAGAGATAGAACGTATAATTGGCGTTTCTCATGTCACAGTGAGTAATTGGGTAAAAGAGTTTAAAGTAACGAAGCCCAATCATACCGATTATCATCCTACTTATAAAATCTACAATCATTTAGAATTGGTTGAATTTCTTAAAAACAAGGATCAATTGAAAGGTGCTGGAATGATAATAACAGAGCTTGGCGATAAGTTCATGCTAATAAAATGGGAACGTTTCAAAGATTAACTATAGCAGTTTACATAAATATATACTATAATTTTTTTCATTAACAAAATTTTAGAATTTGGTCGAGCAATTAAGCATTATTAACCAAATTATTTAAACATGAAAAAAGTTATACTACTAGCCGGATTATTTGTTACGGCACTTTCTTTCTCGCAAGGATCGCCTGATTATGGCGGCGGAATGAAATTTAATTTGAATCCTGAAGGAACCAAATACATGCGATTTATTACATGGAATCAAATTTGGCTTCGTTCTACAGAATTGAATCCTGGCACTTTAATTGGAGACGAAAATGTTTCAAAATTTGAAGACGCAGGGTTAAGACGTTTAAGGTTGCTAGCCTATGCGCAAATCTCACCGAGATACATGATTGTAACACACATTGGTATAAACAATCAAACATTTATTAATGGCGGAGCATCAGGTTCTGCTGGAACAGGAGGTTATGGTGCAGGAAAAAAACCAGGTATATTTTTTCATGATGCATGGAATGAATATGCCGTTGTGTTACCAAAAGAATCAAAGCCATTTAGTTTGTCTGTTGGAGCAGGATTACATTATTATATGGGGCTTTCACGCATGACAATGTCATCGACTTTAAATTATTTGACGGTTGACGCTCCCATTTTTAATTGGCCATTAATTGAAAACTCCGATCAATTTGCTAGACAAATGGGTGTTTTTGCAAAAGGTAAATACAATAAATTTGAATATCGTTTTAGTATTAACAAACCATTTTCAACAAACCAAACGCCTGTAAATGTTACAAATGCATCTCTAGCAAAAGCAGTTGACAATAATAATGTTACGCAATGGTCAAAAGCTGGATATGTTGAATACCAATTTTTTGATAAAGAGTCAAATTTATTACCGTTTAAAGTTGGAACCTATTTAGGAACCAAAAAAATGTTGAATGTTGGAGCTGGTTTTTATAATGCTCCAAAAAGCACCCAAACATCGGTTAACGGAATTAAAGAAGAGCATTCAATTAATCTTTTTTCAGGAGATGTTTTTGTTGATATGCCAATTGGAGCTAAAGAAAAGAAAATGGCCCTTACTGCTTATAGTGTTTTTTATAATTATGATTTTGGTCCAAATTATTTAAGAAATTTAGGTATCATGAATGAAGGAATAGCCAATCCATCTTATACAGGTACCACAGCTTTGGCTGGTGCTGGAAATTTACAACCGTTAATTGGAAGTGGAAATATCTGGTACACACAAGCTGGAGTTTTATTGCCAAACAAAAACGAAAAACCAAAAGTTAGAATCCAACCATTTGGTGCTTACACTTATAAAAATTTTGATGCATTAGATAAAGCAAGTAGCCAATTTGACATAGGTGCCAACTTTTTCTTAGATGGTCATCATGCAAAAATTACAACTCAATATTCTACACGTCCAGTTTACTCAGCTGTAAATAATATTGAATCAAGCAAAGGAGAATTAATTGTTCAGCTTCAAATATATCTTTAAAATAATTTAATAATACATATAAATATGAGTGATAAATCAACAAAAGGAATCTGGAAAGTAATTTCAGCTTCTTCAATGGGAACAATGATCGAATGGTATGATTTTTATATCTTCGGTAGTTTAGCAACTTTGCTATCAACAAAATTCTTTCCGCCCGACAATCCAACAGCGGCGTTTTTGTCAACACTTGCAACCTTTGCTGCAGGATTTGTAGTACGTCCTTTTGGGGCTATTTTCTTCGGACGATTAGGCGATTTGATTGGACGTAAATATACGTTTATGGTAACCTTATTGTTAATGGGTGGTGCAACATTTTTAATTGGATGTGTACCCGCATTTGAAACAATTGGATATTTTGCACCGTTTTTAGTATTGGTTTTGCGTTTACTTCAAGGTTTAGCTCTTGGTGGTGAATATGGTGGAGCAGCAACCTATGTTGCTGAACACTCGCCAAACCATAGAAGAGGTTTCTTTACATCTTGGATTCAAACAACTGCAACTTTAGGATTATTTATTTCATTAATAGTAATTTATATTACAAGACACTCGTTGTCAAAAGAAGATTTTACTGAATGGGGTTGGAGAATACCATTTTGGGTTTCTATCATCATGATTGGTATTTCATATATCATTAGAAGAAACATGCACGAATCTCCGGTTTTCACAAAAGTGAAAGAAGAAGGAAAAATTTCTACCAATCCATTAAAAGAGAGTTTTGGTAATAAACTTAACTTCAAATTTGTTTTATTAGCATTATTTGGAGCTACCATGGGGCAAGGTGTTGTTTGGTATACGGGTCAGTTTTATGCGATGAGTTTTATTGAGAAAACCATGAGTATAGATAAAGATATTGCCGATAATATTATGTTAATTTCATTAGCATTAGGAACTCCTTTCTTTGTTTTATTCGGATGGTTATCAGATAAAATGAGTAGAAAATGGATCATGATGTTTGGAATGTTTTTAGCAATTTTTGCTTACCGACCAATTTACACTTCAATGTTTGAATCGGCTAGTGAAAAATCAATGAAAAAAATGGGTAACACGTTGGTCATTGATAGCTGTAAAGTTATTGGTAGCCCAATTGCTGAAATCAAAACGGAAGTTGATAAAAAAGATCCTACGATTAAAAAAACCAAAATTTTTGTAGCAACTAAATCGGATTCATTGTATAATACGGGAGCGAAATTCCATTATACAGTTGTCGACACATTGTTTTCTGACAAAGCTATTGAATTTGATGCTAAAGCTAATAACAAGAATGAAGTTTGGATAAAATATACAACTACCAAAGATACTGTTGCAACCGTTCATACAATTAAATTAAAAAACACTTTAAAACCAGATGAAAAACCAGCAAAAGTAGATACATTGGCTGCTGTAGCATTAGGTGTCTTTACTGAAGGGCCGGGTGCAAAACATCATCCAACAGGAGTAAGTGTAAAACATGGTGTAGAGGTAGTGAAAAACATTACAGACGATGTTAAATGGCATTTAATTTTAATGGTCTTAATTCAAGTTTTATTTGTAACTATGGTTTACGGACCGATAGCAGCATTTTTAGTAGAAATGTTTCCTGCACAAATTAGATATACGTCAATGAGTTTGCCGTACCATGTTGGAAATGGTATCTTTGGAGGATTACTACCAGCTGTTGCTACGTTCTTAGCTTTGAATGCTAAAAAAGCAAATGATATTGCAAAAGAAGCAGGTTCTGTTTTACCATACGACAAGCCTTATTTAGAAGGACTTTGGTATCCAATTATTGTAGCTGCAGTTTGTTTGGTAATTGGAATTGTATATTTAAAATCAGATGACAGAAATGTTCATGATTAATAACTTTTAAAAATTAAAAAAATGAATCAAATTAAAAGACTTTTAGGAATCGTTTGGATGGCAATTGGTGCCGTTGCAGTATATTATCTTTTTATAAATCAGGCATTAGGTATGTGGAAAGCTGGAGGTGAAAAGTTAGTTCCGGCCATTATTTATACATTTATTTTATGTCCATTGATTGCTTATGGATTATTCAAATTTGGATCTTATTGCCTTTCTGGTGAATATGATGAAAAATAGTGGTTAAATTGTTATTAAAAACCTCTGATATTTTCAGAGGTTTTTTTAATATTATTAACTATACTAAATTAGCAAATTGAATTTCATTATTTGAAAATATTTGTTTATTTTTAATAAATTAAAAAAGATTTAAAATTATTAATTACAGATGAAAAAAAGACATCAACATAAATTGCTGATTATTTCCGTTTTATTACTAATTGGATTCAATATGCCAATTGTATTATTATTTGATTCAAGTCAAAGTATTTATGGAATTCCGGCTATTTACATCTACTTTTTTTCAATAACATTATTTTCAATTTTAATTTCATTATTAATTGTAAACAGGTATAATGAATAGTTTTTTGCTTTTAATCATACTTTCACTTTATCTAGGTTTTCTTTTTTTAATTGCACATTGGGCAGAGAAAAGAGAAAATAACAAATGGACAAACAATCCTTATATATATTCTTTATCATTAGCTGTATATTGTACGGCTTGGACATATTATGGCAGTATTGGCGTAGCAGCTGACAGCGGATTATCTTATTTACCTATTTATTTAGGACCAATTATCATTGCACCTTCATGGATTTTAATATTAAAAAAAATAATACGAATATCGAGAATTAATAAAATAGCGTCTATTGCTGATTTTATTTCGCTTAGGTATGGAAACAGTCGTTTTCTTGGTGCTATTGTAACAGTTGTTTGCCTCACTGGAATTTTACCTTATATAGCTTTACAATTAAAAGCAATTTCAGAAACGTTTCATATTGTAACCAAAACTAAAATAAACTCGTATGTTTTTGATGATACTACAACTTATGTTGCTGTTGCTTTAGCACTTTTTGCTTCTTATTATGGAACCCGTTATGCTGATGCTTCAGAAAAAAGAAAAGGAATTGTAACGGCTGTTGCTATGGAAAGCATTTTAAAATTAATCTTTTTTGTTATCATTGGTGTTTATGTTACTTTTTTTGTTTTTGATGGATTTGATGATGTATATCAAAAAGCATCCTTACTTAAAGATTTTAGAGAAAAAAATACAATTGGTGGTTTGCCACAAGCAATCAATTGGTTTTTACTTTGCGTTTTATCGATGTTTGCCATTTTTTTACTACCAAGACAATTTCAAGTTTCAGTGGTTGAAAATAACAGAGAAAAGCATATAAATACAGCCATTTGGTTTTTCCCACTTTATCTTTTAATTTTCAATATATTTGTATACCCGATAGCTTGGGGTGGAACCATTCTTTTTGATGGACAGTTGGTAAATTCAGATACGTATTCTTTACTAATTCCTCAATTATTTAATCAAAAAACGCTTACTGTTATGGTTTTTTTAGGTGGTTTTTCAGCTGCTATATCCATGATTGTAGTATCCTCAATTGGACTCGCCACGATGGTTACAAACAATATTTTAATTCCCTATAATTTATTAGGAAAATTAAATGAAGCCGAATTAATCAGTAATAAAACGATATTAAATACCCGTAAAATTAGTATTTTCACCATAATTATCTTTGCTTATTTTATTTATCGTTTTTTTGGATTAGACTATAACTTAGTATCAATTGGAATGATTGCTTTTGTAATCATTGCTCAATTAGCACCTGCTTTTTTCGGTGCTCTTTTCTGGAAACGTGGTTCTAGAATAGGAGCAGTTTATAGTATTTTAATTGGATTTTTAGTTTGTATTTATACATTACTTATTCCTTATGCATCTGGACTTACTAATGAAAGTGTGTTTGTATCTGAAGGATTATTTGGAATTAAATTATTAAAACCTTTCCAATTATTTGGACTTGATTATTTACAGCCTGTTCCTCATGCTTTATTTTGGAGTTTATTATGTAATAGTTTTGCCTACTTTTCTATTTCTGTAAGTTTTAATGGTAATTACAGAGAGCGAAATTATGCTGACATGTTTGTTGATATTAGTAAGTACATAACAAATCATGAAAACGCATTTATCTGGAAAGGAACAGCTTACCGAAATGATATAGAAAAAGTATTAGTCCGATTTTTAGGTGAAAGCCGAACAAAACGTGCCATGAATATTTTTAATGTAAAATATAATGTTGATATCAATCAAGAATTAGCAGACGCTAGATTAATCAAATTTTCTGAAAATTTATTGACAGGACATATCGGAACGGCTTCTGCACGAATTTTAATTTCTAGTGTTGTAAAAGAAGAACGTATTTCTTTACCTGAAGTTTTAAAAATTTTAGAAGAATCTAAAGAAACTATAATTATCAATAAAAAATTGACGGAAACTTCAAATGAGTTAAAAGAAATTACGGCTAAATTACAAGATGCAAATATATCTTTAATCGAAAAAGACAAACAAAAAGATGAGTTTTTAGATACCGTTACGCATGAATTAAGAACTCCGATAACCGCAATAAGAGCTGCTAGTGAAATATTACATGATGATGATGAAATACCAGAAGAGTTAAAAAAACAATTTCTACAAAATATAATTTCAGAATCAGATAGACTCAATCGATTGATTGATAAAATACTCGATTTAGAAAAATTTGAAACGGGAAAACAAACCATTTATCCAAAGAAAAACAATTTAGTTGAAACAATAGAAAAAGCATTAGAACCCTTACAACAGCTCATCAAAAACAAAAATATTTTAGTTCATTTTGAACATAATTTTAAAGCTATAGCCTATTATGATCAAGACAGAATAACCCAAGTTATTACGAACTTAATATCCAATGCAATCAAATTTTGCCCTGAACGAAATGGCATAATTACCATTCAAATATCAAAAATAAATGATGAAATTAAAACGATGATTTGGGATAATGGAAAAGGGATTAATAAGAATGACTACGAATCAATTTTTGAGAAATTTTTCCAATCTAATAATCAAAATATAAAAAAACCTGTTGGAAGTGGCTTAGGGTTAGCCATTTGTAAACAAATTATAGAACATCATAAAGGAAAAATATATGTTAACCCATCAGAAAATGGAGCGTGTATAGCTTTTACATTACCAACAAAAAACACCAACTAAAATGAAAAAGATACTAATTGTTGATGACGAACCCAATATTGTTATGACTTTGGAATATACTTTTAAAAAAAATAATTATGAAGTATTTATAGCAAGAGATGGTCAAGAAGCATTAGATATTGTAAAATCAGTATATCCTGATTTAATTATTTTGGATGTAATGATGCCAATGGTAGATGGCTATGCAACAATTGAACAAATAAAAAACAACGATAAACTATCAAAAACTAAAATAATTTTTCTTTCAGCTAAAAATAAAGAAAGTGATATTGAAAAAGGATTGTCGCTTGGCGCTGATGCTTATTTAACAAAACCGTTTTCTATCAAAAAAGTAATTGAAAAAGTTTCAGAATTACTTGCTTGATTTTTAAACAAAGTTCACATAATTTAATAATAGGTTAACAAAAAAGAATAATTCGAATATTTTATATATATTAAATTAGCAAAAAAAATATTTTCATTACCATAAGAATTTTTATATTTACAACAAATAAAGTCATTAAAACATTAAATACAATGAGTTACTATAAAATACACGATTTAGAAAACTATTTCAAAATGTATAAAAAATCGGTAAGAGAACCAAGAAAATTTTGGGATAAAATAGCAGATGAAAACTTTACTTGGTATCAAAAATGGGATAAAGTTTTTGAATTTGATATGCAAGAAGCCAAATTTGAATGGTTTCTAGGTGCTAAAGTCAATATGACTAAGAATTGTATTGACAGACATTTAGCCAAAAGAGGTGACAAAACGGCCATTATTTTTGAACCAAATGATCCTAAAGAAGATGCGCAGCATATATCTTACAATGATTTGTATGCAAGAGTTGCAAAATTTGCCAATGTTTTAAGAGAACAAGGAATTAAAAAGGGCGATAGAGTATGCATTTATCTTCCCATGATTCCTGAATTGGCGGTTTCAATTTTAGCTTGTGCCAGAATTGGAGCAGTTCATTCTGTAGTTTTTGCTGGATTTTCAGCTTCTGCAGTAGCAGCAAGAATCAATGATTGTGAATGTAAAATGGTCATCACATCTGACGGAGGATTTAGAGGTAATAAAACAATTGATTTAAAAGGCATTGTGGATGAAGCTTTAGAAAAAACGCCATGTGTTGAAAAAGTATTAGTTGCCAAAAGAACTGATACAAATATAAATATGAAAGAAGGTCGCGACCTTTGGTTACAACCGTTACTAGACGCCGCTATTCCTAATAATGTGGCTGAAATAATGGATGCTGAAGATCCTTTGTTTATTTTATATACTTCTGGCTCTACAGGAAAACCAAAAGGGATGCTGCACACAACTGCAGGATACATGGTTTATACTGCTTATACTTTCAAAAATGTTTTCAATTATGAAGAAAACGACATTTATTGGTGTACTGCAGATATTGGTTGGATTACTGGACATTCTTATATTTTATACGGACCTTTATTGAATGGTGCAACTACCGTTATTTTTGAAGGTGTGCCTTCATATCCAGACTTTAGTCGTTTTTGGGAAGTAATTGAAAAACACAAAATTACCCAATTTTACACAGCACCTACAGCGATTAGAGCATTAGCAAAAGAAAGTTTAGATTATGTTCAAAAATTTCCTTTAAAATCATTAAAAGTAATCGGATCTGTTGGAGAACCAATCAATGAAGAAGCTTGGCATTGGTATAATGACCATGTGGGAGGAAAGCGATGCCCATTGGTTGATACTTGGTGGCAAACTGAAACTGGTGGAATCATGATTTCACCAATACCATTTGTAACACCCACAAAACCAACCTATGCGTCTTTACCATTACCCGGAATTCAACCCGTTTTAATGGACGAATTACGAAATGAAATTGAAGACAATCAAGTATCAGGTGCCTTATGTATCAAGTTTCCATGGCCATCAATGGCACGTACCATTTGGGGTGATCACCAAAGATTTAAAGAAACTTATTTCACTGCATTTCCAGGAAAATATTTCACTGGCGATGGGGCACTTCGTGATGAAGTTGGATACTATAGAATTACAGGAAGAGTCGATGATGTTATAATTGTTTCTGGTCATAATCTTGGAACAGCTCCTATAGAAGACGCCATCAATGAGCACCCAGCTGTGGCAGAAAGTGCTATTGTTGGTTTCCCTCATGATATTAAAGGAAATGCCTTGTATGGTTTTGTCATTTTAAAAGAAATTGGCGAAAGTAGAAATCAAGAAAACTTGTCCAAAGAGATCAATCAATTGATATCTGATCAAATTGGGCCTATAGCTAAATTGGACAAGATTCAATTTGTTTCAGGATTACCTAAAACGCGTTCTGGAAAAATCATGAGACGAATATTAAGAAAAATTGCAGAAGGTGATTTTTCAAATTTTGGCGATATTTCTACATTATTAAATCCAGAAATTGTAGATGAAATAAAAGATGGTAAGGTGTAGTTTTTCAATTTTATAAAAACTTCTTTTTTATAAATAGCTATTGTTGCAAGTTGTAAGGATTATTCAGAAATATATTTACTATATTTGATGATAATCCTTATAACTTTCAAATAGTAAAATATTTTTGATGTTACTATTTTTAATAATTCAATTCGCTGAATTTTCAAAAACATGACAAATAATAAGGAGGTTTTAATTTTAGGAGGAGGTTTAGCGGGTTTAACGGCTGCAATCCATTTATCTAAACTAGGGCTTCAAGTAACTGTAATCGAGAAAAATAGTTATCCAAAACATAAGGTTTGTGGGGAATATATTTCTAATGAAGTACTTCCATATTTTGAATGGCTCGGGGTTGACATTGCAAAACTTAAACCTACTTTCATAAATAAACTTCAATTTTCTTCTCAAAACGGAACAACAATTTCAACTGATTTACCTCTGGGTGGTTTCGGAATTAGCAGGTACACTTTAGATTTTCATTTGTACAAATTAGCAATTTCCATGGGCTGCGTTTTTATACATGAAACTGTTGAAAATGTCGTTTTTAAAGAAGATGAATTTGAAGTTACAACTTCAGTTGGAACTCTATTTAAATCTAAAGTAGTTCTCGGCGCTTTTGGAAAACGTTCAAATATGGACGTTAAATTAAATCGAAATTTTATTCAAGAAAAATCACATTGGCTTGCTATAAAGTCTCATTATAGTGGCGATTTCCCTAATGATTTGGTAGGCTTGCATAATTTTAATGGCGGCTATTGCGGTGTTTCTAAAGTTGAAAATAATGCTATAAACGTTTGTTATATAACTAGTTATGAAGCATATAAATTACATAAAAATAATGAGGATTTTCAAAAAATAGTTCTTACAAAAAATCCACATTTGAAAAAACTATATGAAAATTGCACGTTGATTTTTGAAAAACCACTATCCATTGGACAAATATCTTTTGATAAAAAAGAAGCTGTTGAAAATCATATTTTGATGATTGGCGATACAGCAGGTTTGATTCATCCGCTATGTGGAAACGGAATGGCAATGGCAATACATAGTGCCAAAATTGCATCGGAATTGGTATTTAATTACTATGAAAGTAATTGTAATTCAAGAACTTCATTAGAAGAGCAATACAGTAAAAAATGGAAGTTTAATTTTGAGAAAAGATTAAAAACCGGTCGTTTTTTAGCAAAAATTTTACAGAAGCCTATAATTTCATCAATTTTAATGCGTACATTAGTAAAAATTCCGTATTTATTGCCTATCATTATTAAAAAAACTCACGGAAAGCCAATTCTATAACTCAAATATGTCAATAAACACGAAATACAGAACTGATACTCCCGAAATAATGGACGATTTCAATTTGGAAGGCGAAGTATTGCGAGAAGCTTTGGATAAAATTGCCAAAATTAATCAGTTGCTAGGCGGTAATTCATTGACATTGAATGGGGTAAAAGAGATGATTTCAAAAGAACCAAAATCAAGATTGATAACTATTGTTGATATTGGTTGTGGAAATGGTGACATGTTACGGTACTTATCAAATTATGCAAAAGATAACAACTATAAATTCAATTTAATTGGAATCGATGCCAATGCATTTACCATTAAACACGCCGAAAAATTATCTGAATTGTATCCAAATATTAGTTACAAATGTGAAAATATTTTTGAGTACGATTTTAGCCAATTAAATAGCGATATACTTTTATGCACCTTGACCTTACATCATTTTAAAAATAATGAAATAGAAAATTTATTGACTACATTTAATACCCATTCAAAAATTGGAATTGTAATCAATGATTTGCACAGAAGCAGCACTGCTTATCGATTATTTCAAATTATTTGCTTTCTATTTGGTTTAAATTCAATGTCTCGAGAAGACGGATTGACCTCTATTTTACGCGGTTTTATAAAAGAAGAATTGATAACATTTTCAAAGAAATTAGGTTTTAAAAAGTATTCCATTCATTGGAAATGGGCTTTCAGATACCAATGGATCATTTTAAAATAAACACAAGATTTTAAAATTAGTGAATATTGATGAAATTTGTGTTTATAAAGATGTATCTTTTAAAATTATAAATAAAAATAGATTTTAAATCTAATAAAAATGAGTGTAAAAATTAAAACGGTCTGTAAACAATTACCGAAATTTTCAAGAACTACTGAAGAAATTTTTCCTTTTTTAGATACTTGGTTATTGGATCAAGAGCCACGATTTATTCGAAAAGTAAAGAAAATTTTTGAAGGAGCGGCAGTTGATAAACGGTATTCCATTATGGATCCAATAGAAGTTTTTACACATACTTCTTTTGAAGAACGAAACGCAATTTATGTAAGGGAAGTCATTGATTTGGGTGAAAAAGTTTTAGAAAAAGCGTTGGTTAAAGCAAAATGGAATCCAGAAGATTTGGATTATATTATTACCGTAAGTTGCACCGGAATTATGATTCCGTCATTGGATGCTTACTTGATTAACAAGTTAAAATTGCGTCAAGACATAGTTCGTTTGCCCGTTACCGAAATGGGTTGCGCGGCAGGAATTTCAGGAATAATTTATGCTAAAAATTTCTTACAAGCAAATCCAGGAAAAAAAGCTGCCGTAATTGCAGTAGAAAGTCCGACAGCCACTTTTCAATTGAATGATTTCTCGATGGCAAACATTGTAAGTGCTGCCATTTTTGGAGATGGAGCTGCCTGCGTTTTGCTTTCTTCTTGTGAAGAGGAGGAAGGTCCTGAAATTTTATATGAAGAAATGTATCATTTTTACGATGCTATAGATATGATGGGGTTTCAACTCACCAACTCCGGATTACAAATGGTTTTAGATGTGGAAGTTCCAAATACAATTGCTTCACATTTTCCGGATATAATACACCCTTTTTTAGCGAAAAATAATTTTAAAATTGAAGATATTGAGCATTTAATATTTCACCCAGGTGGAAAAAAAATTGTGCAAACCGTAGAAGATTTATTTTCTGATTTAGGTAAAAATATCAACGATACTAAAGAAGTTTTGAAATTGTATGGCAATATGTCGAGCGCTACCGTTTTATATGTTTTAGAACAAATTATGGGAAAAGATCCTCAAAAAGGCGATCTGGGTTTAATGTTGAGTTTTGGACCTGGTTTTTCTGCACAAAGAGTTTTATTACGTTTTTAATTTGTAAAAAATCATTGTTTTGACTAATCAAGAAATAATAGCTAAATTACCGTATTCAGAACCTTTTTTGTTTGTTGATGAAATTCTATCAATAGATGAAAATGGAGTAGTGGGCACCTTTACATTTGATGAAAATTTAGAGTTTTACAAAGGTCATTTTAAAGAAAAACCTGTTACACCTGGAGTAATTTTAACTGAAGTTATGGCGCAAATCGGATTGGTTTGTTTGGGCATTTATTTATTAGACAAAGAGTTTAATAAAAACAATTCAATTGCCTTAACATCAACGAATATGGATTTTTTAAAACCTGTTTTCCCTTCAGAAAAAGTAACGGTAATTTCAGAAAAAATGTACTTTCGTTTTGGTAAATTGAAATGTAAAGTAACCATGAAAAATGCAAAACAAGAAATCGTTTGCCGTGGAGAAATTGCTGGAATTATTATTTAATTTATAATAAATTATTCGAATAAATGGATAGAAGAGTAGTAATAACAGGACTTGGCGTAGTTGCTCCAAATGGAGTAGGACTTTCCGATTTTACTCATTCCATAAAAAATGGTATTTCAGGAATTGAACACAATGCCGAATTGGAACGGCTCCAATTTTCGTGTCAAATATCGGGAACTCCGAAAGTTTCTGCAGAATTGATAGCTAACTATTTTACAGAATTAGAATTAAGAAATTTCAATTCATCCGGAATATTATATGGAGTTATTGCTGGAATGGAGGCTTGGAACGACGCAGGAATGCCAATTAATAACTTTAATGAACCCGATTGGGAGAGCGGAACTATTTTTGGAGCGGGTACTTCTGGTATTGAAAAATTTAGAGAAAGTATTTACAAAATTGATGCTTTTGAAACACGAAAATTAGGAAGCACAGCCGTTGCACAAACCATGAACAGTGGCGTAAGCGCTTATTTAGGAGGAAAATTGGGTTTAGGAAATCAAGTTTCAACCAATTCATCGGCTTGTACGACAGGAACAGAAAGCATTTTGATAGCTTACGAAAGAATTAAATCGGGTCAAGCCAAACGAATGATTTCAGGAAGTACGAGTGATTCGGGACCTTACATTTGGGGAGGTTTTGATGCAATGAAAGTCTGCACTTATAAACATAATAATTCACCTGAAAGTGGCTCAAGGCCAATGAGTGAAAGCGCTTCCGGATTTGTACCTGGCAGTGGGGCAGGGGTATTAGTGTTGGAAGATTTGGAAAGTGCGTTACTTCGTGGTGCAAAAATTTATGCGGAAGTTTTGGGTGGCAATGTCAATTCGGGAGGTCAACGAGGAGCAGGAACCATGACCGCACCTAATCCGACTGCAGTGCAAAATTGCATAACAAAAGCAATAATAAACTCTGGAATTTCAGCTAACGACATTGATGCTATTAATGGTCACTTAACAGCAACCTCAAAAGATAGTTTAGAAATTGAAAATTGG
This sequence comes from Flavobacterium psychrophilum, assembly GCA_945862065.1. Classification (GTDB taxonomy): domain Bacteria; phylum Bacteroidota; class Bacteroidia; order Flavobacteriales; family Flavobacteriaceae; genus Flavobacterium; species Flavobacterium psychrophilum_F. The sequence goes on along the minus strand of CAMAWT010000004.1, from coordinate 54,844 downwards.
AGTAGTGCATTGAACAGTAAAGGAACCGATTTTCCGTATATAAATTCACTAAAATCAATGATTGGACATTGTTTGGCCGGCGCAGGAAGTATTGAAAGTGTGGCAACGGTTTTGCAGTTGAAAGAAGGTTTTATTTTTCCGAACACAAATTGCTCTGATTTGAATCCAGAAATTACAGCAATAATTGACCAAAATTGTATTCCGCAACAACTGATAGAAAAAGATTTGAACATTATTATCAAAGCCAGTTTTGGTTTTGGTGATGTAAATGGATGTGTCGTATTTAAAAAATTTCATCACTAAATAATTTAAACATGAATAAAGAAGAAACAATTTCAAAATTAAAAGAAATTATTAAGCCTTACGTAAACAATCATAAGGCTTTTGATAATTTATCCGAAACTACCGATTTTATTACTGATTTGAATATTAATTCTGCTAATTTAGTTGATATCATTTTAGATGTTGAAGAAGCATTTGCCATAATAATTGACACCCAATCGATGGAAAAAATGTTGACTATCCAAGCTACTTTAGAAATAATTAAAAGCAAATTAGCTGAGAAATGATAGGAAATGACATTGTGGATTTGGAATTAGCAAAAAGACAAAGCAATTGGAAAAGAAAAGGATATTTAGATAAAATATTTACAAAAAACGAACAATTGCTTATTCTTAATTCGGAAAATTCTGATCAAATGGTATGGAATTTATGGAGTAGGAAAGAAGCAGCCTATAAAATTTACAATCGAATAAGTGGCATTAGAACTTATAATCCTGTTCAATTTGAGTGTTTAGATTTAGGACAATCTATAGGAACTTTGAAGTTTCAAGATGTTTTTTATTATACAAAAACTGAAATTAATTCCTATTTCTTACATACCATATCAGTATTAAATTTAAATGATTTTGAAAGAATTTCATACCAAAATCGAAATACGGAAATCATTAAAATGAATGGCATTCCGTTTTTAAAAAATGATTCAAATCCTGTTTCAATTAGTAATCATGGAAGATTTGAGAAAATTGTTTGCTTACTTTAATCCCAATTTTTGTTTTAATTTTAAAAATAAAATACTTAAAACAAAAGAATCGGTTGCAACCGATTGATGAACAGGTGTTGGAATTTTATATATAGAAGTTAATTGATTTATTGCAAAATCTTTATCATCAATATCAGCCAACTTTTTGTGCATTACTTCAGTATCAAAAGCTTCATTTTTTAATGATCCGCATCCCATTTTTTCTAAAGCAACATTGATTATTTCTATATCAAAATCAACTCTATGACCAACCAATGTTGCGTTTTCTATAAATGTTACAAACGCTTCAATAGCTTGATGCTCTTCCATTTTATAAAGCTCCATGTTTGCGGGTTGCTCCATCATTCCTTTTTTATTAAAAAAATGATGTTGTGAAATGGCTATTTCGAAACTACTTCCCACAGCAATTTGATTGTTATCAATGGCAATGGCACCGATTGATAAAATGACATCTTCATCACAATCTAATCCAGTGGTTTCAAGAGTAAAAGCCACATACTTATTTGATTTTTGATCGAATGATTTTAAGTAATTTTTCCAAAAATCTGGATATTCTTTTTTGATATTTTTTAGCCAGTCAATCATTATTATGAAAATTGGGTTAATTGAAACTTATCTTTTATTAATTCTTCTAATTCACGCATTGGAGTCAAAGCGTTTTTAAGTTTCTCTTTATCTATTTTATTCAATTCTTCAATGTTAATGAATTGTCCAGAATTATCATTTTTCAACCCCTCTTTAACTTTGAATTTATACAAATCAAGAAATGCTTCGGCACAGTTTAAATATATTTCAGAATGTTTAGTATCGATGATGGCTAATTGCTTGAAACGAAAATAAGTATTGTTGATACCTTTGATGCTCATATTTAAAGTCAATAATCTAGCAGATGCAATTAAGGGAGATAATGCTCTGTTTTTAATATCAAATAAACCTTTATTGTTTCCTGTTTCTTCAAGATTGAATTTTTTGAAAAAATTTAACGGAACAGGTCTTTTGAGGGCATCATTTCCTAAAAAATCAAAAAATAATGTTTTGGTATTTATTTTATCATAAATAGTTTCTGTTATCGAATCTTCTATTTTTTGATCACCAATAACAATTTCTAAATCGAAGAAAATACTATTAATATCCTCAGAATTTTCACCTGGAGTATTTATCCAATTAAAATATTGTTTTTTCCATTCAGTCAAGGACTTACAATTTGATAAAGAACTAGAAACGGTGCCGTTTTTTGGAATTTCAAAACCAACTTTTTCCATAATAGCGGTAGTTTTGATTGATAATTTAACAAAATAGTCTTTAACATCTCGGTATTTATCTTCCGAAACATCTTCAAAAACTAAAAAACTATTTTGATCTGTAAATAATAATTGTTCTTTACGACCCTGACTTCCAGTTGCAAAATAAGCAAAACGAGTAGGAGGTGAGCCCAATTCCAATAATGATAATTCGACAGCTCGTTTTAATATAGCAAGCATAATTTCGCCAGAAACACTAAAAATATTAGGCAATGGTATGTTTTTGAAAACAGAACTTTGAATAATTTCTGACAACTTTTTTCGAACCAATTCTAGGTCCTTTGATGACTGTGATTTTTTAATCTGTTTCAAAAGTACGCCCGGATTGTTAGCTTGTGCAACAACCAAATCATGTTCAGAAATAACGCCTTTAATGGCAGATTTATCTGTACCATCATGAGTTACACACAAATGTGTAACATCATTTTTAAGCATCACTAATTGCGCTTCTTCCATACTAATATTATCAATAACCGTAACAACAGGAGAGGACATTACTTTGTCGATTGCTGCAAAAATTTCAAAACGACCGGTTGCAACTTTAGCTCTAAAATCAGCATCAGTAACCATACCCACAGGAAAACCGTTTTCAACAACCACAACACTGTTTGCAAATTGGTCTGTCATGAGTTGGGCTGCCTCTTTGATTCTAGAATTTATTTCAACCTTTAGCGGGTCTTTGTTGTAAACTAAATTTTGAAAATACATTGTATCTTGCTGGTTTTCATTAAGATGAATACTTTCAGATCTATTAGCTTGATTTTCATTAAGATAGGTGGTCTTGGTATTGGAAACAAAACTTTCTAGTAAAAAATCTAAAATTCCGTTGTTACTAGTCATTAAGGGTTTAAAAACATCAATAGGAATAGCTAATACCAACGATTCTTCTCTAGCTTTTGCATTCATTTGATAATTATTTTTAGCAAAAAAGGGGCGCAAACCAAAAACATCACCTTCATGACACTTACCAATAATATTTTCTTCGGAATCTGATATAAAAGTTAAATGAATCAATCCTGTTTGAACCACATAAAAACAATTATGCAAAGGATCATTGATTTTAAATAATAATTGATTTTTTTCAATATTAATTATTTTTATCGCATTAGAAATTTTAATTAAATCATCATTTGACAAAAAATTGAATGGTTGATAGCTTTTTAAAAAATCTGCAATATGTTGAGAGATAATGCTTTTCATAATAAATTTTGGTATAGATATTTAATAAAGATAACGTACAAATATATGTGAAAGTATAAAATAAATAGTAGATTAATATTAAAAAATATTTAATACATTTATTTCTATTTTACATAATATAAATTATAGTGCAGTAAAGTAAGATTTTCAATCTTCATTCATAATTTTAATTCTATAGAGTTTTCCAATTAAAAGATTCAATTTAATTACATAATCTTCTATAAGCCAGGTTCTATAATTTTTGGTAACATTTCCGAGACACGAACAGTAACTTCTTACACGATAATCTATATCATCAATTAATTCTTTGGCTAATTTTTTGGACTCAATTAAATCTTCTGTATTTTCAACACACATAGTTGCATGTTGTTTAATCGATTTTTCAATAATTGATTTAGCTTTTATATTGTTTTTAATCGTAAATTTAAATTCTTCCTGAACATCCATAAAAATATCAGCTGTTTTGGAAAACTTTATTTTTAATTCTTCAGGCATAATATATTTGAAATTACTTTCAATTTCTGCATCTTCACGTAAACTTTCCAAATAATATTCTGGTGATTTAAAAATATGTTGCCAATCTATCGGATTATTCCAAAGTCCAAAACGTAAAGCATTGTTTCCTAGATCTATAACATTAAAATTTTCTTTGCTTGGTAATCTTCTGGAGCCACGGCCAATCATTTGAAAATACAAAGTTAACGACTTGGTGGCACGATTCAATATAATGGTTTCTACGGTTGGTTCGTCAAAACCGGTTGTAAGAATTCCAACAGAGGTCAATATGGCGTCTGGTGTTTTTTTGAACCAACTTAAAATATCCTTTCTATCCTCTACAGAGGTTGTATTATCAAGGTGTCTGATGTTGAATTTCGCATTTTTAAAACTTTCATAAACTTGCAAAGAAGTATTGATTCCGTTGTTAAAAATCAAGGTTTTTTTACCTAACGATTTTTCAGTGTATGCATGTAATAATTTTTCTTGCATAACCATATTACTGTACAAATCATCAGATGATTTTACGGTATAATCGCCGTTAATTCCAACTTTTAAAGAAGTAAGTCCAACATTATAACTATATGTAATGGCATTTGCCAAAAATTTGTTGTCGATTAGATTTTGAATAGTATCACCAACAATTAACTCATCATAATTTTGATACATTGGTAATTTCACATTCGAACTCAACGGTGTGGCTGTTACTCCTAAAATAAAAGTGTTTTTGAAAGTACTAAATAACTTTCTAAAAGAATTGAAATGCGCCTCATCAATAATTACTAATCCAATATTTTCAATTTCAAGTTTTTCGTCGTTCAATCTGTTTTTAAGCGTTTCAATCATAGCAACAAAACAAGAATATTCATCTTGGTCTGGCAATTCTTTGATAGAACTGTTGATGATTTTATTTTTAACATCAAACGATGAAAGCATTTTGGAAGTTTGCTTACATAATTCAATTCTATGCGTTAAAACAACTACTTTTTTGTTAAATCGTTCTAAATAGCGTCTTGTGATTTCAGAAAAAATAACGGTCTTCCCCCCTCCTGTTGGTAATTGATACAATAAATGATAGTCAGACGATGCATTATCTAATCGCTCAAAAATGCGATCAATGTCACTTTTTTGATAATTATATAACTCTTTTTTATCTTCTTCATTTAATTTTAATTGTATTCTAGACATCTATATTTTATCAATTTTTGCAAAAATAGACTAAAAAAGAGTTCTGATCACGGTTTTAATAAATTATTAATAAAAATAACGTTCGGCTACCGACTGAAATTGATAGGTATTCAACCATTTTTGAGAAATTGATTCATTTATAATGGCTTCTGCCCTATTTTTAAAATCGTCAATGATTCCATTTTCAACACAAAAAATAATGGCTTGCTCAAAAGAATTGAACATGCTTTTATAAAAACTTTCTTGGGTTATGAATTTCTCATCCGTGTAACTTTGGGCTATTTCGATAGTATAAAACATAACATCTGCAGTAACAAAAACATCAACACCAAGCGTTATGAAATGTTTTATTATTTTTTGTGATGTAGATCGTCTAAGTTTGGGCCGTCTGGAAGAAATTGGATAAAACTCATTTGAAATTTTAAGTTTGGCATCTTTCAAAAGATTTTTTTCATTGGGTCTAAAAACAAAATTAAAATACGTTTTTACTTCACTAAATTTATCATACAATTCCATTAATTGCAATTCAAGTTGCTCTTTGGAAAGTTCAGATGCATAATTTTTTAAATCTCTTTTACTCATTTTCAATCAGTTATTTTACAAATGTAATTTAGTTTTATCAAATTTTTGTAATCTATCAGCTTTAATACTTATTTTTGCATTAAAAACATTGGTATGCTTCGTATTTTTAAATTAGTAGCTTTATTGGAAGGAATTTCCTTTTTATTATTATTGTCTAATATGATTTTTGTAAAACCTCAAGATTTGGTGCTTTACAAGCAATTATTATTTCCAATTGGTATGTCACATGGCATTCTTTTCTTAGGATATATTTATCTAACTTTTGCAAATATTTCTACTCAAAAATGGAATGCAAAATCTGTTTTAGAAATACTATTAGGTTCATTAATACCGTTTGGAACCTTTTACATTGAAAGAAAATATTTAAAAAATGTTAAATAAAATCGAGAAAATATTTGGATGGTGTTATCAATTTCTACGAAAAATGGATGTTGGTGATGACTTTGCTTCATATATTAGTTTGCTATTCAATGGTTTAATACTTTATGGGATAGCTTACCTTATATATATTACATTTCGATTAATCTTAGTAACCATTTTAGCAATTATTGCAAAAAAAACCAAAACCAAGTTTGACGATTTTTTGGTTTCAAATAAAACGGCAAAATATATTTCGCATTTAATGCCCTTTTTATTTATTTATAAATCGGTTCCCATCATCTTGGAAAATTTTGTGTATTGGGAAAACATGTTTGGTAAATTAGTTGGCGTTTACATCATTTTATTAATCATTTGGATTTTAAGAAGTATCCTAAAAGCAACAAGAGATTATATAAAAAGTATTCCGAAATTCACAGATAAGCCTATTGATAGTTATATCCAAGTAGTTTTAATCATGATTTGGCTATTTGGTATAATCATTATTATTTCTAAATTATTTGATGTAAAGCCTAGTACATTATATGGTACGCTTGGAGCTGTTTCCGCCCTTATAATCTTGATTTTTAGAGATACTATATTAGGTTTTGTGGCAAGCGTGCAAGTATCATTAAACGATATGGTTCGCATTGGTGACTGGGTTACTTTTGATAAATTTGGTGCTGATGGACATATTATAGAAATCAATTTAGCCACAGTCAAAGTACGGAATTTTGATTTTACCACTACTACCATTCCAACTTATAGTCTTATTTCCGATTCGTTTAGAAATTGGCGCGGAATGTATGACAATAATGGACGACGTATAAAACGCCATGTGTTAATTGACCCAAAAAGTATTCGTTTTCTAACAGATTCTGATATAGTAGCTTTAAATAGAATTCAAATATTATCGCCTTATCTTTCTAGTATTCAATCAGATATAAATCAATATAATACCAAAAGAAATATTGATAAATCCATTGCGATTAATGGCAGAAATTTAACTAATTTTGGATTGTTTAGAAAATATATTTTAAATTATTTAAAGCAACATACAGGTATAAATAAAGAAATGGTGCTTGTTTGTAGGCAATTACAATCTACCGAGCAAGGAGCTGTACCTTTAGAAATTTATGCGTTTTCAAATGACAAACGATTTGAACAATATGAATATATAATGTCCGATATTTTTGATCATATATATGCTTCCATTAAATACTTTGATTTAGAATTTTTTGAATAATCTTTAAATAATCATGTTTTTTTTATGTCTTTTTAAAAAAAATAGTAAAATGACAACTTTTTAATGTTTTTTTTATTATAATATTGTACCATAATTATAAACCGAAAAAAAAATATAATAATGAAAACTATTTCTACAATTACCTGTCTTTATGTTTCTTGCATGTTTTTATATGCACAGGACAAAAAAACCAGTGTTAAAACAACAAATGAAATCAATAATTGGACAATTGAAGCAAACATAGGTCAAGGAAAAGGTGTAAACCCTTATTCGACTGGTTATTATTCAAGTAATCCGAATTCTTTTTTTGGAAGTATCCAAGCAAATGATTTCTCATTAGGCTTTAGATACATGATCAATCAAAAATTTGGAGTTAAAACTGCTCTTACGTATCAAAATTTTAAAAATATTAAAGATAACGGAAGTTTACCATTTGAAATGAAATTAATGGGTGTGAGTTTCCAAGGTGTTGCGAACTTAAGAAAAATCTTTGATTTAGAAGAATCTTTTAAAAGAGTTGGCTTGTTTGTTCATGGTGGAATTAAGATTGATCAAATGGAATCTAAAACAAAAAACAATGCTGGATCTTTAGTTGATCATAACTATGGAGAAAAAGAGTTTAATGGTGGACTCATTTTTGGAATTACGCCACAATTTAAACTTTCTGACAAACTTTCATTCAATCTTGATGTATCTATCCAAAGTAATTATAGACAACATTTAAATTGGGATGGATCAAACAGTGAAAGTAATAATAATTTGAAAGGACAAATTGTCACTTCATCTGTAGGTTTATCCTATTCTTTAGGAAAACAGAAAAATGGAGATTGGTCAGATTCTAAACTTGAAAATAATGAGTTATTAAAAATGAACAAGCGATTAGCAGATATTGAAACTTTAATGAATGATACTGATAAAGATGGTGTTCCAGATTATTTAGATGCTCAAAATAATTCAATTACAGGTGTTGCTGTTGATACCAAAGGTAGAATGGTTGATTTTAATAATAATAGCATTCCTGACGAATTAGAAAAACACTTAAGTACTAATTATTTTTCTAAATCAGAATCAAAAGAAACAACAAATACTGATAATATAATCATTGCAAAACTTATTAATGAAGGTTATATTACTGCTTATTTTGATTTTAATAAAACACAACCTACAAATGAATCTTCTGAAGGAATCGATTTTATGCTTACCTTCTTAAGAAATTATAAGAATTCATCTATTGACATTATAGGTCATGCTGATGAAGTAGGCAATTCAGAAAAAAATCATAAATTAGCAAATTCAAGAGCATTAAATGTTAAAAACACTTTAATAAAAGCTGGAATTTCTCCTGACAGATTGAACATTATTTCTCAAGGTGAAGATAGTTCGGTTGATATTAATTCTGAAAATGCAAGAAGACTTGTTAGGAAAGTTACTTTCAAAGTTAAATAAATCTGACCTAATTTTTAAGGTAGCCTATTCATATTTTGAATAGGCTATTTTTTTATATACTTATTTTTAATTTTTAGAAATGAAATATTACTGCATTGTAATGATGTACAAATTTCATAGCGAACTACATCAATATCAATATATTCTAAATGTTTAGCCCACGATTCTTCTTTTAAAATTTGATGTATGACTCGCAATGTTTTGGAAACTTCATTTGCATTTCGTAAGAAATATTTTTCTTCATACAACTCAGAGTTTTTGTGATGAAAATGTGCTTTTTTATTTTCAAAATCAATCAAAATAAAATAAAAATTGGTCACTTCATCATTTTCATGAAAGTCTATCCAATCGGCATAACCAACAGACATTTTTTGATTTTTGAAATCATTTGAACCTTCCAATCTCCATCTGCAATCTGCGGCACGTCCCCAATGATCCGCAATTCTATAAACTCCGCTTTCTGTATACATGTAGATACTACCCGACTTACTTTTGTAATCAATTTTGTAGTTTTTCACTAAATCATATTCAACCTCTTTAAAAATACAAAAGGTATTTTTGTGAAAATTATATTTTGTGTACTTTTTTCCCATAAAAAAAAACCTAAAGCAATCAATATTGTTTTAGGTATGTAAAATTATAACAATTTTCTAATCTTTGTGCGAATCCTTTTGACCTTTTATTATTTGAACTTCCGTACTTGATTCTGAACGAATTTCAGTATGTCTAATTTCACCTCCAGTAGTACCTGTTTGTTTTCCTAAAAAAATCGAAACCAAACTTATCAAAACAATCATATAACTAATAATTGTAGCTTTTGGATGATTTTTAATATTCAAATAAAAACCTAACAAAGATACCGCACCAAGAACATATAGTACAATAACTAATTTTTCTGCCATTTCTTCGTGTTCGTGAATAATTTGATGTGTTACATTTGGTAAGTTTTCTACAATTTCTTCAGCTCCTTCGCCGGTTGACATACTGATAGCACCAAAAATGGCACACACAATAAATAATCCATAAGCTACATTTTGAACCGACTTATTTTTTAAAATTAGACTTATAATCAAAATACCTAATCCGAAAATTCCTCCAATAATTGGAAAATGGTTTACTACCATGTGTAAATGTGCGTCATTCATAATTTCTATATTTATTATTTAAATTTTTATCCTGCTAATGAAACTCCTATTAAAGAACCAATTCCATAAGTTATTGCAGCCGCAGCTAAACCGAAAAGTACTTGGCGCAAACCTGAAAACCATATTTTTTTGCCCGTAAAAAGTGTAATAGATGCTCCAATTCCAAACAATCCAACAACACTACTTGCAACACTTAAACATATTGCTTGAAAACCCGACAAGAAAATAAAAGGATAAAGCGGAATTATTGCTCCAAATGCAAACAACACAAATGATGTTATGGCAGCCTCCCAAGCTGATCCTTCAAGCTCTTCTTTGTTAATTCCAAGTTCTTCAGTAATCAAGGTTTCAATTGCCGTTTCATTATTAACAAAAGCTTTATCTGCCAAACTTTTAGCTTCTTCAATTGACATTCCTTTCGCTTGATAAAGTAAAACCAACTCCTTTTTTTCCTCTTCTGGAGAAGCTTCTAATTCTGCCGTTTCCAAAGCAATTTGATTTTCATAAAGTTCTTTTGAACTTTGTACAGAGAGCCACTCGCCCAACGCCATTGATATGGCACCTGCTAACAAACCAGCAGAACCTGTCAATAAAATGGTATCGTTTGATACCGCAGCACCCGCAACTCCCATCACCAAACTCATATTAGAAACCAATCCGTCGTTGGCACCTAAAACCGCTGCACGCAATGCGTTTCCTCCAACCGATTTATGCCTGCTCTCAAATTTTGATAAAAAACCACCTGAAATATTTAAAGCCGAATTTGAATTGACCGCTTCAATTATTTTTAAATGATTATGTTCGAATCCAGTTAATTTTTCGCCAGCTTCGATTTTATTTTTTACGCTATTTACAGCAAACTGTTTCTCTATATTTGATAAATTACTAATGATTGAACTATATCCGAAAATTTTTCCGATTTTCATCTGAATTTTTGCCCTGCTAGAAGGATTTGGCATTGAAAAATTTGATTCCTTTTTTTGAATTTCATCAAACATATGCTTGGCATGTCCTTTCTCAATTTCAGCAAGTGCGTTAAGAACTTTTTGAAGATTTTCATCTGATTGAATTGAAGCAATACTGGAATATAAAAAAGCAGTATCTACTTCAACTTGCAATTGTTCTTTCAATTTTTTAATTTCCATACCTATTTAATTTAATACATCAAAAATACCTGTTTTCAAAAACAATTCAACACTTAGATATTGATTTTAATAAAAATACGAATTTTTTTTAGTCTTATGTATCAATTTCTACTTTTTAAAGCTGATTTATAACAAACCTCTATATTTTCTAATAAACCACTCTGCCCCAAGGCTAATGCATAATAAAACGAGTAACCAAAAAACATCAATAACTGGTTTTTTGGAAGTATTGTTTTTTTCAATCGAAACATATTCTTGATTTTTGAGTAAAGAATTAATTAATTCATCTATTTTGTTTGGAAAATAAACCTTTGCGTTTGTTTGTGTTGCTAATTGGTTCATTTTATTTAAGTCAGCATTCGAAAATTGTTTTTCTACATCAAAATCAAGAATTTTAAACGAACTTGAATAAGTTTTTTTCGATTGAATTTCTTTCACTTCAAAAGTATAATTTCCAGCATTTAATCCCTCCAAATTTACTTTAAAATTATTTGCTGATTTTAATAAATCATAAACTTTTCGAGTTTTATTTTCAGAATTATATACATTGATTGAAAGTTTTGCATTTTCATCAAACTCATAATTTTTATTAAAATATTGTGCTGTAATTTCAATGTTGTCTCCGATATTATAAAAACGTTCATGATTAACTATTAGTGACTTTTTTTGATCATTTGAACTTAGAAACTGAATGATTTTATCCATAAAAAGATCAAATTTTTCAAATGATTTTGTTTCTAAAAAACTGCTCGAACGCCATTTCCAGATGGAACTTCCAAACAAAAAAGCACCTCTTTTTCCTTCGTTTTCATAAAAAGAAAGCAACGGATTTGTAGAATTTATGGATCGAATATTTGAGTTTAATATTGTAAATACTTCTGTTTTAGCAACTATTTTTCCGTAAGGATTTTCTAAAGGTGGAAATTTCTCAAAACCAATATTTTCAATTGAAAATAAATTAAATGTAGTAACATAATCAGCTAAAAAATCTTCTTTTTGTGAAGCCATTTTAAATTCAAATGATGCCTGTTGTTGATTCAAAAAACTAAAATCTGTAGCAGTTCCTGTTATAATCCAAGTATTGATTTTTGCTTTTCTATTTTGTTCAAAAACTTTTTTAAAGTTACTATTTGGTTGGTATAAAATTAAAACATTGTATTTCGTTATATCTTTGTTAGATAACGGATTAATTATAGTTACTTTACGTTGTGAATTAGATTCAATGCTTCGTTTCAACATCCCTAAATCTGGATGATTTATGCTAGAAACAAGTCCGATTTCAGTTCGTTGATCAATAACTTCTACCGCAAATTTTTTAGAATTGTTATAGGTGTTTTTTTCTTTTTCTTTAGAATTTATGGATGCTGTATAAAATTGAACTCCAATTTTATCGGCTGGAAGTAAAACGGTGATTGTTTGTGATGTTTTACTTGGCGAAAAGTTCAATGTTTGATTGGAAATTATTTTAGTTCCATCAAATATTGAAAAATTTGCATTTAAAGATTTACCTACGTTGCATTGAAGAAAAACTTCTACTGGGAATTTATTTTTATGAAACGCATATTTATTTACGTTTACCTGATTTATTTTTAAATCCAAAAATTGAGTAGTATCACCTAAAACAATTGGATACACTTTATTATCTGGTGAAAATGACGTTACAAAATCATCTCCAGATGTTTGATTCCCATCTGAAATTAACAATGTAGGAAATTTTTTATTTCTAAAAATTGATTGCAACGATTTTCCGACTTCGCCAATTTTTGATTTAGTTCCTAAAAAAGTCAATGAATCTGACGACTGTAATTCATCATCAAATTTAAAGATTTGCACATCAAATTTATCGTTTAACTCTGAATTGGATTTTACTTTTTTAATAACTTTTAAAGCATCCTTTTCAGCATTTAATTCTTTGATAGATTTTGAATTATCAACAACTAAAACCAAGGGAGGTTTCACTATTTCGTATTTTGAACTAGAAATAATTGGATTTATCAATAAAATTAACATTCCAAAAACAGAAATAAAACGCAAAAAAGCTAATAAATAGGTCGTTTTAGACGTATCATTAGCTTTATATAAATAGTAAAAATAGGACAACCCAACAGCTATTACAAAAGATAATACAACTAGTAAAAGTGTGGATATAGTCATTAAAAAAGTAAATTATTATGTTAGCATACCGCCATCAACGTTCAAAACTTGACCTGAAACATAAGTACTTAAATCGGATGCAAAATACAAACATGCATTTGCAACATCTTCTGGAGTACCTCCTCTTCTCAAAGGAATAGAATCTCTCCAACCTTGCACAACATCTTCGTTTAATTTGGCAGTCATTTCAGTTTCTATAAATCCGGGTGCGATTGCATTACAACGAATATTTCTAGAACCTAATTCTAACGCAACCGATTTTGTAAAACCAATCATACCCGCTTTTGAAGCTGCATAATTTGCTTGACCGGCATTCCCTTTTACGCCAACCACACTACTCATATTAATAATAGACCCAGCACGGTTTTTAAGCATTACTCTTTGAACGGCTTTGGTCATGTTGAAAACAGATTTCAAATTGATTTCAATAACTTTATCAAAATCTTCTTCAGACATTCGCATCAACAAATTATCCTTAGTTATTCCGGCATTGTTAATTAAAATATCTACGGTGCCAAATTCAGCAATTACATCATCAACTAATTTTTGAGCTTCATTAAAATTAGCTGCATTAGATTGATATCCTTTTGATTTTATCCCTAAAGCATTTAATTCATTTTCAAGAGCTATGGCTGAATCAACAGATGAGCTGTAGGTAAAAGCCACATTAGCACCATGTTGTGCAAAAATCTTTGCAATTCCGCTACCTATTCCTCGGCTTGCACCTGTAACAATAGCTACTTTTCCTTCTAATAATTTCATATGATTGGATTTAATTTTTCTTTCATTTATGAACGCCAAAGATACTATTATTTTAATATTTTAAAAAAAATACAGTATTTTTAAACCTTTCTTAAAGTATTTAGTCAAAAAAAATATAAAAAAATATTTTGCATTAGAAATATTAAAAATCATCTGAAACAAAACATGATTAGAACCGCCTTTATTTTTATACTTTTCTTATTCTCAATTCTGGGTATATCTCAGAATTTAAAAGACTCGTTAAAAATAAATTTTGATTTTGTTTTTAATAATGATAAATTAGAATTAGGAAAAAAGTTTATTTCCAAATCAAATGACACTTTAGAAATAAGTAGTTTAAAATTTTATGTATCTAATTTCAATTTAGAATTTGATGATGAATCTACACTTTCAAATGACGGAATTTATTTATTGGATATTGAGAAAACATCAAATTCAATTGCAATAAAATTAAACAAAGAAGGAAAAGGAAAAATAATTAATAAAGTAACTTTTTCAGTTGGAATTGATAGTTTAACAAATGTTTCGGGTGCACTCGAAGGCGATTTAGACCCAACAAAAGGCATGTATTGGGCATGGCAAAGTGGCTATATTAATTTTAAAATGGAAGGGAAAAGTAAAAATTGTTTAACGCCAAAAAATAAATTTCAATTTCATATTGGAGGTTATTTATCACCATTTGAAACCATCCGACAGATTAGTGTGTTTCCTAGAAAAAAAGAAGTATTAGTTAAGGTAGATGTATCTAAACTGTTTTCAGAAATTAAATTATCAGATAACAATTCAATTATGATTCCCGGAGAAAAAGCTGTTTTAATGGCAAATTTAGTAACTAAAATATTTTACTCAAATTGAAAAAATATAAGCTTTATACATTTTCAAGTTTGATTATATTAATCTTAACAGCTTCATTTTCAATTAAAAAAATGAATGCTGTTGCATTTGAATACCCAAAAGCATGGCCAAAACCTGTATATGATTTTAAAAAAAATCCCTTGACAGAAGAAAAATTTCAATTGGGTAGAAAATTATTTTATGATCCCATTTTATCAAGAGATGCAACTATTTCATGCGCAAGTTGTCATCTGCAAGCTACCGGATTTACACATATAGACCATGAATTAAGTCATGGAATTGAAGGAAAAATAGGAACAAGAAATTCAATGACTTTGCAAAATTTAGCTTGGAACAAAAATTTTATGTGGGATGGCGCAGTCAATCATTTGGATATGCAAGCCTTAGCCCCTATAGAAAGTGAAGTTGAAATGGATGAAAAATTTGATAAGGTAGTAGCTAAATTAAATCAAGATGTAGTTTACAAAAAATTATTTTATAATGCCTTTGGAACAAATACAATTACAGGTCAATTAACCTTAAAAGCTATAGCTCAATTTTTGGTTCAATTAAAAACCTATAAATCAAAGTATGACAATGTAATGAGTGGAAATGCAACGTTTTCAGAAATGGAAATGAAGGGATATGAAATTTTTAAAGATAAATGTGCATCTTGCCATAAAGAACCACTTTTTACATCGAATGAATTTAAAAATAATGGACTTGAAGTTGATGTAACATTAAATGATTATGGAAGAATGAGAATAACACAAAATCCGAAAGATTCCTTGCTTTTTAAAGTACCAACTTTACGTAATATTGAATTTTCGTTTCCGTACATGCACGATGGTAGGTTTTCAAATTTAGTGGAAGTTATAAAACATTATAATAATGGTATAAAAATTTCGAAATCAATTTCCAAGGAATTAAAAAAACCTTTACATTTGTCTGATAAACAGCTAACTGAACTTATTAGTTTTTTAAAAACATTGACCGATAAGGAATTTTTATTCAATAAAAAATTTGGATATCCAAAGTAAAAATTAGAACATAACATGAATATTTCAATTACATAAAACTATAATCCCTTTAAACACTATTAAACAATGAAAAAACAATTTTTGAACGTAATTGCCTTATTTACAATGACAATTACAAGTTATGCTCAGACAAATCCAGCCATAACAAAATGGCTTCAAAACACAACAGTTACAGGTAAATACTATACTTCTGGAAATTCAACCGCTCAATCTAACAATATTTTAGTAAATTGTCAACAAGTTAGATATTCAACCAATTGGGTTTATGTAAACGCTACAGGAATTCCAGCTTATCCGGTTGGTCCTTTTACTGGAGATGGCAATACAAACAATGCCGGAAATCAAAACGCTATATTTAAATTTCCATTAAACCCAGCTGCAAACACCTCTGGAACATTTACAGCAACATCAGGCGGAAATATTGGCGTTTTTATCAACGGTGTTGCTATGTTTGATTATAGAGATGGTGTTTCTTGGAAATCATCTACGGGTGCTTTTGCCGGTGGTCCTATTGGAGGTTCTGGTGATGGTATTTGGACTAGAGATGCCATTGTATATGAAAAATTAGGATTTGATTGTTCGAAAGGACATCCTGCAGGAACAAATTATCATCACCATCAAAATCCAAGTGCTTTCGATTTGGATTTAAATGTAATTTCTACCATTTGTAATCTATATGATGCCGATGGTTTATATGCAATAAATACTTCACAACATTCGCCACTTATCGGTTTTGCTTACGATGGTTTTCCAATATATGGAGCCTATGGTTACTTAAATACAAATGGAACGGGCGGTATTACACGCATGAAATCTGGGTATCAAAAAAGAAACATCACAGTAAGAACTCATTATGCAGACGGAACAGATGTTACCGATGGACCAGCAGTCAATGCAACCTACCCAATTGGTTCATTTAAAGAAGATTATCAATTCGTTTCTCAATCAACAACAGACTATTTAGATTCTCATAATGGTCGTTTTTGCGTTACACCTGAATATCCAAATGGAACCTACGCTTACTTTTGTACTGTAGACGCCAATCATAATTCAACTTATCCTTATATTATAGGTCCAACTTACTATGGCAACAAAACTGCCGCAAAAGTAACAACAGTTACAGAAACAACAAGCACTTACACATTAGCAAATAACGAATTTTCATTAGACAATACTTCCGTCAAAATTTTCCCAAATCCAGCAGCACAACTTATTGCAATTCAAGTAAATGGACTTGTAGAAAATGTTATTTCAATAGAATTAATTGATATAAATGGCAAATTAATTAAAACAACTTCTATCAATGCTGGACAATCTATTGCTTATTTTGACGTTCAAGATGTATATGATGGAACGTATATCATCAAATTTGTTTCTGGAAAAGATTCAAAATCAAATCAAGTAATTATCAAAAAATAATTTTAAATAAAACAATATGTCAAAAAAAATCGGAATTTTAACAGCCTTAATTCTTACATTAATTTCCTGTGGGACTAAAGAAGTTTACGAAGATATTGCGTATCCAAATGTAACTGCTACATTTGGAAGTAAATTAGATTTAGAAAATTTATCAAATTATGCCAATCAAACCATTCCAGCTTACATTACCAAAAGTAATATTAATGGAAATCCGATTACAGATAAAGGGGCAACATTAGGAAGAGTTTTATTTTATGATAAAAATTTATCTTCAAACAATACCATTTCGTGTTCCAATTGCCATCAACAAAGTTTAGGTTTTTCAGATGGCGCAATTGCAAGTGTGGGAGTAAATGGAACCACCAGTAGACATTCGATGCGATTAATCAATACAAGATTTGCAGCAGAAACAAAATTCTTTTGGGATGAACGCGCTGCCAATTTAGAAACACAAACCACAATGCCTATTAAAGATCATGGAGAAATGGGATTCAGTGGAACAAATGGAGATGCTACTTTTGCAACTTTAATAACCAAATTAAGTGCAATTGGATACTATAAGGAGTTGTTTAAATTTGTATATGGAACGGAAGAAATTACTGAAAACAAAATTCAATTAGCTCTGGCTCAATTTATTAGAAGTATCCAATCATTCGATTCAAAATATGATACAGGCAGAGCTTTAGTTGCAAATAATAATGTAGATTTTCCAAATTTTACGGCGCAAGAAAATACAGGTAAAAATTTATTTACAACACCACCTGTTTTTAATGCTACTGGTAATAGAACATCTGGAGGATTAGGTTGTGATGGATGCCATAAAGCACCAGAATTCGATATTGACCCCAATTCAAGAAGTAATGGAATTGGCGGATCTTTAACTGGAGGGCCAGATTTTACAAATACTAGATCTCCTTCTTTGCGAGATTTAGTAAAAGTTGATGGAAGTTTGAACGGTCCATTTATGCACACGGCAGCAATCAATTCGTTGCAAACTGCTATTGGACACTATGGAGATTTAACCACGCAAGCAATTAACAATACTAATTTAGATCCAAGATTAAAGCCCAACGGAGTAGGTCAAAAATTAAACTTGACAACAACAGAGGTCAATTCGGTGATTGCATTTTTAAAAACATTGTCAGGAACAAATGTTTATACCGATACTAAATGGTCAAATCCATTTTAATTTTATATTTTTGTTTTGAATTTAATTACAAATTAGCTTCGGTAGTAATCGAAGCTAATTTTTTTTTTAAAATTTTTAATCCCAAAATTGATAAAAAATGAAAAAAATGCTATTTTTAATTATACTGATAAGTTCAGTATCCTTTGCTCAAGATCATCACTTCAAAGCAGAACGAAAAGAAGTTACTTGGCAATTAGCCTACAAATCTAGTGAAGCAGAAATATTAAAAATGATTGACAAAAATCATACAAAATTAAGCGTCAAATATGATGATTCTACTGGTAAAGGAGTCAAATTAAATTGCGATTGTAAAGGTGGTGGCTGGTATTTTGAACAAGCTTTTGATATTGATTTTGAAGTTGAAATAAAAGAATCGCAATACATCGTGACTGTTTCTAGTATATTATTTGAAAGTGAATCCGATTTAAATCCGAAAACACGAGTCGAAAATTATTTTTTAAGAATTGGTCAAAACGTTTTTCATCCTACTGATAAAAACAAAATCAATATGATGTGTTTGGATAAATATCTTACTAAATTATTTCAAATTCCAAATGCTGAAGTTTTGGCAAACTAATTAACAACTTTATTCTATTTTCAAGAAAAATAAATTTTAAAAATATATTAAGAAAAATTTGTGTTTAAAACTTTTTATTATTTACTTTGCAATTCAAAGTACTTTAAAAAATGAAAAACGAAAAATACATAAATGATTTAAATGAAATAAAAGAAATGATGAACAGATCATCTCGTTTTGTTTCATTAAGTGGCTTGTCAGGAATATTAGCAGGGGTTTATGCTTTAATCGGCGCTAGTTTTGCCTATGCTATTCTTTATGAAAACACCTCAATTACTTCAGATTATAAAAACCTTATAATATCTCAATCCAATGCAATCAAACTAGTTGCAATAGCTTTTACAGTATTAGTTTTGTCTATTGTAACGGGTTTTGTATTTAGTGTAAGCAAAGCAAAAAAACAAAACGAAAGTGTTTGGAATATGGCTTCCAAAAGATTGTTAGTCAATTTTTTAATCCCTTTAGCTACAGGTGGTTTTTTTATATTATTTATTATTGAGAAGGAATTTTTGGTACTTGTAGTTCCTTCTACCCTATTATTTTATGGACTCGCATGTTTAAATGCAAGTAAATATACCTTGGGGTACATTCGATATCTTGGATTAAGTATGATTATTTTAGGATTGCTATCTACTTGGTTTTTAGGTTACGGTTTGTTATTTTGGGCACTAGGTTTTGGTGGTTGTCATATTTTATATGGTAGTTTGATGTATTTTAAATACGATAGAAAATAATTTATGACAAACATCATCCAAAATATCAACAAAGCCTTTGACCACCGAATACGATTGGGTATTATGTCTATTTTGATGGTCAATGAAAATGCCGATTTTAATATGTTAAAAGAATTACTCGGTGTTACTGATGGAAATTTGGCATCACACACAAAAGCGCTTGAACTCGAAAAATATATTTTAATCGAAAAACAATTTATAGCTAAAAAACCAAATACCAAATATAGCATTTCTCAACTTGGGAGAATAGCGTTTACGGCTCATATTGAAGCCCTCGAAAAGCTAATACAAAAAAAATAATATTTTTTTAATCTTATACTTTGAAATACAAAGTACTTTTAAATCACTAAAAACAAAAACAATCATGGAAAACAATGAAAAAAAAGAAGGATTAGGATTTTTTCAATCAACAACTGCAAAATTAATAATGGTAGGATTATTGACCCTTGTACTTTTACTACCATTAGCATTTGTGCAAGATTTAATATCGGAAAGAAATAACAGAAAATCTGAAATAGTAGATGAAGTTGCTTCAAATTGGGGAAAAGATATTCTATTTTATGGGCCTATTTTAAAAGTACCTTATAAAAGTATTGAAACAACTAAAATTACTAACGAAAAAACGGGTGCCGTAACCATTCTAAATAACAATAAACAAAAGTTTGCTTATTTTTTCCCAAATCAATTAGATAATAAATCAACCGTTCTGAAAAATGAAAATTTAAAAAGAGGTATTTTCAACCCAATTGTATTCAATGCAAACCTATCTTTTGAAGGCAATTTCAAAAACTTAGATTTCTCAAAATTAGGAATTTTAGAACAAAATATAGAATGGGAAAAAGCTTCAATCATCATCAAAACAACAAACTTAAAAAGTATCAAAAGTGAATTAGTTATTCAATTAAACGATAAAAAATTGCATTTTGAACCTACTAACAACAACGAAGAGTATAGTATAATATCTACTCAATCATTTAACTATAAGGAATTAACAATCAATGACATACTTAATTTTAAATTCAAAATAGATTATAACGGAAGTAATAGTTTAAAATTTATTCCCATTGGAAAAACAACATCTGTAAGCATTGACTCAAACTGGGAGTCGCCAAGTTTTGAAGGTGGTTTTGCCGCTAACGATGCCACAAAAAAAATAAGCGATAAAGGGTTTCATGCCGATTGGAAAATATTAGATATCAATAGAACATTTTCACAACAACATAACAATACTATCCCAAATCTTGACGATTATTTATTTGGTGTTAAATTAATTCAAACCGTAGACGAATACCAGCAAAACGAGCGAGCCTCAAAATATGGTTTTCTTGTAATTGGGCTAACATTTTTATTATTCTATTTAATACAAACCATTAGTAAAATAAACATCCACATTTTTCAATATTCCATGATTGGAATCGCATTAATCATGTTTTACACCTTATTAATTGCCATAACAGAGCACAGTAGTTTTAGTCTTGCATACAGTATTTCGAGTAGTGCCGTAATAATTTTAATAACAACTTATTCCATTTCAATACTCAAAAACAAAAAATTTCCAATACTAATTGGCGCCTCACTCATCGTTTTATACAGTTTTATATTTGTAATTATCCAACTAGAAGATTATGCATTACTTGTAGGAAGTATCGGATTGTTTTTAATTCTCGCAACCGTCATGTACTTCTCCCGAAAAATAGAATGGAGCAAATAGTAGAAGCAAATGGCTCGGGCTTTTTCTATAAACCATTTTCCTGCTTTCCGTTACAATCTTTTTTAAAAGGGCAATCAAGCAACCGCCCAAGTGCCCTTTAAAAAAAGGATTTCCACTACAATCAGGGCTAAACAGCCATTCATAAAACAAAAATCTCCGAAAGAAAACAACCTTTTCAATCGGAGATTTTTTATTAAGGGTCTAAAAAAAACTAAATTATCGAAAGAAAATCAAATTAAATGTTACTCATTTTATTCGCTATAGATTTCAAAGATTTTATCTGTGAAAATTAGCCAAAACCGTGGCAAATTTTTACATTTAACGTCACAAAAAAAAATCCCCAATCGTAAACAATTGAGGATTTAATAAATTAAAAAGCTAAATATATTAACCTAATACTTCTTTTACTTTTTTACCAATTTCTGCTGGAGAATCTACTACATGAATTCCGTTTTCACGCATGATTCTTTTTTTAGCTTCAGCTGTATCATCATCGCCTCCAACAATTGCACCTGCATGACCCATGGTTCTACCTTTTGGTGCAGTTTCACCTGCAATGAAACCAACAACTGGTTTACGATTTCCATCAGCTTTAATCCATTTTGCAGCATCTGCTTCCAATTGACCGCCAATTTCACCAATCATAACAATACAATGCGTTTCTGGATCATTCATTAATAATTCTACGGCAGCTTTGGTTGTTGTTCCAATAATTGGATCACCACCAATTCCAATAGCAGTGGTAATTCCTAATCCTTGTTTAACCACTTGATCAGCAGCTTCATATGTTAACGTTCCTGATTTAGAAACAATTCCTACATTACCTTTTTTAAATACAAAACCTGGCATGATACCAACTTTTGCTTCACCCGGGGTGATTACACCTGGACAATTTGGACCTATTAAAGTACAATCTCTATTTTTTATATATTCGTTTGCTTTAATCATATCAGCAACAGGAATTCCTTCAGTAATTGCAATGATCACTTTTATTCCAGCGTCAGCTGCTTCCATAATTGCATCAGCAGCAAAAGCCGGCGGTACAAAAATAATGGTTGTATCAGCACCTGCTTGGTCAACTGCATCTTTAACCGTATTAAAAACAGGTCTATCTAAATGGGTTGAACCACCTTTTCCTGGAGTAACACCACCTACTACGTTTGTCCCGTATTCAATCATTTGAGATGCGTGGAAAGTTCCTTCGCTACCTGTAAATCCTTGAACGATAATTTTTGAATCTTTATTAACTAAAACGCTCATAATATATTTTTTTTGTGTATTTTTTATAAATGCAATGCAAAAGTACTAAAAAGAGTTCAAAGTTTTGAACAGATATATAATAATTTTACATTAAAATTGGCTCATTTGAAAACCTCTAAATAATTTGTCATCTTTGACTTCCCAAATCACCATAAAATTTGCTAAAAGCATTTCCTCACTAGGGTTTTCAATAGTTTTAACAAAATGAGAATATCGAACAGAAACAACATTTTTTTCATGAACGATGTGGCTAATTCGCATTTTTGATCTAACATACGATTTTTTTAATTCCTCTGAAAGTTTTAAAACGTCATCATAATTCATTTGAATAAATCCTTTTCTACTGTTCCAATCAATTATAATTTCTGGATGAATGAACTGTTTTAAAGCATCTAAATCTAGCATTACATCTGGTTGATAAAAATCTAAAACTATGTTTTTTGCTTTCATTATATTTTAGAATTTAATAATTCAGGAATACGTTTAATATTTGCCAATTGCTTCAATTTTTCTCTAGACTCTTCAATGGGTGTTCCAAAGTAAGACTTCCCTCCTTCTACCGATTTTGTAACTCCGGTTTGTCCCATAATTACAGCTTTTGATCCAATGGTAATTCCGCTTGTGGTACCCACTTGTCCCCAAATAGTCACTTCGTCTTCAATAATAACACATCCAGCAATTCCTGTTTGAGCTGCTATAAGGCACTTTTTGCCGATTATAGTGTCGTGTCCCACATGAACTTGATTGTCTATTTTGGTTCCGAAACCAATTGTAGTATCGCCAGAAACGCCTTTATCAATTGTACAAAGCGCTCCAATACCAACATTGTCTTCAATAACAACTCTTCCCGTTGAAACTAATTGGTCAAAACCTTCCAGTCGTTTTTTATAATAAAAGGCATCAGCTCCTAAAATTGTACCCGCTTGAATCACTACATTATTACCAATAACTGTGTTGTCGTAAATAATTACATTTGCATGAAGCAAACAGTTATCTCCTATAATTACATTGTTTCCAATAAAACAATTAGGTTGAATGATTGTATTATTTCCAATTTTTGAAGTTTCAGAAATAGATTTCGTTGCTCTTTCAAATGGTCTAAAATGATTTGCCAGCTTATTAAAATCTCTAAATGGATCATCAGAAATAAGCAAAGCCTTTCCGTCTGGACATTCAACTTGTTTATTAATTAAAACAATCGTTGCAGCAGATTGCAATGCCTTGTCATAATATTTAGGATGATCTACAAAAACAATATCTCCTTCTGAAACAACGTGAATTTCATTCATTCCTGCAACAGGAAAATGAGCATCGCCAATGAATTGGCAACCAATAATTTCTGCAATTTCTTTAAGGGTATAGGTTTTAGAGAATTTCATTTTTTTAACTATTAAGTACCTTATTCTTTAACACGCTCCATATAAGAATAGGTAGCCGTGTCGACTTTAATTTTATCACCTTCATTTATAAACAACGGAACATTTACAGTTGCACCTGTTTCAACTGTTGCAGGTTTTGAAGCATTCGTTGATGTATTTCCTTTTACGCCAGGTTCAGAATATGTTACTAACAATATTACAGATGCAGGCATATCTACAGACAAAGGTAAATCGGTTTCTGTATTAATTTGAACCATTACATTTGTGCCTTCTTTCAATAAATCTGGTGCATCAAGTATGTTTTTATTCATCGAAATTTGTTCAAAAGATTCAACATTCATGAAATGAAAAATATCACCTTCAGCATAAAGATATTGAAAAGTGTGTGTTTCAACACGAATATCTTCAATTTTATGACCTGCAGAAAAAGTATTGTCTAAAACTTTTCCGTTGGTTAATGATTTTAATTTAGTTCTAACAAAAGCAGGTCCTTTTCCTGGTTTTACGTGTAAGAATTCGATGATTTTATAAATATCATGATTGAATTTAATGCATAATCCGTTTCTAATATCTGATGTTGATGCCATTTTTATTTTTGTTTTAGTTTTTTTTTTTTGATTAATAACCTCCTGAATAACCTTTCATTACACCACGTGACGAATTTCTAATGAATTGGATAATTTCATCTCTTTCTGGAGTTGCCTCCATTTCGCCTTCAATGATGCCTAAAGCTTGAGTTGTATTGAAATTTTTTTGATATAATATTCTGTAAATATCTTGAATTTCTCTAATTTTTTCAGGTGCAAAGCCTCTTCTTCTTAATCCCACAGAATTAATTCCAACATACGATAAAGGTTCTTTTGCAGCTTTAGTGTAAGGAGGTACATCTTTTCTAACTAAAGACCCGCCCGAAACCATTGCATGTTGACCTATATTGATGAACTGATGCACAGCTGCTAAACCTCCAATTATGGCAAAATCACCAACAATTACATGGCCAGCAAGGGCAACACCATTAACAATAATTGCATTATCGCCAATATGACAATCGTGCGCAATATGTGCGGTTGCCATAATTAAACAATTATTTCCAATCTTTGTTTGACCCGATGCAATAGTCCCTCTATTTATTGTAACACATTCTCTTACAGTGGTATTATCACCAATTATTGCAAGAGATTCTTCACCTCCAAACTTCAAATCTTGGGGAACAGCTGAAATAACTGCACCTGGAAAAATATTGCAATTTTTACCTATTCTGGCGCCTTCCATAATAGTAACATTGGATCCTATCCATGTTCCTTCACCAATTACTACATTGTTATGAATGGTTGTGAAAGGATCTATTACTACATTTCTTGCTATTTTTGCGCCCGGATGAACGTATGCTAATGGTTGATTCATAATTTTAATTTATTTTTTTAGCAATTTGCGCCATTAATTCAGCTTCTGCAACTAACTTACCATTTGCAAAAGCATAGGCTTGCATGTGACAAATTCCTCTTCTAATTGGAGTAATTAAATCACATTTAAATAGTAATGTATCGCCAGGTAATACTTTATGTTTGAACTTAACGTTATCCATTTTCATAAAATAGGTAAGATAATTTTCTGGATCTGGAACCGTGCTTAATACCAAAACTCCTCCTGTTTGCGCCATCGCTTCCACAATTAAAACACCAGGCATAACAGGTGCTTCTGGAAAATGTCCTATGAAAAAATCTTCGTTCATAGTAACGTTTTTCATACCCACCACATGATTTTTAGACATTTCTATAATTCTATCTATCAATAAAAACGGTGGTCGATGCGGTAAAATATTCATTATCTTATGAATATCCATCAAAGGTTCTAAGTTTAAATTAAAAACGGGAACTAAACTTTTTTGTTCGATTTTAATAATTTTAGCTAGTTTTTTGGCAAACTGCGTATTAACATAATGCCCCGGCTTGTTGGCAATTACTTTACCTTTTATTCGCATCCCAACCAAAGCTAAATCACCAACAACATCTAAAAGCTTGTGGCGAGCTGCTTCATTTGGATAATGCAAGGTAAGATTGTCTAAAATACCATTTGGTTTTACAGTAATTTTATCTTTACCAAATGCTTTTTTCAAATTCTCCATAGTAGATTCAGATATTTCTTTGTCTACATATACAATAGCATTATTTAAATCACCGCCTTTTATCAAACCATTATCCAAAAGAGTTTCTAACTCATGTA
This sequence comes from Flavobacterium psychrophilum, assembly GCA_945862065.1. GTDB lineage: Bacteria > Bacteroidota > Bacteroidia > Flavobacteriales > Flavobacteriaceae > Flavobacterium > Flavobacterium psychrophilum_F. The sequence continues at coordinate 28,415 of CAMAWT010000004.1, read as the reverse complement.
GAAAACTAAACGTACGAGAATTTGATATTTCAGATTTAAATTCTGAAATGTTTTTCATAGTTGCGTTTTGGGTTCCAAGAACTTTGGTGCCAAAATCGACCATGGCAGTTACTTGATATTCATCTGATGGCATTACAAGAATTTCACTTCCTGTAGTTTCATCCACAAAAGAAATCACTTCTTTAACCTCATAATATTTACGTTCAGCATCTTGTTCAATAACGCCTACTTTTTCGATAGCTTCTACAAAAAACTTAGAAGATCCATCCATTATCGGTGGTTCCGATTCATTCAATTCGATGATAACATTATCAACATCACAACCTACAAAAGCGGCTAATACATGCTCTGAAGTTTGAATTTTAACTCCTAATTTTTCAAGATTAGTTCCTCTTTGAGTATTCACAACATAGTTTGCATCTGCTTCAATTATAGGAGAACCCTCGAGATCAACTCTTACAAAAGTATATCCATTATTTATAGGAGCTGGTTTAAACGTCATTTTTACATCTTTACCCGTGTGTAAACCTACACCCGTTAGAGATATTTCCTCTTTTATCGTCTTCTGCTTATACATTTTGTGTTCGTTTTATTTATTATTAATCTGTTTCTTTACTTTTTCCAAATCGGTAACTATTGATGGCAAATTTTTGAAATGCACATAGGATTTAAAATAATCATTGTAAGGTAAAGCAGGACTTCCTTGCAATTTTTCACCGTCTTTTAGATTTCTACCAACTCCAGATTGAGCTTGAATTCTAACATTGTTTCCAATAATTAAATGACCCGCAATCCCTACTTGCCCACCAATCAAACAGTTAGATCCAATTTTAGTAGATCCTGCAATTCCTGTTTGAGCAGCAATTACCGTGTTTTCGCCAATTTCAACATTGTGTGCTACTTGAATTTGATTATCAAGTTTAACTCCTTTACGGATGATAGTTGATCCCAAGGTTGCTCTATCAATGGTTGAAGCTGCGCCTATTTCTACATTATCTTCTATGATAACATTACCAATTTGTGGAATTTTACTGTACGTTCCATCTTCCAAAGGTGCAAATCCAAATCCATCAGAACCTATTATTGTTCCGGAATGAAAAATACAACCTGATCCAATTTCGGTTTCAGAATAAATTCGAACTCCTGCATAAATCAAACAATTATCACCAATTGTAACATTATCTCCGATAAACGTATTAGGATAAATTTTTACATTTGATCCAATAATCACATTTTTTCCTAAATATGAAAAACTACCTAAATATAAATCGGTGCCATAGGTAACATTTTCAGAAATAAATGTGGGTTGTTCAATCCCAGATTTCATCAATTTTACCTGATTATAATATTCTAACAACTTTGAAAACGAGGCATAAGCATCATCCACTTTAATTAAAGTTGTGTTTACGTCCTTTTCAGGAATGAATGTTTTGTTAACAATTACAATAGTTGCATTCGTATTGTAAATATAATTTTGATATTTTTGATTAGATAGAAATGTTAGCGAACCTAAAACACCCTCTTCAATTTTGGCTAATTTATATACTTCAGCCATAGGATTCCCTATTATATCCCCTTCTAAAATACTTGCTATTTGTTCTGCTGTAAATTTCATTGTTGCAAAAATATAAAATTTAATTTAATTCTTATAATCTGTTAAGGTTTTAGGAAAGCAGATATAGTATTTGGTTACCGATTTTGATAATGCTTTTAACTGTAATTGGTCGGAAGAGTCAACAATATTTTCAACTGTTTTATCTTTTTTTAGAATTTTAATAGGTTCGCATTCAATATTATAAGCCTGATTTTTAATTTTTCCTTTAAAAACAAAATAGGATGCGTCAATCAATGAAACCTTATTTTGAGAAGCAAAACTTATTTTAAGTTGATTGATTAATTCACTTGATGGTTTTGCTTCCAATAAACTAATTTTTAATAAATCTCTATTAATAATCATTTTTGACAAAGAACTTAACGTAAAATCAGGGTGAAACTGCCATTCTTTAATAGCTCCTAACACATCATAATCGTCCAATTGTGCAAACTTTTCAATGATTGATGTATCAAAAGTTTCGATAGTTATTTTGTGATTTAAAAAATAAGAAAGCGCCGAACTGCACCATAAAATTTCTCCTTTTTGAGAAAGCTCTTTCGCCCTTTTCAAAATTTTCGTCAAAATCATTTCTGCTACAACTCCCGTTTTATGAAGATAAGCTTGCCAATACATTAAACGACGAGCCACTAAAAATTTTTCTACAGAATAAATTCCTTTTTCTTCAACGACCAATTCATCATCTTGTACATTCATCATTTGAATCAAACGATCGCTATTGATTGTACCCTCAGCTACACCACTATAGAAACTATCTCTTTTTAAATAATCCATTCTATCCATATCTAACTGACTAGATATTAATTGCAACATGAATTTTCTATGATAGGCGCCTTTAAAAATTTGGATAGCCAATGATAATTGTCCGTCAAATTGCTCATTTAATTTATTCATGAAAATCAAAGAAATTTTTTCATGATGAACAGCTTCTACGATACTGTTTTCCATAGCATGCGAAAAAGGTCCGTGTCCAATATCGTGAAGTAAAATAGCAACATACAAAGCAATTTCTTCTTTATCTGAAATTTCAACCCCTTTAAAACGAAGTGTTTGAACGGATTTTTGCATCAAATGCATACAACCGATGGCGTGTTGAAAACGTGTGTGATGCGCTCCAGGATAGACTAAATAGGATAATCCCATTTGAGAAATCCTTCTTAATCTTTGAAAATAAGGATGTTGAATTAAATCATAAATTAACGAATTGGGTATGGAAATGAATCCATAAATAGGATCGTTAAAAATTTTAAGCTTATTAGTTGAATTCAAATTTGGCTATTTAAAAAAACAAATATAAACATATTGAAAGATATATACTAATATGTAATCAATACAACTTGGAAGTAAAATAAAACCCATCTTAGAGATGGGCTTGAAATTATTTATTTAAAACATGGTATTCAATCAAACCGTCTATAGGCCTTCTTAAAACATTACCCATTTTAATTTCATGCTTTTGTAAAACTTGGTTTAATTCTTCTTTTAAATAAAAGGCAATTGAACCAATAAAGTGAACCGGAACTTCTTTGTAATTTGGAAATTGTTTGATGTAATTTTCAACAAATTCTTCCATTTCCATGTTGATGTACTTTTTACAGAAATCAGTATCTTTATGTTTGATTAAAAACTTTGCAAAGGTTGCCAAATAAGCATTTGGGTTTGGTTCTTTGTATAAATTCTGTTTTATATAATCTGGCTCTACATTGTATTCTTCTTCAAATTCTTTTGCTAATTCAGTTGGCATTTGGTTGAAATAATAACCTCTTAAAAGGTGACGTCCAAATCGGTTTCCTGAGCAATCGTCCATAGCAATGTATCCTAATGATTGTACTTTTTGGTGCAATACAGATCCGTCAAAAAAACTACAGTTTGAACCTGTACCTAGAATACAAACTATAGCAGATTCATTTTTTGGCGTTGTAGCATAAACTGCTGCATACGTATCTTCGTGAACAGTAACTTGAGCATTTTTGAAATGAACTTTAAAAACATCTGCTAAATACGTTTTCATTCGTTCTGTTCCGCAGCCTGCACCATAAAAATAAAGGTGCGTAGCTTTGTCTTTGTTGTGAGAAATGTCAAATTTTTCTTCGAGACGGTTTATTATTTCCTCTTTATCGAGTACTTCTGGGTTGAGACCAAGAGTTTGTGTAGTAAATAAAACTTTCCCGTTATCGTCAATTGCAATCCAATCGGCTTTGGTTGAACCGCTATCTACAAGTAATTTCATATTGTTGTTTTTTGTTGAAATAGTAAAAAATCTATTTCAATATTAGTTTAGTTAGATTTGTTTTTGAAACAAATGATATATCGATTAGCCCCGACTGAGCCGATATCCTCCTGAAGTCCCGAAGGGCGAAGGAGATAAAGGCGAAAGCGGGAAAATGGATTATTGAAAATGCCCGATCCATTTGCTTCAAATAAATAAAAAATCCTGAAATCTAAAAAAGGATGACAGGATTTTTTATGAATTTTATGCATTATAGGTTTGAGATATGCACTGATAAATCAATCAATTTTGATGAATATCCGTACTCATTATCATACCAAGAAATGATTTTGAAAAAGGTAGCATTAAGTCCGATTCCTGCTTTTGCATCAATGATTGACGTTCTTGGATCTGAAACAAAATCATTTGAAACTACGTCGTCTTCGGTATAACCTAAAATGCCTTTCATGGTTGTTTCTGAAGCATTTTTTAGTACTGCCATAATTTCGGCATAGGTAGTTTCTTTGGCAAGTTTTACGGTTAAATCTACTGCAGAAACGTCAACAGTTGGAACACGCATTGACATTCCAGTTAGTTTTCCGTTTAATGAAGGAATAACCATTCCGACTGCTTTTGCTGCACCTGTTGAAGATGGAATCATGTTTACTAAAGCCGAACGACCGCCTCTGAAATCTTTTCTTGAAGGACCGTCGTTTGTCATTTGTGTTGAAGTTGTAGCGTGGATGGTTGTCATTAAACCTTCAACAATTTCGAAATTATCATGGATTACTTTTGCTAATGGAGCTAAACAATTGGTTGTACAAGAAGCGTTTGAAACTACTAAATCGGTTGGTTTTGCGTCTTCATGGTTGACACCCATTACAAACATTGGAGCATCTGATGATGGAGCTGAAATAATTACTTTTTTTGCACCACCTTTGATATGTTCGCTTGCTGTTTCTATAGTGGTGAAAAAACCTGTACATTCTGCAACAACATCAACATTTACTTCATTCCATTTTAGGTCAGCAGGATTTCTTTCTGCAGTAACTCTGATATGATTTCCGTTTACAAAAAGTTTACCGTCAGTAACTTCAACTGTTCCGTTGAAACGACCGTGAACCGAATCATATTTTAACAAATAAGCTAAATGTTCTACTTCTAATAAATCATTGATTGCTACAACTTCAACATTATCTCTATTGAAAGATTCTCTGAAAACGATTCTTCCAATTCTACCAAAACCGTTTATTCCTAATTTTACTTTTGACATTTTATTTAGTTTAATTTATGCTAATATAGCCGATTATAATTTTAATTTTTATTATTTAAGTTGACATGATGTCGGAAACTCGAACTAATTCTTGATCAATTTCTGAACTTCCTTTGATGGCTTGTTCTAATGGTGTGAGTGCAATTTTATCATGAAGGATACCTACCATATAATTGGATTTACCTTCAAGTATTGATTCAACTGCTTTAACGCCAAGTCTTGAAGCAAGTACTCTGTCAAAACATGAAGGAGCGCCACCTCTTTGCATGTGACCTAAAACAGAAACTCTAACGTCGTATTCTGGAAGATGTTCTTCTATGTAATCTTTTAATTCGAACACATTTTTACCTATTTTATCACCTTCAGCAATTACAACAATGCTAGACGATTTTCCAGAAGCTTTACTTTTCTTTAAAGAATCTAAAAGACGCTCAAGTCCTAGATCTTCTTCGGGTATCAAAATTTCTTCAGCCCCAGCACCGATTCCGGCATTCAAGGCAATATGACCTGCGTCTCTTCCCATAACTTCTACTAGAAAAAGGCGGTTGTGAGAACTTGCAGTATCACGAATTTTATCTATCACTTCAACTACTGTATTCAGAGCTGTATCATATCCTAACGTATGGCTTGTGCCAAAAATATCATTATCAATGGTACCTGGAATACCCATTACTGGAAAACCATATTCGGAATTGAAAACTTCTGCTCCTGTAAAACTTCCATCGCCACCAATTACAACAAGCGAATCAACGCCTGCATTTATAAGGTGGTCATAAGCTCTTTTTCGTCCTTCTGGAGTCATGAATTCTTTAGAACGGGCAGATTTCAAAATAGTTCCGCCTTTGTTGATGATGTTATTGACAGAACGTGCATTCAATTCTTTAAAATCACCTTCAATCATTCCTTGATAACCTCTATAAATACCCAAACATTCAATGTCATGATAAGCACAAGTTCTTACAACAGATCTAATGGCAGCGTTCATTCCTGGAGAATCCCCTCCTGAAGTTAAAACACCAATTTTTTTAATAGTTTTAGACATTTATTTTTTTATGTTTAAAGTGTAAAAATAACAAAGTAGATTTAATTATGTAACAATTAATTTAAGGAAATAGCAGTTTTAACATAATTCAATCGTTTTCGTTTATAAGTTTAGACTTTATAAGAGGTTAAATTATTAAGTTAACAATTTGGATATTAGTATTCATCTGGCGGAATGGCATCTCTATTGGGAGTTGTTTCTTCTTTCGGAACACTTTTCCTTTTATCTTTTTCCATGTTAATAAAAGAAGGCAGCATGTTAGAATCTAAATCATCGCTGTTGATTGTTTTATTGTTTATTGAATTTCGTTTAGAAAATATTTTCTTGATTAATTCATCAAAGGTGTTAAAATCAACTTCATAAGAAACTCCCAAACCTTGTGTGTATCCGATACCTTGTCCAACATAAGTAATATCATTTTCTTTATTAAAAAGTCTCAAATTTAAAGTTCCATCTTCGTTCACTCGGTATTGAATTTCGACATTTCCAACAATAGCTGATTGATTAATTCCTCCAACAGGTACCCCTACATTTCCGTTTATAGTAATTCTATCATTGATTTTTGAGGATACCGACACCCCTATTCTACCGTCTGTTTCTGCTCCAGGAGTTCTATCAGCATTTACAAAATCTACATTAAGCTGTATTTTTCCATCTTCCTCTTGAAAAAGTTGACTAAATAACGCGCCAGCCTTTTCATAAAAAACATTAGTGATTTGAGATTGATTTAAGCCTTCTTTACTCAAAAATCCACCATAAGCTAACAAATTAAAGGCTTGCTTTTGACGGGTATCTTTATCACTTAAAATGGTTTCAATTTCTGATCGAACAACCGAACTTACTTTTGGGAAATTAATGGTAAAATCGGGTTCGGGATTTGAAATGTTACCTTTAATATCTATCACAACTTCAACATCGGTTTTTTGATTGATAGTAGAACTATTCAACAATACGCCAGGATTTGCTTTGATATTATCTTTAACGGCTTGAATGTTGAGAGTAGCTTTCAACGGATCGCCCTCCCAAACAATGGAACTGTTGTTTTTAACTTTGAATTTTTTATCAATCAAACCCGCATATTTATAATTATAAATGCCATCCCAAATTACATAATCGCCGGTCATTTTAAATTTACCATTTGTGTTAATTTCAAATAAAATACCTCCCTTTCCGGTACCCTTCATGCCGTGTTGCGTATTTCTGTCTAAAATAACCTCCATAGTTGCATCTTGATCAATATTAAAATCAAAATTCATTTCAATTCCGCTGTAATTAATTTGATTCTTATCTTTTGAATTGGAAATGGCATACTTTTCATTTTTAGTAATAAAATGTATGTAATTACTTTCACTTATCGCTTCAGCATCATTTATCGGAATTTTAATATCCGTTCCTTTTTCAGATTCGGCAATAACATTTATCGTTAAAGCAGATGTTGGTCCGAAAATATTGGCGCTACCTTTAATAAAAGCCCTTCCAAAATAAGGTGCATCTTCATAATCTTTGGTGTCTAATGCCAATAATCTGTTGGATCGAACTCCAAGATCAAGTTCCCAATCAGAAAATAATTTATGTTTGATGGTTCCTTCAATAAATCCTTCGGTATTGAATTTTGAATCAATCATTTTTGTTCGCTGAACAATAAATTTATTTTTTGTAATGTCAATAACTGAATTATTTTTTAACTCATAATCCACATTCAAATAAGGAATGGTAAGTCCGGCACCTTCTGCAAATAACCTACCGTTGTAATCTACATCAGATAAATCGCCATCTATTCTTGTAACTCCTGAAACAAAGCCTCTGATGTTTTTGAAAACATCACCACCTAAATTACTTAACACCCCTAAATCAAATTTTTGAAAATTCATTTCTAAATTCAAATTTGTTTTATCTTTAATTATTTGAAGCCCACCATTTGCCTTAAAAGATTTGATATTTTCATTCTCTATTTCTGAATCAATTGTGAAATTTCTAAAAAATTCGTCACCTTCAATATTCAAATCGAGATTACCCAAAAGATGGTCATTTACTTTTAAATCATCAATATTTAATGCGGCAGTAGGTTGATAAACATCCTCTTCCTGATTGATAAAAACATCACCATTCAAGCTACCTTCAAATTTAAACTGAGAAATATCGGGTGTTATCTTATTCAAATCCACCTCATTAAAACTTAAATGCAAGTCTTTATTTTTAGTACCATTCAAAAATCCGTTCAATGCTATTTTCTGATTTTCATGCGAAATCACAATTTTATCAAGATTGAAATTATTAAATTCTTTATCAAAAATAATTTTATTATTTTGATTTTCTTCTTCATTGATAAACCAAACAAAATCTTTAAACATCATTTCAGATTTATTAAATCCAATGACATTTTTGTCATCACTATTGATGGTGTGATATAAGTTTAAATTGTAATAATCGTTTCCTCTTTCACCGCCTTTAAACTCGGTTCTAAATGATAAGGTATCGTTTGAAGTAACATTAATCAAAGAAAAATCTCTTATTTTGTAATATTTTGTTTTAATGCTATCAATTTGAAAATACGTATTATATAGCGGATTTCTATTGTTTATTTCCATTTGAACTTGATCAAAATCAATATCAAATGCTTTAATTTTTTTTGAAATTAATTTTAATTTAAAATCATTAGAATCAGCATTTATGCTACCTGTTATTGCAGTTGATTCATCTAAAGTTATTGTAGGATAAACAATTTCAATAAGTTTATTAAATTCAGAAAAATTAAACTTCAAATATTGCCCTTTTTTCAAACGATGCATTTTGTAATTGGTGTACAAACTTCCCAAAGAGTTTTGAAACATGTTTTTCAACTGATTTACATCAAATTTTCCAATAATACTTGCGTTAATAGCATCTGAAGAAACGATTTCGATTTTTCGTTCCCTATTTTCATTAAAAATAGAACTAACTTCCAATTGATCGAAAAAATACAAATCTTTTGAATTTTGATACGAAGCATTTGAAACAACTATATTTCCCGTTAAATTATTAATCGAATTTCCAACCACTTTTGTATCTACATTCCCTTTAAAAATAGAGGTTTTATCGTTTGTTAAATGTAGATTATAAAGATTTGCATAATCAAAAACAGCATTAAAATCATAACTGTTTTTATGGTTACTCAAATCTATTTTTCCTTCAAAATCTAAATATAAATTCGGGTCGTTAATATTTACTTTTCCGTTAAAAATTGGTTTTTTAAAATTTCCCTCACACAGAATGTTTTGATAATTGTAATTATTAAAATAGATGCTTTTAAAAGTTCCTTCAAATTCTGTATCCAAATATTTTTCAGTAAAACCTTTTCCGTCTATATCTGCATCAGCGGTTAATTTGCCAAGTTTTGGATTGTCTATAAGTTTTCCTAAATCAAAATTATTGAATGCAATTTTACCTTTGTATGTAGCATTATCAATAAAATCAATATCAGACATTTCTAAAGTTGTCATTACCTGACCAAGACTTGTATTGAGAACAAAATCGGTATTAATATATTTTTTAGTTAATTCAACTTCGCCAGCCATATCAAAATTTCCTAATTTCTGTAATGATTTTGGTAAATTATTAACCAAAACGTTCGGGAGTAATTTTATCAACTCATTATAAGAGGAAGCCATTTTTGTAAAATTGCCTTTCATATAAAATAATCCAGCACCGGGTTTTGCTAGAATATTTTTAAAATTTACGTTTCCAATAATATGTGTTTGATTTTTATCTTCAACATCCAAATTTGAAAAAAACAAATTATTCAAAGCACCTTTAATACTTGCTTTGAATTTAAATTCTTTGTTTTTTTCAACCTCTTTATAAAAATGATAAATATCTGAAGTAGAAATTAAAGCTGATTTTGTTAGAATTTCAAACCTAACTTTATTGTTAAAATCGGCGAAATCTTCTAGCTTGTACAAAAGTTTGACCGATCCTTTAAAATTAGAATAAGGTGTTTTAAATTCCAATGCATCCATTAGAATACTTTTTTTAGAATAAGCAAAATCGGTTATCAATTCTTTAATTTCTAATCCACGAGAATCCAAAAACGACATACTTGTGATTTTTGTCGTAACATCTGGACCATAAATTTTAAAATTTTTAGAAGTTGCATCAATTTTCATGAATTTTGCATCCAATGGATTTTTAGCGTTTTCGTCAATAACTATAACCCTACTGTTTGTTACTTTCAAATTATTTGCTGTAAGCAAAAACTTTGATTTGGATTTTGAACCTTTGTCAAAAGCTGCTATAAAAAAATCTAGATTTGTATTCTTTTCGTTTTTGTAGGTTTTGATATCAAGATGCAATTCATCTGCTCGAAGTGTGCCAAAAAGCAAAGTGCCATTTGTCAATTTATTTAAATCTAAAATACTAGTATTGATTCGTTTAGCATAAATCAAAGTATCTTTGAAATGATCTTTTATGAGTACTTTTTTTAATTTTACACTTCCAAAAGCGGTAACAGCAACTTGATTTACATAAATATTTGTTCCGTATTGCTTGTTGATTTTTTCGGTATAATAATGGGCTAGTTTGGTTTGAACTACTGGCAATGAAAAAGTAATTCCAAGTAATAACAACAAAATGATAAACGATAAAAGTACCCGAAAAAATATTCTTCTAATTTTCTTAAATCGCACGTTTGTTTTTTGTTCTTTCAAAATTAATGATACTATTATTTTAGATAGCTAAGAATTTAGTTACTTTTGTAATTGATGTAAAAATAATCGTTTTAAAGCGGTTTATCAAATATAATTCAAAAATTGTTCAAAATGCAACCAAACAACCTTTATATTTTAGCTATTGAAAGTTCTTGCGACGATACTGCCGCAGCTGTTTTACATAACGATTGTGTGTTATCAAATGTTGTGGCAGGTCAGAAAATTCATGAACAATATGGCGGAGTGGTTCCTGAATTGGCATCAAGAGCACATCAACAAAACATTGTTCCTGTAATAGATGTTGCCCTTAAAAAAGCCGGAATAACTAGTAATCAATTACATGCCATTGCTTTTACTCAAGGTCCAGGTTTAATGGGGTCACTTTTAGTTGGTTCGTCTTTTGCTAAATCGATGGCGTTGGCTTTGGATATTCCATTAATTGCTGTCAATCACATGCATGCACATATTTTGGCTCACTTTATAGAGGAAGAAGGTTATCCAAAACCAACTTTTCCATTTTTAGCTTTGACTATTTCTGGCGGGCATACTCAAATCGTGAAAGTTTCCAGTTTTTTTGATATGGAAATCATTGGTGAAACAACCGATGACGCTGTTGGAGAGGCATTTGACAAATCGGCAAAAATCATGGGACTTCCTTATCCCGGCGGACCATTAGTAGATAAATACGCTCAAGAAGGAAATTCGAAAAGATTTGTATTTACCAAGCCAAAAGCACCCGGTCTCAATTTTAGTTTTTCGGGTTTAAAAACCCAGATATTATATTTTATTCAGAAAAATGTAGCCGAAAACCCTGATTTTATTTTAGAAAATAGAAATGATATTTGTGCTTCTATTCAGCATACAATTATTGAGATTTTGATGGATAAATTGAAATTGGCTGTAGCAGAAACAGGCATAAACATCATTGCCATTGGTGGTGGCGTTTCTGCAAATTCGGGCATTAGAAGCACCTTGAAAAATGCTGAAACAAAATATGGATGGAAAACCTTTATTCCGAAATTTGAATACACAACCGATAACGCAGCCATGATTGGAATTGTTGGTTATCAAAAATATTTACATAACAAGTTTGAAAATACATCTGTTGTATCAAAAGCTAGAATCGAATTTTAACATGCAATTATTTTACAATCCGAATATAAAAATTACCGACGCACTCTTTGTTTTTGATAAAGAAGAAAGCAAACACATCGTTAAAGTGTTGCGTAAGCAAGAAAATGATATATTATTTGTTACCAATGGTTTAGGGTATTTATTTAATACAAAAATAAAACTGGCATCTGATAGCAAATGCACTATAAAAATTGAATCGTTTGAATTTCTAGAAGCATCCAAATTTCAAATCCATTTGGCGGTTGCACCAACTAAAATGAACGAGCGTTTTGAATGGTTTTTGGAAAAAGCAACTGAAATTGGTTGTCATGAAATTACTCCAATTATCTGCGAACATTCTGAAAGAAAAATCATAAAAATAGATCGTTTTCAAAAAATAATAGAATCGGCTATGAAACAATCATTGCACTATTATATACCCAAATTGAACGAGCCAATGGCATACAAAGATTTTATTTCAAAATCATTTGAGGGTCAAAAATTCATTGCTCATTGTGAAGAAACTTCCAAAAAAACCTTGCAATCAATGATCAAAACAAATAATAATTATACCTTATTAATTGGTCCTGAGGGTGATTTTTCTACTAGTGAAATTCAGTTGGCTGTTGCAAATCATTATCAACCAATATCTTTAGGAACTACCCGATTGAGAACGGAGACTGCAGCAATAATCGCCTGCCATACTTTTGTACTGTTAAATGAAAATGAATCATAAATTATGAAAAAGATATACTTTTTATTGCTCATTTTTGGTTTGAATTCAAGTTTCGGACAAGATATTGCCCTGTTAAAATATAACGGAGGAGGCGATTGGTATGCCAACCCTACCTCTTTACCAAATTTGATTAAATACTGTAACCAAACCATTAAAACTACTTTAAAAAATAAACCTGCAACGGTTGAACCAGGTAGTCCTGAGTTATTTTCGTATCCGTTTGTTCACATGACTGGGCATGGAAATGTAGTTTTTTCAGAAGCAGATAGTTCAAACCTCAAAAACTACCTATTATCTGGAGGTTTTTTACATATAGATGACAATTATGGTATGGATGAATTTATTCGAAAAGAAATAAAAAAATTACTTCCAAATAATGAATTGGTAGAAATACCTGCATCTCATGCTATTTTTAACACACCAAATAATTTTCCGAACGGGCTTCCAAAAATACATGAACACGACGGAAAAAGACCTCAAGCATTTGGAGTTTTTGTAGAGAAAAGACTGGTGCTGCTTTACACCTATGAGTGTGATTTGGGCGACGGTTGGGAAGATGCCGAAGTCAACAACGATCCTTTTGAAGTGAGAGAAAAAGCATTAAAAATGGGCGCAAACATCCTTTATTATATCTTTAATAATTAATTATGAATAATTCAAAAATTATCGCATTCGGAATAATAAAAGCCATTTTAATACTTGCAGCCATCAGTTTGGGATTTATTTTTTTGGCACAAATTCAAACTATTTTGATTTACATATTACTATCAGTAATTATAGCATTGATAGCCAATCCATTGGTGGAATTATTAAGAAACAAATTAAAATTCAACAACACTTTAGCCGTAATCACAACTTTGTTGGTTTTTATTCTTTTAATTTTCGGACTCATCATGTTGTTTGTTCCATTAATTGTTGCTCAAAGTAAAAATTTATCCTTACTCGATACAAATTCCATCAAAGAAAGTAGTTTAGAGCTATATCAACAAGTAGATTCTTATCTGAAAAATAAAAATATTGATTTGTCAAAATTTATTAATGAAAATGATATTATTTCATCTTTAAAAATCAATCAGTTTTCACATTTTTTCTCATCCATAATTACCATAATCAGTAACCTTGGAATTGGAGTTGCCTCTACCCTATTTATTACGTTCTTTTTATTAAAAGACAAAGTAGCTTTTCTAATTGGTATAAAAAAAATCTTACGGGATGACAGGGAACATCGAATCTTAAATTCGGCAGACAAAATAAAAACAATGTTAACTAGGTATTTCATTGGATTGATTATTCAATTAACTGTAGTTTGCATTTTGTATCTAATTGTACTTCTTATTTTTGGTGTTGAAAATGCTATTGTCATTGCTTTTTTATGTGCCATTTTAAACATTATACCCTACATTGGCCCCATGATTGGATCGGTATTAGCAGGATTATTGACCATGTTGAGTAACATAAACAACGATTTTCAGACGGTTACTTTACCTACAACTATTTATGTTACCATTGGTTTTTTTATAGTTCAATTAATTGACAACAATATATCCTCACCAATTATATTTTCCAAAAGTGTCAATTCGCATCCACTAGAGATTTTTCTTGTGGTTTTAATATCCGGAACTTTATTTGGAATTCCAGGAATGATCATCGCAGTGCCACTTTATACCATTATAAAAGTAATTGCTAAAGAGTTCTATCCCAATAATAAAATCGTTAAAGAAATCACTAAAAATTTATAAACGAAAAGGTCTATTTGATTCCTTTTTAATCAAATCTTTCAATAAAGAAATACAAATTTCTAATTAAAAAACGTTTTTCAAATAATTATAGAAACACTATATTTGCAACCTTACAGAAAATTCTAACAAACAAATGAAAATATCATACAATTGGTTAAAACAATTTTTAAAAATAGATGCAAATTCGGAAGATATTGCTGTTATTTTGACTGACTTAGGACTCGAAGTTGAAGGAATCGAAAAATATCAATCGATAAAAGGTGGCCTTGAAGGAGTTGTGGTTGGACATGTTTTGACCTGCGAAAAACACCCAGATGCCGATAGATTAAATATTACGACAGTTGATTTGGGGGATGGAAACCCGGTTCAAATTGTATGTGGTGCTACCAATGTTGCAGCTGGCTTGAAAGTACCCGTTGCAACAATCGGAACCAAATTATTTGACAAAGATGGAAATGATTTTGAAATAAAAAAAGGAAAAATAAGAGGTCAAGAAAGTCACGGAATGATATGTGCCGAGGATGAACTTGGACTTGGAACATCACACGACGGCATCATGATTCTTGACCAAAACATTGCTGCCGGAACACCTGCGGCAAAAGTTTTTGATATTGAAAATGATGAAGTATTTGAAATTGGACTTACACCAAACAGAGCAGATGCCATGTCGCACATGGGTGTTGCAAGAGATTTAAGAGCCGGTTTGTTACAAAAAACAGATTCATTAGAGTTAATAACTCCTTCCATTTCTGCCTTTAAAGTTGATAAAAGAACGTTAAAAATTGATATTGCAAATGTCGATCCGATATTAGCGCCAAGATATTCTGGGATTACTATTTCTAATTTAAAAATAAAACCTTCCCCAAATTGGCTTCAAAACCGGTTGAAGGCAATTGGTATTACACCAAAAAACAATGTAGTAGATGTTACCAATTATATTTTACACGAGCTTGGTCAACCTTTACACGCTTTTGATACGGCAAAAATTTCTGGTAAAATATCTGTAAAAACCGTTGAAGCTGGAACCAAGTTTAAAACTCTTGATGATGTTGAAAGAACATTGCATCAAGATGATTTATTAATATGTGATGATAAAGGACCGCTTTGTTTAGCAGGTATTTTTGGAGGAAAAAATTCGGGTGTTACTGATGATACCACTTCTATCTTCTTAGAAAGTGCCTATTTTAACCCTGTAACAATTCGAAAAGCAGCTAAAAGACATGGTTTGAATACCGATGCGTCATTCCGTTTTGAAAGAGGAATCGATTCAAATATTACGGTTTATGCATTAAAAAGAGCCGCTTTACTTCTGTGCGAAGTTGCAGAAGGTGAAATTACTTCAGACATTATTGACATATATCCAAAAAAGATGGAAGATTTTTCGGTCTTTTTAAATTATGAAAAAGCCTTTAAATTAATTGGTGAAGAATTACCTAAAGAAACCATTAAAAAAATTGTTGCTTCTTTAGACATTAAAGTTAATAGTTCATCCGATGCTGGTTTGGGATTGATTATTCCGTCCTACCGAGTGGATGTTCAGCGTGAAGTGGATGTTATTGAAGAAATTTTGCGTGTTTATGGTTATAATAATATTGCTATTTCAAACAAAGTAAACGCAACCGTTTCAAAAGCACCTCGAATTGAAGATTATAAAGTACAAAATGTGGTGGCTAATCAATTAAACGCTCAGGGGTTTCATGAAATGATGGCCAATTCATTGACTACGCCAGATTATATAAAACTATCTGAATTATTGAAAGAGGATTCCAATGTGCATATTTTAAATCCGTTGAGTAACGACTTGTCAACGATGAGGCAAACCTTATTATTCTCTGGTTTAGAAGCAATATCGTTTAATATTAATAGAAAAAACGCCGATTTGAAGTTATTCGAATTTGGTAAAAGTTATAAAAAATTATTGTCTGGTTATAATGAAAAAAAATATTTATCACTTTTCACAACGGGTAATAAAACATCTGAAAATTGGAAAAAAACCAATACTCCTTCCGATTTTTTCTTTTTTAAAGGACACGTTACAAGTGTATTGAATAGACTAGGTTATCAAAATTTAAATAACAAACCCAATACCTTAGACTACTTTTCAGAAGGAATATCTATGGGCGTTGGAAATGAAATTTTAGTTGAACTAGGAAGTATCAAAAAATCTATTTTGAAAGAATTTGACATCAAACAAGAAGTTTTTTATGCAGAATTTAACTGGGATTTAGTATTGAAATTAGTATCAAATAAGATAAAATTCACAGCAATTCCAAAATATCCTGAAGTGAGACGTGATTTATCGTTATTGATTGACATAAATACTTCATTTGAAAACATTTATACAGTTGCAAGTAAAACAGAAAAAGCATTGCTTAAAAACATCAACCTGTTTGATGTATATGAAGGTAATAACCTACCAGAAGGAAAAAAATCATATGCCTTGAGTTTTATCATTCAAGATGAAACCAAAACACTCACCGACAGTCAAATAGACAAAATAATGAGTAAGCTCCAACAAAATTTTGAAACAGAACTTGGAGCTAAGTTAAGATAACTATTACAAAACGGCTAATAATAAATTATAAGCCGTTTTTTAGGAAAATATTTATACGTTTTTATTTATTGTTAAATATTCAACTTACTGCAATATTCCTGTGGTGATTTTCCAATGATATTTTTAAAACTTTTAAAAAAAGCATTGTAAGAAGAAAATCCAATTTCGGTTGCTAGAGAATCAAAAGTACTCTCTTTGAGAAAACCTTCATTGATTAACAAAACAGATCTTTGAATTCTTATAATCTTTTTAAACTCTGGAAAACTTAAAGCGGAGTGATATTTGAAAAGGTAATTCAAATGACTACTGGGAATTTTCAAACTAGACGCTAAATTTGAAATGGTGAATTTTTTTGCAAAAAACAAGGAACCATTTAATGCTTGATTTTCTATTTCATGAATATAATTGCGTAAATTATTTTCGATTTTTTCTTTTAAAATAGAATCTTGAACATTCGTAATTTCCACATTGGAGTCTATGATCCAAATGTTATCAAAAATAACATCTTGTTTTTTATATTCTTTTATTTTGTTTTGAAAAACTTCATAACCATATAAAAATTTTGGAGAGTAAAGGATTCTAACATACATTATTATCCATATTAATCCTCCCAACCAAAGAAAATTATTGTTGTTTAGATACCAAAAACCGATTTTATTTAAAATTAAATTTATAAAAAAACGTATAAAAATTAGGAGATAAAAACTAAATAATAATTTCGTCCAGCTATTGATGTTGTTATTTTGTTGGTTTATTACAAAAATATTACTTTTTCTGTTCCAAACTTTTTCTTTTAAAAACAAATAGGCAGCAAATAAATAACCAATATTAAAAAACAATAACACAAAAAAGCCAATTTTAAGCCCAATAAATATATTAAAGTGGT
This sequence comes from Flavobacterium psychrophilum, assembly GCA_945862065.1. Lineage (GTDB taxonomy): Bacteria > Bacteroidota > Bacteroidia > Flavobacteriales > Flavobacteriaceae > Flavobacterium > Flavobacterium psychrophilum_F. The sequence goes on along the minus strand of CAMAWT010000004.1, from coordinate 10,569 downwards.
TAAAGTAATTTTTTAAAGAAAATAAAATTATTGGAAACCAAAGGGCAAAGGAGATAAAGGCGAAAGCAGGACTATTTGTGTTATGAAAAATAGTAGTGTGCTTCTAATAAATAAAGAAATACATTTATATGATTTAAAGTTGATTTATCTGTGTAATCTGATTTGATAATAATTGCTATATTGCAAAATATTATGAATTAGAAACTATTAAATACATCTTTATGAAACCATTAGAAAAAGGTAGTAAAAAATTACTGAATGCTTGGGCATTTTATGATTGGGCAAATTCAGTTTATCCGTTGGTGATTTCCTCTGCAGTTTTTCCTATTTTTTATGATTCGTTGTTTTCAAGTGGCTCCCACTCGATTGTTTTTTTTGGAATAACTTTTAAAAGTTCGGCTTTGGTAAGTTTTATTACGGCTTTGGCTTTTTTGGTGATTTCATTTATATCGCCCTTATTGTCAGGAATTGCCGATTTTGTGGGAAATAAATTGTCCTTCATGCGGTTTTTTTGTTATTTGGGCGCTTTTTCATGCATGGGATTGTATTGGTTTTCGTTGGAAAATATATATGTTGGCATGCTGTTTTACTTTTTTGGATTGATTGGTTTTTGGGGAAGTTTGGTTTTTTATAATTCGTACTTACCCGATATTGCATTTCCGGAACAGCAAGATAAAGTGAGTGCGAAAGGGTTTTCGTTTGGATATGTTGGGAGTGTTTTGTTGTTGATTGTTAGTTTAGCTATGATAATGAAACCAGACGTTTTTGGCATTACAGGAACGCCAGATGAAGCGGCTTTAAAAGCCATGAAATATTCGTTTGTAATGGTAGGAATTTGGTGGATTGTTTTCAGTCAATATTCCTATTATTATTTACCAAAAGGAAACCATCATCGAGCAAAAGTGACGAAAGAAATCCTTTTTAATGGTTTTAATGAATTGAAATTGGTTTGGATTCAACTGAAACAAAACCGTCATTTATTGAAATATTTACGAAGTTTTTTTGTGTTTAGTATGGCGGTTCAAACCGTTTTATTGGTTGCCACTTATTTTGGTTCGCAAGCAATAGCATGGTCCAGTAAAACCGAAAGTACCATTGGTTTAATTATATGTATTTTGTTGATTCAAGTGGTTGCTATTTTAGGGGCTTTTTTAACTTCGAGAGCATCTACAAAATTTGGAAACATTAAAACTTTGATTATAATTAATGCGATTTGGTTAGTATTGTGTTTGTTTGCCTATTTTATTACGCAACCTATCGAATTTTATATTATGGCAGGTTTTGTAGGATTGGTTATGGGAGGCATTCAATCATTGGCAAGATCAACCTATTCTAAATTTTTGCCAGAAACAGAGGATACCACCTCCTACTTTAGTTTTTATGATGTAACTGAAAAAATCGGAATCGTCATTGGTATGTTGGTATATGGCATAATAGACCAAGTTACAGGAAGTCCTCGATTTGCGATAGTGTTTTTAGCCGTTTTTTTTCTAGTTGGTTTGCTCTTATTAACGAGAGTTTCTAAAAAATAATTATCTTTGAAAAAAATATAATGTATGAACCAGTTTAAAAAAATCAGCTTATTTTTAATTTTATCTCTATCTTTTTTAATTCAATCATGTGATAATGAACCCATTGATGTTGCTATAGAAATTCCAGAACCCATCGATGTAGGAAGTTTACAAGTGAATTTTGACGGTCAAGTTTTTGAGTCAACAGCAACAACTGCAACCAAAACTATAGGTGCTGGATCTGTTGCTACGTATAAAATTACAGGAACCCTTACGGGAACTACAACCAAAGCTGTAACTATTTTATTTACAGAAAACGGAACGAATACTTTTTTGACAGGCGGTATTCCTTATAGTCAAGGTGGTGGCGGAAGTGTTTCTTACATGGAAAATACAGCTACACCAACTTCAATGTTTACCTCCATAAATTATGCAAATGCTACCCTTGGAACCGGTCAAATAAATATGACTTCTATTAACACTACCAATAAATTAATTTCTGGAACTTTTAATTGTACCGTTTACATGCTTGATCCTGTAACAGGAACTGTAAATTCTTCTAAAGTATTTAGTAACGGAATTTTTAACAACGTTCCATATACAGAATAAATAATATCTTACAACCATTAAAATCCGTCGTTTTGGCGGATTTTTTTTATGGCATAAAGATTGTAATAAATGTACATATAGCGATTTGTTTAGACGATTTATAGCTGTAGAATCTTGATAATATGTTATATATAAATAATATATTTCAAAAAAATAAAAATTTATTAATGTCATTTTGACCCCAATTATATTATGTCAAACCATAGAATACTAACTATTGACAATTTGTCACTTCAAGAATTAGATTCTGAAGCCGATTTAATTCCGTTACTTACACCAGAAGATGAGGAAGAAATGAGCAATGAAAAGCTTCCGAAATCGCTCCCAATATTACCTTTACGAAATACAGTTTTATTTCCTGGAGTTGTCATTCCGATTACGGCAGGAAGAGACAAATCTATAAAGTTAATAAACGAAGCTTACGCCGGAGATAAAATCATTGGAGTTGTTGCACAAAAAAACGAACAAGTAGAAGATCCTACCAAAAATGATATACATCTTGTAGGTACCGTTGCACAAATTTTGAGGGTTTTAAAAATGCCCGACGGAAATATTACAGTCATTCTTCAAGGAAAAAAACGTTTTGAAATTGATGAAATAACTACCGAAGATCCGTACATCCGTACAAGCATTAAAGAAATTCAGGATGTTCGACCTGATAAGGAAGATTCTGAATTTAATACCATAGTCGATTCCATCAAAGAATTGGCCATTGAAATAATTAAGGAGAGTCCGAACATACCGTCAGAAGCTACTTTTGCCATTCGCAATATCGAAAGCCAATCGTTTTTAATCAATTTTGTGTCTTCCAATATGAATCTTTCAGTGGAAGAAAAACAGCAATTGATTTCCATGAACATATTGAAAGATAGAGCCATGGAAACACTTCGTTATATGAATGTGGAGTTTCAGAAGTTAGAATTAAAAAATGACATTCAATCCAAAGTTCGCTTCGATCTAGATCAGCAACAACGAGAATATTTTTTGCAGCAGCAAATGAAAACCATCCAAGAAGAATTGGGTGGCGTTTCAAACGAACAAGAGTTTGAAGAAATGCGTGAGCGTTCAAAATCTCAAAAATGGAACGAAAAAACACAGAAACATTTCGAAAAAGAATTTACTAAGTTACAACGTATGAATCCGCAATCGCCCGATTTTGGAATTCAGCGAAATTATTTAGATTTATATCTTGATTTACCTTGGAATCATTATTCTAAGGATAATTTTGATTTAAAAAATGCTCAAAAAGTATTAGACAGAGATCACTTTGGACTGGATGATGTGAAAAAAAGAATCATCGAGCATTTGGCTGTTTTGAAATTACGAAACGACATGAAATCGCCCATTATTTGTTTAACCGGACCTCCAGGAGTGGGAAAAACTTCCATCGGAAAATCGGTGGCTGAAGCTTTGGGTAGAGAATATGTACGAATTTCACTTGGCGGTCTTCGTGATGAAGCTGAAATTCGTGGCCATAGAAAAACGTATATTGGCGCCATGCCGGGTAGAATTATTCAAAGTATCAAAAAAGCAAAAACCTCTAACCCAGTTTTTGTTTTGGATGAAATTGATAAATTATCCGTTTCAAGTCATGGTGATCCATCGTCGGCATTGTTAGAAGTTTTAGACCCTGAACAAAATAACGAGTTTTATGATAATTTCCTTGAAGAAGGTTTTGATTTATCAAAAGTGATGTTCATTGCTACTTCCAATTCAATGGCAACCATTCAACCAGCTCTTAAAGATCGAATGGAAGTGATTAAAATGTCGGGGTATACTACTGAAGAAAAAGTGGAAATTGCTAAACAACATTTATTCCCAAAACAACTGAAAGAGCACGGAATGGTTGCAAAACAATTTTCTATCGGTAAAAAACAATTTGAAAAAATTGTGGAAGGATACACACGTGAATCAGGTGTTAGAAATTTAGAACAAAAAATTGCACAAGTCATTCGAAATGCAGCCAAATCGGTTGCCATGGAAGAAGAATATAATGTAAAAGTTACCGACCAAGATATTGAAACTATTCTAGGTGCACCTCGTTTAGAAAGAGATAAAGCAGAAGGCAATGATGTTGCTGGAGTTGTTACAGGATTGGCTTGGACAGCAGTTGGTGGCGATATTTTATTCATTGAATCATTGATTTCTAAAGGAAAAGGATTGCTTACCTTAACTGGTAATTTAGGTATCGTCATGAAAGAATCGGCAACCATCGCTTTAGAATACATTAAAGCTAATGCTGAAATTTTTGGTTGCAACCAAGAAACCATTGGCAAATATAATATCCATCTCCACGTTCCAGAAGGTGCCACACCAAAAGACGGTCCAAGTGCAGGTATTGCGATGTTGACCTCCATGGTTTCTTTATTAACACAAAGAAAAATTAAGAAAAGCTTAGCTATGACTGGCGAAATTACGCTTCGTGGAAAAGTATTACCCGTTGGCGGAATCAAAGAAAAAATCCTTGCTGCCAAAAGAGCTAACATCAAAGAAATTATTCTTTGTCACGAAAACAAAAGTGATATTGATGAAATTAAATCAGACTATTTAACGGGATTAACGTTCCATTATGTAAAAGAAATGCACGAAGTAATTGCCATTGCCTTGACAAATGACAAAGTTAAAAACGCAAAAACAATAGATTAATTTTAAATATAAAAGTTGGAAAGCATAAGTGAAAACTTATGCTTTTTTATTTCCTTTCATTTTAGTTTTTAAAATAATATCTTCGCATTCTCGTTATATCTACTGTTTTACAATAAATTTATGACAATAAAAAAATGGATTTCACTCTTTTTAATGCTACTTTGCACTGATGCTTTCAGTCAAATTGGTGGTCAATCGGTGTTTCAATTTTTAAACTTAATTACTTCTCCAAGACAAGCAGCCCTTGGCGGAAAAGTGCTCACCATTGTTGACTCCGACGTGAATCAAGCGCATTTCAATCCGGCAGCAATCAATCCAGAAATGGACAACCATTTAGCGGTAAATTACGGAAATTATCTTGGCGCCATAACCTACGGAACCGCTTCTTATGCGTATACATATGACAGACATGTTCAAACATTTCAAGTGGGGGTCAATTATGTAAACTACGGAAAAATAGAAGGTTATGACGAAAACGGGCTGCCAACATCTTCTTTTACAGGAAGCGAAACTGCGCTCTCTTTTGGCTATTCATACAATATTCCTCGAACGGATTTATATATAGGTTCCAACGCAAAATTAATCTCATCAACTTTAGAATCATATAATTCTTTTGGTGTAGCTGCCGATTTTGGTGCGCTTTTTATCGATACTCGAAACGACGTAAATTGGGCTTTAGTCATCAGAAATGTGGGAACTCAAATAACAACCTATGCTGGTACAAACGAAAAATTACCACTGGAAGTCTTAATCGGAGTATCGCAACAAGTAGAAAATGTTCCCATTCGTTGGCATCTTACCCTGGAAAACTTACAACAATGGAACATCGCATTTTCCAACCCAAACAGGTCTCAAGGAAGTTTAAACGGTAGTGCCTCACAAGAAAAAGTATCCTTTTTTAACAACGCACTCCGCCACTTGGTTTTAGGCGCAGAATTATTCCCAACCAAAGGTTTTAATTTACGTTTAGGTTATAATTTCCGCCGTGGAGAAGAACTCAGGGTCGTAGATCAACGAAATTTCTCAGGAATTTCAGTCGGTTTTGGCCTCAAAATGAACAAGTTAAAATTCAATTATTCCTACTCGCGCTATTCACTAGCTGGCAATACCAGTTTATTTGGACTCACCATCAATTTTCAAGAATAATATTGTATTTTTGAAGCACACATTTAACAATATAAAGACAAACTCTCCCGCTTTCGCCTTTATCTCCTTCGCCCTTCGGGACTTCAGGAGGATATCGGCTATATCGGGGCTAAAACTGTTCTTTTTGTAATTCATAAGAAGTTTTGAAAAAAATAACCATTGCCATAGACGGATTTTCATCCACAGGAAAAAGCACACTTGCCAAGCAACTTGCCCAAAAATTGGGATACGTTTATGTAGATACGGGTGCCATGTACAGAGCCGTTACATTATTTGCCATGCAAAACCAATTAATTTCAGAAAACGCAATTGACAAAGAACTTTTAATTTCCAAACTTTCAGAAATTTCTCTTCAATTTATTTACAACGAAGAAGTTGGCTTTGCCCAAATGTTTCTAAACAACATAAATGTAGAAAAAGAAATCAGAACGATCGAAGTAGCAAACTTTGTTAGTAAAATAGCCGAAATTTCAGAAGTAAGAGCCAAACTAGTCGAACAACAACAAGAAATCGGAAAAAACAAAGCCATCGTTATGGACGGTCGCGACATCGGTACAGTCGTTTTTCCAGATGCCGAACTCAAAATCTTCATGACTGCAAGCGCCGAGACCCGTGCACAAAGACGCTTCGACGAATTATCGCAAAAAGGCGATGATGTTACCTTTGAAGCGGTTTTGAAAAACGTACAAGAAAGAGACTATTTAGATACACACCGACAAGATTCACCACTTATAATTGCCGAAGATGCCATCGAAATAGATAATTCATACCTAAGCAGAGAAGAGCAATTTCAAATCGTGTTAGAATTAGTGGAAGAATTAATTAAGGAGTAACTTCCCTCCTACTTAATTAAATTTGGAAATTTTAATAATATTAGTAGATTTACATTCTATTTAAAGTATACAATACGTATGAACATAAAATTCAGATTGACCGTTATGAGTTTCCTCCAATATTTTGTTTGGGGAGCTTGGCTAATTACCATTGGAACCTATTGTTTTAACGCTAAAGGTTGGACTGGCGCAGAATTTGGAGCCATCTTTTCAACATTGGGTTTGTCTTCCTTATTCATGCCAGCAATCACAGGAATCATTGCTGATAAATGGTTTAATGCCGAAAAGCTATACGGAATTTTACACATTTTATATGGTTTAATTTTACTGTATGTGCCAAGTGTCAATGACCCAAATGTATTGTATTATGTTATTTTTGGTGCGATGATTTGTTACATGCCTACCATTTCTTTGTCTAGTTCAATCACTTTTACTATTTTAAATAATAATAATTTGGATGTTGTAAAAGTTTTTCCACCAATCAGAGTTTGGGGAACCATCGGTTTTATTGCAGCAATGTGGATAACCAATATTTTTAGTTCTCCAAATCCACCAGCGTTTATTCACGATTTTGGATTACAAATAGGAAATAGCCTTGCCAATGTATTCAATAGTCCAATTACAGCAAATCAATTTTACTTTGCCGCATTTTTTGCAATTGTTTTAGGAATTTATTCTTTTACATTACCTAAATGCCCACCACAGCGATTGATTTCAAAAGAGGCCACCTTAATAGAACAGTTAGGATTGAATGCCTTTAAATTATTTTCAAATTCCAAAATGGCACTTTTCTTACTATTCTCAATTTTTTTGGGAGCTGCCTTGCAATTAACAAACATGTATGGCGATGCTTTTTTGAACGATTTTAAAAACTTCCCAGAATACAAAGATTCAATTGTTGTGAGTTCTTCAACCATAATAATGTCTATTTCACAAATTTCAGAAACCGTTTTCATTCTTGCCATTCCATTTTTTTTAAAACGTTTTGGAATCAAACAAGTAATGCTTTTTTCAATGATTGCGTGGGTATTACGTTTCGGTTTGTTTGCCTATGGAAACCCAGCTGATGGTCTTTGGATGATAATTTTGTCGTGTATTGTATATGGTTTGGCATTCGATTTTTTCAATATTTCGGGTTCATTATTTGTAGAAACCACCACCGATTCATCCATACGTTCTTCTGCACAAGGTTTGTTTATGATGATGACAAATGGCATTGGTGCTTATTTAGGTAGTAAAATCAGTGGTTTAGTAATTGATAGCTTTTTCACTCAAAACGGCGTTAAGGATTGGCAAAATATTTGGCTTTCTTTTGCTTTGTATGCGTTAATCATCACTGTTTTGTTTGCATTATTTTTCAAACACAAACATGTTCAAGAAGAAATGACAAATTTGAGTCATTAGATATAATCAAAAAATATCCAAAACCCTTTCAAAACAATGTATTGAAAGGGTTTTTTATAGTTATTATTTCCAATAATAATTTTTGTAATAAATAAATAATGATTACTTTTGCAATCCAAAATGCAGAGTAGAGTTTCGTTTGGAAATCAATTATTTATGTAAAACACTTTTGTTTTTCTATCGCTTAAAGAAACTCACGGAAAACAAAATACAAATTTTATACGCATGTCTGAATTAAACACAGAACAACAGGATTTTTTAACAGGTTTTAACTGGCACAACTACGCTGAAGGAATTGATGCAGTTGACGAAAAAAACTTACAAGAGTTTGAAGAATTAGTAACTAAAACTTTCATCTCAACAGATCAAGAAGAAGTAGTAGAAGGTGTAGTTGTAAGAATTACAGACAGAGACGCTATTGTTGACATCAATGCAAAATCGGAAGGTGTTATTTCTTTAAACGAATTCCGTTACAATCCAAATTTAAAAGTTGGTGACAAAGTTGAAGTACTTATCGACATTCGTGAAGATAAAACAGGTCAATTAGTTTTATCTCACAGAAAAGCTAGAACCATTAAATCTTGGGATAGAGTTATTTCTGCAAACGAAACAGGTGAAATTGTTACAGGTTTTGTTAAATGTAGAACAAAAGGTGGTATGATTGTAGATGTTTTCGGTATTGAAGCATTCTTACCTGGTTCACAAATTGATGTGAAACCAATCCGCGATTATGATGTTTATGTAAACAAAATGATGGAATTTAAAGTTGTGAAAATTAATCACGAATTTAAAAACGTTGTAGTTTCGCATAAAGCACTTATCGAAGCAGATATCGAAGTTCAGAAAAAAGAAATTATCGGTCAATTACAAAAAGGACAAGTATTAGAAGGTGTGGTTAAAAACATTACTTCTTATGGTGTTTTCATCGATTTAGGTGGAGTTGACGGATTAATCCATATTACAGATCTTTCTTGGTCAAGAATCAATCACCCAAGTGAAGTTCTTGAATTAGATCAAAAATTAAACGTTGTAATCCTTGATTTCGATGACGAAAAAACAAGAATTCAATTAGGTCTAAAACAATTAAACGCACACCCATGGGATGCTCTTGGAGCAGATCTTAAAGTTGGCGATAAAGTTAAAGGTAAAGTAGTTGTTATTGCAGACTACGGTGCATTTATCGAAGTAGCTGAAGGTGTTGAAGGTTTAATCCACGTTTCAGAAATGTCATGGTCAACGCATTTACGTTCAGCTCAAGACTTCGTAAAAGTAGGTGATGTTGTTGAAGCAGTTGTTTTAACACTTGACAGAGATGACAGAAAAATGTCACTTGGTATCAAACAAATGACACAAGATCCTTGGACTGATATTACTGCAAAATACCCAGTAGCATCAAGACACACAGGAATTGTTAGAAACTTTACAAACTTCGGAATTTTCGTAGAATTAGAAGAAGGAATTGACGGATTAGTATATATCTCTGACCTTTCTTGGACTAAGAAAATCAAACATCCATCAGAATTTGTAAATGTAGGAGATACTTTAGATGTTGTTGTATTAGAATTAGATGTTGACGGACGTAAATTATCTTTAGGTCACAAACAAACAACTGCAAATCCTTGGGACAAGCACGAAGAAGCTTTTGCTGTAGGAACAATCCATAACGGAACTATTGCAGAAATTGTTGACAAAGGTGCAACGGTTGACTTTGGTGACGATGTTGTGGCATTCATTCCTACACGTCATTTGGAGAAAGAAGACGGTAAAAAATTGAAAAAAGGTGATACTGCCGATTTCAAAGTTATCGAATTCAACAAAGAATTCAAACGTGTAGTTGCTTCACATACAGCAATTTTCCGTGAAGAAGAAGAGAAAAACGTTAAAGCTGCTTCAGACTCTGTAGCTGCTTCAAACAGCAACAATCAAACTTCAACTTTAGGAGACAACAATGATATTCTTGCCGAATTAAAAGCTAAAATGGAAAAAGGAGGAAACTAATAATTCTCTAATTTCAAATTACATTAAAAGCTTCACAGCAATGTGAAGCTTTTTTTTATGTTCAATTAGAAGCACCCATCTCCGTTCCATAAGACATCTTGTCCCGTCTTCGCCTTTATCTCCTTTGCCCTACGGGACTTCAGGAGGATATCGGCTCTACCGGGGCTAGACTTGAAGTTTTGTTTTTCAGATGAATTTTCAGTTTTCAGTCGCAGTTTTCAAATTTATGAAATTGTAAAATTTATGGTTAAACCAATTGATTTTTGAAATTGCCATTGCATTTGGTATTTAATTTTCCAAAATTTTTCATTCCGTTGAGAGTTTGTAATAAATATTGACAACTAAATTCGCTGTAATCTGTCAAATTCGTAGCAGAAAAACAAGAGGTTTGTTTAGCTACAGTTACCCTCCACTTCATCTAC
>CAMAWT010000003.1 GCA_945862065.1 Flavobacterium psychrophilum | reverse complement strand
TTTTATTTTATAAAAGCCAAAACATGATACACCATCTACTCAATTTGTTTTATCCTAAGGTCTGCGCTGGATGTGAGTCGTTATTATTAAACACTGAATATGTTATTTGTACGAGTTGCAGACATGAAATTCCGTTGACACAACATCATTTGGTAGATAACAAAGAGGTTATGACCAAATTTTATGGTAGATTGGATGTTCAATTTGTGGGCGCTTTGCTTTATTTTCATAAAAAAGGAATTGTTCAAGAAATGATTCATAAGTTGAAATACAAAGGTCACGAAGAAATTGGAACGGCTATTGGGCTTTGGTATGGCTCGGAATTAACGAATCATCCTTTAGTGAAAGATATAGACTTTATAATTCCGGTGCCATTGCATAAAAAGAGGTTAAAGAAACGAGGATATAATCAGGTAACTGCTTTTGGTGAGGCACTTTCAACGACATTAAACATTCCGTTGCATGCTGATTTATTGGTACGAACAAAATATACCGAAACCCAAGTTTGGAAAACACTTATTGAACGAAGCAATGTAACAGAAAAAGGATTTGAAGTTTTGGATGATGAGAAGATGAATCACAAACATTTTTTGTTGATTGATGATGTAATAACTACAGGAGCAACCTTGGAAGCCTGCGGACGAGCACTTTTGAAAATTCCGGGGGCACGATTGAGTATTGTGTGTATGGCGATGACTCAATAATACCGAATTTGTGTGGCTAGCCCTGATAGAAGCGGCAGCCCCGAATGAAAGCTGGCTATTTTTTCTTGATGCCACAAAGCGACGTCAGGAGCTCTTGTGGCATTAAAGAAAAAAAGCCAGGTGAAAGAGGGCTACAGCGGATAGCAGGAATAGCTTCTGTAATAAAGGACTTATATTTTTCTTAAAATGTTTCGGATAACGTAAATATAGTTGTTATTTTGCGATACAAAATTTGAATAGATGTTGAAAAAAGGAATTATAATTACGGCTGTTATTGGTTTGATTTCTGTGGTAAGTTGTGCAAAAAGAGGCACTATTACTGGCGGAGCGAAAGATACTTTGGCGCCGGTTTTGGTGAGTAGTTTTCCGAAGAATTTTTCTGTGAACAGTAAGGCAAATGAGATAAAATTGGTTTTTGACGAGTATGTAAAGTTGAAAAATGTGAGCAAACAATTGATTATTTCGCCGCCAATGAAAAAAGCTCCTACAATTTTGCCCTATTCTGCAAGTAAAGTGATTACTATTAAATTGGATGAAACATTACTTGACAATACCACGTATAGTTTTAATTTCGGGAACAGTATTGAAGACAATAATGAAGGGAATAAATTTGAGCAATTTAAATATGTTTTTTCGACTGGAACTTATATAGATTCATTGACTTTGAACGCAAAAGTTAAAGATGCCTACAGTAAAAAGGTAGATAATTTTGTGACAATTATGTTGTATGAAAAAGATTCAAAATATTCAGATTCAATTGTTTACAAAGAAGTTCCGAGGTATTTAACCAGTACGTTGGATAGTTTGAAGGTGGTAAAATTAGAAAACTTAAAGCAAGGAAAATACCAACTAATTGCTTTGAAAGATGTGAACGGCAATAATAAATATGACCCTAAAACAGATAAAATAGGTTTTCAGAAAGAGACAGTTTTGGTTCCAAATGATACTTTATATGAGCTAGAATTGTTTAAAGAAGAATTGCCCTTTAAGGCTGTAAATGCTATTCAGGCATCGGGGAACCGAATTACTGTGGGTTATGAAGGAAATCCTGAAAACGTGAAAATAGAGTTGAAAAAAGGGTCTGAAAAAATTCCTTTTCGTCAGTCAAAATTAGCGTCAAAAGATTCGATAAACATTTGGTTCAAGGCTCAAAAAAACGATTCGTTGGTACTTGATGTTGTAAAGAAGAATTATAAAAAGTCGTTTTTGGTTAAAGTAAAAGATCAGAAAAAAGACAGTTTAAGTTTTACAAATGAACGAGGAGTTGACTTACATTTCAGAGATCGATTTTCGATAAAATCCAACACAGCTATTGAAAAAGTGGATTTTTCTAAAATCAAGTTGATCAATAAAGATTCTACGGTTGTAACATTTAAAACATTGTATGACGAAGTGGATCAAAAGGTTTATTTTGATTTTACAAAACAACCTTTGGAAAAATATAAGTTAGCCCTTTTTCCGGGTGCATTGACTGATTATAACGGAAAACAGAATGATACACTTGAGTATAGTTTTTCTACAAGATTGGAAGCTGATTATGGAAATTTGAGAGTAAAACTTGAGAATGTAAAACGTTTTCCTGTTATTGTAGAGTTAACTTCACAAGACGGAAGAATCATTGCAAGTGCGTCTTCTGACAAAGCAACGGCAATCAATTTTGATTTGGTGGAGCCACAATTATTTACCTTGCGATTGATTTATGATGACAATAAAAATGGCAGATGGGATACTGGGAGTTTTCTAGAAAAACGTCAAGCAGAAGAGGTGATTTATTTTCCAAAGAAAATTGATGTGCGTGCCAATTGGGATGTGGAGCAGCCTTTTGACGTGGGGAAATAAGAGAGATTGCAACTTTAATAAAACACAGATTACACAGATTTCACAAATCAACGTCATTCCTTAATAAACCTTAATTTCTTAATGTTTTAAAAAAAATAGTTAACTGTTTTATTGGATCGTAAATACATCTTTATCTTCTAAAAACGATAATTTTTTTCGGGTTTCAAGAAGTTGGTTTTTGTCTAGTTCTATAATGAAAACGCCTTCAGTTTCTTGGGGCTCTTGGATGTAATTGCCAAGAAAATCAACCGCTTGCGAATGACCCACGTATTCGTGATTGTTTTCATCAAAGCCAACTCGATTGACTCCAACAACATAGCTTATATTTTCTACGGCACGCGCTTTTAGCAAAATATCCCAAGCGTTTACTCGAGGTTTTGGCCAATTGGCAACGTAAATGAGTAGGTCGTAATCTTCTACATTTCGGGCAAAAACCGGGAAACGCAAGTCGTAGCAAATGAGGGGGCAAATTTTAAAACCTTTGTAATCTACAATCAATTTTTGGGTTCCTGCGGTATAGACTTTGTCTTCGCCGGCAAGGGTGAATAGGTGTTTTTTGTCGTAATGCTGCACCTCGCCATTTGGAAAAACAAAAACCAATCGGTTGAAAAAGTTATTATTTTCTTGGATGACCAAACTACCTGTAATGGAGCAGTTTTTTTTTTGAGCAGTTTGCTTGAGCCAAGAAAGTGCCTCGTCATCCATAGTTTGGGCTGTGTTTTTGGGGTTCATGGTGAAGCCTGAAGAGAACATTTCGGGAAGTACTATTAAATCAACGCTTTCAGAAATGGAGTTGATTTTTTGGTTTAAGGTGTTTATGTTTTCTGAAGGGTTTTCCCAATGTAGTGCGGTTTGGATTAGGGCTATTTTCATGGTTTTTTATTTTATTTCACGATGGTTTTTTGTTGCACAAAGTTTCACAAAGGATGCGCAAAGTTTCACTATGGTTTTTGTTTTGTCTTTTATCTTTCGTCTTTCACGAAGTTATTTAATCGTAATTTCGTCGATGAAAATAAACGCGTCACCCCCAAAACCTTGATGCCATTCGGGGAGTTTGTTGAAATTTTTTGCGATGATTTTTACGTAACGTGCTTTTTTGTTTTCATTAGAACTAAAATTTAAGATTGTGTTATCTTCTACTTTTGGGTCTAATGTATTGGCAACTGAACCAAAATAGATGAAATTCACGTTATCATCTGAAATATAATATTCGACTTTTGTTGGCATCAAAATCCACGAACGTTGGTCTTGTAAAAAACGGGCTGAAATTTCAGTAATATTTTTTACTTCTTGTAAATCTACCACCGCTTCAAAATCCTGACTTTGGTAGCCTTGCCAATCGCCTTTTCTCCAGTTCTCCGTTCCTAAAATACCATCCAACAAACCATCAGGACCACCCGCATGGTATTGCGGATTGTATTTAGATTTTATATTGATGGTATAATTGTTTGGTTTTTTGAAGAATTGGGCAGAGATGGTGTTGCTTAGAGAATTATTATTCAAAACATAGCAAGATATTGTTGCATTTTGTTGAATATCAAAAGGTTGATTATATAACTCAAATGATTTATTTTCTAATGTTTCAACGTAATTATTTATTTTAAAATAAATTTTATCATTCGCATTTTGAGATTTCAATTCAATCTTTAATTTGTCTTTAAACGCTTTGCTTTCCGCTTGAATTACGGGAATAGGAATAATTTTTTTAGGATTTGCGTAATCGACATCTATTACCTCAATCGCTCCCATCTCTTCAAAAAATTCATTTTTCATTTCAAAAAGCTTTAATTTTTCTAATGAAGAAAATTTAGTTATTTCTCTACTTGGAGAATCAAATTCTAAATTAATTTTTATTTTGTCAAAATAAGGTTCCACCGAACTCCATTCAGGTTTTCCTGGCGTTACAGCATAAATCCCCATAGCACTCAACACATACCAAGCACTCATTTGCCCGCAATCTTCGTTTCCTATTAAACCATCGGGAGTATTTTTGTAGAAATTATTTAAAATGTATTGTACTTTTTCTTTCGTTTTTTCAGGTTTGCCTACATAATTGTACAAATATGCCATGTGATGACTTGGTTCGTTTCCGTGTGCATATTGCCCGATTAATCCCGTAACATCAACTTGTTCTCTCCCTGTAGTTTTGCTTTCAGCGTTGAAAAGTGCGTCTAACTTGGCTTCAAATTTTTCTTTTCCGCCATGCGCTTGAATTAACCCTTCAATATCTTGTGGTACGAAAAAGGAATATTGCCACGAATTCCCTTCTGTAAAATTATTATTCACTTCTCTTGGGTCAAAAGGTTTGTCCCAACCGCCGTTTTTCTTTGGACGCATAAAACCCGTTTCCCAATCGAAAATATTCTTCCAATTTTGAGAACGTTTCATAAAATATTGATACTCTTCTTGCTTATTTAAAATTTGTGCCATTTGTGCAATACACCAATCGTCATAGGCATATTCCAAGGTTTTAGAAACGCTTTCGTGTTCATCATCTATTGAAATAAAACCCTTTTTTTTGTAGGCTTCTAAGCCTAAAACATCGCGCATGGCAGATGCTTTACTGGCTTCAAAAGCTTTTTCATAATCAAAACCTGTAATACCTTTCGCCATCGCATCTGCAATTACGGAAACCGAATGATAGCCAATCATGCAATCGGTTTCATTAGAAGCCAATTCCCAAACAGGCAATCGTCCGCCTTGTTCATATTGTTTGATGAAGGTGTTGATATAATCTGAAGTTCGTTTTTTATCAATTAAAGTGTAAAGTGGGTGCGCCGCTCGAAACGTATCCCACAAAGAAAAAACGGTGTAATAATCAAATCCTTCCGCTTTATGAATTTGGTTATCCCGACCTCGATATTTTCCATCCAAATCTTCCGCAATATTCGGCTGCATCATGGTGTGATACAATGCCGTGTAGAAAACCGCTAACTTATCTTTATCAACAGAAGTGACTTCAATTTTTGATAATTCTTTGTTCCAAAGGGTTTCTACATCTTGTTTCACTTTTTCAAAATCCCAATGTTTGATTTCGCTACTATTTAATGCAGCACCTTCAAAACTTGTTGGCGAAAGGGAGACTTTTACAAGGATTTTCTCGCCTTTTTTTACTTGTTTGGAGAAACTCATCGCTACACTTGACCCATAATATTCTTTTCTAATGCTAACAGAATCAGCCACATATTTATTGAACTGCATCGGCTGATTGAATTCAATTCGGGCAAAAACATATTGATTTCTAGCCCAAGCTTCACTTCTTCTCAATACTTCAATGGTTCTGTCATCAATGATTTTAATACCGCCTTCCAAAAGCTTGTCGCGATGATTTAAATCTAAAATTATATTGGCTTGACCACTTTTATTGAAAGTATATTCATGGAAACCAACGCGTGTTGAAGACGTTAAACGCACATCGATATTATGTTTGTCTAATTTTACACTATAAAATCCAGCGGAAGCTTTTTCATTATCATGCGAAAATATTGAAGAATATTCTTTGTTATCAAACGAAGGTTCGCCCATGGTTGGCATCAACATAATATCGCCATAATCTGAAACTCCTGTTCCATTCAAATGGGTATGCGAAAATCCGTAAATCACATTATCTGAATAATGATAACCTGAACAACCATCCCAACTACCGTCAATGCGAGTATCTGGCGAAAGTTGCACCATCCCGTAAGGTACCGTTGCACCCGGAAATGTGTGTCCGTGACCGCCCGTTCCAATAAACGGGTTAACGTGTTTGGCAAAATCTTGCGCAAATCCTAAAAATGGAACGAGAAGTAACAAAACGATTTTTTTCATTTTACTTTCTAAAAATTAGTACTCTGGTTTAGAAATATGACGCATTATTCTGACAATCTTTCCTTTTCTATTTTCTATGTAAGAAGAAGAATTAGTAGCCTTATATTTTCTAGGATTGGGTAAAATAGCTGCAATACCAGCCGCTTGTCTTTTGGTTAAATTTGCCGCCGATATGCCATACCAATATTGCGCTGCGGCTTCGGCGCCATAAACTCCTTCTCCCATTTCGATACTATTTAAATAGACTTCCATAATACGTTCTTTGCCCCAAATAACTTCAATTAAAAGGGTAAAATAAGCTTCCAGACCTTTACGGATGTAGCTTCTACCTTGCCATAAGAATATATTTTTTGCCGTTTGTTGCGATATGGTACTTCCGCCTTTCAATTTTCTCCCACGATTATTGTTTTTAAAAGCTTTTTGCATGGCTGTAAAATCGAATCCGTTGTGGGTTAAAAAAGTACCGTCTTCACTTGCAATAACCGCTTTTTGCATATTAACTGAAATTTCAGACAACGGCACCCAATCGTGACTACAAACCATTTCTTTGCCGTCCATTTTGTTTTCGATGGCTCTTGTAACCATTAACGGAGTGAAAGGTATAGGCACCCATTTGAAAACTATTACCAAAAAAATGGATATACCAAAAAACCAAAGCGCTACTTTTTTTGCAAATTGTAAAATTTTTTTCAACATATTTTTAAATTAAATCAGCTAATTCTTTACCTATTAAACTTCCAATGGCAACTCCCATGCCGCCCATTCGAACCCCGCAATACACATGATTTGATAGTTGCGAAACGATAGGATTTTTGCTGTTGCCAACACCCATAATTCCGCTCCAGCGATGGGCAATTGTATATTCTTGATTGGGTAAAATCACGTTAGAAAGTAAGTATTCCAAACGGTTTTGAATGATTTCACTTTGAGACAAATCGGTGGTTTTTTCGCCTTCAAAATCGAGGTTTCTGCCGCCTCCAAGTAAAATTCTATTGTTTATGTTTCTAAAATAATAATAACCTTTATCTAAATGAAAGGTTCCTTTTATATCCAAATTTTCGATGGGTTCTGTTATCAAAACTTGAGCTCTTGCTGGTTGCACTTCGTTGTTTGTGATTTGTGATGCAAAACCATTGTTTGCAAATAGTAATTTTTTGGTAGTAAATGTATAATCGTTCACTTGAATTTCTGCCGAAGAACCATTGTCTGAAAAATGAGATACTTCTGCTTGATTGAGAATTAAAACGCCCTTCGAAACCGCTTTTTGAAGCAAAGCCTGCATCATGTTTCCGGTATCTAACTGACCTTCAAATGAGTTGAAAATAGTATGCTCGTTGCAATTTTTAAATCCAAAACGATCAACTTGTTTTTCAAAAACATCTGTTTTAAATAGAGGTTTTAAAACATCATTGATGAAGGGTAATTTTTGCAAACAGGTTTCATAAGTAGCTACATCATCATTCAAAAAAAGCTCATATCCGCCGAAAGGCTTATAATCAATAGCTGCATCGCCAAGATTTTTTCGTAATAATTGCAGTCCATCCCAACGTTTTTTTATCAATTGAATCACTTCTTGTTCAGAATGCGATTGCAAATCATCAATTATTTCCGAAAGGCTTCCGAAACAAGCAAAACCTGCATTTTTTGTACTAGCTCCTTGTGGTAACATTCCTTTTTCAAGTACTAAAATTTTACTATCTGGAAAACGTTCGCGCAAAGCCAAAGCACAATGTAGCCCTACAATTCCACTACCTACAATGGTGTAGTCCACATTTGAAAACCAGTTTTTTATTTCCCAATAACTTAAGTGCATAGATTTTGGATTGAAATGCTAAAGTAAACAAAAAAGAGATAACCCTCATTAAAAATTATTTTGTTATTTTTACAAAAATTACACGTACCTATCAATCCATTATTTTTAGGATAAATTACTTGTAATTGGGTTGTTTTATAAAATAGTAAACCGTTTAAAAAATGAAAAAGAGAATTGTTTTAATTTTAAGTATTATGAGTATAGCAGCTTCGGCTCAACAGGTTTTGTCGCCAGAAACCCTATGGAAACTGGGACGCGTTTCTGTTTTAGGGATTTCAAAAGATGGTAAAAATATAGTTTACAAAGTGGGCACACCCGATGTTGATGCCAATAAAATAAATTCAAAATATTATACGATTCCTTTAAAAGGAGGTGTAGCAATTGAGGTTACAAATGCATCAAGCTTGGTTGCAAACAAGAATATTTCGCCCGATGGAAAGTACATTTTGTCATCACAAGAGGTAAAAACAGAAAAGGTTTTGGGTAAAGATTTTTATCCAGAATTACAAAAATCGGGAGCGCAAATTTATGACGGGCTCGATTATCGTCATTGGGATACATGGAATACAGGAAGTCATAACCACGTTTTTTATGCTGAAAATAAAGAAAATGCAAAAGCCATTGACATCATGAAAGACGAACCTTTTGACGCACCACAAAAACCATTTGGTGGCGACGAAGATTTTATTTGGTCACCCGATAGTAAAAGTATTATTTATGTATGCAAAAAGAAATTTGGGACCGAATATGCCATTTCTACCAATACCGATTTGTATGAGTATAATATAGAAACAAAAACCACCAAAAATTTAACGGAAAATAATTTGGGTTATGATACCAATCCAGTTTTTTCGCCAACAGGAAATTTGACTTGGTTGCAAATGAAACGCGATGGTTTTGAAGCAGATAAAAATGACATAATTGTTAGTTTTAAAGGAATGAATGTAAATTTGACTGCCAATTTTGACGGAACAGTAAACAGTTTTCAATGGAGTAAAGACGGTAGTAAAATATATTTTATAGCTCCAATTAACGGAACAACACAATTGTTTGAAGTTGCTTTTCCTGGAATGACCAAAATGGCTGTTTTTCCGGTGCAATTAACCGATGGTGATTTTGATGTACACGATATTATTTCTATATCTGAAGGAACTTATTTGGTTACAAGAACCGATATGAATCATGCTACAGAAGTATTTTCATACACTGTAAAAACAAAGACTTGGAAACAAATAACCAACGTAAACGATGCGGTTTACAATTCATTATCATTACCAAAATATGAACGAAGATATGTAACCACAACCGACGGAAAGAAAATGTTGGTATGGGTGGTTTTGCCACCCAATTTTGACAAAACAAAAAAATACCCAACCTTGTTGTATTGCCAAGGCGGACCACAAAGTCCGTTAACACAGTTTTATTCGTTCCGTTGGAATTTTTCGCTAATGGCTTCGCAAGGATATATTGTGGTGGCGCCAAATAGACGAGGAATGTATGGACACGGACAAGAATGGAACGATCAAATATCTAAAGATTGGGGCGGGCAAGTAATGGACGATTACCTTTCTGCCATTGATGATGTTGCCAAAGAAAGTTATGTTGACACGTCGCGTTTGGGTTGTGTAGGCGCAAGTTATGGCGGATATTCTGCTTTTTTCTTGGCGGGAATTCACAACAACCGTTTCAAAACCTTCATTGCTCATGATGGTGTTTTCAATACGCAAAGTATGTTTGGTACAACTGAAGAAGTATTTTTTAACAATTGGGATTTTGGTGGTGCTTATTGGGAAAAAGACAATGCGGCGGCGCAAAAATCATATACCAAATTCAACCCAATTACGTATGTTGACAAATGGAACAAGCCTATCTTAATTATTCAAGGAGGAACTGATTTTAGAGTACCCATTGGGCAATCGCAAGAAGCGTTTCAGGCGGCACAATTACGCGGATTGAAAAGCAGGTTTTTGTATTTTCCAGAAGAGAACCACTGGGTGTTGCAACCTCAAAACGCCATGGTTTGGCAAAGAGAATTTTATAAATGGTTGAAGGAGACGTTGTAGTATTCTCTTTTTAATTAAATTTGTATAAAAAAATAGTATAATGAGTCTCGACAATAATCAAATATTAATAATAAAGAATTTTTTTTCAAAACAACCTGTTTTGAAAGCGTATCTTTTTGGGTCCTATAGTAAAGGTTTAGAAAATGAGAACAGCGATATTGATTTATTGGTTGAGTTGGATTATAGTCAACCAATTGGTTTAGAGTTTATTCAAATGCAAATAGATTTGCAAGAGTTACTTTCCAAGAAAGTTGATTTAGTATCTGCAAGAGGATTATCAAAATACATGCAACCCGTTTTAGATAATGAAAAAAAATTGATTTATGCAAGATAGGTTGGGTGATAAAGTTCGATTGTTGCATATTGTAGATGCAATAAATGAAATTGAAAATTATTTGCAAGATGTTGATATTGATAGTTTTGTAAAAAATTCAATGATGTTTAATGCAACCCTACGGCAACTTGAAATAATTGGAGAGGCAAGCAATAGATTGTCACAAAAATTACTTTTGAATCATTCTGATATTCCATGGGCAAGAATCATTGGGTTAAGAAATTTGGTTATTCATGAATATTTTGGTATTGATGATTTTACAATTTGGAATGTTATCAAAATTAATTTACCTGATTTAAAATTAAATGTTTTAAAAATTATAGAGAAAGACGAATTTTAGCTTGTCAAAAACGCCTTGGTTTGGCAAAGAGAATTTTATAAATGGTTGAAGGAGACGTTGTAGAGATTCAATTTTTGAAATATAAATTTTATAAAGTAAATCTTCTATTCAAGAAAATCTTATATCAAAACGTAAACCCCTAGCCCAGATAGAAGTGGAAATCCTTTTCTTTTTTTTCTTTAAAAAAAGAAAAGATTGGAACGAATAGCTGGAAATAGCTCCAAATAAAAAACCCCAAATAGTGTTTAATTTATTTGAGGTAGTGCTTTATATCGGAATTTTGGTTTAAAATTGTTTTATTACTTCATATATTCTATTAGCTATTTCATTCTTGCCTTTTTCACTTGTTACATATTCTCTATCACTATTATTTGATAAGTATCCAATCTCTAATGTTAAAGCAGGGCAATTAGAATTTTTAATAATAAAAAAACTAGCATTGTTTACTTCTCCTTTTTTAAGTTTTTCATTAGATATTTTATCAATTAAACTATTTGCACTTTCCAAAGATTCCTCATAATAAATATTATCTTTTGAAACATAAGCTTGTATGCCGTTTTTCTCTGCAATATTCGATGAATTTATATGTAAAGAAATCAATAGATCTGGGTTGATTTTATTTATTGTTTTCAATCTCTCATTAAGTCCAATATAACTATCATCTTCTCTTAGTAACACAATTTCAATTTCATCCTTAACATTTAATAGTTTGATTTTTTTTGAAATACTTTCTACAATTTTACTTTCGATTTCATCGTTAATTTTTGCTCCATAATCTTCCCCTCCATGTCCAGCATCAATTACAATGATTTTTTTTCTTTTATGATTATTCACATAAATGTTATATCCATCTTTATCTTTTGAATACCATACAAGTGTATCAGCTTTAGTTTTTGGGATAAGTGTTTTTTGAACTTTTCCCCAATTTTTATTTTTCTGATTCATAAACACCATTTTTATAGTGTCGTTACTATAGTGTAAATGACTGTTTTTTAAATTTTCATCAAAATATTGTTTAGTATAAAGTGTATATTGATATTCTTGCGGAAATCGTTTTGAACGTGCATTTTTGTGAACAAAACTATAAGTATAATAACTAAAATCAGTTCGTTTATATTTCTTGATTTCTTCTTTCGTTTTTACTTTTCCATTTATCCAAACCGCCATATTTTTACTTTTCATTTTTTCAAATAATGGTTCAGGTATTTCTTTTTCAATCATCATTTCTGGGACAAAATCTAGATATTTTCTTCTATCCTCTAATGAAAGGTCTTCATAAAGTATTACTTCTTTTCTGTTGTTTTTCTCATCAATAAGATTTACGTAAACACCACTGTAATAACGGTCTCTTATTTTATCTTTATCTGTTATTTTGGAGTTTTTAGTATCAGTTTTTACAGTAACTACTTTCTCTTGAGCTACAATTTCAATACAGAAAAAGTATATTAATCCTGAAAGGATTGGTACTATCGCTATTTTTTTAATTGTAGCAATTTTTTTGGATGTGCTTTTTGTCATCATAATTAATCGTTTTTTGGTTACTAAATAATTCAAATTACTGGCCAAGTAAATCGTTTGAATGTTACTGCTTTTTTGCAAAAGTAAATTTTGATAAAACGGAACATTGTTATAGGTTTTCACAATTTCTTCATCGGCAAGAAATTCGTGATTGAGTTGTATTGCTTTTTTGTAGAAAATAAAAATGGGATTGAACCAAAAAATCACTTTCAATAATTCGATAAATAAAATATCTAAACTGTGTTTTTGAGTTACATGAACTAGTTCATGTGTGTACAATTCGTCTTCAATGTTTCTATTGTTATAATCATCAAAATTTATATAAATAAAGTTTAAAAAAGTATGTGGAATAATTTTCTCATCAACCAAAACCAGTTTTGAATTTTTGAATTTTACTGTTGGATTAGAATTTGATTTTAAAATTAACTTCAAACAATTTATTATAAATCTTACAATCAGTACTAAAGTTACCAACCAATATATTCCCCATAATATATAGGGTGTGTAATTAATAGTTTCTTGTAAAGGAATTACATTTTCTTTGACGGAATTTTCATTAAATATAATTGGCGTTGAATTAAGATTTATAGATTGTATGTTTTCCACAACAGGAATAATTTCAATTATTTCAAATGTTATAAATGGAATTACTAATGAAATAACAATCGTACTCAAAAGATAAAATCTATTGAATTGATGCATTTTTTCTCGTTCTAACATTAAATGATAGAAACCAATGAAAATCGATAAACAAAAAGTTGATTTAATTAGAAAGTCGATCATTTTTTCTTTTTTTGAAGTTCAACATCAATTATTTTTCTTAATTCTTGTAATTCTTTTTCGGTTAAATTTGTTGACGTGGTAAAGAATGATGCAAATTGAGAAGCCGAATCATTAAAGAAGTTTTTAATTAATCCGTTTACATGTTTTGAAAAATAATCTTCTTTTTTTACCAATGGGTAATATTCTCTCGAATTCCCAAATTCAGTATATGCAACGAATTTTTTATCAATCATACGTTTTAAAAGAGTTGCAACAGTAGTAGTTGCAGGTTTAGGTAAAGGATAAACATCCAATAAATCTTTCATAAAAGCTTTTTTTAGCTTCCAAAGATGTTCCATTAACTGTTCTTCGGTGTTTGATAAAGTCATTTTTCTACAAATTTAGAATTAACTCTACAAACATAGAGCAACTTTTCGTTTCTACAAGTGTAGAGCGTAATTTTAACATATAATTAACTAAAAAACCCCGATTTCAAGAAGAAATCAGGGTTTTCAATTCTATAACGACTAGTCACTAATCACTAATCACTTGACACTAATATCTATAATACTCTGGTTTAAAAGGTCCTTCAACCCCAACTCCAATATAATCTGCTTGATCTTGACGAAGTGTTTCCAATTCTACACCCAATTTAGCCAAGTGAAGCATTGCTACTTTTTCATCCAAATGTTTTGGTAACATATACACGTCGTTGTTGTATGCCGCGCTGTTTTTCCATAATTCAATTTGAGCCAATGTTTGGTTAGTAAACGAGTTACTCATTACAAAACTTGGGTGACCAGTAGCACAACCAAGGTTTACCAAACGACCTTCTGCCAAAATGATGATGTCTTTCCCGTTTACGTTATAAATATCTACTTGAGGTTTTACTTCGTTTTTAGTATGACCAAAATTAGTATTCAACCAAGACATATCAATTTCATTATCAAAATGACCAATGTTACATACAATCGTTTTATCTTTCATTTGCTCAAAGTGTGAACCCAAAACAATATCTTTATTTCCTGTAGAGGTAATGATGATATCAGCCGTTGCAATAACGGTATTTAATTTCTTTACTTCAAATCCGTCCATTGCTGCTTGCAACGCACAAATTGGATCAACTTCGGTAACGGTAACAATAGAACCTGCACCTCTAAAAGAAGCTGCTGTACCTTTACCTACGTCGCCATATCCACAAACAATTACTCTTTTTCCAGCCAACATAATATCTGTTGCACGACGAACAGCATCTACTGCCGATTCTTTACAACCGTATTTGTTGTCAAATTTCGATTTTGTAACCGAGTCATTAACATTAATTGCTGGCATTGGCAACGTTCCTGCTTTTACTCTTTCGTATAATCTGTGAACGCCAGTAGTCGTTTCTTCAGACAATCCTTTAATACCTTCAATCAAATGTGGGTAACGGTCAATAACCATATTGGTCAAATCACCACCATCATCCAAAATCATGTTCAACGGTTGTCTGTCTTCGCCAAAAAATAAGGTTTGCTCAATACACCAGTCAAAATCTTCTTCGTTCAACCCTTTCCAAGCATATACCTGGATTCCAGCAGCAGCAATAGCAGCAGCCGCCTGGTCTTGCGTAGAAAAAATATTACAAGACGACCAAGTAACATCTGCACCAAGAGCAATCAAAGTTTCAATCAAAACTGCCGTCTGAATCGTCATGTGCAAACATCCTGCAATACGAGCGCCTTTCAACGGTTGTTCGTCTTTATATTCTTCACGAAGTGCCATCAATCCTGGCATTTCAGCTTCTGCCAATTCAATTTCTTTTCTTCCCCAAGCTGCAAGCGAAATATCCTTCACTTTATAAGCTACAAATGGTAACGTTTGTGTACTCATCAATTTGTATATTTGTGTTTTAAAATCTTGTGCAAAACTACAGAATAAGAATTTATTTTCATAAACATTTCTATTAAATTATGATTTGTTTACTTTGCTAAAGATTTGAAAAACAATAAAGTATTAATAATTAGAAGCTAATCCTGCTGTCCGTTCCAATTTTTTTGGTGCATTGCTTTTTTTCTAAGGCACAAAAAGAGCTTCCTGCGGTCGCTTTTTTGTACCAAGAAAAAAGAGCAATCCACTCAAAAAAGATTTCCACTACCATCAGGGCTAAGCCAACACAAAGGTCATGGCATTTTATAAATCGATAGAGATAAACCCAAAAACAACAGCCTACTTCTGGAACATTTCAGAAGACCTCTCTTATTTCATAAATACTTGTTCGCTTACACAACATTCCGAGCAACGACTCCAAACCATGAAAGCCGAAAGTCAACAAAAAGGATTTCTTGCCGTTCGTATGTTGCTGCAACATATCGGTCTTTCTGATGCCGATTTGATATACGACTCCAACGGAAAACCACATTTAGAAAACGGAACACACATTTCTATTTCACATTCCCATCAATTTTCAGCTATCGCAATTAGTAGCGAACCAATTGGAATCGATATCGAAATCATCAAAGAAAAAACGCTCAAAATTGCACCTCGATATTTAGACATGTCGCATTTAGAAAATCTTTCTCTTGAAGACCAAACCATCAAAGCAACCGTCATTTGGGGAATTAAAGAGGCTATTTTTAAAATAAAAAACCAACCCGGAATCAGTTTTCCAAACCATATCTTTGAATCAGATTTTGATATTTCAGATACAAAAGCAACGGCACAACTGCGTTTTAATGATGCTATCGAAAATTTCAGCATATTTTTTGATGTTATCGAAAACTACGCTTTTGTATGCGCACATCCAAAATAACTAAAACAACATGATAGATTTTTTCATTGCTCAATATAAAAACGTTTCGTCAACTCAAATTTTACTTGAGTTTGTAGCGTTTTTGTTTGGAATAATTAGCGTTTATTGTGCAAAAAAAGAACATATTTGGGTATACCCAACCGGATTAATTTCAACCGTAATTACTGTTTATTTATTATACCAAGCACAGTATTTTGGCGACATGACCATCAATGTGTATTATTCAATTATGAGTGTTTTTGGTTGGTACAAATGGACCCAGAAAATAGCAGAAAAACCATTACCCATTTCTCGCACTACCGATAAACAAAAAGGAATTGGGATTTCGTTGTTTATCATGACCATGATAATAACCTATTTTATATATGTTTTTTTTGATTATTCGCTCAAAGTTCCCAATTATATTGATATTTTTACATCGGGAATTTTTTTCACCGCCATGTGGTTTATGGCGCTTAAAAAAATCGAAAATTGGACCTTATGGATTATTGGTGATTGCATTGCAGTGCCTTTATTTGCCTACAGAGGTTTGGGTATGTTATCATTACAATATTTAATTTTTACAGTTTTAGCTATTTCAGCTTATATAGAATGGAGAAAGATCTTAAACAACAACAATCAGACATTATAAAAATTGCATTGATTGGTCCTGAATCTACAGGAAAAACAACCCTTGCAATTCAGTTAGCAGCAGCTTTCAATACCCATTGGATTCCCGAATTTGCGCGCACTTATTTGCAACAAAAATGGGATACCAAAAAAGAAGTTTGCACGTATGAAGATTTAGAACCCATTGCCATTGGTCAAATCAAGCTAGAAAATGAAGGTTTGAAAACAGCAAATACGTATTTATTTTGTGATACTAATGTGTTGGTTACAAAAGTTTTTTCTGAAATGAATTATCAGAAATGCGAAAAATCAATTGAAAAGGCAGCCAAAAAGCACAAATATGATTTGACTTTTCTAACAGACATTGATGTACCATGGGAAAAAGACGATTTGCGTGATGCACCAGAAAACAGAGAACGATCCATTGATTTTTTTGAAAATGCATTGATCGAAAACAAAAAACCCTACATCAAACTATCTGGAAATAAGGAAGAACGATTGCAAAAAGCCATAGAAATTATCAATCAACTTACATTTGCCAAAAAGTTAGGTTTTAATTCGCTTGATTTCATTTCTATTTACAAAAAAGGAATTTCTTTAACGAGTATTTCCAAACAATTAGAAATCCTCCTTAACGGAATTCCAACCTTATTATTAGACAGACCTGCCACTTTAAACGACGGTATTTTGACTTTAACGCCTGAAGAAGCCAAATACCATGCTGATTTTTTTGACGAAAAGAAAAAAACACTCCGACTAAAAAAATTCGTGCCCGCTTCAGGAGCTGCAAGTAGGATGTTTAAGTTTTTATTGGAATTTATGAATGATTTTGATATAGAACAAGAATCAATCAATGCGTACATCAATAGAAAGAAAGATAAGAATTTAAAGTTATTTATTTTAGCAAAAGATAAATTTCCTTTTTACAAAGATATTTTAGAAACGGTACAAAAAAAATATCCTGATTATTCCAATTTTACTTCAGATAAAAAAGAATATATTTTTATAAAAACACTTTTATTAGATAAAGAATTTGATTTTTCTAATAAACCAAAAGGGATTTTGCCTTTTCATCAATATCAAAATCATGTTGCAACTCCCATTGAAGAGCATCTAAAAGAATGTATGGCTTATGGTACTTCCAACGGAACATCAAACCTACATTTTACGGTTTCTGAAGAACATTTAAAAGGTTTTCAAACAGAAGTTGACGCACTTTTGCAATCGTATTCAAAAGAGTATGAAGTTGATATTTATGTTTCATATTCTTTCCAAAAAGAGTCCACCGATGTAATTGCTTTGAATGAAAAAGACGAACCTTTTAGAGACGAAAAAGATCAATTGGTTTTCAGACCTGGCGGACATGGCGCATTGATTGAAAATTTAAACCAACTAAATTCGGATATAGTTTTTATAAAAAACATCGACAATGTGATTCAAAATCAAATGGAAGAAATTGCCTTGTATAAAAAAGCACTTGCCGGCATTTTGATTCAATTACAAGAATCAATTTTCAAGTATTTAAAACTAATGAAAGACCATTTGATTTCTAATGAATTGATTCATGAAATTGAATTTTTTGTAAGAAAAAAACTCCATTTGACGATAAGCGATGATTTTACAAAATATACAAAAGAAAGTAAAGTGGACTATTTGTTTTCGTTACTCAATAGACCCATCAGAGTTTGCGGAATGGTCAAAAACGAAGGAGAGCCAGGTGGTGGCCCTTTTTGGATAAAAAATGCTAATGGTAGCTTGTCTTTGCAAATTATAGAAGCTTCCCAAATTGCTGACAATCAAGAATCCATTGCAAAAAAAGCCACTCATTTTAATCCTGTAGATTTGGTATGTGGTTTGAAAGATTATCAAGGACAATCTTTTGATTTAATGTCTTTTGTGGATGAGAATACAGGTTTTATTGTAGAAAAAAACAATAACGGAAAAAAATTGAAAGCCTATGAATTGCCTGGATTGTGGAACGGAGCCATGGCGCATTGGACTACTGTTTTTGTTGAGGTGCCTTTGTTAACCTTTAGTCCTGTGAAAACCGTAAATGATTTGTTAAAACCTACACATCAATCAATACATGGAGAAGGATAAAATAATTAACGAACTTACATTTAAAGCCATTAGAAGTAGTGGTCCGGGAGGTCAAAATGTGAATAAAGTTTCCTCAAAAATCGTGTTGACTTTCGATGTATTGAATTCAATCGCTCTTTCAGATGAGGAGAAATTGCTTTTGCAAAATAAATTAGCATCCAAATTAACCAACGATAATCTGCTAATTTTGAATTGCGATGAAGATCGAAGCCAACTAAAAAACAAAGAAATCATCACCAAACGATTTCTTGAACTTATACAAAAATCTTTATTTGTTCCAAAACCAAGAAAAGCTACAAAAATCCCACGAAGTGTGATTGAAAAAAGACTAAAAAACAAAGCGAATATGTCGGTTATAAAACAGAATAGAAAAAGACCTGAGGTTTAATTAAGTTTCTTTACAAAATTTTTTTACTACATTTGCATCATCTCAAGGGGTGCTCTAAATAACGAGCTGAGATTATACCCAATGAACCTGGGCGGGTAATGCCGCTAAGGGAAGATAGAGCTAAAGTTAATGTGCACGTTAACCTCGATGTTCTAGAGTAACCAATTTAATTTTAAACAAGAATAATGTACCCCTGTTATTCGTAATATTTTTTACGAATGCATATTATTATTATTAGTCAAAAGTCAAAAGTCAAAAGTCAAAAGTCGAAAGTCGAAAGTCTCATTTTTATTTGTGCCTATTTCTTTCTTTGTATTTTCTATTCTTTTTCACAAGAAAAAACAAACGATTCCACCAAAGTTAATTCACTAGATGAGGTGCTGGTTTCAGCAGTTCGGGTGACAAAGAAAACACCTATTAGTTTTTCTAATTTAGATCAAAAAGAAATCAAAAACCGCAATTTGGGTCAGGATATTCCCATTTTGATGAATTTCATGCCATCAGTTGTAACAACTTCAGATGCTGGTAATGGCGCGGGTTATACGGGTATTCGAGTGCGAGGTACTGATGCTACTCGTGTCAACGTTACTCTAAACGGGATTCCGTATAACGATTCCGAAAGTCATGGAACGTTTTGGGTCAACATGCCCGATTTTGCTTCGTCGGTTCAAAGTATTCAGCTGCAAAGAGGAGTAGGGACTTCTACAAACGGTGCGGGTGCTTTTGGCGCAAGCCTAAATTTAATGACCGATTCATATTCAAAAGTAAGTTCGGCAGAAATTTCAAACTCGTTGGGAAGTTTCAACACTCGAAAACATACCTTAAAATTCAGCACGGGTTTGTTGAATAACAGCTTTGAATTTTCAGGAAGGGTTTCAAATTTGGCATCTGATGGATATATTGATAGAGCTAGTTCCGATTTAAAATCGTATTTTTTGCAAGTAACATTTGTTGGAAAATCTACTTTAATAAAGGCTCTTGCTTTTGGCGGAACCGAAAAAACCTACCAATCCTGGAACGGAATAGATGCTGAAACACTGGCTGTGAATCCAACTTTTAATTCGGCTGGAATTTATACTGATGCTTCAGGAGCAACCCGATTTTATAATAATGAAACCGATAATTATCAGCAAGATCATTTTCAATTACATTGGAATGAAAAAATTAATAGTAATTGGTCATCAACCATGGCGTTGCATTACACAAAAGGGAAAGGTTATTTTGAAAATTTTATGGAAGATGCCTCTTTTAGCGATTATGGAATTACCCCAACTGGTTCAGAAACTAAAACAGATTTAGTACGTCAAAAATGGTTAGATAATGATTTTTTCGGAACCACATTTTCTGTTAATTATAAAAAAAGCAATATCGATTTCATTGCTGGTGGCGCTTGGAATAGCTACAAAGGGGATCATTTTGGTAAAGTAATTTGGGCTAGATCAGCATTCGATAATGAACTTGGCGATCGTTACTATGATAATTATGGCAATAAAACAGACGCAAACATTTTTGCAAAACTGAATTATCAAATTACTAAAAAATGGCTCGTTTATAGCGATTTACAATATAGAAATGTTACATACAAAGCAAATGGTGTGCAAGCAACTGATGTAGCTGATTTGTTTGGATTTTTTAACCCAAAAGCAGGAGTAAATTTTGATTTGAATAAAAAAAATGCCTTCTATTTTTCATTTGCAAAAGCGCAAAGAGAGCCCAACAGAACCGATTATGAAGGTGGAAATGTACGCCCAGAAAAACTGAATGATTTTGAATTGGGATGGCGATTTGCAACTAAAAAATCTCAAATAAACACCAATTTGTATTATATGGCTTACACAGATCAATTGATTTTGACAGGAAGTTTGGATGATGTAGGAAATCCAATTCGTTCTAACAGTGAAAAAAGTTTTCGATTGGGACTTGAGGTAGAAGCGAGTTTTGAGCTTTCAAACAAATTTACAATTCGACCAAATTTTACCCTAAGTCAAAATAAAAACATCGATTTAAAAGTAGCAAATAATTTTATTGGAACAAAAGACATTGCTTATTCTCCTAATATTGTTGCTAGTAATATGTTGATATACAAGCCTACAAACGAATTTATGATTTCAGTAATGTCAAAATTTGTAAACGAACAATATCTCAACAATATCGAATCACCACAAGCCAAACTTGCTGATTATTTTGTGAATGATTTGAATATTTCTTATGAAATTACCCCAAAATCAATTTTTAAATCGATAACAATTACAGGATTGTTAAACAATTTTTTAAACAAAAAATATGTTTCAAATGGGTATATGTGGGATGTTTACCCGTATTATTATCCGCAAGCGGGAACCAATTTCTTTTTAGGCTTGACCTTAAAATTTTAATTAAAAACACGAACTACCGACCCAACAACCTCTACTCTGTAGGGTTTCAGCGGGTATTGTTTGCCAACGGCTTGTCCTGTAAATAAATTATATTGTTCGCTTTGGCATTGGCAAACACCATTTATTCCGCTGATGGTTAGTCGCGAGCAACTGGCAATTGCCTGATTTGGACACGAGCCATCATAGGCAGTATAACTATTTCCAGTGTTGAAAATAATAACACCATTAGTTGGCGCATTTGCTTGAAAAACTCTAATGCCATTACTGGGAAATTTAAGCGAATTGTATAAAGGTAAATCGGTGTTTATTTCCATCGAAAAATTATAATTGGGCAAATACGGATTGTTGTTATTAAAGTTATCACCACCACATCCAGAAAGTAAAGCAAAACAGATTGCCGCCAAAAATATTTTTTTCATAATTATTTTTAAAAAAGTAGTATCAAGTAAAAATTAATTTAAGTAACTTTGTCTTGATTTAATAAACAAAAGTAAGAATTAAATAAACAAAATTATATATCTTTGAAAAAAGAAATCCCATGTCTGTGGGATTTCTTTTATTTTAAGAAAACAATAAACAACTAAAATTTTTATTTAATAGTACAATAATAATTAGCTTTTGTACAATTTAAAGCTACTAATAACCAATTAATTATGAGCAACGTATCGTATTATACAGCCGAAGGATTAAAAAAATTAAGAGAAGAACTTGATCATTTAAAGAGCGTTATGCGTCCAAAAGCATCACAAGATATTGCAGAAGCAAGAGACAAAGGTGATTTGTCTGAAAATGCAGAATATGATGCTGCCAAAGAAGCTCAAGGAATGCTAGAAATGCGTATTGCAAAACTAGAAGAAACCCATGCCAATGCAAGATTGATAGACGAAAGCCATTTGGACACTTCAAAAGTATTAGTATTGTCTAATGTAAAAATAAAAAACAAAGCTAACGGAATGGAGTTAAAATATACGTTAGTTGCAGAAAGTGAAGCCGATTTAAAAACAGGGAAAATATCTGTAACTTCTCCAATTGGTAAAGGTTTACTAGGGAAATCTGTAGGAGATATCGCTGAAATAACCGTTCCAAACGGGGCGCTTCAGTTTGAAATTTTAGAAATCAGTCGTGACTAAAACTATATGCTATGTCAACCATTTTTTCGAAAATCATTGAAGGAAAAATTCCTTGTTATAAAATTGTAGAAACCGAACAATTTTTAGCCTTTTTGGATGTCAATCCAAATGCCAATGGGCATACTTTGTGTATTCCAAAACAAGAAATCAATAAGCTATTTGATATCGAAGACGATTTGTTTTTAGGATTAATGCAATTTTCCAAAAAAATCGCTATTGCATTAGAGAAAACAATTCCTTGCAAACGAGTTGGTATGGCTGTTATTGGTCTAGAAGTGCCGCACGCACACGTACATTTAATACCCTTAAACGATATGGACGAAATGCGTTTTCAAAATAAAGTAAGTCTTACTAAAGATGAGTTTGAAGCTATCGCAAAAGCGATTATACAAAATTTAGATTAAATTAATTAGTTAATTTAAAAGAGAATTATTTTTCTTCTTGTAAAACATTACGTAAATAATAATACCTACTACGCCCACCAAAAAATAGGGTATAACCATCAAATACACAATCCCGTCGTTTAACGATTCTGCTTTGGTTGCGTTTCCTTCGCTTTCAAGCGAGGCTCTGCACATGGCGCATTGAGCTGATGAAAGAAATGGAATGGCAAGTGCGATGATCGTAAAAAAGAAATTGAAACTATTTTTTTGTTTATTAATTAACATAATAAGGTGAAATCATTAAGTACACAATTACTCCAGTAACGGCAACATATAACCAAATTGGAAAGGTTATTTTTGCAAGTTTTTTGTGTCTATCAAATTGTTGCGACAGTGCACGTACATACGTAAACAAAACCATCGGAATGATGATGATTGACAACGCAATGTGTGAAATTAGTATAAAATAGTAAACCCCTTTTATCCAACCTGTTCCTCCAAATAGTGTTGGATCGGAAGTTAAATGATAAGCCACATACATTACTAAAAACAATAATGAGCAAGCAATGGCTGATTTCATAAGCAATTCGTGACGTTTTCTATTTCCGTTTTTAATCGCTATTACAGCGGTAACCAACAAAAGAGCTGTAATCGCGTTTATCGCTGCGTAAATGGGCGGCAAAAACGACAAGGGCTCTACATTGATGCCAAAGTCTTTTAGTTTAATTGTAAATAAAATAGCAACAACAATTGGAATCAGTATTGACACACCAATAATTGGTAAATTAAATTTTTTCTCGAGGGTCGATTTTTCCATGATTATTCTTCTAAAAGTTTTTTAATGTCTTGTTTGATGGCTTCTATGCCTTCCGGCTGAAGTCCATCATAATATAAAATGGGGTTATTAAATGTATCTTTTCTACAACGAATTTTTCCGTTTTTATCAATCAAAGCAAAAAGCCCTGAATGTTCGAAACCACCATTGACTTTACTGTTTTCTGCTGCAAAGATATTAAATCCGTTAGTAGCAAGGGCAAAAATATATTTTTTATCACCTGTTAAAAAATGCCAATTCGGATTGGTGATTTGCAAACCTTGCGCATGTTTTTTGAGTACTTCTGGAGTATCGTTTTCCGGATTGATAGTAATGGAAGCAATACCAAAATCATTATTTTTTCCGTAAACAGAATCAATCTTTTTCATGTTTGCATTCATCACGGGGCAAATGGTTGGGCAAGTAGAAAAGAAAAATTCTAGAACATAGACTTTATTTTGATAGTCTTTATTAGTAATTTTAATGTTGTTTTGATTGATTAATTCAAAACTAGGTGCATTGCCAATAACAAGTAAAGAAGTATCTATTTCTTTTTGATTTAAAGAACTCATTCGATCATTTTGGACAATCGATCCCGATTTGATTCGTGTGATGATTTTCGGAATGAAAATGATTCCGAAAAGCAATATAATAAAAGAGATTCCGATGTATGATTTATTTTTCACGGTGTTCTAATTTTTTTGATGCATTGTGATTTACTTTGAGCGCCAAACGATATTCTGCTAAAATTACTTTAACGTCATCTGTCATTTCGTTATGCAATTCGGATACTAAAGAAGTGTTATAACCCTCTCTGTATTCCACATCTCCTTTTACAGATTTTCCTTTTCTACCTCTTAGATTTCTTTTTTTATCAATAATATAAACCATTCTAGAGCCAAGATCTTTATCTAAATTTCCTGTGAGTTTCATATTTGAATAAAATTTATTGATTTGATCTGGTGAGGCAAAGATAAATTTCCATCCAACCAATGAACCAAGTTTTTTTAAATCTATCATTAAGGAATCAATTTTTTTTTCGGTTCCTGATGGAGCTACAAAAACAACTTGAAAATCTTTGAATTGTTCGTCTTTTTTGTAAATTTTTTCATACAAATTAAAAAAATAACCTCTGCGTGATTTGATGTTTTCACCAGTAAATCCAAGTATTGTTATTTTATTTTCTAATTGTATTGGGGTATAAGTGTAGGGTTTCCAAGAAGTGATTTCTGGAATGTTTTTTGTTAAAACCGGCAACTTGGCAAAACTGTTTACACCTGATGCAAAAAATAAGTAAGCTGCTAAAGGCAATACAAATAAAACGAAAAGGACAAAATTCTTTTTCATGAGAAATATTTTTTACAAAAATAAAAAAAAGGTACGCAATGCGTACCTTAAATTTGAATTAATTATAATATTAAAAATTCCATTTGATGGTTGAATTTTTAAAAACCCCAAATACATAATCCCCTTCTGTTAAGAGGATGAATGATAGGTACATGATTAGAAAAACAGTTGTTCCAACAGCCATCCAACGTAATGCAATTACTTCGCCTTCCATGTGCATAAATGCCCAAACGATGTAATACGCTTTGAATATTGTTAAAATAATGAATATCCAATTAAGTAAATTAGTACCTAAAAAGTTAGTCATGTGTAATGATTCTGGTTTGATAATACCCAAAATTACTTCAACAGTTGTTACTACAGATAGCAATCCGAAAACAAACCAAATTCTTTTTAAATTAGAAACATGTTCGTGTGACATAATAAATATTTTCTATAAATTAAACTAAGTAGAAGAATGTAAATACAAATACCCAAACTAAATCGACAAAGTGCCAGTAAAGTCCGACTTTTTCAACCATCTCATAAGAACCTCTTTTTTGATACGTTCCTACTAAAACATTTAGAAAAATAATGATATTGATGATAACTCCAGAAAAAACGTGGAAACCGTGGAAACCAGTTATAAAGAAAAAGAAATCAGCAAATAATTTACTTCCGTATTCATTTCTATTTAAATTGGCACCTTCTACCACAAGTGTAGCTTGGGCTAAACGATTTTCAGATTCTTTTCTAGATAGGATGAATTTTTGTTTTTCTGAATTTAGAGCTTTGTTTTCATTCAACCCTTTTGCTGTTTTAATTGTTTCAGTAGTGTAAATTTCTTCTGTTCTAATTAAAA
This sequence comes from Flavobacterium psychrophilum, assembly GCA_945862065.1. GTDB lineage: Bacteria > Bacteroidota > Bacteroidia > Flavobacteriales > Flavobacteriaceae > Flavobacterium > Flavobacterium psychrophilum_F. Next base: position 131,163 of record CAMAWT010000003.1, on the reverse strand, counting down.
CATTTTTTTTCTGAGCAAAACCAGCTTGAACTTCAGCAACTGAGAAAGAAGGCAATTCACTTTCGCCTACAAACCAAATTCCGTTGCTAGGTTTGTGTTGCACTCTTTCTTCTGGCAATTCTACAGCAACTTCAGAAAGTTTCAATCTTTTACCTTTTTCATCAACAAATTGAAGAATGCTTCCGCCTTTAGTTTCAATAGCACCATATTCACCTTGGATGAAATTTTTCCATTCCCAAGCCTGAGATCCTACGAAAATTAAACCTCCAATAATGGTTAAAAACATGTAAAAAGCAACTCTTTTTTGTTTCATGTGATGACCTGCATCTACGGCTAAAACCATAGTTACAGATGAAAAAATCAAAATAAAAGTCATCAAAGCCACATAGTACATCGGCGCTGGAACTCCGTGCATGAATGGAAAGTGAGTGAACACTTCATCAGCCAAAGGCCATGTTTCTATAAATTTAAATCTTGAAAAACCATAAGCAGCCAAAAATCCTGAAAAGGTTAATGCATCAGAAACGATGAAAAACCACATCATTAATTTTCCATAACTTGCCTTTAATGGCTCATTACCACCACCCCAAGTTTTTCCTACAGTTTGTGCAGATGTATCTGTCGATCCCATAAAAAGTTATTATTAAAAAGTCCCCAAATTTACGTTTTTTTCTTATTTAATGAAATATATAAACAAAAATAAATATATCCAAAGCAAATCTAAAAAGTGCCAGTACATTGCACCTAGCTCAATTCCAAGAAATTGGCTCGCATTGTACTTTTGTTTAAAATGATTATAAATTATAATTAGTAGCGAAATCATCCCTCCAGCAAGGTGTAAAAGGTGCGCAAAAACGACCACATACAAAAAAGAAATGGTAATAGCACCCGAACCTCCAACAGGAACTAGGCCTTTTGCATACAATTGATTGAATCCTTCAAACTGTAAATAAACAAAAGTACTTCCCAAAGCAAGTGTTACTAATAAAAATAAAGTGGTCGCATCTCTACGATCTTTTTGTATTGTTTTTTGTGCGAAATGAAAAGTTACGCTACATAATATAATTACAAGCAAACTTAATTTGAAAGCTAATGGCATTTCAAAATTTTTCAACCAATCGGTTCTGGATTTACTTACAACATAAGCACTTGTTAATCCAGCAAACATCATCGTCATGCTTATCATTGCAAAAAGCAATAATAATTTATAGGAACGATTGCTTCTTTTTTTGTGTTCTTCTGCAGTCATTGTCATAATTATCGTAAAAATTTATCTATTATTAAAATAAGTTGCAATAAGGTAATGTATGAAACGCTCACCAACATTAACGTTCTAGCAGCCTTTGAGGTTCTTTTATGATAGAGTTTTAAACTATATAGCAACATCCACAATCCCAAAATAAAAATAAGGACTGTTGCTAAAATACCAGTATGCAATTGACCAGTATAACCCAAACTAGGCAAAATAGATGCTATGATTAACCAAAGGGTATATAAAATTATTTGAGTAGCGGTTTTAGTGTCTTTTTTACCTGTTGGTAACATAAAAAAACCAGCTTTTTCATAATCTTCAAATAAAAACCAACCAATTGCCCAAAAATGTGGGAATTGCCATAAAAACTGAATCAAAAATAAAGTACCAGCTTCGATGCCAAAGTGATCTGTTGCTGCAACCCAACCCAACATAAAAGGGATTGCTCCTGGAAATGCTCCAACAAAAACTGCCAAGGGCGTTACTGTCTTTAATGGGGTATATAAACTAGTGTATAAAAATATTGAAATCGCACCAAACATTGCCGTTTTCGGATTGATTAAATAGAGCAATATCAAACCGATAAGCGTTAAAGTAAAAGCAACAAACAAAGCAATGTTTACCGACATTCTTTTGGAAGGCACCGGACGGTTTTTGGTTCTATCCATCAATAAATCAAGGTCTTTTTCTATGACTTGATTGAATGCATTGGAAGCGCCAACCATACAATAACCGCCAACAGACAACATAAGCAAAACAATCCAACTAAAAGGTTGCTGATCATTGAACCCCAACAAATAGCCAGCAATTGAAGAAAAAACCACGCTGATTGCTAATCTAGCTTTGGTAATTTCTAGAAAATCAGTATATTTTTTTTTGAAAGGAGATATGGAATCTATTGTATTCAATGGAATGCTTTTTTTTGATGTGCAAATGTACAAATTAGATTATTAAAATTTGTGGGTAGTTTTTATATTTTTTTACAATATTATATAATAAAAATCAAATTTAACTTTGAGCATTTTAATTGTAGCAGATTTCAATGAATTTATCCTTGATAATACGCTAAATCCGTGACATTCATGGCAAATATTTTCATTTGATTGCTGCATATTTAAATAACTAGTCGATAAATGATTTATGTATTTAAACAGTTTATAATCCAAGAATTAAAATAAAAGTAAAATTTTAATCGGACAACAATGATTCCCAAAAAAAATCTCACTAAAAGTGAGATTTTAATTTTATAATTATATTTTTTGCAGTTATATATCCGAAAATGGCGCCTATTGTATTAGCCATAATGTCTAACAATTCAAATTTTCTTTCGTTAGTGAAATTAGCTTGACAAAATTCAATACAAATTCCTAAAACAATTCCAATCAATAATACGACCCAAATTGGTTTAAAAATATCAGATTTATAAACCCAAATAGTCCATAACAAAACAAATACAAAATAAAATACAAAATGTACCGCTTTGTCTTTGTAAGGAACATCTATTGGGTCCTTGATTGAAGACAATGACACCAAGCTTAAAAAAATTATAAGCAACGACCAACTGATGGCCAAGTATAAAAGTATTTTTTTACTAAGCACCAATTAACGCTGCATAAGCTTCACTATCCAATAGCTCTTCAAATTGAGAAACATCTGAAACTTTCACTTTGATCATCCACCCAGCTCCGTATGGATCTGAATTTACGCTTTCAGGATTTGATTCTAAATCTTCATTAAATTCGATGATTTCTCCGGAAAGTGGCAAAAACAAATCAGAAACGGTTTTTACTGCTTCAACAGTTCCAAAAACCTCGTCTTTTTCTAAAGTTTGATCTAAAGTTTCTACTTCAACATATACAATATCACCCAATTCGCTTTGTGCAAAGTGTGTAATTCCAACTGTTGCAACATCGCCATCAATTGATACCCATTCGTGATCTTTTGTGTATTTTAAATTACTTGGTACGCTCATTTTTAAAAATATTTTAGTTTTGTCTTGTTTGTAAAATCTGTGTCAAAAGTAATATTTATAATTAATTTTTTCAAGTGATTGTTTGAATACTTTTAATTTCCAAAATTATATCTCATAGTAAATCCACTTCTAACATTAGTTAGAGGGAAAGACGTTGAAATAACTGCTTTTGAGAAAGAATGATCATAAAAGAAAATGACTGTTAAGTTTTTGCTTAAAGCATAATCTGCTGTAACTTTTATTGACCAAATGTTTTGACCACCGGCTAATTGATTGTTATCATAATCTAAATAACGAACAATTGTTTTGTTGTTTCTGAAAGAAAAATCTGCTTTTATATTGACATCTCCTTTGATAACTCCTGATGGGTCTGATGCATAAGCCGAAGTGAAAATAACATCTTTGATGCGATAACCCATACCAACTACATATTCGATTCCTTTTACTTCAGTTAACAGATTATTGTCAAAACTCATCGATAAAGCTCTGTCTTTTTTCATTTCAGCAATAAATTTGAATGAATTTTTTAATTCGAAATCAATTTTAACTAATGGGCTAAATTGCTCTACTAAATTGGCATTTCCAATAATAGTTCTACTTCTAAAATTACCTGAAACATCAGTGCCACTTGGGTCTTTATCAAATTCTAAATTCGATCTAAATGAATTCAATGTGTAAGAAGACTTATAATTATGAAGTATTGAAAAACGTTTGAATTTATCTTTGAAAAACTGGTAGCGCATAAGTCCGCTGTATTTAACATTCCAATTAGGTAACGGAATATTTTTAAAGGCACTTAAAGAAATTCCTTTTGCTGATTCACCATATCCGGCGCCAGCAAAACCTGTGTATGCTGCTAAAAAGGATGGTAATAAAACATCTTGTGAATTTTTGCCAAAACCAACCGGATATCCATCAACATCTGTAGGAAAAGTTGAACCTCCATAATGACTTGTAGCCAATCTGTTGGCAATGATTAATCTATTTTCTCTAAAATCATTAAACGCTTGTGAAAAACTTTCATCACTTTGCTTAAAAGAAGTTTTTAACATAATAGTCGAAATCGAGAAATTTCCTAAAGTATAAGGCGATCTAGAATTGTAAACTCCGTTTGATACATCATATTGTTCTGAAAAGTTTGAGGCATACAATCGATCTCCAATGATGTCAATTTTGAAATCTGGAAATAAATCAACCGTTGCATTATACTTTAAATTTTTATTTACAACTTGTGTAAAATTCTGATTAAATTCAGGATAATTTGTCAACCAACCATTTTTAGCGGCTTCAAAACGGATGTCATCTTGACTTCCAAAAACAAATCCGAGTGTAGGTTTGGATGTGCCAAAAAAGCCTAGTCCGGGTGTATAACCAGGCAATACTGTTCCGCCACTTTGAGTATAATCAATTTGGATGTTTTTGACACTTGTTAGCACTCCTATTAACCCTTTCACAAAAACGCCTTGATCTTTTGATTCTTGCGGTCTTACTGCTGTAATTTTTTCACCTGGTTTTGGCGGAGTAGGTTTCGGAGTAGGTTTTTTTGGTTTGTTATCAGTTGCCAATCCTAAATATTTATATAAACTAGCCATGTTTAAACTAGCGTTTATTTTGTGTGATCCAGCATTTTGTATGGTGTTTCCAAGATTGTATTCTATACCATTTTCAGCTACAAAAGTTGACAATGCTACCGAAGTTCTTTGCCAATTGTAATTTCCTGTATAGGTATAATTTGATTTGATAAAACTTAAAAATGGGATTTTACTAAAAGGCAATTCATAGTTTAAAACCAATTGTTGCATGTGTTGATTTGGTGTACCAATATTCCAAAAATCGGTCCAAATGGTATTTGTATTATCTGCCTGATTGTTTTCGTCAATGTAATTTCTAACGATGTTGTTTGATGAAGCCGTGAAATTCAATTTTAACGATTTTGTTAAATTATAATTAAATCCATATTGGTAATTAAATAAATAATTTCGTTGGTATAAACTTTCAAGTCCAATACCTTCCACATCAACCAATCTAAATTGTTGTCTGTTAAATTGTCTTGTAATATTGGAACTAAACGAAATACTTGCAGGTAAATAATTAAAATTAAAATCTTGTAATAACTTCCAATAACTACTTTTTTGTAATGCTTTAATTTTTTTAAAGGGCTCTAATGGTTTTGAACTGAAAGCAAACGTATAATCTGCAGAAGTAATTACTTGTTGATCAATGAATGATTCAATTTCATAATTATGTCTATCTACTTGATTGTATGAATAGGATAACGTTAAATTTTCAGGATCAAAAAAGTGGGGCTTTTGTGTTTCACCACGTTCTTTTTTAACACCAATAAAGTTAATGCTTTTACGTTTTGTAAAATCTATAGCTCTATTTTTTATGTTACGTCTTTCAGCTTCATCAGTGGTGTTTTCAAGAAGTTGCTTAATTGTAATATCTTGGTTGAAAGGGTCATATTCTGGAGTGATTAATTCTTCACCAATCGAATAATTCATAGGTAAATTTACGCCCCATTTCTTAGGTAATAATTTTCCTAAACTCAAGTTAGTTACAATGTTATATTGCAAAACATCTTCTCTACTTCGTTCATTTGGACCTTGTTCTAAACCTCCAAAACCAGCTGTGCTCATTCTACCAGTTGCAGATATCGTAGCTAAATCGGCAAAATTGGTGTCCATACTAGCAACTGCTGCCATTCCGCCTTTGTTGTCCATATCGGCAATACGCAATTCATTAAACCAAACTTCTCCTCCAATATTTCTAGGATTTAATGGATGTTCAGCTGTTCTCAATACATCCGTTTGATTTTTTATCCCAACCATAAGCGTACGAACCAAACCAAAATTTGGATTTCCTTTTATTCCTAAACGTAGTTTATTGACCTTTCCTGCTTTTGACGGGTCCAAAACACCTTCGTCTTGGAAATAGACCCCGTCAACTAATGTGGTTGGGTCTATAGACATGGCTTGAATTTTTAGTTTGGTTAATAATGACAAATCTACGTCCAATTGATTTGCCTCTGGCCATACTTGTTCTGGTGATAAAACACCACCAAAATTGGTCTTTTTCAATGGAATTTCAACTTGATAATAATTGGAATTAAAATCATTTCCAAATCGAATAAAACCTACCATTTCATCATCTTGCATTGAGTTGGCATCACGTGGAAGCGCTTCTGCATGAAGAAACATTTTCATTTTATTAAATTGACGCATGTCAACGTTGACACTTTTGAAAACCCCACGCGAATCCCCTGGCTCTAATCCTGAACCTGAAGCTCTCAACGAAAGTGATTGTTCGTTTTGATTGATAAGTGTATTGTTATTGAATAATTGTTCGCGAACAACCCCAGGAGGTGTTACATAATTAATAGGTAATCTCTGGCTATTTTCTTGAATATTCACCGATTGAACTTCAAAAGTTGTTCCATCATCATCGGCTACTGGATCGGTTATATCCATAGAGTTGGTATATCTTCTCCACTCACTTCTAACTAAATCCAATTCTCCAAAACGCAAGGTTACCTGACTTGAAAAACCTGTCATGAACATTCTCATAAAACGGATCGATAAGAAATCTGAAATTCCGCCTATTTTGTTGGTGAATTCAGAAACTGGAATTTTAAATTGCACCCATCTAGCACGAGTTGTTTGGCTGTTTGGTAATGAAATATCTTCTGGAGTAACTCTGATATCTGTAATGTAATTTTGACCAACTGTTAACAATGAAGTAGGATTAACATCTATTTTATATTCATAATAGGCATTAATTGTATTCATGGTGTTGTCTCTATTGAGGTCTTCAACATCTGGAAAAGTTGTTGATCCTCTGTTTGTGTTGCTTACTTCTATCGGTGAATTTCCTTGTAAGTTGTTATAGCTTCTGTAACGAGCTAAGACATCGCCTTGAGATTCTAAAAAATATTGATAATTATCTGCAGCCGGATCGGGTTGTGATGCAAAATTTGGATACGTTGTTGCTTCGTCTGCATCATTTAAACCATCAAATCCAACATCTTGAACGGCTCTATTGGCGTTATTCGTGTCAAATGCATAAATCAATGATTGCGATGCTGGTTGTCTTCCCCAAACAGATGAAACCGTTGGCTGTGCAGATCCTTGTTCTGGCAATCCGTTTTCATATTGTTTTCTTCCGTCTTTCAATACATCTTCAGATATTTCACCTAAATTTAAATACAACTGACCTTGGTTTGTTGCAGTAGCCTGAGCTTCTGGATTTCCTGGGTCGTAATAGGGATCCAACATCCAAAACTGAATAAATTCAACATTTGCTTGTTGAAAATTAGTTGAGTTAATGGAACGCGTTATTCCACCAAAATTTTGACTTGGATTAGTTAATTCATTGTTTGCTGAAGCCGATGGATTAAAATTATAAGGTCCTCTTTCTGTAGGATAATATGTTAAATCTAAGGTATTAATAACTTGCGACTGTCCTTGAACAATATCAGTATTTGGAAACAATTCTCGGCTGAAAATTCTTCTTGTTGAATTTAATGAAATATCATCATTTGTTATGCCAACAGGGCGTTGGGTGTAAAAAGTTGGGTCAATGTTATACCAATTCAGTTTTGCTCTTTTGTAACCATAACTTAAATCAGTTTGAACACCGCCAAAATCTTGGTATAAACTATTTGAGTTTCTTTCTGGTGTTGCAGATAAACTCCAAGAAAGTGGCGATTTCATATCTATATTGGTTTGAGATCCTTCAAAATCGTCCACATAAATTGTTGCCTCTCCGTCAAATTGATCTGCTTTGGATGCGCCAGGTTTTAAATAAGCAACTTCACCTCTAAAAGAGAAATTTGAAGGTGCATCAGTATCTATATTTGGTAGTTTGTTAACCAATCTTGTAAAAAACGGAACCTCTGTAGAATAATTTGCATTTACTCCAAATATAGAATTATTTACAGATTCCTGTCCATAATTTGATTTCTGTGTAAATGGGCGTTCAGACATTTTTAAATAGGTAGCTCCAACTTGGAATTTTTCGTTAAATTTATGTTCCACATTAAATCCGAAAAAGCGTTTTGTTTGTTGACCAAAAACAGCATTATTTTCAACCGAAACATTTATTGGTGTGTTTGATGCTTGAAGCGATGGATCTAGAATTTGAACCCTTCCAGCTTGATAATTGACACTATAATCAACTCCTTCAACCAAAACTCTTCCGCCAGCTGTAACTACTACAGAACCTTTTGGCACATTGTAAGCTCCAATAGGAATTCCGCCACCACCAGATGATTTGAATTTACCTTTTAGTTGAAATTTGTTTTTTTCACTATCCTGAATTGCTCCAGCTTGCGTGTTACGATACATGCTTTTATAAACATATTTTTTCTGATTCGCATTGTATGCAATACTAGTTGGATCTAAATTGTAATTTTCTGTAGAATTATTTCTTAATTTTTCAAATAGAGTTTTACCAAATGGTTCAACACTTGTAAAAATAATTCTTCCGTTTTGTTCATCAACTGTTAAACCTGGTATATAATCAAAAAAACCATCGCCATTATTTAAAGGGTCGTTTGCAAAATTCAATCGATCCATATTAAAAACTTTCAAAAGCGGTGTATCTGTTACATTATCAACAGGAGCTGGCAACGGTGATGTTATATTGATGTAATTTAAAGGGGAAGGATCTGTATATAAAATATTTAATTTAAAATCTTGTTTTTGTAATTGATAGGCTTGTGGTATTTGATAGATGTTTTTCATCATCAAGTTCCAAATTGGTTTGTTAATGTCTGTCAAATTACTCTTCAACATTTTTAAAATCAATGACTGAGTAGTTGGAATTCCGCCACTCACTTGTGTTGCATCAACACCGTCTGTTCCAAATTCACCCACTTGAAATAACTCATCGCCAATGGTATATTGGTAGGCAACTGCCAAAACTTCATCATTGGCAAGTCGCTGTTGTAAAGATATATAACCCAATTGTGGATGAAAAGTATATTCATTAGGAGCCAATTTCCGAGCGTTTTCCAATTTAGAATAATCTCTTCCTTCGCTAACGGTTACCGTATTATTAAACCCACCACCAGCAGTCACTATTTCTCGAATATTGCCGTTTAACAATCCGCCCAAGTTAATTAAACCCGGGTCGTATTTATTGTTTTTATTATCTGATGGCAAATCAAAATTTGCAGAAGTAAAAAAACCAGGTAAATCAGCTGGCGCAATTGCAACAATTTGATCCGTTGAAATAGGAACCAAAGTAGTTCTATCTTTTAATTGAGATTCACCTAAATCTTGAATGGCAATAATATTTCTAAGATTATTATTGGTGGTACTTACACGATTTTGCTTGTTTGTAATCCAAACCTCCATTCGGGTAATTTGAACTCTACTATCAATTATGGGATAATTTCTAAGGGTAGAATCGTATTTATTTCTGAAATATTGGGATAAGAAAAAGTGTCTATCAGCATCGTAATCCAATGCAAATAAATCGAATTCTTGAAGCGTTCCTCCTCCTTGTGCCGTGACACTTTTGGTCTGCGATTTTTGTTCTGAAAAAACTCCCGTTACTGTCGTTTTTCCAAATTGTAATTGGGTTTTAACTCCAAATAAACTCTGCGCACCTCTTATAAGGGTACTGTTTAATGGCATACTAACATTTCCAATTTCTAGTTTTTGGATAATATCATCTTCATTACCAGACAATTGAGGTGAATATTCTAATTTTATTAAATTTTGAAAGGAAAAGGTAGACTGTGTGTCATAATTAGCATTCACATTTAAACGGGTTCCAACTTTCCCTGCAAGTCCCATACTGATTCTTTGATTAAAATCGAATGTAGTAGTGGATCTATTTCGTGGAGAAAAGGAGGGATTGTCTTGTTTTGTATAGCGAATACCAAGATCCATTTCTACAGATCCTGTTGGTTTGATGTCAATAGAATTTCCGCCAAAAATGGTTTCAAATAATTTTGAATTTACTTTATATCTTGGCAATAAATTTTTCTTTGCAGCTTCACTTCCTTCTTTTTTACCCTCAATAGCATCCAATTTTTGTTTAAAATAATCATGAACAGATTCTTTTAGAACTAATTTTTGATATTCCTCTGGACTTAAAACAATAGGATATTTTACATTATAACCATCAAATGTTTGGGTTAAAATATACTTATTTGAAATAGGATCATACGTGTAAGCATCAACAATGCTTTTTGGATTTCCAATAGAAATAGATCCTTTGTTGAATCCTTTTACAGTATCATTTGCATTTTCATCATCTTGGGAAAAGGCGGCATTTGAAAAGAACAAAAAGATAAAACCAAAAATGATTTTGATACTAAAGTGCGTATATTTTATAGGTCGTGTTTTCAAAAATTATAAATTTTTTAATGCTTGTTTAATGATTATTTCTACAGTAGCATCTGGGTTTTCAGACACGACTCTATCCACAATTTTTTCGGAAGATTTTCGAACAAACCCTAAAACTTCCAAAGCAGATAACGCTTCTTCTCTGTTTGTATTGTTTTGAGAGACAGAAACTTCATCCAAATCGTAAATTTTCAATACCTTTTCCTTTAAATCTAAAATGGCTCTTTGAGCGGTTTTAGCTCCAATACCTTTAATTGATTGAATAGTTGTAACATTTCCGCTAGCAATGGCTTGAATGATTTGTTTTGGTTCTAATGACGATAACATGGTTCTCGCTATTCCTGCACCAATTCCTGAAACCGTTAATAGCATTTTGAAAATTTCTCTTTCAGATTTTTCTACAAATCCATACAAGGTATGACCGTCTTCTTTGATTATTAAATGTGTAAATAATTTAATAAAATCTGTTGTTGGTAATAAGGAATAGGTATGTAATGAAATATGAATATGATAGCCCACGCCATTGCAATCAATAACTACATCAGTTGCAGTTTTTTCTGTTAATTTACCTTGAATGTGTGTTATCATAAATCTATTTATTTTTCAAATGTAAAGAAAAAAATAATGGGTCAAATTTAATAATAAATCTATGACTTTAATTTTTTACTTTTTTCTTGTGCATCAACTACAGCAACTGCAGCCATATTTACCATTTCTTCAACACTAGCACCCAATTGAAATATATGAACGGGCTTTTCCATTCCAAGCATTATTGGGCCAATAGAATCTACTTGATACAACTCTTTTAATAATTTATAGGTAATATTTGCTGCCTCTAAATTCGGGAAAATAAGCGTGTTAACTTTTTTACCTGCTAATTTTGAAAACGGAAATTTCTTAGCCAACATTTCTGGATTTAATGCAAAATCTACTTGAATTTCTCCGTCAACAATCAAATCTGGGTAGTTTTCGTGAAGAAACGTAACCGCATCACGCACTTTGGTAGTACTTACATTAGGAGAAGAACCAAAATTTGAATAAGAAACCATAGCTATAACAGGATCTAAACCAAACATTCTAGCCGTTTTTGCTGTCATTAATGCAATTTTCGCTAAATCATCTGCTGTTGGATTCGGATTGATAGCGGTATCAGACAAAAACATCGGACCTCTATTTGTCATCATCATATTGGTAGTTGCAACTATAGACACTCCAGGCGCTTTACCAATTAACTGCATTAATGGCTTCACCACAGAAGGATAACTTCTTGAATAACCAGAAACCATAGCATCTGCTTCGCCATTATTAACCATCATTGCCGCAAAATAATTACGCTCACGCATCCATTTTTGTGCGTCTAATAATGAAATTCCACTTCGTTGTCTAGATTCCCAATAAGTAGCAGCATATTCCAATCTTCTTTTATTTTCTTCATCTGTTTTTGGATCAAATATTGGAACATCCGCATCAAAACCTAATTCTTCTTTTAACTCAATAATATCTTCTTTTCTTCCCAACAAAATCGGAAAACCAATCCCTTCTTCATAAACAATTTGAGCTGCTTTCAAAACATCTAATTGATCTGCTTCTGCAAAAACAATACGTTTTGGATCTGTTTTGGCACGATTGGTTAAAAGGCGTACCATTTTATTATCAGATCCCAAACGTTCCATTAACTCTACTTCATATTTTTGCCAATCTGTAATTGGGTTTAACGCCACACCCGATTCCATGGCTGCTTTTGCAACCGCTGGAGCCACGACAGATATTAACCTTGGGTCAAACGGTTTCGGAATGATGTATTCTCTACCAAAGTTTAATTTGGTTTCTCCATACGCAATGTTTACTTGCTCCGGAACATGCTCTTTCGCCAAAGATGCCAACGCTTTTACTGCGGCCATTTTCATAGCTTCATTAATTTTTGTTGCTCGAACATCTAAAGCACCTCTAAAAATATAAGGAAACCCTAAAACATTATTTACTTGGTTTGGATGGTCAGATCGACCCGTTGCCATGATAATATCTTTTCGGGTTGCAATCGCTAAATCGTATTTTATCTCCGGATCAGGATTTGCCATAGCAAAAACAATCGGATTGTCTGCCATCACCAACAGCATTTCTGGAGTTACAATATCTCCAGATGACAGCCCCACAAAGGCATCAGCACCATCCATGGCTTCTAGCAACGACCCATATTTTTTGTCAGTCGCGTAATTTCTTTGCATTTCAGAAATTTTCTCATCGTCTTTTCTTAACGCACCTTTGCTGTTAAACATTACAATGTTTTCTTTTTGCAAGCCAAAAGCAACATATAAATTGGCACAGGCTATAGCAGCAGAACCAGCTCCAGAAATAACCATTTTAACATCCTCCATTTTTTTCCCGGCCAACTCCACAGCATTCAACAAGGCAGCCGCAGATATAATAGCAGTTCCATGTTGATCATCATGCATCACAGGAATGTTAAGCTCTTCCACCAAACGTCTTTCTATTTCAAAAGATTCAGGGGCTTTAATGTCTTCTAAGTTAATGCCACCAAAAGTTGGAGCAATATTTTTTACAGTAGTTATAAAAGCTTCAATGTCTTTGGTGTCAATTTCAATATCAAAAACATCAATATCAGCAAATATCTTGAACAACAAACCTTTTCCTTCCATGACCGGTTTTGAAGCCTCCGGACCAATATCTCCAAGACCCAAAACGGCGGTTCCGTTAGTAATTACTGCAACCAAGTTTCCTTTGGCAGTATACTTATATACGTTATTTACATCTTTTGCAATTTCTAAACAAGGCTCGGCAACTCCAGGCGAGTAAGCCAAAGATAAATCTCTTTGTGTAGCATATTTTTTAGTGGGAACTACTTGAATTTTTCCAGGCTTTGGTTTGGCATGATATAAAAGTGCTTCTCTTCGTTTATTGTCTCTGTCCATATTATTACTTTTTTTAGCAATCTACAAAGTTAAAAGTATAAACTGAAAACACAACTTAAAATGATTTTCTTTTACTTTAATCAGCAAAAAATAATATTTGGATAACAACAAAAATTATAAAGGTGAGTAGTTTATTTAACAGAAAATAATTCTTTTTCAGATAATAATTTGGGCAACCCTCATTGAATCGAGCCAGAAAAAGGCTCCATTCAATGAGGCCGGGCTATCCGTTACAAGTCCTCGCAACCTTCCGCTGTCGCTTCAGGCTGCTGTGGGCTTTTCACTTCTATCCCTGTTGCAAATCCGTTTTCAAAACAGGTTTTTCTAAATCCAATCAATCGGATTTTTCAAGACATTCAATAATTTTTCTTCAACACTTCCCACCTCCGGATGGTGGTCATAATGCCATTGAACACGAGGAGGCAAACTCATTAAAATGCTTTCAATTCTACCATTGGTTTTTAAACCAAATAAAGTGCCTTTATCATGTACCAAATTAAATTCGACATAACGACCTCTACGAATTTCTTGCCACGTTCTTTGTGCTTCAGTATAAGGCAAGTCTTTTCTTTTTTCAACAATCGGAATATAAGCTTCAAGAAATGAATTCCCTACTTCGGTAACAAAATTGTACCAATCTTCCATCGATTGTGCTTCGGTTTCTTTGCAATAATCGAAAAACAAACCGCCTAAACCTCTAGCTTCATTGCGATGTGCGTTCCAAAAATAATCGTCACATTGTTTTTTATATTTAGGGTAAAAATCTGCATTATGTTTATCGCAAGCCGTTTTACACGTTTGATGAAAATGAATCGCATCCTCTTCAAACAAATAATACGGCGTTAAATCTTGACCGCCACCAAACCAACTATTAATTACATTACCGTTATCGTCGTACATTTCGAAATAGCGCCAATTTGCGTGAACAGTTGGCACCATTGGGTTTTTCGGATGAATGACTAAACTCAAACCACAAGCAAAGAAATCGGCTTCGCCTACGTTAAACATTTTTTGCATAGCTTCGGGTAATTTCCCGTGAACCGCTGAAATGTTTACACCACCTTTTTCAAAAACAGCACCGTTTTCAATTACTCTTGTTCTTCCGCCACCGCCTTCGGGTCTGTCCCAAATGTCTTCTCGAAATTTGGCTTTTCCATCTATATCTTCTAATCCTTTACAGATTTGATTTTGAAGGGTTTGTATGTAGGTGTAGAATTTATTTTTCATTCTTCATCAAATATTCTAATACAAATTGAACTCCATCTTTTTCAGATTTAAAATATTTTATATCTGTTCGATTACCTCTTTCATCATTATAATACCACACATATAATCCGTGAATATCTTCTAATCCTTCTCCAATATCAGTTACATATTTGTTTCTTTTATTCCTTGGAAGATAAATGTCATTTATGTTATTATTTAACATCCAAATTTCAAGTTCATCGATTTTTTCCATATATTTTTTTTAACACCTACAAGGTTTTGGAAACCTTGCAGGTAGTTTCTGTTTACTGACCGTACTCCTTCACTGCTTCCACAAATGCTTTCGCATGATCCACAGGAATATTTGGTAAAATTCCGTGACCTAAGTTTACGATGTAATTGTCCTTGCCAAATTTATCAATCATTTCGTGTACCATTTTTTTGATGGTTGGTATTGGCGAAAGCAAACGACTTGGGTCAAAATTTCCTTGTAACGTAATTTTTCCACCTGATAAATAGCGGGCATTTCTTGGCGAACACGTCCAATCTACTCCTAAAGCCGAAGCTTTTGACTTTGCCATTTCGCCTAATGCGAACCAACAGCCTTTTCCGAAAACGATAACCTTCGTTTCATCTGCAAGTGCCTCTACAATTTGGTTGATATATTGCCAAGAAAATTCTTGGTAATCTACCGGAGAAAGCATTCCTCCCCAAGAATCAAAAATCTGAATGGCGTTACAACCTGCTTTTACTTTTTCTTTCAAATATAAAATAGTGGTATCGGTAATTTTTTGTAATAAAACGTGTGCTGCCTCTGGGTTTGAAAAACAAAATCCTTTGGCAATATCAAAACTTTTAGAGCCTTTTCCTTCAACAGCATAACAAAAAATCGTCCAAGGTGAACCTGCAAAACCAATTAATGGCACCTCATCGTTCAACATTTGTTTGGTCAATTTAATCGCATCAAAAACGTATCCCAACGTTTCATTTACATCTGGAACAAACACTTTTTCTACATCTTGAGAAGTACGAATTGGATTCGGAATTATCGGTCCTAAATTGTCTTTTAATTCCACGTGAATTCCCATCGCTCTTGGCACGACTAAAATATCAGAAAACAAAATCGCTGCATCTGGTTTAACTATACGAATCGGTTGCACGGTAATTTCAGCTGCTAATTCAGGTGTTTCACATCGTGTAAAGAAATCGTATTTGTCACGCAAAGCTCTAAATTCAGGTAAATATCTTCCCGCTTGACGCATCATCCAAACCGGAGGGCGTTCTACTTTTTCGTTATTTAAGGCACGTAGAAATAAATCGTTTTTTATCATTTTGTTTGTATTAAACCTAACAGGTTTCGAAAACCTGTCAGGTTATATTATATGTAATATTCTATAACTTGTTCTATTACGTTTTCAACACTTGGTTGATACGCTGTTTTTATATTTTTAATTTTAGTTTCAGACAATACGGCTCTTAAAGCATCTGCTGTTGTATTGCCTATACAAAACAATTTTTCGTTGCTAAGTGTGTTCTTTTTCAAATAACTGGTTACTGCAGATGGGCTGAAAAACAAAATTCCGTCTACTTTATCTGAAATTTTATGAGGTGTTAAGGTTGTATCGTACACTTTAATTTCATTGAACTTAATTTCGTTTTCAGTTAACATTTCTGGTAACGTATCTTTACGAAGATTGCCACTAAAAAAAGTAAAACTTTCATCGGAATAAACTAACGTAATAATTTCCGCTAAATCTTCTGCATAACCTGTGTAGGCTTCTACTGTAAAACCATTTTCGTTTAATAATTCTTTGGTTTTTAATCCGACACAAAAAACGTTTTTTTGCTTTAATTCATCAATTTTTGGATGTTGTAAAATACTTAAAACTGCGTTTTGACTCGTAAAAATTAAGTTTTTATTCAGATTTTTTATTTCGAAAGAAGCGTTTTCTGTTTTAATAAAATCTGCTTCAATAACTTGAATTGTTGCTTTCACTAATTCTTGTTTTTGAATTGGTGATAGTGTTTTTGTAGAAAGTATTGTGGTTGGATTTGTCATAATTATTTTAAATTTTCTTTAATTTCTGACATCAATTGAATACCACCATTACTCAAAATTTCTTGAGCGGTATGAAATCCTAATTTTTTCCATTCCGAAACAGCTACGGTTTTAGTAACTTGTAATTTTTGTTTTCCGTCTAATGATAATAAAACACCTGTAAAATCAATCACATCTTCTTTCTCATTATACGTAGCGATTGCTCCAATTGGTGCTGTACAACCTCCTTCTAACGTTCTAAGAAATTGACGTTCTATATACGTACAAATTTCTGTTTCAATATGATTTAATTGCGAAACGGCATCTAAAGAAAAGAAATCATCTGCATTACACACCACAACCATAGCGCCTTGAGCGGGTGCTGGAATCATCCAATCTAAAACAATTACTTTTTCTGGTTTTAAGTTTATGCGCTCCAAACCGGCTTCCGCAAAAATAGCACCGCCCCAATTGGAATCAGCTACTTTTTGCAATCGTGTATTTACATTACCACGAATATCTTCTATAGTATGCGTTGGATATTTGTGTAACCAACTTGCTTTTCTTCGTAAACTACTGCTGGCAATTGTGCCGTTTTCTTCGGTTAAAAAATCTAAATTTTCTTTGTAAACTAAAATATCAAATGGTGAAGCTCTTTCCAAAACGGCACCTTGTACAATTCCGTTAGGCAATAAGGTTGGAACATCTTTCATAGAATGTACTGCAATGTCAATTTTGCCTTGAATCATTGCTACATCTAAGGTTTTTGTAAAAATTCCTGTAATTCCTAATTCGTATAATGGTTTATCCAACACTATATCTCCATCTGATTTAACGGCGATAATCTCCGTTTTGTAACCCAAATCGTTTAACTGTTTTTCAACAGTTTTTGCTTGCCAAAGTGCTAATTCGCTATCGCGTGTTCCTATTCGTATGGTTTTACTCACTATTTTATGTTTTAAAACATTAATATATTTAATGCTTTTGGTTTTCTATTTGAAAAACTTTATTAATCCATTCTACACTTTCATCTACAACCGTGTTGTCGTCTTTTAAGTGATTGGCAAAATGACTGGTTATTTTTTGAATTAATTTTGCGGTAACAATTTCGGTATATTCTTCATTGAAATCGGCATTTTTCTTTTTTAAATGATTGATTTCAGATTCTTTAATAGCATTTAATTTGGCTTTCAACGCATGTATGGTAGGTGCGTATTTTCTGCCTTTGGACCAAGTTAGAAATTCGGTTAATACATCTGTAATAATTTCTTCGGCAGCTGGTATATGTAGTTTTCTGTTTTCTAAAGTTTCATCGGTAATCCCAGACAAATAATCCATATGAATTAAAGTAACAAATGGATTTTTCTTAACGTTTTCATTGACATTTTTAGGTATCGACAAATCTAAAATAAGCAATGGTTTTTTTAAATTTAAAATATCAAAATCGATGGTTGGGTTTTGAGCTCCAGTCGCCACGACCACAACATCGGTTTTTTGTAGTTCTATTTGTAAATCTGAATAATCTTTAACAATTAAATTGAGCTTTTTGGCTAATTTTTCTGCTTTGTCTTTTGTTCGATTTATTAAGGTAATTTGATCGTGTTTGGAATGTTTAACCAAATTCTCACAAGTATTTCTTCCAATTTTTCCTGTTCCAAAAAGTAAAATATTTTTATCAGAAATAGCTTCTACATTTTTAAAAATATATTGAAC
Organism: Flavobacterium psychrophilum; assembly: GCA_945862065.1. Classification (GTDB taxonomy): domain Bacteria; phylum Bacteroidota; class Bacteroidia; order Flavobacteriales; family Flavobacteriaceae; genus Flavobacterium; species Flavobacterium psychrophilum_F. The sequence goes on along the minus strand of CAMAWT010000003.1, from coordinate 112,694 downwards.
CGCTGCAAAAGAAACGGAAGTAGCGCCACTTGAAATTTCAGTTTCGTTCTTAACTTTTTTACTCGCCTGAATGACAGAATTTACCAAACGCTCCAAATAAGCATTAACCAAATTGAATTTCTTGCTTTCTACAAAGGCATTTTTTAATTGGGAAATAATTTCAAAATCACCTAAAATCTGACTATCCAAACCGGTTCCTACTCTGAAAATGTGATTTAACGCTTCTTTTTGTTTGTAAACGTAAGCATATTTTTGAAATTCTTCAACGGTTCCTAAACTGTTTTCGCAAAGCAAATGAATCAATTGAAAAGGATGTTGCGCAAAACCGTAAATTTCAGTTCGGTTACAAGTGGAAGTTACAATCAAACTTTCTATCCCATTATTTTTCGCCTGTTCCAAAAGGTTTGTTTTGGCAGATACGTCTAAACTAAATTTACCTCTAATTTCAGCATCTGCTTTTTTGTAGCTTAACCCAATGGCGTAAAAAGTAGTTTGTTTTACCGGTGAATGATTGTCCATATATAAATTCATCTCATTTAAAAGATGCACAAAATTAAAGTTTACATCTGAACAAAAACAACGCTGAAAGTACTTTTTATATCGTAAATAGATTTTTTCAAATAAATTGCACTTATTTTGATATAATCTAGTAAATTTGCAACAGATTCAACACTATGCGAGTCATTTGTTTAGAATAAATATAAATAATAAACTTGCTTTTAGTTAAACAATTCATAAAAAAATAACGCTATGAGTTCATTTGAAGAAATTAAAATTGATACCGATTTTACTTTACTACGATTTCAAAACGATTCTGAAAACACCGAAACGTCTGAAAAACAAGTAGGTTCTGGTTTAATTCAGTTTCATTTTAATGTAAAAGGAAAAGGGAAATTTATTTTTAACAATAATTCGTACACATTAGAATTAAATGAAGAAAAAGCGCTTTTACTTTATAATCCACAAAAAGAATTGCCGCTTCATTTAGAAATTGCTCCGAAAAGTTGGATTATTTCTATTTTAATTTCGATAAAAAAATTCCATACGCTATTTTCATCCGATACAGAAATGATTCCGTTTTTGAGTAAAGACAATTTGGAAAAAAAATATTATACTGAAGAAAGCATCAGCCCGTCAATGGCAATTGTTTTGAATCAGATGTTTCATTACAATCAAAATTCATCTATCAAAACTTTGTATTTAAAAGGAAAAAGTTACGAATTGTTAAGCTTATTTTTCAACACCAATGAAGATCCAAATGCAGAACATTGTCCGTTTTTATCTGATGAAGAAAATGTTTTGAAAATTAAAAAAGCCAAAGAAATTATTATTAAAAACATGGCTGAACCACCTGGTCTACAAGAATTATCTGATGAAGTGGGTATTTCATTAAAAAAATTAAAAGCGGGTTTTAAAGAAATTTATGGTGACACCGTTTTTAATTTTTTATTCGATTATAAAATGGAATTTGCTCGAAAACTTTTGGATACCGGTTCATATAATGTAAACGAAGTGGGATTGAAAATTGGTTACAGTACTTCTAGCCATTTTATTGCTGCTTTTAAAAAGAAATTTGGAACTACACCAAAAAAATATTTATTAAACTTGAATGTTAACTTACAAAACTAAAAAAAACAACAAATGAAAGGAGTATTATTAGTAAATCTTGGTTCACCAGAAAGTCCAACTGCTAAAGACGTGAAGCCGTATTTAGATGAATTTTTAATGGATAAATTCGTAATTGACGTTCCGTTTTTATTACGTGCTTTATTGGTGAGAGGCGTTATTTTACAAACAAGACCCAAAAAATCTGCAGAAGCATATGCTAGAGTTTGGACCGATGAAGGTTCGCCATTAATAGTGCTTTCCAAAAAAATGCACCAAAAAGTGAAAGGTTTGGTTGACATTCCAGTTGCTTTGGCGATGCGTTATGGAACCATAACTATATTAAAAGGCTTGCAAGAATTACATGATAAAGGCGTAACTGATGTGATGCTTTTTCCATTGTATCCGCAACACGCCATGGCATCTACCACTACTATTTTGGTGTTGGCAGAGGAACTTCGCGCCAAGCATTTCCCAGAAATGAAGATTACTAATGTTCCGGCTTTTTACAATAAACCCGATTATATTCAGGCTTTAGCCAATTCAATAAAAAGACATTTAGAAGGTTTTGAATACGATCATTTATTGTTTTCGTATCATGGTGTTCCGAAACGTCATATTCGAAAAACAGATATTACGAAATCGCATTGTAAAATGGACAGAACTTGTTGTGAAACACCTTCGCCAGCACATGAGTTTTGTTATAGCCATCAATGTTATGAAACGACCAAACAAGTAGTGAAATTGTTAGGGATTCCGGAAGGAAAATACAGTCAAACCTTTCAATCTCGATTGGCAGGAGACAAATGGCTTACACCTTATACCGATGTTGAAGTGAATAAAATGCCTGAGAAAGGAATTAAAAAACTAGCCGTTGTAACACCTGCTTTTGTGGCCGATTGTTTAGAAACTTTGGAAGAAATTGCGATGGAAGCCAACGAAGAATTTATTCACCACGGTGGCGAAGAGTTTATGGCCATTCCTTGTATGAATGATGAAGACGAATGGTGTGGTGTGGTTGCAAATTGGATTGAGGAGTTTAAAAAAGCATAAAGTTAGATTTATTTTATGGAAAAATTACCTGAAAATTATAATCAAACACTTTTAAATTTAAAGGAGCGAATAAAACTTGCTCAATACAAAAGTCTTTCGACGGTAAATTCTGAAATGATTTTAATGTATCTCGATTTTGGAAAAATATTTTCTGAAAAACTAAAATCGGGTTGGGGTGAAAGCATTATTGATACTATATCAAAAGATTTGCAAACAGAATATGTTGGAGTAAAAGGTTTTTCGTCAAGAAATTTAAGACGAATGAAATTAATTTATGAAGAAATTTGCCAAAATTCAATTTGGACACAAGCTGTGTCCAAAATTCCTTGGGGACATTCAAACCTTATTTTTGCTAAGGTAAAAAATAAAGAGGAAAGGACTTTCTATTTGCAAAAATCGTTAGAACGAGGTTGGAGTAGATCAATTTTGGAGGAAGAAATTAAATTTGATAGCTTCAAAAAGCAATTAGAATTTCAAAATAATTTTTCTAAAACACTTAATGAAAATAAACTAATTGAATATCGTTTAGAATTTAAAGACGAATATAATTTGTCGTTTTTAAATCTAGAAGAATTACATACCGAAAGAGATTTAGAAAACGCATTAGTTAATAATATTATTAAAACTATTGGACAACTTGGCAATGATTTTGCATTTATGGGGAGACAATTTCGACTTGAATTAGACGATAAAGAATATTTTGTAGATTTACTTTTTTTTCACAGAAAATTAAAATCGATGATTGCAATCGAATTAAAAACCACAGAATTCAAACCAGAACATAGCCAACAATTAAACTGGTACTTGCATTTATTAGATAAAACTATCAAATATCCCGAAGATAATCAAACAATCGGAATATTGCTTTGCAAAACAAAAAGCAAAATAACGGTTGAATACGCATTAGAAATGGCAAATAATCCAATTGGAGTTGCAACATATAGTTACAAACAATTGCCAAATGAAATAGCACAATTTTTGCCAACAGAACAAGAATTTGAGCGATTATTACAAAACAATGAAAATTTAGATTAATGGAACTCTACAATTACCTAAAATCACTTCACCTTATCTTTGTAATCACTTGGTTTGCAGGGTTGTTTTATATTGTTCGTTTGTTTGTATATCAAATTGAAGCGAATGAAAAACCTTCGCCAGAGAGAGAAATTTTATTAAACCAATACAAAATAATGACGTATCGTCTTTGGTATATAATTACTTGGCCAAGTGCGGTTTTAGCTACATTATTTGCGGTTTGGTTACTAATTTTGATGCCAGCTTGGTTACAAATGCCTTGGATGCATGTGAAACTCGGATTTGTTTTGGCGCTATTTTTGTATCATATAAAATGTCAACAAATATATAAGCAATTGCAAAACGATACTTTTAAATATACCTCCAACTTTATGCGCCTTTGGAATGAAGGTGCCACCATAATTTTGTTTGCGGTTGTTTTTTTAGTAATTTTAAAAAATGCTTTCAATTGGATTTATGGCGTTATCGGAATATTTTTGTTTTCAATAATCATCATGCTTGGGTTTAAATTTTATAAGAGAATAAGAGAAAAAAAGTAGTTTAAAGTCGCAGTCACAGTTTACAGTTTACAGTCACAGTGATCAGGCGCGTCTAAATCTGAAACTAAATATTCAGTCTAAATATTTAGACTAAATATTTAGACTGAATACTGAGACTGAATACTGAGACTGAATACTGAGACTGAAAATCAAACAATGAACAACTTCAAATTTTCAATGCTGTCACTTCGTATTAGGATTTTCCTATCGATGATTGTATTAATATTAATCGCGTCTATTTTAATGGCTTCTATTTCGTTGATTCAGTTCAAAAATGAAGCTCGAAATTACCATCAAGAGCGTTTGGACCGAAAAGAAGATGCCATCAAGGAGCACATCAATTATGTGCTTTCCAATACGACTTATCCGTTGAACGAAAAGAATTTACCCCTAATTTTTAAGGATAAAATTCACGAATTATCCGATATTCACAGTCTTGAAATCAATATTTATTCACTAGATGGAAAACTAATTAAATCTTCAAAAGCCTCTTTTTCTGTTGATAGTATTTCGCCGCCTGTTCCAAAATATATTGTTAAACTCGTAAAATCATCAATTGAGAAAAGATATGTTGATATAAAAAGTATTGATGGCGTCAAAAACAGATCGTCTTTCAGCCAAATCAAAGACGATAAATTCAAACCACTCGGAATTTTGAACCTTCCGTATGTAGAAGATGATAGTTTTTATGAAAATGAAATTCAAGAATTTTTGATAAAATTAACGCAGGTTTATTTCTTCATGTTGCTCATTGCATTTGCATTAGCTTATTTTTTAGCATCGTACATAACCAAGTCATTAAAAACAATTTCTGATAAAATCAACGAAACTAGCTTAAACCAAAAAAACGAAAAAATCGTGATTGAAGCCAACAGTCGTGAAATCAATTCGCTCATAACGGCTTACAACGACATGGTTGATAAACTAGAAGAAAGCGCAACCAAATTGGCACAAGGAGAACGTGAACAAGCTTGGCGCGAAATGGCAAAACAAGTAGCACACGAGATTAAAAATCCATTGACGCCGATGCGTTTAACCGTTCAAAATTTTCAACGGAAGTTTGAAGAATCCGATCCAAATTTAAAGCAAAAACTGAGCGATTATACCAAAACGTTGATTCAGCAAATAGATACCATGAGTTCGGTTGCCTCTGCTTTTTCAAATTTTGCATCCATGCCGGCGCAACAAAACGAAACACTCAATGTAGTTGAAGTTGTTGAGTTTTCATTGGATATTTTCAACGAAGAATACATTCATTTCGAAAGTGAAGATGACGAAATCATCACCATTATGGATCGAACGCAACTCATCAGAATCATCACCAATTTGGTCAAAAACGCCATCCAAGCCATACCCGAAGAGCAAGAAGAGAAAAACATTATCGTCGCCGTAAAAAAACAAGACAACAACGTCAACATCAGCGTAAAAGATAATGGAACCGGCATCGAAACCGAAAATTCTGCTTATATATTCGAACCAAAATTTACCACCAAAACAAGCGGCATGGGACTCGGATTAGGGATTATCAAAAACATCATTGAGAATTATAAAGGCACCATTATTTTTGATACAGCGGTTGGAACAGGCACCACGTTTACGGTAACGTTCCCAATTGTTGATTAATATTTAAAGCAAATGGCTAGGCATTTTCTGATGAAATATTTTGTAGTTTTCTCAATTTCCCTTTTTTTAATTAAATTAACTAATTGCTAAATACCAAAATCTTGAAACTTCAAGCATTACATTTCACAAATGGAAATAATTTTTGATTTTAAATTCGGTAGCAAGAATGGATTTTAATCAAACAACAATTTCCTGATTTCAAAAAGTTTCAAATCATATTCCATTTATAAAATTTTTTTAGCGTAAATATCCAAAAAAACTGTAAGTTAAATCTCTCTTATTTTTTTACAACAAATTTCACAGATTTAATCCGTGACAATCCGAAAAATCCGTTTCATCCGTAGTTAAAAATAAAGTAAAATTCACAAACTTGCCTCAAATCAAACAGATTTGGTAGATTTTATAAATAGAAAATCCTTCAAATAATAAGGCTCATAATATGCCAAATCTTCCAATTGATTGTTTAGAAATTTTTGATAGGAAAGCTCACACATTTGTTGTGCGGAAGGGTAAGTATGTTCGTCTAAAAAAACATGATTGGGCTTGTCTAAAATTGATTTTACTTTCTCATTGGAGTCGCCTATAAAGTAAATAGTATCTGTAATTTCAGCAAAACTTTCGCTGGTAATTATTTGAGCTTCAACCCCACGAACCATTTCTTTTTTTGAGTTAAAAACAGCGCTATAAACCTCCATTCGTCGGGCATCAATCATGGGGATAATAAATCCGTCAGGAATGTTAATTTGGTGTGCCAAAGACATTAAGGTATCAACTGAAATAAGCGGAATATTGCCTGCAAAACTTAGTCCTTTTGCCGCAGAAACACCAATTCTTAATCCGGTGTACGATCCTGGTCCCGAACTAACGGCTATGGCTGATAATTGAGAAAATGAAATAGAAGTTTCGGCTAAAATTTCTTCAATGAAAACATGTAATTTTTCGGCATGCGAAAAACCTTGATCGGACATTTCTTTACAAAGCAACAACTGCCCGTTTTGCGATAACGCAACCGAGCAGTTTTTGGTACTTGTTTCTATGTTTAAAATATAAACCAAATTTATTTTTTTGCTTTTTCTGTTTTATCAGAAGCACCTTTTACTTTATCGCCAGAGTTTAATTCTTTCGAAACGGTTACATAAGGCCCTACGATTATCTCGTCGCCAGCTTTCAATCCTGATAAAATTTCAATTTTTGAATCGTCTTGAATTCCGGTTTTTACAATTCTAATTTTTGCTTTGTCACCCACTTTTACAAACACACATTCGAATTTTTTATCCGATTTCGGTAATGATTTATCTCCCTCTTCACCCGCTTTTTCTTCCACAGCAAATTTTTTGGTGGCCGTTGTATCCGATTTTACAACTACAGCACTAATTGGCACACCCAACACTTTTTCTTTTCTGGTCGTAATTATATCAACCGTTGCTGTCATTCCTGGTCTAAAAGGAGAAAACGTTGCAGGTTTACCTTCTGTTAAATCTTGGTATGATTCTTTTAAAATTCTTACTTTTACTTTAAAGTTCGTTACTTGATCTGCTGTAGTTGCAGCGCTTGCCGAATTTGAAATGCTGGTTACAACGCCTTTAAATTCTTTTTTAAGATAAGCATCTACTTGAATATTAGTACTATCGCCAATACTGATTTTTACGATGTCATTTTCATTAACATCTACTTCAACTTCCATATTGTTCAAATTCGCAACACGTAAAATCTCTGTTCCAGTCATTTGTTGGGTTCCCAAAACGCGTTCGCCCAATTCTACGTTTAACATCGAAATGGTTCCGTTTTCTGGAGAATAGATAGTGGTTCTTCCTAAATTGTCTTTGGCTTCTTTAACCGTTGCAGAGGCACTTTTCACATTATAATATGCCGACTCTTTGCTAGCTTTTGCTACTTCAAAGGCAGCAGTTGCTTTGTCCCATTCCGATTTTGAAATGATTCCTTTGTCATACAGCATTTTGCTTCTGTTGAAATTGGCTTGTGCTTCTTTGTATGAGGCATCCGCTTGGCTTAATCCAGCTTTTGTTCCAGAATAATTAGAAACCGAACGATCTAATCCAGAGGTATATAAATCGGGATTGATTTTCACTAAAAGATCTCCTTTTTTCACTACTTGGCCCTCTTTTACAGGCAATGCAATGATTTCACCAGAAACTTCTGAAGAAATCTTAACTTCAATTTCGGGTTGTATTTTTCCGGTTGCCGATACTTTTTCGATGATTGTTATTTCTTCAACTTTGGCAGTTTCAACTTCAATAGAAGTATCTCTTTCTCCAAAAACACCTGCTTTAGATAAAGCAATAAGTAGAATTATTATTCCTAATAATACTCCAATAGTGATGTAAACTTTCTTTTTTGACATGGTATTTTAGTTTTCTAATTTATTATTATTTTTTGAATATGAATTGTTTCGGGCATGAGCTGATAAAAATATAAACCCAATTATAAATACGGGCGCATTCGAATCAATATTTCTTAGATATTTAATTCCAAAACCAATCAATGCTCCAAGCCCAAAAGCTTTAACACATTCAATTAGTATTTTAACATTGTTGCTTTTTATATTCATTACTTCATTTCTGAAATGGAAATTCCAAAATAAAATTCAACTACTTTTATTTTAAAAATAGCATCATATTTTGTTCGAACAACTTCTGACTGCGCATTGGTAAAAAGCGTTTGAGCCTGATTGAAATCAAAACTATTCATCATGCCCACTTCATATTTTTCTTTGGCATAATTTACCGATTCTTTTCTGGCGTTCATTGCAATTACTGCTGATTCATGAGCATTGATAGCACCTTTTGCATCGGTTATAGCGGTATAAACATTTCTCTCAAGATCCAATTCGGCAGTTTTTGAAGCTATTTTCGTTCGCTCAAAAGTTAGTTTGGCTCTTTCTACATTATTTTTTACTCCAAATCCGTTAAAAATAGGAACTGATAATTGCAAGCCAAAATTATGACCTTTATTATCACTAAATTGATCCAATAAAGACAAAGGTGGCGCCAAAATTGGAGTTCCATTTGTTTGGAACCCTACAATTCTGTCCGAATAGCTGGCTCTTGTATTGAAACTATAAAACCCACTAACACTTGGTTGATAAGCTCCTTTGGCAATTTTGATGTCTTTTTCGGCAATTTCTAAATTGGTTTTAGCAATTTTCAATTCTACTCTATCTGCTTTTGCTTTTTCTAAAACGGCAGCTGGGTTGTCCAAAACCGTTGTATTTTGCAACTCCAATTGATTGGAATCTTCAACATCAAAATTTTGATAATCTGTTAATTGTAACAATTGTGCCAAGCCTAACTTCGATAAAAACAATACATTTTCAGCAGCAATAATTCGTTGTTGGTCTGATGCTACCGTAGCTTGTACATCAAGCAAATCTCCTCGAGCAATCATTCCGGCTTCTACAAGGTTTTGAGTTCTCGAAAGTTGTTTTTCGTCAACAGAAAGTTGTTCTTTTTGTACTTTTAAATTTTCTTTATTGAACAGAATTTGAAGAAAAGAATTGGCAATGTTCAATGAAACATCATCTTTCATTTTAGCCAATTGATATTGAGAAGCCAACAAACTCAAATTGGCTTTTCGCAACCTGTTTTGATTTTGCAAACCGTTATAAATAGCCACACTCGAGTTGAATCCGGCAGAAGTAAATTGGGTCGTTTGGTTTTCAAGTAAACCAGTTGTAATATTTTGGTTCAAACCAACATTCCATGAGTGCGAAGCATTGGTGTTGAGGTTTGGTAAAAAACTACCAATGGCATCCAACTTTGAAATGGCAGTAACTTTTAAATCCAATTCCGATTGTTGAATGGAAATATTATTTTTAAGCGCATAATTTACACACTCCTGAAGGGTCCATTTTTTTACTTGTGAAAAAGAACTTATGCTCACAAACAAAACAAAAAGAGCAGCTATTTTTTTAGAATTTATCATAATATAATTTCAGGTTGAACACAATGCTTCGCAAATTTAATCGTTTTAATTCAAAAACAAATGCAAAATATTTTATATATCTGACGATGAAATGATATTTTTGTTACATTCACAACTTAAAAAAATTATTTTATTTATAATTCAATACCATTATGAAAAGCAATCGCCTATTTATCTATCTCTTTATTGTAGCTATTTTTACAAATTGTTCAACTTCGAATAAAATTTTGGCTTTACGTCCTGAACCTTCAACAAATACACCAATGGCCTATCAAATGACCACTTCTACGGTCAATATGCCGATGGAAATCACTTTAAAAGAAATAGAGAATCAATTAAATAAATCGTTGAGCGAACAAATTTATGACGATTCAAATTTGGCAGACGACAAGACTGAAATGAAAATATGGAAAACGGCCCCCATTAAAATCATAGAAAAAAACGGTAAAATCGAATCGGTTGTACCTCTCAAAATTTGGGCAAAATTCAAATACGGAACCGATTTTATGGGGTTGAATGATACGCGAGAAATTGACCTTAACGGAACAATTACCTTACTAAGTGATGTAAAATTATCCAATTGGAAAATGAATACTACCTCAAAAATTGAAAATTTTGATTGGAATGAAAGTCCGACTATCCTTGTAGCGGGCAAAAAAGTTCCGATTACCTATATTATCAATCCGACTTTATCATTATTCAAATCCAAAATTGCCAGAAAAATAGATGATGCCATCGACAAATCATGCGATTTTAAACCCCATGTTTTAAACGTTTTAGAACAAATGAGTACGCCTTTCCAAACGAGCGAAGTCTATGAAACTTGGTTCAAAATGAATCCACTCGAAATGTATGTTACCGATGCGCAAATCAAAAAATCAAAAATCGCCATGCAACTCGGACTTAAATGCAACATGATCACCATGGTAGGGCAATCACCAAAACCAGGAATCAATAGAGAAAACATTACCTTTAAATCGGTTACTAAAATTGCCGAACAATCCAATGTTTCTGTCGCAGCCGTTTCTTCCTACGAAAGTGCATCTCGCATTATTACTAAAAATTTTCAGGGAAAAGAATTTGCATCTGGAAGCCGAAAAATAACAATTCAAAATGTAGCCTTGTGGGCAAAAGAAGGCAAAATGATCATTGAATTGCAAATGACGGGAAGCCTCAACGGAACGATTTACCTAACAGGCATCCCAAATTATAACCCCATTACTAAAGAAATTTATTTCGAAAAAATGGATTATGTGCTCAACACAAAAGGACTTTTAACCAAAACTGCCAACTGGCTTTTGCAAGGCGTTATCGTCAAAAAAATAGAAGCAAATTGCAGGTATTCCATCAAAGAAAACTTAGCTGAAGGCAAGAAAAACATGTTGCCCTATTTGACCAATTATTCCCCAATGAAAGGCGTTTTTGTAAACGGCACCCTTTCAGATTTTGAATTTGACAAAGTAGAATTAACCAACGAAGCCATCATTGCTTTTATTTCAACACAAGGCAAAATCAATGTTTCTATTGACGGAATGGAGTAAAAAATAAATAATTCTTATAAAAATTAGAAGCACACAACTCCGTTCCAATTGAAACCTCGTCCCGCCATCGCCTTTATCTCCTTCGCCCTCCGGGACTTCAGGAGGATATCGGCTCTGTCGGGGCTACACTTAACCAATAGTTTTTCAGTTGAAAATTGGTCTAAAGTCATAAAGTAAAATCTTGTAAAATGATTTTGGTTTCACAATATTGTTTTTAGGACTCGTTCATTACTTTTTATAAAAATGAGAATCTTAACTTGTTTGTTTAAATATTTTCTTTAAATATGTATCCAATTGAATACATATTTCAAATGTACCATATCGAAAAAACTATAGAATTTGATAAGTGACTCAAGAAATTGAAAGACTTAAGAGCAAAAGCCAAAATATTATTTAGAATCCAAAAATTGGAAAAAGACCAACATTTTGGAGATTGCGAACCAATTGGAGATGGAATTAGTGAAATGAAAATCAACTACGCAAAGGGGTACAGAGTCTATTTTAAAGTAACAGATGGAAAAGTAATAATTCTTCTTATTGGAGGAGATAAATCAACGCAACAAAAAGGCATTGAAAAGCAAAAGAAATTTGGAGTAAATTAAAAATGTAGAAAATGAAAACATCACCATTTGAAATTTCAGATTATTTGGACAGTAACGAAATGATTGCTGAATATCTAAATACCGTTTTGGAAGAAGGAAATGATGCAGAAATCGTTTCAGCTCTCGGCAATATTGCAAAAGCAATTGGGATGACCAAAATTGCAAAACAAACCGGCATGAGCAGACCCAGTTTATACAAAGCATTATCTGATGGAGCTAAACCTCAATTTTCTACCATAATGAAAGTAATAAAAGCTGTTGGCGGACAAATTCACATCAATCCACAAACCACATAAATATACCTACAAATCTGATAGATATTTTTTTGAGGTTACAAATGATCTATTGTAAATATTGGCTACTTATTTGTCAGGCAGTAGTAATTTTTAATAACAAAACCTTCTTAAAAGTCTATCATAGAAAATAAAAGTGGTTATATTCTATTGCTTTTTCAAACTAACTTGAAAGGTGGTGCCTTTGCCTATTTCTGATTGTAACACACGAATTTTTCCTTTGTGATACTCTTCAACAATTCTTTTTGTGAGTGATAATCCAAGTCCCCAACCTCTTTTTTTGGTGGTGAACCCGGGTTCAAATATTTTTCTAAATTGGTTTTTTGGAATGCCTTTTCCCGAGTCGGTTATATTTATTTTGACCCAAGCTCCTTCAACTACCATCACCATTTTTAATGCACCTTTGCCTTTCATGGCGTCAACGGCATTTTTCATAAGGTTTTCAATAGTCCAACTGTGTAGTTCAGGGTTCAACAACACCATAATTGGGGTTTTTGGCGCTATGAATTGAAACGTTATTTGTTTTGAAAAACGAGCTTTTAAGTAGTCGAATGAATTTTGTGTTTCAGCCACAATATCTTGAACAGACAATATAGGTTCAGAGCCAATTTTTGAAAATCGATCGGTGATGATTAGTAGTCTATTGATGTCTTTTTCAATTTCTGTAATGGTTGTTTCATCTACATTATCGGCTTTCATGATTTCGAGCCAACCAATAAGCGACGACAAGGGCGTGCCTATTTGATGTGCTGTTTCTTTAGCCATTCCTGCCCAAAGTTTGTTTTGCGTTGCCATTTTGGTACTTCTATAAAAATTGTAAACAACAGCTGCAAACAAAAAGATAATCAATAAAAGTGCAATAGGGTAGTACTTGAGTTTAGTAATTAAAGCCGAATCACCATAATAAATATACTGTGTTTTGCCTTGATCGTATTCAATTTTTATGGGATCGTTTTGTTTTTTTAAATCTTCTAATAACTCATACAATTTAATCGAATCATTTGCTATTGATTTTTCGATATTATTATGGTTGATGATGATGTTGTTTTCTAAATTTATGAGTGGTATGGTTTTGTTACTACTCAAAATTTCAAGGTTCAAATCGATGTTGTCGTTTTCTAAATCGGCTTCTAATAATGATTTTTGAGCCGCAGCCCACACTTGAATTTTGAGACGCTCTTCGGTTTTAAAGATTTGAAAAAAGATAAAGGTGTTCCACAAAATAAGGGAAACTATGAAAAATGAAGCGATAATAATAACCCATCTCGAAATACTACGCTTATCTGAGAAATACATAATTTTTTGTTTTAAAAGTAAGCAATATTTTGAAACAGGCTAAATTTTTTTATAATGTTTAAAACTGTTTAATTAAAATTTTATTGTCAAGGAAGTTGATAATGTAAAATTTGAGTTGCTACCATCAAAAATTTTATCTTTTGATGCATATTCTTTTGCCTCGATTCTCCAAATCATATTTTCTTTAAACTGAATGTCAAAGTTGGTAGAAACCCCAAAAGTTTGAAATCCGTTTTCGGTATTGGTTGCAATTAGTATTTGTTTTTTATCATTATAATATTCACCTCGAATGGCTATTCTGTATTTTTCTACTGGTTTGTATCGAATGATGCAAATTGGAGCATACCAAACATCATAATTCTCGAGGTCGTATTTATCAGTTCCAACATCCAATCCGGCAATGAATCCCAGTTTTTTGGATGGCTCATACATGGCATAAAGATTGTGAAAAAGGCGTAAAGCATTCAAATCGTCTGGTTTGTCAGAACCTATAAAGTTGGAATAATTCAAAGTTAATTTAGAATTTGGCTTGTAATTGAGTTGTAATCCCACAGATGGATTTTGCATATTATCAGGTTTTTGAATTTTTTGCCATCCGTTTAAAACATAAAAACTCGCATTGAATTTTTCTGAGGCATCTGTGTATGAAATTTTCACTCCTGTTTCATAATAAGGAGAATTTTCGGCCATAAGACTTCTAGTTAGTGTCCAACAATCAGCGCTAACGGCACTTTCAAACCCGATGTGTGATGGCATAATTCCTGCATCTACCCAAATGTTGTGCTTGTCTGAAATTTTAAAACCAATATTTGCTTCATATATAAATTGTGCCCAATTTGGCTCGGATGAAAGATTGTATTGTGCATAATTTCCTAGCATCAATGCGGCATTGGCTCGTATGTTTTGTTTGTTATAACTTGCTTTGATGAATGCCAAATTTAGGCTTACTTCATTATGACGTTTATGATTGTATAAAAAACTTGGTTTTTCGTGATTTTGCGGATTTGAAAAATCAAAACTATAATACAATTCGCCATATCCTTGAAAAGTAAACGGGTTGCTTGTTTGGTTTTGTGCTGCGGCAAATAACGTGCTTAACAGTAGATAAATTGCTGATATTCTTTTCATTTCGTTATTATGTATATTTCATTGTTGAATGAATCTCTCGCTCGTTGAACTTTCGTGTAGAATTAAAAAAACCAAAATTAACATGTAATTTTTCCATTTCGGATTTTCTTCTTCTGAAAAATTACTTTTCCTGTTCAGCCCTGATGGAGCCGATATCCTTGCGAAGTCCCGTAGGGCGAGCAAGATAAAGGCGAGAGCAGGACAAAACGACTTATAAAAACGGGATTGTGTGCTGCAAAAAAACAAAAACCCCGTTTGTTGTTTTTTTAAAATGAAATTTTTAAAATGCCCATGTTAAACAATGTAAATGCTTGAATATCGGCATTTTCCTGAATCGTTGCAGCGAGCGATTTTCCGGCTCCGTGGCCTGCATTGACATCAATCCTGATTAGTGTTGGGTTGTTTCCGGTTTGTTTTTCTTGAAGCGTTGCCGCAAATTTAAAACTGTGGGCTGGCACCACGCGATCATCATGGTCACCGGTTGTTACTAAAGTTGCCGGATATTGCACTTTTTCTTTCACATTATGAACGGGTGAATAGCCCTTTAAATAATCAAACATTTCTTTGGAATCTTGTGCAGTTCCATAGTCATATGCCCATCCTGCACCGGCAGTAAAGGTGTGATAACGAAGCATGTCTAAAACACCCACGGCAGGCAAGGCAACCTTCATTAACGTTGGTCGTTGCGTCATGATTGCTCCAACCAACAAACCGCCGTTTGAACCACCTTTTATAGCTAAATAATTTGATGAGGTGTATTTTTCGCTAATTAAAAATTCGGCTGCAGCAATAAAATCGTCAAAAACATTTTGCTTGTTTTTTTGAGTTCCTGCATCGTGCCATTTTTTACCATATTCGCCACCGCCTCTAAGGTTGGCAACGGCATAAATTCCGTTGTTTTCTAACCAAACAGCGTTGGCTATGCTAAAACTTGGCGTTAAACTAATGTTGAAACCGCCATAGCCGTACAAAATGGTTGGGTTGGTGCCGTTACGTTTGAGTCCTTTTTTGTAGGTAATAATCATTGGGATTTTTGTGCCGTCTTTTGAGGTATAAAAAACTTGTTCCGACACATAGTTTTCGCTATTAAAATCGATGATTGGTTTTTTGTATAATGAAGATAAACCGCTTTCAGCATCAAATGAGTACGTTGCACCTGGCGTGATATAATTGGTAAAGGAATAATAGAGAGTTTTTTCAGATTTTTTTCCGCCAAAAGCGCCTACCGTTCCAATTCCAGGAAGTTGAACATCACGAACTAATTTTCCTTCCATATTATATTGTTTTATGTAGGAAAGAGCATCTTTTATGTAATTGGCAAAAATATATCCAGCACCAGTGGTTGCATTCAAGACATTTTCTGTTTCAGGAATAAAATCAGTCCAATTTTCTGGAGCAGGTTGCGACAAATTGAACGTTACAACTCGGTTGTTTGCTGCGTTGTAATTGGTTTCTAAATAAAAAGTAGTTCCATTATTTTCAATGATACTGTTACTGCTATCAAAGTTCGAAATCAAAGCTGTAATTTTGGAATCATTTACAGATAAGTCTTTGTAATAAAGCTCGTTGCCAGTTGTTGAATTGGCTGCTGAAATAATCAAATAGTTTTCGTCGTTGGTGATAGAACCGTTTATATAACGTCTTTTGAAATCTGCACCAAAAATCACTTTATCTTCTTTTTGTGAGGTTCCTAATTGATGAAAATACAATTTATGTTGGTCGGTTATAGCAGATAATTCGCTGCCTTTTGGTTTGTCATAACTGGAATAGTAAAAACCTTGGTTTTTGAACCAAGCGATACCACTAAATTTTACATCTACGAGTGTTTCGCCAATTACTTCTTTGGTAATTGCGTTCCAAACTACCACTTTGCGCCAGTCGCTACCACCTTCTGAAATTGCAAAAGCGACTAATGAACCGTCTTTTGAAAAACTAACATCACCCAATGACGTTGTACCATCTTTTGATAAAAGGTTGGGGTCTAAAAAAACTTCTTCGTTTCCAGAAGCATCTTTTCTGTATAAAACAGATTGGTTTTGCAAACCATTGTTTTTATAAAAATAAGTAAAATTTCCTTCTTTGAAAGGGGCGCTTATTTTTTCGTAATTCCATAATTTCTCCATACGTTCTTTGATAGCTGTTCGGTATGGAATTTTATCTAAATATGAATAAGTCAGCTTATTTTGTTGGGTAACCCAATTGGCAGTTTCACTAGATTTGTCGTCTTCTAGCCAGCGGTAAGGGTCGTTTATTTTGGTTTCAAAATACGTATCCATGTGTTCTATTTTTTGAGTTGAAGGATACGTTATTTTTTTAGAATTTTTTTGTGCGTGCATGCTTGCGGTAATTGTTATTGCTAATGCTAGCTGAATAATTGGTTTCATTTGGAATCTTTTTCGATTAGGTAATGCTAAATTAGTGTTTTTATTCAATATTGGACGAAAAAAATAAAATCAATAATGTCTGATAATAATTCAAATTAAAATTTGGGCATTTTTTTGCCACGGATGTTAAAGATTTAGCTGATTTTCAAGGATTTCATTCTTGAAATATGTGGCAAAAAAAGGATACAAAATTTAATTTCCAACCATTGCCAAATCCTTTCTTGTGTTAAAAAAACTCAAAAACCACAACTGTAAAAAGTTGTGATTTAGCAAATTTAATTTTTAAACCCTGTTAGACTTTAAACGCTAACAGGGTTTTTAGTTTCGGGGCTACTTTAAGACTTTAAGACTTTGTGACTTTAAGACTTTATGACTTTCGACTTCCAACTATTTTTCAACTAAAATCAATTTTTCATAAATAGCCCTGATGGAGCCGATATCCTTGCGAAGTCCCGGAGGGCGAGCAAGATAAAGGCGAGAGCAGGACAAAACTACTTATGAAACGGAATTGTGTGCTGCTATATAGAAAAAAGAATTCGCAAAACAATGTTTCGGCCCATGTTGGGTATTCCGTCTGTTTTGAGTCGGGATAGATGTGAAATATAGTTTTTGTCGAATAGGTTATTTGCATTTATTTGCAATTGAATGGGTGTTTTTTCTAGTGTAACGGTTGTGCTTAAAAATAGATTGACAAGGGTATAATCTGTTGTTTTTGATTCAAATTGACCGGGGTTGTTTTGGTCAAAAAGGTGCTCGAAACTAACAGAAGCTATGGTTTCTTTGAACCTTTTTGTTTTATTAAATTCGGTTTTGATGGTTGTATTCCATTTATTGGCTGGGATGAGCGGAATGTTTTGATTGTTGGATTGTTTTCCGTTGACCGATTCAAAACTGGAGGTAATGTGAAACCAATCTAACGGATGCGGATGAAAATGAATTCCGGCTTCGCCACCAAATAGTTTTGCATTGGATTGGGTGTATGTGTACACATCATTTTGATCAATGACAGTTCCGTTTGGACTGATGAAAATGTAGTTATTGATAGCATTGTAAAATCCGTTTGCAAAAAACTCAAAGTGCGGATTTCGGTATTCAAAATTAAGATCGGTCTGAAAATTTTGCTCATTTTTGAGGTTGGCATTTCCAATTTCGTATCGGTTGCTTCCTTCATGAACACCGTTGGACGTTAGTTCTGATAGGTTTGGCGCTCGAAAGCCCGAAGCCAAGTTGAGTCTGCAAATTAAATTATCTTTCAGGTTAGTTTTGTAACCGAAAGACGCATTAATGGAATTAAAATTGCGATTTATTGCTTCAAAATATCCTTCAGTTCCAATTTCTCCAGCAGTTTTTGAAGTTATTTTTCGATGATCCCAACGAATACCCGCTTGGAAAATATTTTTTTTCAAGCTTAAGTAAGTGGTTGAAAAAACACCAAAATCGGTTGTTGTAGCATCAGGAATCAACAATTCTTCGCCAAAGTTGGTGTTGGTTTGTGACATTCCTTGTGTTCCAATGATGGTTTCTAGTTTCCCTTTTTTTGGAACATAATATTTTACATTATAATTAAAGGTTTTGAGTTTCATTTTTAATAGTGCCGTGGGGCTGTCTTCAAACTCACTTCGGTTGTTGTTGATGTAACCAAGATCGGCTTCTATTTTAGAATTTGTAAAGGTATAAACCGAATTCAAACTCGCAATTTGGTTAAATACCTTTTGATTCGGATAATCGGGTTTGTGCGATTTGGTTTGGATTCCAATACCGTTTTCTGGAATTCCCAAATGCAATTGATTGAAATTGTATCGAAAAACAGTCGAAAAATTATTTTTAGTAAATCCAATTCCGGTTTTAAAATCCAATTCGTTAAAACGGGTATTGGTAACTTTATCACCTTTTGCAATTTTGTAATCGCCATGGCTACTGTAACTTACATTCGAAGTAAATTTTAAATTTTCACCCGAAGCTTTGTATCCTAAACTAGTATTGTTGCCAAAAGTATTGGTAAAATAAGTGCTTTTAAAACTGAAAGAGTCAGACTTTTCTGCTGCGAATTTTTCGGGGTTAAAATATATAACACCTCCCAATGCATCCGAACCATAAAGAAGCGAGGCAGGCCCTTTGATTATTTCAAAACTATCCACTCCAGAGTCGTTTAAACCAAGTCCGTGCTCTTCGCCAAATTGTTGATTTTCGAGTCGTACACCTTGAGTGTAAACAAGCACACGATTTCCGCTTAGCCCACGAATTACTGGTTTTCCAATGGATGCACCTGTAGAAATCACAGATACTCCAGGGATAGAAGTTAAACCTTCAGACAAAGTTAAAGCGCCTTTTTGTTGAACGGAATTCATTTTTATGTGTTCTACTTTCATCACGTTTTGCGATTGTAATTTGTTGAATGCAGTAGAAACAATCACTTCATCCATTTGATGAATAGTGTCTTTTTTTTGTTGGGTTTCCTCTTGAGAAAAACTGATTAACGAATAACTAATGAATAGTAAGGATATAATTTTTTTCATAAAATAGTATTGAAATTGATAAATAGCCTGAACACTGAATTACAAAACATGGTTTGCAACTCAGTTACTAGCTAAATTTTTTTTAAAAACAGTTATGAAAAAAATAGGGGAGGCGCTCTATCAGAAAATAAACATCCATTAAATAACGAATTTAAACTCTGTTTATAAGATGCGTTTAAAGTGTAATAGGGAGAAAAACGATAGAATGAATAGGTAAAAACAGGTGTTTCGGTTGCTCCTGTAAAAGCAAAATCACAAGTAAAACAATGATCTAGTGGTGTATGCGCATGACTAATTTGACTTTTGCCTTTTGCATAATGATGGCTGCAATGTGTTTCTTGAAAAGATTTGTAAAGATGTTCCCATGAGTGACATGCTTGCAAAAGAATAGCAAGTAAAATATATCCTGAAAAGGATAAACTCATGATGATTGATTTTCTCTTCATTGAGAACAAAAATATGAATAATTTTTTAATGAATATTTCTTTTAACACAATACAAACAAAACAACAAAGTTTTAAAAAGATTAACTATTTTTACCATCCAAATAAATATATTTCCATGTCTGATCAAAAACGTTTGTATCTTTTAGATGCCTATGCCTTAATTTTTAGAGGCTATTTTGCTTTTATCAAAAATCCAAGAATCAATTCCAAAGGGATGGATACCTCGGCCATTATGGGGTTTATGAATGCCTTGATGGATGTAATAAAAAGAGAAAAACCAGATCATTTGGCTGTGGCTTTTGACAAAGGCGGAAGCACCTATAGATATGAAATGTATCAGGAATATAAAGCGCACCGAGATGAAACTCCAGAAGCTATAAAAATTGCCGTTCCTTTCATTCAAGAATTGCTACGTGCCATGCATATACCAATTATTGAAGTAGCAGGTTTTGAAGCTGATGATTTGATTGGAACAATTGCTAAACAAGCCGAAAAGCAAAATTATAAAGTGTTTATGGTAACACCAGATAAGGATTTTGCGCAGTTGGTTTCAGAAAATATTTTCATGTACAAACCAGCCCGCATGGGAAATGACATCGAAATTTGGGGCATTCCTGAAGTGCTTGAAAAATTTGAAATCCAAAGACCAGAACAAGTTATTGACTTTTTAGGAATGATGGGTGATGCGGCAGATAATATTCCGGGATTGCCGGGTGTGGGTGAAAAAACAGCTAAGAAATTTTTGGCCGAATTTGGTTCGATGGAAAATTTATTAGCCAATACACATCTGTTGAAAGGCGCCATTAAAGATAAAATTGAAGCGAATGCAGAGATGGGAATTTTATCCAAAAAATTAGCCACTATTTTGCTCGATTGCCCGGTTGTTTTTGATGAAAAAGATTACGAACTTTCAAAACCCGATGTTGAAAAAACTGATGCTTTGTTTCAAGAGTTGGAATTTCGTCAAATGAAGGCGCAATTTGATAAACTATATAACCCTCAATCTGCAGAAAGTGGTATTGAGAAAGAGACTTCTAAAAAAGTAGTTACTAAAAAAACCAATGAAGAGCAATTTGATTTATTTGGTTTTAGTGATGAATCGGATGATGCAACGACAAATAATTCCCAATATGCCAATTTAGAAAACACCAATCATAACTACACAGTTGTGCAAGGCGAATTGGGTACTAAATTGTTTTTGCAAACCTTGATGAACCAAACATCCGTTTGTTTTGATACAGAAACTACAGGTATTGATGCTTTGAATGCCGAGTTGGTCGGAATGTCTTTTTCTTGGGCAAAAAACGAGGCCTTTTATGTTCCGTTTTCTGAAAATCGAGAGGAAGCTCAAGCTTTGATTGAAAAATTCAAACCGTTTTTTGAAAGTGAAACGATTGAAAAAATTGGTCAAAATATTAAATATGATTTGAAAATTTTAACAAATTATGGTGTTCAAATAAAAGGACAATTATTCGACACCATGATTGCCCATTATTTGATCAATCCAGATATGCGTCATAATATGGATGTTTTGTCTGAAACCTATTTAAAATATTCGCCAAAATCAATAGAAACGTTAATCGGTAAAAAAGGTAAAAATCAATTATCGATGCGCAACGTTGTCTTGGAAGACATCAAAGAATATGCTGCAGAAGACGCCGATGTAACGTTTCAATTGAAGCAACATTTTAGTCCGATTCTAGAAAAAGCGGAAACCAAAAAATTATTTGATGACATTGAGATTCCGTTAGTACCTGTTTTGGCAGCTATGGAACTGGAGGGTATCAATCTTGATGTACCATTTTTGAAAGAAATGTCGGTTGAGATTGCAAAAGAAAGCGCTGCATTAGAACAAAAAATATACGAAACTGCAGGTGAAAAATTCAACTTGGCTTCTCCAAAGCAACTTGGAGATATCTTGTTTGATAAACTAAAAATCGGCGGAGCCAAACAAAAGAAAACAAAAACAGGTCAGTATGCTACGGGAGAAGAAATTTTGTCTTATTTAGCAAATGATTATCCCATAGTGAAAGATATATTGGACTGGCGTCAAATGGTGAAATTGCAAAGCACGTATATTGATGCACTTCCTAATCAGGTCGATAAAAAAACGGGCAGAGTTCACACTGATTATATGCAAACGGTAGCTGCAACAGGACGTTTGAGTTCCAATAATCCGAATTTGCAAAACATACCCATCCGAACTGAAAGAGGGCGATTGATCAGAAAAGCGTTTATTGCACGAGATGAAAATCATACCTTAGTTTCTGCCGATTATTCTCAAATAGAACTTCGAATTATTGCAGCATTATCGGGTGAAGAGAACATGATTAAGGCCTTTCAAAACAATGAAGATATCCACAAAAGTACAGCAGCTAAAGTATTTAATGTGCCGTTGGAAGAAGTAACTAAAGAGCAACGAAGTCATGCCAAAACAGTCAATTTCGGAATCATTTATGGGGTTTCCGCTTTTGGATTGAGCAATCAAACTTCGCTTTCGCGAAAAGAAAGCGCGGCATTGATTGAAGCCTATTATCAGACCTATCCAAATTTGAAATCGTACATGTCAGCTCAAGTTGATTTTGCTAGAGAAAACGGTTATGTTCAAACTGTTTTGGGAAGAAGACGTTATTTAAAAGACATCAATTCAGCAAACATGATGGTAAGAAGTGGTGCCGAACGAAATGCTGTAAACGCACCTATACAAGGTAGTGCTGCCGACATCATCAAAATAGCCATGATCAATATTTACAAAAAACTAACTTCAGAAAATTGGAAGTCAAAAATGTTATTGCAGGTGCATGATGAATTGGTTTTTGATGTACACAACTCAGAATTAGAAAAAATTAAACCGATGATAAAACACGAAATGGAAAATGCATTCAAAATGGATGTGCCGTTGGAAGTGGAAGTTGGTGAGGGTGTAAACTGGCTGGAGGCACATTAGAAGTTTTCAGTTTTCAGACACAGTTTTCAGTCTAAATAAAAAGAGCCGCTTTTGTATAAAAGCGGCTCTTTAATATTTAAAGACAATACTTTATTGAACAATAATTTTCTTCCAAGTTTTTTCTGATGAATTAATTAATTGAAGTAAATAAATACCAGTTTGTAAGCTATTTATTTGAACTTCAGTTGCATCAGAATTATCTTGAACTTCAATTGTTTTAACCAAAGAACCCGTTTGAGAATACACATTAATGGTATCTAAATTAGTATTTGTTTTAACAAGGAATGTCCCGTTTGAAGGATTAGGGTAAATTTGTGTAGCATTTAATGAAAAATCATCCACTCCTAATGTCAATGTTGACGATTGAAATCCTCTATTTCCAGCGTGACCGTTCACAGAAAAACTTGCATTATCTGCACGAGCCCAAGCAAAACTGATTGAATTTGTTGACGCATAAGCCATTTGAAAATCGTCTGAATCGCCATTGGTTAAATTACGCTCCAATGTTAAGGTTCTAACACCTGAAACCACATTGTTTGAAATTTGCGACCAATCTTGGCTTGAGTCAGCCGAAGGAGACCCATAACCACCATAATGACAATCAGATAATGAATTTGAATAAACAAGTACATCACCACTAGACATTCCAAAACCGCTTGAAACACCTATTCCCAAGGCAAACCATCTGTCTGACGGACCTGTTAGAACCAATCTCGCTTTCGATGTAGTATTATTTAAAGTTAGATTAACAGTCATGTTGCTCGTTAATGAAATAACACCTGTGCTTTTTTGCTGAGAAAACCCCAAAAAGGTGCCAAAAATCATAATTAATAGTAAAGTTTTTTTCATAGTTTTTTTTAGTTTATTTAGTTATTTAAGATATTTATTATTTCTTCGTTTCCTGCAAAAACAGCATATTCAAAAGCGGTTTTTCCTTTTTTATCTTGATGAGATTTATTTGCTTTTTTTTGAATCAAAAGCGAAACCATTTCTTTGTTTGAAAACTGAACAGCATATATTAAAGCGGTTATTCCATTCTCATCTTCAAAATTTATATCTGCATTTTTTTCAATTAATAATTTAGCAATCTCATTATTCCCCTTAACAATAGATGCCATTAAAGGTGTTCCAAATTTGGAATTGCTATTGATATCAATCCCTTTTTTTATTAAAAATGTAGCAACCTTATTATTTCCATAATAACATGACAATGTAAGAGGCGAAAACCCATTCTTGTCAACTATATTGAAGGCATTAGGATTCGTTTTTAAAACTTCGATTGCATTTTCAATTGTGCCTTTTTTCGCAATATCAAAAACATCTAATTGTTGTTGCGAAAACGAAAAATGAACAATAAATAAAATGAGAAAATACTTCACAATTTTTTTTTCAAAAATAATCATTTTTGTTTAATATTAAATTTTTATTTTTTTAGTCGACTCTCTTTGACGAAGTTCCGTATTAATAACTGTAGTTGTATAATGGTATATTTCTACTTTGCTTTCCAATTTTGCAATCAACATTTTGGCAGCTACTTCTCCAATTTCTGGACCGTGCTGACTCACAGTTGATAAACTAGGTGTCATTCTTCTGGACCAAACGCCATCAGCAAAACCAATTATTGAAAGTTCCTCCGGAATGTTATATCCATTATTTATTCCATATTTCATTGCCATCACAGAGGCATGTTCGTCTAATGCAAAAACACCATCTATTTTATTATTTTTGAAAAAATCAACCAATTTTTCATCAAAATCTTCTTCATTACCAGTACATAAAATTAAATTTTCATTTACGTTGCTTCCATGATTTTCTAATGCCTTATAAAATCCTTTAGCACGCAATTTCCCAACACTCAAATTATCAATAGTCGAAAACAAAGCGATGCGTTTGCATCCCGTTTTTATCAAATGTTCTGTTGCATTTGTCGCCGATTCAAAATCATCCACAACCACTTTGTCGCAATTTACTTCGTCTGCAATTCTATCAAACATCACAATAGGTGTCCCTTCATTGATGATTGATTTAAAATGTCCAAATTCTTGCAATTTTTGTGCTTCTTGCGATATAGAAAGGATAAAACCATCAATCGTTCCATTGCTCAACATTTCCAAAGCGCCAATCTCTTTCTCTAAACTTTCGTTAGATATACAAGTAATTACTTTATACCCTTTTTCATCAGCAACCTTTTCAATACCCGTAAAAACTTTCGCGAAAAAAGAATTCAAAATATTAGGAACAATAACTCCAATAGTTCTTGTCGACCTGTTTTTCAAATTCAAACCAATCACATTTGGCTTGTAATTCTTCAATTTAGCATATTCTTGAACGCGTAATTTTGTAGGTTCACTAATCTCCGGACTGTCATTTAATGCCTTAGAAACAGTCGAAATAGAAACATTTAATTCTTTTGCTATTTCCTTTAATGTAGCTTTCGATTTCATAATTAATACACTTTTGTAGGGTTCTATGTGATATGCTAAATATTTACTTTTCTAAAATTATTTTAAAATAGTAATAAAAATGTAAAAATAGTGCTTTTTTCAATGTGAAGCAACAGGCTCGGGATTTATCTATCCACCATTTTCCAGCCATCCATTATATCCGCGCTCCGAAAAGCGCGGGATGCCATTTCTGTCTGGGCTAAAAAACAAATCATAAACCTTCTCTAATTGCCTAAATTTCAAAATACTAATTAAAATTTCAAATCATTTTTGTATATATAATAAATAATTGTACTTTTGCACTCCCTTAATTGGGAATGGAATGTTTAATTAAAATAAAATTATGGACGCATTAAGCTACAAAACAGTTTCTGCCAACAAAGCCACCGCTGAAAAACAGTGGATTGTTGTAGACGCTGAAGGTCATAACTTAGGTCGTTTTGCTTCAAAAGTCGCGATGCTTTTAAGAGGTAAATACAAGCCAAGTTACTCACCGCACGTTGATTGTGGAGATAACGTAATTGTTATCAACTCAGAGAAAATTAACCTAACAGGAAACAAACTTGACGACAAAACGTACATTCGTCACACAGGTTATCCAGGAGGACAAAGAAGTTTAACTGCTAAAGTAATGCAACAAAAAAACCCTGCATTATTAGTAGAAAAAGCTGTAAAAGGAATGTTGCCTAAAAACAAATTAGGATCACAATTATTCCGCAACTTAAATGTAAATGTTGGAAGTGAGCACAAACATGGAGCTCAACAACCAAAAACCGTTAACCTTAACGACTTAAAGTAATGGGAGTTATTCACAAAATCGGTAGAAGAAAATGTGCAGTTGCACGTGTTTATGTTTCTGAAGGAACAGGAAAAATCACCGTAAACAAAAGAGAATTCAACAACTATTTCCCAACAGCTACTTTACAGTACAAAGTTTTGCAACCAATGTCTATGACAAACAATGCAGAAAACTTTGATGTAAAAGTAAATGTTTACGGAGGTGGAGCAACAGGACAAGCAGAAGCTGTAAGAATGGCATTAGCACGCGTTATGTGTGAAGTAGATGCTGAAAACAGAGCTATCCTAAAACCAGAAGGATTACTAACAAGAGATCCAAGAATGGTAGAACGTAAGAAATTTGGACAGAAAAAAGCACGTAAGAGATTCCAATTCTCAAAACGTTAATACACTGTTGTCTATATACCACTTGTTGGTTTATAGCATCCAAAATCTTAAAAATTAAATTTGAAATTAAAACACAGTTGTCGATATTCCTTGTAAAAAGGGAATTAGTTTAGCATCGAAATGCAGTCCAAAGTCTTAAAGACGAAAGTTTAAAAGCGAAAAAGGTGACGCATTGCTAATCACGGAACGTAAACTATTACACAATGGCAAACAAAATTGACGTTAAAGAATTATTAGAAGCAGGTGTACATTTCGGACACATGACTCGCAAGTGGGATCCAAACATGGCTCCTTACATTTATATGGAACGTAATGGAATTCACATTATCAATCTATATAAAACAGCTGCAAAAATTGAAGAGGCTAGTGAAGCCATGAAAAAAATTGCAGCTTCTGGTAGAAAAATACTATTTGTAGCTACCAAAAAACAAGCAAAAGATATTGTAGCTGAAAAAGCTGCAGCTTGCAACATGCCTTACATCACAGAAAGATGGCCTGGTGGAATGCTAACTAATTTCGTAACTATCCGTAAAGCTGTTAAGAAAATGGCTTCTATTGATAAAATGAAAAAAGACGGTACGTTCATGACACTTTCTAAGAAAGAGCGTTTACAAGTAGATCGTCTTCGTGCAAAATTAGAGAAAAACTTAGGTTCTATCGCAGACATGTCTAGATTACCTGCTGCTTTATTTGTAGTAGATATCAAGGCTGAACACATCGCAATCAAAGAAGCACAAAAATTAAACATTCCAGTTTTCGCAATGGTTGATACAAATTCTGACCCAAGAGAGGTAGAATATGTAATTCCTGCAAATGATGATGCTTCTAAATCAATTGATAAAATTTTATCTTTAGTAACTGCTGCTGTAATTGACGGACTTTCAAACAGAACATCTGATGTTCCTGGAGAAGAATTTTCTGAAGTTGAATCAGCTAAAGAAGAGGTTGCAACACCAGAAGTGGTAGCAGCACCTGAAGTAGTTGAAGCTCCAGAAGTTGTTGCTGTAGCTGAAGTTGAAACTCCTGAAGTTGCTGAAACTCCAGAAGTAGAAACTTCAGAAGAAACTAAATCAGAAGAATAAATTAAATATAATTCCATTAGATTAATTCCAAGTTCCAATTAATTATCAAAATTTGATGATTTGTTAAAATTGGAATTTGGGATTTGTCGAATGGATTTTCTTTTTTTACAAAAATTTTTAATCTTAAAATTATAACAAAATGGCAACAATCACTGCTGCAGACGTAAATAAATTAAGAACAATCACAGGTGCAGGTATGATGGACTGCAAAAAAGCATTAGTAGAATCTGATGGAGATTTTGATTTAGCAATCGAAAACCTTAGAAAAAAAGGTCAAAAAGTTGCAGCAAACAGATCTGACAGAGAATCTACAGAAGGTGCTGCCATTGCAGTTGTAAATGCTGAAAAAACATCTGGTGTTGTTATCACATTAAATTGCGAAACTGACTTCGTTGGAAAAAATGAAGGTTTCGTAAAATTAGCTACAGAATTGGCTAATCAAGCATTAAACTTTGATGACAAAGAAGCATTTTTAGCTTCAGATTTTAATGGTATCACAGTTGCTGACAAATTAATTGAGCAAACAGGTGTTATTGGAGAAAAAATCGAAATCGCTTCTTTCCAAAGATTAAGCGGAGCTTTTGTTGGTTCTTACATTCATGCTGGAAACAAAATTGCTACATTAGTTGCGCTTTCTGCTAACGTTGACGGTGCTGAAGAAGCTTCAAGAAACGTTGCTATGCAAGCTGCTGCAATGAATCCAATTGCTTTAGACGAGGCTGGAGTAGATGCTTCAATTATCGAAAAAGAAGTTGAAATTGCAAAAGATCAATTACGTCAAGAAGGAAAACCAGAAGCAATGTTAGACAATATCGCTAAAGGAAAAATCCAACGTTTTTACAAAGACAACACATTGGTAAACCAAGATTATATTAAAGACGGTTCTATGAGTGTAGCTGCTTACATCAAATCGGTTGATGCAAGTTTAACAGTTACTGGATTCAGAAGAGTTGCTTTAGGAGCATAATAATTTTTTTAATTTTTTTTTAAAACGGCATTTCTTAATTGAGATGCCGTTTTTTTATATTTGCAAAAAAGACAAAAGACTATTTCAAGTTTTTTTCTATTTTTATAAAAAAAGAAATGTTTCAAAACAAAAAAGATATCGTTTACATAATTCTAGCTGGGATTTTTATAACAAATGCCGTTGTAGCAGAATTAATTGGCGGAAAATTAATACATGTTTTTGGAGTCCCAATGAGCGTTGGAATTTTGCCTTGGCCTGTTGTTTTTATTACTACCGATTTAATCAATGAATATTTTGGTCAGAGAGGAGTTCAAAAACTGTCCATTATTACAGCATGTTTAATTGCTTATGCTTTTGTGATACTTTTTGGAGCACTTCAAATTCCCGCTGTTCAAGGGCAAGGATTAGTTTCTGACAATCAATTTAACGGTGTTTTTGGACAGAGTCTTTGGATTATAATAGGGAGCATTACTGCTTTTTTAGTTTCCCAATTGATAGATGTAACGGTTTTTCATTTTTTTAAAAACAAAACCGGAAACAAAATGATTTGGTTGCGAAGTACGGGTTCAACCGTTATCTCTCAATTTTTTGATAGTTTTATAGTGCTCGGTATTGCATTTTGGTTAACCGGAAAAATGAGTGCAGTGGTTTTTATAACATCTGCCTTTACGGGCTATTTTGTAAAATTAATTTTGGCGGTACTGCTTACCCCTTTAATTTATTTGGGGCATTACATTATTCGAAAATATATAAAACAACAGTAAAATGAAAACGAGATGTGCTTGGTGCGAAAAAGATGATTTATACAGAACGTATCATGATGAAGAATGGGGAAAACCCATTTATGATGATGCCACTTTGTTTCAATTTTTAGTATTAGAAACCTTTCAAGCAGGGTTAAGTTGGCACACAATCCTGAAAAAAAGAGACCATTTTCATGAAGCTTTTGATCAATTTGATTATCAAAAAATTGCTGTTTATTCTGAAAATAAAGTCCAAGAATTACTTCAAAATTCGGGAATTATTAGAAATCATTTAAAAATTAGAGCAACCATAACCAATGCAGTTGCATTTATGGCAATTCAATCAGAATTTGGAAGTTTTTCAAAATATATTTGGAATTTTGTAGACGGTAAACCCATACATAACAACAGAAAATCACTACAAGAAGTTCCCGCTACAACTGAACTTTCTGATATTATAAGTAAAGATTTGAAAAAAAGAGGTTTTAAATTTGTTGGATCAACCGTTGTTTATGCTCACATGCAAGCCACAGGTATGGTAAACGACCATGTGAAAGATTGTTTTTTATATGAAGAAAATTAATTTTTCGGTTTTATTAAAATTGAATTAGGATACTTTTTCTTTATAATTTTTAAATAACGTTCCCCTTCAATTCGTGTTGAAAAATTACCAACCCAAACTTTATAGGTTGGTGTGCTAAAAATGATTGTAGCATCCATCTCTTTATGTTCTCTTTTAAATTGTAAAAGGTTTTTTTTTGACTCTTCACTAGAACCGTTAAAAATTTGAATTTTATAGTTATTATTATCTGTAATTGAGGAATTTATCTTTCTTTTTTCATTAAGTAATTGTTCAAAATTATCATCTTGAATGAGCGTAGTGTTTTGAGCAACAACAGGCATTTTATAAAATAAAAATAACGTAAAAACGAATAAAAAATTTGTTGCTAGGTAAGATGATTTTTTCATAAATGATTGATTTTAATGCAAATGTAAAACATATTATTCTTCTGTAAAAGCGTATCGTTATTTAGAATTAATATAAATTGAATTTTAGATATATTTAAGGTTTTGAGAATAGTATAGAAGTCGTATTTTTGTCGAAGTTTTTAAAAAGCTTATAGTTTCTATATGCTTGTAATGAAAAAATCATACCAAATTAGTCGATAATCATTTATAATATGAAAAAAGTGGGAAACCATAATTCGATTTCAAGAATTTACTCGTTAGGATTAGCATTTATGCTAACAATCTCTATGTCTACGTTTGCACAAGAAATGGCGACAGCTGCTCCTGCTGATGCAACGGCCAAAACCGATGCTCCTGCTGCAACTGGTGCTGGTGACGCAGTAAAAGGAAAAGAATTATTTAAATCAAATTGTGCAGCTTGTCACGCTTTAGACAAAAAAATGACAGGTCCAGCATTAAGAGGTATTGCTGGAAAATATGACATGCCTTGGCTTTATAAATGGGTAAAAAACAGTTCGGCCCTTATAAAATCAGGTGATGCCAAAGCTGTAAAGGTGTATGAAGAAAACAACAAGTCAGTAATGACTGCTTTTCCTCAGTTAACAGATACAGATATAGACAATATTATTGCTTACACATCTGAAGTTAAAGTTGAAGCGCCTGCTCCAACACCTAGTGTGGCTGGTACAGTACCTCCTGGTCAAAAAACAGAAGATTCAGGTATATCTAATAATGTAGTTTTAGGAGCTTTATCTATTGTATTAATAATATTGGTAATCATGTTGTTTTTAGTTAACAACATTCTTACTAAAGTTGCCAAAATAAACGGAATTGAAGTAGCCGATAAAAAAATTGATTTTCTTGCGTTACCTAAAGCATTTGTAAAAAACCAGTTTTTGGTATTTGTATCTGTTATTTTCTTTATGTTGGCTGCAGCCTATTTTGTTTATGGATTCTTTATGCAAATTGGAATCGATCAAGACTATGCACCAATTCAACCTATTCATTATTCACACAGAATCCACGCTGGTAGCAATGGAATCGATTGTAAATACTGTCACTCATCTGCAAGAGTAAGTAAACATGCTGGAATTCCTTCATTAAATGTGTGTATGAACTGTCACAAAAGTATTGCAGAGGTTTCTGATACTACTGCAACGGCAGATTACTCAAAAGCTTTTTATGATGGAGAAATTCAAAAATTATATACTGCTGTAGGTTGGGATCAAGAAAACCAAAAATATACGGGTAAAACTGAGCCAGTAAAATGGGTTCGAATTCATAACTTACCTGATTTTGCTTATTTCAATCACTCACAACACGTAACAGTTGCAGGAATTGAATGTCAAAAATGTCACGGTCCTGTTCAAACGTATGAAATTCAAAAACAATTTGCACCTTTAACAATGGGTTGGTGTATCAATTGTCACCGTGAAACAGAAGTAAAAATGGAAGGTAACGCTTACTACGATAAAATACATAAAGAACTTTCAAAAAAATACGGTGTAGACAAATTGACTGCAGCGCAAATGGGAGGTTTAGAATGTGGTAAATGTCACTATTAATCAAATTATTAAGAAGCTAATATTTATATACGATGTCATCTAACAAAAAATACTGGAAAAGTGTTGAGGAACTAAACGAAAATAGTTCTATTGTTGAGACGCTTAGAAATAATGAATTTGTAGAAGCAATTCCTACAGATGAATTTCTTGCTGATAGTTCATTATCCTCTTCATCAACTACTCGTCGTGATTTCTTAAAGTATGTTGGTTTTTCAACTGCAGCTGCAACTTTAGCTGCTTGTGAAGGACCGGTACATAAGTCAATTCCTTATGTTGTTCAACCAGATTCTATTATTCCTGGTGTTGCTGATTATTATGCAACTACCATGTTTGACGGATTTGATTTTGCTAATTTATTAGTTAAAACCCGTGAAGGTCGTCCAATCAAAATTGATAATAACAAAATCGCTGGAGCAAATTTTACTGCAAATGCAAGAGTTCATGCTTCTGTTTTGTCATTGTATGATAGTATGCGTTTGCAATCACCAAAAGTTGCTGCAAAAGCTGCGTCTTGGAGTGATGTAGATACAAAAGTTAAAGCAAGTTTAGCTCAAGCTAAAGATAAACAAGTAGTATTGTTAACAAATACATTGGCTAGTCCTTCTACTGAAAGATTAATTGCTGATTTTATTTCAAAAAATCCAACTGCAAAGCATGTGGTTTACGATGCTGTTTCAGAATCGACTGCTTTGGATGCATTTCAAACAGTTTATGGAGAGCGTGGATTGGTAGATTACGATTTTTCAAAAGCAACAGGTGTTATCGTTTCTTTGAATGCTGACTTTTTAGGGGATTGGCAAGGTGGAGGATTTGATGCAGGATTTGCTGCTGTTAGAGTTCCAAAGTCTGGAAAAATGACGAAACATTATCAGTTTGAGGCAAACATGACATTGTCTGGTGCTGCAGCTGATAAAAGAGTTCCTATGAAGGTGGCTACTCAAAAACAAGCTTTAGTAAAAATTTATAATATTATTACTAATTCTTCGATTCCTACAGGAAAAATTGAAAATGAGTCAGAAGTCATCAAGGCGGCTCAACAATTAAAAGCTGCTGGAAGTAAAGGAGTTTTGGTTTCAGGTATTCAAGATAAAAACGCACAACTTTTAGTATTAGCAATCAACCAAGTATTGGGAAGTGAAGCTTTTACAGGAGTTAGAAATATTAGAAAAGGATCAAACGAACAAGTTTCTCAGTTGATTGCTGACATGAACGCAGGAAATGTTCATACCCTTATTATGAGTGGTGTTAACCCTGTTTATACTTTAGCAAATAGTAAAGCATTTGTATCAGGATTGCAAAAAGTTAATTTGTCAGTTTCTTTTTCTTTAAAAGAAGATGAAACAGCTGAAAAAACAACAATTGCTGCTCCTGCTCCTCATTACTTAGAATCTTGGAATGATCACATGTTGGTTAAAGGTAATTATTCATTAACGCAACCTACGATTCGTCCATTATTCAACACAAAGCAATTTCAAGAAGCTTTAATGTCTTGGAATGGAATTGCAGGTTCATATTATGATTACATAAAAGGAACTGCCGCAGCTATAACGGGTGGTGCCTCTTGGAATACAATATTACATGATGGTGTTTTTGTTGCAGGTGCATCAACATTTGCAGGCGGAACAGCTGATTATAACGGTGCAGCATCTGCATTAGCAGCTTCAAAAAGTGATTCAAATTTTGAGTTAGTTTTATATACAAAAACAGGACTTGGAGATGGGCAACAAGCAAACAACCCTTGGCTACAAGAGTTTCCAGATCCAATTACGAGAGTTTCATGGGATAACTATGTAACAGTTTCTATTGCTGACGCAGAAAAATTACAGTTAGAAAATAAAATTGTTGCAAACGGTGGACTAAACGGTAGTTATGCCAACATTGATTTAAACGGAACGGTTTTAAAAAATGTACCAGTTATAGTACAACCAGGTCAAGCTGTTGGAACATTAGGATTAGCTTTAGGTTACGGAAAGAAGGCTGCTTTAAAAGAAGAAATGCAAGTTGGGGTTAATGCTTATGCTTTGTATTCTAATTTTAATAATGTTCAATCTGTTACATTTACAAAAGCAGACGGTGAGCATGAATTTGCATGTGTTCAATCACAAAAAACATTAATGGGTAGAGGAGATATTGTAAAGGAAACTACCCTTGAAATATTTAATACTAAAGATTCTAAGGAATGGAATATTGTTCCTATGGTATCTTTAGATCACAAACAAGTTGAAGCTACAACAGTTGATTTATGGGAGCCATTTGATCGTTCGGTTGGACATCATTTTAACTTATCAATTGATTTAAATGCATGTACAGGTTGTGGAGCATGTGTAATTGCTTGTCATGCAGAAAATAACGTACCTGTTGTAGGAAAATCTGAAGTAAGAAGAAGTAGAGATATGCATTGGTTGCGTATTGACAGATATTATTCTTCAGAGGATACTTTCGCTGGGGATAATGAGAAAAAAGAAAATTTTGACGGATTATTTGGAGATAATGGTTCGCTTGGGGGTTTTGGTCAGATGGAAAATCCTGCTAACAATCCTCAAGTTGCATTCCAACCAGTAATGTGTCAACATTGTAACCACGCACCTTGTGAAACAGTTTGTCCGGTTGCTGCAACTTCTCATAGCCGTCAAGGTCAAAACCACATGGCATATAATAGATGTGTTGGTACTCGTTATTGCGCAAATAACTGTCCTTATAAAGTACGTCGTTTTAACTGGTTCTTATACAACAAAAATAGCGAATTTGATTATCACATGAATGATGATTTAGGTCGTATGGTTATAAATCCAGATGTGAATGTACGTTCACGTGGAGTTATGGAAAAATGTTCTATGTGTATTCAAATGACACAAAAAACAATTCTTGATGCTAAACGTGATGGAAGAGTGATAAAAGATGGAGAATTCCAAACTGCATGTACAAACGCTTGTTCTTCTGGAGCTATGGTTTTTGGAGATGTGAATGATAAAGAATCAAATGTAGCTGAATTGGCTGAAGATAAAAGAATGTATCATTTGTTAGAGCATGTTGGAACAAAACCGAATGTAATTTATCATGTTAAAGTTAGAAATACCTAGTAAAAAAAATTAATTACCAATAAATAATAGAGAAATATGTCGTCTCATTACGAAGCACCCATTAGAAAACCTTTGGTTATAGGTGATAAAAATTATCACGATGTAACAGTAGATGTTGCAGCTCCTGTAGAAGGAAGAGCAAACAAACAATGGTGGACAGTATTTTACATTGCACTAGCCGCTTTCCTTTGGGGAATAGGTTGTATAGCATATACCATCGGAACAGGTATTGGATCTTGGGGTCTAAACAAAACCGTTGGTTGGGCTTGGGACATCACCAATTTCGTTTGGTGGGTTGGAATTGGTCATGCTGGAACACTTATTTCTGCTGTACTTTTACTTTTCCGTCAAAAATGGAGAATGGCAATTAACCGTTCTGCTGAAGCAATGACCATATTTTCTGTTATTCAAGCAGGTTTGTTTCCAATTATCCACATGGGTCGTCCTTGGTTGGCTTATTGGGTTTTACCAATTCCAAATCAGTTTGGATCATTATGGGTTAACTTCAACTCACCATTATTATGGGATGTATTTGCGATATCAACCTATTTATCTGTTTCATTAGTATTTTGGTGGACAGGTTTACTTCCAGATTTTGCAATGCTTAGAGATAGAGCAGTAACACCTTTTAACAAAAAAATATATTCTATCCTTTCTTTTGGATGGAGCGGAAGAGCAAAAGATTGGCAACGTTTTGAAGAAGTATCTTTAGTATTAGCTGGTTTAGCTACACCACTTGTACTTTCTGTACACACTATTGTATCCTTTGATTTTGCAACGTCTGTTGTTCCAGGATGGCATACTACTATTTTTCCACCTTATTTTGTGGCAGGTGCAGTATTTTCTGGATTTGCAATGGTAAACACGTTGTTGATTATCATGAGAAAAGTGTCAAATTTAGAAGCTTACATTACCATTCAGCATATTGAATTAATGAACATTGTAATCATGATTACAGGTTCTATTGTTGGGGTTGCTTACATTACAGAATTATTTGTTGCATGGTACTCTGGTGTTGAATACGAACAATATGCTTTCTTAAATAGAGCAACAGGTCCATACTGGTGGGCATACTGGTCAATGATGACTTGTAATGTTTTTTCACCTCAATTTATGTGGTTTAAAAAATTAAGAACAAGTATTATGTTCTCTTTCATTATATCAATTGTAGTAAATATTGGTATGTGGTTTGAGCGTTTTGTAATCATCGTAACATCTTTACATAGAGATTACTTGCCTTCATCATGGACTATGTTTTCTCCAACATTCGTTGATATTGGTATTTTTATAGGAACCATTGGATTTTTCTTTGTGTTGTTTTTATTATATGCTCGTTCGTTCCCAGTAATAGCTCAAGCCGAGGTAAAAACAATCTTGAAATCTTCAGGAGAGAATTATAAAAAACAAAGAGAATCTCAAGAAAATAATCATTCAGATAAACATTAGAATTGTTATGAGTAATAAAGTTATACACGCTATATACAATGACGATGATGTATTAATGGATGCAGTAATGCAGACTAGAAAAGCACATCATCATATTGAAGAAATTTATACTCCATTTCCTGTTCACGGATTGGATAAAGCTATGGGTTTGGCCCCTACTAGGTTGGCGATTTGCGCATTTATTTATGGTTGTATTGGAATCACGGTTGCAACTGTGATGATGAATTTTATCATGATTAAGGATTGGCCTCAAGATATTGGTGGTAAACCTAGTTTTAGTTATATCGAAAACATGCCAGCATTTGTTCCTGTAATGTTTGAAATGACCGTATTTTTTGCTGCTCACTTAATGGTAATCACCTTTTATATGAGAAGTAAATTATGGCCATTTAAACAAGCTGAAAATCCTGATGTAAGAACAACTGATGACCATTTCTTAATGGAAGTTGCTGTAAATAATAATGAAGAAGAGTTAACTTCTTTTTTCAAAAGTACAGGTGCCGTTGAAGTTAAAGTAATTGACAAGGAATAGTTTATGAAAAATATTTTTAAAATTTCATTAGTTTTAGGAGTTGCATTATCGCTTACTTCTTGTAAGGATAGTAACCGTCCTAATTATCAATATTTCCCAAATATGTATGAATCTGTTGGATATGAAACATATTCAGAATCAGAGGCATTTAATTCTGAAGCAGGTTTAAAAGGGAAAGAAGGTCAGTTACCTGCTGTTGGTTCAATCAAAAGAGGTTATGTACCTTATGATTATCCAAATTCAACGGAAGGATATGATGCTGCAAAACTGAATTCTAAATCTCCGCTTGATCCATCTAAAATAGATATGAAAAAAGCGGAAGAGTTATTTAATGTTTATTGTGCTATCTGTCACGGAACATCTGGTAATGGTAAAGGAAAATTGGTAACTCAAGAAAAAATTCTCGGGGTTCCTAGCTATGCCGATAGAATCATAACAGAAGGAAGTGTTAATCATGTAATTAACTATGGTATAAATTCGATGGGAGCTTATTCCACTCAATTAGACCAAAACGAGCGTTGGTTAGTGGCGGCTTATGTTATGAAACTCAAAGGCGAATTATAAAAAGTAGAACAAACTCATTGTTATAGATATGTATACATTTTCAAGTAAATTAAAAAATATTTCTATTGCCTTAATGGTAATTGGAGCCTTGGGTATTGGGTATGGTTTTTATACTGCTCCTAAAGACATTCAAGAAGTAGAAAAAATTCTTGCTGGTGAAAACCAACATGGAGGTGGCCATGAATCAAATGCAAACCATCACGAAGCTGAAGCTTCTCACGAATCTGCAGAAGCAAATCACCATGAAGCAACAATCACTTCTCACGAGGAAGCTACACCAACTACTCCTGAAGAAGCAACACCAACTACTCATGAAGAAGCTACACCAACTACTCACGTAGAAAAAACATCAGTAAATGCTACTGTATTAACTAATGATACATTAATAAATGAAAATGCTGCTGAAGTGCATGAGGTGCATGAAAAGAGTGTAGCACCTAATGCTCATGCAACAAATTCAGAAGTTAGCCATGAAGACGAACATAAATCACATGTTGAACACGTTTTTCATCAATTACAAAATAAACCTTGGGCCGCTTTATATGTAGCTTGTATTTTCTTTATGTTAATTTCTCTTGGTGTTTTAGCTTTTTATGCTATTCAACAAGTAGCACAAGCAGGTTGGTCCCCTGTTTTGTTTAGAGTAATGCAAGGTATAACGGCTTATTTATTGCCTGGATCTATTATTTTCTTTATAATCTTAGTTTTGTCAGGATTTCATTTTAACCATTTATTTGTTTGGATGAAAGATGGTATTACTGAAGTTGGAAATGTAAATTATGATAAACTAATAGCCGGAAAGTCTGGTTATTTAAACGTGACATTTTGGTTAATTCGTGCGGCTATTTTTATTGTAGGTTGGAATTTATATCAATATTATTCAAGAAAAAATTGTTTAGCTCAAGATGCTTCTAATGATAATACGTTTTACAAAAAGAACTTTAAACTTTCAGCTAAATTTTTAGTGTTTTTTATTGTTTCAGAATCTATTATGTCTTGGGATTGGATTATGTCTTTTGACCCACATTGGTTTAGTACACTTTATGGATGGTATGTGTTTGCTAGTTTCTTTGTAAGCGGAATCACAACTATTTCAATAGTTTCACTTTACTTAAAATCTAAAGGTTATTTAGAAAATGTAAATACAAGTCATATTCATGATTTATCAAAGTTTATGTTTGGAATTAGTGTTTTTTGGACATACTTATGGTTTTCTCAATTTATGTTGATTTGGTATGCTAATATTCCAGAAGAAGTAACTTATTTTAAATTTAGAATAGAATATTATAATTTACCATTTTTTGGAGCTGTAGTAATGAACTTTGTATTTCCTTTATTGGTCTTAATCAATACAGATTTTAAACGTATAACACCAATTATTGTTGGCGTAGGAGTTGTAATACTTTGTGGTCACTACGTAGACTTTTTTAACATGATTATGCCAGCAACAGTTGGTGACAGATGGTTTATTGGTGTTTCTGAAATTGCATCGGTACTATTCTTTTTAGGTTTGTTTATATTTGTTGTATTTAATGCTATTTCAAAAGTACCACTTACACCAAAACGCAATCCTTTTATCGAAGAAAGCGAACATTTCCAATATTAATATTTTAAAATAAACATAAAATGAATAGTTTATTGATAGTTCTTGTTTTAGTTTTATTATCTGTTGCTGTTTGGCAACTTACTAAAATCTTTGATCTAACTCAGGTAGGTAAATCAAATGACAATACTCAAGTTGCAAATGACAATGATAATAACTTGAATGGTTATTTAATGTTTGGATTTTTAGTATTTATTTACATTACAACCATATATTGTATAGTTAAATTTGGTCATTTCCCCTTAATGGATAATGCAGCTTCTGAACACGGTAAGGAAGTGGATCAGTTAATGTGGATAACCATGATGTTGATATTTGTGGTTCAAACAATTACACAAGCTTTATTGCACTATTTTGCTTTTAAATACAGAGGAAAAAAAGGAAACACTGCTACTTATTTTTCTGATAATAATAAGTTAGAGTTTATTTGGAGTTCTATTCCAGCGATCGTTCTTGCGGTATTAATTTTCTTCGGTTTATTTTCATGGAATGACATTATGTTTGTCGATGAAGAAACCGATAAACCAATTGTTATTGAATTATATGCTCAACAATTTAAATGGACTGTACGTTATTCAGGTGAAGATAATACATTAGGTAAAGCTAATGTTAGATATATTGAAGGAGTAAATTCTGTTGGAGTAGATATGTCAGATCCAAATGCCAACGACGATTTTATTGCTGATGAAATTCATATCCCAAAAGGGAAAAAGGTAATTTTTAAAATGAGATCTCAAGATGTGTTACATTCAGCTTATATGCCACATTTTAGAGCTCAAATGAATTGTGTTCCTGGAATGGTTACTCAGTTTGCATTTACTCCTTCAATGACTACTTCAGAAATGAGAGCAACAGAGGACATGACTAAAAAAGTTGCTACTATTAATGATATTCGTTCTAAAAAATCAGTAGAATTTTTAGCTGAAGGGAAAACCGCTCTAGATCCATACATATTTGATTATTTGCTATTATGTAACAAAATTTGTGGTGCTTCTCATTACAACATGCAAATGAAAATTGTTGTTGATACTCCAGAGGATTATCAAAAATGGTTAACTGAAAAAAAGAAAACAACAATTGCTTTAGCTATAAAAACTTCTGTTGAAGAAGCTAAAATTGAAGAAGCAAAATTAAACGGAACTTTTGTAGATACTACTTCTGTGAATGTTGATACTATAGCTGTTGTTCCAAATGTAATTAAATAAAAAAATAATATAATACTATCTGAAATGAGTCACTCACACGATAATCACGCTCACGATAATCATTCACACGATCATCAAGAACACCATCATAAAGATACGTTCATTACTAAATATATTTTTAGTATTGACCATAAAATGATTGCTAAACAATACCTACTTTCTGGTATTGTAATGGGAATTATTGGCGTTGGTATGTCCATGCTTTTCAGAATGCAATTGGCATGGCCTGAAGAATCTTTTAAAGTTTTTAGTTTCTTTTTAGGTGAAAAAATGGCTCCAGATGGTGTAATGACTAACGAAGCTTATCTATCTTTAATTACCATCCACGGAACAATCATGGTATTTTTTGTTCTTACAGCAGCATTAAGTGGAACTTTTAGTAATTTACTTATTCCACTGCAATTAGGGGCTAGAGATATGGCATCCGGATTTATGAACATGCTTTCTTACTGGATTTTCTTTTTATCTGCGGTAATAATGATTAGTTCATTATTTGTAGAATCTGGACCTGCATCTGCCGGATGGACTATTTATCCTCCATTAAGTGCCTTGCCTCAAGCAATATCTGGCTCTGGAATGGGAATGACTTTATGGTTGGTTTCTATGGCATTGTTTATAGCGTCTTCATTAATGGGATCTTTAAATTATGTTGTAACAGTAATAAACTTAAGAACAAAAGGGATGTCAATGACAAGAATGCCATTAACCATTTGGGCTTTCTTTATAACTGCTGTTATCGGTATTGTTTCATTTCCAGTATTATTATCTGCAGCTTTGTTGTTGATAATGGATAGAAGTTTTGGAACATCATTCTTCCTATCTGATATCTATTTAGCAGGTGAAGTTTTAAATTATCAAGGTGGATCTCCTGTATTATTTGAACACTTATTTTGGTTTTTAGGGCACCCAGAAGTATATATTGTATTGTTACCTGCTTTAGGATTAACTTCTGAAGTAATAGCAACTAACTCTCGTAAACCTATTTTTGGTTACAGAGCCATGATTATGTCAATTCTTGCTATAGCATTTCTTTCAACAATTGTTTGGGGTCACCATATGTTTATATCAGGTATGAATCCGTTTTTAGGATCTGTATTTACCTTTACAACCTTACTTATTGCTATTCCTTCTGCGGTAAAAGCATTTAATTATATCACCACTTTATGGAAAGGTAATTTGCAATTCAATCCAGCTATGTTATTCTCTATTGGTTTAGTTTCTACTTTTATCACTGGTGGATTGACTGGAATTATTCTTGGAGATAGTACATTAGATATAAATGTACACGATACTTATTTTGTTGTTGCTCACTTTCACTTGGTAATGGGTATTTCTGCCCTTTACGGAATGTTTGCTGGAATTTATCACTGGTTTCCAAAAATGTTTGGTAGAATGTTAAACAAAAATCTTGGTTATATTCACTTTTGGGTTACTGCAATTTGTGCTTATGGTGTTTTCTTTCCTATGCATTTTATCGGAATGGCAGGTTTACCAAGAAGATATTATACAAATACAAATTTCCCATTATTTGATGATTTAGCAGATGTAAATGTGCTTATTACATGTTTTGCTTTAGTTGGTGGTGTGTTTCAATTGGTTTTTCTTTGGAATTTCTTTCACAGTATTTTTTACGGAGCAAAATCTGTTCAAAATCCATGGAGATCCAATACACTTGAATGGACTGCTCCCGTAGAACACATGCATGGCAACTGGCCTGGAGAAATTCCAGAAGTTCACAGATGGCCTTATGACTATAGCAAACCTGGTCATGACGAAGATTTTGTTCCTCAAAACGTACCAATGAAAGAAGGCGAAACAGAACTTCATCATTAATAAAAATATAAAATGCCTTAGTTTTCTAAAGGCATTTTTTTTTATCCTAAACTTTACTTTATATTTGTAGTATGAATGAAAATTTAGACCCAACAAATAAGAATTTTTCTATCGATGAAATTGATTTAGAAAAAAAACTAAGACCATTATCCTTTGATGATTTTACGGGTCAGGAACAAGTTCTAGATAATTTAAAAGTATTTGTTGAAGCAGCTAATCAAAGAAATGAAGCATTAGATCATACTCTTTTTCATGGCCCTCCAGGTCTTGGGAAAACTACATTAGCAAATATTTTAGCAAGTGAGTTGGGGGTTGGAATAAAAATAACTTCAGGACCCGTATTGGATAAACCTGGAGACCTTGCTGGTTTACTAACCAATTTGGAAGAGCGTGATGTTTTGTTTATTGACGAAATTCATCGTTTAAGCCCAATTGTTGAGGAATATCTTTATTCAGCGATGGAAGATTTCAAAATTGATATCATGATTGAATCTGGGCCTAATGCAAGAACGGTTCAAATCAATCTAAACCCTTTTACTTTAGTTGGTGCTACAACGCGTTCAGGACTTCTTACTTCACCCATGAGAGCAAGGTTTGGTATTCAATCAAGATTGCAATATTACAACACCGAATTATTAACTACTATTGTTCAAAGAAGCTCATCTATTTTAAAAATGCCAATCACTATGGAAGCAGCAATAGAAATTGCTGGGAGAAGCAGAGGAACTCCTAGAATTGCCAACGCACTACTGAGAAGAGTTCGTGATTTTGCACAAATCAAAGGCAACGGAAAAATAGATATTGAAATAGCTCGATTTTCTTTAAAAGCACTTCATGTAGACGCACACGGACTAGATGAAATGGATAATAAAATTTTAATTACCATTATAGACAAATTCAAGGGAGGTCCTGTTGGACTCTCTACTTTAGCTACAGCTGTTTCTGAAAGTTCTGAAACGATAGAGGAAGTTTATGAACCTTTTTTAATTCAAGAAGGATTTATCATGCGCACTCCACGTGGTAGAGAAGTCACAGAAAAAGCATACAAACATCTTGGTAAAATTAAGAATTCTATTCAAGGAGGATTGTTTTAGTTTGATTAATAATAAAGAAAAATACACTCAGTTTATTAAAACCGAATCTAAAAGACTTGGTTTTTTGTCTTGTGGTATTTCGAAAGCTGGTTTTTTAGAAACAGAAGCTCCTCGGTTAGAAAAGTGGTTAAATGATAACCATCAGGGTACTATGTCATATATGGAAAATCATTTTGACAAGCGACTTGACCCAACAATTCTTGTTGACGATGCTAAAAGTGTGGTTTCTTTATTGTTGAATTATTATCCTTCAGAAGTTCAAACTGAAGATTCCTTTAAAATTTCAAAATATGCCTACGGACATGATTATCATTATGTAATAAAGGATAAATTAAAAGAATTACTCTTTTCTATTGAATCAAATATTGGTCAAGTTAAGGGTCGAGCTTTCGTTGATTCTGCTCCAGTTTTAGACAAAGCTTGGGCAGCCAAAAGTGGTCTTGGTTGGATTGGCAAAAACAGCAATTTGATTACTCAAAAAGTGGGTTCTTTTTATTTTATTGCCGAAATAATTATCGATTTGGAACTAGAATATGATCATTCAACAACAGATCATTGCGGTACATGTACGGCTTGTATTGATGCTTGTCCAACACAAGCAATCGTGTCGCCTTATGTCGTGGATGGAAGCAAGTGTATCTCCTATTTTACAATTGAATTAAAAGAATCTATCCCAAATGAATTTAAAGGAAAACTAAATGATTGGATATTTGGTTGCGATATTTGTCAAGATGTGTGCCCTTGGAATCGTTTTTCTAAACCACATAACGAGCCACTTTTTAATTCGAAATCAGATTTTCTAACTTATTCAAAAAAAGATTGGGAAGAAATAACTGAAGACGTTTTTAAAACAGCTTTCAAAAATTCACCACTCAAACGCACCAAACACGAAGGGATTAAAAGAAATGTAAATTTTAATAAGTAATTTCAATTGAAATAACAAATATTTATTTTTTCCAAAAATAGTAAAATAACAATTTTTTTGAACATTTTGACTTGTAATTTTGTACCTATAATTTTAAATAAAAGCCCTATGTTTTCTACAAAAAAGTCAATCGAAGCAATTCATTCTCTAAGCCTAATTATTATTATTATAGCTGTGACTAGTTTAGACTATCAAGATATTTCATTTGAAAATAATAAATTATCTTATTACGAAATGGTGTTCTCAGCATTTCTTTTATTCATTGCTTTTATCATAAAATTACGCGAAATAAGAACTATCTTCAAATAAGATAAAAGCACAATAAGAATCGTTATAACTTTACTCCAATTAAAATATAAATTTTACTACCTTTACATTTATTTTTTTTTTAGTTATAATGGAGAAGTTTTTTTCATATCCCTTATCGGTTGTTTATTATTTGGCTTTCGGACTTTGTCTTGTTATTTTCCATCCAATTCAGTGGGTTTGTTTCAACGTTTTTGGATACCAAGTCCATAAAAAAAGTGTTGATTATTTAAATTTTTTATTGGTAAGATGTACCAATATCCTTGGCACAACGTATCAGATTAAAAACATAGATAAAATTCCAAAAAACACACCTTTGATATTGGTTGCAAACCACCAAAGCATG
Source organism: Flavobacterium psychrophilum (assembly GCA_945862065.1). GTDB lineage: Bacteria > Bacteroidota > Bacteroidia > Flavobacteriales > Flavobacteriaceae > Flavobacterium > Flavobacterium psychrophilum_F. The sequence goes on along the minus strand of CAMAWT010000003.1, from coordinate 67,855 downwards.
TATGACATCATTGGAATCATTTGGTATCTTCGTAAATTTCATCCAAAGTTTGTAAGCAAAAAAGAACTCGGAACCGGAATCCCTAGTGTTTCTTATAATTTAAGAAATGGCGGATCAGTACTAATTGATCGAAAAGACCCAAAGCAGGCGATACCTAAGATAAAAGGTCTTTCTGAATACATCGAAAAAAACAAAAGAACTGCCGTTATTTTCCCTGAAGGAACTAGAAGTAAAACAGGAAAACCGAAAGAATTTGCTCAAAGTGGTCTCATATTTTTATGCAAATATGCTCCAAATGCATATGTTGTGCCAATTTCTATAAATAATTCATGGAAAATGGTTAAATTTGGTGCTTTCCCAATGGGACTTGGAACCAAAATAGAATTTATAATACATAATCCTATTGCAGTAAAAGATATTTCAATTGAAGACCTTCTTGAAAAAACAGAAAAACTAGTAAAAGAAGCGATTCATTATTAATTTAATTAGTCAATTTATGACTATAAAACATACTAAATGTCTATAAAAAACATCCGTCTAGAAGTGATGCAATTTCTAGAGAAAAACGTAGATACGTTTATTGACCAATTTCTTATTCCTGTGGAAAAGATTTGGCAACCTTCCGATTTTTTACCTAATGCTCAAAGTGATACTTTTTTTGATGATGTAAAAGAATTGCAAGAAATTGCCAAAGATTTACCCTATGATTTTTGGGTAGCAATGGTGGGCGATACGATTACGGAAGAAGCTTTACCAACCTACGAGTCTTGGTTGATGGATGTAGATGGAATTGATAATGTAGAACGAAATGGGTGGTCAAAATGGATTAGAAATTGGACTAGTGAAGAAAACCGTCATGGTGATTTGCTTAGCAAATATTTATATTTATCTGGTAGAGTCAACATGAAAGAAGTTGAAATAACCACCCAACATTTAATAAGTGATGGTTTTGATATTGGAACAGGAAGAGATCCTTATAAAAACTTTGTTTATACAAGCTTTCAAGAGCTAGCAACATACGTTTCTCACAACAGAGTTTCGCAAATTGCCAAACAATTTGGTGATATCAAATTATCAAAAGCGTGTAAAATTATTGCTGGTGATGAAATGCGTCATCACATGGCATATAGTGAATTTGTAAATCAAATATTTAAAGTAGATCCATCCGAAATGATGCTTGCTTTTCAATACATGATGAAACAAAAAATTACCATGCCAGCTCATTTTTTGAGAGAATCGGGTCAAAAAATAGGCACAGTATTTGAAGAATTTTCAAATTCCGCACAAAAATTGGGGGTTTATACCGCAAATGATTATGTGGAAATCATGCAGAAATTGGTTGATAAATGGGAAATAGATAAAATAGGAAATCTTACCGACGAAGCCGAAAAAGCAAGAGATTACCTAATGAAATTACCTGGTAGAATGGCAAAAATTTCAGAAAGATTGGTTTTACCAGACGAAAATTATATTTTCAAATGGGTACAACCAGCTTTAGTTAAATAAAAAACATATTATAATCCTTTCGAAAGAAAGGATTTTTTTAATTCTATTTCTATGGATATCATTCAAAAAACAAAAGAATTTGTCAAAAAACAATTAGAAAATGCCGAAGGCGGGCACGATTGGTTTCATATAGAACGAGTGTATAAAAACGCCCTGCTCATTACCAAAAACGAAACATGCAATCTCGAAATTGTGCAACTTGCAGCCTTACTTCACGACATTGCAGACAGTAAATTTCATAACGGAGACGAAACTATCGGACCAAAAGTTGCCCGAAATTTTCTCGAACTTGAACAAGTAAATAAAAACACAATCGAACAAGTAATTTTGATTATTGAAAACATTTCTTTTAAAGGAGGCAATTTTTCCAAAACATTTCAATCGATAGAACTAGACATTGTTCAAGATGCTGACAGATTAGATGCCATCGGGGCTATAGGAATTGCAAGAACTTTCAATTATGGAGGCTTCAAAAACAGGGCCATTTACAATCCCGAAATTTTACCAAATCTTTCAATGACCAAAGAAGAATACAAAAAAAGTGACGCCCCAACCATCAATCATTTTTACGAAAAATTGTTAATGCTTAAAGATAAAATGAACACCAAAACCGGAAAAGAAATCGCCCAAAACCGACACGATTTTATGCAGTCGTTCCTCACGCAATTTTATGCAGAATGGGAAGGTTTAAAATAATTTTTCTTTTTTTAGAAGCACTCCAACCCGTTCCAAAAGCCATTTTGTCCCGCTTTCGCCTTTATCTTGCTCCGTAAACTACGCAAGGATATCGGCTCTATCGGGGCTAAACTTGACAAGTCGTTTTTCAGTAGAAAAAAAGTCAAAAGCCAATAACTTAACATCCGAAAATTATTAAACCCATTTCAAAATTAAACTCTTAAATGGGTGAACTCTAATTTTTTTAAATATATTATTTGCTGCGAATTCAGGAATTTGAAGAACAATTTCCTAAACGAAAAAAAATTATCTTTATCTTTCTTTATTAAAACTCCGCTTTTCTTTTTTCTAAAAATGCTGTTGTTCCTTCTTTAAAATCATTGGTTCCAAAACATTTACCAAAATTTGCAATTTCTACCTCAAATCCGTTGGTGCCATCAATAAAGTTGGCATTAATGCTTTCAATGGCTGTTGCAATGGCTTTTGGTGAATTTTTTATGATTTTCGAAGCAATGTTATTAGCAAAATCAAGTAGCTCAGCTTGAGGTACCACATGATTTACTAATCCATAACTTAATGCTGTTGCTGCATCAATCATGGTTGCGGTCATGATCATTTCCATAGCGCGACCTTTACCTACCAATTGGGGTAACCTTTGAGTACCCCCATAACCTGGAATAACGCCCAAAGAAACTTCTGGTAAGCCCATTTTGGCATTTTCAGATGCTATTCTGAAATGGCACGCCATGGCAAGTTCGAGTCCGCCACCAAGTGCAAATCCGTTCACGCATGCAATAACAGGTTTTGATAAATTTTCAATAAAATCGAAAAGGTTTTTTTGTCCCAATGCGGCAAGCTCGGTGCCTTGTTCTACCGAGAAATCAGCAAATTCCGAAATGTCTGCACCAGCAACAAAAGCTTTTTCACCTTCTCCAGTAATAATGATTACCCGAATGGCGCTATCTTCATTGAAAGTTTTAAATGCGGAATGCAACTCTTGAATGGTAACTTGGTTGAGCGCATTGAGTTTGCTTGGGCGATTGATGGTTATTTGACCGATTTGGTTTTGTGACGTGATGATGATGTTTTCGAAATGCATGTTCTGTAGATTTTTAGTTCAAATGATTTAGAATACCAAATATACTAATAATATGGTCCCGTTTTCTAGTTCTTTTTTGCTAAACTTATAAAAATACAAGATAATTTTTAAACCATTTAAGTAGTAAGATGTTATATTTATGTTATTGATTAGTGAAATATGTGATATTCGTGTTATAATAAAATAAGACTGAAGACAGTATTAATAAGCAATTTTGCAATAGATTCAATAAACGAGCAAACCTTTTTTTTGATTTATTTTCCGAATTTTTTAATTGCTTTTTTCTTTTACAAAAGGTTGAATTTCAATACCTTTTTGGTCAAATGCCTCTTTGCAGTTTTCTAAAATATATGATGCAACTTCCGGAAAGTCTTCGTTTTTGCACCAAGCTCTTAAAGCCAAATGAATAGCATGGTCTGAAAAACTCCGGACTGTTACGCTTGCCTCCGGAATGGTGAGAATTTTAGCGTTGCTTTTCAGAAGTTCTAAGACGGTTTCTCTTGCAGTTTTGATGTTGGTATCATAAGAAATAGAGAAAGTCAAATCGGTACGTCTGTTTTCTTGTATGGAGTAATTGGTGATGGTGTTGTTTGAAAGGGCTCCGTTTGGCACAAAAATCGTTTGATTGTTATCTGAAATGATTTTGGTTACAAAAATTTGGATTTCACTAACAGTTCCAATGATTCCTTGAGCTTCGATGGTGTCGCCCACACGGAACGGTTTGAATAAAATAATGAGCATCCCGCCAGCAAAGTTGGAGAGGGACCCCTGTAATGAAAGACCAACTGCCAATCCTGCTGCGCCAAGAATAGCCACAAATGATGAATTATCGATGCCAAGTTTTGAGATGACCGTTACAAATAAAAGAACCCGTAAAGCCCAAAGTAAAATATCTGCTAAAAATTTTGAAAGTGTGGGATCAAAATTGTTTTTTACCATCACTTTTTTTACAATTTTATTAGTGATTTTGATGGCATATATCCCAATAATTAACAAAAGTATAGCCGAAATTAATTTTGGCGAATATTCTATGAATACGGATAAAAAATTTGACAAATAACTTTGTAAAGAGTTGATATTGATTGCTACTTTCATTTTTGTGGGAATAAAAAAATCACGTTAAAAAAACGTGATTTATAATTTTGACAAAGGTACTTTTTTTTCTGAAACTATTCAGCTTTATTAGCCTCGTCAGTAGATTCTGTAAAAGATTCTACTTTTTCTTTTACTGAAGCAATGGCATCACCTGCAAAACCTTCTGCTTTGTCTGCCAATTCTCCTGCTTTTTCTTTTACGCTATCAACAACAGAGTTGATAGTTTCGCTAGCTGCCGGAGCATATTCTGCTACTTTTTCTTTCGCTACGTCAATATAGTCTTCCGCTTTTTCTACAAGTGGCGCAGCTGCTTCTTTTGCTTTTTCGATAGCATCTCCAGCCAATTCTTCTGCTTTTTCAGCAATTGAATCAATGTTTTCTTTAGCAGATCCCATTAAGTTTTTAAAAAATCCTCCTATTCCCATGGTTTTATTATTTTAATTGTTGCTTTGCAATTTTACAAAATAAATTCAACTTTAGCTAAAAAAGTTTGTAGTAATTTTACTACAATCGGCAGTAGGAATTTGACACGATTTATTTTCGCATGCATAAAAAAGGGTTACATTTTCTTGAAATCTATTTTGTAAAAAAGACAAGTTACTGGGTTTGTCGCTTCCGCCCAAAATAATGTTAGGCAGGTAGTTAGCATTGAGCGCGTTCATTTCTTTCAATGCATTTTCTCCGCAAATGGCTAGCTCTTTTTTGGTGTTAACGGTATATAATGAAACACGTAACCAATTCGAATAGGCCGAGGGATAATCAATAATAGGTGTTATTTGTTGAAGCATTTGGTTAGCTATTTTTTCATAATAACTATTGTTGAAATAAATGCTCAATATATATAAATTGTTTGCCATAACAGAATTGGAAGCCGGAATCACATTGTCTTCTACCTCAAAATGATTGGTAATGAGCGGTTCGTCAATTCTAGATGTATACTGAAATAACTCGGTTTTTTCATCATAAAAATAATCCAAACAGTAATCGGTTAGTTGTTTGCAGCTTGTGAGCCAATCTTCATTGAGTGTAATTTGATACAGTCCGATGAAGGCATCTATTACAAAACAATAGTCTTCAAGATACCCATTGATGGTTGTTTTGTTGTTTTTGTAATTATGAAATAAGTTGCCTTCAGTGCCTATAAATTTGGTTTGAATGAACGTTGCATTTTGAAGTGCCATTTTTAGAAACTCTTCATTTTGAATGGCTTTGTAGGCATCAACATATCCTTTTAGCATGATGGCATTCCAAGAGCAAAGGCATTTGTCGTCCAGTCGTGGATGGTTTCTTTTCTGCCTGATTTTAAAAAGTTTGTGTTCCCAATCCTTTTTTCTTTTGATTAATTCTTCAATATAAATATTATTTTGTTTTGCAATTTGAGCTAATTCTTGGTTTTGAATGAGAACGTAGTTTTGGTGTTCCCAATGGCCAAATCCATTGATGTTGAATACTTGTGAAAACAATTCAAAATCTGCTCCGAGAATAGATTCCAATTCTTCTTTGGTCCAAACATAAAAAGAACCTTCTTCCAGATGATTTTCAGCATTTATACTGTCTGCATCTAATGCTGAAAAGAAACCATTTTCAGGTGATAATAAGCTTGATTCGATGAATTGAAGTGTTTTTTCAATCACTTCTTTATACAGCGGATTTTTAGTTAGTTTAAAAGCATTAGCATACAAACTTACTAATTGACCGTTGTCGTAGAGCATTTTTTCAAAATGAGGAACATGCCATTTCATATCAACAGAATAACGCGAAAAGCCACCATGAACCGTATCAAAAATGCCACCGTGAGCCATTTTTGTCAAAGTCAGATTTACAAAATCTAATAATTCTTTATCTTTAAACTGATGTGCATATTGTAATAGAAAATCATAATTATTAGGCATCATGAATTTGGGAGCTCGGGCCATTCCGCCATATTCCAAATCAAAACTTTTTTTCCATTTATCAACTAATGTATGAAGTTGTTCTGCTGAAAATGGTTTTTTTTCTTCGGAATCATGATGTATTCCTAAAGCTTGAAGACCTTGATGTAATTTTTCTGAATATTCAACAAGCTTTTCGGGTTGGTTTTCAAATAAATGTTGAAGTTGTTGCAGGTAATCTATCCATTCTTCTTTTTTGAAATAAGTGCCTCCCCAAACGGGTTTTCCGTTGGGAAGACAAACCACATTCATGGGCCATCCACCTCTTGAAGTCATGATTTGAACGGCTTTCATGTAAACGGCATCAATATCTGGACGTTCTTCTCTATCGACTTTTATGTTGATGAAATGGTTGTTCATTATATGTGCTACTTCTTCGTTTTCAAAACTTTCGTGTTCCATCACGTGGCACCAATGGCAAGCGGAATACCCTACACTAACAATGATTAGTTTATTTTGGCTTTTTGCTTGTTCTAGTGTAGTTGCATTCCAAGCTTTCCAATGTATTGGATTGGCTGCGTGCTGGAGTAGGTAGGGGCTGGTTTCTAAATGAAGTTCGTTCATGGTATCGTGATTTTTAGCCCAGATGGAAGTGGAAAGTTTTTGAAGTTGGTTGCTATTTTTTCTTGGTAAAAAACAGCGACCAACGGAAGCTCGTTTTTTGCCTTAGAAAAAAAGCAATCAACAAAAAAACTTGTAACGTACAGCTGGAAATTGCTTCTTCAAATATAGAAAAAATTACCCGTGATAAACTCGTGAAGCAATTATTTTGCCTTCTTTTATTTCGATAACTTCTCCAACAAATAAGTCGGGTTCTGAATCAACACTTCGGGTATATTCCATAAATACGCGGTGTTCGTTTGCTGTGAGTGAGGTAACTTTATAGTGTAAAGTTGGCAGTCTTTCAAAGGCTTCTTGCCACCATTTTTCTAATTCGTTTTTACCTTTTATGAATCCGTTTGTTTCAGGGTGTTGGATTTTCAATTTTGGGCTAAAATGTTCGGCATCATCGTCATATAACGATAGTAATTTTTCTAAATTATGGGTATTAAACGCATCGAACCAAGTGTGTGCAATGGAAAGGTTTTTTCGAGTCGGCATAAATATTTTGTTAGCTTAACAATTTTTCAGGTTGATGATTTCTTGTTCTGTAAGTGGTCGCCAATTTCCTCTTGGTAAATTCTTTTTGGTAAGTCCGGCAAAGGCAACACGATCGACTTTGATAACGGTATAATTAAAATTTTCGAAAATTGCACGAACAACTTTTACGTTTGGAGTTCTCAATTTGATGCCAATTTCTGTTTTTGGTTCGTTTTCTATGTAGCTAATTTCATCTACAAACAAACGATGTCCGTCGAGTGTTACACCCGAGTTTATTTTTTCTAAATCTTCAAATTTCAAGTTTTTATCTAAAGTAACTTGGTAGATTTTGGTCGATTTTTGATTGGGTAAACTAAACTTACGAATCATGTCGGTGTCGTTAGTAAAAACTAATAACCCAGTCGTGTTTTTGTCCATTCTACCAATTGCTTCAATTCTGTAATTTGATGCGCCTTTGATAAGTTCAGATACTTGTCTGTGCTCTAATTCGTCTGCAGAGGTAGTGAAATTTTTAGGTTTGTTGAGAACGTAGTATTCTTTTTTTTCAGGGATGATTGTTGCTCCATCAAAATTGACTACATCGCCTGGTTTTACTTTGTAACCCATTTCTGTAATGGCAATTCCGTTTACTTTTACGTTGCCGGATTGTATGTATATATCTGCATCACGACGCGAACACATTCCAGAGTTGGCGATGTATTTATTTAATCGAATGTCGTCAGATTTTAAAGGTTTAGGAAGATTTGGCGAGTCTTTTTTAACAACAGGCTTTCTGTTTTGAGAACGTTTTGCCATAGCAGGTTTGGGCGTAGAGGAAGTTTTTTTTCTATCACTTGACGGTTTTCCTGAAGTGCTACGTTTATTATTGTTTGAAGTGCTCATTGTCTGAATATTTTTGCAAAGATACAGATTTTGATTGGTTTTCTATACCTTAAAGTTTGAGCAGTTTTTTTCCATGGATTAACACCTCTGGATTGATCAAAATAATACAGAACACCCCAGAAACGATGAGAAATTTTAATATATTATGTAAAAGGATGTACTGTTTTTTGTGATTTGATTTCCAAAGTTGTAACAGAAAAAATATCAATACGAGTAAACTTCCGTAAAAATAAATGTCCATGTAACCGACATCATAAATTTCGATTAAAAAATAAATGGGAACTAAGGTTGCCAAAGTTAAAAAGGTGATGGTCTTTTTTGCTGTTTTTTCGCCGTATTTTGCAGGAATTGTATGGTAGTTATTCGCAATATCACCTGTTATGTTTTCTAAATCTTTGATGATTTCTCTAATCAGAATCAACAAATACAAAAAGCTTGCATTGGCAAAAATTTCTGGGTAAATATTTTTATAATAAAGTACAATTCCAAAAAAAGGAAGTACAGCCAAAAGTGCTGCGGTAAGATTACCAATAATGATCATTTTTTTTAATTTGTGTGAATAAAACCAGATTAAAAAAATATATGTTGAGAAAAACAGCAAGGCTCTAATTGAAATAAAGGATGCAATAATGGCAACCAAAAAATTTATAGAAAAGTACACTTGAAGTTTGGTTTTCTGACTTACCAAACGATCCAATTGCGACTTATTAGGTCTGTTGATGATGTCTTTTTTTGAGTCGTAAAAATTATTTATTATATATCCTGAAGCAATGGAAAGGCTAGAAGCCAATACTAAAAAAAAAAGATTTAAGTCGAGTAAAACGTTCAATGCCCTTTTTTCTGGAGCAAGAATAAAAATTGCGGAAAGATATTGAGCTAAAATAATAACCGGAATGTTGTATCCACGCACCACAGAAAACATACTTATGATTTTCATGAGCATGTGTTTTGTTTTTCGAGATACCATTTTCGAATGTTTTTAAAATTGATACACAATTTCTAGTTTGTAATCTTTAAGCGATTGTTTGGCTTTTTCAATATCTTGGGTAAAACCTAAAATATATCCGCCGCCGCCTGATCCACAAAGTTTTAAGTAATAATCGTTGGTGTCAATTCCTTTTTGCCAAATACTATGAAATTGTTCTGGAATCATCGGTTTAAAATGACTTAAAACTACTTTTGATAATTTTTTAGTATTTGCAAACAATGATTTCATATCGCCACCTAAGAAATTATCCACACATGAATCGGTATATTTTACAAATTGTGTTTTTAGCATATTTCGGAAACCTTGGTCTTTTAAGTTTTCCATAAAAATATTCACCATCGGGGCTGTTTCTCCAACAATTCCTGAATCAATCAAGAAAACCGCTCCCATGCCATCAAAACTTTGTGTAGGAATGCCTGTAGCTTCAATATTGTCTTTAGAATTGATTAAAATTGGGATGCTTAAGTAACTGTTTAAAGGATCTAAACCAGAACTTTTTCCGTGAAAAAAGCTTTCCATTTGTGAAAAAATAGTTTTCAGTTCCAATAATTTTTCACGAGTTAGGTTTTCTAAAACCGTAATTTTATTTTGAGCATATTTATCATAAATCGCTGCTACCAGAGCACCGCTACTGCCAACTCCATATCCTTGCGGGATACTCGAGTCAAAATACATACCGTTATTTACATCTGATTCTAAAGTTGCTAAATCAAATGTTACCAAATTAGGTTGGTCTGTAGCTAAAGATTTTAAATGTGAAACAAAACGCTTCAAATTGCTATTAGAAGAAATAGCTTCCTCGCTTTGGTTTTCATCGCATTTGAGAGCACCGTTATAAAAATTATAAGGTATAGAAAGTCCTTTGGAATCTTGTATAATTCCGTATTCTCCAAAGAGTAATATTTTTGAGTAAAATAAGGGTCCTTTCATGTTTTTAATTAATAATTTATAATTAACAATTGATAATTATGATTTTTTGGATGTATTGATTATACTTGTTAATAATTTTAATAATTCAATAATTCAATAATTTTTGGCTTGAGAAAATCAAAATCTGATTGACTTAAGTATTTGGTTTCAAATAATAAATCTATTCAATAATCAGTTTCATTAGCTTCCTTTAAAGAAATGCATAATTTGTGTATAAAATCTGCTTTACTTTTTGCATGCCTTGATTCTCTAATATTAGCGCCAATTGATGTGCCTGAACGCAGCAATTGCTTTGATAAAAAAATATCAATTATCAATTACTAATTGACTCCCATTTCCAATTTCATCGCAAATATACTGACCATTTTGACAATAGCCTACTAATTTTTCTTTAATAAATTGTAAAACAGGTTCTTTTACATTTTCTGGATATAAAACATGAACGTTTGCTCCAGCATCCAATGTAAAACAAACCGGTATTTTTGTATCTAATCTGAACTCCCAAATGGCATTAAGTATTTCTAATGTATTTGGTTTCATCAAAATAAAATAAGGCATTGACGTCATCATCATAGCATGTAATGTAAGTGCTTCACTTTCTACAATTTCAATAAATGCATCTACATCACCTGACTCAAGTATTTTTGTAATTGAAGTCAGATTTTCATGTGCTTGATTAAATCGATTCTTTGCAAACGGATGATTGTGCATTAAATTGTGACCAACCGTGCTAGAAACTTGCTTTTCGCCTTTATCAACTAACAAAATAGTATCTTGATAATTTTCAAAATTCTGATGGAGTTTTATAGGTAATTCGATTCCAAATAAATCACTACTTTCATTGATATTTGATTCGCCCCATGTTACTATTTTTCCTCTAATGCTTCTACAAGCACTACCAGAACCTAGTCGTGCTAAAAAAGAGGCTTTTCTGTAAAAATAATCATCTGTCATTGAAGGAAACAAAAGTCGTTCAATACTCATTATATTCATTGCAAGCGCTGCCATTCCTGATGCTGACGAGGCTATTCCTGAACTATGAGGAAAAGTATTTTTTGTATCAATGATTAAATGAAATTCTTTTAAATATGGGCAGAAAATTTCTATTCGTTCCAAAAACTTTTCAATTTTAGGTTTAAAATTTTCTTTGGGTTTACCTTCAAAAAAAAGTTCAAACGAAAAACGGTTTTCATTCTGTTTTTTAAATGAAAGTTGGGTAATCGTTTTGCAATTATTTAAAGTAAAACTGACAGATGGATTAGCCGGAATTTGTTCTTGTAAGCCTACTATTTCGCTGGGTTTGTTCTCTATTTTACCCCAATATTTTACCAATGCAATGTTACTAGGTGCGCTCCAAGTAAAGGATCCTTTTTCTAGTTTATTTGAATAGTCTTTTGGTGTAAAATCTTTTTCTGAAAACATACTTAAATTAAATTTTGTCCAAAGATACTTATTTTAAAAAAATATTTGTTAAATTGTTTAGTACATTTGTTTAAAATTTAAACAAAATGAATAGAAATGTCAGAATTTTACTTGTTGTAACAACTTGTTTGCTTGTAGGTTATTTATCTAGTAAAGTAACACAACAAAGTATCAATACTTGGTATCCAACATTGATAAAACCAATTTTTAATCCACCCAATTGGGTTTTTGCTCCTGTTTGGACGATTTTGTTTATCATGATGGGTGTTTCAGGTGGAATGATTTGGAGTCAAATAGAAAGCAAACCTGAAGAAGTAAAAAAAGCTTTTACTTTTTTCATAATTCAATTGGCGTTAAATGCACTATGGTCTTATTTGTTTTTTGGATTGCAAAATCCTTTGCTAGCATTAATTGAAATTGTATTATTTTGGCTTTTAATTTATGAAACTTATAACCAATTTACATTAATCAACAAAAATGCAGCTCGACTGTTATTGCCCTATTTAGCTTGGGTAGGTTTTGCAACGATATTAAATTTTAGTATTTGGTGGTTGAATTAAAAATAAAAATGCCTCATTTAAAAAGATAAATGAGGCATTTTTTTGACGTGTTATAAATTATTTAATGACTAATTTTTTGTTGATTTTGATGTTTCTTTCTGTCACAACTTCTATAACATAAATTCCGGTTGTTAAATCTGAAGTCGAAATAGTTGTTTGATTTGCTTCAATTGAAGTAACCTTTTTCACCACTTTTCCTAATACATCTGAAATTTGTATGCTATTTATATTTTCGTTGTTTTGTAATTTTATTTGAACAAAATCTTGTGCCGGGTTTGGATAAACCATAAAATCACTTGTTTGATTTGATTCAATTCCTAAAGTTGTTACAAACTCTGTATTAAATGTATTTGTAATAATAGCAGGATTAAAATCAAAGTAAATATTTGCCGTGTTCGGAATGATATCTCCTAAAGCAAAACCTGGTTTTAATTTTACTTTAAATGAAATATATCCTTTACCAATATCAGTATTATTTATTGATACGGGAAGTTGAATATTATTAAAATTCCAAGTTAATTCATTATTTACACGATCTAATGAGTAATTATGACTAGCGCTTACCATTTGTAAAGATGACTCATCAATTTTTGCATCTAAAACATCTTTTACAGCAATATTTATTGCACTTGCATTTCCTGTATTTTCAAAACGAATCGTATAATGTAAATACTCGTTTTGAGCAAACGTAGAATAAATAATTTTTTCACCATGAGCTTCCATTTTATCATTAGGATCATACGATGCAATAACATTTTGAGTTGAACTGTTTACGTTATTCAATAATACAATATCATTTTGTGTTGGAGTTATGCTTAAAGAATTTGTAATCAATTGATTCAATGCAACCGCAGGAATTGGGGGAACTTGCATCGTAACCAAAATTGAACGTACTTCAAAAGGTAACAAATTACTATAATTATAAGTAAACCCTGTTGCTGTTGGTGTAGTTCCAGTTTGTGAAATGGCTGTAATTGGTGTGGAAATACTGTTATTGAATGCAATGGTTCCACTTGCAACGGTTTGACTTCCTAGATTGGTATAAACAATTAAATTTTTATAGACAAATCCAGCTCTTGGTGCGTTTAACGGAATAATTGTTGCTGCCACATCCGTATAGTTTTGAACAGCTGTTATTGGGAAATAATAATTAACAACACCACTACCAACAATTACACTTACATTGTTATAACTGCTTGTTGAAATTGAATACATCGTGCTATATGAAGGCTCAATTGTGTAACTTAAATTATACAAATTACTACCGTTTGAATCGTAAATTGTATAGGCACCAAATGGAGAAATTATACTATGAGGTGTTCCATTATTTTTAGTGTAATGGAATTGTCCTAATGGGAAGTTTTGTTCGCTAGAATCTTTAATTCCGTTATTGTTTGAATCTAAAAACGCATTCATTCTTAATCCCGAACAATCAATAGCGCCTTGCGAAGACGGATTCATTGTAATTCTGATAAAACCTGCTTGATTACTAAAATTGGTTGTCATAATTAAATAATATTGACCTGCAATTGCATTTGGAATGATTGGATACTCAATTCCTGCCCCAGAATAACTACAGCTTACAATTTTGTCAATTATTAATCCTCCATTACAAGCTGAAGTAGGATTTGTAAAAGGTCCATAAACAATATAATCTACATCTAAATTTGTTCCTGTAAATGCAATACTTGTATTTTGTTCTACTGTTAAATTTAGCGTTCCGTTTGAACTCACTGGAAGATAGAACCAAGTAGGATTTGGTTGCGTATTTAAACATCCATAGGCATTTCCAACATCCGCAGTTATTCCTTGATGCGTATTTGCAAAAGGAACTCCTAAAGAACCACACAATGAATTGGCTTGAGCACAATTATATGATAAGTTACAATTAGAATAGGCATTTAAATTAAATCTGAATATGTTATCACAACCATTAATAATATTTTCTCTAGCAAAAATCGCAAAATTCCCTGAAGGACTTGCTATAGAATAGGCGGTTGGGTTAGTAATTGGATTTAAATTACCAAGTGCGTCAGCCAATGATAGATGAAAAGTAACAGGGTTGGTTGTAACAATTTGATTAGTTAAATTAAATACAACTTGACCATCTACATTATCATCGCACTGAACCATGTTTTGTAGAGTAATGGTAGGATTTATTGAATTTGAGCTAATGGTAAATTGTAATATTTGTTGTTCGGTTGTGCCATTTTTAACCAATAAAGCATAAATTATTTGTGAAGTATTGGTAATACAAAAATCAGCATTCAACGGATTTGTTTGACTCGTTGCATTTGTCAGTGAAAGATAATAACTAATAGTATACAAAGAAGGGTTTAAGTTAGCTAATATGGGTGCGTTATTACTTGTCAAAGTCACACATCCATAACCGTTGTCACTACAAACGCTTAAATTATTGGGTTGACCGCTGGTTAAGGTACAAACGCTTGTTGTAAAAGTGGTTCCAGTTGACCAAGATGTCCATCCATTATTACAAAATGAACGCATATACGTTTTGTAACTTGTACCACAAGTTAAGCCAGTTATGGAATATGGGCTGCTTGACACAGCAATTCCTGGGGTTGCAAGTGTTGGAGCACTGTCTCCCGCGGGCTGAATAATCAATTCCCATTGACCGTTTGTTTGAGCTTGTTGCGTTGAATTATACCAATTAACAACTGCACTCGAGCTGGTTATTTGGCTCATAAAACTTGTTGTTGAAGCACAATTCAAAGTTGTAAATGTGATAGGGCTAGTCCACAAACTTTTATCTGTAGTTGAACAAATGGCACGAACAAATACTTTGTATGCAGTACCTAAATTCAAACCGGTTGCTTGAAAGGAATTGGTTGTTGAAATGGTTCCTGAAGAAGTTGCACTAGGTGCAGCAACAGTTGCAGGTTGTATGATTACTTCCCATTGGCTTGCATTTGATGGGCCTGTCCAAGCAATGTTAGCTGTTGAAAAACCAATTGTATTTGATGATATCGCGGTAGGCATTTGACAGGTTGCAGGAGCTCCACAATTTACCGAAGCATTCCATCCTGTTTTATTAGTAATTGAGTCACTTATAAATTTAAAAGTTAAACATCCAGTTGAATTATTTGCCACAAATGGTCCTGGAATTGTAGTTCCCCAAAAACCACCTGCTAATCCACCTGGAACGTTCGATGCAACATTTCCGCTTGAAATTTGAGGCGCTGATGTAGTATTTCCATTGAAAACATAAAGGGCATCAAAATTTTGTTCCACATCAAATGAGTTAAAAACAACCGTTACAATTTCTCCTGCATTTTGAGGACAAATGGTGTAAGTTGAATTTTGATTTGATGTGTAATTTCCGTTTGCACCTCCATTATCAATAAATGTTCCGCCACAAACTGGATTTGTTATTGGTGCAGAAGTGGTAGTTACTGCCAATGCGGTGGTCCAATTACTTCTGTCGCTGGCCGAACAAATGGCTCTTACATAAAAATTATAACACGTGTTTGGGGTTAGATTCGTAAAAGTATAATTGTTAGTGGATACAAAAGTTCCAACTGCAGCTGCATTAACAGAGGAAGATGGAGCCGGAGTTCCACAAGGTGCTGCATACACTTCATAATTAGAAGTAGTATTTGATGCTGCCCAAGTAAAACCGGCAGATGATGCCGATATACTTGAAGTTACCGCCACTTGAGTAGGTGTTGGACAAGTTACGGTTTCTATTTGTAATGTATAAGCAACTGTTTGAGGTGTTGCCCATGTAGAAATTGCAATAATATAGGTATGATTTGCAAGGACATTTAAATTTGAAATTTGTCTAACAGTTGTATTGGAATTAGCTACTCCTGCCAGGCAAGTTACACCCACATTTGAACAACCATCATAAACAAAGATACCTGAATAGGATCCTGTTGGAGTAAAATTGATGTTGATTAAACCGTTTGATGTTGGGGTGTATGAATAAAATACATCGTTACCACTCATGTAATTTCCAGTGGCATTTACACAACCTGTTCCCTGAATAACATCATAAATATCTCCAAAGTTGGCAGTATTGTCTGAAGTGGAATATGGTAGATTAGTGATAGCTATGGGCGTACTACATGTAAACCCAGCCTGTGAATAGGCTGAAAAAACGGATGTAAAAACAATAGCAAATAATGATAACAGTGTAATTTTTTTCATGGGGAATTGGTTTAATAGATTTCAAATGTAGGTTGATTTTTAACAACTTACAAATTTTGAACGTTTTTTGTTTATATTTCATAATTTTTATGTTAAAAATAGTACTTCATTTTACGATATTAATTAAAGCCTTTTTAATTTGTTTTTTATTTACGATAAAAACAAAACAAGTTTAAAACGATCTATTTCTATTTTAGACCCGATTGAAACGGCAGCCCTGAGGGAAGAAAGGCTATTTTTTTCTTGTGCTAAAAAAGCGACCTTGGGAGCTCTTTTTAGCGCAAAGAAAAAAAGCCTTTTGACCGAAGGCTAGAGTGGAAAGCGGGAGGAATTTTGTTTGAAATGAAATTTGTTTTCTTCTAAAAAAATCAAATATTTTGTGCTAAAATAAAACCACTTGTCCAAGCATTTTGAAAGTTGAAGCCGCCTGTGATTGCATCTATATTGATAATTTCGCCAGCAAAATAGAGGTTGGGATGTAATTTGCTTTCCATCGTTTTGAAATTAATTTCTTTCAAATCGATGCCACCTGCTGTAACAAATTCTTCTTTAAAAGTACTTTTGCCATTGACTTGAAAAATCCCTTTTGTGAGTTGGCTTGCCAAGTTTTGTAATTGGATTTTGGACAAATCAGCCCATTTGGTTTCGTTGTTAATTCCTGAAGCCAACACCAAACTTTCCCACAAACGATTTTGCAGTTCTAGAGGCGATTTTTTAACTACTGTTTTCTTTGCATGTTCTAGCTTGAGTTCTTTTAACAGCATTTCGGTTTCTTCCATTTCTTTGTCATGAAGCCAATTGACTTCGATGGTAAATTGATAGTTTTTGTCGTGTAAAATTCGTGCTCCCCAAGCTGATAATTTCAAAATAGCAGGACCGCTCATTCCCCAATGGGTAATCAATAACGGGCCTGAAGACTCGAGTTTTGTATCTTTTACTTTGATGCTGGCTTGAGACGCTATGCCTGGCAAATCTTTGATTCGGGCATCTTTGATATTAAAGGTAAAAAGAGACGGGACGGGAGTAACTATGGCGTGACCAAAAGTGTGCAGTAAATCCCAAATTTTTGGATTGCTTCCAGTTGCTAGAATGATTTTTTCGACAAGATAATTTTCGGATTGAGTTTCAATTTTCCAGCAATTTTCTGTCTTGAAAATCGATTGTACGCTTTGCCCTGTTAAGATGGAAATGCCTAATTTATGAGTAGTATTTATGAAGCAATCTATAATTGTTTGAGATGAATTTGAAACTGGAAATATTCTGCCATCGTCTTCAATTTTGAGTTCAACGCCATGTTTTTCAAACCATTCTATAGTATCACCCGAACAAAATTGATGGAATGGACCTCGTAATTCTTTTTCGCCACGTGGATAAAATTTGACTAATTCATTGGGTTCAAAACAAGCATGCGTTACATTGCAACGTCCGCCGCCTGAAATACGAACTTTGGAAAGTACTTCTTTGCTTCGTTCAAGAATCGCCACTTTGAGTTTCGGATTGCGTTCTACAATATTGATGGCTGCAAAAAAGCCAGCAGCACCACCTCCTACAATTAGTATATCGAAACTTTGATTCATAGATAATTATCAAGCTTTACTTGATTTAGCAAAGGTAGTAAAATAAAAAAGCACAAACCGGACTGATTTGTGCTTTTTATTTTATTGAAAGGTATTAATTTGCTATAAGAATTTTGTATTCCCAAGGCTTGAAAGTAAACGTTTGATTTTTTGAATAATTTACTTTTTCGCCTGTCATGTAATCAGTGAATTTTCCTTCAAGCGCAGCGGTAAATTTAGTATTGGTTTTTGATAAATTACCTAAATAAATTACTTTATTTTTTTCTTTTGCTCTTGAAAAAGCTAAAATTTTTGTGTCGTCGGAAGTTGAAATTCGAGTATAAGAAGCTGCTTTTTTACCGCCATTTAAAGCGCTATTTTCATTTTTAAGCTTGCCTAATTTTACTCTCCATTCCCACTGTTTTCCTTTTACTTTTGTAAAGGAATCCTTTTCAAAAAATTTCAAGCTTTTATCCAATCCGTATTCGTCACCGCTATATACCAAAGGCATTCCCGGAGTTAGATACGATAATGCGGTCATGGTTTCTTCGGCAGCTCCAAGTCGGCTTTTCATGGTTCCGTTCCAGGAGTTTTCATCATGATTATCAACAAAATTCATTGAAATATCATTGGCTTCGTATTTTTTAGTGTTTTCAAGTATGTTTTTATCCCATTCTGAAACCGTGTTTTCTCCTTTAGCAATTCTATTCATAATATGGTGGGTTTCCCAACCATAGCACATATCAAAAAGATTCAATTTTAGTAATTCAGGTTCCCAGGCTTCGGCAAGCATGAAAATATTTTTCTCTTTTCTTAATTTCGGAATGGTTGATGACCAAAAATCGAGTGGCACATTTCCAGCTACATCACAACGAAATCCATCAATATTTTCGTTTTTTATCCAGTGCATCATATCGCCCGACATTGCTTCGCGAAGCCCTTTATTGTCATAATTTAAATCAGCAACATCTGTCCAACCCCAACTTTTCCCTGTTTCAGGATTAATAGGATCAATGATTTCCCCTTTTTCATTGTGAGTGTAAAATTCAGGATGCAGTTTAATCCAAACATGATCCCAACCAGTGTGATTTGGTACCCAATCCAAGATTACATAAATGCCATTTTCGTGAGCGGTTTTCACCAAATTTCTGAAATCTTCGATAGTTCCAAATTCAGGATTTACCTTTTTAAAGTCGGAAACAGCGTAATAACTTCCTAAGTATTTTGATTGTTCTTCCTTTGGCATTTCAGAAGCAAACTTGCTGTTATCGCCACCGGTTGCTTTTCTTTTAGTTTGAGAAATTGGAAATATCGGCATCACCCAAAGAATTTTAACTCCCATTTCTTTAAGTTGTGGAATATCTTTGGTAAACGCACTAAACGTTCCTTCTTCAGAATATTGTCTGATATTCACCTCATAAATCACGGCATTTTCTTCTGTTTCAGGAGTAATTGCAGCTATTTGCGAACTAGAATTGTTTTCCGATTTTTGTTCGTTTTCCTTTTTACAACTTAATAAAGTTGAGAATAGGAGTGCAGTAAAAAGTATTTTTTTCATAATTTTTAATGTATTTGTTTTTCAAACATAAATTCAAGTGGTATATGTAATCTTTTTTGCCAAGAAGCCTCCGAATGATTTTCACCTTCAAATTTTAGGTTTCTGAAATTTTGTTGATTGTATCCTTTTGTTTTCAATGTTACATCCACACGATATTCGTATTTCAAATAACTAGCATCCAAAGTTTCTGTTCCGTAATCAAAATAGATTTTGTGATTTTTTGGATCGGGTAAATTGGCGCTCATGTATTTAAAAAAGCTCTCAGGAATTGGATTATTTTCAAATTCTCTAAAGCCTAACCAATGCGTTGATAGGCAAGCGGCTTTACTGAACACCTTTGGATATTCGCAAATGGCATACATAGAAATTAGCCCGCCCATACTTGAACCCATTATTGCAGTGTGATTGGCATCTGTGAAAACTGAAAAATTAGAATCCACAAATGGCTTTACCTCTGCAACTATAAATTTCAAATAATTATCTGAATTGATATCGTTTAAATTGAACTGATAATTTAATTTATGGGCTTCTTCAAAAATTAATTTTTGCTCCTCTTTAGTTAGCCCTAACAATGGTTTTTTCGGAAATAAATCGGAGTGACGAATGGCAGGAATATTCCAAATGGCTACCACAATCACCTCTTCAATTTTATTTTCAGAAGTTAATTTGCTCAAAACATCATCCACCATCCACTCTTGTTTGTTCCAAGTAGTAGTTGCGTTAAATAACATTTGCCCGTCGTGCATATAAAGAACGCTGTATTTTTTATCCTTGGCGTAATTGGTTGGCACCCAAATATCAACTGTTCTAGGTTTAATATATTTGGTTGAGAAGTTCTCAATTCTATATATTTTACCTTCAAATTTGCTATTATCAATAAGTTCAACCATTTCCATTTTGCTTTGTGCAAAGGTTAAGAAGTTCATCAATAGAAAGTAAATTAAAAATCGGTTCATATTATTTCAATTCTAATATTAAGGCTGATTTACCTTCAATTTCAATGTCATTATTTAGATCGAAAAAAGTTCCTGATACCGCTTCTTTTCCAGATTTCAAATTTTGAATTGACTCTTTAAATCGATTGGTTTTCAAAGTTTGTTTATCAGAATTATTATTGATAATCACCATTACAGTTTCTTTTTCATTGTGTCTGAAATATACATATACATTATTATCAGGCACATAATGAGTCATTTTTCCAGAATGAATTACTTCTTTTGATTTTCTCCAAGTGAATAATTTTGATGAGAATTCAAAGAATTTTTGCTGTTCTGCAGTTCTTCCTTGTTTGGTAAAAGCATTGTTTACATCCCCATTCCATCCGCCTGGAAAATCTCTTCTAATGTCGGCATCACCTTTTGATTTGTCGCCTTTCATTCCAATTTCTGAACCATAGTAAAGTTGGGGAATTCCTCGAACGGTTGCGATTAATGTCATTGCCATTTGATACTTTTTGAAATCACTTTTGTAAATCTCATTGAATCTTCCCGTGTCATGATTTTCAGTAAAGACTAATAAATTATTGGGATTTGGATACAAGAAATCATTAGCAAAATTATCATAAACTTGAATCATTCCTCGATCCCAAGTTTGATGATCTTCGTTAAAAACGTTTCCTATTGCATCGTGTAAAGTAAAATCCATTACACTCGGTAAATTCGAATTGTAGCTTTGGATTGCGCCAATTTTACTGTCTTTTTGCCAATACGACATTTGGGCTTGATCGTGCATCCATACTTCGCCAACAATATTGAAAAGTGGGTATTCATCTGTAATGGCTTTGGTCCATTTGGCAATGCCTTCTTTGTCGTTATATGAATAAGTATCTACTCTAAAACCATCCAAATCGGCATATTCTATCCACCAAATCGCATTTTGAGTTAAATAATTCAAAACTAACGGATTGGATTGATTCAAATCGGGCATAGAAGGCACAAACCATCCATCCATACATTGCTTTTTGTCTATAGCTGAGGCATTGCTATCATATTGTGTCGTCATGCGATAATTGGATTGCGAATAACCCGGAAATTGATGAAACCAATCGTAAGCTGGCATGTCTTTAAACATCCAATGTTCTGCTCCCCAATGGTTTGTAACATAATCTTTTATCAATTTCATGTCGTTTTGGTGCAAGGTAGCCGCCAATTTTACATATTCTTCGTTGGTGCCATATCGAGGGTCAATTCTATACACGTCCGATTGTCCGTAGGTGTGGTACGAATAGGTTTTGTCATTGTCTTCACACATTGGCGTACTCCACAATGCAGTAACACCCAGCTCTTTTAAATAATCAACATTCTTGATAATTCCCTCAATATCACCACCATGGCGACCTCCTGGGTTTTTTCTATCCGCTTTTTCTACCACCGAATTGTCGCTATCGTTGTTTGGGTTTCCATTGGCAAAACGATCGGGCATGATTAAATACATCATGTCTGAGGGGTCAAAACTTTTTCTAAATCTTGAATTTTCTTTACGTTTGCGAAGTTCATATTTTTGGGTAAAAGCTACTTTTTTGTTTTTTGAAAAAGAAAAAGTAAGTTCTTGATACGTAACATTTTTGGTGTCTATGGTTACAAAAAGATAGTTTGGGTTTTCTGTTTTTCGAATACTGTTGATGATAACATTATTGGAAATAGTTACTTCGTTTTGAGCAATATTTTTGCCATAAAATAAAATTTGCACTTCTGGATTTTGCATATTTGCATACCAAAAAGGCGGTTCAACGCGGTCTATTTGCGCAAATAAATTGCTGCTAACTAGTAATAAGAAAATAATTTTTTTCATGATAATTATTTATTTTTTAACAAAAATTCAAATCGAATATGCAGTCGTTCTGCCCACGATTTCTAATAATGGTCTTTCCCTTCAAAAAAAAATGGAAAGTCCTATTGGTGTTTGTAAAACCTTAATGAATCTTAATTTCTTAATGGTTCAAAAAACTAAACCGTAACCAAATCATTAGCCTCAACAACCACTTCTTTTCCATGCACCAAAACAGTAATCGAATTGTTACCCTCCATAGCAATTTGGGTTGCTTTTTGATTTACAGATACTTTTATTATTTGGTTTCTGAAATTGATTTTAAAGGAATATCCTTGCCATTCTTTTGGGATTTTTGGGGCAAAATGAAGGGTATTGTCTTTTACACGCATACCACCAAAACCTTCCACAATACTCATCCAAGTACCAGCCATCGAGGTGATGTGACATCCTTCTTCCACTTCTTTGTTGTAATCATCTAAGTCCAAACGAGAGGTTCTTAAATAAAAAGTGTACGCCATTTCCATTTTATCCAAAACGGCTGCTTGAATAGAGTGAACACATGGTGAAAGCGAACTTTCATGAACCGTAAATGACTCGTAAAACTCAAAATTATTTTTCAATTGTTCTTTTGAAAAATGTTCTTCAAAGAAGTAAAAACATTGCAAAACATCGGCTTGTTTGATGTAAGGCGAACGTAATATTCTATCCCAAGACCATTTTTGGTTGATTGGACGTTGACTTTTATCTAAATCGGCCACGCGAACCAACTCTTTGTCCAAGAAACCGTCTTGTTGTAAATACACTCCCAATTCTTCCGATTGAGGAAAATACATATTGTCTGCTACTTTTTTCCATTCTTGTAATTCGGCATTCGATAACTGTACTTTTTCGACTATTCGTTTGTGATCGGATGGGTACTCTAACGATACTTTCTGAATTTGTTCTGCGGCATAATCAATACACCATTTAGCTATATAATTGGTGTAAAAATTATTATTCACATTGTTTTCGTATTCATTTGGACCTGTAACTCCCAAAATAACGTACTGATTTTTGTTTGTAGAGAAAGTAGCTCTTTGGTGCCAAAAACGAGCAATTCCAATCAATACTTCCAAACCTTTTTCTGGAATATAACTGTAATCTCCAGTAAAACGGTAATAGTTAAAAATGGCAAAAGCGATGGCTCCATTTCTATGAATTTCCTCGAAAGTTATCTCCCATTCATTGTGACATTCTTCACCATTCATGGTTACCATTGGATATAAAGCGGCACCGTTGTTGAAACCTAATTTAGCTGCATTTTCAATGGCTTTATCCAATTGATTGTAGCGATAGGTCAATAAATTACGCGCAACTTCTTGGTCTTTTGTTGCCATGTAAAAAGGAATACAGTAGGCTTCGGTGTCCCAATACGTTGATCCTCCGTATTTTTCTCCAGTAAATCCTTTTGGACCAATATTTAAACGAGAATCTTTACCTAAATAAGTTTGGTTTAATTGAAAAATATTGAAACGAATTCCTTGTTGTGCTTTCACATCGCCTTCAATAGTTATATCAGACATTTCCCAAATTTTAGACCAAGCTTCTTTTTGTTCTTCTAATAATGTTTCATATCCTTTGGCTAAAGCCGATTTAATGACGTTTTCAGCTGCCGTTTGTGTATTGGCATGGTTCATTGAAACGGTATAACCACCCATTTTTTGAATCGCTGAGGTCTGACCTTTACCAATTACGGTTTCATAACGGTGTTGGATTTTATCATTGGAAGCATCGGTTGAAACAGGACATGCGTTTTCATTTTTTCCGTTTGACCAAATGCTGTTGTGCATAAATGTGGTCACTTTGAAATGGGTTTTAAACGTTTGTGCCGTTACATAAGCATCTTGGTTTCCATTTTTTACTTCTATTGGTTCCCAAAATTTCTCCTCCCAGTTGGCGTCTTCATTGGTAACTCCTGCATCGATACAGGGTTTATAAATAATTTTGGCATCTTTGTTTAACGGAGAAATTTCATAATTGATGATTCCCATTTCGTCTAAATCTAAAGATAAAAAACGTTTTACGTTAACGGCAATTTCGGTTCCGTTTTGTAACGTAGCTTCAAAAGAACGATGGTACCATCCTTCTTTCATATTCAATTCTCGGCGAAAATTACGAACCGAAGCACATTTGTGTAAGTCTAAATTTTCCCCATTTATTTCAATTTCGATTCCAATCCAATTGGGTGCATTCAATACTTTTGCAAAATATTCTGGATAGCCATTTTTCCACCAGCCCACTTTTGTTTTGTCTGGATAATAAATTCCGGCAATATAACTTCCTTGAAACGTTTCTCCTGTATATGCTTCTTCAAAATTGGCACGTTGCCCCATGGCGCCGTTTCCAATGCTGAAAAGACTTTCGGACGATTTTACTCGTTCCACATCAAATCCTTCTTCAATAATCGACCAGTTGTCTGGCTTAATGTAATCTTGGTTCATTTTATTAATTTGAAAATTTGAAAATTTGAAAATGGGTTATTGTATCCCGATTTCAATTTTTAATTATTTATAAGTGAATTTAAAAAAGCTTCATTTATGAAAGTGAAGTCTTTAAAATTGTGTTTAGCTTCGTTTAAAATAGCTTCGTCACCAATTCCAATACTTGTCATGGTCGCTATATTTGCTGCTTGAATTCCAGCAACTGAATCCTCAAAAACAATAGAGTTTTCATTAGAAATGCCTAATTTTTGAGCCGCTTGAAGAAAAACTTCAGGGTCTGGTTTGGCGTTGGTTACATCATTTCCGTCAATAATCACATCAAAATAAGATATAATTCCGGTTTTTTCTAAAATAGGCCGTGCGTTTTTACTAGCAGAACCAAGTGCAATAGGTTGTTGTTTTGATTTCAGAAATTCTAAAACAGACAAAACTCCAGGTAAAATTTCGCTTTGGTCAATATCGACTAAATAAGTTAAGTAATCCTCGTTTTTTTGAATCAGCCATTGGTCTTTTTGCTCCTGAGAAGCTTCGACTTTTCCTAGTCCTAAAATGATATCGAGTGATCGAACGCGGCTAACTCCTTTTAACAATTCGTTGTGTTCACTAGTAAATTCAATACCTAAGTTTTTTGCAATTTTTTCCCATGCTAAAAAATGGTATCTAGCCGTGTCCACAATTACTCCGTCAAGATCGAATATGAATGCTTTTTTTGTCATTTTATTTTAACCTGAAATGGCGTTTTTATCTGTTATTAATAAATTACATAATCCTGCTAGAATTAAAGATATTCCTGCTAAAATCATCGCGTTGATGTGTGCATCGCCTATTAATTTATACAAATAATTGACTCCGCCAAGAGCGGCAATAATTTGTGGAATTACTATAAACATATTAAACAATCCCATCATCATGCCCATTTTATTTGGGTTAACGGAGCTAGAAAGCATCGCGTAAGGCATAGACAGAATACTTCCCCAAGCAAATCCAATTAAAATAAAGGAATACATCAAAGTTGAAGGGGTTGCATAAAACATAAAAAGAAATCCCAATCCACCCAAGAGCAATGAACCTAAATGAATGTATTTTCTATTGATTTTATTTTTGGTGGTATAAAAAGACAATAATAATGCAAAAGCCATTGAAGATAGTCCATACACTCCAGTAGAAGAACCAACTAAATCAGCAGCATTGTTATAAATTTTGTCTTTTGCTTTGTATTCTAATTCTTTAGTTGAATTCAAATAAATTACTACTTTATTTTCATTTTTAAGCTCTTTACCTTCTTTATCTAACATAGCATATTCTTTAACATCTGGTTTTGGAGAATTGAAAACATGCTCTGTTAATGCAGGTGTTGAAAGACTCCACATTGTAAAAAAGGCAAACCAACTAAAAAATTGGATAAGTCCTAATTTTTTCATAGTTGATGGCATTTCTTTCAAGCTTTGAATTAAATCTGTAATAAATCGAGATTCTTTTTTTTCTGATAGAAATTTTTCTAAATCAACCGGTGGGTCTTCTTTAGTGGTTAATAAGGTGTAAATAATACTCGTTAAAAAAACAAAAGCACCAATAGAAAATGCAACAACAACAGATTGTGGAATAACCCCAGCAGCAGCTTCATTACTCACCCCCATTTTGTTTACCAACCAAGGCAAGTTACTAGCAATCCACGTGCCGATACCGATAATTAAAGTTTGAATTACAAATCCATTGGAACGTTGCGATTCGGGTAATTTGTCTGCTACGAGCGCACGAAATGGCTCCATACTTATGTTAATGGACGAATCTAAAACCCACAATAAACCTGCCGCTATCCAAAGAACTGGCGAATGAGGCATGAAAAAGAGCGTTATGGATGCTAATACCGCACCAATAAGGAAAAAAGGTTTTCTTCTTCCAAATTTTGGACTCCACGTGTTATCTGACAGATAGCCAATAATTGGTTGCACTACAAGTCCGGTTAAAGGTGCTGCAATCCATAATCCTGGAATACTATCTACTTCTGCTCCAAGTGTTTGAAATATCCTAGACATGAATCCTCCCTGAAGGGCAAATCCGAATTGAATCCCCAAAAATCCGAAACTCATGTTCCAAATTTGCCAAAAGTTTAAAGTGCGTTTTTCCATATTTTTATTATTTAAAGAATAAGGTTGGTTATTCTTTTTTTAATCTTATCGAAACTAGTTTAATTATATTTGATTGTAAATATATAAAAGTTTTATAATCACTGAAATATTGATGTTAAAAATGCCTTTTTCAAACAAACGCAAACGTTTTTTGTTTATAAATTTAATTTGTAAAGGTTGATTCTCTTTCGACTAATTCTGTAATAATAATTTCAGTTCGATATTGCTCTTCATAATTTTCGTCTTCTTCTGTTTCTAATTTTTCAATAAGCATCTTGGCTGCTTTTTCTCCCATATGAATCCCATTTTGCCCAACTGTTGTTATGGATGGGGAAGAATATTTAGAAATAATTCCGTCTGTAAAACCTATAATTGATATATCTTCTGGAACTTTTTTGCCCAATTTAAAAGCCGCTTTGATGGCGGTAACGGCAAATATTTCGTTAACTGCAAAAATAGCCTCAAGTTCATTTTTTTGTATCAATTCAATAATTTCAGACTCAAAGTCAGAAGTGTCTTCAATTTTTACAACAATATTTTCGTTATAAGGAATCTCACTATTTTTAAGTGCATTGCAATATCCTTCTGTTCTAAGTTTTCCTACACTTACATAATCAACCGTTGTAATCAAACCAATTTTTTTAAATCCTTTATTAATGAAAAACTGTGTCGCATTAAATGCAGCCAATTTATCATCAATAATTACTTTATCACATAAAACTTCGTTGGTAACCCGATCAAACATTACCACAGGCATTCCTTGATTGATTACTTCTGTAATATGATGAAAATCTTTTCGTTGTTGGGTTTCTTTTGATAATGACATTATAAATCCGTCAATACTTCCGTTAGCAAGCATTTCCATGTTGATTACCTCTTTGTCAAACGATTCGTCAGAAAGACAAATGATTACATTATACCCTTTTTCGTTGGCAATTTTTTCGACACCACTGATAACCGAAGTAAAAAAATGATGAATAATTTCAGGAATAATGATACAAATTGTTTTTGTTTTTTTGTTTTTTAAACTTAGTGCAATGTTATTTGGTTTATAGTTATATAATTTAGCAAATGCTTGAACCTTTTCTCGAGTTTCAGCACTAATTTCCTGACTGTTTCTTAATGATTTAGAAACTGTTGAAATGGAGATGTCAAGTTCTTTAGCAATGTGCTTTAATGTGATTTTTCTTCTCATTTGTATTGTTTAATTATTAAATATTAAATAATTCTTTTCTAAAATTTTATGATTCGCAATTTAAGCTAATAAATACAAGGAATATTGATAAAGTTGTTAACACGAAAACGTTTTCGAAAGCACTTTTTAACAACAAAATTTTTTTATCTCAAATAAATACATAATTTTAACATTCCAAACTAAAAGCTTTGGCTTTAAAATTATTTTTAACCTAAACAAAACGTATGAAAACAATTTACAAAAAGTTGTTATTTTTATTCCTCTTGCTACCTGCTAGTTTGCTAGCTCAAAGCACATTAAACGGAGTTGTAGTTGATTCAAAATCAAATCAACCTCTTCCTGGAGTGAATGTAATTGTAGAAGGAGCACAACAAAGTGCTGTTACCGATTTAGACGGTAAATTTGAATTATCTAAATTGAAAAAAGATGATGTAATTTCATTTTCTTTTATTGGTTATGCAAACCAAAAAGTAGTTTTTAATGCACAAAAATCAGTAGAGATCAAACTTCAAGAATCAGATAATCAACTTCAAGAAGTTTTGGTTCAAGTTGGTTATGGATCTGTAAGAAAGAAAGACGCAACAGGTTCTGTAGCTGTTTTATCTTCTAAAGACTTTAACAGAGGAGCAATTACAAATACTGAAAACTTACTTAACGGTAGAGTTGCAGGGGTTGTAGTTACTCAAGGAGGTCGTCCAGGAGATGGTGCTGCAATTAGAATTAGAGGTGGTGCTTCATTATTTGCAACAAATGATCCATTGGTTGTGATTGATGGTTTACCAGTTGATAAAGGATTGTCTTCTATCAACCCTAATGATATTGAATCGTTCTCTATCTTGAAAGATGCTTCTGCAACTGCTATTTACGGTTCTCGTGGATCTAATGGTGTTGTTTTGATTACATCTAAAAAAGGTTCTAAACAAGAAGGAACTAAATTTACTTACAACTCAATGGTTACTCTTAACACAGTTGCTAAAAAAGCAAATGTATATTCTGCTGATGGGTTCAGAAATTTAATCACTACTTATGTACCTACAAGAGTTGGTTTACTTGGAACCAGTGATACCGATTGGCAAGATGAAATTTTCAATACAGGAGTTACTACTCAAAACGATTTCTCTGTTAGAGGAAATTTATTGAAAGTATTGCCAACTAGATTATCTGTAGGTAATACAAATATTGATGGAGTTTTAGCTACTTCAAATTATGATAGAAAAACCGTTGGTTTGTCTATGACACCTTCTTTTTTGGATAATCACTTGAAATTTCAATTGAACGCTAACTACGCATATGAAAAAAACAGATATGCTGATGAAGGTGCTATCGGAGCAGCTATTTCTTCTGATCCTACACAATCAGTGTACGATCCAGCATCTGCTTTTGGTGGATACAATGAAAACTATACTTTAAATTCTCCAAATAATTATACCGTTTACGGTGCTTCAAATCCAGTTGCTTTATTATACCAAAAATCAAACATTGGTAAAAACAATAGAATTTATGGTAATTTACAAACAGAATATAAATTACACTTTTTTGAAGATGTTAAAGTAGTAGTAAATGCAGGTTATGATAAAAATAGTTCTGAAGGTGTGTTTCAAGCTGATGCAAATTCTAGATCAGGATTATTCAATGCAGGACAACTTGGAAATTACAGTACTTCTTGGGCAGAATCTGAAAATACGTTGTTAGATACGTATCTAAACTATAACAAAAAATTCGGAAATGCTAAAGTTGATTTAACAGCTGGGTATTCGTATCAAAATTTCACTTCTGAAAATTATAATTCAACCAATACTTTATTGCCAATTGCTAATCAAAATCCAGATGTGTATACCTCTCCTGGTGTAAACTTACAAGCTTACTATGCAAGATTGAATTTTGATTTAAGCGATAAATATTTATTGACTGTTAACTATAGAAGAGACGGGTCTTCAAGATTCTCAGAAATAAACCGTTGGGGTAACTTCCCTGGAGCCGCTTTTGCTTGGAAAATTTCTAACGAAGATTTCTTGAAAAGCTCAAAAACAGTTTCTGATTTAAAACTTCGTTTAGGATGGGGTGTTACAGGACAACAACAAATTGAAGGAGCTTACGATTATTTCAAAAGATATAATTTAAGCGGACCAAACTCGGGAGCTACGTACCAATTCGGAAATGAATTTTTCCAATTAGGTCGTCCAGAAGGATATAATGAAGACTTAAAATGGGAAGAAACTACGACCTATAATATTGGTTTAGATTTTGGATTATTCGGAAACAAATTAACAGGAACATTGGATGTGTATAACAAAGTGACAACTGATTTATTTGCTTACGTTCCAGAAGGAGCTTTACAAAACTTTAGAACTGCTGGTACTGCAAATATTGGAGAATTAACTTCAAAAGGAGCTGAATTAGGTTTAAGTTATGATGTAATTCAAACTGAAAATTCTAAATTGACTTTCAATTATAACATAGCATATAATCAAATCAAAATTACAAACTTACAAGGTTTGGAGTACCAAACTGGTTCTGTAGGACTTGATTTAAATACGCAAATTAACCAAGAAGGATTATCTCCTTACACATTTTGGTTATATGAGCAAGTATATGATGCAAACGGAAAACCAATTGAAGGATTGTATGTAGATAACAATGGAGATGGTCAAATTACTTCATTAGACAAACACGCTGTTCAAAAACCAAATGCAGATGTAACCATGGGATTAATGACCAATTACAACTACAAAAACTGGGATTTTTCTATGGCTTGGAGATCTAGCTTAGGTAATTATGTTTTTGACAATGTAAATGCAAGTAGAAGTTTCCTTTCTCAAAGTATTTCTGATAATAACATAAACGCTATTAACAACACAACTGTAGATTTTGATAACACATTATTTACACAAAAAAGAGCAGAATCTGATTACTATGTTAAGAATGCATCTTGGTTAAAATGGGATAACGTAACGGTTGGATATTTACTAAAAAATCCATTTGGAGCTAAATCTCAATCAGTAAGATTGTACACAGGTATGCAAAACGTATTAATTATTTCTAAATACAAAGGAATGGATCCTGAAATTTTTGGGGGTATAGATAGTACTATTTATCCACGTGCTAGAATGTTCTTATTTGGATTAAACTATAATTTTTAATAACCTAATATTATGAAAAAGATGAAATCATTAAATTTTAAATTTCTTGTATTTTTTGGATTAATTACTCTTTTCACTGCTTGTACAGATGATTTAACAGTAACTCCAAAAGATGATGACGACTTTTCAGCTGAAGCGTTTTACAAAGATCCAGCAGCATACAAACAATTTTTAGCTAAAATCTACGGAGGTTTAGCTGTTACAGGTCAAAATGGTCCTGATGGAAGTGCAGATATTCAAGGTATTGACGAAGGTTTTGGTCAGTATTTAAGAGGATTGTGGCAATTACAAGAATTACCTACTGATGAAGCTATGGTTTCTTGGGGTGATCCAACTTTGCCAGAATTGAACAATCACACTTGGAATGCAGATAACCGTTTTGTAAAAGCATTCTATGCTAGAGTTTTCTACCAAGTAGGGATAGCAAATGAGTTTTTACGTGAAACTACAGATGCAAAACTTGCTTCAAGAGGAGTTTCAGATGCTTTAAAAACTGAAATTAAAGTTTACAGAGCAGAAGCTCGTTTCTTAAGAGCATTGTCTTACTATCATGGAATTGACCTTTTTGGTAAAGTGGCTTTTGCTACAGAAAATGATTTAGTTGGAACAAAACCAGTTGAAAAAGACAGAGCTTTCGTTTTTGATTATTTAGTATCTGAATTAAACGCAATCGATGCAGACTTAAAAGCTGCTAGAACAAATGAGTACGGAAGAGTTGATAAAATTGCTGCTAAAATGTTATTAGCAAAATTATATCAAAATTCAATCGTTTTTACAGGAGTAAATAAAGATACAGACGCTTTAGCTGCTATAAATGCTGTAATTGCTTCATCTTATGCTATTGCAAATGTTCCTTACGGAGATTTATTTTTAGCTGATAACGATAGAGCTGCTGTACAAAGTGAAATTATTTTCCCAATCCGTTTCAATGGTATAAATACTAAAACTTGGGGAGGTACTACTTTCTTAATCCATGCTTCAACAGGAGGATGGAACTCAGAAATGGGTGTTGATGGTGGTTGGTATGGATTGGCAGCTCGTAAAGAGTTTGCAAATTTATTCTCAGATTTAACTGGTGGTTCAGATACTAGAGCTATTTTTGATACAAGTTCACCTTTAACTATTTCTTCAGTTTCAGATTTCTTCGGAAATGGAGGATTGAAAGTTAAAAAATTCAAAAACAGAACTTCAACTGGATTAATTGGAACTAATCAAACACATACAGATACTGATTTCCCTGTTTTCAGAATGGGTGATGCTTACTTAATGTATGCTGAATTAGCTGCTAAAGGTGTTGGTTCAAAAACTACTGCTAGAGGATACATCAATGCATTAAGAACTCGTGCAAATGCAGCTACAATTGCTACTGATGCTGAGGTTACTGCTGATTTTGTTCTTGAAGAAAGAGCAAGAGAATTGTACTGGGAAGGACACAGAAGACAAGATTTAATTAGAAATAATAAATTCTCTGGAAGCGCAAAATTATGGCAGTGGAAAGGAAACTCTTTAAACGGAGCTTCAATCGATGCTAAATTTAATGTTTACCCAATTCCTCAAACAGAATTAAATACAAATCCAAATTTAACACAAAACACAGGGTATTAATATTATACATCCAAAGGTTGATTTCAAATTGACCTTTGGATTGATATAAACATGAATACTATTTTATATAGATTCATGTATACTTTAAAAAACAATAAATAGTAAGTTATGAAAAAAATAATTTTAAGTTTAGTTTTAGTGACAGGATTGTTTACTTCTCTTGTTTCATGTACCGATGAAACATTAGATCCAGTAGCGTCAGTTTCACAAAACATTGTATTATCTGCTCCAACAGGAGGAACTTTTACTTTGTCTGCTGCCAATGCTTCAAGTAATGCATTTACAGCAAAATGGACTTCTTCTGAGTTCGGATTTTCTGCAGCTGCAAGATATACTTTGCAAGTAATTAAAGCTACAGGAGGTTCTTTTGATGCCCCTGGAGTTTTTCCATTGGGTGATTATAGTGTAAATTCTGTAATCGATTTAGAAAAAATAGTTACAAACAGACAATTGAACGCTGCTTTATTAGGAGCTGGCGGACCAATTGGTGCTTCTCAATCGTATAAAGTTAGAGTCGTTGGAAATCCTTTAAATCAATCTTCAACTGTAGTTTCAGCTTATCAAGCAGTTTCAAATGAAGTTACTTTTACAGCAACTGCTTTTGATACTTATGATGAGTTTCAAAGACTTTATGTTCCTGGAAATTACCAAGGAGCTAGTGGTTATGGAAGTAACTGGTCGCCAGATAATCCAAATGTAGCTAAATTATTTTCTGCTGGAAACGATGGTAATTACGAAGGATTTGTATGGATGAACGATGCTACTCCAGCATTTAAATTTACACCAGGACCAGCTTGGTCAGGTGATAAAGGAGAATCAAATGGTTCTGGAGCATTTACTGGAGTATTAGGTACTTCATCAGATATTAAACCAGCTGATGGTGCAGGAACTTATTTTTTCAGAATAAATTGGCCAGCAGGAACTTATACTATGGCTAAAAGACAAGTGTCAATTATTGGTGCTGCAACTCCAAACGGTTGGGGTAGTGGAACACCTTTAACATTTGTTACTGATCCAGCTTCACCATATTACCAAATGTATACCATCAATTTGACTCTTGCTGCTGATGAATTTTTAATTCGTTTAAAAGATGACTGGTCAGAAAAAATGGGAACTCTTTCAGGAAGTACTGCAAATACAACTACAGGAGGTCAATATAAAATTAAATTAGGTGGTGGAAACATGAAAGTGCCTACTGCTGGAAACTATAAAGTTGTTTTAGATATCAGAAATTCTGCTAACTATAACATTCGTTTATATCCAAACTAATATTTTTATTACAAAACTAAAAGCACTTGATACTCTCAAGTGCTTTTTTTTTCTATTTTTACATTTTATTTCCTTGTAAAATCAATAAGATTACATCTGAATTTCTATTTTGAAAGGAATGATTTTGGAATCTTAAAATAAATAATCCAATATGAAAAAGTTACTACTCGCATTGTTTTTAATTCCAATGTCATTTTTTGCACAACTGCAAACGGCAACTTATACCTATTCACCTTCGCCTACGTTTGAGGGTACACAAGCACTCACCATAACCGTTAACGGAAGTTCTATTAACGAAAGCACATGGGGTGTTACCAACAATCAATTGTATGCATGGGTATGGGCACAAGATACCGCAAATACTTTAATTAATTACACTGGAAATGGAACTTGGGACAATTCTGATACTGGAAAATTAATGACTTATAATACTGTTAACGACACCTATTCTTTTACATACAATACCAGTGTTTTTAACTTTTTTAACTCAACCAATGTCGCTAAAGTTGGTTTTTTAATCAAAGCAAAAAACGGAACAGGTGATAAAAAATCGCAAGATATAGTGTTGAGTTTAGGCTCTTTTCAAGTAACATTATTAAATTCAATTGTTGCCGGCGGAACCCAATTTGCAGCATCAAGTTTTACCGTTGCAGCTAGGCATTCAAGTGGTAGCGCAAATTATGTTTTAAAGAGAAATGGTATTTCAATAAATACTCAAAACAATTTAGCAGCTTCAACTGGAGCGCCAAGTTATGTTTTTACCGATTCGGCTTTGTCTGACGTCAATAATTATACATTAGAAGTCACTCAAAATGGTGTGACTAAAACCTACTCATTTACAGTTTTAAAAGCGATTACGTCAGTTTCAAGTGCAATTCCTAGCGGGCTTGTTGATGGTATTAATTACAATGCTTTAGACCCTACAAAGGCAACTTTGGTATTGAATGCGCCTTTTAAAGATTTTGTATATGTTGCAGGTAGTTTCAATAACTACCAACCATCATCAGCATATGCCATGAAAAAAGATCCGAGTTCTAATAAATTTTGGCTCGAATTGACCGGTTTAACATCTGGACAAGCTTACACTTATCAATATTGGGTATGCGACCAAACGAGTTTACCAGCCAATTCACCTGCTTTAGTAAAAACTGCCGATCCATTTTCTAAATTAGTGCTTTCACAATATGACGATCCGCAAATTGCAACACTTGGTTTTTTTCCAAATTTACCCGCTTTTCCAGTAGGTCAAGAAAGAGAAGTGACCGTTTTGCAAACAGGAACTAATTCTTTGTGGAGTTACAATTGGAGCTCAGCAACCACCAATTTTGTAAAACCAAAGAAAAAAGATTTAGTAATCTATGAGTTATTGGTAAGAGATTTTGATGCTAACAGAACCTATCAGAGTTTGATTGACAAAATTGATTATTTCAAAAACCTTAAAATAAATGCCATTCAGTTAATGCCCGTAATGGAATTTGAAGGCAATGAAAGTTGGGGTTACAATACGGCATATCACATGGCATTAGACAAAAGATATGGTCCTCCCGCCAAATTTAAAGAGTTCATTGACCTTTGTCACCAAAATGGCATTGCAGTTATTCTCGACATAGCATTAAATCATGTTTTTGGACGATCTCCTCTTACAAGAATGTGGATGCAAGACACTGACAATGATGGTTGGGATAATGGCGTTACATCAGAAAATCCATACATTAATCTTTCACCTGCACATACATACAATGTGGGAAGTGATATAAACCATTTTAGAACTCCGGAAAATCTAACCAATAATTACGTTACCGAAACCATTAAAACCTGGATGATTGATTACAAAGTAGATGGTTTTAGATGGGATTTAACAAAAGGATTCACCAACCAATGTTCGGCAAACGATTATACGTGTACCGAAGGTTACCGATCTGACCGTGTGGCGAAATTAAAAGCATATACCGATATTCAATGGGCAATTGATCCTAATTTCTATGTCATTTTTGAACATCTTGGCACAAGTGGCGGATCGTATCAAGAAGAAGTAGAATGGGCAAATTACCAACGTTCGGGTGATACAAAAGGAATTATGCATTGGCGAAAAATGACCGATTCGTATGCAAATTTACTCAAAGGAAACTTTGCAGATATTACGGGTGTTGCCGAATCTAATGATCGTTTCATCGGATATGCAGAAAGCCATGACGAAGAACGTATTGCCTACAAAGCTTTGGTAGAATCCGGACAAACTAATGGTAATTTAGCCATGATTCACAAACGCCTTTCTGCTCTTGGTGCAGTTCATTTGTTAGTTCCTGGTCCAAAAATGATTTGGCATTTTGGCGAATTAGGGTACGAAAAGTCACTTTGGACATGCAACAACAATGTCGTTTCGTTTTCATCTCCCGATTGTAAACTCGACACTAAACCACAACCTCAATGGGTTGATAATTGGTTGACAAATACAAACAGAAGTGCTATCTACAACGATTGGGCTAAAATGATTAACTTGAAAAAATCAGAAAATCTGTTTGAAAACGGAGCTTATGATTGGAACATCAGTCAAACAGGTCGCCCAAGATTGAATATTTATACCAGCACCACCCAAACATCCGATTTGAGTTATGCAATTATACTTACCAACTTTTCGACAACTACTTATAATGTGAATGTGACATTCCCGTTTACAGGAACGTGGTACAATTTAATGGATAATTCACCCATCAATGTACCTACAATTACCACACAAATTACTATTGAACCTGGTGGCTTTAGAGTGATAGGAAATCAAAGTCCTACGATGTCGAATGATACAAATTCCCAACAAAATATAGTGTTGTATCCAAATCCGTCACAAAAATATTTCAATATCAATACACCAACAAAGCAAGTTCAATTGGTTTCAGTAACAGGGCAACTTATCAAAACCTTTGAACCAAAAAGCGCAAACGATAATTATCCAATTTCCGATTTGCAAAACGGGTTGTATATTGTTAAAATCACAGATGAAAATAATAATATAAGCACCCAAAAACTCATAAAAAATTAATTTTCACAATTAATTTATCAAACTCAAAAAGGTCATTCAAATTACGAATGGCCTTTTTTTTACTTAAAATGGTTGCTTTTTTAAAATTTCTTAGTTCTTATTGAAGTCCAAATTACTATTAAAAAAAAATGTCATTTTATAAATCACAAAAACATCTAGTATTTTATCAAAGTGTTAATTCTTTTATTTAACTTTGAAATATATGTAATATATACGTAACTTTAATCCAAAAAAATTATGAAAAATTTTATTCTTAAGTGGTATCCGGTAATACTAGCCTTTATTTGTATGTTGTATTCAATATCGCTCGGTATTATTGGAAGACAAGAAGAAGCACTTTATTCTGCCCACTGGCCAGGTACGATTTTGTTATTTGCATTAGTAATCCGTCAAAGAAGAACATCATGAGTCCGGGTTTTTTTATCATAGGTGGAATTATTTTTGCTCTTTACATGTATTTTACATTATGGAATATTGTTTATTCCAATAAAAAACAAAAAGAGGAAAATTATCCGAATTTACCGGACAGCAAGGATAGTAAATTAGACAAACGTTTGGAAAATATTTTTGCAAAAGACGAAGTCAAAAAAGAGGAATAAATCAATACAACATTGATTTATAATCTATTGATTGTAAGATAAATTTTGATCACTCTAAAATTATAAAGAATTAGTTACAATCAATTATTAAATCTCAAAGAGAGGTCATTCAAAACACGAATGGCCTCTTTTTTTTGGGCGTGCCCTTGTTGCACCAAAACCCCTTGAAATATAATATTTATCTTAGCAACAAGGTCGCGTTTTCCGCTATATCTTTTGTAGCCGCTCCGTAAACTACGCTGCCACAAAAGGATGCCGCTTCAACCGCTCGCGCAAAACAAATAAGTTTCATAAGTAAAATTATTACAAGTTTAAAAAACTATAAAAAACAAAAAACCCACTCGTTAAAGTGGGTTTTGTGGTACCTCCAGGGATCGAACCAGGGACACATGGATTTTCAGTCCATTGCTCTACCATCTGAGCTAAGGTACCTTGCTAATGCGGGTGCAAATATAACACGATTTTTAATTTATCCAAAACAATTATTAAAAAAAATCATTTCGTACCTTTGCTTTTTAATTATTGCCAAATGAATTTAATCATCGATATCGGGAACTCTCAAATCAAAACCGCTGTATTTGAAGCTAATACCCTTGTTTTCAAGGAAATATTTCCGCATGAAAATTGGGAAATGAATTTGAAAAATAAATTAGAAAGTTTTCCGAAAATCAATCAAATGGTCGTTTCCAATGTAGGTAATATTGAAAATAAAGACTTTAAAAAAGTCATAACCACTCAAAAATGGTTTGAAGTTTCTAAAGATTCGAAGTTTCAATTCGTGAATTTATACAAAACACCACACACTTTAGGCATCGATAGAATGGTATTAGCATCGGGTGCGGTACATCAATTTCCAAATAAGAACAGATTAATCATCGATGCAGGCACTTGCATTACCTACGATTTTGTTGATTCTGAAGATAATTATCACGGTGGTGCTATTTCGCCTGGTATTCAACTGCGATATCAGTCATTAAACAATTATACCGCAAAATTACCGTTATTAGAAATTCAATATCCTGATAAAATAATTGGCGACAGCACCGAACAAGCGATTCATTCGGGTGTTGTAAACGGCGTTTTATTTGAAATGGATGGATTAATTGACGATTATTCATCCAAATATGAAAACTTTATCATAATTTTAACGGGCGGAAACGCAGAATTTTTGGCTAAACGATTAAAAAATACCATATTTGCCAATTCAAATTTTCTATTAGAAAGTTTGAACCAACTTTTTCAATACAATCAAAATGATTAAAAAAATTATTTTAAGCATTTCATTGCTTATTTCCATCGCCTCAATTGCTCAAGAAGGAACCGCTTCTCCCTATTCGTATTACGGAATAGGTGACATCCGTTTTAAAGGAACCGTTGACAGCCGAACCATGGCTGGCTTATCGGTTTTTCCAGATAGTATTCACCTAAACCTTCAAAACCCAGCACAACTGGCAAGCTTAAAGTTAATGACTTTTGGCGTGGGAGGAACTTATACCCAATCTACTCTAAAAACAAGTACTCAAAAAAGTAAAACGAAAAGAACCACTTTTGATTATCTTGCTGTTGGTTTGCCTGTTGGCAAAATGGGAGTTAGCTTTGGAATTGCACCTTATTCATCTGTTGGATATAAAATCCAAAATGTGGTGACTGGTGTTGACGCTAAAGTTTCTCGTTACAGTGGACTCGGAGGCGTGAATAAAACCTTTGTAGGATTGGGATTTTATGTAGCTAAAAATCTAAGCATTGGAGCTGATGTTCAATATAATTTTGGTAAAATAGAAACTACTAGCATTACTTATTTGAACGGTATCCAAAATGGATCACGCGAAGTAAATAATTCCAATGTATCTGGAATAACATTCAATACAGGATTTTCATACAATACGAAAGTTACCAAAAAATTATTCTTATTTACCTCTGCTACTTTTTCGCCAGAAACAACTTTGAAACTATCCAATACAAGAGTTATTGATGTTGTTCAGTTGCAACCTGACGGAAGTTTTGCTACTGTGGGTGATCCTTTCACCTTAGCTGTTGTGAATTCAACCATTGTTATTCCACAAAAAACGGCTTTCAGTGCCGGATTTGGTTCACCAAAAAAATGGAGTATTGGTTCTGAATTTACCTTACAAAACACCAGCAAAGTAACCAATCGTTTTAATGATATTGATAATGTATCGTATGAAAACGCAAAAAGATTTACGGTAGGTGGTTTTTATATTCCGAAATACAATTCGTTTACAAACTATTGGGAAAAAGTAACGTACAGAGCGGGTTTAAGATTTGAAAATACCGGATTGGTTATCAACAATCAATCAATTACAGATGCGGCACTTACCCTTGGATTTGGGCTTCCGCTGGGAGGTACTTTTTCAAATATAAATATTGGTTTTGAAGCAGGTAGAAGAGGACAAACGAGTTATGGTTTGGTGCAAGAGAATTATGGTAGTATTAGTTTCGGATTGTTTTTTAATGATACTTGGTTCAAGAAAAGAAAAATCAATTAATTTCTTTAGTTCGAATAACAAAATAGTATGAAGTTGTTTTCAAAATTACATAGCAAGATCTATTTTCTAGCAACAATTACCGTTGTGCTTTTTTCTTGTGATGGTAATTTTAAGGAAGTACAACAATCAACATTTGAAGAGTTTGCGCCAAGCGGAGAAGCCGATTCTATCAATTTGAAATATACCGATTCTGGAAGAATCAAATCGATTTTGATTAGTCCGAAAATGTTAGATTATGCCACCGTAAAGTTTCCGTTTACCGAATTTCCAAATGGAATCAACGTTACGATATTTGATGAAAATGGACGAAAAACATTCATAACATCAAAATATGCCGTGACTTTTAAAGAAACCGAATTGATTGATTTGCAAGGAAGTGTGAAAATTTCCAACGAAACTGGGCAGCTTTTTGAAACTGAACAACTTTATTTTGATCAAAAATCAGAGTGGTTTTATACAGAAAAAAGATATAAATTTTCAGATCCAAAAGGAATAACCTTTGGCGAAGGAGTTGATTTTAGTAAAGATTTTAAAATAATTAACTCGCAACGAATTTCGGGCGAAGTAGAAAACAACGATTAGTTATGAATTATTTGAATATTACAAAGTATGTTTATTTGGTGGTTGGTTGTATCATGGCTTATGATGCTTTTTCAAAATGGGGCGACACTACAGATAAACCATGGTTGAGTTTAATTTTAGCCGGATTGGCATTTTTCACGTTCTTTTTTAGAAGTAGATTCAATAAAAAATTCGAAGAAAGAAATAATTCAAAAAACACCAACTAAAAAATGGAAATAGCAGTAATCATTATTTGTTTACTTCTTTGTTCCTTTTTTTCTGGAATGGAAATTGCTTTTATATCTTCCAATAAAATTTATCTTGAAATTGAGAAAAAGCAAGAAAATTTCAACGCAAAAATAATCACAAAAATCACTCAAAACCCTTCAAAATTTATCGCAACCATGTTGATAGGAAATAGTATTTCCATGGCAATATGCGCTTTTTTTATGGGCGATTTAATAACCGAAAGAATTATTTTACCTCAATTGCTGCTTTCAGACATTGGTGTTTTATGGGTTCAAATAATCATCTCATCTGTTGTTTTAATTGTAGTAGTAGATTTTTTACCCAAAATATTTTTTCAAATTTATGCCAATAAGCTTGTAAAATTCTTTGCGTTGCCAGCCCATTTTTTTTATTCATTATTCAATATTTTCTCTTCCTTCATCATTTGGATTTCTGATTTTATCTCAAAAAAGATTTTTAAAACAATTGAATCTGACAAGCCTTCTTTTTTTAGCAAAGCAGAATTAGAGCTTTATATAAACGAACAAATGTCAACTATAGACGAAGAGAATATCGATTCTGAAATACAAATTTTTCAAAATGCACTTGAGTTTTCGGGCGTAAAAGCTCGAGACATCATGACGCCACGAATAGAATTGGTTGCCATTGATGTGTATGATTCGGTTGACGAATTGAGAAATTTGTTCATAAAAACGGGTTATTCAAAAATTTTAATTTATCAGAATACTTTAGATGATATTATTGGGTATGTCCATTCTTTTGAATTGTTTAGAAAACCCAAATCCATTAAGTCGGTCATGACCATTGTTGAATATGTACCTGAAACGATTTTTATTAAAGATGCTTTGGATATTCTTACTAAAAAAAGGAAAAGTGTGGCTGTCGTTTTAGATGAATATGGCGGCACATCAGGAATTGTAACTGTTGAAGATATTGTAGAAGAACTGTTTGGCGAAATTGAAGATGAGCATGATGAAGTGGAAACATTAACAGAAATTCAAATAGATTCCAATCAATTTGTTTTCTCAGCTAGATTGGATGTTGAATATCTAAATGAGAAATATAATTTAGATATTCCAGAAAATGACTCGTATGGAACCTTAGGAGGTTATATCGTAAACACAACCAAAGAAATACCAGAAAAAGAGGAAATTATAGCAATTGACAATTTTCAATTTGAAATACAAGAAGCGACAAATACTAAAATAGGTGTTGTAAAAATGATTGTTTTTGACAAAAAATAAAAAAATTACATTTTTTAGCGTAAAAACTATTCATAAACTATAATTATTTCACAGATAATTGTATTTTCGCAAACTGAATTAAAATTTAACACAGATAAAAATGGCAGTTTTAGCAAAAATTAGAAATCGTTCCGGACTTTTGATAGGAATTATAGCATTCGCTTTATTAGCATTTATAATCCAAGATCTTTTTTCAAATGGATTTAAAAGTCAGTCAAAAGACGTAGGAAGCGTTAATGGAAAAGGTATTGTTTTTGAAGATTTTAGACTTAAAGTTTCTAATGTAGAAAAAACACCTGGGCAAAACGGACAAATTCAAACCACCATTCAAGCAGCCAATCAAGTTTGGAATCAAGAACTTGCTATTGCTTTAATTTCAGAACAATTTGAGAAAGCAGGTGTTCGTACCGGAGAAAATCATTTGATTGAAATGTTCAAAAAAGATCAAAGTATTGGTCAAAACCCTCAATTTTTGAACGAATTAGGTAAGTTTGATATTAAAAAATTCAACGATTATTTTGCTAAAAATCCAGAGCAAAAAACATTCTTAAAAGACAAAGAAAAAGAAGCTGAATTAAATTCTAAATTTGGAATTTACATTACTTTAGCTAAAGCTGGAATGTATACAACCAAAGCAGACGGAAAGTTTAAATATGAAATGGAAGCAAACAAAGTAAACTTTGATTATGTTTCTGTACAATATGCTTCTATTAAAGATAGCGAAATCAAAGTTACCGATGCTGATATTTTAGAGTACATGAAGAAAAACGAAAAACGATTTAAAGCAGAAGAATCTAGAGAAATTGAATACGTTTTGATTTCTGATCAACCATCAAAATCGGATGAAGCTGAAGTAAAAGTTAAAATTGAAGGGTTATTATCTGGGAGTGTTGTTTATAATAAAGAAACAGGCGTTAACGATACATTGCCAAGTTTTAGAAATGCTTCTAACGTTGCCGAATTTGTTGGCGCAAATTCTGATAAACCATACGATTCAACTTATGTCGCAAAACAAGATTTACCTCAAGCACATGCGGATGCATTATATAACTTGCCTGCTGGTCAAATATATGGTCCTTATATCGATGGGAAATACTATTGTTTAACTAAAGCAATGGGAAAAAAAGCGGGTGCAAAAGCAAAAGCTTCACACATCCTAATTAGTTGGGAAGGAACGCAATTGCCAAACAAAAAAGAAAAAAGAACCAAAGAACAAGCAAAAGCTAAAGCGGATGATTTATTAGCACAAGCTAAAGCAAATCCTGGTAATTTCATGATGTTGGCTTTAACAAATTCTGATGATTCTTCTGCACAACAAGGAGGAGATTTAGGGTATTTTGGACCAAATCAAATGGTGAAACCTTTCAATGATTTCGTATTTGGAAATTCAGTTGGATCAATAGGATTGGTAGAAAGTGAACTTGGTTACCATATTATCAATGTAACAGACAAACAAGATGCTATTCGTTTAGCAACGGTGGCTCAAAAAATTGATGCATCTGAAGCTACTACAAACGACGCTTACACAAAAGCAACTAAATTTGAAATGGATGCTAATGAAAAAGATTTTGCTTCAGTAGCAAAAGCTCAAAAATTAACAGTGAATCCAGCAATTAAAGTTTTTGCTATGGATGAAGCATTTGGAATGGTTGGAAACCAAAGACAAATTGTGAAATGGTCTTTTGAAAGCGGAACTAACGTGGGTGATATCAAACGATTTGAAGTAACTAATGTTGGAAACGTTATCGCAAGATTGAAAAAAGTAAATGAAAAAGGATTCATGACGGTTGAAGAAGCAAAACCAATGGTTGAAATGACCATCAAAAATAAAAAGAAAGCTGAAAAAATCATTTCTAAAATGTCTGGTTCCTCTCTTGAAGCTATTGCAAAATCAAATAAAACTTCCGTTCAATCTGTAATGGATGTTACTGTTGAAAACGCGTTGATACCAAATGTTGGAATGGAAAGCAAAGTTGTTGGAACGGCATTCGGAACAGCAGTTAACAAACTTTCAGCTCCAGTTGAAGGATTTTCAGGAGTGTTTATTGTAAAAACAAAAGCAGTTACTAAAGCACCAAAATTGCCAAAGTATGATGATTATGTAGCTAAATTAAAAGCTAATGCTGCTCAAAATACAGGAAGAATTTTACCTGCATTGAAAGAAAAAGCAGACATTAAAGATAAAAGAGCCGATTTTTATTAATATAAAAGTTAATTCAAAAAAAATCCGAACATTTTGTTCGGATTTTTTTTTTGATTGAAAATTTATAAAATCATTTCCCGATAAGTCAAAAGTGTAGGGTATCCTTTTTCTAAAAAATACTGTTTTGGATTCTCTTTACATACTGCCATAATAAAATCGCCACCCCAAGCGCCAAGACTTTTTATAACTCCATTAAAATCTGGGAACAATGATTCTTGAATGGTTTGTTTTTCTAAAATTAAACTCATCTCAATTTCATGATATTGTAAAATAGCACAAAAGGTGTCAAATGAATCCGCATGGATTAACTTGTTTGTAAGTTCACTCATCAACGGTACTTTTTCTTGAATATCATCTAGTCTGTTAAAATAAGTCGCTATAGCAGCTTTACTACTTTGTTTTTTATTTAAATAAACAAAGTATATATTTTC
The DNA here is from genome assembly GCA_945862065.1 of Flavobacterium psychrophilum. Taxonomy (GTDB): domain Bacteria; phylum Bacteroidota; class Bacteroidia; order Flavobacteriales; family Flavobacteriaceae; genus Flavobacterium; species Flavobacterium psychrophilum_F. Next base: position 22,964 of record CAMAWT010000003.1, on the reverse strand, counting down.
AGAAAATGAAGGTTCAAATGGTACAACTTCTACTATAGGTTTTTGGTCAATTAACTGATATAAAATAGGAGCGTCATTTTGGGCGCAAGCCAAATCGTAACCACTACCTCCAAAACTGTTTTTAAGAAGGGTGTAAGCATCTATTGAAAGCCAATTGGCAACATTATTAATTAAAGTGGAAGAAGTTCCTAAACCCCAGTTTTTTGGAAAAGTAAGTTCTGTTTTTATTTTATAGCCAGATGCATTTAAAATAAAGTCGGGGTTTAGTAAATAAGCTTCGTGTAAAATTTCAATAAGCGTATTTTTTATAGAATTTTTTTCATCTGAAAGTTCTTTTTTTTGAATTTGTTCAAATGAGAGGATTGTTTCAAACCAACAACTCCCGTCTGCATCAAAACTAGCCCACTCAATTCCTTTATTAACGGATGGTTCTACTGTCATGTATTGCCCAAATTTTGTTGGTAAGGCAAGTGCAACTGCTCCATCAAGAACTACATATTCAGCCGTGATTAATAATTTGCCATTGCTATAAAAAGACTGTTTCATTTTACTTTCGGATATTTTCAATAAATTCTACAACCGAAGCATGAGAAATGGTATTGTTTTCAAAATGATTTGAAATTATTTTACGCTCCTCTTTTGATACTTTAAACTGATTTAATATATTTTTCAAATGCATTTTCATGTGTCCAGCCTGAATTCCGGTGGTTGTTAAAGATTTGAGTGCGGCAAAATTTTGTGCCAATCCGGCAACAGCAACAATTTGCATCAGTTCTTCCGCACTTGGTTTTTGTAGTAATTCCAATGAAAATTTCACCATCGGATGTAACGAAGTCAAACCACCAACGGTACCCAATGCTAAAGGAATTTCTAACCAAAAAGTAAAAATGCCATTTTCAATTTTTACATGTGATAGGCTTGAATAACGCCCCGATTTACTAGCATACGCATGCACTCCAGCTTCAATTGCTCTAAAATCGTTACCAGTTGCAAGGACAACAGCATCAATTCCATTCATGATTCCTTTGTTATGAGTAACGGCACGAAAAGGTTCAATTTCAGCAATTTTTACGGCGGTTGCAAATTTTTCTGCAAATTCAGTTCCGTCACTATTTTTAGCATCTGATAATTGATCAATTGGGCAAGAAACTTCAGCTCTTACCACACAATTAGGCACATAATTACTCAAGATGCTCATTATAATTTGAATGTTTTTTTCATCAGATGAAAAACTTTCGTAATTATTGGCTTGAATTTCTAAGGTTTTGGCAAATTGTTCTAGACATGTATTTATAAAATTCGCACCCATGCTATCTTTGGTATTAAAAGTAGCATGCAATTGATAATAATTTTCTATCTCAGATGTTTTGTCGCGTAGTTCAATATCCAAAATTCCACCACCACGCTTTTGCATGTTTTTGGTAATTTCAGAAGTGTCTTCAAAAAAATAGGGTTTTATTTCATCAAAAAAACGGTTCAGTTTATCTAAATTTCCTTTAAAAATAAAATGAACTTGACCAATTTTTTCGGTATTGATTATGGTCGTTTTAAAACCTCCGCGAGCACCCCAAAACTTGGCGGCTTTTGAAGCTGCAGCAACAACCGAGCTTTCTTCAATTACCATCGGAATAGTATAACTTTTTCCGTTGATGATGAAATTAGGCGCTACTCCATAAGGCAAGTAAAAATTGGTTAGCGCATTTTCTATAAATTCATCATGAAGTTTTTGTAATTCTTCATCAGAATTCAAGTATTTTAAAAGATTTGATTTTGCTTCACTCGAATGGCTAAAGTAAGTAGAAGTAATCCAATTAATTTTTTCTTCTTTAGAAAGTTTTGAAAATCCAGAAACGGCGTTATTCATTCTCAATTATTTATAGCTTTAATTCACAAAGATACATTTTCCATCTTACTTGTTAAATTTTGTTTGCGATAAAAAATTTGAAATCATAAGTGCATTTTATAAAAAAAAATGCCATTAATTGTAATTTTTTCACTAAAATTGAAGTCGATTTATAATTACTATTTAAAAATGAAAAAAATTTCACTTATTGCTCTCTTATTTGTTAGTGTTCTAACATCGGTAGCACAACAAAAAATAACCATCGAAGATATTTATACCGGTGCTTTTAGAGCCAAAGGAATGGATGAACTTCAGTCGATGAAAAACACAAATCAGTACACTGTTTTAAATTCAGATAGAACTACAAGAACTCAACAAATTGATTTGTATGAGTTTGCAACCTTAAAAAAAGTGGCAACATTAATCGATACCAAAAATCATCAATCACTTTCTGACGGAATAGATAGTTATTCTTTTTCATCGGATGAAAAACAAATTTTGATTGCATCCAATTCAAATCCTATTTTTAGACGTTCATTTACAGCTGATTTTTACTTATATTCATTAGAATCAAAATTACTTGTAAAGTTATTTGATCAAGTTCAAGAGCCAACTTTTTCGCCAGATGGAACGAAAATAGCTTTCGCTAAAGAAAATAATTTATTTATTTACACCATTGCATCAAAAGAAACGGTTCAAGTAACTACTGACGGAACTAAAAACTCAATTATTAACGGAATTACGGATTGGGTTTATGAAGAAGAGTATGCCTTTGTAAGAGCTTTTGATTGGAGTGCCGACAGTAAAAAAATTGGTTTTATAAAATTTGACGAAAGTCAAGTACCCGAATTTTCAATGAATATTTTTCAAAAAGAGTTATATCCTTCAGTTGAAACGTTCAAATATCCAAAAGCAGGTGAAAAAAACGCAGTAGTTTCATTACATATATATGATGTAACTCAAAAATCTACAAAACTAGTTGATTTGTCAAAATATTCTGATTTCTATATTGCCCGTTTAAAATGGACTAGCGATGCAAATATATTGTCGGCACAGGTTTTGAATCGTCATCAAGATAATCTAGATTTACTTTTTATTGACGGAAATTCAGCAACAGCCCAAGTGGTTTTGAATGAAAAAGACAAAGCTTACGTTGATGTTACCGATAACTTAACGTTTTTGAAAGACAACAGTTTTATTTGGACTTCAGAAAAAGATGGATTTAACCACATTTATTTATATGATAAAACAGGTAAATTGAAAAATCAAATCACAAAAGGTAATTGGGAAGTTACCAATTATTATGGTTTTGATGAAAAAACAAAAACAGTTTTTTATCAATCGGTAGAAAACGGATCTATTAATAGAGATGTATATAAAATTGGCTTGGATGGAAAGAAAAAAGTGAGATTATCGCAAGCAACCGGAACAACTAATGCTACTTTTAGTCCGAACTTTCAATTTTTTATCAATAGTTATTCAAGTGCATTACAACCAACAACCTACACATTGAATACTGCGAAAGATGGCAAACAAGTGCAATCTATTGTTGATAACAACGCTTTGGCAGAAAAACTAAAAAATTACAATTTACCAAGTAAAGAATTTTTTGAATTAACGACAGAAAAAGGTAATAAGTTGAATGCTTGGATGATCAAACCAAAAGATTTTGATGCATCTAAAAAGTATCCTGTTTTTATGTATCAATATTCAGGGCCAGGATCACAACAAGTAAATAATGATTGGAACGGTACAGACGATTATTGGTTTATGATGTTGACGCAGCAAGGTTATATTGTTGCTTGTGTTGATGGACGCGGAACAGGTTTTAAAGGAGCGGATTTTAAAAAATGTACCCAAAAAGAATTAGGTAAATTTGAAGTAGAAGACCAGATTGATGCAGCTAAAGTTATAGGAAATTACCCTTTTGTAGATAAGACTAGAATCGGAATTTTTGGCTGGAGTTATGGCGGATTCATGTCGAGCAACTGTTTGTTTAAAGGAGCCGACGTTTTCAAAATGGCGATTGCAGTAGCACCAGTAACCAACTGGCGTTTTTATGACAGTGTTTATACAGAAAGATACTTGCAAACACCACAAGAAAATGCAAGCGGATATGATGAAAATTCACCAATTAACCATGTATCGAAATTAAAAGGAAGTTTCTTATTGATTCACGGTACAGCAGATGACAATGTGCATGTACAAAACTCTATGCAAATGATAGAAGCGTTGGTACAAGCCAACAAACAATTTGATTGGGCTATTTATCCAGACAAAAATCATGGTATTTATGGTGGTAAAACGAGAATTCAATTGTACAACAAAATGACTAACTTTATTAAAGAAAAATTGTAAATCAAAACAAGTTTATTAATTTAGAAATAATTTTAAAAAAATTTCAAAATGATCAACTATCAAGAAATAATAAAACGCAATCCAAACAAAAGATTTGGAAAACCTTGCATAAGAGAAACTAGAATTTCTGTCTACGATATATTGAATTGGCTTGCAAACGAGATGACAATCAATGATATTCTTACGGATTTTCCAGAATTAAACGAAAAAGATATTTTCGCATGTTTAGCTTATGCTGCTGACAAAGAACATAAGATTGAAATTGTATAATGAAATTACTTTTTGATCAAAATATTTCATTTAGAATTGAAAAAAAACTCTCTTCAGTTTTTAGTAATTCAAGACATATTTCTAGTTTAGGATTAATGAATGCAGATGATGTTTTTATTTGGGAATTTGCCAAAAATGAAAATTATGTAATTGTACTTTTGATTCTGATTTTTCAGATATAAGTTTAATTAATGGTTGTCCTCCAAAAATTATTTGGATAAGAAAAGGCAACTTAACAACAAATAAAATTGTTTCAATTTTAGACGAGAAACATTTAATAATAAGAGATTTTATTTCAAATCTAGAAAAACAAGACATTGCTTGTCTTGAAATACATTAATAAGAGAAACTATAACAATTAAATAAAAACTAAAATAAATTATAATGAGCGAAACAGTAAAAACAGGACATCCAAAAGGTCTTTGGGTATTATTTGGAACCGAAATGTGGGAAAGGTTCAACTTCTATGGAATGAGAGCAATCTTGACATTATTCTTAGTAAATTCTTTACTAATGAAAGAAGAAGATGCCTCATTAATTTATGGAGGATTTTTAGGATTATGTTATTTAACACCGATGTTAGGTGGTTTTATTGCAGATAGATTTTTTGGAAATAGAAATTGTATTTTGCTAGGCGGATTAATGATGGCTGTAGGACAATTTCTATTATTTACAAGCGCAAGTGTGTTTGGAAGTAATATATCATTAGCCAATACATTGATGTGGTCTGCTTTAGGAACTATTATTTTTGGAAATGGTTTTTTTAAGCCAAATATTTCCTCAATGGTCGGAAGTTTATACCCAAAACAAGAAAAGTCAAAATTAGATACTGCATTTACAATTTTCTACATGGGAATTAACTTGGGTGCATTTTTAGGTCAAACAATTTGTCCTTATTTAGGTGATGAAGTAGTAAACGGAGTTCAAAATGTTCATGCATTCAAATGGGGATTTTTAGCAGCTTCAATTGCAATGCTAATTGGTACGGTTGTATTTTATGTATTAAAAAATAAATATGTTGTAACCCCAGAAGGCAAACCATTGGGAGGATTGCCAAAATATAATGACACTTCAGATTATGAAGAAGGAGAATCACAAAGTGCAGTGTTTTCAACCAAATCATTAATTGGTGCTGTTATTGCTTTTATTGCTTTATTTATTGCCTTCAGATATCTTTTAGACGGTGATAATTTTATAAAAACAATCATTTATCCAATCATTTATGCGAGTGGTTTAACCTTAGCGGGTTTAATTGTTTCTGATAGTTCATTAACTAAAGTTGAAAGAGATAGAATTTTTGTAATTTATATCGTTGGATTTTTCATAATATTCTTTTGGGCTGCTTTCGAACAAGCCGGTTCTTCATTAACATTTATTGCTGCAAATCAAACAGACAGAACTTTTATGTTTGGATGGCAAATGCCAGCTTCAATGGTTCAGGTGTTTAATGGTATTTTTGTTTTCGGATTTGCATTGCCTTTCAGTATTTTATGGGATAAATTAAGAGCAAGCGGAAAAGAACCTTTATCAACTGTAAAACAAGCCATTGGGTTAGGTTTAATAGCTTTAAGTTATTTTATAATTGCATACAACGTAAAAGATTTAGGAAACAGTGGATTATTAGCAATAAAATGGTTAATTCTTTTATATTTAATTCAAGCATTTGCTGAGCTATGTTTATCACCAATCGGTTTATCTTTAGTTGGTAAATTATCACCAAAACGATTTGCGTCATTATTATTTGGAGTATTTTTCTTATCAAATGCAGCTGGATATGCTTTATCTGGAACCTTAGGTTCCATAATGCCAGCAACTGGAGATAAATTTTTAAAAGCTAAAAATTTAGGAATCGATTTACAAGGAATTTTAGATAAAACGATAACACCAACTCCAGAACAGTTGGTACTTCTTGAAAAAAATCAAATTAGTCCAACAAATCCAGTATTTGCTGGGTTCGAGATTCACAATTTATTCGAATTCTTCATGGTATTTGTTGTTTTGACCGGTGTGGCTGCAGTAATTTTATTTGCTTTAACACCCGTTATTAAGAAAATGATGCACGGTGTAAAATAATCATAATAAAAATATTTTTTATATCTTTCAAGCCTCGATTACTTCGGGGCTTTTTTTTAACTTAAAAAAACGAAAATAGTATGTGGAAATCACACCCAAAGGCATTGCCTTACTTGTTTTTATCTGAAATGTGGGAACGTTTTGGCTATTACTTAATGATTGGAATTTTTACACTTTATCTTAAAGATGTTGAATCTGGTTTTGAAATGACTGAGAAAGAAGCTTCTGATTTGTATGGAACTTTCATCGCTTTAGTATTTTTAACTCCGTTTATAGGCGGTTTAGTTGCAGACAGATATTTGGGCTATAAAAAGTCTATTGTGATTGGAGGATTAATGATGGGAGCAGGATATTTGATGATGGGAATTCATAGCTTACCAATGCTTTATTTTGCAATGACCTTAGTAATTGTAGGTAATGGCTTTTTTAAACCGAATATTTCAACTTTATTGGGTAATTTCTATAATGAAGAAAAATACATAGATAAGAAAGATGAAGGCTATAATATTTTCTACATGGGAATAAACGTTGGAGCTTTCATTTGTAACTTTTTTGGGGCAGCATTAAAAATTCTTTTTGGTTGGCAAGAGGCATTTATGGCAGCCGGTGTGGGAATGTTTATTGGAGTAATTATTTTCATTTTGGGAACTAAACATTATGGCGATAAAACAGATAAAAAAGGAGTCCAAGAAGGTGATATGCCTTTCTATAAAATCGTTTTATACATTTTAGTTCCGTCAGTAATATTTGGAATTATTGGTTGGTTTTTAAAAGGTGTGGCTTCTGACACGAATTTAGATTGTGCTGTTTTTGGTTCTGACAGCACTGATGCTTTTATATTTGCATGTATTCCTGTTGTGTATTTTTATGGAAGTTTATATTTTAAAGCAAAAGTTGAAGACAAAAGACCTATTGGCGCTTTGCTTTCTATTTTTGCTGTTGTGATTTTGTTTTGGGCAGTATTTAAGTTAAATGGATCAGCTTTAAACAATTGGGGTGATAAATATACAGACAGAGAATTAATTGGAACATCTCAACAAATAGGATCTAAGCTTGTGCTAACTGATACTTTAACCTATAAAAAAGATTCCGTTGCTTTATATGATTCAGCTTTTAGAATCCAGAAAAAAGATGGTGAAGTTATAAAAACAGTAGATTATCCTTTATATTTCAGAAATGTAGCAAAAGAAAAACTTCCAAAAGAGGAAAGTAAAATTTATACATGGTCGGCAAATTTAAGCCAATCTATCAATCCGGGTTGGGTAATTCTTTTAACACCTCTAGTTGTGGCGTTTTTTACATATTTAAGAAGTAGAAAAAAAGAACCATCAACTCCAACCAAAATTGCATTTGGTTTGTTAATTTCTGCTTTATCCGTTTTAGTAATGGTAGCTGCAGTTCATATTGGAAACAATGGAACAGAAAAAGTATCCGTTTGGTGGTTAGTTGCGAATTACGGAATTATCACAATTGGAGAACTATTTCTCAGTCCGATGGGATTGTCTATTGTATCCAAATTATCTCCAAAAAATATTACATCTTTAATGATGGGCGGATGGTTTTTAGCAACATCCATTGGAAATAAACTTTCAGGTGTATTAGCCAGCATGTGGGACACCTATGACGATAAAGCGAATTTCTTTTGGGTGAACTTTGGACTACTAATCTTTGCGACCGTATTGATGTTTGCTTTAGTGAAAAACTTAAATAAAGTAATGAAAGATCATGGAATCAACTAATATGCAAACTATAGAAGACATACAAGACTTTAAAGGAAAATATCCAAAACAATTGTGGTATTTGTTTTTCTCAGAAATGTGGGAGCGTTTCTGTTTTTATGGAATGCGTGGGATGCTATATTTTTATATGGTTCATTATTTATTGATGGATAAAGAAGCTGCTAATTTACAATATGGCGCCACTCAAGCTTGGGTATATGCGTTTACTTTTATAGGCGGTTTGTTTGCGGACAAAATTTTTGGGTTTAGAAAATCACTTTTCTGGGGTGGCTTATTGATGATTGTTGGAAGTTTAATTTTAGCTATCGATCCAAAATCATTCTTTTTTGTTGGTGTAAGTTTTAGTATTGTTGGGACAGGTTTTTTTAAACCAAATATTTCTTCAATGGTTGGAAAACTATACAAAGATGGTGATTCAAGAACTGACGCAGGTTTTTCATTATTCTATGCAGGTGTAAATCTTGGGGCATTAATTGGCGGATATGTTTGTATTGCTATAGGAAAAGGTCAAATGTTTTCTAAACTAATTCCAGATGTATTAAAATGGAATGTAGCGTTTGGTTTAGCAGCAGTTGTAATGGTTATTAGTCTTTTAACTTTTACACAAACTCAAAAAAGTTTAGGAGAGATTGGACTTTCGCCATTATTACATCTTGACAAATCAAAAAGAAAATTTTACGAATGGAGCACATATATTGGTTCAATTTTAATTGTGCCAATAATTATCATAATGGTTTCCAATACAGTTTATACAGATTATTTTATGTATGCAATTGGTCCAATTTCAATTTTGTATTTAGCTTACGAAATGAAAGGATTTTCAATTATTGAAAACAAAAAGTTAGTTGCAGCAGTAATTTTTATGTTGTTTTCAATTGTTTTTTGGGCTTTTTTCGAACAAAGTGGTGGTTCGCTAAGTGATTTTGCCGCAGAAAATTTAAACAGTACTGTTTTAGGATTGCCGTTAGATCCAAATGGCGTTAACAATTCTGCAAATTCATTTTTTGTAATTGCTTTTGCCGCTTTAGTTGGTTTGGTTTGGCTATGGCTATCCAAAAGAAAAATTGAACCCAATACGATTATAAAATTTGGCTTGGCCTTTTTGTTTTTAGCAGGTGGTTTCTGGATTTTCTATTATACCAAGTTTTTTGCTGATGCATCAGGAAGAACATCGTTAAATTTATTTACTTTTGGATGGTTCATTATTACTTTTGGAGAGTTGTGTTTGTCACCTATTGGTATGAGTGCCATGACAAAATTATCACCACAAAAAACACAGGCAGTAATTATGGGAATGTGGTTTTTAGCTAGTGCTTATGGCCAATATTTCGCGGGAATTTTGGGCGCAAATATTGCAAAAGCTTCCAAAAACGCAAGTAATTTAGAAAAATTAAACACCTATGCAGATGGTTATTATCAACTAGCCATTTATGCACTAATTGCAGGAGTTGTTTTAATAATAATTTCACCATTAGTTAAAAAATTAATGCAAGATGTAAAATAGCTTAATTTTGCTGTAATTTTTGAATATATTTGTAATGTCAAAAACTTTATTTCTAATGAAAAAACTATTTATTACCTTATTATTTGCTATTTCAGCAATAACAACACAAGCACAAGAAGAGCTTACTTGGCATACCGATTTAAACAAAGCAATTGATATTGCAAACAAAGAAGATAAACCCATGTTTTTGTTCTTTACAGGAAGTGATTGGTGCGGCTGGTGTATTCGTTTGCAAAAAGAAGTTTTTAAAACACCTGATTTTACTAAATGGGCAAAAGAAAAAGTAGTTTTAGTAGAACTTGATTATCCTAGAAAGTCGAATCAAACGGATGCGGTAAAAACTCAAAATGCGCAGTTACAACAGTTTTTTAAAGTACAAGGTTATCCAACGGTTTGGTTTGCAAAAGCTACAAAAGCCAATGGAAAAATTAATTTTGAACAATTAGGAAGTTCTGGATATCTTGCTGGCGGACCGACCGTTTGGATTGACAGTGCAAATAAAATTGTTGCAAATTACGTTCCAACACCTAAACCTGTCGTTGTACCTAAAAAATCGAAATCAGCGAAAGCTAAAAAATAAATTATCTAATCAATTTTATAATATCCCTTTTCGGCAACAGCATGAAAAGGGATATTTTCTTTTAAACAAGTTGCTTTCCAAAGTGCCACATAACTTTTGTAATTGGATGCGTCTGCCACAATTTGTTTGGGTTTGTAGCTATGTATGATTGTTTCTAAATTTACTTTTGGCGATTGGATTAAAACGAATATTTCAGGTTTGGATTTAGGCAAAAACACACACGAACTATCAATAACCACTATTTTTTTAGAGTGAAAATAATACATGTTTTGCAGCTTTTTCCTAGATACTATTTTAGAAGAATGCGCTACTACATAGTTTTTTAAGGCAACATTATTTTTTTCATTTTCATTCGAAATTATTGTGATTTCTTGCCCTTTTCTTTCTGCAAATAAACTAGATTTATTTTTTGAAAAGACAATGAATTCTTCACTTTTTTCAGTTTGAAATTTGTTATCTATCATACTTATTTGAAATAAAATAATGCTACAAAAAGCAATCATTATTTTTCTAAAGTCAGGTTTTTTTAGAAATAAAATAAAGGTACAAATGACCAAATAAAGTCCCATCATCATCCAATTTGTAAAAGGAATATCCTTCATCACGAATTGTTCAAAGGATGCTATTTTATGGATGATGGAATTGATAAACCAAATGGAAAGTTCCATTAATTTTACTATTGGAAGCCAAAAACAATTGGCTGCAGCCATTAACAAAACAACAATACCAATCCCCATGATGATTGACAACAACGGGAGAATAATGCAATTGGTAACAAAAAACAATCCCGAAAATTGATGAAAATAATAAATACTGATGGGTAAAGTCCCTATTTGTGCAGCTGTAGAAACGGTTATAATATCCCAAATGGATGTAGTGATTTTGTTTTTTGGTTTGTATAATGATGCTAAAAGCGGTTGCGCCCAAACAATAAAAAACAAGGCTAAATAACTTAATTGAAACCCAACATCATACAAAAACGAGGGATTTAAAAGTAATAATAAAAAAGCTGAAATAAATAAGGTGTTATAAAAATTGACACTTCTTCTAAAAAACATTCCAATAGCAACAAATGAAAACATAGTTACTGATCGTAATACCGAAGGGGATAAACCAGCTAATATTCCGAAAAATGATAACGAAATAAGAATAATGACTAGTTTTATTATTGCATTTTTTCTGGTGTTTGGAAGTGGCGACAACAATATAGTAATAAAACCTAATAAAAGCCCAACATGAAGACCAGAAACAGACAAAACATGAATGGCGCCTGCATATTGATAATCTTGCATAATCTCTTTTGAAATGTCTTGTTGTTGACCTAACAACAAAGCGGCAAAAACATGTAACTCCTCTTTTTTAAAATGATTTTTTTCTAAATTTTCTAAAATTGTATTTCTAATTCTTGAAGCAATAGTTCTAAAAGAAAATTTAGAAGGTGGCGCATATGAAATTTCATTTGATGACACATAAATTTGCCCAAAAATGGACTTGTTTTCGAGGTATTTCTTATAATCAAACTGATTTGGATTTCGAGCAGTAGTTAGTAATTGGATTTTTGAAGTAAATCGGACTTTTGTTCCGTATTCAAAATTTGGTAACGATTGATTTTTTTTGATTGAGACAATTATTTTTCCTTCAGTTTCAACACCTTTAATTTTTAAAACGGTCGCTTCATATCGAACATTTTTAACCGTGCTTTTTAATTTTTCGCCAAGCGCAACTATTATTTCGTTTTTGTTTTGAATAGCATTTAAATGCAAATAATGATTTTTATGTTGTTTTACATCGTGAATTGAAGTAGTCGATAATCCTAATAAAACAGCAAGGAATAATATAAAAACGGAACCAAATTCTAGAAATATTTTTTTAAAAACAATAAATGCAAACAAAAGCAAAACCAAAGTAAAGATCGAGATTATCTCTATAAAAGTTACGTTTATATAAGGGTATAAAATGATACCTAAAACGAAAAACAAGCAAATTTTTATTAATGGAAACTGTAATTCTTTCATTTTCTAAAAATTATCTCCAACCAAAATTATTCAATAACCCTATTTACTTGTGCAAAATTTTTACCGTAATAATTTTCTTTAGTACTCGAATAGATAACTCCTTTGCTTGTAGAAGAATGAACAAAAACAATTTCTTCATCGGTTACTTCAACCACCATTCCGACATGATTAATATGATTTTTTCCGTTGGTTCTAAAGAAAATTAAATCACCTTTTTTTACTTCACTTCTTTCCATTACACGACCAATTTTTGCCATATCGGTAGAGGTTCGAGGTAAAATTATATCAAATTTTTTGAACGTATAATACATCAATCCCGAACAATCAAATCCGTCTTTTGAAATACCACCAGTTTGGTAACGGCTGCCCAAATTATCAATAGCATTATTGATTAATTGCTCACAAAAATAACTTGCATCTTCAGTAGAAATTACAACATCTTCCTCCCCATGGTCCAAAATAATTGGTTTGTTTGGAACAATTTTTATTACTTCAATAGGATTGGTTTCTTCTTTTTTATTTGCTTCGCTTTTTTGATCTTTCATTATTGCCTCAATCTCATTTAATCGGTTTTCAACATTATAATCATATTGATTTTTTTTAATGGCTTCTTTTTTAGAAGTTATTACAACTGTTGATTGTGTTTTGCAGGATGCGACAAGTAGTATAAGGATAAGTGCGAATAGATGTTTCAATGTATTTTTTTTTGCAAAGTTAAGAGTTATAAATTATTTTTTATAAATACTATCATAAATTAGTGCGGCTGTTGTATCGCTAGCACCTTCACCACCTAATTTTTCTTCGAGTTCATCGTATTTTTTCAATAGCTTATTTCTATGATTATCATCAAGTATTTTAGCTAATTCAATTTTCAAATTTTTATAGTTGAATTTTTCTTGAATTAATTCGGTAACAACTTCTTCATCCATGATTAAATTTACAAGCGAAATATATTTTAAAGTAATAATTCGTTTGGCAATTTGATACGATATAAAACTTCCTTTATAACAAACCACTTCTGGAACTTTAAACAACGCTGTTTCTAAAGTTGCCGTACCTGATGTAACCAACGCTGCAAAAGCATTACTCAACAAATCGTAGGTTTTATTGGATATGAATTTTATTTTTTGGTCATTCAAAAATGGTTTGTAAAAAGAAAAATCCTGACTAGGAGCACCCGCTATCACAAACTGATAATTAGGAAAATCATCAACAACACTAAGCATCACCTGCAACATTTTTGAAATTTCTTGTTTTCTACTTCCTGGCAAAATGGCAATTATGGGTCTGTCATCCAAATTATGTTCTTTCAAAAAAGCCTCTCTTCCAATTTTTGTTCTATTTTGAATAGCATCTATCAAAGGATGCCCAACAAATGCTACCGGAAAATGATGCTTTTTTTCATAATAGTCTTTTTCAAAAGGCAAAATGACATACAATTTATCAAAATCTCTTTTGATAGCTTTGATTCGGTTTTCTTTCCAAGCCCAAATTTGTGGCGAAATATAATAATGGGTTTTGAAGCCTTTTTCTTTTGCCCATTTTGCAATTCGCATATTAAATCCTGGGTAATCAATAAAAATAATCACGTCAGGATTAAAACTCTCAATATCTGTTTTACAAAAAGTAATGTTGTTTAAAATGGTTTTTAAATTCAAAATCACTTCTGAAAATCCCATAAATGCCAGTTCACGATAATGTTTTACCAAAGTCCCACCGGTTTGGTTCATTAAATCACCACCCCAAAATCGAATCGTTGGTTGACTGTCTTTTTTGTACAATTCTTTCATTAAATTGGATCCATGCAAATCTCCAGATGCTTCTCCTGCAATAATGTAGTATTTCATAATTTGTAAATTAAAGCAAAGTCGTTAAAATAGCTAATGTGATGGTCGCTAAAAGGATGCCTTTTGCAAAGGTTTCTTTTTGCTTTTTAATACAAATTAAAAAAAGCAAAAGGTTTAAAAGTGTTCCAAGGGTGATTATTTTACCCAATACACCTTGATTTTTTAATATATAAATATCTGAAAAGCCATTGAATTCTGTAAAAAACAATAAAATCAAAAAACTACCCAATATGGCAGCAAAAATTCCTGTAAAAAAGCCTAAAATAAATTCTTTCTTGTTCATTTTTTCAACCTATTTATAAATCCCAAGTGTTTAATTGTGCAATAGAATGATGTGCCGTTAAATCAAATTGAACCGGCACCACAGATATGTAATCGTTTGCCAAAGCCCATTCGTCGGTGTCTTCTCCTTTATCCAAATTCACAAATTCACCAGATAACCAATAATATTCTTTTCCGGTTGGGGTTATTCTTTTGTCAAATTTTTCTTCCCAAATGGCTTTCGCCTGACGACAAATTTTAATCCCTTTTATATCTTCTGTTTTTAATTTTGGAAAATTGACATTCAAAACCGTGCCTTCCATCAACCCGTTTTGTAAAACTTGTAATGCGATTTTTTTTATAAAAGGCTTGATTTGCTCAAAATCGGCATTCCAATTATAATCCGACAAAGAAAAACCTATTGCAGGAATACCCTCTATACCAGCCTCTACAGCCGCACTCATCGTGCCAGAATAAATAACGTTTATCGAAGAATTAGACCCATGATTAACGCCAGAAACACATAAATCGGGTTTTCTTTTTAGTATTTCGTTCACTGCCATTTTCACACAATCAACGGGAGTACCAGAGCAACTGTATTCTGTAATTGTTGCATTCTCTGTAGAAATTTTATTTAAATGCAGGGTATTATTGATGGTAATGGCATGACCCATAGCGCTTTGAGGACTGTCTGGTGCAACTACTATAACATCTCCAATTTCTTCCATAACACTTATCAGCGCTCTAATTCCCGGGGCAGAAATCCCGTCGTCGTTGGTTACTAAAATTAAGGGTTTGGACATAAAAGTTTATTTTTTTTATTGTAACAAATGTAATTATTTTACTACTTATATTTTCAATTTTTTTATAACTTTGAAGATTATGATTTGTTTTAACAAATAATTATGTCGCATTAATAATTTCTGGCATAATTTTGTAAGTAATATTATATAGAATTAATGAATACAATTATTCGATTTATGAAAAGACACTATAAAAAACTACTTATTGTAGTTGCACTTTCTATTGGTTTATGGAGTTTCGTGCCAAAATCAGAAGTTTCAGATCCTGAAAAAGATAAAACGTTAATTGAGTTATTGACTTTTGTTTTAGAAAAAGGTCATTATAACCCAGCAGTCATTGACGATTCATTTTCTAAACAAGTTTATGCTGAATATATCAATTCGTTAGATCCGTCAAAACGTTTTTTATTGCAATCAGATATTAATGAATTTGCAAAATATGAAACTCGAATTGATGATGCCATCAAAAATAAAGACCTTACTTTTTTCGACTTAACCTATAACCGTTTGGTTAAAAGGATGAATGAATCGAAAGCGTATTATAAAATTATTTTAGAAAAACCATTTGACTATTCAATTAAGGAAGAAATATCTACCGATTATGATAATATACCTTATGCTTCAGACACAGACGCTCTAAAAGAAAGATGGCGTAAACAATTGAAATTATCATCGTTGTCTTTTCTAGTAGACAAACAAGAAACGCAAGAAGAAATTGCTAAAAATTCAGGCAAATCACAACAAGTACGTTTGAATGAATATAAAACCAAAATGGGATCTAAATTTAATCCAGAATTGGAAAAGAAATTTTTAGCATCAATAGATAAAGAAAAAAGCGAAACGCCAAAAACCTACGAACAATTAGAGTCTGAAGCAAGAGAAAGCTCTTTAAAATCATTAAATGATTATTTCAATTTAGTAAAAGATTTAGAAAGAAGCGATTGGTTTTCTGTTTACTTAAATGCCATTGTAGAACGATTTGATCCGCATACAACCTATTTTCCTGCTGAAGATAAAGAACGTTTTGATATCAGTATGAGCGGAAAACTTGAAGGTATTGGTGCTCGTTTGCAAAAGAAAAACGATTACACTGAAATATCAGAATTAATTTCGGGTGGGCCAGCTTGGCGCGGAAAAGAGTTGGAGGCTGGCGACATTGTGTTAAAAGTTGCTCAAGGTGATGCAGAACCTGTTGATGTAGTGGGAATGCGACTAGACGATGTTGTGAAGAAAATTAAAGGACCAAAAGGAACCGAAGTTCGATTGAACGTTAAAAAAACAGATGGTTCAATTAGAGTAATTACTATTATTCGTGATGAGGTTGAAATGGAAGAAACCTATGCTCGATCTAGTGTTGTTGAAAAAAACGGAATGAAATATGGAATCATTTATTTGCCAAAATTTTATATAGATTTTGAAAATAAAGACAGTAGAGATGCTGGAAAAGATGTTGCTATTGAAGTTGAACGATTAAAAGCTGCAAACGTTCAAGGAATCATTATTGATGTGAGAGACAATGGAGGAGGTTCGCTAAAAACAGTCGTAGATATTGGAGGGTTGTTTATTGAGCAAGGACCTATAGTTCAAGTACGTTCTGCAGAAGGAAAGAATGAAGTTTTGTATGATCGCGATAAAAAAATCGCTTGGGACGGACCATTAGTAATCATGACGAATAGCTTTTCTGCATCTGCTTCAGAAATTTTAGCGGCAGCTATGCAAGATTATAAAAGAGCCGTAATCATTGGTGGCAAACAAACCTACGGAAAAGGAACCGTACAAAACGTTATCGATTTAAATCAGTTTGTAAGAGGTAGCGCTTATGGCGACTTAGGAGCATTAAAAACAACCACTCAAAAGTTTTATAGAATAAACGGTGGTTCAACACAACTAGAAGGTGTAGCAAGTGATGTTGTAATGCCAAATAAATATGCCTATTTGAAAATGGGCGAGCGTGATGAAAAAAACGCCATGCCATGGGATAAAATTGAACCTGCCGATTTCAATCTTTGGAGCAAGCAATCAAATCATGATAAAGCTATAGCAAACAGCAAAAAACGTTTGGAAAACAATTCGCAATTGAAATTAATTGACGAAAATGCCAAATGGATTGACCAAAGAGATAAAGAAAATTCTTTTAGTTTAGAAATAAATGCATTCAAACAAGATCAAAAACGAATTGACGAAGCAGCTAAAAAATTTAAAGCCATTTCAGACTATTCTAATTCTTTCAAGTTTCAATCATTGCCTTATGAACAAGATTTAATGCAAAAAGACGAATCATTAAAAGAAAAAAGAGAAAGTTGGCACGAAAGTCTTACAAAAGACATTTATGTAGAAGAGGCCATTTATGTTTTAGATGATTTGCAATCAGTTGCATCCAAAAAGCCAGCAATGACGCAATTAAAAAAACAGAAAACTATTAAATCTTAAAAAGTGTCAAACTTTTAAATTCAAAAAAGCACCTTAATAAAGGTGCTTTTTTTTGAAAATAATATCTATTAAAAAATTTGTTTTATTTATTCAACTCAACAAAATATTTGTAAAATAACGGAATAGTCTCAATACCTTTTAAATAGTTAAAAATCCCAAAATGTTCATTCGGCGAGTGAATAGCGTCACTATCCAATCCAAATCCCATTAAAATAGTTTTGCTTTTTAATTCTTTTTCAAATAAAGCTACAATCGGAATACTACCACCAGATCGAACCGGAATTGCAGAAACCCCAAATGTTTCAGTGTAAGCTTTGTTTGCTGCTTGATATCCAATACTATCAGTTGGGGTTACATATCCTTGGCCTCCATGATGAGGTGTTACTTTTACTTTAACAGATTTTGGAGCAATTGCCTCAAAATGTTTGGTAAACAATTCCGTAATTTCTTCCCAATCTTGATTCGGAACCAATCGCATCGAAATTTTAGCGAAAGCTTTACTTGCAATCACTGTTTTGGCTCCTTCACCAATATATCCGCCCCATATTCCATTCACGTCAAGTGTAGGTCTAATGGAATTTCGCTCATTAGTAACATACCCAGCTTCACCATAAACGTCATCAATGTCTAAAGCTTTTTTATACTTTTCAATACTAAACGGAGCTTTTGCCATCTCGGCACGTTCCTCAACCGATAATTCTTCAACATTATCATAAAATCCAGGAATGGCAATATGATTATTTTCATCATGCAACGAAGCAATCATTTTAGTCAAAACATTGATTGGATTCGCAACAGCGCCACCATACAATCCAGAATGTAAATCTCTGTTTGGCCCTGTAACTTCTACTTCAACATAACTTAAACCTCTCAAACCAGTAGTAATAGAGGGCTGTTGGTTAGAAATCATTCCAGTATCAGAAATCAAAATCACATCATTTGCCAATTTTCCCTGATTGCGTTCCACAAACCAGCTCAAACTTTTACTTCCCACTTCTTCCTCGCCCTCAATCATAAATTTCACGTTGCAAGGCAAACAATCATTGGCAATCATGTATTCAAAAGCCTTCACGTGCATGTACATCTGTCCTTTGTCATCACAAGCACCTCTTGCAAAAATAGCCCCTTCCGGATGAATCTCTGTTGTTTTAATTACGGGCTCAAAAGGGGGCGAAGTCCACAATTCGATAGGGTCGGGTGGTTGCACATCATAATGTCCATAAACCAAAACAGTAGGTAAATTGGCATCAATAATATGCTCGCCATATACAATTGGGTAACCCGGCGTTTCACACATTTCAACCGTTTTACAACCTGCAATTTCAAGGCTCTTTTTTACCGCATTTGCCATTTCAATCACATGATCTGAATATGCTTTATCAGCACTCACCGACGGAATTTTCAACAAATCAATCAATTCGCTTATAAAACGTTCTTTGTTATTCTGAACGTAATGTTTTATAGTATCCATTTTTAAATGTTTTTTAGAATTTCAAAAATACAAAAAAGACTTTGAAAAAAAATTCGTAATTCATAATTATAATTCATATTTATATGTATATTTGCACTCACAATTTTTGCGGGTATGGTGAAATTGGTAGACATGCCAGACTTAGGATCTGGTGCCGCAAGGCGTGTAGGTTCGAGTCCTATTACCCGCACAAAACAAAATGCAACTCACTTAATTTTAGCGAGTTGCATTTTTTTTTATTTTTAGAAGCACTCAACCCGTTTTCAGTTCAAGTCCAGTCCCGTTTTCGCCTTTATCTCCTTCGCCCTACGGGACTTCAGGAGGATACCGGCTCTACCGGGGCTACCATTCACAAGTTGTTTTCAGTTGAAATCGATTCAATTTGTCAATTAAAAAATTTGAAATTAATAACGAATTTCCTAATTGATATTGTTAGGCAACAGCTTCCACAACAATTCCTTCGTCATTCAACATGTTTTTCAACATATTTTCAATTCCATTTTTTAAAGTAAAGGTAGATGAAGGACATCCATTACAAGATCCTTGTAGAATAACTCTTACCACTTTACTGTCTGCATCAAACGAGTCAAACAATATATTGCCACCATCAGCAGCAACAGCCGGTTTTACATATTCTTCCAAAATATTAATAATTTGTTGTGATGTAGTATCTAAATTATCAAAATTTTTAATTTGCTGTTTTTCTATTTTCGGATTTTCAAAAGCTAATAATTCATCAATTATTTGACCTCCGTTTTCAATAAATTGTTTGATAAAGGTTCGAATTTCTAACGTAATTTCTTCCCAGGTTGCAACTTCATATTTTGTAACAGAAATATAATTTTCATCAATAAAAATTTCCTTCACATACGGAAACGAAAAAAGTTCTTTTGCCAAAGGTGACGGGCCCGTTTGATCAATATTTTTAAATTCGAATGCTGTTTTTGTTATCAATTTATTTACTACAAATTTTAAAGTAGCTGGGTTTGGGGTTGTTTCACCATAAACCGTTACAGGCTGTTTTTTTATTTTATTTTCATCCGGAATGATGATTACACCGCCTTCAGTAATATATTTTTCAATTTGTTCGGCTACCGCATCTTGAACATCGATCCATTCAACAATACTAAAACGTTCAACAGCAATAAAATTCCCTGATATGTAAACCGTCTTTACAAAAGGTAAATAAAATAACTGTTGGGCAAGAGGAGAATTTTTAGCATCATCGATATTTTTATATTCAAAATTTTCATTTTGAGTAATGAAATCATCGAGTTCAAATTTGATTATGGTTGGGTTTTGGGTTTCTTTTATTGTAATTTTCATATTTTGAAGTAATTTTTTTACAAATTTATGAAGATATTTCCGTTGAATCATTATATTTGAAATTTAAACATTAAATTAACATTTGTTAGTTATTGTTAATCAAACATTATCCCACAATTAAATATATGAAAAAATTATTTATTTTATTACTTTTTTCTTTACTATCGGTTGGCGTTTTTTCTCAACCAATTGTAACTTCAACCAACCAATATACAATTTATCAGTTGGTAAAAGAAAAATTATTCAGTTTATCACCAGGCACAAATGGTAATGCTTGTACCGGTTCTATTTCAAATATTACCTGGAAAGTAGGAGGCGTTTCAAATCCAACAGTTCAAAACAGTATTGGTTATTTTACAAATACAAATCCAACTTTCCCTTTGAATTCAGGAATTTTAATGACTACTGGCTCTTTGACTGGCGCTCCTGGACCAAATACTAATACACAAAGTGTTACTACTGGTGGTGGAGACCCCCAGCTTTTGACCTATATGCAAGGGTTGGGATTAAGTGTTACAGATTATAAAGATGCGGCTATTTTAGAATTTGATTTTGTACCACTAACAAACACCATGAGTTTTGATTTCTTATTTGCATCTGAAGAATATGGAACATGGCAATGTCAATTTTCTGATGCTTTTGCATTTTTCTTGAAAAATGTTACGGCTAACACGCCTGTTACAAATTTAGCTTCTGTGCCAAATGTGACGCCCTTTACCCCAATTTCTGTGGTAACTGTTCGTGATCAAGTCAATAATGGTTCTTGTCCATCCGAGAATCCTAATTATTTTGGGATTTATAATGCACCAGGAACTCCAAATACGGCTACTAATTTTAATGGTCATACGGTCGTTATGACTGCTCGTTCCAACGTAATTCCAAACAATTTATATCATATTAAACTAGTTATTGCCGACAGAAACGATAACCAGTTTGATTCTTCTATATTTTTAGGAGCTGGAAGTTTTAACTTTCCTGTACAAACCAATGGTTTTGGTAGTACGGGTTTTTTACAATCTGATGGTACGGCTATCTGTTATGGTAAAACAAGAACGGTTCAAGCCCAATTATCTCCAACGCCAGGAGTTTCATATACGTGGAAAAAAAATGGAGTAGCTATAGCAAATTCAAACAACAATAATTACACGATATCTACACCAGGCACTTATAATGTTACTATTACATACCCAAATGCACTACAATCAAGTAGTTGTCCGTTTGTTGTTGAATTTTTCCCAGCATTGCCGCTAGGAAATCCAATAGATTTATATGCTCCAGTTGGGAATCCATTTTTCAACTTTACTCCAAATAAAACCGCAGTTTTGAATGGACAATCAGCTTCTAATTATCCTGTTAAATTTCATACTACACTACAAAATGCGATTGACTTAGCTTCTCCAATTACTAATATTACCAATTATCAAGGTTATGATGGTGAAATAATTTATATGTCATTAACAGATGAAGCTTCTGGAAATAGTTGTAATGAAACTAGAAGTTTTGTGTTGCATTTGGTTACACAACCAACAGCAGGATCAAACGGGTCAGTAACTGTCTGTAGAGAAAATGTAGGTTTAATCAGTTTACCTTCCATCATTACAGGAGAAGATACCGGTGGGGTTTGGACTTACACATCGGGTTCTGGAGGTACATTTGACGCAACAAACGGAACTTATATACCCAATGCTTTGTCGTCGAGCGTGAATGAGTTCACTTATACTATTAATCCTTTACCGCCTTTATTGCCAGTTTCAAGTGTTGCAACCGTAAATATTATTCCTTCACATGGAATGGTTTTAAGCTCATCTGCATCTACTCCAGACCAATCTGTTTGTGTTAACACACCAATAACAGATATTACCTATACTTTATCAGGTGGTGCAACGGGTGCTACAGTAACGGGACTTCCAACGGGAATAACATCTGCTGTAAGTGGTTCAACGCTTACCATAAGTGGCACACCAACAAACATAGTAGGGTCTCCATTTGCTTTCAATATCACTACGACAGGAAATAATTGTACAGTTATTACTATGAATGGAACGATCACCGTTAACCCAGTTCACGGCATCGCGTTAAGCTCGGTAGCTGCAACAGAAACACAAAGTTTGTGTATCAACACGCCGATAACTGATATTACCTATACTTTATCAGGTGGGGCAACAGGCGCTACGGTAACGGGACTTCCAACAGGAGTAACGGCATCAGTAAGTGGAACAACATTAACCATAAGCGGCACACCAAGCACTTTAATAGGGTCGCCATTTACGTATGCTATTATTACAACAGGAAATACATGCACGACCGCTACAGAAAGCGGAACCATTACAGTCAACCCAGTTCATGCAATCACTTTAACCTCTTTAGCTGCAACAGAAACACAAAATTTGTGTGTTAACACAGCGATAACAGATATTACCTATACTTTATCAGGTGGTGCAACT
>CAMAWT010000002.1 GCA_945862065.1 Flavobacterium psychrophilum | reverse complement strand
TTTTGTCTTGTTTATTCGTCTTATCAGAAATATAGGACACAAAATAAGTCCAATAAACAGCGAAAAAGATATAATGTCTATTAATATTTCCATTCAAATTTTGTTATAGTGTTTTCAGTCTGTCGATTTTTCACAAGCTGACCGCTAACGTTCCGGCGCTTGGCGAGGTTGCGAACTTCGGAACCGATTATTTTCTATCAAAGATAAAATTTCTTGCGAGAAATAAACGTGTATTTACTACAAAATTCGCAATCTTGCCAAACGCCTGTTGGCAGACGTTTTAACTAAGCGTTGTAAATTGATATTTATCACTTAACTCATTTCGAAAATCGCCTTCTTGATATTTGTGATTTGTTAATTGAAAATCATCATCATTGTCAATAATTAATAGATTAAATATTTTTCTATTTTCAAGCTTTAAAATAACACCAGCGTCAACTATGATTTCTATTTCAGTATTTTTTGGCGAATTTTGATTTGGGTTGATTTGACCACTTTCTGAGTTCCAAAAATTCTCAGATTTTTTTATATGTTGCGCAAAATATAATTTTGTCTTGGCAATTTCAATTTTATCTATTTTCGGATTTTCTACAACTAGTTCGCTTCCTTCTTGAGCAACAAACTTTTTGTCTTTAAATTCCATTGCGGTTTTCATTGCGTATTGTTGCAGATGATTATTTTGAATTGAATCGGAAAGATTGATTTTTTCGGCTAATTTAACTGCTAATGTGAAATTAAATTTATCGTATTCAAAAACATATTGAATATGTTCAAACCAAATTCTGATTGGCGAATTATCTCTAATATATTTTAGATTTGATAGTTCTTCGTCTGAATAAAGGTAGTTTCTCATATTTCGGTCAAAAATGTCTGCCAACGTTCCGCAGCTACACGAGGTGCAAGGCTTCGTAACTGCATATTTTCTATTTAATTAAAAAGTTCAATGCGAAATGGCAATTCCACTAAATCCTTGCATCTTGTGTAACTGCTGTTGTGCGTTCGGCTTTATTTTTTAAACTGTTTATTTTCATTTTTTAAACTGTCGATAATAATATTATTTTTAACAATCGTTTCGTCTTTCTTTTTTGAATCCCACGAAACATAAATACCAATAAAAGCAATGGCTAATATACTTATGGCATTCAGCGTGTTCGCAATCATTTTGGCTTTAGTCCAATTATTTTTTCTTTTTAAAGTATTACTTTCATTTATAAAGCCTCCATGCTCTAAAAATAAAAGACCGTGATAAGTTATTCTGCAAAAATATGGCGGTGTCAATTTAGAATTATTATCCGCCTCAATTATTTTTTTCTCAATATAATTATCTAAAAATAATTTATCAATGATTAAAGTTAATTCTGCTTGTTCAATTTTTCCATCAAGTTTTTTATATAAATCCTTTGAGGTTATAAATTGTTTATTTTCAGATATAACTTTTAATAAGAAATCTAATTTTTCTGAATGGTTTTTATTCATTTTTAACAGGTTTTTTACTTGTCAGATTTGGTTCTCCAAGCTGACGCACAACGTTCCGCCGCTTGGCGAGGTTGCGAACTTCGTAACCGTTTATTTTCCACTAAGATAATATTTCTTGCGAAACGTGAACGTGAATTTACCACAAAATTCGCAATCTTGCCAAACGGCTGTTAGCGGTTCGGCATTTTCCCCGAATTTTCTATCAATGCTTTATTTATCAAACTTTCCAATTTATCAAAGTCAAACTTCAATGTATTTGCAGTTATTGAAATTGGCGTTCCATACATTTTCGCATTAGCTTCCATAAGTTTACGTTTCATTCCAGAAGCTTTTTCTAAAATATTTCTTTGGTCATTAACGAAAATCAGTAAAAACTTTGTTGACATAACTTGTTCAGTTTTAATTTCTGTGATTTCTGACCATTTAATTAATCCGATGCTTGTTGCGTTAGTATTGTCTATTATTCCATTTTCGTCAATCGTCAATCCAACTTTTTTATCAAACATTTTAAATATTCCGTAAATTCCAGTTGAGCCAAAGAAAAGAACACTTGCAATTCCAGCAATTCTTATAAATTCTTCACTTCTCATTATGTACGAAATGAATTTTTCTGGATAAATTATGAATAATATTCCAAGTAATACAAACACAAATGAGCCAATTGATAACAAGATTATTTTCTTTTTGCTTAATTGAATTTCTACTTTTTCCATTCGTTTTTTATTTAGTTAAAGTTCTATTTTCTCCGAGTTTTTCTATGCTGACCGCTAACGTTCCCAGGCTTTACGACTGTTGCGGACTAAAGAAGCCGAAACTTTCGGTTTTGAACTGACCTCAAAGATACAAAACAAACTTTTAATTTAGCCCAAAACCCGCAATAGCGTAAAACCTGTGTTAGTGGCAGTTTATTTTTCCGAATCCTAAATATTTTTCTTTAAATTTTTCTGGTTCTGTTAAGCAAGTGTTTAGTATAATACCATTCAGATTTCGCTTTTTAAATTGAACGTTTATTTCGTTTCCATTTTCTATTAAAACTGTGAAATAACTATTTGGTCTAAAATCTTTTTCTGAATGAAATTCAATTATTGGACTTGATAAAGTACCGAAAACTTTGTGACAAACTTCAAATTTATAATTTCCACCATTATTCTTAATTATCTTTCCGTAAACAAGAAGTGAGTTTTCTCCAACTAATTCGTTTTTTGTTTTTGTTATTTTCCCATCAGTTAAATCTATTCTAATTTCGTTTAGTTCATAAGTTACGAAAGAAATAGTTTTTGTTGCAAATGATATTTTTGGTTGTTCAATTGTCCACCTAAAGTGAGAAACTGACGAAGAAATATTATATCCGCAATTTAAGATATCGTTTAGTTTTAAAGATTTAATTAAATTACCATTTTCATAAATAGAAACCATTTCTAAGTTATCATCAGGAGTTTCGCTTGGCCAATCGTTTATTATAACAATATATTTGCCATTATTTGATACATAAGCAGTTTTTTCAGAAGCAATGGTTTCTATTTCATAGATTTTTTTCTTTGTAATTCTATTAAAAAGTCCCCATTTTATTTCTCTGCTTTCCTTGTAATAAACATTGTCAATTAAAATACTATCGTTTTTTACTTCTGTTATTTTAAATTCGTAAAGTTTGTTTGAACTTCTAAATTTATTGCAATAACGTGGCTCGTCAGCATAACAATTGACGATATTAATTAGGAATAATATTAGTATAATTTTTTTCATTTTCGTCATTTCGGCACAAATTGCCACTAACGTTTTGCAGCTACCCGAAGGGCGGGCGATTCACCACAAATGTTGATTAAAAGTACAAAAGTTTCATTCACCACAAATGTATCTTTAGAGCACGAAACCCCGCCTTTTGGGTAGGTGCTGTTATGGGCTGGGCTTCTTTGTTCGCTATTCAATTCCGCCATTGTCTTTAAACTTATTTTCGTATTCCAATTGGAGAGAATTTTGTCCTAACCTTTTGTAAAGTCTTGAAAGTTCTAAAAAAGTATATTCGGAAGAAGGTCCGAATTGCTCGCTAATTTTAAATGCTTCTATTGCTTCTTCAATTCGTTCTTCGTCTCGCAAAATGTATCCTAAGTCTTCTGCAACTACATTTTTGTTTACTGCTTTTGCAAGTCCTTCTTTTAAAACGTCAATTCCAATTTGTGGATTTCCCTTTGCATAAAACAATTCATAGTCGCCATAACAGTCAGAGGCAACTGCCGGAATAGTTTCTTGTTCTTGGTCGTAAATACTTTCCGCAACAATTTGTCCGTTTTGTTTTCTCTTAACAACAGTCTCAGCAATTCTTTCAGGTGTCATTATACCAAGGTAACAGTCGGAAGTGCTGTCTGTCGAAACTTGATATGCTTTTACGTAATAAATATTTTCTTCTTCTGGTAAAAGGTCAAAGTTAGTCGGCTCAATAGTCCAATTAAGTTCATCTTCATCGTCTCGGTTTGTCACCACGAAAATTCTTGTTTTATTGTCCGAAAAAATGTCTTTAAGTTTCATAGGTGTTGTCTTTTAGCCTTGCCCATAACGTGTCGCCGCTTCACGAAGTTGCGGATTTTCAACACTTTTGTTTACAAATATAGACAAAATTTAGTTTCAACAATTACCAATTCTGATAAATCCCAAACCCCGCAATTTCGTGAAACGGCTGTTAGCAGTTCGCTTTTTCTTTTAGAAATGGTTGGTTTTTTAGTTCTTCTTCGTATTGTTTACGATTTATAAAAGGCCAATATTCATAATCTGCATTGTTTTTCAATTCAGCATATTCTTTTTCTCTTTCGTTTAATTTATTTTGGTAATGTTTACCTAATGTTATTACGCTTAAAATAATATCTTTAAATGAAAATCTCATTAGAGGATTTGTAAGGTCAATGTATTTCCATTCATATTTGTTTTCTGAATGTAAAAACAAAATATATCTCGCAATATCTTTAATTTGATTTTCAGTAAGTTTATGTTTACCAATCAATTTATGTTCCTTTAAGTCGCTATATAAAAACCAACTTAATTCTAGCATTGGTTTTATAATTGCGTCATCAAATTCTGCTTCTTTAGCTCTATAATATTGTTCAGGAAGCCAACCAAAAGAAATATCTTCAGTTATATAATTTTCGTATTCATCATTTGTTATTAAACCAATCGATAAATGTCTCAAATGATAAGCGAGTTTCTTTCTTCTTTCTGTATCAATCATATAATCGGTTTTTTTTATGCGTTCTACCAAAGTGACTGCTAACGTTCCGGCGCTTGGCGAGGTTGCGAACTTCGGAACCGATTATTTTCTATCAAAGATAAAATTTCTTGCGAGAAATAAACGTGAATTTACTACAAAATTCGCAATCTTGCCAAACGCCTGTTGTGCGTTCGTTTTTTTTTTACATTCTTGGTAAACCTTCTTTTATTAATTTTCTATTCAGATTAAAGCTTAAACAAAATCTATGTCCACTTAAATCATTAATTTGTTTATTTGTTATTCTAAAATTATAACCATAAGTTAAATTCACAAAACCACCCCAACTTAAACCAATTTCGGGTAACAATCTAAATTCACTCTTTGTATTTTGAAAATAATTTACTGCCGAAAATCTCATTATTAAAATTGTTCCAGATGTTTCAAATCCAACTTTTGGGGCAATTATTAAGTCGCTATTATTCTTTAAATTACTTTCTACACCAATTCTAACTCCTGACATTCCAATAATCATTTTTTCATTAACAACTCTTCCGATTAACAAATTCGCACCTCCGAATAAATCCTTTTGAGAAATTAATTCAGGAGAAAATGCAAAATCATATTTTTTCTTTTTCTCTTGAGAGTAAACACTTGCTGAAAATATTATTATAAATGATAGAAATGTAATTTTCATAAAAAGATTCTTTTTCTATTTCGTTCGGCTAAAATGACGCACAACGTTTTGGGTATTGCCGAAGGCGGGGATTTTTAGTACTGAAGTTGATTAGAATTACTAAATTTTGTTTCAGCACAAATGTTCATTAGAATTCCTTCAGCCCCGCTTTTGGCAATACCTTGTTAGCGGTTCGTTGTTGTTATTTCAATATGTACTTATCTTTCATTTCTTTTTCAACCACTATTTTTGGTAATTTTTCAATGTATTCAATATTAAATTCGTCTATTAAATCTGCACTTTTTAATTCAATATCTAACCCATTAATTATGTGTTTTTGAAAAAAGTAAGTTATGTCTTTGTCAAGATATTTTTGTGCAATTTCTAAAAATAGTTCATCTGTAAACTTTCTATTTTCAGTTGTACAAGTTTTTAAAATTTCTCTCATTAAATCGTCAAGAGATTTTGTATAATTACTTTTCTTTAAAATTTGATTGTCTAACCAAAAAGCAAAAATCGCTCCTCTTCTGTAAGGTATCTTTTCAACGTTTCGGCTCTTCCAAAAGTCATCTTTAATTACATAATTTGGTTTATTTCTTTCAGGATTTTCCCAATGTGCTTTTATAACATCTGCGTTAAAACCATCAAGCCATTCTTTCAAAGTAATGTCATTATTGCGTAGTCTATTTTTGTAAGCGTAATAATCGGTAAATCCTTCACTAAACCAATAATTTAACTCTTCATTTCGCATTGAAATTTTCCCTCCAATCCAATCGTGCATCATTTCGTGATTGAAAATGTATTTCATCGTTGAAAAGTGATTGAATGGATTGTTTGAAGATTGAATTAAAAATCCATTCTTCACACCTGAACCCGTTATGCTTTGTCCTTTATAAATGCTGTCAGTTTGTGTTATGGTTGGCGTTATGATAACTGTGTAATAGTCAAAATTATTATCTTTCCAAAACTCTCTTTGAGTTGGAATTGTCTTTTTTAATGCTTCAAAAAGGTTGTCATCAGTATATTCTCCTAGCCATTTTCCTCTAATTGCAAAATATACTGGCTTTTCCAAATAGTTAAATGATTTAATTCTGTAATCACCGCCAACAAATAATGAATTGTAAAACTCACTCCAAAGTTTTACTTTTAAGTTTTGTTTTAATTGTTGAGAGCCAAATGTGTTATGAATGATGAAGTTTTTAGGAAAGTTCATCCATTCAATATTTGCAATAATTTTTGGGTCGTCAATTTTAGGTTCAAATATTTCTTCAGGAACAACGAATAAACTTTGTCCTAAGATATGAAAATACTCTTTTTGTAACAGTGGTCTGTTTTTTGATTTAGGGTTTTCTTCTTTTATGTCTTGTATAATGTGATATGAAAAACTAATATTTTTCTCATTTGGGTGATAAACAACAATTCTATTGCTATCAGCTACAATTTTAAACGTGTATTTAGGGTTTTCTTTTTCAATCAATTTCAAACAGTTTGTAAGATTTGTTTCTCCCCAAACTTCGTTTGAATATTGAAAATATGTAGAGTCAGATGCTTTTTTTGAAGAAAATAGAACTTGTATTTTTAAACCTTCATTTTGAAGATTGTCCGAATAAAATACTTTGTAATTTATTTTGGTTTGTCCAAAAGTTAAGGTTGTCGTTAAAGTGAAGATTAAAAGTATAAAAATATTTTTCATTTTTTTCTGTTCGTTTCTTGTCTGTCGTGAGGTTCGGTACAATGACCGCTAACGTTTTGGCGCTTGGCGTTTGGTGCGGATTTTTGGCATTGACTTTTCAAATATAAACAAATTTTTGATTAAAAAACAAAGCTTCTAAAAAAACCGAAAACCGCACTGACGCCAAACGCTTGTTAGTGGTTCGGTTGTATTTTGACGAAAAATATTCTCGTTAAAATCAATTTTTTGAGTACTATTTTTCAAGTTTCCGCTTTTCGAGTTTCTGTTTCAAGCTTCTGTTTCAAGCTTCTGTTTCAAGCTTCTGTTTCAAGTTTCTGCTTTGCCAGTTTCTGTTTTCAAGCTTCCGCTTTTCGAGTTTCTGCTTTCAAGTTTCCGCTTTTCAAGTTTCCGCTTTTCAAGTTTCTGCTTTGCCAGTTTCCGCTTTTCAAGTTTCTGCTTTGCCAGTTTCTGCTTTGCCAGTTTCTGCTTTGCTAGTTTCTGCTTTTCGAGTTTACGTTCTCGGCGTAACAATCGTGATGAAAGTAGCAGATTTCCGATATTAATCCGTCCCGTTTTTTGTCTGCGTATTTTTCGGCAGCAACTGACCACTAACGTCCCAGCGCTTTGCGAGGTTGCGGACTAAAGAAGCCTTAACTTTCGGTTATTCACAGACCACAAAGATAAGAAAAAACCTTGAAATTAATCACTTACCCCGCAATCTTGCAAAACGCTTGTTGGCAACAGTTGTTATTTCAATACTTTACATTTTAACTTTATAATATCTTTGTCTATGTATTCATTCAACTGTTTTTCTAAATTTACATATTTTGATTTATTACCACAATCACACAATTCAATTAAAGGATTTTTGTCTATGACGTTATTGTATAATTCCTTTAGTGTAGGCAATGTTTGTAAATTTGAATATTCTTCATAAGTGTATTTTAAAAATGCAACATTTATACCTATTCCTTTGTTATCCAATAAATAACCCTTTTGTAAAGAAGTAGGAAGAAAAAAATCACTTCCTACTTTAACATCTTTTGGGTCTGGGTACGATACAACTTGCAATTTATCATCATTTAGAAAAACAGGAACAAGATTTTTATAATCCTTTTTTGTTTTGTAAACTAATATTGGCAAACTGGACACGGCATTACCACCAAATGAAATTTCTTTTTTTTTGTTTGTCATTGTTTCACTTGATTTGCACGAGATAAAAAATATCGAAATTATAATTAACGTTATTATTTTCATTATTGTACAATGATTTTTTTTGTTGAAACTCCTTTTGTTGAGTGAATTTGTACGAAATAAATTCCAGAGGCTAAATTTTTTAACGGAATTTGAACCAAACTTTCATCTTGCACTTTTACTCTACTAATAACTTGACCTTGTACATTATTAATTATTATATCGTTTACTTCGTTTGTAAAAGCCGAAAGGTTTATGTTAACAATATCTTTGGCAGGATTGGGATAAACTTTAATTTGATTATTCAAATCAAAATCTTGAGTATCTAATGTTTGTCTGTTTATACCAACATCTAATAAATATGTTCCCATATTTCCCTCAAAGTAGTTGGCAACTCGAAAAATAATATTTCCACCATTCTGCATAATAATATTGTTATTAGGCATAGTATCGAAGACTTCTGACCAAGTTACACCATTATCTGTTGAATAAGAGAAAAGAGCATCTACAGAATAAGTATTTCCATTATTGCTATTAAAACTATCGTGAAGCCTAGCACTTATTGTATAAGCATAACCTGTTGGTAATATTACTTTGTAAAAGTCATTATCGTTACCAATATGTATATTTGAAGATGTTGTGTTTAAACTTGCTATATTATTTGAAAATACGGGTGAAAAAGTATAAGAATTAGCAAAAGTATTATTGTTTTCGTATTGGTCTGGTTGAAATGGTGGTGCTTGAACTGTAACAAAAATTGGATTTTGAAAATTAGTACTTCCAGCATAAATCCAATTTGATGTACCTTGTGGTTTATAAGCTAGTTCCATTAGATATGTTCCTGGTTCAACCGTAATATTTCCTGTAAAATTAAGACCATTTGTATAACTATAATTATTTGGAAGACCATTATTTTCGGTTAGAATTTGAATATTTTGAGCGAAAGTACCATCTAAATTAGATAAATTAACTCTTAAATCTCCAAAAAAAGTACTTGCATTTGTATTTGTTGCATTCACATTTATAGTTGCTGACTGACCTTGATAAAGAATTCCATTATTTGTGGTAGTAGTAAAATTTGAATAAGTTTCGATATTTGACGTATAATTTATTGCAAATTGAGATAAGTTAACTTCGTTAAAAATTACCCCAATTTCATCCGCTACAATTGTCCAAGAACCTCCGTTTAATCTGTAAAAAACAGAAACAGAATAGTTACCGGGTATAAATGGCGCACCGCCAGCATTTGTAAATGTTTTCGTAGTATAAAAACCAGTAGACAAGTTGCTTGTTTGTGGTGATGATAAAAATGACACAAATTGACCATTTGAATTAAAAACAGCTGCGGCAAATTCGCCCGAAAAAGCCCCTGCACCACTATTTTGTATTTGTGCGGTTACTGTAATTGAACCGCCAAACCAATAACTTGATTGTGAAGTTGATAAATCGGAATACATTGATAGATCAAATGTTTGTGGTGCATTAAGCGGTTGAATACCTATAACAGCTTGTTGATTATTATTGTAACCACCAGAGCCACCGCCTGTTCCTAACGAACCAGGGTTTAGTGCATTTAAGTTAAAATAACCGTCTGAACTTCCAGCCCAACCCCAATTCATATGAAAAAGATTGTTATTGTCATAACCGTCACATACAAAAGTGTGCCCACTACCGCCTCCGAAACCTGCATACTGTATTGGTCGGCTTGCATTTAACTCATTTTTTAGTAAATTTATCCAATTACTATCTGAATAGTTAGAACGCTTTAATCCTTGTAAGGTCGTTGGATTATATCCAAAATATGTTTTGTAAGCGTATTCACAAGTTTGTTGAGCAGGGTATCCGTCCATAATCACGTAAGAGCCACTACTTGTTGGACCGTATTGCATCTCTACAGCAACCCCACAGTGATATATTAGTTTAGCAACTTCACTATTTGAGCTATTTACATAGTTTGGCATAGAAGCCCAATTATAAGTTGTAGCACCAAAGTTTGCAGAAAGTGTACCATAGGTTGGGTGGTTGTATGAATGAAAACCCGCACCTTGTGCAGGATAACCCCAATATTTCATAATTTGTGCCATAGCCGTGGCTGGACAACCTGCAACAGCACGATAACCATTAGCAGAACCCGCATTTACATCAGATGGACACTGTGCATTTACATACGGACTTTGTCCCCAATGTACCTGTACCAAAGGGCTAACCGCTTGTGTACTTAAAGTACTCTTTGTGCTTTGTTGTGTTTTTAATACTGTTCTGTCTTTTTGTAATTCTTCCCACTCTTGCTGTATCTTTTCTGTCGCCTTAATATTTTTTTCAATGACATAACGAATTTGGTCTTTGTAGCTTTCAAGCCATTTCAAAACTTGTGGAGCAATATTATCTGAAATAAAAACGCCCTCATCGGAATATCCTAATATAGGTAACACATCATCATCCCCTGAAACAATTACAAATCCTTTGTTTGCAATATTAAAAACATAAAAGTAAGGTGTTTGCGTTTGGTTTTTTAAGGAGTAAACCAAGGAAAGTTCCGCCATACTTGCTGAAACGCTTGTTTTTGAACTTAAAAAGTTAGCACCTACTTTTTTGGCTGTATTTTCGCTAATAGGTTTAGCAAACAGCACAATACTGAACATTGATAGTAAAACCGAAAAAAATAATTTTTTATTCATTTTGTTAAATTAGTTATGTTAATTTTTAATTATATATTGTTAAGTTATTCATAAGTTGGTGATGCTTCAATAACAGAAACTCCAAAACCTTTCATAGCTTCTGGTGGGTCAACTTTTAGTGTAAATTCTTTAGTTGTATTTGGTGCGAAATATTCAAATTTTACATAAGATTTACTTTCAATAACCGTTTTTGTTTGAGAGTAAAACTCAACCATTAGTTTCAAATCCTTAAACTTTGTCAAAGTTGCACTATTCTTCACTTTTCCCGTTATTAAATATCCGTCATATTTTGCACTTGAAAATAAACCAGCTTCTTTAATTTTATTTCTTTGTATCGTTGTTTGCACTAATTCTAAATATTGTAAAGGGTTATTTTCTTCCAATATTTGTAATTCCATTTTTAATTCATCTGGTGTTTTCTCACGGTTTTCTTTGCAACTAATTATTGAAAGAAATGTTAAAATAAATACATTAGTTATAATAATCTTAATTTTTCTCATACTTAATCACTTTGATTTTAGTTTATTTGTTGTTTTTTTATGCGGTTTTTTGGGTTACAATTGTTGCCAACTAGTTTATATGCGAAACTTTCAAACTACTTTTATTCCAAATTGGAAAGATTTGCGAAAGTTTTGCTTGTATTTATTTCGCTTATTTTTATTTCGCTTTCCAAATTTAGATTAAAAAACTTACACATCAAAAGGATTTTTTATTTTTTTCAAACTATCGTTTGTTACATGAGTATAAATCATTGTGGTCTTCGGACTGCTATGACCTAATAAATCTTGAATATAACGCAAATCTGTGCCGCTCTCAAGCAAATGTGTTGCAAAACTGTGGCGAAGTGTATGAAGTGTTATCGGTTTTCTTATCCCAGCTTTTTTTGCAGTTTGTTTTAAAATAATTTGAGCACTTCTACTACTGTACATTCCGCCAAATTGTCCTTCAAATAAATATACTTTAGGTTTGTAAACAAAATAATATTCACGAAGCAACAACAATACCTTTTCAGACAACAATGTGTATCGGTCTTTTTTTCCTTTAGCATATTTTATATGAATTAACATTCGTACACTGTCAATATCTTTTGGTTTCATGTTTAGCGCTTCACTAATACGAAGCCCAGCTGAATAAATTAAGGCTATTAAGGTTTTGTGTTTTAAGTTTTCGGTTGAATCAATTATTTTTATTATTTCTTCTTTACTTAAAACGTTAGGTAGTGTTTTTTCTCTTTTTGGACGATGAATTTTATCAATTTCAATTGTTTTTTCTTTTACAATCTTAAAATACAATTTAATTGCATTTACTATCTGATTTTGATATGATGACGATAAATTATTTTTTAAAATGTAGTCATTGTTATAGGAAATAACATCTTCATTGGTAATTTCTTTTATTGCTTTGGTATTGCAAAAAGTTAAAAACGATTTTAAAGCTTCACTATAGGTGTTAATGGTATTTGGGCTGTAACGTTTTGATAATAAATAGCGTTTAAAGATTTCAATACTTGTCATTCCTTCTGCATTTGGCACTAAAGTATGGGCTAAAGGTAGATTAAAATGGATACGATTGGCTTCAGTATCTGGTAAATGCCAATATTTCTTTGAAGTACTCCAGCGGGCATCATCAAAGGTTTTTATTCGAGCTATTAATTGTACATTTTTTTCAAAATAAATAGCTATTCTAGGGTTTCCATTGTGAAGTAATATTTTGGCTTTCCAATTCATAAACAGTGGCTTGTATAATGCAAATTTAAAAAAAATAGTTACAAATAGTTAAAATATTGTAAGTTATAAAATCATAAAACTTTGCTGTTTTTTTAACACGTATTTTCAAATTATCTCATTTTCTAATTAATAAAAAGTCTTCTGAAAAACAACTCGTCAAGTGTAGCCCTGATGGAAGCGGTATCCTCTTGTGTAGCGGCAGCGGAACAAGAGATATAGCGTACAGCAGGACAGGTTGTCTTGAAAAACGTACTTGTGTGCTTCCAATAAACAAAAAAATCCGACTTAATTGCTTAAGTCGGATTTTGAAATTGTATTTTTTTTGGTTTATTTCACCAAAGTCATTTCGTCAACAATGTGTTTGGCTCCCGAGAAATTTTCGATTACCCAAAGTACATAACGAATGTCCACGTTGATGGTGCGTTGTAGTTTTTTGTCGAAAATAACATCACCTGCCATTGCTTCGATGTTTCCGTCAAAAGCCAATCCAATCAATTCGCCTTTTCCGTTTAGTACAGGCGACCCAGAGTTTCCTCCTGTAATGTCGTTGTCTGTAAGGAAATTCACGTGAAGCGATCCGTCTTTGTCGGCATAACGTCCAAAATCTTTGTTGTTATTCATGTCTATAACACGAGTTGGAAGGTCAAATTCTTGATCGTCTTTTTTGTATTTTTTTACTTGCCCGTCAAGAGTTGTGTAGTTGTTGATTTTAGCGTCATTTCTTTTATCAGCTGGCAATGAGCGCACTTTTCCGTAGGTTAATCGCAAGGTTGAGTTAGCGTCTGGATACTTGATGTCTGCAATTTTAGACTCACGCAAACCTTCAACCATTAAACGGAAAGAGGCACCGTAATCATTTTGAGCTTTAGCAATTTCGTCTGATTTTTTTGCAAAATGCGTACTAAGGTCATTTGACAATACATACAACGGATCGTTGTCTAAAACAGCCTGATTTGGATAATCTACATATGCTTTGATACGGTCTAACGAGGTGAAAAGTGATAATTCAAACGTTGAATTTACATACTTAGTAAAGTCATTGTTGTTTTCGTCACCTACTTTTTTTACCAAAGGTGCAACACCATAACCTGTTGATTTGGTTGCATATACTTTCAATTGAGCCGCCATGATTTCTTTTTCAGCCGGAACGTGTAATTCTTTAAACATTTCGGTAGCCATTTCAATAATTTGTGGCGCAAGTTCCGCTCTTTTGGCAGCATTGGCTTTGGTATAATTATCTAATTGTTTACCCAAAGTTCTGCCGATAGTTCCAAAAGAAGTCGTTCTGAATAGCTGTTGTAAATAGTTATCATGACGTGATTTTTCATTCGTCAAATTGTAAAAATTGTTGATGGTAGCTACTACATTACCATATTTTGCTTTGTTTGCCGGCTTGTTTGCCCACGTGTTGAATTTAGTTTCTTGAGCTGTTTTTGATTTTGCTGTTCCAAATTTCGTCAACGCATCAATCATTCCTTGACGGTTTTTCCAGTAATTGGCAGTCGAAGCAAATTTTGAAGCATAAACCAATCGCAATGCATCGCTTTGATCCATGTATTTTTTCATGCCGTCCATACCTGTTTTTGCTCCTTCAACCCAAGCAGGGTAAGCAAATTTCACGTTTTGGTCAATTCCATTTGCTGGCATCCATCTGTTGGTTCTACCAGGATATCCCAAAATCATGGCAAAATCATTTTCTTTTACACCACCTAAATTAACAGGTAAGTAATGTTTTGGTTGCAAAGGCACATTGCTTTCAGAATAGTCAGCCGGATTTCCTTTTGAATCAGCGTACACTCTAAACATAGAAAAATCGGCAGTGTGACGTGGCCATTCCCAGTTGTCGGTATCGCCACCAAATTTACCTAAACTTTCAGGCGGAGTTCCCACTAAACGAACGTCTTTATAATCTTGATATACAAAATAGTAGTACTCATTTCCTTGAAAAAAAGGACGAACAGAAACCGTATATTTTCCGCCTTCGTTGTTTTCTTTTTCAATAACTGCAATTTCAGCATTGATCGCTTTTTCGCGCTCAGCCTCTGTCATTGAAGGGTTTACTTTTGCTAAAATACGTTTCGAACAATCGTCCATACGAACGAAAAAACGAACGTACAAGCTAGAAGGTTTCATTTCTCCTTTTCGGTTCGCTGCCCAATATCCGTTCTTTAAATAATTATTTTCTGCCGACGATAATTCAGCAATAGCATCATATCCACAGTGGTGATTCGTTAAAACCAATCCGTCTTTTGAAATGATTTCGGCCGTACAACCACCATTAAATTGTACAATAGCATCTTTCAAACTGTGATTGTTAATGCTATAAATTTCTTCAGCGGTCAGTTGAAGCCCCATTTTTTGCATATCTCTGTGATTCAAACGTTCAATGAACATCAAAAACCACATTCCTTCGTCTGCCTTTGCACTCATTGGCATCAGCATTATCGCCGCGATTAACGATACAATTATTTTTTTCATAGTAGTTTGTTTTTAGAAATGCGAATATAATGTATTTTTAAAATTTCATAACAATGTTTTAATAAAAAATCAACAGATCATTCAATAAAAAGATTTTTTTTTGGAGCAATTTCCAGCTTTCGCCTTTATCTCCTTTGCCCTTTGGGACTGCAGGAGGATATCGGCTCTATCTGGGCTAAAACACAAATTTCATAAAAAAGAAAATCTTCTATCAAAAAACAATAACTATTTCTTATTTTTGAAAAATATATATACCAAATGAACTACGCCAAACTTTTTATTTTACTTATTACCTTTTCAGTTTTTGCTCAAGGCGAAATTGATAAAGCAGAAAAACTATTTGACCAAAAAAAATATTCAGAAGCAACCACACTACTTGAAAAATTCAGTAAAGAGTATCCCAATAATTTGGTTGCAACTGAACTTCTTGGAGACATTGCCATTCAACAAAAAAAATGGGATGAAGCCATTAAATATTATTCACTACTAAAAAAAAGCCATCCAACAGTTGCCAATTATCATTATAAATATGGAGGCGCATTGGGATTGAAGGCAAAAGAAATCAATAAGTTCAAAGCTCTCAAATTAATCGATGACATTGAAAATGCCTTTCTAAAAGCCTCTCAATTAGATACAAAAGATTTGAATTCACGATGGGCATTGATCATGTTTTATATAGAATTACCAGGCATCGTTGGCGGAAGTGAAAAAAAAGCCCAAAAATATGCGGATGAAATAGCACTTTTGTCAAAGGCTGATGGTTATTTGGCGAAAGCCTACATTGAAGAATATTTTAACAGAATTGTAAAAGCAGAGACGTATTATTTGAAAGCCTATCAACTTGAAAAGTCCAAAAAGACCTTTCAAAAATTATATAATTTTTACTTATATAAAAGTAAAGAGGAAAACAAAGCAAAAAAAATAAAAGAACAATTTGAAAAATAGTTTGAAAGCTGCGAAAACCACTTTTGAACGAATAAACAACTAAACCCAAAAAAATGAGAACACATTTTATAGCCATTGGCGGTGCTGCTATGCACAATTTGGCATTGGCTTTACACAATAAAGGATATCAAGTTACAGGTAGTGATGATGCCATTTTTGAACCTTCCAAATCAAGATTAGATAAAAAAGGATTATTGCCTATTGAGTTGGGTTGGTTTCCCGAAAAAATCACAACAGATATTGAATCAATTATTTTAGGAATGCACGCCAAAGCTGATAATCCTGAACTGTTGAAAGCACAAGAATTGGGTTTGAAAATATATTCGTATCCTGAATTTTTGTACGAACAATCTAAAAACAAAACACGTGTAGTAATTGGTGGATCGCACGGAAAAACAACAATCACTTCGATGATTTTGCACGTAATGCATTATCATAACATTGAAGTAGATTATATGGTGGGCGCACAATTGGAAGGGTTTGACACGATGGTGCATCTTACAGAAAACAATGATTTTATCGTTTTGGAAGGCGATGAATATTTGTCTTCACCTATGGATAGACGACCAAAATTCCATTTGTATCAACCAAATATTGCGCTCATTTCGGGTATTGCTTGGGATCATATCAATGTTTTTCCAACCTTTGAAAATTATGTAGAGCAATTTGAAATTTTTGTAAATCAGATTACAAAAGGAGGAATTTTGGTTTATAATGAAGAAGATTTAATTATGAAAAAAGTGGCTGAAGAAACTACCAATACCATCCGAAAAATGCCTTATGTTACCCCAAATTATTCAGTAGAAGACGGTACAACCTTACTCGATACACCCGAAGGTGCCATGCCTATTGAGGTTTTTGGTGCGCACAATTTGAATAATTTGGCTGGAGCCAAATGGATTTGTCAAAATATGGGCGTTGATGAGGCCGATTTTTATGAAGCCATTGCGAGTTTCAAAGGCGCCTCAAAACGATTGGAAAAAATTGCTGAAAGTAAAGGGAAAGTAGCTTACAAAGATTTTGCACATTCGCCAAGTAAGGTTGCTGCAACCACACAAGCAGTTAAAAATCAATATCCAAACCGAACCTTGATTGCCTGTTTGGAATTGCATACGTATAGTAGTTTAAATGCCGAATTTTTGAAAGAATACGAAGGCGCATTGGATTTTGCAGATGAAGCTGTTGTTTTTTATTCGCCCGATGCAGTGAAAATCAAACAGTTGGAAGAAGTAAGTTACGAGCAAATTGCAAAAGCTTTTAATAGAAAGGATTTAATTATTTATACGAATCCAACGGAGTTTAAAGATTATTTATTTAAAAAGAATTTTGATAATGCAGCTTTGTTGTTGATGAGTTCTGGAAATTATGGTGGGTTGGATTTTGATGAAGTGAAAGGCTTGATGAGGTAATTTTGCGTTCAGTTTGTCATTCCGAAGGAATCTGACGAACTTTCAAAAATTCTAATTATTTTATTTTGAACTCATTAAAAAAAGATAGTTATTTGTCTTTTAATATACATCAAATTAAAAGCTATGTACACGCCAATAAATCAATGGGCAGAAGACGATCGCCCAAGAGAAAAATTTTTGTCTAAAGGAAAATCAGCTTTATCAGATTCAGAATTATTAGCAATTTTGATTGGTTCTGGATCTCGAAATGAAAGTGCCGTGCAATTGTGTCAACGAATTTTAGCCTCATCAAATAATAATTTGACCCAGTTAGGAAAATTGACTATTAAACAATTGACTGATTTTAAAGGTATTGGTGAGGCAAAAGCTATTTCTATTGCGGCTGCATTAGAATTGGGACGACGAAGAAAATTGGAGGACCCTTTTGAATTGGATAAAATCAGTTCAAGTAAATCAGTTTTTGAAATAATGCACCCCATCATTGGCGATTTGATGCATGAAGAATTTTGGGTTTTGTATTTAAATAATTCGAATAAAGTCGTTCATAAAACACAAATTTCAAAAGGAGGCATGGCAGCCACAATTGTTGATGTTCGAATTGTTTTTAAATTTGCATTAGAGCACAATGCAATGTCAATCATCTTGACTCATAACCACCCGTCAGGGAAATTAATGGCAAGTGAACCAGATATTCAAATAACCAAAAAAATAAAATTGGCAGGACAACATATTGATATAAAAGTTTTAGATCACATCATAATAACAGATAAAGGCTATTACAGCTTTAACGACGAAGGCATATTTTAATGAAACACATTACCGACATTTTTTTTGATTTAGATCATACACTTTGGGATTTTGATAAAAATTCTGAGTTAGCGTTTGAGCGTATTTTTAAAACCAATTACCCAGAAATTTCTACCATAAAATTTGTTGAAGTATACGCACCTATCAACCAAGCTTGTTGGAAATTGTTTCAAATGGATAAAATTTCGCATGACGAATTGAGATACAATAGGTTGAAATTTTCTTTTGATGCTTTAGATTACCAAATTTCTGATGATGATATTAATAAAATTGCCATAGATTATATAGATTATTTACCTTTAAATAATCAACTTTTTGAAGGTGCCATCGAAATTTTAGATTATTTGAAACCCAATTATAAGTTGCATATTATTACAAATGGTTTTGCTGAAGTGCAATTCAAAAAATTGCAAAATTCTGGACTTGCAGAATATTTTATTACGGTAACTAATTCTGAAATGGCTGGTGTAAAAAAACCCAATCCGAAAATATTTGAACACGCACTTTCACTTGCTAAAACTACCAAAGAAAAGAGTATCATGATTGGTGATTGCATTGATGCTGATGTAAATGGTGCTTTGTCTTTTGGGATGGATGCTATTTATTTTAACGAACTAAAAAATGAAGTTTCAAATGATGTGAAGCAAGTTCATCATTTATTAGATATAAAAAACTATTTTTGATACCAATTCTATTTTAACCTTCTTACTAAATTAAATGAAATGAAAAAATACCTTTTAATTTGTTTGCTTCTTATATCTTGTTTGGGTTTTTCCCAACAATTAAATCAATATAAATACGCGCTAGTTCCTTCGAAATTTTCTTTTTTAAATACTGTAGATGAACATCGTTTAAACACTTTAACAAAGTTGTTTATGGAAAAATATCAATTCATAACCTACTTTGATACCGATGTTTTACCAGAAGAATTTGCTAATGATAATTGCGGAAAAGTTTATGTGGATGTTGTTAGTAACAGCACGATTTTTATGACAAAGCTTAAAATCGTTTTGAAAGATTGTAAGAACAACATTCTTTTTACATCTGAAGAAGGTACTAGTCGAGAAAAGCAATATGCAGTGGCATACAACCAAGCATTGAGAAGTGCATTTGATAAATTTAGTGTTTTGAAAAGTCACACATACGTTTCAAAAGATAAAATCGTAGAAAATAATAGTACTGATTCCAATGTTGGTGAAACTACCTCAGAAATTTTAGATAGTAAATTGTCTGTTGTTACGACAGAAAACGGTTTTGATTTATACAATATAGAAAGCAAATTGGTTTTGTCTGCCAAAAAAACCAGTGTTAAAAATGTTTTTATTGCTATTGCTGGTGCAGAAAGAGGGGTATTACAAAAAAACAGCGAGGGTGTTTGGCATTTTGAATATTACAGAGACGGCAATAAAAAATTAATTTCAGAATCTTTACTATTCAATCTTTAATATTTATACTTATCGTTCCAACGATTTTTTAAAAATTCACGCGTTCCGTTTTCTCTTGAGTTGTTTCCTGGGTCATAAAATTTTGTTTCTTTGATGGCATCTGGAAGGTATTCTTGCTCGCTGAAATTATTAGAATAATTATGTGAATATTGGTACTCTTCGCCATATCCCAATTCTTTCATCAATTTTGTTGGTGCATTACGTAAATGAATCGGCACGGGCAAGTCACCTGTTTGTTTCACAACGGCTTGAGCGTTGCCTATTGCCATATAACTCGCATTGCTTTTGGGAGAAGTAGCCAAATAAACGGCGCATTGGCTCAAGATAATTCTGCTTTCTGGATATCCAATGGTTGCCACAGCTTGAAACGTATTGTTTGCCATAATGAAAGCCGTCGGATTGGCATTGCCAATATCTTCACTTGATAAAATCAACATTCTTCGGGCTATAAATTTCACGTCTTCGCCGCCTTCAATCATTCGGGCCAACCAATAAACGGCTCCATTTGGGTCACTCCCACGAATCGATTTGATAAAAGCAGATACTATGTCATAATGCTGTTCGCCAGTTTTGTCATACAATGCGGTATTTTGTTGAACTAATTGCAGTACTTTTTCATTGGTAATTTCAATTGAATCATCAGCTGAAGCATTTATTACAAGTTCAAAAATATTTAATAATTTTCGTCCATCACCACCAGATAATCTGAGTAAAGCTTCCGTTTCAATCAACGTAATATTTTTTGTTTTTAAATAGGTATCTTCTTTCATCGCTCTATCCAAAAGTGATAATAAATCATCTTTTGAAAACGGATTTAAAACATATACTTGACAACGAGAAAGAAGCGCAGGAATTACCTCAAAACTTGGGTTTTCGGTTGTGGCACCAATCAAAGTAACCCAACCTTTTTCAACTGCCGCTAATAACGAATCTTGTTGCGATTTGCTAAACCGATGGATTTCATCAATAAACAAAATCGGATTTTTAGCTGTGAACAATCCGCCACTTTGTTTGGCTTTTTCAATTACATCCCGAATGTCTTTCACTCCAGAATTGATAGCACTTAATTCAAAATACGGACGGTTGCTTTGCTTGGCAATTATTTGTGCCAAAGTAGTTTTACCAGTTCCAGGAGATCCCCAAAAAATCATCGACGGAATGATGCCTCGCGTAATTTGATGCGTTAGCGAACCACTAGGTCCAACCAAATGCAATTGACTGATGTAATCTTCTAATCTTTGCGGACGAATACGTTCGGCTAGTGGTGCTTCCATTTGTTAATTAGATAATAATTCAATTA
Source organism: Flavobacterium psychrophilum (assembly GCA_945862065.1). Taxonomy (GTDB): domain Bacteria; phylum Bacteroidota; class Bacteroidia; order Flavobacteriales; family Flavobacteriaceae; genus Flavobacterium; species Flavobacterium psychrophilum_F. The sequence continues at coordinate 223,473 of CAMAWT010000002.1, read as the reverse complement.
GATAATTAGATAATTATCTTGAAATTAATATTTACAAATTTAAAACTATTAATCTGTTTTAATAATTTTCTCATTGTCTAATTTTCAAATTTTCAAATTATCTAATTTTCAAATTTTCAAATCATCAAATTAATATGACAAAATAGCATTAAAAAATTATTGGTTATATTTTTGATAAATGAATTATCAATATGATAAACAATAACGAACTCAATCATTTTAAATTTTCACCAGCAACTTGGATTATTCCAACGGTGATGCTTCTATTGAATTGGTTGGTTTATTTTGTAGATAATTCATTTCATTTACATTTAGATGTTCACGGAATTTATCCAAGGACTTTTTCTGGAATTCAAGGTGTTTTTTTTAGTCCTTTTTTGCACGGAGATTTGAGTCATATTGCAAGTAACACGTTGCCGTTATTTATTTTATCCACGGCTTTAATTTATTTTTATCGAGATGTTTCCTTAAAGGTAATAGTTTACGGAATTTTACTTTCGGGAATAATCACTTGGGTAATTGGTCGCGAATCGTATCATATTGGTGCAAGTAGTTTGATTTATGTGTTGTTTTCTTTTATTTTCTTTAAAGGATTGAAAACACAATATTACCGATTAATGGCTTTATCTTTTGCGGTTGTTTTACTATATGGTGGTATGGTTTGGTATGTTTTTCCGCAACCTGAAATTGCCGGAGAGAGTTCCATTTCATGGGAAGGTCATTTAGCTGGTTTGGTAACGGGATTTGTTTTTGCCATGCGATTTAAAACTCCCGACTACATCAAAGACATTCAATTTGAATGGGAAAAACCCGATTTTAAACCGGAAAACGATGATTTTATGAAACGATTTGATGAAAACGGCATTTTTGTAAATCCACCAAAACCTGAAGAGATGGAAGTTATTGCTGAAGAAATAATCCAACCTGAATTAAAGTATATCTATCATTTTATAGAAAATAAAAACGATGAGTAGTTTCTTTTTTCAAAATTGACATAAAAAAAAGACTATCCAAAGAAAGTCTTTTTTTTATGTGTAAAAAATAATAATGTTATTCTTTAGTAAAGTTTTTAGTAACGATTTTACCATTGTTGCTAACTCTTACAAAATAGCTACTAGCTGCTAATTTTGAAATATTTATTACTTTACTGTTTCCAGTTACGTCCGTGTTGTCTTGATAGCTATCAATTAAAGCGCCATTCATGTTGTAAACTTCAACTGAATAATCTCCTTTAAGTGATGAAGATTCTATTGTTAATTTGTCTTTTGCAGGAACTGGATATAATTTTAAAGAGCTTTCCAAAGCAATTTGTTTTAAGTCATCGCAACAAATTTTACTTGTTACAACTCTACTTGTTTGCCATCCTAAAATATATTTTTTAGTTATCTCCTTACCATCTCTTTCAAATGTTAAAGTAATTTCATCTTCTGGTTTATGTGATTTGATTTCGCAAATAAAACGTCCGTGATTAGGAACATCGTAACCATCAAGTTTGGTAATAACATCATTAACTTTTAATCCTTGTCTAAATGCTGCTGTATTTGGTACAATCTCTATAATCTGAACTCTATTTGCGCCAATAGTGTTGATTTTTACACCTAGAAATACATTTTCTTTAATGATTTCTGTTTTATCACAGGTTTTTTTGCAATTTTCTAAATTATTCTCTTGAGAAAAAGTAGCATTTACAGAACAAATGGCTACTAAAAATAAGGCTTTTAATTTCATGATTTCGTTTTTTATATTTTTACAAAAATAATTAAATTTTGTTATAAATGTAAAATGGATGAAAAAAAATAATAAACACTTTAGTTTGTTTTAAAATTACCCTCTCTGCCTAACAGCTTCATACAAAAAAGCGCCACAAGCAACAGAAACATTCAATGAGCCAATGGTTCCAAACATCGGCAACTTGGCTTTTGCATCTACAATTTTTAAAACAGATGGATTGATACCTCTATCTTCGCTTCCCATAATGATGGCAATGGGTTCGTTAAGAGAAACATCATAAATGTTATCTTCTGTTTTTTCAGTAGCAGCAACCGTTTTAATGCCGCTTCCTTGAAGATAAAAAATAGCATCTTTAATATGATCCACTTTACAAATAGGCACATTAAATACAGCTCCAGCCGAAGTTTTTACAGTATCGCCATTTACGGGCGCCGAACCCGTTTTTTGAACTATAATTCCGTCAACGCCAGTACATTCTGCAGTTCTTATTATAGCGCCAAAATTTCTAGCATCGCTCAACTGGTCAAGGATTAAAAACAAAGGCATTTTTCCGCTTTCTACAACGCTGTCCACTAAAGTTTCTAATTTCACAAACGAAATAGGAGCAATGGTTGCCACCGCACCTTGATGATTATTTGGAGTTAATCGGTTTAATTTTTCTACTGGAACGTAAGAGAAATTGACACTATTTTTTTTCATAGCTTTCATCAACTCCTGCATCAATTCGCTTTGTGTATCGCTTTGAATAAACACTTTGTCAATTTCTTTCCCTGCATTTATAGCTTCAATAATTGCTCTAATTCCAAAAATCTGATGTTCTTTTTCCATGTCGCAAAGGTACATTTTTTGATCGAAGTTTAAAACCGTGTTTTCAAACTTATTTGAATTATTGAGTTATTCAATTTAATTGCTTGGTTTTGAGCGCTTCCATTGGTATAAACCAAATTAAACAAACCGTTTTTGGTTACAATGCCAAAACCAAATCCAAGTCCTAATATGCTTTCACTCAAATTATTCGTTTTGTCATTATAATATCCATAATCAATAATAGAATGAACATATAAAGTAGGTGAAACTAGGTATCTATATTCCGAAGAAATTGAAGAAAATAGATTTCCCTGTAAACTATTTTCTGTAAATCCGCGAATAGAATTGATACCGCCAAATCGAAATAATTCATTCGTAATATATTGATTACTTTGTAAATAATAATTCTGACTTTTCAATACAACACAGTTTTTTGGATTCAAATACCAATTATATCGTGCAGAAATATTGGCAAACAATTGATTGTTATCAGACGTTTTAGCCATTCGCTTTCCAGATCCAATTTTAATACTAAAAAAATCGGACTCTTTAAAATCTATAAAATCCGAACGCCTTTTATCAAAATCAAAATCAACAACAACAAATTTATTGGTAAAATCGTTCAATAAACTGCTGTTTGTATTTTGAATGTCACTCGATTCAGAAGTCTCATAATTCAAAAACACCCTTGAATGTGCCGTAAAATAATATCCCAAACCAAAATTCGTTTTCGTGTTCTGAAACGTGCTATCTTGTTTAAAAATCCGCAATTGGGCTTTAACTCCAACAGAACTGTCAAACACAAATGGCAATTCTACGGATAAATTAATGTCTTTTTGTCCATCGCCGTTACTTTTCCAGTACAACGACATTTTTTCACCCGTGTTCAAAATATTTTGTAAACTCAAATCCAAATATCCATTCAAAACAAGGGCGCTCTTTTCATTCGAATTAAATCCAATAAAACCATCAAAATTATTCGATTTCGATTTTTCAACATAAATATAAACCTGCGTATCATTTTTAGTAAATAGAATCTCCGGAAATTTTATCTGTCGAACAAACCCAAACTGATCAATGTCAGCACTCAATTTCTCCAAATTTTCTTTGTTAAAAGGTTTGTTTTTATACAAACGTTCCAATTGTTTTTTAAAACCAACAGGAAATTTCTCCATTCCATTCACAACAATTGCGTTCAAAATTCTTTTCTGCTCTAAATCAATTGTAAGTTCAGAAAACAACGTGTCGTTTTTTACTTCAATCGATTTCAGTTTCAATTTTGCCAACGAATACCCTTTTGATTCTAATTTGTTCAAAGCCTCATTCAAAAAATTTTCGGATTCTATAAATGGCAACGTAACTTCAATCTCTTGTTGATCTATCAAAACACCATTTTCCTTACCTACATATATACAAATAAATTTCGTCTGTTTCCCAAAATCAATACCAACCAAAAAAGTAGAATCGTTAGCTTGCAAAGGTGCATGCAAATTGCTTTCCAAAAACCCTTGCTTCTGTATAGCAGTCAGCACAATTTTGGCTTCATTATAAAGTAATTGCACATTTTTATGTTTTTCAACATAATGCATGTTTTTCAAAAAATCAGTAGGCTCGTTTGTGCCTTCCATTTTTAAATAAAAAGATTGCCCCCAAATCAATTGGGAAAAGAAAAAAACAATAAGAAAAAATATCTTTTTCATCATTTGAAGCAAATGGCTTGGGCATTTCAATAAAGGTCATTCCAGCTTTCCGCAGTATCTTTCTTGTGGTTAAAAAAAACCACAAGAAAGGATACTTGCTTCAATCTGGGCTAAAAGACCAAAGTTATTGCATTTTTATAAAGTCACTACAAATAACGTAAAAAATCAAACCATCGTATCTTAAAAATCCGAGTTTCAAATAATCTTATTGAAAATTAATGAATTATGATTTTTTTTATTAAAAATATTTATTACATTTGCAACCCCGTAAAAAGCGGGAATTTTATAAACAAGTAATTTTTAGTATTTAATTATGCCAACTATTCAACAATTAGTAAGAACAGGAAGAACTCAAATCACTAAGAAGAGTAAATCGGTTGCTTTAGATTCTTGTCCTCAAAGAAGAGGTGTATGTACACGTGTTTATACTACAACTCCAAAAAAACCAAACTCTGCAATGCGTAAAGTAGCGCGTGTACGTTTGACTAATGGAAACGAAGTAAATGCTTACATCCCAGGAGAAGGACACAATCTGCAAGAGCACTCGATAGTATTAGTGCGAGGCGGAAGAGTAAAAGATTTACCAGGAGTTAGATACCACATCGTTCGTGGTGCACTTGATACCTCAGGTGTAGCAGGAAGAACGCAACGTAGATCTAAGTATGGTGCAAAACGTCCAAAAGAGGCGAAAAAGTAAATTTTTAACTAGTCAAAAGTAAAATTTCAACGTCATAAAGTAACTTCTTTACGACTTTCCAATTTCAACTTTCGACAAAAAACAAAGACATGAGAAAAAGAGCAGCAAAGAAAAGACCTCTTTTACCAGATCCAAGGTTTAATGACCAATTGGTAACACGTTTTGTAAACAACTTAATGTGGGATGGTAAAAAATCAACAGCTTTTAAAGTATTTTATGATGCAATTGACATCGTAGAAGCTAAAAAGAACAATGACGAAAAATCGTCATTAGAAGTTTGGAAAGATGCATTAACAAACGTTATGCCTCACGTAGAAGTACGTAGTCGTAGAGTAGGTGGAGCAACATTCCAAATACCAATGCAAATTCGTCCAGATCGTAAAATCTCTATGGCAATGAAGTGGATGCTTCTTTACGCTCGTAGAAGAAATGAGAAATCAATGGCTCAAAAACTTGCTTCCGAAATTTTAGCAGCAGCTAAAGAAGAAGGTGCAGCAGTTAAAAAGAGAATGGATACTCACAAAATGGCAGAAGCAAACAAAGCATTTTCACATTTTAGATTTTAATACGATAAGAAATGGCTAGAGAACTTAAATACACAAGAAACATCGGAATTGCTGCTCACATTGATGCTGGTAAAACAACAACAACAGAGCGTATTCTTTTTTACACAGGAAAATCACACAAAATTGGTGAAGTACACGATGGTGCTGCAACAATGGACTGGATGGCGCAAGAGCAAGAAAGAGGTATTACTATTACTTCTGCTGCTACAACTTGTGAATGGAATTTCCCAACTGTACAAGGTAAAAGATTACCTGAAACATTACCTTACCACTTTAACATTATTGATACCCCAGGACACGTTGACTTTACCGTTGAGGTAAATCGTTCTTTGCGTGTATTGGATGGGTTGGTTTTCTTATTTTCTGCTGTTGATGGTGTTGAGCCACAATCAGAAACTAACTGGAGACTTGCTGATCAATACCGTGTGCCTCGTATCGGTTTTGTTAACAAAATGGATAGACAAGGTTCAAACTTTTTGATGGTTTGTCAACAAGTAAGAGACATGCTAAAATCAAACGCAGTGGCTATCACTTTGCCAATTGGTGAAGAAAATGATTTCAAAGGTGTTGTAGATTTAGTTAAAAACCAAGCTATTGTTTGGGATGAAGAAGGTATGGGAGCAACTTATGAGATTGTGCCTATTCCAGAAGATATGCTTGCTGAGGTTAAAGAATATAGATCTATCCTAATTGAAGCAGTAGCCGATTATGATGAGAATCTTCTTGAAAAATTCATGGAAGATGAATCTACAATTACTGAAGAAGAAATTAATATTGCTCTAAGAGCAGCTGTAATGGACATGGCTATCATTCCTATGATCGCTGGTTCTTCATTCAAAAATAAAGGAGTTCAATTCATGTTAGATGCAGTATGTAAATACTTACCATCTCCAATGGATAAAGAAGGTATCACGGGTATTCACCCAGATGATTCTGAATTATTAGAAGAAGATCAAACTAAAATATTACGTAAGCCAGATGTAAAAGAGCCATTCGCTGCATTAGCATTCAAAATTGCTACTGACCCATTCGTAGGTCGTTTAGCTTTCTTCCGTGCTTATTCTGGGCGTTTAGATGCTGGTTCTTATGTTTTGAACACTCGTTCTGGTAACAAAGAAAGAATTTCTCGAATCTATCAAATGCACGCTAACAAACAAAATCCTATCGAATATATCGAGGCTGGAGATATTGGAGCAGCAGTTGGATTTAAAGATATTAAAACTGGAGATACATTGTGTGATGAAAAACACCCAATTGTTCTTGAGTCTATGAAATTCCCTGCACCGGTAATTGGTATCGCTATCGAGCCAAAAACAAAAGCAGACGTAGATAAAATGGGTATGGCTTTAGCAAAATTAGCTGAAGAAGATCCAACATTTACAGTACGTACAGATGAGGCTTCAGGTCAAACTATTATCTCAGGAATGGGAGAGTTGCACTTAGACATCCTTGTTGACCGTATGAAACGTGAATTCAAAGTTGAAGTTGACCAAGGTGAGCCTCAAGTAGAATATAAAGAAGCATTTACAAGAACTGCAACACATAGAGAAACATACAAAAAACAATCTGGAGGTCGTGGTAAATTCGGTGATATCGTATTTACATTAGAGCCTGCTGATGAAGTGGATGGTAAAGTTCCTGTAGGTTTACAATTCGTGAATGCAGTAAAAGGAGGAAACGTTCCTAAAGAATATATTCCTTCAGTAGAAAAAGGTTTCAGAGAAGCTATGAAAACGGGTCCATTAGCTGGATACCAAGTAGATAGTTTAAAAGTAACTTTAACTGATGGATCTTTCCACCCTGTCGATTCTGATGCTTTGTCTTTTGAATTAGCTGCAAGAATGGGATATAAAGAAGTAGCAAAAGCTGCTGGAGCTATTATCCTTGAGCCAATCATGAAGATGGAAGTTATTACTCCAGAAGAAAACATGGGAGATATCGTAGGAGATATTAACCGTCGTAGAGGTCAAGTGAATGATATGGGTGACAGAAATGGAGCTAAAACTATCAAAGCTGACGTGCCTTTGTCTGAAATGTTCGGATATGTAACAACATTAAGAACGTTATCATCAGGTAGAGCAACTTCAACAATGGAATTCTCTCACTATGCAGAAACACCTTCTAATATATCAGAAGCAGTTATCAAAAAAGCAAAAGGAAACGCCTAATATTTATCAAGATGAGTCAAAAAATTAGAATAAAATTAAAATCTTACGATCACATGTTGGTAGATAAGTCTGCTGAAAAGATTGTAAAAACTGTAAAAAGCACTGGAGCTGTAGTAACTGGACCTATTCCATTACCAACTCACAAAAAGATTTTCACAGTATTACGTTCTCCACACGTTAACAAAAAATCGAGAGAACAGTTTGAAGTTATGTCATACAAAAGACTTCTTGACATCTATTCATCTTCATCAAAAACAATTGATGCCTTGATGAAGTTAGAGTTGCCAAGTGGTGTTGAAGTAGAAATAAAAGTATAATTTTCGGTTATTCGTAATTTGTGAATAGTAATTAGTTTACTAATTACTATTCACTGATTACTAATCACTATTTTTTAATAATCAATAAATAATAATTATGTCTGGGTTAATTGGAAGAAAAATCGGCATGACTAGCATTTTCGATGAAAACGGGAAGAACATTCCTTGTACAGTAATCGAAGCTGGCCCTTGTGTCGTTACCCAAGTCAGAACCAATGAGGTTGACGGGTATGAAGCGTTGCAACTTGGTTTCGATGACAAAACAGAAAAACACGCCACTAAAGCTGATTTAGGTCACTTTAAAAAAGCGGGAACTTCTGCTAAAAAGAAAGTCGTTGAATTTCAAGGTTTCGAAGGGGAGTACAAATTAGGTGACAATGTTACCGTTGCTGTATTCGCTGAAGGAGAATTTGTAGATGTTCAAGGTGTATCTAAAGGTAAAGGTTTTCAAGGGGTTGTTAAACGTCACGGATTTGGTGGTGTTGGACAAGCAACTCACGGTCAACACAACCGTTTAAGAGCGCCTGGATCAGTAGGAGCTTCTTCTTATCCATCAAGAGTATTCAAAGGAATGCGAATGGCTGGAAGAATGGGAGGAGATAATGTAAAAATTCAAAACCTTAGAGTTTTAAAAGTAGTTTCTGAAAAGAATTTACTTGTTGTAAAAGGAGCTATTCCTGGTCACAAAAACTCTTATGTAATCATTCAGAAGTAATGGAAGTAAAAGTTTTAGATATCAAAGGAAAAGATACTGGAAGAAAAGTTCAACTTTCTGATTCAGTATTTGGTATAGAGCCAAACAAACATGCGGTATATCTTGATGTTAAACAGTATTTAGCAAATCAAAGACAAGGAACTCACAAAGCTAAAGAAAGAGCTGAAGTTGCAGGAAGTACACGCAAAATTAAAAAGCAAAAAGGTACGGGTACAGCTCGTGCTGGTAGTGCTAAAAATCCTTTGTTTAAAGGAGGGGGTACAGTTTTCGGTCCAAGACCAAGAAGCTACTCTTTCAAATTAAACAAAAATTTAAAAAGATTAGCAAGAAAATCTGCTTTCTCTTTAAAAGTAAAAGAATCTAATTTAGTAGTAGTTGAAGACTTTACATTTGATACCCCAAACACTAAAAACTTCATTTCAGTTTTAAGTGCTTTAGGATTAGATAATAAAAAATCTTTATTTGTGTTGGGTGATTCAAATAAAAATGTATATTTGTCCTCACGCAATTTAAAGGCTTCTAGCGTAGTAACTAATTCAGAGTTAAGTACTTACGCTATTTTAAATGCTAATAACATAGTACTTTTAGAAGGTTCTTTAGAAGGAATTGAAGAAAATTTAAGCAAATAATAGGACATGAGTATCATTATTAAACCTATAATCACGGAAAAAATCACTAAAGATGGTGAACTTTTTAATCGATTTGGTTTTGTTGTAGATAAAAAAGCAAACAAAGTACAAATTAAGAAAGCTGTTGAGGCTACTTATGGTATTACTGTTGTGAATGTAAATACAATGAACGTTAGACCAGATAGATCTACAAAATACACTAAAAGTGGTTTAATCACTGGAAAGACAAATGCTTATAAAAAAGCAATTGTACAAGTACAAGAAGGAGAAACAATTGATTTTTACAACAATATCTAGAAAAAAAAGATGTCAGTAAGAAAATTAAAACCTATTACCCCGGGTCAGCGTTTTAGAGTTGTGAATGGTTTTGACGCCATTACAACTGATAAGCCGGAGCGTTCATTGATCGCACCGAAAAATAACTCTGGAGGTAGAAATAGTCAAGGAAAAATGACCATGCGTTATACAGGCGGTGGTCACAAACAAAAGTATCGTATCGTAGATTTTAAAAGAGCTAAAGTTGGAGTTCCAGCGAAAGTTAATTCTATCGAGTATGATCCAAACAGAACTGCTTTTATCGCATTATTACATTATGTTGATGGAGCTAAAGCTTATATCATTGCTCAAAATGGTTTGCAAGTAGGTCAAACCGTTGTTTCAGGAGAAGATGCTTCCCCAGAAATTGGTAACACGTTACCGTTGTCAAAAATTCCATTAGGAACCGTAATTTCATGTATTGAATTACGCCCTTCACAAGGTGCTACTATTGCTAGAAGCGCTGGAACTTTTGCTCAATTAATGGCAAGAGATGGTAAGTATGCAACAATTAAAATGCCATCAGGTGAAACAAGATTAATCTTGTTAACTTGTTCAGCAACAATTGGAGCTGTATCTAATTCTGATCATCAATTAATTGTATCTGGTAAAGCAGGTAGAACAAGATGGTTAGGTAGAAGACCAAGAACAAGACCAGTAGCGATGAACCCTGTTGATCACCCTATGGGAGGTGGAGAAGGACGTTCTTCTGGAGGTCATCCTCGTTCTAGAAAAGGTCTTCCTGCTAAAGGTTATAGAACTCGTTCTAAAGTTAACCCGAGTAATAAGTATATTGTTGAACGCAGAAAGAAATAATTAGATAGACATGGCACGTTCATTAAAAAAAGGACCTTTTGTACACTATAAATTAGAGAAAAAAGTTCAAGAAAATATTGAAGGAGGAAATAAAGGTGTTGTTAAGACTTGGTCTAGAGCATCAATGATTACTCCAGATTTTGTTGGACAAACAATCGCTGTACATAACGGTCGTCAATTTGTTCCAGTTTATGTAACTGAGAACATGGTAGGTCACAAATTAGGAGAATTTTCACCAACAAGATCATTTAGAGGTCACGCTGGAGCAAAAAATAAAGGTAAAAAATAAGAAGCAATGGGAGTTCGTAAAAGAGAAACAGCAGACGCAAGAAAAGAGGCTAATAAGTCTATAGCTTTTGCAAAGTTAAATAACTGCCCTACTTCACCTAGAAAAATGCGCTTAGTTGCGGACTTGGTAAGAGGTCAGAAAGTGGAAAGAGCACTAAATATATTAAGATTTAGCTCAAAAGAAGCTTCAAGAAAATTAGAGAAACTATTATTATCTGCAATCAATAACTGGGAGCAAAAAAATAGTGAAGGTAATGTAGCTGAAGCAGGCTTATTTATAAAAGAGATCAGAGTTGATGGAGGAATGATGTTAAAAAGACTTCGTCCAGCACCTCAAGGTCGTGCACACAGAATTAGAAAACGTTCAAACCACGTGACAATCGTGTTAGGGGCTAATGATAACACACAAAGTAATTAATAAACAGTATGGGACAAAAGACAAATCCAATTGGAAATCGCCTTGGTATCATCAGAGGATGGGATTCAAACTGGTATGGTGGAAATGATTACGGTGATAAAATCGCCGAAGATTATAAAATCAGAAAGTACATCCATGCTCGTTTATCAAAAGCTAGTGTATCGAAAGTAATTATCGAGAGAACTTTAAAACTTGTAACCGTTACTATCACTACTGCTAGACCTGGTATTATTATCGGAAAAGGTGGTCAAGAGGTAGACAAGTTGAAAGAAGAACTTAAGAAAGTTACTGACAAAGAGGTTCAAATTAACATCTTTGAAATAAAAAGACCTGAGTTAGATGCTTATTTAGTTGCAACAAGTATCGCGCGTCAAATTGAGAACCGTATTTCTTACAGAAGAGCTATTAAAATGGCAATTGCAGCGTCAATGCGTATGAATGCAGAAGGTATCAAAGTTTTGATTTCGGGTCGTTTGAATGGTGCTGAAATGGCACGTTCAGAAGGTTTCAAAGAAGGTAGAATTCCTCTATCAACTTTCAGAGCAGATATTGATTACGCACTTGCTGAAGCTCATACTACTTATGGTAGAATGGGTATCAAAGTGTGGATCATGAAAGGTGAGGTTTATGGAAAGCGTGATTTATCTCCACTAGTTGGAATGGATAAAAAACAAGCTTCTGGTGGAAAAGGTGGTGATGCTCCAAGAGGAGGAAAACCAAACGGAAAATCAAACCCTCGTAAAAGAAAGTAATTTTTTAAATTAAAGAAAAATGTTACAGCCTAAAAGAACAAAATACCGTAAGGTACAGAAAGGTAGAATGAAAGGAAATTCTCAAAGAGGACATGAACTTTCAAATGGTATGTTTGGGATTAAATCAATGGATTCTTCATTTTTAACTTCTCGTCAAATAGAAGCTGCACGTATTGCCGCCACTCGTTTTATGAAAAGAGAAGGACAATTGTGGATCAAAATATTTCCAGATAAACCAATAACAAAGAAACCACTAGAAGTACGTATGGGTAAAGGTAAAGGAGCCGTAGAATATTGGGCTGCTGTTGTTAAACCCGGAAGAATTATGTTTGAAGTTGGAGGAGTACCAATGTCAGTTGCAAAAGAGGCTTTGCGTCTTGCAGCTCAAAAGCTTCCAGTTAAAACTAAGTTTGTTGTCGCTAGAGATTTCGAAGCATAATCTAATTTATTATGAAACAATCAGAAATTATCAATCTGTCCACAGCTGATTTACAAGTACAACTTAGTCAGTTAAAAAAAACATATGCTGAATTAAAAACGGCTCATACTATTTCACCAATTCAAAACCCTCTTCAAATTAGAACATTGAGAAGATCGGTAGCAAGATTGGCAACAGAATTAAGTAAAAGAGAGTTACAATAATTGTAATCTGCTGAAAGATGGAAAAAAGAAATTTAAGAAAAGAGAGAGTTGGTGTTGTTACTAGCAACAAAATGGAGAAATCTATTGTTGTTTCTGAAACAAGAAAAGTAAAACACCCATTATACGGTAAGTTCGTGTTGAAAACAAAGAAATATGTTGCACACGACGAAAAAAATGACTGTAACATTGGCGATACGGTAAAGATCATGGAAACAAGACCTTTAAGTAAATTAAAATGTTGGAGATTAGTTGAAATCATTGAAAGAGCTAAGTAATTATGGTACAACAAGAATCTAGACTAAAAGTAGCAGATAACACAGGAGCAAAAGAAGTTTTGACTATCCGTGTTTTAGGAGGAACGAAAAGACGTTATGCCTCTGTTGGAGATAAAATTGTAGTTTCAATTAAAGACGCCACACCTAACGGAAACGTTAAAAAAGGGTCGGTTTCAACTGCAGTAGTTGTACGTACTAAAAAAGAAGTGAGAAGAGCCGATGGTTCATACATCAGATTTGACGATAACGCATGCGTATTGTTGAATGCTGCTGGTGAAATGAGAGGAACTCGTGTTTTTGGTCCTGTAGCAAGAGAACTTCGTGAAAAACAATTCATGAAAATTGTATCATTAGCACCTGAAGTGCTTTAATTCATATAATGATGACAAAGTTAAAAATTAAATCGGGAGACATTGTAAGAGTAATTGCTGGAGACCATAAAGGATCTGAAGGTAAAGTACTTAAAGTAAACCGTGATGACAATAAAGCGATCGTTGAAGGAATAAACATGGTTTCAAGACACACGAAGCCAAGTGCAAAAAGCCCTCAAGGAGGAATCGTTAAGAAAGAAGCGCCAATGCAAATTTCTAATTTATCTCTAATTGATCCAAAGTCAAAAGAGATTACTAAAGTTGGAATACGAGTAGAAGGTGATAAAAAAGTAAGATTTTCAAAAAAATCTAATCAAGTACTATAGTTATGGCATATATACCTAGACTAAAAGAGGAGTATAAGAGTAGAGTTATTTCTGCTCTTAGAGAAGAATTCGGTTACAAAAACGTTATGCAAGTTCCAAAACTTGAAAAAATCGTTATTAGCCGTGGAGTTGGTGCAGCTGTATCAGATAAAAAATTAGTTGACTACGCAGTAGATGAATTAACTAAAATTACTGGTCAAAAAGCGTTAGCTACTATTTCCAAAAAAGATGTTGCGTCATTCAAATTAAGAAAAGGAATGCCGATTGGAGCAAAAGTTACTTTACGCGGTGAAAGAATGTATGAGTTTTTAGATAGACTTATAACTTCAGCTTTACCTCGTGTAAGAGATTTTAGCGGAATCAAAGCAACTGGTTTTGACGGAAGAGGTAACTATAACCTTGGTGTTTTAGAACAAATCATTTTCCCAGAAATTGATATTGATAAAGTTAATAAAATCTCTGGTATGGATATAACCTTCGTTACTTCTGCTGCAACAGATAAAGAAGCAAAATCATTATTAGCAGAATTAGGTTTACCTTTTAAAAAGAATTAAGTTATGGCTAAAGAATCAATGAAAGCCCGTGAGGTTAAAAGAGAAAAGACAGTAGAAAAGTACGCTGAAAAAAGAAAAGCTTTGTTAGAAGCTGGTGATTATGAAGGCTTACAAAAATTACCTAAAAATGCTTCTCCAGTACGTTTACACAATCGTTGTAAATTAACAGGAAGACCAAGAGGGTATATGCGTCAATTCGGTATTTCACGTGTTACATTCCGTGAAATGGCTAACCAAGGATTAATTCCAGGAGTTAAAAAAGCTAGCTGGTAGTTAGTTTATTTCAGCAGTTAATTGTACATTTGCCAGCTTTTTGAGGGCAACGTACAATTACCTGTTTTAAAAAGTGTGTTTAATGGGTTCAGGTTCAGCGGAATAGTTCTTCTGAAAACCGCATCCGAAATTTTATAAATATGTATACAGATCCAATTGCGGATTATCTTACGAGAGTTAGAAATGCTGTACGTGCAAACCACAAGGTGGTTGAAGTACCTGCTTCTAATTTCAAGAAAGAAATCACAAAGATTTTATTCGATCAAGGATATATCTTAAGTTACAAATTTGAGCAGAACAACGTTCAAGGCTCTATTAAAATTGCTCTTAAGTATGATAAAGATACTAAGGAGTCTGTAATAAAAGATATCCAAAGAATTAGTAAACCAGGTTTACGTAAGTACGCAGGTTCTTCTAAAATACCAAGAATTCTTAATGGTTTAGGAATTGCTATTGTTTCAACTTCAAAAGGGTTGATGACTGGCAAACAAGCTAGACAATTAAATGTAGGGGGAGAAGTAATTTGTTACGTATACTAATTAAAAGACTACACGATGTCAAGAATAGGTAAAAATCCAATAGTAATTACTGATGGTGTAACTGTAGAGGTTACAGAAGCTTTGGTTACAGTAAAAGGTAAATTAGGTCAACTTACACAAGAGTTTTCGGACGTAACAGTAAAAGTTGAAGAAGGTCAAGTGATTGTTGAGAGATCTTCAGATCATAAAGACCACAGAGCTAAACACGGTTTGTACAGATCATTAATCAATAATATGATTGCTGGAGTATCAACTGGTTTCACTAAAGAATTAGAGCTTGTGGGTGTTGGATATAGAGCGTCAAATCAAGGTCAAAAACTAGATTTAGCTTTAGGATATTCTCACAATATCGTTTTAGAAGTTGCAAAAGAAGTAACTGTTGAAACAATTTCTGAGAAAGGTAAGAATCCAATCGTAAAATTAACATCTTTGGACAAACAACTTTTAGGTCAAGTTGCTGCGAAAATTAGAGGTTTCCGTAAGCCTGAGCCATACAAAGGAAAAGGTGTTAAATTCGTAGGTGAAGTATTAAGAAGAAAAGCAGGTAAATCAGCTTAAAAATAAAGGTTATGTCATTAACAAAATCTGAAAGAAGACAGAGAATCCAGTATAGAATTAGAAAGATAGTTAGCGGTACTGCCGCTAGACCAAGACTTTCTGTATTCAGAAGTAATAAAGAAATCTATGCTCAGCTCATTGATGATTTAAATGGAGTTACTTTGTTAGCAGCTTCGTCAAGAGACAAGGGTGCGGAAACTAAAGGTACTAGCGTAGAAATTGCTTCACAAGTTGGAAAACTAGTTGCGGAAAAAGCGTTAAAAGCTGGTATAGATACAGTAACTTTTGATAGAGGAGGTTATTTATATCACGGTCGTATTAAATCATTAGCAGAAGGCGCAAGAGCGGCTGGACTTAAATTCTAATTATATTATGTCTAATAAATACAAGAATGTAGAGTTAGTAAAACCAAGTGGTCTTGAATTAAAAGATCGTCTGGTAAGTGTAAATCGTGTTACCAAAGTAACAAAAGGAGGAAGAGCTTTTGGTTTTTCTGCTATTGTTGTTGTAGGTGATGAAAACGGTGTTGTTGGTCACGGATTAGGTAAATCAAAAGATGTTTCTGAAGCTATTGCAAAAGCAGTTGAAGATGCTAAGAAAAATCTTGTAAGAATTCCTTTAAGTGGTCAATCTGTACCTCACGAACAAAAAGGTAAATTTGGTGGAGCTCGTGTATTTTTAATGCCTGCATCTCATGGTACAGGAGTTATTGCTGGTGGTGCTGTTCGTTCAGTACTTGAATCAGTTGGTGTACACGATGTATTATCAAAGTCTCAAGGTTCTTCAAATCCACACAACGTGGTGAAAGCAACTTTTGATGCATTACTACAAATGAGAAGCGCCTATACTGTTGCAAAACAAAGAGGTGTTTCTTTAGAGAAAGTTTTTAAAGGTTAATTCAAGGAAATTATGGCTAAATTATTAGTAAAACAAGTAAGAAGCAAAATCAATTGTCCTCTTTCACAAAAAAGAGGATTAGAAGCTTTAGGTCTTCGTAAAATGGGACAGGTTGTGGAGCATGATTCAAATCCAGCGATCCTTGGAATGATAAATAAAGTTAAACACTTAGTTTCCGTTGAGGAAGTTAAATAACAATTATAGTTATGAATTTAAGTAACTTACAACCTGCTGAAGGTTCTACGCACAATCAAAATAAAAGATTAGGTAGAGGAGAAGGTTCTGGAAAAGGTGGTACATCTGCAAGAGGTCACAAAGGAGCAAAATCTCGTTCTGGATATTCTAAAAAGATTGGTTTTGAAGGTGGTCAAATGCCATTACAAAGACGTGTACCTAAGTTTGGTTTCACAAACATCAATAGAATTGAACATCAAGGTGTAAATCTAGATACACTTCAACTTTTAGTTGATAACGGAATTGTAACTGATACTGTAGATTTTTCAGTATTAGTGTCAAATCGTTTAGCTACCAAAACCGAACTTGTTAAAATTTTGGGTAGAGGAGAGCTAAAAACTAAATTGAAAGTATCTGCTCACAAATTTACTGCAACAGCCAAAGCAGCTATCGAAGCAGCTGGTGGTGAAATAGTAATTTTATAATATTTCTATTATATGAAGAATTTTATTGAATCATTCAAAAATGTATGGAAAATAGAAGAGTTAAAGAATAGAATTCTTGTAACTCTAGGTTTGCTCTTAGTTTACAGATTTGGAGCTCATGTTACGCTTCCTGGTATAGATGCAACACAATTAAGTGGCTTAACAGGTCAAACAAAAGAAGGAATAGGATCTATTCTTGATATGTTTACTGGTGGTGCTTTTTCTAAAGCTTCTGTATTTGCGTTAGGTATTATGCCTTACATTTCAGCTTCAATTGTTGTTCAGTTAATGGGAATTGCAATACCTTATTTACAGAAATTGCAAAAAGATGGTGAAAGTGGCCGAAAAAAATTGAATCAAATTACACGTTGGCTTACTATTGGTATTACACTTTTACAAGGACCAGGTTATATTCTTAATTTAAGACAAACAATCCCTCAAAGTGCTTTTTTACTTGGGTTTGATTCATTTTCATTTTTATTCTCATCTGTATTGATTTTAACTACAGGTACAATTTTCGCCATGTGGTTAGGTGAAAAAATTACAGATAAAGGGATTGGAAATGGTATTTCATTATTGATTATGGTTGGTATTATAGCTAGATTACCTCAGGCTTTAATTCAAGAATTTACTTCTAGAGTAACCAACAATAACGGTGGACCAATGATATTAGTTTTTGAAATTATTGTATGGCTATTGGTTATTATTGCATGTATTTTATTAGTAATGGCAATAAGAAAAATTCCTGTTCAATATGCACGTAGATCAACTACTGGAGATTTTGAACAAGATATGTTGGATGGAAATAGACAATGGATACCATTAAAATTAAATGCCGCGGGTGTAATGCCTATCATATTTGCACAAGCAATTATGTTCATCCCTGCCGCTTTAGCTGGTATTTCAGATTCAGAAATTTCACAATCTATTGCAGGAACATTTAGTAATATGTTTGGGTTATGGTATAATGTTGTTTTTGCATCATTAATTATTATCTTTACATTCTTTTACACGGCAATCACCGTTCCTACTAATAAAATGGCAGATGATTTGAAACGAAGTGGTGGTTTTATTCCTGGTGTTAAACCTGGATTAGAAACTTCAGATTTCCTTGATAAGGTTATGTCATTAATTACGTTCCCAGGTGCATTGTTTTTAGCTTTTATTGCTATTTTCCCTTCAATTGTTGTTAACTTAAATGTGCAACAATCATGGGCAATGTTTTACGGGGGGACATCATTAATTATTATGGTGGGTGTTGCAATTGATACTATTCAACAAATAAATTCTTATTTATTGAATAAACACTATGATGGTTTGATGAAAAGTGGTAAAAATAGAAAAGCAATCGCTTAATTTTTTATGGCAAAACAATCAGCAATAGAACAAGACGGATCAATAATTGAAGCATTGTCAAATGCTATGTTCCGTGTTGAATTAGAAAATGGACATATTGTAATAGCTCATATATCTGGAAAAATGCGTATGCATTATATCAAATTATTACCTGGTGATAAAGTGAAACTAGAAATGAGTCCTTATGATTTGTCGAAAGCAAGAATTACCTATAGATATTAAATAAGCAATAGGCGATTGGCAATAAGCAGTAAACTTAAAGCACAAAGCTTAAAGCATAAAGTAAATTAAGATGAAAGTAAGAACATCAGTTAAAAAAAGAAGTGCCGATTGTATTATCGTGCGCAGAAAAGGTAGATTATACGTTATTAATAAAAAGAATCCTAGATTTAAACAAAGACAAGGATAATTATGGCAAGAATCGCAGGGGTAGACATTCCTAAAAACAAGAGAGGTGTTATAGCACTAACCTACATCTTCGGAGTAGGAAAAAGTAGAGCAATTGAGGTTTTAGAAAAAGCTCAAGTTAGCCAAGATAAGAAAGTTCAAGATTGGAATGATGATGAAATCGGAGGAATCCGTGAAGCTGTATCATTTTACAAAATTGAAGGTGAATTACGTTCAGAGACTTCATTAAACATTAAACGTTTGATGGACATCGGTTGTTACAGAGGAATTCGTCATAGATCGGGTCTTCCATTAAGAGGACAAAGAACCAAGAACAACTCTAGAACAAGAAAAGGTAAAAGAAAAACTGTTGCAAACAAGAAAAAAGCAACTAAATAGTAAATAGTATGGCTAAAGCAAGTACAAAAAAACGTAAAGTTATAATTGAATCTTCTGGCGAAGCTCATATTAGCGCAACTTTTAATAACATTATTATTTCTTTGACAAACAAGAAAGGTGAAGTTATTTCTTGGTCATCTGCAGGTAAAATGGGTTTTAGAGGTTCTAAAAAGAACACTCCATACGCAGCTCAAATGGCAGCAGAAGATTGTGGAAAAGTAGCATTAGAAGCTGGTCTTAAAAAAGTAAAAGTTTATGTTAAAGGTCCAGGTAATGGAAGAGAATCTGCTATCAGATCTTTGCATAATAGTGGAATTGAGGTAACAGAAATTATTGATGTTACACCAATGCCGCACAATGGTTGTCGTCCACCAAAAAGACGTAGAGTATAATTATAGTATAACCAAAGATAGGTTTCAGATTATCGAAGGATTTGACCTGAATTCATAATCTCTATCTAAAAACAATTTAAAATGGCAAGATATACTGGTCCAAAAACTAAAATAGCTCGTAAATTTGGCGAAGCTATTTTCGGAGATGACAAAGCCTTCGAAAAAAGAAATTACCCGCCAGGACAACACGGTTTGGCTAAAAGAAGAGGAAAAAAATCAGAGTACGCAGTACAGCTGATGGAGAAACAAAAAGCTAAATATACTTATGGTATTCTAGAAAAACAATTTAGAAATTTGTTTGAAAAAGCAGCTGCATCTAAAGGTGTAACTGGTGAGATTTTATTACAACTTTGTGAGTCAAGACTTGACAATGTTGTTTATAGAATGGGAATTGCTTCTTCTAGAAGAGCCGCAAGACAAATTGTTTCGCACCGTCACATTACAGTAAATGGAGAATTAGTAAATATTCCTTCATATCACTTAAAAGCAGGTGATAAAGTTGCAGTTCGTGAAAAATCTAAGTCATTAGAAGCTATCGAACGTTCTTTATCAAATTCTAGTCATGTTTACGAGTGGATCACTTGGAACAATGACACTAAAGAAGGTACATTCGTTTCTGTTCCTGCAAGATTGCAAATTACAGAAAATATCAAAGAGCAATTAATCGTAGAATTGTACAACAAATAATAATTGACACCAGTCTAAAATTATGGCAATATTTAATTTTCAGAAACCCGATAAAGTTATCATGATCGATTCAACCGATTTTGAAGGTAAATTCGAATTTAGACCTTTGGAACCTGGTTACGGATTGACGGTTGGTAATGCCCTTAGAAGAGTTATGCTCTCTGCTTTAGAAGGTTACGCAATTACATCTATAAGAATAGAAGGTGTTGAGCACGAGTTTTCAACTATTTCAGGTGTTGTAGAAGATGTTACAGAAATCATTCTTAATCTTAAACAAGTACGTTTTAAACGTCAAATTGAAGATGTAGATAATGAATCAGTAACAGTTTCAATTTCAGGAAAAGATCAAGTAACTGCAGGTGATTTCCAAAAATTTATTTCTGGTTTTCAAGTATTAAATCCTGAATTAGTTATATGTAACCTTGAAACTAAAGTTAATTTCAATCTTGAATTAACAATAGAAAAAGGAAGAGGTTATGTTCCAGCTGAAGAAAACAAAAAGCAAAATGCAGCAATTGGTACTATTTTTACCGATTCTATTTTTACGCCTGTTAAAAACGTAAAATATGCAATTGAAAACTTCCGTGTAGAGCAAAAAACAGATTATGAAAAATTAGTTTTTGAAATAAAAACTGATGGATCAATTAATCCAAAAGATGCACTTACAGAAGCAGCTAAAGTACTGATTCACCACTTTATGTTATTCTCTGATGAGAGAATTACTTTAGAAGCTGATGAAATTGCTCAAACTGATTCTTATGATGAAGAATCTTTACACATGAGACAATTACTTAAAACGAAGCTTGTTGATATGGATTTATCTGTAAGAGCATTAAATTGCCTTAAAGCAGCTGAAGTTGATACACTAGGAGACCTTGTCTCTTTTAATAAACACGATTTAATGAAATTCAGAAATTTTGGTAAAAAATCACTAACAGAGTTAGATGAATTAGTTGCTATCAAAAATTTAACTTTCGGAATGGATTTGTCAAAATATAAATTAGATAAAGACTAGTTTTTATCAAGTTAAATAGCATTTAAAATGAGACACGGAAAAAAATTCAATCACCTAAGCAGACAAACAGGACATAGAAAATCTATGTTGGCTAACATGGCTTGTTCATTAATTGAACACAAACGTATTAATACTACTGTTGCTAAGGCTAAAGCGCTTAAACAATTTGTTGAGCCACTTATTACAAAATCAAAAGAAGATACTACGCACAATCGTCGTGTGGTTTTTGCTTATCTAAGAAACAAATATGGTGTAACGGAACTTTTTAGAGAAGTTGCAGCTAAAGTTGGAGATCGTCCAGGCGGTTATACTCGTATCATCAAAGTTGGAAACCGTTTAGGTGATAACGCTGATATGGCGATGATCGAATTGGTAGACTTTAACGAGTTGTACAATGGAGGTAAAAAAGAAGAGAAAAAAGCTAAAAGCCGTCGTGGTGGAAAAGCTAAAAAAGTTGAAACTGAAACCGTTGTTGCTGAAACACCTGTTGCTGAATCTGCTGAAGAAACTCCGGTTTCTGATTCTTCTGAAGAAACTACTGAAAGTGCAGAATAATGATTCTTACTTACTAAATATTAAGGATAAACTTTTTTTAAGTTTATCCTTTTTTTTTTATACCATAATGTAACTTTTAGTGAGTTTGAGATTATTGTTCATAAACTTATTTTATCAGTATTAAAAATTAATTTAAATTTGCACATCGATTAAATTCAACAATCATTTATTCAATTAACTACTACAAATGAAATATAATACACGACCTCAAGCTATTTTACTTCTTGCTGATGGAACTATTTTTTATGGAAAATCAATTGGAATTTCAGGGACTACTTTTGGTGAAGTTTGTTTCAATACTGGAATGACGGGTTACCAAGAAATATTTACGGATCCATCCTATTTTGGACAAATCATGGTTGCAACAAATCCACATATTGGAAATTACGGAGTTAATGTAAACGAAACTGAATCCGATAAAATAATGATTTCAGGTTTAGTTTGTAAAAATTTTAGTTTTAATCATTCTCGTCCTGATTCTGAAGGCAATTTGTTTGATTATTTTAAAAAACAGAATCTTGTTGCTATTTCAGATGTAGATACGCGAGCATTGGTTAGTTATATTCGTGACAACGGAGCTCAAAACGCGGTTATTTCTACCGATGGAGCTTCAATTGAGGATTTGAAATTAAAACTGGAATCTATTCCAAACATGAAAGGTTTAGAATTAGCTTCTGTAGTTTCAACAAAAGAGCCTTATTTTTTTGGAGATGAAAACGCAACTTATAAAATTGCAGCCTTAGATTTAGGAATTAAAAAAAATATATTAAGAAATTTCGCTAAAAGAGATTGTTACATAAAGGTTTTTCCTTACGATGCCTCATTTGAAGTGTTACAATCATTTAACCCAGATGGTTACTTTTTATCGAATGGTCCTGGAGATCCAGATCCTTTAACAAGCGTACAATCAGTTGCAAAAGAAATCTTGAGTTCGGACAAACCCCTATTTGGCATTTGTTTAGGTCATCAAATTATTGCTCTTGCAAATGGGGTTCCAACCTATAAAATGTTCAATGGTCATAGAGGAATTAATCATCCTGTAATGAATATTCAAACAGGAAAAGGCGAAATAACTTCTCAAAATCACGGATTTGCAGTAGATAGAGAAGCTCTTGAAAAACATCCAGATTTAGAAATCACACACTATCACATCAACGACAACACAGTTGCTGGAATGAAAGTCAAATCTAAAGATTGTTTTTCGGTTCAATATCATCCTGAAGCAAGTCCAGGCCCTCATGATTCTGCCTATCTTTTTGATGATTTTATTTCATTAATGAAAAACAATAAATAATCTATATTATATTACAATAATCTAATTATTAACCTTCTGCAACTAAAACGTTGGAGTTAATAAATTTCAATACATATTTCTAATTCCTTAAAAAAAGTTAGAATATATTTGTAGATACAAAATAAAAATAAAAAAACTATAAGCTATGAGTATAATTATTAAAGTTCATGCAAGACAAATTCTTGATTCAAGAGGAAATCCTACAATTGAAGTAGATGTTGTAACAGAAAATGGAGTTTTGGGTCGCGCTGCTGTTCCAAGTGGTGCATCTACTGGAGAACATGAAGCAGTTGAACTACGAGATGGTGGAAAACCTTACATGGGAAAAGGAGTTTTGAAAGCAGTTGAAAACGTTAATCAAACAATAGCTTCAGAATTATTGGGTGTTTCTGTTTTTGAGCAAAACCACATCGATGCAAAAATGATTGAATTGGATGGTACTCCAAATAAAGCTAATCTAGGTGCAAATGCCATTTTAGGGGTTTCTTTGGCTGTTGCAAAAGCTGCCGCAAATGAATTAGGTTTGCCATTATATAGATACGTTGGTGGGGTTTCTGCAAACACGCTTCCGGTTCCAATGATGAATATCATAAACGGTGGATCTCATTCTGACGCACCAATCGCTTTTCAAGAATTCATGATTTTGCCCGTAAAAGCTACTTCTTTTACACATGCAATGCAAATGGGAACTGAAATTTTTCACAACCTTAAAAAAGTATTACACGACAGAAATTTATCAACTGCAGTAGGAGACGAAGGTGGTTTTGCACCAAATTTACCTGGTGGTACAGAAGATGCTTTAGATACTATAAAAATAGCGGTAGAAAATGCAGGTTATAAATTTGGAGATGAAGTGATGATTGGTTTAGACTGTGCAGCCTCAGAATTTTATGTAAATGGACAATATGATTATACAAAATTTGAAGGTACATCTGGTAAAATTAGATCTTCAAAAGAGCAAGCAGAATATTTAGCTTCCTTAGCGGCAAACTATCCGATTATTTCTATTGAAGATGGTATGTATGAAAATGATTGGGATGGTTGGAAATATTTAACAGAATTAATTGGTGATAAAGTTCAATTAGTAGGTGATGATTTATTTGTTACCAATGTTGAAAGACTAGCAACTGGAATTGAAAAAGGAATTGCTAATTCAATTTTAGTAAAAGTAAATCAAATTGGAACATTGACAGAAACAATTGCAGCAGTAAACATGGCTCATAATGCAGGTTATACTTCAGTAATGTCACACCGTTCTGGTGAAACTGAAGATACGACTATTGCAGATTTAGCGGTAGCATTAAATTGTGGGCAAATAAAAACTGGTTCTGCATCTCGTTCAGACCGTATGGCAAAGTACAACCAATTGCTAAGAATTGAAGAGGAACTAGACGGCACGGCCTATTTCCCTGGTGTTAAAGCTTTTAAACAAAAATAAAATTAAATTGCAAATTAAAATAATTCCCCAAAACAGAATAGTTCTTTTTTGGGGTTTTAATTTTTACTAATTAGAAATAAAATATATATCAAATTAGCAAAATATTAACGAAAACGTTATACTAAATATTTTATTTTTAATTTGAAATTTCATATTTTTGTTTCATTACAAATTTCAAAGATTTAAACACCTTTATACTATGTCAAAAACAGCAATATTAGAATATGATGGCCAAAAATATGAGTTTCCTGTAATAACAGGAAGTGAAAATGAACCGGCAATTGATATTAGCAAACTTCGTGATTTAACAGGCGCAATCACTTTAGATCCAGGTTACAAAAATTCGGGTTCATGCACAAGTGAAATTACTTTTCTAGATGGTGAAGAAGGAATTTTACGTTACAGAGGATATGCCATTGAAGATTTGGCTGGGAATGCCAATTTTTTAGAAGTTTCTTATCTAGTTATTTTTGGAGAATTACCAACAAAAACGCAACTAGATCAATTTGAAAATGATATCAGAAGATACACTTTGGTAAATGAAGAAATGAAAAACATCATTGATGGTTTTCCAAAAACGGCACATCCAATGGGAGTTTTATCTTCGCTTACAAGCGCCTTGACAGCTTTTAATCCAAAAGTAGTTAATGTTGAAAATGAGAAAGAAATGTATGAGGCAGTATGCAAAACTATGGGAAAATTTCTAGTTATTGCTACTTGGACTTACAGAAAAATGATGGGTTATCCATTAAATTATTATGATAATACCAAAGGGTATGTTGAAAATTTCATGCGTTTGATGTTTGAATTACCAACATCTCCTTATTCAACAAGTCCAGAAATTATTGATGCTTTAGATAAACTTTTCATACTTCATGCAGATCATGAGCAAAATTGTTCTACATCAACTGTAAGAATAGTTGGATCTTCTCACGCTGGTTTATTTGCTTCTATTTCTTCTGGAGTTTCAGCTTTATGGGGTCCCCTTCATGGTGGAGCTAACCAAGCTGTACTAGAAATGCTTGAAGAAATTCAAAAAAATGGTGGTGATGCTGATAAATATTTGGCGAAAGCTAAAGATAAAGAAGACCCATTCCGTTTGATGGGGTTTGGACATAGAGTATATAAAAACTTTGATCCAAGAGCAAAAATTATTAAAAAAGCAGCGGATGAAGTTTTAAATACGTTAGGTGTTAATGATCCAATTCTTCAAATTGCCAAAAAATTAGAAGAATCAGCTTTAGTAGATGATTATTTCGTTTCTAGAAAATTATATCCAAACGTAGATTTTTATTCAGGTATTATTTACCGTGCATTAGGAATTCCAACCGATATGTTTACCGTTCTTTTTGCAATTGGTCGTTTACCAGGATGGATTGCACAGTGGAAAGAAATGAGAATTAACAAAGAACCAATAGGAAGACCTAGACAAATATATAATGGTCACCCATTGCGACCATTTGTGACATTAGAAAAACGATAATTTTTTTTAAAATAATTCATAAAGCTTCTCTTAATCGAGAAGCTTTTTTATCTTTGTACAAAGCCAAAAATCAAATGTATGCTTCAATTAAATGTAAAAAACGAAACTTCAAGACTACGAGCAGTTGTTCTAGGATCAGCAATTAGTAATGGGCCAACTCCCACTGTAGATGAAGCGTATGACCCAAAATCATTAGAACATATTTTAGCAGGAACCTATCCAATAGAAGCCGATATGGTAACTGAAATGGAAGCTTTTAATGCTGTGTTTCAAAAATATGATGTTACCGTTTATCGTCCAGAAATGATTGAAAATTACAATCAAATCTTTACACGAGATATCGGATTTGTAATTGATGATGTTTTTATAAAATCGAATATTTTACCAGATAGAGAACGTGAGTTGGATGCCATTCAATACATTATAGACCGAATAAATCCAGCAAAAGTAGTACGTCCGCCTGAAGAAGTTCATATTGAAGGTGGCGATGTAATGTTGTGGAATGATTATATTTTTATTGGAACCTACAAAGGATCAGATTATAGTAGTTACATCACTGCTAGAACAAATATGTTGGGCGTGAATTATATCAAAACTCTTTTTCCTCACAAGATTGTTAAAGAATTTGATCTAGTAAAGTCAAAATTGGAGGCTAGAGACAACGCACTTCATTTAGATTGTTGCTTTCAACCGATTGGTCTTAATAAAGGCATCATTTATAAAAGTGGCTTCAGAGAAGAATCCGATTATTTATATTTAGTCAATCTTTTCGGAAAAGACAATTTATTTCATATTACAAGGGATGAAATGTACCACATGAATTCCAATATATTTTCTATTTCGCCTACTGTAATTGTTTCCGATATTAAGTTCACAAGGTTGAATGATTGGCTTAGAAATCAAGATTTTACAGTTGAAGAAATTTCTTATTCTGAAATTGCTAAGCAAGAAGGATTATTAAGATGTTCAACTTTACCATTAATAAGAGATTAAATTAATTTTTTCAAAAGATAGTTTCGATTTATTTAATTTGAAACTTTAATTTGAAACCTAATTCAAAAAAATGAAACAAACTACCAATTCAATAGTAATGATTCGACCAATTGCTTTTCGTATGAATGAGCAAACGGCAGTAAATAATTATTATCAAAAAGTACTAGACAATTTATTGCCTTCAACAGTAAATGCAAAAGCTCAAGATGAATTTGACACTTTTGTAGATAAACTCAAAAATGTTGGTGTAGAAGTGATTGTTGTAGAAGATTCATTAACGCCAGATACCCCCGATTCTATTTTTCCGAATAATTGGATATCTTTTCATGAAAATGCAGATGTTACTTTATTTCCAATGTTTGCAGAAAATCGTCGTTTAGAACGTAGAGAAGATCTCTTGGATTTATTAGAAGAAAAGGGTTTTCAAATTGAGAATATTGTTGATTATACCGAAGCAGAACTAGATGGTTTTTTTCTGGAAGGTACGGGTAGTATCGTTTTAGATAGAGCAAATGGCAAAGCATATTGTGCTTTATCTCCTCGCGCAGATGAAGAACTTTTTATTGAATTTTGCGAAGATTTTGATATGCACCCAGTTATTTTTGAAGCATTTCAAACGGTGGAAGACGAACGTAAATTAATTTATCATACCAATGTAATGATGTGCATTGGCGAAACTTTTGCGGTGATTTGTTCTGATTGTATTGATGACAAAAAAGAACGTAAAATGGTTTTGGATTCTTTGAAACAAGATGGAAAAGAGGTGATTTTAATTACCGAAAAGCAAGTAAATAATTTTGCAGGAAACATGCTTGAAGTAAAAGGTGCTGATAAAAATTATATTGTAATGTCCGATTCTGCATTCAATATATTAACACCAAAACAAATAGAACAATTAGAAAAACATGCCGAAATTTTACATTCTTCTCTAGATACTATCGAAGCTTGCGGTGGCGGAAGTGCTCGTTGTATGATGGCAGAAGTTTTTCTTCCAAAAAATTAAACTTGTTTGATAATATTGAGTATCGAACTTATAACGTATTGAACCCCAATAGCAATCGTTAAAAACCCTACAATTCTAGAAATAGCTACAATACCAGATGCGCCTAATATCCTTGAAAGATAATGGGCGCTTTTTAATATGATAAAAATAGATATCGCCACAGCTAATATTGCCAAGGTTGAAAAAAGAATGTCTAACGGTTCATGATGGTCTTGATAAAAAGCAATCAATAATGAAATAGATCCAGGGCCAGCAAGCATCGGAATAGCTAGTGGCGTTAATGCAATATCGTTTCGTTTCTGAATATCAACTTCAATCTCTTTATTGATACCTCGCGATTTTTTAAATTTTTTATTTAATAACGAAAATCCAGAATGAGCAATGATAATTCCTCCCGCAATTCGGAGTGCATCAATAGTAATTCCAAAAAAAGCAAGTACATACTGACCAATAAAATAAGAAATCACTAAAATTAAAAAGACATTAAAAGAAGTAAGCAAGGCTACTCTGGAGCGGTCTTTTTTACTAAACTCTTGTGTTAAACTAACAAATATTGGTACGGTTCCAATGGGGTTTAAAACCGAAAAAAGTGAGGCAAATAAGTAAATTAATAATTCCATGATGCTAAAATTAGTATACAAATATAAACTATAAATTTATGTATTAAACTTATAAACCATCAAAATTTTGTATTTTTGCAAAATGAAGAATAAAAAAACACTTGTATTAGGTGCTTCTACAAAGCCTGATCGATATGCTTTCAAAGCCATTTCAATGTTAGTAGAAAAAGGACATTCTGTAATGGCAATTGGTCAAAATTCAGGAGAAGTTGCAGGAATTATCATCAAAACAAAAAACATCCCCTTGAAAAACATCGATACGGTTACCTTATACCTCAATCCGTTGCGTCAACGAGATTATTACAACTTTATCATTGCTACACAACCCAAACGTGTCATTTTTAATCCAGGCACCGAAAATCCTGAGTTTTATCAGTTACTAAAGCTAAACAATATAAAAGCAGAAGTAGCTTGTACCTTAGTTTTGTTGACTACGAATCAATATTAATTTACAATTTCTGTATGTAATGAAACAGTGGCAGAATAAATAATCAATTGTCCACTAGACGAAACACCTCTTCCACCCATTCCTTTTCCGTAGGCTTCAAATTCATTTCGGTCAAAACTTTCATTGCTTTTGTCATTCGGGCTTTTACTGGTTTGCATATATATTATTTTGCCTGTTTTTACATCAGCAACTTTAGCCAGTCTTTTTGTTGTTTCGATAGCATCAAGCACAGCAAGTTCTTGCGCTTTTTTAATAAATGTTTCGGCTTCTGTATTAAAATAGGTAATGCTTTCAATTTTATTGAACTTTGTTTTCAATAATTCTTCGGTAAAATCCTGCATTTTTTTCAGGTCTTTTAACGTATAAATTATTTTTTGCGATGATTCAAATCCAACAAATACTTCACGATTCAATTTATTATCCCATCTAGTAGCTTTGTTGGTAGCAATCAAACTGATTTTGATATCGGTCGAGTCAATAATATATTTTTTTACAATTTTGATTACGTCATCAGCCGTTTTTTGATTTTCGTTTACAGCTTCTCTCAATGTCGGTTTTATGTGTAATAAAGCTATGGTAATTTGAGAAGCATTTGGAAAAGCAGTGGTTGATCCCATTCCAACAGCGCTAATTTTATTTCCATTCATTTCAGTAGATTGTGCAAATGCAAATTGTTGAAATAAAACAACTAACAATAAAAAGACACATTTTTTCATAATAATATTTTTTTTAAAACCAATTTCATATAATAACAACACGTTATTGTCAAATAATTAGAAGCACAAAACCTCATTCCAATTGCCATTTTGTCCCGCTTTCGCCTTTATCTCCCTCGCCCTTCGGGACTTCGGCAGGATATCGGTTCAATCGGGGCTAAAACTGAAAAATAGCTTTTCAGATCACGTTTTTTGTTCAAACCAAATTTCATACTACAATTCGTAATGAAATTTGAAAATTTCTATCAAAACAAAACGAAACATTTTTCAATTAAATCGTGTTTCTAGAATCTAGTTTCGCTTGTTGCTTTTTTACTAATAAAAAGTAATCCTAAAAAGGTTAAACCTCCATTGAGAATAATTAACTCAATGTCAAATACATAACTTCCAAAAAGAAGAGCTGAATTTTTACTAATAACAAAACAAACAGCCGGCGCAACAACGCAAACTACAGGAACCCATTTATCATGAACGGTTTTATTTTTCATAAATAACCCAAAAGCATACAATCCCAATAACGGACCATAAGTATAACTAGCAACTTTAAAAATCATCGTTACAACCGATGCGTCATTTATCGCATTGAAAAAAATAATCACCAAAAACATTAAAAATGAAAAACCAAGATGAACCAAATGTCTGGTTTTAACTTGATTGTTTTTATGACTATTTTCTTCCTTATCCATGTTTAAAAAATCAACACAAAAAGAAGTGGTAAGCGCTGTTAAAGCCGAATCTGTAGTAGCAAAAGTAGCTGCCGTCAAACCTAGTAAAAAAACCACAGCCGGAATTGTACTCAAATGATGAAAGGCTATTTCAGGAAATAATAAATCAGTTCTTGGCTTTCCAGTAATCAAATCTGTCGGAATTGCAATGCCATGTCGCTCAGCATAAATATACAATAAAGCTCCAACGCTCAAAAAGAAAATATTAATCAAAACAAAAACACCCGTAAAAGTAAACATGTTTTTTTGAGCTTCTTTAATGTTGGCACAACTCAAGTTTTTTTGCATCAAATCTTGATCCAAACCAACCATGGCAATCGTTACAAAAATTCCGCCCAAAATTTGTTTAAAAAAGTAACTTCCTTTCAAGTAATCTTCATAAAAAAATACTTTGGAGTAATTACTGTTTTTTACAGCCTCAAAAGCTTCTACTGCACTATAATCTAAACTATTACATATAAAAATAATGGTCAAAAAAACCGATGTAACTAAGAAAAAGGTCTGTAATGTATCTGTAATAATAATTGTTTTTAATCCGCCTCGATACGTATAAGCAAAAATCAAGGCAAGTGAAATTAAAACCGTAGCAAAAAACGGAATATTGAATGCATCAAAAACATATCTCTGTAAAACAATTACAACCAAATAAAGTCTAAATGCCGATCCTATTGTTCTACTAATCAAAAAGATACTAGCAGCTGTTTTATAACTAATAATCCCTAATCTTTGCTCGATGTAACCATATATAGAAGTCAAATTCATGCGGTAATATAAGGGTAAAAGTACTTTGGCAATAATAATAAAACCAATGGCATTTCCTAAAACCAATTGAAAATAGCCAAACTGATTTTCGGGCGAACCCACATTACCTGGAACTGAAATAAAAGTTACGCCAGAAAGTGCCGTTCCAATCATTCCAAAAGCAACCAAGTACCATTTCGAATTTTTATTGGCTTTGAAAAAGGCATCATTATCGGAATTTTTTTTACTTACCCTATTGGAAATAAAAATAAGTAGTCCAAAATAAATTAATATCAATGCTAAAATGGTAGTTGGATTCATTTGAAAATTATTTTTGATAAAAGTATATAAATAAATGCTAAATTCAAATTATCTGAAATTCAAATTATCTAAATTTGCATCATGGAATTTTCTTCAAAACTTCTCGAAAAAGCAGTAAACGAAATGGCTCAATTGCCCGGAATTGGAAAAAGAACGGCACTTCGATTGATGTTACACCTTTTAAAACAACCCAAAGAACAAACGCAATATCTATCTCAGGCATTGACTTTGATGCGTGAGGAAATTAAGTTTTGTGTCAACTGTCATAATATTTCTGATGATGAAGTTTGCGAAATTTGCGCTAATAAAAATAGAAATCATCAAATAATTTGTGTGGTAGAAGACATTAGAGACGTGATGGCGATAGAAAACACCAATCAATTTAAAGGTGTTTATCATGTATTGGGCGGAAAAATTTCTCCCATTGATGGCGTTGGACCAAGTCAATTAAACATTTCAACCTTAGTTCAAAAAGCAAAATCTGGAACTATTTCTGAAATTATTTTTGCCTTGAGCTCAACGATGGAAGGCGATACTACCAATTTTTATGTGTATAAACAAATCAAAGAGTTCGAAATTAAAACATCAACCATTGCCCGCGGAATATCTGTAGGAGACGAATTAGAATATGCTGATGAAGTTACTTTGGGCAGAAGTATTTTGCAACGTGTCCCTTTTGAAGGGGTTTTGAAAAATAATTAAATGCATTTGAAATTTCTATTTTCATAATTTACGGAGAAAACCTATATTTGTTGCTAATTATTTTTAAAATAAATGAGTTCAAAAATTGTTATTACGGGTGGTGCAGGATTTATTGGATCAAATCTATGTGAGTACTTTTTATCAAAAGGAAATGAAGTAGTTTGTTTGGATAATTTTGCTACTGGACATAGATATAATGTTGAACATTTATTGTCAAACGAACATTTTACATTGATTGAAGGCGATATTCGTAATTTGGATGATTGTAAAAAAGCAGTAGATGGTGCCGATTATGTGTTGCATCAAGCTGCATTGGGTTCAGTTCCTCGTTCCATTAATGATCCTATAACTTCCAACGATGTTAATGTTTCAGGTTTTTTAAATATGTTGGTAGCTTCGCGCGATGCCAAAATAAAGCGTTTTGTGTTTGCCGCAAGTTCTTCAACTTATGGTGATTCTAAAGCGTTACCTAAAGTAGAAGATAAAATCGGGAAACCTCTTTCTCCATATGCTATTACAAAATATGTAAACGAATTATACGCAGAAATTTTCAGTAATACTTACGGACTTGAAACAATTGGATTACGATATTTTAATGTATTCGGCAGAAAACAAGATCCAAACGGCGCCTATGCAGCTGTCATTCCGAAATTTGTAATGCAATTAATGGCACACGAAAGCCCTGTTATCAATGGAGACGGAACCTTTTCTAGAGATTTTACTTATATTGACAATGTCATTCAAATGAATGAATTGGCACTTTTTTCTGATAACAAAGAATCTATAAATATGGTTTATAACACCGCTTTTGGAGAACAAACCACACTAAATGAAATGGTTACGTTATTAAAACAATACCTTTCAGAGTATGATTCTAAAATAGCAGAAGTTCCTATTATTTACGGAAGTAATAGAGCTGGAGACATCCCACATTCTTTAGCAAGTATAGACAAAGCAAAACAATTACTAGATTATCAACCTCAATTTTCATTTAAAGCTGGTTTGAAAGAAGCAGCCAAATGGTATTGGGAAAATTTAAAATAAAATAAAATGAAAATTACAAATATTTGCTGTATTGGAGCAGGATATGTTGGCGGACCAACAATGGCGGTTATTGCCCAAAAATGTCCGCATATAAAAGTTACGGTTGTCGATTTAAATGAAGATAGAATTGCCAAATGGAACGATCAAGATGTTGATAATATTCCTGTTTATGAACCTGGTTTAGGTGAAATTGTTGGTCAATCTAGAGGGAAAAACTTATTTTTTTCAACGGAAGTTGATAAAGCCATTGATGAAGCCCAACTTATATTTATTTCGGTAAATACACCTACCAAAACATACGGTTCAGGTAAAGGTATGGCTGCCGATTTAAAGTATATTGAGCTTTGCGCAAGACAAATAGCTCGTGTTTCAAAACAAGATAAAATTGTAGTTGAAAAATCAACACTACCTGTAAGAACTGCGCAAGCTATCAAAAATATTTTGGATAATACTGGAAATGGGGTCCAATTTCAGATCCTTTCCAACCCAGAGTTTTTAGCTGAAGGTACTGCCGTTGAAGATTTATTGCAACCTGATAGAGTACTAATTGGTGGCGATACATCTACAGAAGGGCAAATTGCCATTCAGAAATTGGTAGATATTTATGCGAATTGGGTTCCGAAAGAAAAAATATTAACCACAAATGTTTGGTCATCTGAACTTTCTAAACTAACAGCAAATGCCTTTTTAGCACAACGTGTTTCATCTATAAATGCGATGTCGGAATTGTGTGAGAAAACAGGCGCCGATGTAAACGAAGTGGCCAGAGCCATTGGTATGGATAGCAGAATCGGACCCAAATTTTTAAAATCATCTGTAGGTTTTGGAGGGTCATGTTTCCAAAAAGATATTTTAAATTTAGTTTATATCGCAAAATCTTACGGATTGAATGAAGTAGCCGATTACTGGGAACAAGTAATTATAATGAATGATCATCAAAAAAGAAGATTTGCAAAAAACATTGTAAGCACTCTTTACAATACCGTTTCAGGAAAAAAAATCGCGTTTTTGGGTTGGGCTTTCAAAAAAGACACCAATGATACAAGAGAATCTGCAGCTATTTATGTTGCAAATGATTTAATATATGAACAAGCTACCATAGCTGTTTTTGATCCAAAAGTCAAACATTCACAAGTTTTATCTGATTTGAATTATTTAGAAACCAGATCAGAATCTGAAAATGAAAAGCATATTTCATATCAACAAGATCCTTACGAAGCATGTCATAACGCACATGCTATTGCCATCTTGACTGAGTGGGATGAGTTTACAGCATATGACTGGCAAAAAATATACGATAATATGTTAAAACCCGCTTTTGTTTTTGATGGGCGTAACATATTAGACGGAGAAAAATTAAAACAAATAGGTTTTCATTATCAGGCTATTGGGTCATAAATAACTAGTAAAATGAAAATTAAAATTGGTATAATTGGTTTAGGATATGTTGGTTTACCATTAGCAAGGCTTTTCGCAACTAAATTTCCTGTGGTTGGATTTGACATCAATCAAACCAGAATTGAACAACTAAATAAAGGTGTTGACGTAACTTTAGAAGTAAGTGAAAATTTATTGAAAGAGGTCATTATTTCAAAACCATTAGCATCCAATGGACTTTATTGTTCTTCAAATACAGAGGATATTAAGGATTGTAATTATTATGTTGTTACTGTTCCAACGCCTATTGACAAAAATAACAGACCCGATTTAACGCCACTTTATAAAGCAAGCGAAACGGTAGGGAAAGTTCTTAAAAAAGGAGATATTGTCATTTATGAATCTACTGTTTATCCTGGTGCAACAGAAGAAGAGTGTATTCCGGTTTTAGAAAAAATTTCGGGATTACAATTTAATGTTGATTTCTTTGCAGGTTATTCTCCAGAACGAATCAACCCGGGCGATAAAGAACATACCGTTGAAAAAATATTAAAAGTTACTTCAGGTTCTACTCCCGAAATTGGTATAAAAGTGGACGAATTGTACAAATCTGTAATTATTGCAGGGACACATTTGGCACCAACAATTAAAGTAGCTGAAGCAGCAAAAGTGATTGAAAATTCTCAAAGAGACATCAATATTGCTTTTGTAAATGAATTAGCAAAAATTTTCAATTTATTAAACATTGATACTCAAGATGTTCTAGAAGCAGCCGGAACAAAATGGAATTTCTTGCCTTTCAAACCAGGTTTGGTTGGTGGTCATTGCATTGGTGTTGACCCGTATTATTTAGCACAAAGAGCACAAGAAGCTGGGTATCATCCTGAAATTATTTTGGCAGGAAGACGATTGAATGACAGTATGGGCGAATATGTTGCTTCGCAAGTGGTCAAATTAATGATTAAAAAAGGGATTACAGTAAACGGCGCTAAGCTATTAATGTTAGGAATTACTTTTAAAGAAAATTGTCCCGATGTTCGAAATACCAAAATCATTGATGTTGTAAAAGCACTTGAAAGTTATAGTATTTCTGTAACCATTTTTGATCCTTGGGCAAACCCAGACGATGTATTGCATGAATATGGATTAACAACCACAAACCAACAACCAACCAATCAGTTTGATGCGTTGGTTTTAGGCGTTTCTCATAAAGAATTTTTAAAAATGGATTTACAACCATTACAAAAAGAAACATCTATAGTGTATGATGTAAAAGGCGTTTTAACCTCTCCGATTGACGGAAAATTATAAAGAAATGAAAAAAATTGTAATCACTGGAGGGGCTGGTTTTATTGGCTCACACGTAGTTAGAAGATTCGTAAAAAACTATCCAAACTATCAAATTTTTAATTTGGATGCTTTAACCTACGCAGGAAATTTAGAAAATATTTCAGATATTGAAAACGAACCCAATTATACTTTTATAAAAGGGGATATTGTCGATGCTGATTTTATCAATAATTTATTCAATGA
Source organism: Flavobacterium psychrophilum (assembly GCA_945862065.1). Classification (GTDB taxonomy): domain Bacteria; phylum Bacteroidota; class Bacteroidia; order Flavobacteriales; family Flavobacteriaceae; genus Flavobacterium; species Flavobacterium psychrophilum_F. The sequence continues at coordinate 187,231 of CAMAWT010000002.1, read as the reverse complement.
GTACCAGTTTGATGGAGTAATCCATTTGGCTGCAGAATCACATGTAGATCGATCCATTTTAGATCCGTTGAGTTTTGTGAAAACCAATGTAATTGGCACCATGAATTTACTGAACGCCGCCAAAACAATTTGGAAAGACAATTTTGAAGGCAAACGATTTTATCATGTTTCTACAGATGAAGTGTATGGCGCTTTGGGCGAAACAGGACTTTTTACTGAAACAACCTCATACGATCCAAACTCTCCTTACTCGGCTTCAAAAGCTAGTTCTGATCATTTTGTGAGAGCTTACGGAGAAACCTATGGTTTGCCTTATGTGATTACCAATTGTTCTAATAATTATGGACCTAATCATTTTCCAGAAAAATTAATCCCCCTTTTTATAAATAACATCATTAATAATAAGCCGCTTCCAGTATATGGCGATGGAAAATATACACGCGATTGGCTTTTTGTTGAAGACCATGCGGTGGCTATTGATTTGGTTTTTCATGAAGGTAGAAATCACGAAACGTACAATATTGGTGGGTTCAATGAATGGCAAAATATTAATTTGGTTAAATTATTGATTGCTCAAATGGATGCCAAATTAGGACGACCAGCAGGAACTTCTGATCATTTAATTACATACGTAAAAGACAGACCAGGTCACGATTTACGTTATGCAATAGACGCTAGTAAAATAAACAAAGAATTGGGGTGGAAACCTTCTGTAACTTTTGAACAAGGACTCGAAAAAACAATCGATTGGTTTTTGTCAAACGAGCAGTGGTTAAAAAATGTCACATCGGGCGATTACCAAAATTATTACCAAAAACAATACAATTAGTTTGATTTTATCCAAATACACCAAAGAGTTTGCTACTAATCTGCAATTGGCTTATCCTGTAATCCTCGGGATGCTAGGTCATACCCTTATCGGAATTGTGGACAATATTATGGTCGGTAAACTTGGCGCAACAGAACTTGCTGCCGTGTCGCTTGGAAACAGTTTGATTTTTATTGCCATGTCTATTGGTATCGGGTTTTCAACAGCAATTACACCAATTGTTGCTGAAGCTGATGCAGAAAACGATGAACATAAAATACGTTCTACTTTTCATCACGGATTACTTTTGTGCATCATTTTAGGGTTTTTCCTGTTTGGATTGATTGTTTTTGCAAAACCAATCATGGAATTATTACAACAACCAAAAGAGGTAATCGAGTTGGCAAAGCCCTATTTGGATTGGGTAGCATTTTCATTGGTTCCACTGATAATATACCAAGGATATAAACAATTTGCTGATGGTTTGTCAATGACCAAATACTCCATGTATGCAATCATTATGGCAAATATTGTTCACGTTGCATTCAATTATTGGCTTATTTATGGAATTTGGATTTTTCCAAAAATGGGAATACTTGGAGCTGGCCTCGGAACCGTTATTTCGAGAATTGCCATGGTTGTTTTTATGCACTTCATTTTGATTAATCATAATAAACTTCGACCCTATTTTAAAAATTTTAGCTTTAGCGAAATTAAAAAACCGGTTATCAAAAAAATTGTCAATCTTGGATTTCCATCCGCCATGCAAATGTTGTTTGAGGTTGTTTTGTTTACAGCAGCGATTTGGTTATGTGGAAATATCGGAAAGACCAGTCAAGCCGCCAATCAAATTGCGTTAAGTCTGGCTTCTATGACTTTCATGTTTGCCATGGGATTGAGCGTGGTTTCTATGATACGCATTAGCCAACAAAAAGGATTACACGATTATAAGCAATTGATTGTAGTTGCCCGTTCTATTTTTTTATTGGCAATTTTCATTGAAATAGTTTTTGCTATTATGTTTGTGGCACTACATACAACTTTACCTTATTTATTTCTAAATATGGAAAATCAAAGTCAGTTATTAGACAACAAAGAAGTGATTGAAATTGCTTCAAAATTACTTTTAGTTGCCGCTGTTTTTCAAATTTCAGACGGGATTCAAGTCGTAGTTTTGGGTGCACTTCGAGGGTTACAAGATGTAAAAATACCAATGTATATAACTTTTGTGGCTTATTGGGTGATAGGTTTTCCAATTTCTTATTATTTGGGAGAATATACACCACTCAAGGCAGAAGGAGTTTGGATAGGATTATTGGCAGGACTTACAGCGGCAGCAGTATTTTTGTATATTCGTTTTCATTATTTAACTAAAAAAATGGTTAAAGAAGGCGAACCAAAAGAAAACATAGCATATTAATTTAAAAAATAAACCACTATGGAATTACCAAAATTTGTATTAGGCGACAACACTGACTATCCAGATGATATTTTTATTATTCATTTAGATTACCCTCGATTTATCATTAATTTAAAAGATGATGAGGTCGAATTTATGGAAGAAGACGAAGACCTTGACGAAGCTGAATTAAAAGCTGAAATGGAAGGTTTAATTACGCAGGCCAATGACTTTTATGACAGAGAAATTTCTCGATATGACGAATAAATTGAAACCGCATTAATGCGGTTTTTTTTATTCCAAAAAAATTAGTACCTTGCACCTCCAAAAAAAAAGCGGGTAATCACCTCAAAGCCAAAGGTTAATTAATTTTATACGCCATGAACGATTTGCAATTAAATCGAATGATGAAATTCGATTATAAAAAGAACAACATTTATTTTATCACCATTTGTGTAAAAAATAATATTTGTTGTCTTAGCACCATTAACAACCCAATAAACTATAGCAATCGAAAACTTCAGCTAACACATTTTGGTCAAATAGTTAAAAATCAAATAGAACAAATAAAAGTGCAATATGAGTATATTCATATTCATAATTATGTTGTTATGCCCAATCATATTCATTTAATTGTAGAATTAGATGAAGAAAAAATGTTGCAACAAACAAGAAAAGTAAAAAGCCTTTCGGTTGTTATATCCTCCTTTAAAATAACTGTTAGAAAATTAATCAGAGAACTCGATTTCCCGACATTTTCTTGGCAACGAATAAATCACCAACACATCATTCAAGATTATGATGCCTATATTGGCATCTCTGAATATATTGCAACAAACCAACAAAATTGGGAACAAGATCCTTTTTATAATACCAAAAAAAGGTATTGGTCTTATCCTGATGAATGAATGAGGTTCCTAATTACATTACATACTCATATTATTGAGAATGCAAATCGTATAGGAATAGGTGTGCTTTTTTGATTTTGATTAAAAGGTTGCTACTTCAAAATCTACAAACTTTACTTCTTCTTCTTCTTCTTTGCATCCCTTGTTCGTTCCACACCTCTGTTGCGCGATTCCGTTTTGCGAGGCTTGGTTTTAGCTGGTCCGCCAAGGTTTACTTTTTTGTTTTTGATTGATTTTTCATGAAAGGCAGCGCCACCATCAAACTTTGGTTTCTTGAGAAGTTGCTTTACTTTTTTACGGTCTTTTTCAAATTCCAACAAGCGGTCGGCAACCGTAACTTCTTCTGGAAAAGTAAGGAATTCTATTTCTTTTTCCATCAATAGTTCAGCCTCAATTTGAATTTCTTCCTCACTCGGACTGATAAAACTGATGGCAATACCTGTTTTATCGGCACGCCCTGTTCTACCAATTCTATGAATATATTGTTCTGGAATATCGGTAAACTCAAAATTGATTACGTGTGTTACATCCGAAATATCGAGTCCGCGCGCCATAACATCGGTGGTAATAATACCTCGAATTTCACCCGCCTGAAAAGTCGCCATGGTATTCAATCGATAATTTTGAGATTTATTCGAGTGAATTACTCCAAATTGCTCCGGGTACTGATCTTCAATACTATTAGAGATGAGGTCAACCGTTTTTTTGTTATTTGCAAAAATAAGAACGCGTTGGGTGCTTTCGTCACTTTCCAAAAGATGACTTAGTAAGTTTATTTTGGTTAAAAAATTTGGAACTTTATAAGCTAATTGTTCAATTTTTTCTAATGGCGTTCCAGATGGTGCCAAAGTTACTTCTTCTGGAAGTTCAAAATATTCGTCCAAAATTTCATCTACATCATCAGTCATCGTAGCCGAAAAAAGTATGTTTTGACGTTTGTTTTTCATCATAGTAAGCAACGAAGTTACTTGAAATCGGAAACCTAAATTTAGAATTTCATCAAATTCATCGATGATTAATTTTTGAAGTGAATCAAATCTAATGACATTATCAAGTGCTAAATCCATGGTTCTTCCTGGGGTTCCAACCAAAATATCGATACCAGTATAAACGGCTTTTTTTTGTGTGTTGATGTTTACACCTCCATAAATCCCGAGGGTGCGCACCGACATAAATTGGGTAAGATTTTCAATGACGTCCACAATTTGAACTACCAATTCACGAGTAGGCACTAAAATAACCAACCTTGGAGTGTCAGTTGCAACGAATTTCCATTGTTTTAAAACGGGTAGCAAGTACGCCAACGTTTTTCCCGTTCCTGTTTGAGCGATTCCCATAACATCTCTACCAGACATGATTACTGAAAAAGATTTTTCTTGAATGGGTGTTGGGGTTGTTAGTCCCATTTCATCCAATGCTTTTTGTAAGGATTTTGGAAGATTGAATTGCTCAAAGGTGTTCATTAGATAACTTTTTTGCAAAGGTACGCATTAAATAGGCGATAGGCAATAGGGGAAAGTGTACTAGTAATTAGTGAAAAGTAATTAGTGAAAAGTGATTTGTTTAGGCAATAGGCAAAAGTAATTAGTGAAAAGTGAAAAGTGATTAGTCAAAAGGCAACTAGGCAAAAGTGACAAGTGAATAGTAATTACAAATTATTATTCACCATTTTAAATGTCTTTCTACCAAGAGAAGCGTCTCCACATAAAAAAACTTATATGACTTATATGTTTAAAAAACAGATTAAAAATAAAAAACCCAAATTAACATGTGGCTAATTTGGGTTTTATGTCGAATATGAGATTTTCTAAATTGCGTTTACAATCGCGGCAAAATCTTCTGCTTTTAACGCAGCACCACCAATTAATCCGCCATCAACATCGGGTTTTCCGAAAATTTCTTGCGCATTATCTGGTTTTACGCTTCCGCCATAAAGGATAGAAACTTCATCTGCTATTGCGCTGCCAAACGTGTGACGAATGGTTTCTCTAATAAAAGCGTGCATCTCTTGTGCTTGGTCTGGACTTGCGGTTTCTCCTGTGCCAATGGCCCAAACAGGTTCGTAAGCCAAAACGATGTGTTCCCATGACTCGTTTGAAATATGGAAAATCCCGTCTCTTAACTGATTTTCAACCACATTGAAATGTTGTTCGCTTTGGCGGTCTTTTAATTCTTCACCAAAACAAAAAATAACTCTCATTTCATGTTTCAGTGCATTGGTTACTTTGTCAGCAATGATGACATCCGATTCATGAAAAATAGCTCTTCTTTCAGAATGACCAAGAATCACGGTGTTTACGCCAACACTTTTTAGCATATCAGCAGAAATTTCTCCTGTATAAGCGCCGCTATCAAATTGGTTCATGTTTTGTGCTGCAACCTGAATGTTTGTAAATTCTAAATGATCTACCGCTGAAGCTAAATTGATAAAGGTAGGCGCTACAATAATTTCGACTTCTTTATCATTAGGCAATTTGTCAATTAATTCGTTTAATAAATCTTCAGTTTCTTCACTGTTTTTGTTCATTTTCCAGTTACCTGCAACAATTTTTGTTCTCATTTTTGTGTTGGATTATTATTTTTTTAATTCGGTTTTAATTTTTTCAAAGTCGGTTTCAATAGCTCTGTAAAGTACTACTTCTCCTTTTTTATTGATGACAATGTATCTCGGAATCCAATCAACATCAATCGATTTTCCAAAACTACCTTTCATACCTTTCGCATCGTTAACCCAGTAATTGTCGCCAGTTACTGCATGCTTCTCTATTCCGGCTTTCCATTTTTCAATTGATTTATCCATAGAAATAAATACATAAGCAACATCAGGATTTTCAGCCTGAATTTCTTTTACTTTTGGCATAGCTTTCACACAATCGCCACACCAAGAAGCCCAAACTTCAATAAGTATTGTTTTTCCTTCATGTGCTTTTAGTACAGATTTGAAGGTAACTTCAGCACCGTTTAAATCGGTTAATTTTCCTTTAAGCGCTTTGTTAGAAAATGCTTTCGGCTGCGCGTTGGTACATGATATTACAGAAATTAAAAAGGTGGTAAGTGCAATGATTTTTTTCATAGTTTTATTTTTTAAGTTCAGAATATGGTTTGTTCAAATATTTTGCTAAATCGCTACCAATGAATTTGTTTTCATTAATGCCCCAATAGTATTTTATTTCGTTTCCGTTCCATAAATACTTTACTCCTGGCGTGTCTTTTCCGCTTCCAAGCTCATTCCAAAACGGAATAATTTCAATGATTTTGTAAGGATATGTCGCACCCGATGCTTTGAAAAAATCAGGAATAAATTCAGGTTCTTCATTCATAAAAATGATGGAAACTGGCGGTAAACCAGGGTCAGCTTTACGCATTTCGGTCAGCTCTTTAGCGGCATCACGACAGTGGTCACATCCTGGAACAAAATAGCAAACTAGTTTTTTACCATTGTCAATTCCAGCAAAATATTTAGAATACCCCGATTTTTTCTTTTTAGGTTCGTCAACTACTGGCGCTACTTTTTTAGAAACGGTATCTTTTATAGTTTCTTTTTCGGGAGTAATTTTTACAGCATCAACGGCTACAGTATTTTCAATTTCTAAACTATCAATGGGAGTTTCGCCAACAGGTATATCTACAAAATTTGAAACCGGCGCCGGTTGCATGGGTGCCAACATATAAATCCCTAAAATCGTTGCAAACAAAACAGTTGTCAATATCCAAAAGTTGCCTTTGAAACTGTTTTTTGGCAATAAATAATACAAATAACCAAGCAATCCAACGGCAATAATATTTTTTAAAATTGCTTCTTTTGGCGTCATCGGAATCAATTCACCAAAACAACCGCAATTGCCCGAATTACCGCCACTCAAAAACGTTACATAGGTAAGATGACCAATAAAAACAACCAACATTAAAATAGTAATGGGAACTATAAAGTTTTTCAGCCAATTTTTTTGTAATAATAAAAATCCAAGTGCCAATTCGATTCCGATTAATGTTCTCGAAAAATAAGGAGCGATTTCTCCCGAAAATCCTAAAGTATATAATTGTTTTACTTCAAAGGTTGAAATGGCAAAGTAGGGCGACGGATACATTTTGGCTATAGCCGAAATGATAAATAATACCGAAACAATTATTCGGATTGCCCAAGCGATATACGTTTTTTTTGCTTCCATAAATTTATTTTTACAAAAATATAAAGTCTATGTATTCTCTTTTGTTAATGATTTGTTATTGATATGTAGAAAAATGTTAACTCGATTTTCCCATCAATATCAAGGCAAATACCGAATAATTAATCATATCTTGATAATTAGCATCTATCCCTTCAGATACCAACGTTTTTCCTTTATTATCTTCAATTTGTTTCACTCGAAGCAGTTTTTGAAGAATCAAATCTGTCAAACTACTCACTCGCATTTCGCGCCAAGCCTCGCCATAATCATGGTTTTTATCTTCCATTAATTTTTTGGTTAGACCCACTTTTTCATCATACAATCTGCTTGATTCAATCACATTCATATCGGGTTGATTTGCAATTCCTTTGTCAATTTGAATCAAAGCCATAATGCAATAATTGATGATTCCAATAAACTCACCCGTTTCATCTTCATCCACTTTTCTCACCTCATTTTCTTGTAAGCTTCTGATGCGTTGTGCTTTAATAAAAATTTGATCGGTCAATGATGGCAATCTCAAAATGCGCCACGCACTGCCATAATCGGTCATTTTTTTTACAAACAAGTCGCGGCAAGTACCAATTACTTTGTCATATTCTTGTGAGGTATTCTTCATTAATGCTATCTTTGTATGAATTTTTATTTCAACAAAAGTAAAGAATAAAGATTGAAGTACAAAGGACTAAATCTTTTAACTCATCAAAAATGACTATAAACTGTAACGGAAATCTTATCGTTTTAAATTCACCCAAAGTAATGGGCATTCTCAACGTTACACCCGATTCTTTTTTTGATGGTGGGAAGTACAAAAACGAAAATGAAATTCTTATTCAAGTTGAAAAAATGATATCGGAAGGAGCAACGTTTATTGACATTGGCGCTTATTCATCCAAACCCAATGCAGCCTTTGTTACCGAAGACGAAGAAACCAAACGATTGCTCCCAATCGTACAATTAATATTGAAACATTTTCCAGAAATGCTTATTTCTATTGATACCTTCAGAGCTGCCGTTGCCGAAAAAGCCATTCATTCGGGTGCAGTCATTATCAACGATATTTCGGGCGGAAGTCTGGATGATAAGATGTTCCAAACCGTTGCAAAACTTCAAGTTCCCTATATTATGATGCACATGAAAGGAACGCCACAAACCATGCAATCCCTCGCGCAATATGAAAATATTTGTAAAGAAATGATCTATTATTTTTCTGAAAAAATGGCAAAAGCGCGCCAACATGGTATTAATGATCTTATCATCGATCCCGGATTTGGATTTGCAAAAACAGTAGAACAAAATTTTGAAGTTCTTCAAAAGTTAGAATTATTTCAGTTTCTTGAAGTGCCATTATTGATAGGCGTTTCCAGAAAATCAATGATTTACAAATCGCTCGAAATCACACCTCAAGAAAGCCTCAACGGAACCTCAGTTTTAAACACGATTGCATTGCAAAAAGGAGCTAAAATCCTCCGAGTTCACGACGTGAAAGAAGCCATGCAATGCATTCAATTGGTTGAAAAAATAGCTTAAATTATTGATGATGATAGGGTTCGTTTTTCAAAATCGTGAATCCTCTATACAGCTGTTCGATCACAAACAATCGCACCATTTGATGTGAAAAAGTCATTTCCGATAACGAAATTTTCCCCTGTGCTTTGGCATACACCTCTTCCGAAAATCCATAAGGACCTCCAATTACAAAGACCAGTGTTTTGATCCCCGAATTCATCTTTTTTTGCAAATAGTCAGAAAACCCAACACTCGAAAAAGAAGCACCATTTTCATCCAACAAAATTAACTGATCTGTAGCTCCAATTTTCGCTAAAATTTGCTCACCTTCCTTCTCTTTTTGCTGGTTTTCCGACAAGTTTTTCACATTTTTCACATCAGCAATCACCTCCATTTCAAACTTGATATAAAACGACAACCGCTTGCTGTATTCATCCATCAGCACCTGCAAATTTTTATTATCGGTCTTCCCAATCGCCAGTAATTTTATATTCATCACAAAAAATTTGTTCCAAAAATATAAAAATTAATTCATTTTATTAGAACCAAAAGGCTCGGGCATTTTCCCAGCCCTATTCCTGCTTTCCGCTACAATCTTTTTGTACCACCCTGTCAGGGTTAAAAACCCAGACAGGTTGGTACAAAAAGGATTTCCGCTACAATCAGGGGTATGCCTCCATGTTTTGGGAATTTTCCAAACTTTTGGGCTTTTTTTAGAATTACGAATTTAGAATTACGAATTACGATTTCTAAACCCGCAAGGCTTCCATAACCTTGTAGGTTTGATAAAAAAGTACAAAAAAAGAGGAGCTAAATCCTCTTGATATGCTAACAAAAAACTTTTCGATAAACCCATAAGGAAAGTGAATGTAATCAGTTCCGTTCAACCGGATTTTCATTGCTCGGCTTTCAGCCGCAACGAAACTCTAGCTGTTAGCAGTAGTACTTATTTTGTTATATTTTCATAGTTCTGTTTTCCAAGTATTCCTTTTTCATAATAGATTCTGAGTTCGTTTTCAAACATTTTCATATTTTCAGTTTTTGTTTGTAAAAAGTGGTATTTATAGATTTGGTTTTTATGATGAATTTCAATATAGTTTTTTAATCCATTTGATTTTTTCGGATATAAAGCTGAGATATTTCCGTTAAATTTTCCACGAATTGAATAGTTAAGAATACTAATTTTTTCAATATCATTTATCAAGTATGTGTTTTCTCCACAAATAATTTTTTCAGTTTCAATTATTAAGTATCCTGAATAAGTTCCATTTTCAGTTTCGTATCTAAATAAGTTTATGTTAATTACGTAAATTAAACAATAAACTGTGAAAATAACAACCATTACAAAATATAGTAATTCTAAATTTTCAATATTTTGAGGAAACATTTTTTTTGAAAAATAAGTAATCAGAACAAGAGAAATAAGTATAAATAAAACTTTCGTTGATTTATGTATTTTTATAGAATTATCAGGATAAAATATCTTTAATTTCTTCATTAAGTCTCTATTTTCGTCTGTTCGGATAGTATTACTGCTAACGTTTTGCAGCTTGGCGAAGTGGCGGAAATCGAATCACAAATGTACAAAATTTGCAAAATGTTCATTAGAATTCCAAATGTTCATTTTAGCACTAAACCCGCCATTTTGCCAAACTGCTGTTAGTGGCAGTTTTATTCATAAGTTCTACTTTCTCCATCATTTGGGATAAATGTTTTTTCGGAAAGTCCAATTTTTGAAACTTCAATTTTTAGTTGGGTTCTTGTTGTTGGACAATGATTTACTGCTTCTAAATGATTTGCGATTACTTGGTTTGGTGCATTTTTTACAAATTTCAAAATATCGTCCATTCTCATTAATAATGGTTGAAAAATATCTAATTGAGCAGTACCACAAGCAACAACTGAAATTTCAGGTTTTAATTGGGTCAATGCTTTATGCACATCATCTGTATAAATGGTGTCCGCACTTAAATAAATAGACTTTTCATTTGGTATTTCAATGTAAAAACCCATTACATTTCCCATAGGTTTTGCTACAAAACCATATCCGTGAACTGCTGGAATACCTTGAATTTTACCACCAAAAAAATTGCTCTCTTTCCAATAATCAACAGTTTGAGATACTTTTAGTCCTCTTTTTCGCAATGTAGCTTCGTCTTTTATGCTACAAATAACTGGAATTTGTTTAGAGCGAAGAAAATTTTCAGCTTCCTTGTCCAAATGGTCTGGGTGTAAATGTGTTAATAAGCAATGTGTTGTTTTTTCAACTATGTTCATTGCATTATTTGGCAAATCTACAATAGGATTACGTTGTGGTTTAAAACGAAAAAGTGTAAAAGGCGGACCTGCTGTTCCTTTTTTACCCAACATTGGGTCTACTAAAATTACTTTATCGCCTGTTTCAATTACCAAAGTTGCATTTCGCAAATGTGTTACTTTCATTTTTTTAAATTTTTAATTTGAAAGTGCAAAGTTGGTTAGTTTTACTTTTCTTTCCATTGATTGAAATCAAGAAATTCGTTTTCGAATCCTACTTAATGTTTCTGGTGTAATTCCTAAATAAGAGGCAATATGATATTGAGGAATGTGAAGCAGCCAATTCGGTTTCGTTTTCATAATGTCCAAGTACAACTCTTCTGCAGTGTTTACAAAGTGGTTAAACTCTTCATTTTCTTTATTTACAAGAATTCGTTGAAAAATAGTTTCTATAAATAGCTTTCCACAATTATATTGATTGGTAAATTCCAAGAATTTTTCTTTGCATAAAACCCTTAATTCTACATCTGTCAAAGTTTCTTGATATTTTTTTGTCGAAGTTGAATTTGTAAATGAAGAGAAATCTGTGATAAAAATAGGTTCGGTGTAGAAATTGATATTTTTTTCTTTGTCATTGGTCGCATAATATTCTCGAATGATTCCGTTGTCTAGAAAACGTAATTCATTTTCGGTTTTGCCATTTTCTAAAATAACACTTCCTTTTTTATAAGATTTCTTAACAAAAGTATTTACAAATTCTGCCAAACCTTCTTTATTAAAAGGAAATTCATTGCTAAAAAATAAAGATAGTTTGTCCTCTTTTGTCATTTTTATTGTCAAAGTTCTTTATACGGTTCGTTTCGGAAAAATTGCCTATAACGTCCCGTGGCTTCCCGAAGTGTGGGATTAAGTAATCCTTAACTTTCGGTTTAAGACCAAACTTTGCAAGTACAAAACCAACATTCAGAAAGCACCAAAGCCCACATTTTGGGAAACCGCTGTTATATGATGCCCTTTTTTTTCGTTCCAATTAGCGGTTGTTATTATTCTGTTTGCGGAAGCTATATTTCTAAATGCGTAAGTCATATTTCTTTCTGCGGATTGAATAATTCTAAATGCGGTTGAAATAAATCTAAACGCAAATAAGATAAAACTTATTGCGATAGCAATAAGTTTGTTTGCGGTGCAAACAATTCTTTTTGCGTTTAAAATATTTCTTTTAGCGGTTTGCATAATCTCAAAAGCGGGTTATACTTTTCTGTTTTTGGTTATGTTATTTTTTCGCTTTCTTAAATTCTATTCCTTTTACTTGTGCAAATTCTGGACTTGATGCTCCGAAAAGTGATTTGATGTATTTCTTTACTTCGGTTGCTATTTCAACTAATCCTGTATCTGCTCCATATAATGTATTGTTTCTTGCTATTCTTGAATTGCTGATATTTGTGTATGCAGTAGCAACACCGTTATTTTTGGCGGTTAGGTCTGCTTGTAATGCTGTAAGTGTTGCAACTGCTAAAGCGGTTTCGTTTGGTGCATAACTTGGTTCTGATTGTAAAACAGAAATTAGACCTGATAGATGTTGTATTTGTTGGTCATACGATTGCTGACTTGTTGAAATGGTTGCTGGAGCTGGTGTATTTGGGTCGATTGGTGTTGTAGCAGTTGATGCTCTTTTGCCTTGTAACTTGCGGTTAAAACCTTTTGCATCTTTAATCATTTGGTCAGTTGCATCGGTTGTTTCTAACGCATTTACTAATCGAGTTGATAACGGTTTTAAACCGCTGAAAGCGTTTACTCTTTCGTTTACTTTATTATTGTAAGCTGTGTTTTTTGTTATAACATCGGCTAAACTTGTTTGCGATGCTGTGTATAATGCGTTAAGTTGTGGCAACTTTAGTGCGTTTTTGGTTGGGTTGTACGTTGCTCCGTAACCTGTTACGAATGAAATTAAATCTTGAAGATTTGCAACATTTTTTGCATGTCCTGTTTCTGATGTAGAAGCCATATTTTCAGTTTTTTAATTGATTACTATGTGTCAAAAATAATTAAAATTTTACTTTTTTGTAAACTTTATATTAACATTTGCAGGTTGATTTTCCATTTGCCTTTTCAAAACACTCTTTGCCTTCTTGAAAAGAAAAATAAATTAAGCATAATGCACCTAAACTATCTGTATAGGCAAATCCTGTATAGTAATAAACGGCACTCGATAGTAATAAAACGATACTCATATATATGCAAATAATGGTACATTTTGCATCTGCAATAATTGGTTCTGAATTAAGTTTTTTTCCGATTGTTAATTGATTATAGGATACATAAGCCATAACAATAATTGATATGATTGATATTATTACTCCAAAAATTGTGTTTTCAGGAAGATGTTTTTTATATATGTTTATGATAATTCCGATTAACAAACTAACACTTAAAAGATAAAATCCCCAACCTGTTATTTTTAGTGCCTTTACTTCAAATGTAGATTTGTCGCTATTTGGGTTTTGTTGTATTCGTCTTATCATAAAAACTACTCCAAGATTTGAAGCTACTTCGATAAAACTATCTACTCCAAACCCGAAAAGTGTTAAACTTTCGTTTTCATATCCTAAAAACATTGATATTATTCCCTCGATAATGTTGTAAATAACAACAAATTGAGCTATTAATAATGCTTTACTATATAATTTATTTGTTTCCATTTTTTAATTATTTAGAATTTTAGTTTTATGCCACCGTTTATTGTTGCTCCTTCTGTATGTGTCCAAATATCGTCAAAAGTTGGGTTGTTGTGTGAGCCGTTTACAACTGGTTTGTAATTGCTTTGGCGTGTGTCGGTAAAGTTCTCAAAGTTGATGAAGAATGAATAGTTTTTCCACAATGTTTTTTCTGCCATAAACCCAAATTCCCAAAATGTTGGTGTTTGTGTTCCGTTGTAAAGAAATTGCTGGTCGGTAAAAAAACCTTCTAAACCGAGTTTAAAATTGTTTTCTTTTTCAAAAATCAACGCCATATTTAATTTGTTTTTAGGTAATAATGGTAAAAACTGATTAGAGGTTAGATATTTTGCTTTGGCGTTTGTAAATGTGTAACCCACGAAAAATTTTAAATCTTCTTTGAAAATAAATTTTAAGTTGGTTTCAAATCCGTTACTTATTACTGGTTTATCTGCATTGATAAAGAAAGTATTTACACCGCTGTTTTGCAAAATTAATGGTTTGTTAATTTGAGTTACAAAAAACATTTGGTTGATGCTGAAAACAAAATCGTCTGCAAGATTTGTTTTGAAATTGACATCAGTCGTTCCGCCAATACTTCTTTCCGCTTCAACATTATTGAGAGCCAAAACGTTTTGATATTGGTTTGTTTCGGTTTGTTCGGTAAAAATGGTTGGGATTTTGTAACCTAATCCACCACCAATTCTTGAACTCCATTTGTTATTGAATTTGAACAATGCCGAAACTTTTGGCAAAACAAACATTTGATTTTTTGAAAAATTTGGATTTGAATAATTTACGTTGTCAATTCGCAATCCGTTTTCGAGTTTTATATCTTGTGAAATATCCCAAGTTTGTTGAATGTATGCACCAATTGTATTGGATTTTGCATTGAGTGTTGAAATGTTACTTTGTTTAAAATCGTCGTATTGATAGTTTAAACCTGTAATGATTGTTTGCTTTTTTGTTGTCCAAAGATAGGAAGCGTCAGTAAAAATGTTGGTATTGAAACCTGCAAATTCATAATCTGGAATATTGATTTTTCTATCAAAGAAACTTAAACTTTGTTTGAGTTTGAAGCTATTATTTTCAGTAAATTTTTTATCAAATTCAAATGTAGTTGTGTTTCTGATGGTTTCATTTTGCTCGAAATAAGTATGAAAAGTATCAGCATTTCCTGCAATAACATTCATATCTCCGCCTTTCATTGTTCCTTTTGTGAAACTGTTTCCCAACATAAAAGTTGTCGTTTCGTTTGGATAATAAAAAATTCTTGGGTTGATTGTAAAATTATTGGATTTAGGTACTTCAGAGAAATCGTCATTATCTACATCATACGATTTTTGAAGGTTTAACAATCCTAAAACGGCATAACCAAATTTTCCTTTTCGCTGTGATGCGTAACCGCCAAAGTTTGATTGACCAATATTTGATTGATTGATTATAAAATTATATTCGCCTTTTTCTTTAGGTGTTTTGGAAATGAAATTTACAACTCCTGCAATTGCTCCGCCACCAAATAGAGTGGAAGCAGGACCTTTTATAACTTCGACTTGTTTTAAGTCCAACGGTGGAATTTCGAGAATGCTTAAACCGCTGGCAAAGTTTCCAAAATTAGGATAACCGTCTTTGAGAAGTTGGGTGTATCGACCGTCTAAACCTTGCACTCGAATACTTGCATTTCCGCTGGTAGCCGATGTTTGTTGTACTTGCAAACCTGTGCTTTCGTGCAAAACCATTGAAACATTTGAAGGTTTCATATTTGATTTTTCTTCTAATTCTTCGGCATCGATGGTTTCAATTCGTGTTGGTGTATTGCGAATTGTTCGGCTTGTTCTTGTAGATTGTATGCGAACTTCTTCAAGTTCTTCTGGTTCTTTTTCTTTCTTTATGGTGTCGTTTTTGACTTGTGCCATTGTGCAAACGCTAAAAAGCAATAGTAATGGCAATATAAATTTTGTCATTTTGATAGATATTAGTTAAATAAAATAAAGGAACACTTTCGGTGCGAAGCACTGAAAGTGATTTTTTTTGTGCGAAGCACATTTTTTTATTAACTAATTTTGGGCGGTTGCCAAATTTTGTCGGCAATTTTTTTAGTGTAGATAGAAGTGTAAAAACTTAAAAGTTTTTCTTCTTGAAACAATATCACTTTCTTTTTTAGAGTATAAGAAACGTTATTGATGAAAAATACAGAAGCTGGACAATGTGAACAATTACAAAAAGGAGTACAATGTTCAGGTTCTTGGGTTTTATTTTTTTGATTTTCGGCTTTGCAAACTTCTGAATTTATGTTTTTTTCGCAATTGTCATTTTCACTACACGGATAAACCGTAAGTGATAATAAGAATATTGAAAATATAAACCAAAAATTTTTCATATTGCAAATGTAGTTTTTTTGAAATTGGGATTTCGTTTTTTATACGATTTTTTCAGCGGTCTGTGTAGCTCAAGGGTATCATATAACGTTCCGCCGCTTCATGAAGTGGCGAACTTCGTAACGACATATTTTCCGTTAAAGATAAAAATTCTTGCGAAAGAAAAATGTGAATTTTGCACAATTTTTGCCATTTCTTGAAACGGCTGTTAGTGGCTGGCTGAATATTAAACATTTCTAATTTTCCATTTTCTTTTCCAGTTTACTGTTTCCAGTTTTCAGTTATTTAATTAGTTTGCTTTTCTATATAAAATGTTTTTTTAGAGCATTTCAATACTTCACAACTATCTTCTTTACTAAAATATAATTCATCATATGATAATTTATGATTATTTGTATATTTTAATTTTAAAGTGTCATTTGAAATTTCGTATTTTCCAGAATAATAACCAGAATTCACAACACCGAAAACTTTAGAGTAAATTCTAAATGTTTTATTTCTTCTTAATAATAATTTATCTTCTCCCATTTTCCAACCAGCAGTTGCAATTAAGTCTTTTTTGGAAAATCTATTAAAAAAATCATTTCTACGAACAATTCGGTCATCTTTATCCATAGAACCACAAGAAAAACAGAATACAAAAAGTATTATAAATAAAGTTGATTTTATGATTTTCATTGTTTGTAAGTTTTTGTGCGAACAGCTTGCCACTAACTAGTATATATGCGAAACATCCTTACCAATTTTAACCCATTTGTCAAGATTGGCGAAAGTTTTCTGGTTTTTATTGTTTCAAAAATAATAATTTTTTCTTATAAATCATCAAATGAGCTTTCAATTTGTTGAATGTTTTTGATGTAAATTATATATTTAATTGTTGCAGTTTTGTTTCAATTTTTTCTTTTTATACAACGGAAATCATTTTTGAGATTCCTACGGAATGACAAACTTTGTCAATTTCAATTTCAAAAATTAATTTCAATTTTTACCACGAATTTTCAAATTCGTTAATTAACTCATTGACTCATTAACTCATTTTCTCATTAACAAATTATCTTCTGAAAAGTAAAATGTCAAGTTTAGCCCCGGTAGAGCCGATATCCTCCTGAAGTCCCGAAGGGCAAAGGAGATAAAGGCGATGACGGGACAAAATGGCTTTATGGAACGGGTTTGTGTGCTTCTAATTTTGATTGTAAAAGCATTTGTATTTAAAAAAAAGTTTTTATCAAAAAAAATTATGGGCTTTTTCAATTCTATTTACAGCTCTTAGAATGCTGAGGCATCAACCAAAACCCTATCTCGAATAATTCGGAGCTTCTTTAGTAATCGTTACATTATGCGGGTGACTTTCTCCAATGCCACTGGTTGTAATGCGCACAAATCGACCTGTTTCTTGTAATGTTGCAATATCTTTAGCGCCGCAATATCCCATTCCGGCACGAAGTCCGCCAATGAATTGTTGCATGCTTTCGTTCAATTCTCCTTTATAAGGTACACGACCTACAATTCCTTCAGGTACTAATTTTTTAATATCGTCTTCCACATCTTGAAAATAGCGGTCTTTAGATCCTTCTTGCATGGCTTCTACCGATCCCATTCCTCTATATGACTTGAATTTTCTTCCTTCAAAAATGATGGTTTCACCCGGTGATTCTTTCGTGCCTGCCAATAACGAACCTAGCATCACACAATCAGCTCCAGCTGCAATTGCTTTTGGAATATCGCCTGTATAACGTATGCCACCATCAGCAATAACTGGAACTCCCGATCCTTTTAAAGCCGCGGCAACCTCTAAAACTGCCGAAAACTGTGGGAAGCCAACTCCTGCAACAACACGAGTGGTACAAATAGAACCAGGACCAATACCTACTTTTACACCATCTGCTCCATTTTCAACTAAGTACAAAGCAGCTTCTGCGGTAGCTATATTTCCGACAATGACATCCAAATTTGGAAACTTTGACTTTACCAATTTCAACACATCCACCACACCCTTCGTATGTCCGTGAGCCGTGTCAATAATAACTGCATCAACTCCTGCATTAACTAAAGCAGTTGCTCTGTCTAATACATCTGCCGTTACGCCCAAAGCCGCAGCAACACGCAAACGACCAAACGAATCTTTGTTGGCAATTGGTTTTTGGGTCAGTTTTGTTATATCTCTAAAGGTAATCAATCCAACAAGTTTGTTGTTTTTATCAACTACCGGTAATTTTTCGATTTTATTTTCTTGTAAAATGCCTTCAGCTTCTTGAAGTGTGGTTCCTTCTGCAGCGGTAACCAAATTTTTTGATGTCATGACCTCCACAATGTTTCGCGTGTTTATTTTCTCGAAACGCAAATCACGGTTGGTAACTATTCCTTTTAAAATTCCATTTCCGTCAATTACTGGAATTCCGCCAATGCCGTGTTCTTTCATTTGCATTTTGGCATCACCAACGGTTGCAGATAATTCTAAAGTTACTGGGTCGATAATCATACCACTTTCGGCACGTTTTACTTTTCTAACTTTTGCTGCTTGTTGCTCAATCGTCATGTTTTTGTGTAACACACCAATTCCGCCTTCTTGAGCCATTGCTATAGCCATAGAACTTTCTGTAACTGTATCCATTGCAGCAGATATAACTGGTACATTCAATGAAATATTTCTAGAAATCTTAGATTGTATGTTTACTTCACGAGGTAAAACTTCAGAATAATTTGGAATTAACAATACGTCGTCATACGTTAATCCTTCTCCGACAATTTTTTGAGTGTGTGCTTTCATTGCAATTTGTAGTAATTGTTAAATTGCGAGCAAATATATGAAAAAAAAGTAAATAGTGTTTAGTTATTAGTGATTAGTTTTATTTGGTTTAAAGTTTTTGAGTTTTAAAGTTTTTGAGTTTCAAAGTTTTTGAGTTAATTAGTTTTTAAGTTTATGAGTTTTAAAAGATATTTTATCACTTATCACTAACTACTTTTCACTATTGCCTAATGCCTATTGCCCAATGCCAAAAAAAAAACTAATGAAACTCCCCAAACAGCCTCGAAGCCACATTATAAGCGCTTTCAAAACTCATCGGACTTGTAGAAGTAATTGCTTTTTGTTCCGTAAAATAGGACAATAATTTTTCGGTTGGCATGTTGCCTGTCAGAACATCTTTTGCCATTGGGCAACCTCCAAAACCTTGGATGGCTCCGTCAAAACGAGTGCAACCTGCTTTGTAAGCCGCATCAACTTTTTCATGCCATTGATTTGAGGTTGTGTGAAGGTGTGCACCAAACTCAATGTGCGGGTATTTTGGAATTAAATTTGAAAATAAATGATTGATTACCTCGGGTGTTGAACTTCCAATGGTATCTGAAAGTGAAAGAATTTTGACACCCATATGTGCTAATTTTTCGGTCCATTCTCCGACAATATTTACATTCCAAGGGTCTCCATAAGGGTTGCCAAAACCCATGGAAATATAGGTTACGACTTCTTTATTATGTTTGTCTGCTAGTTCCAATATTTCAGATAAAGTAACGACGCTTTCAGCTATCGTTTTGTGTGTATTTCGCATTTGAAAATTTTCTGAAATAGAAAACGGAAACCCAAGATATTGAATTTCTGAATGTTTCGTTGCTAAAGTTGCGCCTTGTGTGTTGGCGATTATAGCTAATAATTTGCTTTTTGTTTGCGATAAATCGAGTTGCGCAATTACTTCTGCGGTGTCTTGCATTTGTGGAATGGCTTTGGAAGAAACAAAACTTCCAAAATCAATCGTATCAAAACCAACCCTTAAAAGAGCTTGAATATAGTCAACTTTGCGCTTTGTGGGGATAAACGGCTTTATTCCCTGCATGGCATCACGTGGACATTCTATGATCTTGATTTGTTTCATTATTATAATTTTCGCTTGGCGATGATAGCTTTGTTTATCGCTTGCACTAGTTTTGGCCCTTCATAAATAAATCCTGTGTAAAGTTGAATTAAGCTTGCGCCTGCGTCCAATTTTTCTAAAGCATCTTGTACCGAATGAATGCCGCCCACACCAATAATCGGAAACGAACCCTTGCTGTTTTGATGTAAAAATCGGATTACTTCGGTTGACCTGCTTGTTAACGGTTTTCCTGAAAGTCCGCCCATTTCAGTTTTATTTTCAGAAACCAAACCTTCTCGTGAAAGAGTGGTGTTGGTTGCAATGACTCCGGCAATTTTAGTTTCATCAATTATTGAAACGATGTCTAATAATTGATCGTTCGATAAATCGGGAGCTATTTTTAGTAGAATTGGTTTTGGTTTTGATTTTTTGTCATTCGCCTCTTGAAGCGTCAATAATAATTTGGTTAACGGCTCTTTGTCTTGAAGTTCTCTCAAATTTGGAGTGTTTGGCGAACTCACATTAACCACAAAATAATCAACATAATCATACAAAGCCTCATAACATATTTGATAATCTAAAACGGCATCTTCATTGGAGGTGATTTTGTTTTTCCCAATATTTCCTCCAATTAATACGTCTTTATTTTTCTTTAATTTTTCAATCGCATCATCAACACCACCATTATTAAAGCCCATTCTATTGATAATGGCGCTGTCCTCTTTTAACCGAAACAATCTCTTTTTGGGATTTCCTTCTTGACCAACAGGAGTTAAAGTTCCTATTTCTATAAAACCAAATCCGAAATCAGATAATTCTTTGAATAACTTTGCGTCTTTATCAAAACCAGCGGCCAGCCCAACTGGGTTTGGAAATTTTAATCCGAAAACTTCTGTTTGCAATAATGGATCTTCTACTTTATAAATTAATTTTATCAAACTTGAAAAACCGGGTATCTTGGATGCATTTCTAATCAAAGAAAAGGTAAAATAATGTACTTTTTCGGGGTCGAATAAAAAAAGTAACGGTCGAATTATTAATTTATACATACTTTGATTTGTTGTGAAAACAAAAATAGAAAATTGAAATTTATTATAGTAAGTTATTTATAAATTCTTTTTTTTATTTTGATTTGTAATAATTTTGGAGTTTTGAGCTATTAAAATTATTTTGAGATTCTTAAGGAATGACAAACTTTGTCAATTACAATCATAATTACAAATTACAATTTTAAATTCGCTCATTCGCTAATTATCTAATTAACACATTATCTAATTAACTCATTATCTAATTGACAAATTTTCCTCTGAAAAACTACTTGTCTATTTTAGCCCCGATAGAGCCGGTATCCTCCCGAAGTCCCGTAGGGCGAGGGAGATAAAGGCGAAAGCGGGACAAGGTTTCAACTGGAATGAGTTTGTGTGCTTCTAAATTTCAGCAATTTCACAAAAAAAAGCTGCCTTTTCAGACAGCTTTATTTATTATCCATGAACCGATTGTTGTTTTCCGTATTTTTGGATGATGGATGCTTCAAATTCGAGCCACTCTTTCCAACGTTGATCAACATCTATTCCACGGCCATATTTTCTGGCATAACTTAAAAACGTTGTATGATGACCGGCTTCGCTTTCCATTAATTCTCTGTAAAAAAGGGAAAGTTCTTCATCTTGAATGTTTTCTGAGAGTACTTTGAATCGTTCGCAACTTCTAGCTTCAATCATGGCAGAAAATAATAAACGTTCAACCAAACCAGAAACTCGGCTGCCGGTATTACTTTTTTTCATGTATTGTGCCAACTCACCCACATATTCATCTTTTCGTTCTCTGCCTAAAACCAAACCTCGTTTCACAATGATGTTATTAACCATTTGAAAATGTTCAATTTCTTCTTTAGCGAGCGCCAACATATCGGCAACTAAATCTGGAAATTCAGAATTTATGGTAATGATTGTAATGGCATTGGTAGCTGCTTTTTGTTCGCACCAAGCGTGATCGGTTAAAATATCTTCAATATTTTTCTCAACAATATTTACCCATCTTGGGTCGGTTGGTAATTTTAATCTAAATGTTGACATACTTATAATTAAGATACAAACATTGGACGATCTCCCATCATGTGATTCACTTCTTCTGCAACTGCTTCAATTACTGATTCATCCGTGTAATTTGATAAAACTCTGTCGATAAGAGAAACAATTGTTTCCATATCCGATTCTACCAATCCACGTGTAGTAATTGCGGGAGTTCCCACTCGAATTCCAGAGGTTACAAACGGTGACCTGTCGTCAAAAGGAACCATATTTTTATTTACGGTGATTTCTGCTCTAACTAACGCATTTTCAGCATCTTTACCCGTAATGTTTTTGTTTCGTAAATCAATCAACATCATGTGGTTGTCTGTTCCACCTGATATTAAATCATAACCTCTTTTGATAAATGCTTCAGCCATTGCTTTTGCATTTTTTTGAACTTGCATGGTGTAATTAAAAAATTCATTGCTCAAACATTCGCCAAAGGCAATTGCTTTTGCAGCAATAATATGCATCAACGGACCTCCTTGATTTCCAGGAAATACAGCTAAATCCAATAAAGAAGACATCATTCTGATTTCACCTTTTGGAGTGGTTAAACCAAATGGATTTTCAAAATCTTTCCCCATCAAAATCATTCCGCCTCTTGGGCCTCTCAACGTTTTGTGTGTTGTTGTAGTAACAATATGGCAATGTGGAATGGGGTCATTCATCAATCCTTTTGCAATTAAACCTGCTGGATGTGAGATGTCTGCTAATAAAAGTGCGTTTACGCTATCTGCAATTTGTCTGAATCGAGCAAAATCCATATCACGGCAATAAGCCGAAGCACCTGCAATGATTAGTTTTGGCTGCTCTCTAGTTGCAATTTCTTGAATTTTATCATAATCAAAACGACCTGTTTCTTTTTCTACCCCATAAAAAGAAGGGGTGTACAATCTACCCGAGAAATTTACAGGTGATCCATGAGTTAAATGTCCACCATGCGATAAGTCAAACCCTAAAATTTTATCTCCAGGTTTAAGACATGCATGAAAAACCGCTGTATTTGCTTGTGAACCAGAGTGTGGCTGCACATTTGCATATTCAGCACCAAACAAAGCTTTTGCTCTGTCAATTGCAATTTGTTCTACAATATCTACAACTTCACATCCTCCATAATATCTTTTTCCAGGATATCCTTCAGCATATTTATTGGTTAAACAAGAACCTGCCGCCTCCATCACTTGATCACTCACGAAATTTTCTGAAGCAATAAGCTCAATTCCATGTATTTGTCTTTCTTGTTCGTCTAAAATTAGATCGAAAATTTGTTCGTCCCGTTGCATTTTTTATGATTTTAGTTAAAAACTTTTCAAAATTACAAAATATGTTTGTCAAATAAATTCAAAATGATATATTTGATTAGTTTTTTTTCAACAATAAATAAACATAAATAGACATGCCTAAATTAGACTACAATCCGAACCAAAAATCGTGGTTACCAGTTAATGAAAACAGTGATTTTCCTATACAAAACATACCTTTCGGAGTGTTTATCACCAAAGAAGACGTTATAACAATTGGCACTCGAATTGGCGATTTTGCCATTGATATGGGTGCGCTACAACAGTTAAATTATTTTGAAGGAATCGAATTGACAGACGATATGTTCATGCAAGACACCTTAAATGACTTTATTTCTGATGGGAAAAAGACCTGGCGACTCGTTAGAAATAGATTGGGAGAGATTTTTGATTACAACAATCCAATTTTAAGAGATAACCAGGAGCACCGTGAAATAATCATTTTTAATATGGAAGATGTAGAAATGCAACTTCCAGTATTGATTGGTGATTACACCGATTTTTATTCAAGTAAAGAACATGCAACCAATGTTGGTAAAATGTTTCGCGATCCAGAAAATGCACTTTTACCCAACTGGCTTCACATTCCTGTTGGTTATCATGGAAGAAGCTCTACCATTGTGCCATCTGGAATTCCTATTCACAGACCCATGGGGCAAACGTTGCCAAATGGTGAAACGTCACCAGTTTTTGGACCTTCTAGATTGGTAGATTTTGAATTGGAAACAGCTTTCATTACCACCGATGCAAACATCATGGGAGAAAACATTCCTATTAATGAAGCAGAAGATTATATATTTGGGATGGTTTTATTAAATGATTGGAGTGCACGTGATATCCAAAAATGGGAATATGTGCCACTTGGACCGTTTTTGGCTAAAAACTTTGCTTCATCTATTTCTCCTTGGATTGTAACAATGGATGCATTGGAACCTTTTAGAGTGAAAGGTCCTGTTCAAGAGCCAACACCATTACCTTATTTGCAACAACATGGAAAACATTCTTTCGACATTAAATTGGAAGTTTATATCAAGCCAGAAAATGCGGGAGCAACGTTAATTACAGAATCCAATTTTAAATATATGTATTGGACCATGTCACAGCAATTGACGCATCATACCTCAAACGGTTGTCGAGTAAATAGTGGTGATATGATGGGAAGCGGCACCATATCTGGCCCAACTCCTGATAGTTTTGGATCGATGTTAGAACTAACATGGGGCGGAAAAAATCCAATTACTTTATCTGATGGAACCGAACGAAAATTTATCAACGACAACGATACTGTTATCATGAAAGGATTTTGTCAAAACAGTT
This sequence comes from Flavobacterium psychrophilum, assembly GCA_945862065.1. Classification (GTDB taxonomy): domain Bacteria; phylum Bacteroidota; class Bacteroidia; order Flavobacteriales; family Flavobacteriaceae; genus Flavobacterium; species Flavobacterium psychrophilum_F. The sequence goes on along the minus strand of CAMAWT010000002.1, from coordinate 162,549 downwards.
CTGTTCGAATTGGTTTTGGAGAAGTTTCAAGTAAATTATTGCCTACTTTTGTGATAAAATAAATTTTGGCTTATTATTTGTTTAGGTCTAATAAAATAACTGTTATGAAAAAAATTATATTATTAATTACTTTTATATTCTTCACTTTTTCTTGTGGTGTTAAAACAACAAGAACGATGCTTACAAGTGGAGATTATGATTCGGCTATCAGAAAATCGATTGATGGATTAAGAAGTAATAAAAATTCAAAAGGAAATCAAGACTATGTGTATCTTCTTGAAGAAGCATTTGCAAAAGCTAAAGATAGAGATATCCGAAATATAGATGCGTGGTCTAAAGATTCAAATCCGGATAATTTGGAAAGAATTTTTGATACCTATAATTTATTAAAAGATCGTCAAGAATTGATTCGTCCTTTATTACCATTGAAATTACTTGCTGAAGGGCGCGATGCACAATTTCCGATGGATGATTATTCCGATGAAATTATTGCCAGTAAAAACAGATTGGTTGAGTATTTATACGTGTCTACAAAAAAATTATTAGCGACAAACGACAAATTAAATTTTAGAAAAGCTTACACTGATTTACTTTATATCATCAAACTTAATGCAAATTACAAAGACGTAATGAGTTTGACCGAATTGGCACTGCAAAAAGGAACTGATTTTGTGTATGTTTATACAAAAAATGAAACCAATATGCTTATTCCAACACGTTTGCAAAATGATTTATTAGATTTTAGCACTTTCGGATTGAATGATCGTTGGACCGTTTACCAAAGTACAAAAACCAAAGGGATTGATTATGACTACAGTATGGTTGTGAATTTTAGAAATATTATTATTTCGCCTGAACAAGTGAAAGAAAAAGAATTCATCAAAGAAAAGCAAGTAAAAGATGGGGTAAAAAATCTTTTGGATACCAACGGAAATGTAGTAAAAGACAAAGATGGTAACCCAATAAAGGTTGATAATATGGTCACTGTAAAAGCTCAAATCTATGAATTTAGACAATTCAAATCGGTGCAAGTGACAGCCAAAGTTGATTATATTCAAAATAGAAGCAACCAATTGATTGATACATTCCCGCTTGCCAGCGAATTTGTTTTTGATTATGTTTATGCTAATTTTAATGGAGATAAACGTGCTTGTGATGACGATTATTTACCAAATTTCGGAAGAAAAGGAGTGCCGTTCCCAAGCAATGAACAAATGATTTATGATTCGGGCGAAGACTTAAAAGTAAAGCTAAAAGACATTATCAATAGAAATAAATTCAGAAGATAAAACGTAAGAATTTACTAAAAACAGAAAGGTTTGTTAACAGGTACCATCAAAATAGTTGCCGTTAACAAGCCTTTTTTTGTTGATTAATTACAATTTCAACGCCAAATCTTCTACCTGAATATCGCCATGAGTGGCGCTGTAAATTGCGTTTCCATCTTTGATTAAAATAAGCTGTGGTGATTGATGCATAACCCCAAAACGTGCCGCAATTTCATTTGAAATGGATCTGAATTCTAATAAATCGAGATAATAAGGCGTTACTTTATCTTCCAAATTAAATTCATTTTCAAATTGTTTCAATGCCATTCTACTGATGCTGCAACGGGTGCTGTGCTTAAAAATAGCTACTGGTTTTTGAAAAGAGAGATCACTTATTTCATTAAGCTGACCTAAATCGGTTAGTTGCAACCAATTCATTTTTGGTGCTGATTGTTCATTATCTGAAGATCCGAAAATGGAATTTAAAAAACTCATAATTTTATTTTCTTATATTTATATAATTTTAGTTAAAAAAAAGAGATATGTTTTATTCAATAGAAGAAACATTAAAGACCATATCTAGTCTTTATTTTATTTGACTCATTTTAACAGGATTTTGTCTAGTATCAAAAACATCAAAAATTTCGATTCTATTTTTTTCAGGCATTATCAAGTAAATGATTTTGTAATTTTTATACACTAAATATCTAAATTCTCGTGGATCATTTTTTAACAAATCTTCTTCTTGACCTATTTCAGGATGTTTTTTAGTTTCAGCGTTTCTTTGACAATTCCAGAAACAAGTTTTTTGGCTACAATAACACTTGCTTTTTCTTTGTAATATTCAAATATACTTTTGAGCTCTTTTTTAGAAAAATCTGTCCACTTAATTCTTAACTCCATTTTTCAATTTCTGATAATAGATCTTCAACATCAGAAACTTTTTCGTTTTTAGAATCTTTTGAAGACATTTCAATTCGAGCATGAAACTCATTAATAGACATTGGCTTAAACTCAGATTTATTTAAAGTTTCTTTTTTGAGTAATTTTTCAAATTGAGCAATTGCTTTTTCACTTTCTAACTTTAGAAAGTCTTGAATGAAGTTTGTTTTTCGAGTTTGTAAATCCATTTAATAACTTTTTTTCAAAATTACAAATAATAATAATAGCAATGATTTTTTAGTTTTAGTTTTTCGAATAGGTTAGTTACTTATTTTTCACGTTCGGTTGGTGGCTTGCTGATTACAATTATATACACGAAAGTTAATCCCTTTTTATATACTTTTTATTTGGCAAATAACTTAAACAATTTAATGTTTTGTGTCTTTTTCAAAAATAAACAAAAATTTTATTATGGCGGTTTTTGTTTTAAGTTTTTTAACTATGAAAATCATTTTGAGATTCCTACGGAATGATAAGTTTTGTCAATTTCAAAAATCAATTACAATTTTAATTTTTAAATTTGCCAATTATCTAATTAACTCATTTTTTAATTAACTAATCTTCTTCTGAAAAACTACTCGTCAAGCTTAGCCCCGATAGAGCCGATATCCTCCTGAAGTCCCGTAGGGCGAAGGAGATAAAGGCGAAAGCGGGACAAATTGTCTTGAAAAACGAATTGGTGTGCTACTTATTCAATTCAAAATTATCAATTTAAACCATCAATTACCAATTAAAAACTCTTATATCCCCAAATAATTACTTGGTGTAATAACTCTCAATTCAGCTTTGATTTCTTCAGAAACATCAAGGCGTTCTATAAATCCTTGGATGGCTTCTTTGTTGATTACTGAATTGGTTCTGGTTAAATCTTTCAAGGCCTCATACGGATTTGGATAACCTTCTCTACGTAAAATGGTTTGAATAGCTTCGGCTACAACCGCCCAGTTTCTTTCTAAATCTTCTTCAAATTTAATTTCGTTTAATACCAGTTTGTTCAATCCTTTTAAAGTAGCTTCAAAAGCAATCAATGTGTGTCCTATGGGTACACCAATGTTTCGTAAAACGGTACTATCTGTTAAATCGCGTTGCAATCTTGAAATGGGTAATTTGGCAGATAAATGTTCGAAAATAGCATTGGCAATACCTAAATTTCCTTCAGAGTTTTCAAAATCGATTGGGTTTACTTTATGTGGCATGGCTGATGAGCCAATTTCGCCTGCTTTTATTTTTTGTTTGAAATAATCCATCGAAACATAAGTCCAAATGTCTCTGTCTAAATCGATGATGATGGTGTTGATTCTTTTTAACGCATCAAAAAATGCGGCAAAATGATCATAATGTTCTATTTGAGTTGTTGGATAAGAATGTTGCAAACCTAAAATGGTTTCAACAAATTCAGTTCCAAATTGCTTCCAATCTGTGGTAGGATAGGCAACATGATGTGCGTTGTAGTTACCGGTTGCACCACCAAATTTTGCGGCAAATGGCACGTTGAATAACAAACGCATTTGTTCTTCTAGTCGCTCTACAAAAACCAACATTTCTTTACCTAATCGGGTAGGAGAGGCTGGCTGACCGTGCGTTCTTGCAAGCATGGGAATGTCTTTCCATTCTACAGCCAATTCTTTTAATTTGGCAATTAAAGAAATTAGTGAAGGCAAATAAACATCTTCAAAAGCTTCTTTTGTAGAAAGCGGAATAGCGGTGTTATTAATATCTTGAGAGGTTAACCCAAAGTGGATAAATTCTTTAAAATCTTGTAAGTCTAAGGCATCAAATTTAGATTTGATAAAATATTCAACCGCTTTTACATCGTGGTTGGTTGTTTTTTCTGTTTCTTTAATCCAATGTGCATCTTCTGTTGAAAATTGAGTATATATTTTACGTAATTCTTCAAACACAGCTGGATTTACTTTGCTAAGTTGAGGTAATTGTGCATTGCAAAGCGCAATAAAATACTCAACTTCTACCAAAACCCTATATTTTATAAGGGCTTCTTCAGAAAAATAAGGGGCTAATGATTTGGTTTTACTTCTATATCTTCCATCAATTGGGGATATGGCATTCAATTCTGTGAGTTGCATGTTGTTGTGTTGTTGTTTTAAGGATGTAAAGATAAAAAGAACTTACAAGTTTTTTAGCTTTTCTTTGATAATTTCTAATCCTTCACTTGCAATAAAGGGCAAAACATGTACTCTTTTTTCATCAATTTGACTCAAAGCCGGATTTGGATCTATATAAATGATAGGCACATTGATTTTTGGATATTCTATCAAACTTGCAGCAGGATAAACCTGTAATGAGGTTCCGATTATGACCAAAAAATCGGCTTTAGCCACTATAAAAGTAGCTTCTTTTAATTTTGGTACTGCTTCTCCAAACCACACAATATCAGGACGAAGCTGTTCTCCAATACTGTTTTTGTCTCCCAAAATAATATCTTCTGTACAGAAAATGCTTTCTTCTGGGCTGTGTTCGCCTCTAACCCGTGTTAACTCTCCATGCAGATGGAGCACGTTTTTGCTTCCCGCTCTTTCATGTAAATTATCTACATTTTGGGTTATTATTTGAACATCTAAAAAAGGTTCTAATTCAACCAATATTTTATGACCCAAGTTAGGTTCCACTTCTTTTAATTGAGATCTACGTTTGTTGTAAAAATCCAAAACTAATTCGGGGTTTTTTTGCCAACCAAGCGGTGATGCAACTTCCATAATGTCGTGATTTTCCCACAAACCATTAGAATCTCTAAAGGTACTTACGCCACTTTCTGCACTCATTCCGGCGCCTGTAATGACAACTAATTTTTTTTTCATGGCTATTATTTATTTGAAAACAAAATAGTATTTATTACTAAATTGATTTATTAATTTTGCATAAAAATACAAAAAATGATTGATTTAGACTATTTGAATTTTCTAGAAAATATTTTAACAGAAAATAGAAAGGAACGTTTTTTAGAAGTTTTGCAATACCGAACCAATCATTTTACGGTTGCGATAGAAGATGTATTTCAATTGCATAATACCAGTGCCGTGATGCGAAGTTGTGAAGTTTTTGGTATCCAAGAATTGAATGTTGTGGAAGAAAAATATGGCAAAAACATTGATAAAGAAATTGCGATGGGAGCTCAAAAATGGGTAGATGTAAATCGCTTTGAGTCGATAGGAAATTGTATTACAACCTTACAAACAAAAGGGTATCAAATTATAGCAACGACTCCACACAAGGAGGATTGTTTGTTGGAAAATTTTGATATTTCAAAACCAAGTGCATTATTTTTCGGAACGGAGCGGGGAGGGCTTTCGCCCGAAGTTTTGCAAGCTGCTGATGGTTTTTTAAAGATTCCGATGGTGGGTTTTACAGAAAGTTTAAATATTTCGGTTTCTGCGGCCATCATCATTCAAAATTTGATGAATCGTTTGCATCGATCCGATATAAATTGGCAACTTACCGAAGAAGAAATTCTTGCAAAAAGAATGCAATGGGCTAAAAATTCGATTAAGGATATTAAAAGAATTGAGGAACGGTATTATTCAGAATTATAATTCAAAAAATACCTGCGGAATCTCAAACAGTTTGGATTATGTTTGACCCTGCTTTAGTAGTCAATAATCCGTCAAATCTGTGGCTAAAAATTTGGCGCAACAATAAATTAAAAATTGAGGTTTAAATTGTATCAGAATTTCAAAAAAATCAATTCCTTTTTAACACCTTATATTGCTCATAACATTCACCTATAGCATCCAATATTTGAAGATCGTTTGCGGTCTTAATAAAAGCTTCCGAATAGCTACAACGTTGCAAAATATCTGGAATTTCATTTTTATCAATTCCTAAAAGCGCCGCAATGGTTTCACGGTCAAATTTGGTTTCAAGTAAATTCCGAACCGTATCGTCTTTTTTCATTTCCTTAAGTCGGCGCAACTCTTTCGGCTTTTTACCAAAAAAATTATACAACATATCGGCCGGATTAAAAATAGAATTCATCACTCTAGAAAACGCTCCAGGCGAATATTCTCCTCCTTCATACGCATTGGGCAAACCAGAAATACTGTAACGATAATTTTCATTGGTCGGAATCAACTTTGTATCAACTTCAAGATAACCAGTCAGGTTATATCGTCTCACAACCACTTCATCCAGCGCAATGGCTTTTTCAGTAAGTTTTATTTTAGCATCACCATTTTTTATCCAGTCATTGGTAACTTTCACCTTGATAGATTGATATCCAACCATGGTAATATGAAGCGTATCAAACGATTCCGCATCTATTTCAAAATAACCATTCGTGTTAGAAACACTCCCTTTTACTTTGTTTACATTAATAATGTTAACGTTCGGTAGCGTTCTTCCCGTATTAGCATTAATAATCGTTCCTTTTACCTTTTCTTGCAAAGTGGTTACTTGTGCATGTAAAAATGTGCTTCCTAATAATATGAAAAAAACAAAAAAATACTTCATGGTTTGATTTGAAAGTTTAAAAGTAAAAAAGTATCATCGATAATTCATTACTTTATATAATTATTATAAGAAAATTAACAAAACCAATCCAAAAACAGTTCAATCAAAGACAATACTATGCTTTTCAAACATTAAAATCAGTTTTCACCTTAGTTCTCTTTCCTTTGCTAAAAATTAGAAGCACACATCCCCGTTTTCAAAAGACAACTTGTCCCGCTTTCGCCTTTATCTTGCTCCGTAAACTACGCAAGGATATCGGCTCAATCGGGGCTACAATAGACAAGTAGTTTTTCAGAAGAAATTTTGTGTATTCGTGTAGTAAAAATTCTACGTAAAAATTAAATTTTATTTTCATATTTTTGAAAAGTCAAGAAATCCAATAGAAATAAACTTTCTATAATCCAGCCATAAGGGCAAGAGGTAGTCTGAAAGTTAATTATATAAACGTTTTGATTTCATTAATACAACATTATATACGGAGTAGCCGAAAGCCGAAAGTGGAGGCAAAATAAAAAAATAACAACATCAAAAATCCATGACACAAGACACCAAACAAACGCAAAACTACCTTCTCGAATTTCATGGGAAAGGTTCCGAATTCTTCTCAATCATGATTGTCAATTGGCTTTTAACACTCATTACACTCGGACTCTATTATCCGTGGGCAAGGGCTAAAAGACTTCGTTACACATACGGGCAAACGTCTTTAAATAACGAACGTTTTCATTTTGCAGGAACAGGAAAAGAAATGTTCAGAGGGTTTATTAAAATCATTCTTCTTTACATCGTCATCGTGGCAATATATGCATTGCTTCTTACTACAGCAAAATCGCCCGTTCTTGCTGTACTCGCTTTATATCTTTGTATTTTTGCTATCATCCCATTTGCTATTCACGGGTCTTTTCGTTACAAAATGAGTAGAACTTCTTATCGCGGAATACGTTTTGGTTACCGTGGCGATCAAAAAGAACTGGCAGTAAATTTCTATAAATGGGTGCTTTTAACAATTGTTACCTTAGGTATTTACAGTTCTTGGATGCAAATGAACCTTCGTAGATATACACACCAAAATATCCGTTATGGTAATGTAGCCTTTTCAAATGATGCCGATGGTGGCGAATATTTTTGGATCATCTTTAAAGGATATTTGCTTACACTTATCACGCTTGGTATTTACAGTTTTTGGTGGCTAAGTGAGATTTTTGAATATTATATTGATAATATGGAAATGACCAAAGACGATCAAAAAATCAAATGCTATTCAACAGCTACTGGTGGCGGATTTTTCGAACTTTTAGTAATCAACTTATTAATTACAGTTTTCACCTTTGGATTTGGAAAAGCTTGGGCAGATATGCGCACTCAAAAATTCATTTGGGACAATATAAAAATGGAAGGCGACATAAACATTGATGAAATTAATCAAACCGAAGAAGAATATACCAATGCTTTAGGAGAAGACGCCATGGATTTCTTTGAAATTGATTTAGCATAATGACAAATAATACATTAGAGGCAAAATATTTTGACGGAAAATCGTCTTCCTCACAACAAATAACGCTTGTTTTTAATGAAAAATTAAACAAACTCCGTTTGCAAACCGCAGACGGGATTTCGTTTATTTGGTATCTTGACGACTTGCAGTTTGAACAGTACGGCAATTTACTCGAACTGAGAAATAAAAACTTTTCGGGTGCTATATTAAAAATTGAAGACAAAGATTTTTCGATACGTTTTTTTGCCATAATGAAACAAAACAAGCGTATTGACATTCACACGCGCATGATGCACCTCGGATTTACAAAAATTTCAGCAATAGCAGTTTGCATGCTTGGTTTAGTTGTACTTGCTTATTTCTTTGTATTACCATACGTTGCCGAAAAGTCGGTGGCGCTTTTACCTGAAAGTTTTGACAACGAAATTGGAAATGTATTCATGAACACATTTCTTGATGAAAACGAAATAGATTCCACCAAAACGAAATATTTAGAACAGTTTGCCGCAGAACTTGATTTGAAAAATAAAAAATCACTTCGGTTTGCCGTTGTAGAATCAGAGGAAGTAAATGCTTTTGCACTTCCCAACGGACAAATTGTGGTGTTTTCAGCCATATTAAAAGACATGAAATCTGCAGACGAACTTGCCGCTTTGTTAGGTCACGAAGCCTCTCACATTAACCAACGCCATTCAACAAAAATCCTTTGTAGAAATCTGGCAGGTTACATGGTGGTTTCCCTACTTTTAAGTGATGTGAATGGTGTCATGGCTGTAGTGGCAGACAATGCACAACAACTGCATTCACTTTCCTATTCACGAGGTTTTGAAGAGGAGGCAGACGAACAAGGTTTAAAAATTTTAATGGACAACAACATGAATCCCAACGGAATGGTCCAATTATTTGAACAATTAGAAAAAGAGCATGATGTGTACATACCAAAAATTATTAGTTCACACCCATTAACAGCCGAACGAAAAAAGAATATGAAGACAATTATTTCTAGTACAAAATATGATGTAAAGCAAAACAATAAATTGAATGCTATTTTTGAACGCATTAAAGAATAAAATAGTTTGTCAAAAAGCTTCATTTGTTTGTGAGGAAAACATTCAATAAATTAAAAATCCGTTTGAGGATTTATAAAAAAATAATACGTAATAAAAGTTGAGCAAAGCCATACTAAATTAGATAGATATGCTCAACTAATAAACAAAAAACTGAGTATATAAAGAAGTTAGGTGACATTTTGAGAGAAAATCGGAAAATGACAAATATTTTTTTTTAATTCCAACCTTTTTAAGAAAAATTACATCTTATTAGAATAAACAAACTTTAAACATTATGAAAAAATTATTTTTAACAATTTTAGTTTTAACTTTCTCGCAAACATTTTCACAAACTAAAAACTTTATTGACCAACCTTATGTTGAAACTTCAGCCAAAGTTGACACTTTAGTAATTCCTGACAGAATTTATTTAAATATTTCAATAACAGAAAAAGACACAAAGGGAAAAATATCAGTAGAAGAGTTGGAAACTAAAATGAACGAGAAACTGAAATCGTTAGGAATAGTTACTGAAAAACAATTGACTTTAAATGATTTATCAAGCAATTACAAAAAATATTTTTTAAAGCAACAAGACATTTTGAAAAATAAAAATTACACTTTACTCGTGAATAATGCCAAAATTGCGGGAAGAGTTATTGTTGCATTAGAAGAAATAGAAATATCAAATGTAGTTTTAGAAAAAACTGAATATTCTAAAGCAGAAGAAATGATAATGACTTTGAAAAGCGAAGCGATAGTGAAAGCTAAAAATCAAGCAATTGCAATGACTAAACCGCTAAATCAAAAAGTTGGAAATGCAATTTTTATTTCTGATTTTAGCAATATTGTAAATATGTTGAGCGGAAGAGTTTCAGGAATTCAAATTCGTGGAGCAAGAAGTTTAGAAGAAAAGGACAAATATGAACCCGTAAATATTGAATTTGAAAAAATTAAAATAGAAACCGAAGTGAAAGCGACGTTTAAACTTGAATAAAAAAACGTCACCTAACAGGCGTTTGGCAAGATTGCGAATTTTGTAGTAAATTCACGTTTACGCCAGCTCCACGAAGTGTTCCATAAAATCGCGATGCTCTGCGATGGTCTCCCGACCTCGCAGCAATAATAAAACCCAAAATCCTGTTTAGCGCATTTAGAAATTATTTTGTAAGATTTCTTTTGATTTTAATTGTAGAGAAGTATTGCAAATCCAAGCTATCTGGGAAACCTCAGGATATGAAAAAACTCCATTTTCATTTAAAAACCAAAACAAACAATTCATATAGCTTCGTTTTGAGCAACGCTAGTTTTTGACTTATTTTGGTGTTGTTAAAAATAGCATAAATATAAAATTTTTATTTAAATATAATAACTAAAAAAAAAGTTCCAATTAATTAAAATTGGAACTTTATTATTTTAAAAAAGTAATTAGCTTCTTCGTGGTCTTCTTGTTTTTGCTTCGTCAAACGAGCGAGATGCTGGTCTGTTTTCACCGTCTGCAGAAAAAGGTCTTGTTTCACGTTGAGCCGATCCTGGTTCTCTTCTTGGAGCTGCATTTCTATCACTTCTGAAACCGCCTTCTCTTGGAGCTGCGTTTCTATCGCTTCTGAAACCGCCTTCTCTTGGCGCTGCATTTCTATCGCTTCTAAATCCGCCTTCTCTTGGCCCTGAATTTCTGTCGCCTCTAAAGCTACCAGAACTTCTTCCGCCACCAAATCCGCCGCCAGAACTTCTTCCATTATGGTCACGTCTTCCGCCGCCACCGTCATTTTTAGAAATTTCAACGTTGATGCGTCTTCCGTTTAAGTCAAAACCATTCAATACTTCCATTACTTTATCCGTATGTTCTGCATCGGTGTTAAAGAACGAAAATCCTTCTTTTACATCTACTTTAAATACGTCGTCACGACCTAAATCTAATGTTTCTTTCAAGAAATCTTTCAATTGCATCCAATCGAAATCATCTCTCGATCCAATGTTTACAAAATATCTTGTAGCACCACCATTGTTATTTTCTCTTGGTGCGCCGTCTCTTTCTCTTCGGTCTGAACCAGCAGATTGAGAAGAAAGATCTCTGTTTTTCTTGTAATAATTGATGAAACGGTTAAATTCAACAGAAACCATTTTTTTGATCAATTCCTCTTTCGATAAACCTTCTAACACTTCATTGATAGCAGGTAAGTAGTTGTCAATTTCGTGATCTACTTCTGTTTCTTTGATTTTGTTAGCTAGGTGCAACAATTGAATTTCGCAAATTTCAATTCCAGATGGAATGGTTTTTTCTTGAAATTTTTGTTGGATGATTCTTTCGATAGAAGAAATCTTACGAATTTCACTTTTGGTTACAATAACAATAGAAGTTCCTAATTTACCCGCACGGCCTGTACGACCAGATCGGTGATTGTAGGTTTCAATTTCGTCAGGTAATTGATAGTTTACAACGTGTGTAATATTATCAACGTCAATTCCACGTGCAGCTACATCAGTAGCAACCAACATTTGAATTTGACGTCCTCTAAAAGATTTCATAACCCCGTCACGTTGCGCTTGAGATAAATCTCCGTGCAAAGCTGCGGCGCTGTAACCATCTTCAATTAATTTTTCGGCAACAGCTTGTGTATCACGTTTGGTTCTACAAAAAACTACCGAAAAGATGTCTGGATTAGCATCTGCTAAACGTTTCAATGCTTCGTAACGATCACGCGCATTTACTAAATAAAATTCGTGAGAAACGGTTGCCGAACCAGAATTTTTGGTTCCAACCGTTACTTCAGCAGGATTAAGCATGAATTTTTTAGCAATTCGTGCTACTTCAGCTGGCATTGTTGCAGAGAATAACCATGTGTTTTTCTCGTCTGGAGTATCGGATAAAATCGATACGATGTCATCATAAAAGCCCATGTTTAACATCTCATCTGCTTCGTCAAGAATACAGAAATTGATGTTTTTAATGTTTACAAGACCACGATTGATCATGTCTTGCATTCTACCTGGAGTAGCCACAATAATTTGTGCTCCACGTTTAATTTCTCGGGCTTGTTCTGTAATGCTTGCACCACCATAAACTGCCACTGTATGTAAACCTTTTACATATTTTGAGTATTGTTTAATCTCGTTGGTGATTTGTAAGCATAGCTCACGCGTTGGTGATAAAATTAACGCTTGTGTACTTCTGTCTTCAGCATCAATTTTTTGAATTAGTGGAAAACCGAAAGCTGCCGTTTTCCCTGTACCTGTTTGTGCTAAAGCTACTAAGTCTGTGTTTTGTTCCAATAGTACTGGAATCGCTTTTTCTTGCACTTCTGACGGATTCTCAAATCCTAGATCTTTGATCGCCAGCAGTAGCGACTCATTCAGACCTAATTGTTCAAATTTATTCATATAAAGTTTTAAAATTTGGTGCAAAGGTAGGTTTAAAAAACGATATAAACTAATTTGTTATTTTTTGATTATCAATAAGTTAGATGTTTTGATTTGGGCTTGTAGCTTTGTGAAGGTTCTTTTTTGTGGTTTTTCGAATAAAAATCGTATCGAAATTTACTGTTTTATTGTAAAAATTCAATGAGTTTTTTAACGGCAATTCCGCGGTGGCTGATGTTTGCTTTTTCATCTAAAGTCAACTCTGCAAAGGTTTTAGAATATCCATCGGCAACAAAAATAGGGTCATATCCAAATCCGTTGGTTCCAACACGCTTATCAATAATTTGCCCGTTGATGATGCCTGTGAATAAGTGCTGATTTCCTTGTAAATTCAAGCAGATTACAGTTTTGAAATTGGCTTTTTTATTTTCGATATCTTTTAAATTAGCTAACAATTTGTCAATATTGTTCTCGTCATTTTTAGGTTCGCCGGCATATCGTGCTGAAAAAACGCCGGGTTCGCCATTCAAGGCATCAACTTCAAGACCTGAATCGTCGGCAAAACAATCATACCCATATTTTTCTGTAACATAATTGGCTTTTATTTGTGCGTTTCCTTCAATAGTAGCAGCGGTTTCTGCTATTTCTTCGGTGCAACCAATATCTTCCAAACTTAAAATTTGGATGGAAGCAGGGAGAAGTAATTGAATTTCTTTGATTTTATTTTTGTTGTTGGATGCGAATACGAGTTTCATAAGATGATTTTTTTTGTAAAAGTACACATTTCTTATGAAAACTAGGCCTCACCCCCGGTTGAGGCGGCATCCCCGATAATGCAAAACTTATTTTTTCTTGTCACAAAAGAGCGACCTTGGGAGCTACTTTTGTGGCTTAGAAAAAAAAGTTTTGCATGGAGGGCTATAGCCGAAGACGGGAATGGGTGCCTTGAAAAATGAATTGAAATTATTTTTATTTGATTAAAAAGAAATTCACTATTTTTGCATCGTTTTTTAACAACTTATTTATCATGGTAAAAGATTTATTTGAGAGAATTCAGAACAATAAAGGACCATTAGGAAGATGGGCATCGCAGGCAGAAGGTTATTTTGTTTTCCCGAAATTGGAAGGCGAATTGGGACCAAGAATGCAGTTTCAAGGAAAGGATATTTTGAATTGGAGTTTGAATGATTATTTAGGATTGGCCAATCATCCAGAAGTGCGAAAAGCAGATACAGAAGCAGCCATTGCTTATGGTGCAGCCTACCCAATGGGTGCGCGAATGATGAGTGGGCATACTAATTATCACGAACAATTGGAGCAAGAATTGGCTGCTTTTGTGATGAAAGAATCGGCTTATTTATTGAATTTTGGTTACCAAGGAATTATGTCAACGATTGATGCTTTGGTGACACGAAATGATGTGATTGTGTATGATGTGGATGCACATGCTTGTATTATTGACGGGGTTCGTTTGCATAGCGGAAAGCGTTTTACGTACCGACACAATGATGTGGAAAGTATGGAGAAAAACTTGCAACGTGCTACAAAACTTGCTCAAGAAACTGGAGGCGGAATATTGTTTATTACCGAAGGAGTTTTTGGAATGCGAGGTCAACAAGGAAAGTTGAAGGAAGTGGTAGAGATGAAAAAGAAATACAATTTTAGATTGCTTGTTGACGATGCACATGGTTTTGGTACACTTGGTAAAACAGGTGCTGGAGCAGGTGAGGAGCAAGGCGTACAGGATGAAATTGATGTATATTTTTCTACATTTGCAAAATCGATGGCAAACATAGGTGCTTTTGTGGCTGCAGATAAAGATGTAATCGACTATTTAAAATACAATTTACGTTCGCAAATGTTTGCGAAAGCGTTGCCAATGATACAAACTATTGGTTCGTTGAAGCGTTTGCAATTGTTGCGTGAATCGTCTGAGATTAAAGATAAATTGTGGGAAAACGTGAATGCGTTGCAAAACGGATTGAAAGATAGAGGATTTAATATTGGTGATACAAATACGTGTATAACACCAGTTTACTTGGAAGGTTCTATTCCGGAGGCGATGGTAATGGTGAACGATTTGAGAGAGAATTACGGAATTTTCTTATCTATTGTAGTGTATCCTGTAATTCCAAAAGGGATTATTTTATTGCGAATGATTCCGACGGCTTCACATACTTTGGAAGATATTGCTGAAACATTGGCTGCTTTTGAAGCCATTCGTGAGAAATTGGTTAACGGAACGTATAAAGAAATTGCAGCACAAACCAAAGTTGATTTGGATGCGGTGTAAGGCATTTTTGTTTTATGATAGTAAAAAAATCCATTCGATAGAGTGGATTTTTTTATTTTAATATTATATAAAGAGTTAACAACTAAACACCAAATTGGTTTAAATGGTGATCTAAATGTTTGCAAAACAGGTTATTCCATTCTTGTTTGGTTAAAGGTCCAAATGAATGTGATTCTTTTCCTTCAAAATAGGCCGCGCCAAGTTGTTGTGTTTTAATTAGATAATCAATCAATCGCTTTTTTTCTATGTCAAAGTTCCTTTCGTTTTTTATGATAAAATCGGGTGCTGTTTGTACGTTTTTTTTGAATGGAATATCATTCACAATAAAATTTTTGACTAAAAGTTTGATGAAAAATTTCTTGAAAGCGTTAGGTTTTGGATGCATATTTTCAAAAGCCATTTCGTAAGCCACATTGCAATGTGCAAACATTTTTTCAACACTCATTTTTCCCCATTTTGGTTGCGTTGTTGGGTTTAATGAATTGATTCTATCAATAAATTCTGACGTAATTGTTTGATTAAAAATGTCTTTCATGATTTTCTAATTGTTTAATTCTTTTCGAAACGTTTTTCTGCGACACACAATTTTTGGGTCAAAATTTTTCCATAATAATTGAATGGCAATATTATCTGCCAATTCGGGTGTTCGGATGCAATTTTGAATTCCTTTTTCGGTAAAGGTTGTATAATATTCTTTAAAAATAATGGTATGAACGCCTTTGTTTTGATATTCTGGATGCACGCCAATAAGGTAAAAAGCAACGTCTTTACAATTGTTTCTAGCGTTTAGCATGTGCAAAAATCCAAAAGGGAATAATTTACCATTTGCTTTTTGCAAGGCTTTAGAAAAACTAGGCATTACGATAGCAAAAGCTACTAAATTGCCCTCTTTATTTGCTACAAATTTGATGTATTCTGGATTGATAAAACTGATGTATTTTTTCTTGAAATACGCTTTTTGCACCTCAGAAATTGCTACAAACGATGATAAATTGGCATACGATTCATTAAATAAATCAAACATTTTATCCACATAAGGCATTACGTCTTTCGTCTTTTTGAAATTGAGAGGTGTGAGTTGGTAACGGCGTTTGATTACTTCTTGCGCTTTGTCAAAATATTCCAGTTTTACATTTTCAAAAGGGAATTTATGTTCGAGATATTCTTTCTCGGTAACATAACCCAATTGTTCAAAATGTTTGGCATAATATGGATGATTGTACCAAGTAATCATGGTTCCAATTTCTTCAAAACCTTCTGTTAAGACGCCCACTTTATCAAGATTTGAAAACCCCATCGGACCTTCAACGTATTCTAAACTATTTTTTCGACCCAATTCATACACTTTTTCAAGTAAGGCTTTGGTAACCTCAATATCGTCAACAACATCAAACCAACCAAAACGTACTTTCTTTTTTTGTTGGTTGTTTACTTCATCCCAATTAATGATAGTGGCAATACGACCTACGATTTTAGCATCGCGATAAGCAAGATAAAAATAGGCTTCGGCATTTTCGAAAGCAGGATTTTTGGTTTTGTCAAAAGTTTCTAATTCATCTGCAATAATGGGCGGTACCCAATATTTGTTGTCTTTGTATAAAGTAAAAGGGAATTTTATATAGTCTAAAAGTAACTCTTTTGAATAGGCTTCAACAATTGTTATCATTTTTAATTTGTTAATTATTTAATTTCGTCAACACGTTTTTCTTTCTTTGGTTTGCTTCCTCGAGTGCTTCCTGATGTTTTTTCAGGAGTTCCTTTTTTAAATTTATATTCTTTATAATTGGCATCAAAACGCCAAGCAAAACCAACGCCACCGTAATAAATGGAGGGTGTGTTTTTAATGTTTGATGTGATGGATGCATCAATTTGAAAATCATCCGAAACTAAATAAGCGGCACCTGTTCTAAAAATTACATCACTATAATAATCACCTTTAATGCCTTTGTTCTCAATAAAACCAGACCACTCTTCATTAAAACCTTTGGTAAGAGTTATGATATATTCTAATGATTGGTATTCGGTTCCAATTTTATCCATGTAAACATTTGTCACTAAAACAACCCCACCTTCAAACATATTTTGGGTTGCAATCATTACTTTCGGACTTATTTGCTCTAAATTTTCGGCAGCTGAAATAAAAGGGTTTCCAGAAAAATTAAGATTTAACCCACCATATAAAGCTACTGCCGGTATAAGATTTTCCCAACTAAATTTATGATTTGCCTTCCAACTGTAAACATCTACTTTTTCAGTCGTTTCTTTATAGGGATCATAAACTAAGTATTTTGCACCAAATGTGGCAGTGTTGAGTGCACTTCTGTTGGTTGAAATATTATTTTTGGTGTAAGTGTCTGATTGATAGGTTAACTCTGCAATGGTTTCAAATTGTTCTAGTAAGATACCAAATCGAATATTTAAATCGACCGCATACCCGTTTGCATTTGTTTCAAGTAATTTATGTTTTTCATTATACATATTGATGCCACTTTCAGCTTGAAAAACCGATTTTCCAACGGCATAAGCACCCATCGATTGACCGGGCCTGTTGTTGTTGATTTGATCGGTATATTGACCAAAATTTGATTGAAAAACAAGGAGTAATAAATAGGCAAATAGATGTTTCATTTTTTTTCAATTTAATATTGTTTTCAAAAATACTATTTTTTCGATTAATTTATTATTTATTTAAGAATAAAATCTTATAATTGAACGATGTAATTTAGTATTTTTGACAAAATTTTACAGTAATGCAAGAAGCAAGTTTTAGAGGTTTTATAAATTTAATTTTTTGGTTTTTCGTAATTTATTATGCAATCAAATTTTTGAGTAAATTATTATTGCCCGTTTTGGCCAAAAAAGTAGTCGAAAAGGCAAGTCAACAATTTGAAAAACAATACCAACAACACCAAAATAATCAATCAAATCCTCAAAAAAATCAAGAAAAAGAAATGCCTAAAGTCAAAAAAGACGTAGGCGAATATGTTGATTTTGAAGAGATTGATTAATAATACATAAAAAAAATAGCATATTCCAGATGAAACAAATTCAAAAATTATATCCCCATTTACTGTCTTTAATAGGATTCGTAATCATTTCAGTTATTTACTTTTATCCTGTTTTACAAGGAAAAAAAATATACCAGTCAGATATTGTTCAATATACGGCAATGGCCAAAGAGCAAAACGATTTTAGACAAAATGAAAATGCCGAGCCTTATTGGACTGACGCTGCTTTTGGTGGAATGCCAACGTATCAATTGGGAGCTAAATACCCGAATGATTTTATTGGACATTTGGATGATGCACTTCGGTTTTTACCGCGTCCAGCCGATTATTTATTTCTCTATTTCTTAGGGTTTTATGTGCTTTTATTAGTTTTAAAAACCGACCCTTTAAAAGCTTTTTTTGGCGCTTTAGCTTTTGGTTTTTCAACCTATTTAATCATAATTCTGGGTGTTGGTCATAATGCCAAAGCTCATGCCATTGCCTACATGCCCTTGGTTATTGCAGGAACAATGTTGGTTTTTAGAAAAAAATACATTCTTGGCGGTATTGTTACCATGCTCGCTGTTGCTCTCGAGTTGAATGCCAATCACTTTCAAATGACGTATTATTTGTTGTTTTTATTATTTATTTTAGGCATTTTCTATACTTATAAATTATTTAAAGAAAAAGAATTAAAAGAGTTACCTAAAATAATTGGTGTTTTTGCAGCAGCGGTAATTCTTGCAATTGGTGTAAATACGACCAATTTATTAGCAACAAAAGAATATGCCAATTTTAGTACACGTAGTAAAAGTGAGTTGAAGTTAAACGAAATGGGTAAGCCCAAAACAGATGATTCTGCTTTAAGTAGAAGCTATATAACAGAATACAGCTATGGCGTTGCCGAAAGTTTGAATCTTATTGCACCAAGATTATTTGGTGGCGGAAATGGAGAAGAACTTGATGAAAAATCAAATCTATATGAGTTTTTGTTAGGCTATGGTGCAACACCTGAAGAGGCTTTGCAAACCACTCAATATTATGGAAAAACGTATTGGGGCGATCAACCGATTGTAGCTGCACCAGCTTATATTGGAGCGGTTGTTTTCTTTTTGGCAGTTTTAGCTCTGTTTCTTGATAAACGAAAAATTAAATATGTTTTCCTTGCCGGAACCATTTTGTCTTTGGTGTTATCTTGGGGTAAAAATTTTGGTTTATTAACCGATTTTTTTATTGATTTTGTTCCGTTGTATGACAAGTTTAGAGCTGTTTCTTCGATTCAAGTGCTATTGGAGTTGTGTATGCCCGTACTAGCAATCATGGGTTTCCAATCGTTTTTCGGCGAAAGCCAAGAAAAAAAATGGGATATCTTGAAGAAAGCGGGAATGGTGAGCTTTGGATTGGTAGTGTTGTTATTTGTTTCTGAAAGTTTCTTTAGCTTTTCAGGACCAATGGACGGACAATTGATTCAAATGTTCAGCCAAAGTCAAGATAAATCTTTTGGAGTTCAGTTTGTAAACGCATTGAAAGAAGATCGAATGAATCTTTTTCAAGCCGATTTATTGCGATCAGGATTTTTTATTGTTGTAGTTTTTGGTATTTTATGGATGTATATTAAAGAGAAATTATCCGTTTCAACTGCCGTTATTTTAGTCGGTATTTTTATGGTGGGCGATTTATTTTTAGTAGATAAAAATTATGTTAGCACTAAAGATTTTGTGTCAGCTAGAGAAGTAGATGTGCCGTTTGAAGCTACCAATGCCGATTTACAGATTTTACAAGATTCGTCTCATTACAGGGTTTTGGAAGTGGACGGAAATTTATCAAGCGCAAGAGCTTCTTATTTTCATAAATCAATTGGAGGTTATCATGCGGCCAAACCAAGAAGAATTCAAGAGTTATTTGACTATCAAATTGCAAACAATAACAAAGAGGTTTTGGATATGTTGCATGTAAAATACATCATTCAAAGCGATGAAGAAGGCAAACAGTTTCCGACTTTAAATTCAAATTCAAATGGAAATGCGTGGTTTGTTGAAAAAATAAAATTTGCTGACAATACTGATGATGAAATGAAATCATTATCAAAATTTGATTCGAAGAAAGAAGCAGTTATTAATCAAAAAGAATTTGGAGTTTTCTTTAAGGCAGAAAAAATAACTTTTAAGGTTGATTCAACAGCCACCATTAAATTGATAAGTTACAAACCTAACGTTTTGAAATATGTTTCAAACAACAAAAATGATGGTTTAGCCGTATTTTCAGAAATGTATTATAAATACGGTTGGAAAGCTTATGTTGATGGAAAATTAAGTTCTCATTTTAGAGCGAATTATGCTTTGCGAGCGATTACAATTCCTGCAGGAAATCATAAAATTGAATTCAAATTTGAACCACAAGTGGTTAAAACGGGAAGTATGATTGCTTTGATAAGTTCGATTGGGATGTTGTTGGTTATTGCAGCTGGAATTTACTTTGGAAGAAAGAAATAATTAATGAACCCTAAAAAACTCTTAATCATCACGTATTATTGGCCTCCAGCAGGTGGTCCTGGTGTGCAGCGATGGTTGAAGTTTGTAAAATATTTACCCGATTTTACTATTGAGCCACATGTATATGTACCTCAAAATCCTACGTATCCAATTGTAGATGAAGGGTTACAAAGTGAAGTGTCTAGCAAAGCAATCATTATCAAACAACCCATTTTTGAGCCCTATCAACTGGCCGCTTTTTTTTCTAAAAATAAAACCAAAAAAATAAGTTCGGGAATTATCCCAAATAAAAAAAAACAATCTCTTTTGGAGCGCGTCCTGCTTTGGGTGAGAGGAAATATTTTTATCCCAGATGCCCGTTTTTTATGGGTAAAACCATCGGTAACTTTTTTAAAAAAATATATTGAAGAGAATCAAATAGATACGATTGTAACTTCGGGACCACCGCATTCACTTCATTTAATTGGATTGCAATTAAAGCACGATTTGAATATACATTGGTTGGCTGATTTTCGAGATCCATGGACAACAATTGGTTATCATAAAGCCTTGAAATTGTCTGCTTTCGCGAATAAAAAACATAAAACATTAGAGTCGAAAGTTTTAAATACTGCCGATACCATTATTGTAACGAGTAAAACAACCAAAAAAGAATTTGAAAGTTTGACTGATAAACCGATTGAGGTCATCACAAATGGATATGATGTAGAAAAGGTAGCGAAACAGTCGTTGGATGAAACCTTTTCTTTGGCACATATTGGTTCGTTGTTATCCGAAAGAAATCCGACTATTTTGTGGGAGTCACTTGCTGAATTACTTGCAGAAATCCCCGATTTTAAATATCATTTTGAATTAAAATTAATGGGAGCTGTAAGTCAAGAAGTGTTGCAATCTATAGCTGATTATGGGTTGAATGATTATCTTACTAACTTAGGCTACGTTTCGCATCAAATAGCTTTAGAACACCAACGAAAGTCACAAGTTTTATTATTGATTGAAATTGATTCCAAAGATACTCAAAGTATTATTCCGGGGAAATTATTTGAATACATGGTTACTGAAAGACCTATTTTAGCTTTGGGTCCTGAAGGTTCCGATTTTGCTGAAATTCTTATAGAAACAAATACAGGAACTTTCTTTTTATACCATCAAAAAGAGGCATTAAAAAAACAAATAATGGCCTATTATAATTTGTTTTTAGAACAAAAATTAGCTGTTTTTCCAGTTGGGCTTCAACAATATTCTCGTAAAAATCTCACACAACAATTGTCACAATTGGTTTATAAATTTTAACAAAATGGGAATAGTTCAAAATCAATCCATCAAAAACACCATCATTACGTTCTTCGGATTTGGTATTGGCGCAATCAATGCCCTTTTTTTATACACTCATATTTTAGAAAAAGATCATTACGGAATTGTAACTACCCTGCTATCGTTTGCCGCAATCATGATGCCCATTCTAGCTTTTGGTGCGCAAAACACGTTGATTCGATTCTTTTCACATTACAAAACACAAAAAGAAAGAGATGAGTTTCTTACTTTTATGTTGTTTTTCCCTCTGATTTTAATGGTGCCTGTTGGGATTCTGTTTTTCATTTTTTACCAACCCATTTCAACTATTTGGATACAAGAAAATCCCATCCTGAAACCCTTCTTTTGGATCATTCCGGTTGTTGGTTTGTTTATGGCTTATTTCGAATTATTTTATGCTTGGGTGAAAGTACACATGCAATCAGTCATTGGTAATTTCATTAGTGAAGTATCTGTAAGACTATTAGTTACGGTGCTTTTGCTGCTTGTTCATTTTGATGTAATTTCAAAATCAACTTTCATCTATAGTCTAGTGGCTGCCTATTTTCTTCAACTTATAGCCATGTGTTTCTATGCCTTTTCTATCAAAATACCCGTGTTTAAATTGGTTGTTCCAGATAATTTTAAAGAACTCATTCAATATTCTTTTTTTATTATAGTTTCTGGTGGTGTGGCCGTAATGCTAATTGATTTTGACAAAGTGATGATAGCTCATTATCTTCCCGTTAGTAATAATAGTTTGTATGCTGTTGCTATTTTTATTTCGACAGTTATAGCGGTGCCAAGTCGTGCCATGACTCAAATTGTTGCGCCCATTACTGCCAAGTTTATGATCGAAAATAAAATGGCCGAACTCAACGATTTGTACAAAAAAAGCGCCATTAATCTTCAAATTATTGGGGGTTTTATCATGATGTTGATTTTTCTAAACATCAAAGAATTGTATTTTTTTATACCCGATTATAGAAGTGGCATATCGGTAGTTTTTATGATTGGTTTATCCAAGTTTTATGATGTGCTTTTAGGTAATAATAATTCTATAATTGTTAATACAAAATATTACAGAACGGTGCTGCTTTTCGGACTCTTTACAGTTGTTTTAATGATCGTGCTCAACATGATTTTCATTCCGTTATATGGAATAGAAGGCGCAGCTTTTGCAACTTTACTAACCATTATTATATACAACACTATTAAGTTATTTTATGTAATTGTCAAGATGAATTTGAATCCGTTTACCATCAAAACCGTTCATTCATTTGGAATATTAATCGTTTGTTTCTTGCTTTTTTACTTTTGGGATTTTAATTTTCATCCCATCATAAACATTGCACTAAAATCAATTTTAATAACTCTTTTTTACATCATTTCTAACTACAAATGCAACATTTCTCAAGACTTCAACAGAGTTACATTATCCATCTTAAAACGATTCAAATTAGCATAAAAAAAATCTCGATTCGCAATAAAGCTCCTCGAGATTTCACAAAATAATCAACCAAACTATTTTCTATTTTTTTGTAGTATTTTCATCTTTTTTGTAATAATAATCCCCTCTGTTCGGTTCATAATTTGCATAACTGCCATACCCTTGAAAACCTCTTCCTTTTACCATACCAATCATATCAACAAGGTTGCCTCTTCGGTCATAAATCAATTGCAAACCACCAACATGAGTGAGTAATCCTCTTCTATATTTTATGAAAACGCTTCCAATTCTTGAAACTCTATCAAAAGCATCATAATTTACAAATGCATTTCCAATCCTTCTAATTCTTCCAAAAGCATCTTGTTCAATTACAACACCCTGAATTACAGGGCATTTTCTGTCAGCTTCAACGCTTCTTCTACCAGATTCTTTGAAATACATGCCACCTGTTGAACTGTTTTGAGTATTAAAATCAAACGTTCCGTCGGAAAAAATATAAAACGAAACCCCGCGTTCTTCAAATGAAATTGGCTCATCCAAATCAAATGTCCCTCTTCTTTCATCTGTTTTCAAAACTCTTTCAGATGCGTTCGCTACACTTCCCAACAGTAAAATGCTAGCTACTAATAAGATACTTTTTTTCATAATTCATAGATTTAAGCATTTACTTACTCTTTCGATTTTCAGTTTCCTCGATCAAAATTTCTTTTGATATAAGATACATTCCAAACCTCGTGCCAAAATTGTATAACAACTTCACAACGATTTGTTAATGAAATATAACTCATTGAAAGTCATTGTCATATAATTTTTTTTAGGCGCTATTTCCAGCCATCCGTTCTAGCTTTCGGGCCGGGTGCTTTTTTTCTTGGCACAAAAAGAGCTTCCTGCGGTCGCTTTTTTGTACCAAGAAAAAATAGCACCCGCCTCCTCAAGGCTGCCACTTCTGTCTGGGCGAGAAAGACGAATTGCGAATTTTAACATTTCAAAAGTCGTTTACAAATTTCAATAGACTACATTTACAATTATAAAATTCAAATAAAATGGCAAAAAGTCAAGACACCAAAAAAACCGTAAAGAAAGAACCTCTCAAAACGGCCAAAGAAAAAAAAGCAGACAAACGAGATAAAAAAAATACCCCAAAAAGAGATTAATGTAAGGGTATTTGGGTTATTTAATTTATGAGGTTTAGTGAGGTTTATAAAGTTTTTGAGGTTTGTTTGATTAAAAAACCTTTGTGGAACTCTGTGTTTGCTTTGTGCCTCTTTGCGTAATAACCAGATCGTGAAACCCTAAAACCGAACATAAATTTTACGAATCGGGGAAAATTTTACAAGGATTTAAAATCCCATTTGGGTCAAAAACCGTTTTTATATTCCGCATCAACTCCAATTGAACCTTCGGGAAAGCAATGTCCATATAGTTTTTTTGTACATATCCAATGCCGTGTTCTCCAGATAGTGTGCCTTTTAAAGATATGGTCAATTCAAAAATTTCTCTAATTCCTTTTGTGACTTCGGTATTCCAGTTGGCATCTGTCATTTCGCCTTTAATGATATTTACATGCAAATTTCCATCTCCGGCATGACCATAACAAACCGATTTAAAACCATATTTTGCACCAATTCTTTTGATTCCTTCCAGCAATTTAGGTAATTCATATCTTGGCACGACTGTGTCTTCTTCTTTATATATTGAATTCGCTTTTACAGCCTCAGCAACACTTCTTCGCATTTTCCAAAGGGCATTTTTTTGAATTTCTGTATCGGCAAACAACACTTCATCAATTTTAAATTGTTCTACTACCGACATTATTTTTTCTGCTTCAGCAAACAACACATCCGGATAATTTCCGTCCACCTCAATCAACAAATGCGCTTGCACTTCGTCTTTGACCTGAACATTCAAATCGTGTATAAATTTCAATGTCCAATCAATTGCATCGCGTTCCATAAATTCCAAGGCGCTCGGCACTATTCCTGCTCTAAAAATAGCCGATACTGCTTCGCATGCTTCTTTTGCTTCATAAAAAGGCACCAACATCAAGACATTATGTGCGTTTTTTGGCAACAATTTCATCACAATTTTTGTGATAATTCCCAGTGTACCTTCGCTACCCACCATTAATTGCGTAAGGTTATAACCTGTGGTGTTTTTTAATGTATTGGCACCGGTCCAGATAATTTCACCCGTTGGTAACACAACTTCTAAATTTAACACATAATCTTTGGTAACGCCATATTTTACAGCTCTTGCGCCACCGGCGTTTTCGGCTACATTTCCACCAATCCAACAACTACCTTGACTACTTGGGTCGGGTGGATAAAACAACCCTTTTTCGGCAACAGCCTCCCGAAGCACTTGCGTGATTACAGCGGGTTCAGTTATTACTTGTAAATTTTGTTCGTCAATTTCTATTATTTTATTCAATCGTTCCAATGAAAGTCCGATTCCTTCTTTGATAGCCAAAGCGCCACCACTCAAACCAGTTCTGCCACCAATGGGTGTAACCCAAATTTTATGTGCGTTGGCTATTTTCATTATTTCAGCAATTTCGGCTGTATTTGCTGGTTTCAAAACTACACTTGGCGGAAAAACATAATCTTCGGTTTCGTCATGACCGTAAGTGTTTCTTGTTTCTATGTCAGTAAAAACATATTCTTTTCCGATACAGTTTTCAAGTTCTAAAATTATTTGAGCTGAAATAGTCATAGTTTTTTTGAATAAAAATTAAACTTTTACTTTTTTAAGATTGGGAAGAAAATAACAGATAATCCCAATTAATGGTAAATAGGAACAAATTTGATAAATATATGAAACAGAGGTGTGATCTGCTAAAATTCCTAATAATGCCGAACCCAAAGCGCCCATCCCAAAGGCAAAACCGTAAAATAAACCTGAAATCATTCCCAGTTTTTTGGGTAATAATTCTTGAGCATAAACTATAATTGCCGGAAAGGCTGACGAAATTATTACCCCAATAATCACCATCAAAACATCTGTATAAAACAGATTGGCGTATGGTAACAAAAGGGCAAAGGGAGTGGCACCAAAAACTGAAAACCAAATAATATATTTCCTTCCAAAACGATCGCCCAAAGGTCCGCCAGCAATGGTTCCGAGTGCATAAGCAATCAGATAAATAAACATGTGAAATTGCGCATTTTGAACCGTTAAATGAAATTTTTCTATGATGAAAAAAGTATAATAGGTTGATAAACAAGCCGTATAAAAGAATTTTGAAAAAATAACAATCAATAGAATGATTATGGCTTTGTTGACTTGTCTATTTGTAAGTGTATGATTTTCTGAAAAAACGGTTGCTTTTTGTTGTCTAAGAAATAAATGTTGTTTGTACCAAATAGCAATTTTGGACAAAATGGCAAGTCCAATTACAGCAGCTATTACAAAAAAAAGCAGGTATTTTTGTGAATTTGGAACGACAATCAAAGCTACTAATAAAGGTCCTAAAGCAGTGCCGAAATTTCCACCAACTTGAAATATAGATTGTGCCAATCCGCGTTTTCCTCCCGAAGCTAAATTGGATATTCGTGCGGACTCTGGATGAAATATGGCGGAACCTGTGCCAATCAACATGACCGAAATTACAATGGTATAAAAGTTAGATGCATACGACAAAACGATAATTCCTGCCAGTGAAAAAAGCATGCCGAAAATTTGAGAAAAAGGTTTCGGATGTTTGTCTGTATAATAACCTACAAACGGTTGAAAAATGGATGCCGTAAGTTGAAAAGCAAACGTAATGAGTCCAATTTGAGAAAAAGTCAACTGATAACTTTCTTTTAAAATGGGATAAACAGAAGGAATTATCGACTGAATTAAATCGTTTAATAAATGAGCGAAACTTATTGAGAAAAGAATAGAAAATACAGTTTTTTGAGCTATTTCTGAAGATTCAATAAAAGGAGTTTCTTTGGGAGTCATTTGTTTCAACAATATTAAAAGCAAAATTAGTGTTTTTTTAGAATAAGGATGACTTAATTTTTTTAAAAGGTTCATTTGAAGCAATAATTTTAGTAATTTTACACAAAGGTTTTCCATTTGAAAGAAAAATTACCACAATCTACCCTTCATGAAAAAGAAGGGATTCCACCTCCTGATATTTTCAGTAAAGCTTCTATGGAAAGAATCACGCATTTTAGAAAAATGCAACCTTCTTCAAATGAGTTAATTAATGCAATAATTGACAAAGACAAAGTGGCTTTAAGTAGAGCCATAACTTTAATTGAGAGTACTAATTTAGATCATTTAAATAAGGCCAACGAAGTCATTTCGGGTTGTTTGTCTTTTGCAAACAAATCGGTTAGAATAGGAATTACGGGGGTTCCTGGTGTTGGAAAAAGTACTTTTATAGAATCATTCGGCACCTTTTTAACATCAATAGGTAAAAAAGTTGCCGTTTTAGCCGTAGATCCGAGTTCGAGTTTGAGTCATGGAAGTATTTTGGGTGATAAAACTAGAATGGAAGAATTGGTTAAAAACGAAAATGCGTTTATCAGACCAAGTGCTTCAGGCGCAACTTTGGGAGGAGTTGCCAGAAAAACTCGAGAAGCAATTATATTGTGTGAAGCGGCAGGGTTTGATGTTATTTTAATAGAAACGGTAGGCGTTGGACAAAGCGAAACCGCCGTTCATAGCATGGTTGATTTCTTTTTGCTTTTGAAAATTTCTGGAGCGGGCGATGAACTTCAAGGAATAAAACGTGGCATTATGGAAATGGCAGATGCCATTGTTATCAACAAAGCGGATGGTGACAATATCAATAAAGCCAAACTAGCCAAAACAGAATTTTCGAGAGCTTTACATCTTTTTCCACCAAAAAAATCAGGATGGCAACCAGAAGTTTCAACGTGTAGCGCCATTGAAAGTAATGGGATTGAAGCAATTTGGGATACGATGGAACGTTATTTTTATCTAGTTAAAGATAATAATTATTTTGAATCGAATAGACAAAATCAAAGTCAGTTTTGGATGATGGAAACGATAAATGATCAGTTAAAAGGGAACTTTTATTCGCATTCAATGGTAAAAGAATCTTTAGTAGAACTAAAAAAATTAGTAGCTGATGACAAGATTTCACCATTTTCTGCTGCGAGTAAGTTGCTTTCTATTTATTTTGAAAAATAACACACTTTTTTTAATTTGTTTTAAATGATGCTTAAAAAAATACTATTTTTGACAAATAATAAAGTGAACTTCATTACTATACATTTAATGGAGAAAACAACGTAAAAATGCAATTTAAACACCCAGAAATTCTATATTTTTTATTTTTTTTAATAGTGCCAATTCTGGTGCATCTTTTCCAATTAAGAAAATTTAAAACGGAATTTTTTACCAATGTTAAATTTCTAAAAGAGCTCGATATTCAAACTCGAAAAAGTTCTAAAATAAAAAAATATTTATTACTTGCCACTCGATTATTGCTTTTGACTTTCTTAATCATTGGATTTGCACAACCTTTTTTTAAAGCAAAAGATTCCAAAAAAGCCATGAACGAATTGTACATTGTTTTGGATAATTCCAATAGTACGCAGGCCAAAGGTAAGCAGGGTGAATTGTTTAAAAGAGCTGTTCAAGAACTTCTTGAACATACGCCAGAGAATTTGAATTTCTCATTAATAACGTGTTCAGATAATTTTTGGAATACCGATATTAAAACGATTCAAAGAGAACTTCAAAATCTTGAATACAGTTCGAAATCCTTTCAAATAGAAGCGCAATTAGCAAAAATAAGAGCTCATAAATCGGCTTCTAACAAAGATATTGTGATCATTTCAGATGGTTTGGGTTTGCCTTCGGTAGTATTAAAAAATAAAGAAGACGAATCTTTTTTTTACATTCCATTAGTGGCAGAAAAAAATAAAAACAGTGCAATAGATAGTGTTTATATCAATCAAACCTTAGAGAATTTTTATGAAATTTCTGTAAAATTAAAGTCTTATAACGATGATGATCAACAGCTTCCAATTGCCCTATACAATCAAAATGAATTGGTAGCCAAAACAATTATTACTTTTGAAACTCCTACAAAAACAATAAATTTCACAATTCCCAAAGAAGATTTTCATGGCTATGTGAGTATTGAAGATAACAGTCTTAGTTTTGATAATACCTATTATTTTACCATTTCAAATCCAGAAAAAGCTAAAGTATTAAGTATTGGTTCATCTGAAAAGTATAATTTTTTAAAACGAATTTATACCGAAAAAGAGTTTGATTTTCAAAATGCTGAAATTTCATCTTTAGACTATAATAGTATTGAAAAACAAGATGCCATTATAATAAACGAATTGGAAGAAATACCGAAATCATTACAAACCAACTTAAAAGCTTTTGTTGGAAAAGGTGGCAATTTGATTGTAATTCCAAGTTCAGAAGCAAAACTATCATCGTGGAATGCACTTTTGTCAAATTTTGGAAATTTTCAATACATCCAATCTCTTTCAGAGGAAAAAAAAGTTACCACAATTCAATATTCGCATTCATTATTTAGTGGTGTTTTTGAAAAAAAAGTAACTAATTTTCAGTATCCAACAGTTCAAAAATCGTTCAAAGTAAAAAACAATGCTTCATCTGCTTTAGATTTTAACGATCAATCACCTTTTTTGGTTTCTATTCCAAAAGGAATTGCTTCTGTTTATGTTTTTACAGCTGCATTGAATAAAGAAAACTGTAATTTTCAAAACGCACCATTGATTGTGCCTGTTTTTTATAATATGGTTCAAAACAATCAAAAAACGGGTGTTAGATCATTGATTATCAATGATGAAAAGCCATTTATAGTATCATCAACCATTGAAAAAGATCATATTGTCTCTTTAAAAAATGACATCGAAAGTTTTATTCCAGTTCAGCAAGTTTTTAATAACAAAATCAAAATAACATTTGATGAAAATCCGAAAAAATCGGGTAATTTTACCATTTACACCAAAGATAGAAAATTAGAAAATATAAGTTTCAACTATGATAGAGTGGAAAGTGATATTTCTAATCCAAATTTTGATTGTTTTGATGATTTTGAAAAAGTGGATCGAATATCAAACTTTTTTACCACATTAGATTCTGATAGAATTGACAATCAATTATGGAAATGGTTTATTATTTTTGCATTGATTTGTATTGTTTTGGAATTATTAATTCAAAAATTTATTAAATGAAAGTCCTTATAAAAGAAGCACATATTATTTCATCTGAAAGTCCGTTTCACAATCAAATTGTTGATTTAAAAATTAACGATGGTATTATCGAGAAAATTGGAACCAATTTAGAAGCAGCAGATTTCTATGAAGTTAAAGTACCTAATTTGAAAGTTTCAATTGGTTGGTTTGACAGTAGTGTTTCGCTTGGCGAACCAGGATTTGAAGACAGAGAAACAATTGAAAACGGTTTACAAGTTGCTGCACAAAGCGGGTTTACAGAAATTGCGTTACAACCTAATTCTTTTCCTATAATTGACAATCAATCGCAAGTTTATTTTGTTAAACAGAAAGCAAATAATTCGGCAACTACTTTGCATCCGATTGGTGCCTTAACCAAAAATAGTGAAGGATCTGATTTGGCTGAGCTTTTTGACATAAAAAATGCTGGAGCAATTGCTTTTGGAGACTATAACAAGTGTATTTCCAATGCAAATTTATTCAAAATTGGTTTGCAATACGTTCAAGATTTTGATGGATTAATCATTTCTTTTTGTCAAGATGAAAAAATAAAAGGAAGTGGTGTAGCCAATGAAGGAATCGTTTCAACACAATTGGGATTGAAAGGAATTCCGAATCTAGCAGAAGAATTAATGGTGGCTCGAAACTTATTTTTATTAGAATACACAGGTGGTAAATTGCATATTCCAACCATTTCAACTGCAAAATCAGTCGAGTTAATTAAAGAGGCAAAATTGAAAGGATTGCAAGTAACTTGCAGTGTTTCGGTTCATCATTTAGTATTAACAGATGATTGTTTGAATACTTTTGATACACGTTATAAAGTTTCGCCGCCACTTAGAAATGAAAATGACAGACAAGCATTGATTGCGGGTGTTTTAAATCACACGATTGATTGTATTACATCAGATCATAATCCTATGGATATCGAACATAAAAAAATGGAATTTGATCTAGCAAAAAACGGAACCATCGGTTTAGAAAGTGCTTTTGGAGCTTTGATGACGCCACTTCCCATCGAGATTATAATAGAAAAATTAACTGCCGCACGAAAAATATTTTCAATCCAGGAACCAGAAATTAAAGAGGGAGCTACTGCTAATTTAACTCTTTTTACCGAAGATAATAACTGGATTTTTTCTAAAGAATCTATTTTGTCAAAATCTAAAAACAGTGCTTTTTTAGGAGTTGAAATGAAAGGAAATGTAGTTGGTATTTATAACAATAAGAAACTAATAATCAATGGATAAGCAAGTTGTAAGCGAAGGAAAATCAATTGCTATTACTAGTTATATTTTAATTGTTGGTGTTTTGATTTCTATATCGATAAATGCAGAAAATAAAAATGCATTTGCTTCTTTTCATATCCGTCAAGGAGTTGGATTGACCATAACCTTTATTTCGTTAGGAATTGTAATAAGTCATTTTGAAAATATTATGGTGGCTGCGCCAATGTGGATTTTCGTTTCAGTATTGACTATTTATGGCATATTTACGGCTGCAAAAGGAGAGGTTACTCCCTTGCCATTGGTGGGTAAATGGTTTCAAAAATGGTTTCATTTTTTATAATATACATTCATGACATTACATCATTTAGTTAGAGAGCCCAAAACAAAATTGGACAAAAACCCGCTTTTATTATTATTGCACGGATACGGTAGTAATGAAGAAGATTTATTTTCGTTTGCAAACGAATTACCAGATACTTATTTTGTAATTTCTGCAAGAGCTCCTTATGATTTAATGTATGGAAGTTACGCCTGGTATGCCATTAACTTTGATGCCGATGAAAATAAGTTTTCGGACATTGCACAAGCTCAAAAATCGAGAGATATTATTGCAAATTTCATCGATGAATTGGTAGCAAATTATGCCATTGATAAAGAAAATATTACCCTTGTCGGATTTAGTCAAGGGGCCATTTTAAGTTATGCAGTTGGGGTATCTTATCCTGAAAAAGTTAAAAGAGTAGCTGCAATGAGTGGTTATTTTAACCCTGAAATTGCAAAAGAAAATTTTGAACAAAATGATTTTTCAAACCTATCTATTTTTGCATCCCATGGAACGGTAGATCAAGTTGTTCCATTTGAATGGGGTCAAAAAGCGAAACAATTACTTCCTGATTATAACATAAAAATCGATTTTCATTCGTATCCAATCGGACACGGAATTTCACCTCAAAACTTTCATGATTTTAAAAACTGGTTGGATGTAAGTATATAGTATTACTCTTCTTCTTGGTCGCTACCAGTGGTTTTAGATCCAATAACTCCATCACCAATATAGAGATTTTCGGTTCCTTTTTTGAAAGTATAACCATTTCTTGCAATTAATTGATAGTCTTTGTAAATCCAAGGCTTACCTTCTGATTCTCTGGTAAGTACCAAAGATTGTTCATTTGGTAAAAATACTTCCGCTTGATTTCCATTTTCATTAAAAAGGACATAGGCACAAAGTACCATTTCTTCATTGGCCTGATTTTTGGCAGGGTTTAATTGAAGTCCCGTAAAAATTTTCACACACTCTTTATTAACTTTTGACCAAGTATATCCTGCAGATGCAAGGCAACCATTTTCATCTTGATCGGCATCAATCATAGTCGTGTCAGCTACTTTTTTTGAAGACTCTTTTAGATTGGATTCCGTATTATTTTGTTTTTGGTCACAAGACAATATAAATAATGTAAGGATAAGAATTAAACTTATTTTTTTCATTTTTCGTGGAATTTAATAAATTAGTTAATACTGCTCTTTTGGATAAATAAACGTTTCTATAACTTTAAATTCAATGCTTTTGTTGTCATTTACAAAATATTTAATGTAAACATCTCCCCAAAGTTCGCCATTGCTATAATCTGCTATTATCCAACGGTGATTTAGTATTTTTATTTTATTAATGATGAATTTTTGATTACCCGTTTTATCTTGTCCAGTATATGGATTTCCTGTTTCAAGGTCATTAAATGCTAGTAAATCATTGGTAATTTTAGTATGCAATTCATTATAATCAAATGTTTCAAAATACTCTTGTGATCGCTGATTTTGAAGCAATGAAAAGTAATCAGCATCATACATTTTATCATTTAATTTTTGAATGTCAGCTTTTAATTTTTTACTTGTGTTTTCAGATTTTTTTTGCTCATTTTCAAGCGCTTTACTGTAGTATGAGTAAGTGAAAACCAAAAATAAAGCAGTTAAAATAAATAAATATAGGTAGAATTGTTTTTTCATATTAAAGGTTGATTTCTAAATTATCGAAGGCAATAAAAACATTTTGGGGCAATTTTTTTTCTACTTCATCATGTAGCCCTAAATGATGACTTATATGTGTGAGATATGTTTTTTTAGGTTGAACCAAAGTTACAAAATCTAATGCTTCTTGCAAATTAAAATGTGAATGATGTGATTCTTCTCGTAAGGCATTGATTACTAATACATCTAAGTTCTCTAGCTTTTTAATTTCAATCGCATCTATTTGTTTAACATCTGTCAAATAAGCAAAATTTTCGATTCTAAATCCAAAAACTTGCAGCAAACCATGATAAGCATTTATCGGAATTACGGTCTTGTCTTTTATTTTAAACGGACTATTGTTTTCAATTTCTATAGCATTTACAGAAGGTGCCCCTGGATATCTGTTTTCGGTTTCAAAAACATAATCAAAGCGTTTCTTTAAATTCGAAATAACCCTCGAATGTGCATAAACAGACATGTCACCTTGTAAAAAATTAAACGGACGAATATCGTCTATTCCTGCCGTATGATCCGAATGTTCATGTGTAAACAAAATACCATCAATATAGTTACATTTGCTGCTGAGCATTTGTTGCCTAAAATCGGGGCTGCAATCTATAACAACAGAGAAGTTTTCATCATAAATCCAAACAGAAACACGCAAACGTTTGTCTTTTGGGTTCGTACTTTTACAAACAGGGTGTTCGCTTCCAATAACTGGAATTCCTTGCGATGTGCCCGTACCTAAAAAATAAACATTCATTTTTTTCTTGTATTAACTTTAAATTAAACTTGGATCTTATTCTTGTTAACACAAAAATAGCATTAAATATCTTTTATTAGCCTACCTATTTTATTAACTTTGTATATTATTTTACATTATGGGAAAATCAGGTTTAGACATTCAATTAAAAGGTGATAAAGAAATACAGCAAATTCCGTCTATTAAGGACAAGGCTTTGCGAATCAATTTGAATGAAAATATTTATGGAACTTTTGCCGAAATTGGTGCCGGACAAGAAACTGTTCGTCACTTTTTTAGATCTGGCGGATCATCAGGAACCATTGCAAAGGCCATGTCGGCCTATGATAAAGACTTTTCAGATGCCATTTATGGGGTAGAATCTGACGGACGTTACGTAACAGAAAGTCGTTTAAAAAAAATGTTGTCGCACGAAGTTGAGCTCATAGAAAGCAGACTTGATCGCTCCAAACATCCCAATAAAATATTTTTTAGTTATGCAAATACCGTTGCAACTATTGATTTTGCCAAACAATTTAAAGGACATGGTTGGGTAGGCATCAAATACCAAATCGACCCCGAGGAAGATTACAACGAAATCATTATCCACATTCGTTTTAAAGAAACCGATGCTCGTTTGCAACAAGAAACACTTGGTATTTTAGGTGTAAACCTTATTTATGGTGCTTTTTATAAATACAACGATCCAAAAAAATTACTCCGATATTTGTATGACCATTTAGATAAAGATCAGTTAGAAATCGATACCATCAACTTTTCTGGACCCCGATTTGCAAATGTTGACAACCGTTTGATGAGTCTTCAATTGGTAAAAAATGGCATGACCGATGCCGTAATGTTTTCGCCAGAAGGCATAAATATTTTGCCAGCAGCGGTGCTTTACAAAAAAAATATTTTGGCATTGCGAGGTAGTTTCAGACCCGTAACTACCGTAAACATGGACATGTACGAGAGATCACTTAAAATGTTTCTTGAAGAAAATAAAGTTGAAAAAGACAATACCTTTGTTGTTTTTGAAATCACCCTTTCCAACCTTCGATCAGATGGTGAAATTGACGAAAGAGACTTTATGGATAGGGCAGAGCTGCTGTGTTCGCTTGGGCAAACAGTAATGATTTCCAACTTTCAAGAGTATTATAAAGTGGTAGAATATTTCTCTGCTTACACAAAAGCACGCATGGGATTGGTAATGGGCGTTAACAATTTGGTCGATATATTTGACGAAAAATACTACCGTCATTTGAGTGGAGGCATTTTGGAAGCCTTCGGAAAATTATTTTACAGAGATTTAAAAGTATATTTATATCCAATGCTCGACGAATTTAATGAAGTTATAGATTCAGAAAACTTGAAAGTGCACCCTCGAATGAAAGAATTGTATAAATTCTTTAAGTTCAACGGAAAAGTAATCGATGTGGTAAATTATGATAAGAAAAACCTTGAAATATTTTCTCGAGAAGTATTGAAAATGATTACCCAAGGCAAACCAGGTTGGGAAACCATGTTGCCCGAAGGTATTGCAGAACTCATAAAAGCGCACCGACTTTTCGGATACGACCCCAACAAAGTCTTGACAGAAGCATAAAAAACCAACCTCAATTGAAATTCAGTTGAGGTTTTTTTATAAAGCAAAGGTTTGAAAAATAATTAGAAGCAAATGGCTCGGGCATTTTCAATAAACCATGTTCCCGCTTTCCGTTTCAATCTTTTTGTTTTTGAAAAAAAACAAAAAGGATTTCCACTTCAATCGGGGCTAAGTCTCCAGCATTTGGGCTTTTAAATGATTACGGTGGATTTCAATATGAATTTCAAAAAAAATAATTTCAAAAATAAATTTTCAAATTCGCTAATTATCAAATTAAATAATTATCTAATTTGCCAATATCAAAACTTCAACCCTTCTGTTTGCAGCTCGTTCTTCCTCTGTCTTTTCAGGTAATGCATATATTGGTCGGGTACTTCCAAAACCTTTGTAAGAAAGTCTATTTTTATCAATTTCATTTGCAATCAAAAAACTGTAAACCGCTTTGGCTCGTTGCATAGACAAATTCAATCGGTCGTTTGGCATGCAGCAAATGTTACCTTGAATTTCGATTTTCAATTTTGGATTTTTTTGTAAAACCAATAATAATTCATACAATTTACCTCTGGATTCATTGACAACAATGAAGGTGTTGATCATGAAATTGAGGTTTTCTAATTTTAATTTCTCACCAGGAATTGCCTTACTCACCGATTTCATAAAGTTTACATCCAATTTAAATTCAGATTTTGTTCCGTTGGGGTTTTCAAAAACGAGTGTGTCTGGAAAATTGATTTCAGGTTTTGGGGTTTCGGTGATTTCTTTTTTGATTCCGAGAATTTCATTCTCTTGTGCAAGGTCTTTTTGTTCTAAATAATAAAGAGTTACTTTTCTGTTTTCGGCTTTGTTGATGGCTTGTTTAAAATCTTCGCCAAAACTACGGGTTTTAAAATCATCTCGGATTTTTATTTTATTTTGAATAAAATGAAACACAAATTGCACCCTTCTTTTTGCTAATGAGTCGTTAAAGGTATTGCTTCCATCTTCATCAGTGTAACCATTTATGGCAACAATTTTTGATTCTTTATTGAGTGTTAGCCATTGATTGAGTTTCTCTGTTTCGGTCTGATTGAGTTCGTGTTTATTACTATCAAAATACACTACCATTTTTTGTTGTGCCATTGACAGTTGAAAAAGTAAAAGTAAAAGGCAACTAATTTTTTTACACATTTTTATAAATCTAATGTCATAATATGTAACGAAAATAAATGTTTTTTATTGGAATGGTGCGTATTTTAGTTTTTTATTACATTAAATTACAATTTGTAAATTGGAACGGGGTTTGCATGAGGGATAGAGGCGGTATCCTTTTGTGCAGCGCAGCGGAGCAAAAGATATAGCCGAAAGCCCGACGGCAATTGCCTCTATGCGGTGTCTAAGTGGCAATTGCCGGCATGCCCAAATAACAAAGCCACTGAAAATTCAATGGCTTTGCTGTTTATCGAGTGAAAAGTAGTTCGCGGTATTTGGTGAGCGTCCAAATTTCGTCGTCAACCAATAACTCTAGTTTATCACAATGTTCCCGAATGATTTCAAAATAAGGCTTCACTTTATCACAATATGATTCTGCCATTTTTTGACCATCGGTTAGTGCGTTTGCTTTTTTTCTTGCAGCCGTCATTTCATCCACGTTGGTAATAATTCCTTCAATATGCAAAGAAATTTCTTTGATTAAAACAATTTGTTCTTTGGCAAGACTTTGAAATTCGGTGCCAAATATTTCTTTCAATCCGCGTACGTTTTCAATCAACGTATTTTGGTATCGAATGGCAGTCGGAATTACATGATTACTGGCAATATCCCCTAAAACTCGACCTTCAATTTGGATTTTCTTGGTATATTCTTCCAATTCAATTTCGTAACGAGCTTCCACTTCCACATGGTTCATTACATTTAAATCGTTAAATAAATCTAATGCTTTTTGAGAAACTTTAGCTTTTAATGCTGTTGGCGTGGTTTTGTGATTACTCAATCCGCGTTTTTTGGCTTCTTTTTCCCAAGCCTCACTGTAACCATCTCCTTCAAAAAGGATGTTTTTGGTTACCTTAATATATTCTCTCAACACATTAAAAATGGCTTCGTCTTTCTTTAAATCTTTGGTATCAATTAAATGGTCGACTTCTTTTTTGAACTCTTTCAGTTGTTTTGCCACAATTGAGTTCAAAGTTGTCATTGCATTTGCGCAATTTGCCGACGAACCAACAGCTCGAAACTCGAATTTATTTCCTGTGAAAGCAAAAGGAGAAGTTCTATTTCTATCGGTATTATCCAACATTACGTCGGGAATTTTACCTACCACATTCAGTTTTAAATCGGTTTTCTCTTCTGGAGATAATTTACCTGTTGAAACCCCTTCTAATTCTGCTAAAACTTTCGATAATTGTTGTCCAATAAATACTGAAATGATCGCTGGTGGCGCTTCATTAGCTCCCAAACGATGGTCGTTGGTTGCAGTTGCAATGGATGCTCGTAGTAATTCTTCGTAATCATTTACCGATTTTATAGTATTGATAAAAAAGGTCAAAAACTGTAAATTACTCATAGGAGTTTTGCCTGGACTTAACAAATTCACACCGGTGTCAGTAGCCAAAGACCAATTGTTGTGTTTTCCAGAACCGTTGACTCCTTTGAAAGGTTTTTCGTGAAAAAGCACTTTAAAATCATGGCGTTCACCTATTTTATTCATTACATCCATCAGCAGCGAATTATGGTCAACTGCTAAATTTGTTTCTTCAAAAATGGGTGCCAATTCAAATTGGTTGGGTGCTACTTCATTATGACGCGTTTTTACGGGAATACCCAGCAACATACATTCTTCTTCAAGTTCGCGCATAAAATTCAGTGCCCTTGTAGGAATGGATCCAAAATAATGGTCGTCTAGTTGCTGCCCTTTTGCGGAAGCATGTCCGAGAAGCGTTCTGCCAGTCATCACCAAATCGGGTCTTGAATTTGCTAAAGCCGCATCAATCAAAAAATATTCTTGTTCCCAACCCAACGTTGCCGTTACTTTTTTTACATTTTTATCAAAATATTTACACACATCAGATGCTGCTTCGTCAACGGCATTCAAAGCACGTAAAAGAGGTGTTTTGTAATCTAATGCTTCACCTGTATAAGAAATAAATACGGTTGGAATACACAAAGTGGTTCCGTATATAAACGCAGGTGATGTTGGATCCCAAGCGGTATAACCTCTAGCTTCAAAAGTATTTCTGATGCCTCCATTTGGAAAAGAAGAAGCGTCAGGTTCTTGTTGTACCAATTGGCTTCCGCCAAATTTTTCGATTGGGTCTGAACCGTCATAGGAAGTTTCAAAAAAGGCATCGTGTTTTTCTGCCGTTGTGCCTGTAAGTGGTTGAAACCAATGGGTATAATGCGTCACCCCTTTTGATAAAGACCACTCTTTCATACCGATTGCAATATATTCAGCAAGTTTTCTGTCGATTTTTGAACCATGTAAAACAGCATCTTTCACCGCTTTATGAGCTTCTGAAGTTAAAAATTGCTTCATTGCTTTTTCATTAAAAACATTGGCAGCAAAAAGCACTGACTTTTTACCAGATTCTTCAAATTTAATTGGTTTTCTATTTGCGGCATCTTTTAGTGCCTGAAATCGTAAAATTGACATCTCTTTTTTATTTAAATGAAGTTTGATTTTATAAAGAACACTACAAATATATGAAAAGAGATGTATAGAAATTTGTAAAATATTGTAAAATATTGATATTTATCACCAAAATTTATTTTTAACCCCCTAAAATACCACGTAAAAACAATTATATATTAAATTTAAAAAAAATACCCCCTAAAAAAATAGGAGTAAAGAAATTTTTGTTATTTTTGCAATGAAATTAATAACATTTAAATATTTATTCTTTATGGCTAAGATAAAATTCGAATACATTTGGCTTGATGGTTATGAACCAACTCAAAATTTAAGAAGTAAAACCAAAGTTGAAGAACACGAAAACTTCAAAGGAACTTTGGAAGAACTTGACAATTGGTCTTTTGACGGATCGTCAACAAAACAAGCAGAAGGCGGTTCTTCTGACTGTTTATTGGTACCAGTAGCCATTTATCCAGATCCACAAAGATTGAATGGATATTTAGTAATGTGTGAAGTAATGCACGCTGATGGAACGCCACATCCTTCAAATGGTAGAGCAACGATTGATGATGAAGATGAAGATTTTTGGTTCGGATTTGAGCAAGAATATTTCATTATGGATACCAAAACCTTGTTACCACTTGGTTTCCCAGTAGGAGGATACCCTGCGCCACAAGGAATGTACTACTGTTCTGTAGGAGGAAAAAACACGCACGGAAGAAAATTAGTGGAAGAGCATGCTGATTTATGTATTGCAGCCGGAATCAACTTTGAAGGAATCAACCAAGAAGTTGCATGTGGACAATGGGAATTCCAATTGTTTGCAAAAGGAGCTAAAAAAGCAGGTGATGAAATCTGGGTGGCTCGTTATTTATTAGATAGATTGACTGAAAAATATGGTTACTATATTGAATACCATCCAAAACCACTTGGTGATACAGACTGGAACGGATCGGGTATGCATGCCAATTTCTCAAACAACGTATTGAGAACATGTGGTGACCAAGCAACTTATGAAAGAATTTGCGAAGCTTTCCGTCCTGTAACAAAAGAACATATTGAAGTATATGGTGCTTATAACGATTTACGTTTAACTGGAAAGCATGAAACTGCATCTATTCATGATTTTTCTTATGGGGTTTCTGATAGAGGAGCATCTATTCGAATTCCATTAATCACAGTTCAAAAAGGTTGGAAAGGTTGGTTGGAAGACAGAAGACCTGCATCTAACGGAGATCCCTATAAAAT
Organism: Flavobacterium psychrophilum; assembly: GCA_945862065.1. Taxonomy (GTDB): domain Bacteria; phylum Bacteroidota; class Bacteroidia; order Flavobacteriales; family Flavobacteriaceae; genus Flavobacterium; species Flavobacterium psychrophilum_F. Next base: position 121,842 of record CAMAWT010000002.1, on the reverse strand, counting down.
TGCTGCAAGAATTATTAAAACAGTAAAATCTGTATTGTAATATTTTTAAAAATTTATAACCAAAGTGCTTTCAATTCGAAGGCACTTTTTTTTATTTTGACGTTTGTATAGTTTTTATATGGGTATTAAAAAAATCAGTTGTTTGTATTTTCTTATTTTTGTAAAAAAAATCTGATGAGATATCCAACGTTACTACTTTTTGTTTTCATAACCCAATTAATGTTTTCGCAAACGCAAATATCCCAAGATAATTTTGAGGGTAACAGTACCATTACTAGTTGGTATGGTGATGATTGTGGGATGGTAACCAACTTCATTAATCCATATGCAACAGGAATTAATACGTCATCTAAAGTGTTGAAATATTCTGATGTTGGCGGTTTGTATGCCAACGTACAATTCAATGCGGGTTTTAATTATAATCTACTAACTAGCAGTACATTTTCTTTAAAAATTTATGTTCCGTCAAGCGGAATTACAGGTTCCCAAACCAATAAAATTTCTTTAAAACTTCAAAATGGTTCATTAGCCTCACCCTGGACTACACAATGCGAAATAATAAAACCCATCGTTTTGAACCAATGGCAAGTAATTACCTTTGATTTTGCAACTGATACGTATGTCAATTTGGATTCTAATTCGGGAAATCCTCTCGAACGAAACGATTTTAGTAAAGTTGTGATACAAGTAAATGGTGAAAACAACAACGCACAAGTAATGGCATTTATAGATGATTTTTACTATTCTGGAGCAGCAAGTTTATACACAAATTTAGTTTGGAGCGATGAATTTGATGGAAATGGAGCAGTCAATGATTCTAAATGGTTTCATCAAACGCAGTTGCCAAATGGAAGTAGCTGGTATAATGGTGAATTGCAACATTATACAAACAGACTCGTCAATGCAAACCAATCAAATGGTATTTTAAACATTTTGGCAAAAAGAGAAGCATATAACAACCAAGGTCAAACCAAACAATTTACATCGGCACGATTAAATTCAAAATTTGCTTTTAAATATGGACGAGTAGAAGTGAGAGCTAAATTGCCAATAGGAGCAGGAACGTGGCCTGCAATTTGGATGCTTGGCAAAAACATCATTGAACCTGGAGGATATTGGACAGCCTCCCATGGAACCAAAAATTGGCCCGCTTGTGGCGAAATTGATATTATGGAACATTGGGGAACGAATCAGAATGTTATTTCAAGTGCGGTACATCATCCAGTAAATGGTAATTTATCTGTGGGAGAGTACATTACAAATTCTCAATTTAAAAGTGGGGTTTCTACCCAATTTCATATTTATTCCATGGAATGGGACAATCAAAAAATTCGTTTTTTTGTCGATGGCATTCCTCATTTAACGTATAATCCAGCCATAAAAAACCAATATACGTGGCCCTTTGATGCGGAACAATATATTTTGCTAAACGTTGCAATAGAGCCAAGTGTGACACCAAATTTCAGTCAATCAAGTATGGAAGTTGACTACGTTAGGGTTTATCAACAGCCCAATTTGAATAATCTTGTCGAAAACAAAACAGCGGAATTACTTTTATTTCCAAATCCTGCAACAGATAAAATCTTTATTAATGTAGCTGAAAATTTTATTGGCAGTCATGTAGCAATTTATACTATTTTAGGTCAGAAAATGGAGTCGTTTCAGTTACAATCAACAACCACTGAAATAGATGTTTCACAATATCAAAAAGGAATGTATTTGATAAAATTACAAAATATAGAATCAGATAGAAATTTTAAATTTTGTATAAAATAAAAGATTTTTTTAAGCCTTTTTAATTCAATTTCTAGCGAGAACTTTTATATTTGTAAAAAATCATATACATCATGACTGTCTGGATCATTTTTATTTTTACAATTTTAATATTCTTAGCTTTAGATTTAGGGGTATTTAATAAAACGCCTCATATAATAAACTCAAAAGAAGCTGGTAAATGGACTGCAATTTGGGTGGCAATTGCATTTCTTTTTTCTGGAGTGATGTATTTTCTGTATCAAAATTCACTAGTTGATAATCCTACGAATTTAAAACCCATCGAAGCCACAATGAAGTTTATTACGGGTTACTTAATTGAACTTTCGTTGAGTGTAGATAATATTTTTATTATTGCTGTTATATTTGCTTCTTTTAAAATTTCTCAAAAATACCAACACAGGGTTTTGTTTTGGGGTATTATTGGGGCTATTATTTTTAGAGGTTTGATGATTTCTTTTGGAGTTGTACTGATTAACAAAGTAAGTTGGATGACTTATATTTTTGGTGGTTTTCTATTGTTTACTGCTGCCAAAATGCTTTTTAGTAATGATGATGATGATGAGTTTGATCCAAAAAAGTCGATTGTTTATCGAATGATTAACAGGATAATTCCGGTTACAAGTCATACTGAAAAGGAACATTTTTTTACAACTATAAATGGCGTGAAACATGCTACTCCTTTGTTTGTAGCGTTGTTGGTTATTGAAGTAATGGATATGTTGTTTGCTTTGGATAGTGTACCCGCAATTTTAGCTATTACGGCTGATCCTTTTATTGTTTTTAGTTCTAATATTTTTGCTATTTTAGGACTTCGATCCATGTATTTTTTCTTGGCTAATATGTTGGAACGATTTAGTTATTTGGAATACAGCTTGATTGCTATTTTGACTTTTGTGGGTATCAAAATGATTGCTCATGATTATATTCATTTACCAGAATGGGCTTCTTTGGCTTTTATTGCAGCGGCTTTGGGTGTTGGAATTGTAGTTTCTTTACAGAAGACGAAGAGGTAATAACTAATGGGTACTACCACCATTTGTGTGGTTTCCCAATTTAAATTTATTAAATTTTGTTTTTGAACCATTAAGATATTAAGTTTCATTAAGGCTTAATTACCATAGTTTCTTAATGGTTTTAATTTTTGAATAGTCGTTTTTTATTTTTAAACATTTGTTAGAAACCCAACCCACACATTTCATGATAGAACCAACTTTTTTTTGATGAAAAATTAAATTTGTAGCCATTTTTGCCACTGATTTCACAGATTTTATCCGAACTAATCTTTTTAATATTTTCAAATTTGTGGCAAAAAAATAATTTTATTTAGTTTTTTTCTTGGTTTAAAATAAATTCTCATTGAAAAGTAGCACCCCTAGCCCAGATTGAAATGGAAAGCCTTGCGAAGATAAAAGCTATTTTTTGTTGGTGCAAAACAGCGACGTCAGGAGCTCGTTTTGTGCCAAACAAAAAAAGCTTTTATCGAGAAAGCTTGAAATGGAAAGCTGGATTGGCTTCTGAAAATTAATCACAAAAAAAAGCCGCATGAAGCGACTTTTTATGAATTGATAAAAAATTTTATTGTAATTGTTTGACCTTTTTGTCGTTGATGTTAAATGCTTTTACTACGGCATTGTAATCTGAAAAGTCAACCTTTCCTGACATTTTATTTGAAAAATAAGCTGGTACAATGACGATTCTAAAAGTTTCGTTGTTGATGTAAGTTGGTGTGGTAGCCAAATCATAGGTGCCGCCAGCATAGATTGTGAAATCTTGTTTGCTGAAATCAAAATCGTAATCTAATTCTCCTTGCGGTAAAAAAAGTGTTCTTGGAATTTGCTGCCAAATGGGCGTGTTTGCATCTATTGTACCCGACATTCTGTAAATCAAAATTACATCTGAAGCATAAATTTGCGGATTAAGTGTTCTATAAATGGTATAACCATCGGTTGAATTGTAATTGAAATTTACATTTCGAAGTTCAAAAACTTCACTTATGGTGTCGTTGTCAGCTGTATCATCATTCGAAGTACAACTTTGAAGTGATAAAATACCGATGAAAGCTAGGAGTAAGGCTATTTTTTTCATAATTATTAAATTTAAATTTTATTTTATGCAAGAGTTCTTAAACTTAATATACCAATACTTGTGCCAAACTTTTATTTGATAAAAAATTGTATTTTTGTCATATGGAAAGAGAAGTGAAATTGTATATGATTATGTTGGGTTGCAGACCCGTAGGAAGGTGTACGGAGCAACATGATATTTTTTTTGGAATAGGCAGTTCGCTGAAAGAATTGATTCCGTCGATGAAGAAATTTTGGCCAGAAGCAAAAGGAAAAATTCATATTGACGCTTGGCGCGAAATAACCGTAGTTGATGGATATTCGATAACTGTCGTTGAAAAAGAAGCGAAAACGCAACCTGGTTTGGACTTGTTTTTTATCAACCTTGGCGGATACAAAGAAGGTGATTTTGAAGAATATCATTATAAAATAGTTACTGTTGCCGAAACTTTGGGATTGGCATCAAAAAAAGCTAGAGCCACTACTTTTTACAAACATTGTGGATTTGACGGGGCAGTTTCGCACATTGATGATAAATTCGGAATTGATGTTGATGATGCTTTTGCGGTAAAAGATATTTTGCCACAAATTTTCAAAGAAAAATATGCGATACAAATTACAAAATCTACTGAAGAATTATCGGACGATACGTTACATATTGGTTATTTAAAATTGGATAAAGCCGAATAAAATGGGAAGAAATAACGAACGAAACATTAAAATTCACAACGATAAATTGCACAAAGAGCAAGATAAAGCTAAAGCAAAAAAAGTTGCTCGCGAGGAAAAATTGAAAGCGATTGTTCGAAAATTTAACTCGGAACCCAAAAATGACTAATCTACTTTGTCATTGTGGGAGTGAACAATTATTGGAATCTTGCTGTTTGCTTTACCTAAACGGCAGTCAAAAACCACAATCAGCTGAGGCTTTGATGCGTTCTAGATATTCGGCTTATGTTATTCAAAACGCCGATTATCTTATTGAAACTACGCACATTTCTACTAGAAAATTTTTTTCCAAAGATGAAATATTAAACTGGAGCCAACAAAATAAATGGCTTCAACTGGAAGTGCTTGCAACAACTGAAAATACCGTTACTTTTAATGCCCATTTTTTGGATAATCAAAGGATTAAACAAATCCATTTTGAACATTCTTATTTCAAGAAAGAAGACGGTATTTGGTATTATGTGGATGGGGACTATTAATTTTGGTTCTACTTCGAAATGTATGGATTTCTAACAATTGTTTAAAATTAAAAAACAACTATTCAAAAATTTAAAACATTAAGAAATTGAGGTAATTAAGACTTAATGAAACTAAATATCTTAATGGTTCAAAAACAAAATTTAATAAATTTAAATTGGGAACCCACACAAATGGTGGTAGAACCTTAATTTTTAATCGGAATCCAAATCTCTTCTTCAGAATTTGGGTCGTTTACTTTATATATATCACCTAAAATTTCAAATTGAGGTCTGTTATCTAATTCATATCCAGATGAGGGTAACCATTCGGTATAAATTTGATTAAAAAATGGCGCTGCCTTTGATTGGTCTCCAATAAAATTAAAAACGGCATACAAACCTTCTTCAATAACCAAAGTTTCCATATCATTTAGTATTTCATCAAAATTTGAAACGGGAACAACAGCCCATTTTTCAAACAATTCATTCGGGCCAAAACTGAATTTTTCAGGATTTATTTGAACGTTAAAAAGATTGGAGTTGAGAGCGTTTTTTATTTCATCTCGTCTTGGCATAAAGCTACTCCATAATTCAAACACACGATAATTCGCAAATGACATAGTCAATCTTTTTCCTATGTATTTGGTTTCAGGGAGTGTAATAATTTTTGGATACATGGTACAAAAATAAAAAAACCTTCCATTTCTGAAAGGTTTTAGATTTAAAATATTTTAATAGTTTTTACATATTTCTTCGATATTGACCACCCACTTCAAACAATCCAGAAGTGATTTGACCCAATGTACAATATTTAGTTGCCGTCATTAATACTTCAAATATATTTTGGTTTTGAATAGCCGCATTTTGTAAATTTTCTATTTGCTGTTTTACTTGTTCGGCGTTGGCTTGGTGCAAGTTTTGAAGTGTTTTAATTTGTGCTTGTTTTTCTTCTTCAGTTGCTCGAATGACTTCTGCTGGCAAAACTGTTGGAGAACCTTTGCTACTCAAAAACGTATTTACCCCAATAATTGGAAATTCGCCCGTGTGTTTCAATGTTTCATAATACAAACTTTCTTCTTGAATTTTACTACGTTGGTACATCGTTTCCATCGCGCCAAGTACGCCGCCACGTTCGGTTATTCTATCAAATTCTATTAAAACGGCTTCTTCAACCAAATCAGTTAACTCTTCAATGATGAAAGAACCTTGAATTGGATTTTCATTTTTAGCCAAACCTAATTCTTTATTGATAATCAATTGAATAGCCATGGCACGTCGAACCGATTCTTCTGTTGGAGTTGTAATAGCTTCGTCATATGCATTGGTATGCAATGAATTACAGTTATCATAAATGGCATACAATGCTTGAAGCGTTGTTCTAATGTCGTTAAAATCAATCTCTTGCGCATGTAATGATCTTCCCGATGTTTGAATATGATATTTCAACATTTGGGCACGTTCGTTGGCTCCGTATTTATTTTTTAAGGCTTTTGCCCAAATTTTTCTGGCTACACGACCAATTACGGCATATTCTGGGTCAATTCCGTTGGAGAAAAAGAAGGATAAATTAGGACCAAAATCGTTGATATTCATTCCTCTACTTAGGTAATATTCAACGTATGTAAATCCGTTTGATAAGGTAAAAGCCAATTGCGTTATTGGATTTGCTCCAGCTTCTGCTATGTGGTATCCCGAAATAGAAACCGAATAAAAGTTTCTGACGTTTTGTGTAATAAAATATTCTTGCACGTCGCCCATCAATCTAAGGGCAAACTCAGTAGAAAAGATACACGTGTTTTGCGCTTGATCTTCTTTTAAAATATCTGCTTGAACCGTACCTCTAACTTGAGATAAAGTTTCATTTTTAATTTTATTATAAACCTCGGCTGGTAAAACTTCATCACCTGTCACACCCAACAACATCAATCCCAATCCGTTATTTCCTTCAGGTAAATCTCCTTGATAACTTGGGCGTTCCGTTCCTTTTTTGGCAAAAATAGCGTTAATTTTAGATTCAACTTCTTCTTGAAGATTATTTTCTACAATGTATTTTTCACAATTTTGGTCGATGGCAGTATTCATGAAAAAGCCTAACAACATCGGTGCAGGCCCATTAATGGTCATTGAAACAGAGGTTAAAGCATGTGTCAAATCAAATCCTGAATATAATTTCTTTGCATCGTCTAAACAACAAATAGAAACACCGGCATTTCCAATTTTCCCGTAAATATCAGGACGTAAATCGGGGTCATTTCCATACAAAGTAACGCTGTCAAACGCAGTCGAAAGTCGTTTAGCAGGCAAGCCAGCACTCACATAATGAAAACGTTTGTTGGTACGTTCAGGTCCTCCTTCGCCAGCAAACATCCTTGATGGATCTTCTCCTTCTCTTTTAAAAGGATATAATCCCGATGCAAACGGAAATTCACCAGGAACGTTTTCTTGTAAATTCCATTTCAAAATATCGCCCCAAGCTTGGTATTTTGGTAATGCTATTTTTGGAATTTGACTGTGTGATAACGATTCAGTATGGGTAGCTATTTTTATTTCTTTATCTCTTACTTTAAAACTGTAAATCGGATTTTTATAAGTAGCCACTTTTTGATTCCAACCTAAAATTATCTCCCAATTGAAGGGATCTAAATTCATTTTCACACGTTCAAATTGATCTAAAAGTAAATTTACAAATACCTGAGATTCTTCAGAAACTTCTATGTTAAGATCAATTCCTGCTTTAGAAATAGAAGGTGTAGTTCCAATGACTGATTCAATTGTTTTATAAATCCCGTATAATTTTTGAGCCACTTCTACTTGCGTAACAACTGTTGCATCGTACTTTCGATTACTTTCCGCAATTTCAGATAAGTAACGAGTACGGTGTGGCGGTATTACAAATATTTTCTCGCTCATTTCTCGCGATGCAATAACAGTAGATTGCAAATCTGCATGAGTACGTTCTACAACAATATCCATCAGTTTTTTGTACAACACATTCATTCCGGGGTCGTTGAACTGCGAAGCGATTGTGCCCACAACGGGCATCGTATCTAAGTCGGCATCCCATAAATTATGATTGCGTTGGTATTGTTTTTTTACATCTCTAATGGCATCAAGAGCGCCTCTTTTGTCAAATTTATTAATGGCAACCAAATCGGCAAAATCGAGCATATCAATTTTTTCAAGTTGGGTTGCGGCGCCAAATTCAGGTGTCATTACATATAAAGATACATCAGAATGATCCATAATTTCTGTATCCGATTGACCAATACCAGATGTTTCTAAAATGATCAAATCATATTGAGCAGCTTTCAAAACTTGAATGGCTTCAGATACATATTTTGATAATGCTAAATTGGATTGGCGTGTAGCTAACGAACGCATATAAACCCTAGGATTATTAATGGCATTCATTCGGATTCTATCGCCTAGTAAAGCGCCACCCGTTTTTCTTTTCGATGGATCAACAGAAATCAATCCAATGGTTTTGTTAGGAAAATCAGTTAAAAATCTGCGAACTAATTCATCTACTAAAGACGATTTTCCAGAACCACCTGTTCCAGTAATACCAAGGACAGGAGCCCCCCCCGCCCCCGAAAGGGGAGCTGAGAGGGTTTCGTTATTTTGACTATTGTTAGTTGGGTGGTTGAAAATTTTATAAAAATCTTCAGGGTTGTTTTCAGCCAATGTTATCAATCGGGCAATTGTATTGACTTCTTTTTGAGCTAATTTATCGGCAATTTCAGTAGCTTCACCTTCGGGTGCTGGAGGGGCTTGTTCAGCTCTTTGCACCAAATCATTAATCATTCCTTGCAATCCCATCGCTCTTCCATCATCGGGCGAATAGATTCTCGTAATTCCATAGGCTTGCAAATCAGCAATTTCTTCTGGTAGAATTACACCGCCTCCGCCACCAAAAATTTTGATATGACCTGCTCCTTTTTCTTTAAGTAAGTCAAACATGTATTTAAAATACTCATTATGACCCCCTTGATAGGATGTCATCGCAATAGCATTTGCATCTTCTTGAATAGCAGTATTTACTACTTCTTCAACGCTTCTGTCGTGCCCTAGATGTATTACTTCTACACCAGTTGCCTGAATAATTCTTCGCATGATATTGATTGCAGCATCGTGTCCATCAAAAAGGGATGCTGCTGTAACAATTCGTATTTTATTTTTAGGAATATAAGGGGTTTGTGCTTCCATTTGTATATTTAATTCAATTTTAGGTGTGCAATTTACGAATTTAATAATTTTTATATGATTTTAGATTTATATTTTTTGAAATTCATAAAAGATAAACTATTTACCAATAATTAAAATAAATAGCAATTAACTGTTAAAATGTTAATCGATTTCGTACCTATATAAGTAAAATCATATTTTTCATATTTCTTTTTGTTTTATTAGCGATCTTTTTTTTTCTTAAAAACAGAAAAACATCAGTTGTATAGTTTTTGTATCAAGAAATAAAAAGGTGTTTTGTGTAAATGGTGTTATATTTGATAAAATTAAAATATAGAGACAATGAAAAAAATTATCCTGATTAAATTATTACTGATTTCCTTTATTGGAATTGCGCAAAATGGACCAATAAATTTTGAAACGCCAGGAATTGGCGCTAACTGGACATGGATTACGTTTGAAAATGGAACTAATACTCCTCTTCAAATGATAACCAATCCGGATGCTTCAGGCATCAATTCATCGGCAACGGTGGCAAAGTTCACCGCGCTAACAAATTCGGCACCATTTGCAGGATTTGAGAGTATTCATCAACTTTCTACACCTTCTGGGGCACCTGCTTTGGGGAATTATGTGGTAACGGCAAGTAACTGTACAGTGAAAATAATGGTTTATAAATCGGTGATAAGTGATGTTGGTATTAAGTTTGTGAATGCTACCAACGGATCAACGGGTGAGATTAAAAAAGCGAATACATTGGTTGATCAATGGGAGGAAATGGTTTTTGATTTTTCGAGTAGAATTGGTCAAACGAATGATCAGATAGTTATTTTTCCGGACTTTCAAACGGGTCGATCAAGTGATAATATTTGTTATATTGACAATATTACTTTTAGTCAAGAAATTGAAAAACCAGTTTTACCGTTGGGATTTGAGTCGACTACGGCTTATTATTCGTTTTCGAATTTTGGTAATACAATTACAACAAAAGTTACCAACCCATATCCTACAGGTATAAACACCTCTAATACAGTTGCAAAATTACGTAAAAACCCCGGAGAAACATGGGCTGGTTCGTTTATTGATCTGGGAAGTTCTATTGATTTTTCTACCATAAATAGTTTAAAAATGAAAGTTTTTTCGCCATTTGCTGGAAAGGTTTTTAAAATTAAACTTGAAAATTTGACTAATGCTGCATTTAATATTGAAGTGAATGCTACTAACACTGTTGCAAATACTTGGGAGGAATTGACGTTTGTTTTTCCAGGAATTGTGAGTGCAAATAACTATAAAAGAGTAGTTGTTTTTTGTAATTTTGGAGAGGCTGGAGTTGGAGAGAATTATTATTTTGATGACATTAGATTAAACATCCCATTGTCAAACTTTGAAAATCAAAAGGATGACCTTAAAATATATCCTAACCCTTGTACTGATTTTGTAACAATTGATACCAATGAAATTGGAGCAACAGCCGTATTATATAATTCGTTGGGACAATCAATAAAAACTTTTAAACTTGATATGGAAACAAACCTATTGAACGTATCAAATCTTGAAAACGGTATCTACTTTTTGAATATAGAAATGAACGGAAATATTCTAAGGAAAAAGATTATCAAGCAATAAATTTGTTTTTTTGAAATGATTCAAAACACAACTAGTATTAGTTGTGTTTTTTTTTGACATTAAATTACCTTTAATAAATTGTCATTAAAATTTCATTATCTGTAAATATTATAATGTTATGATGTCAAATTCTGTTTTTAAATTGATTTTAAACTTTTCATGACGTTTTTTTTAAAAATTTATAAAAAAAAGCGAAAAAAAGGATACGAAATCGATGTAGATTACCACAACATTAACTTATCATTGTGAAAAAATGAAATTAAAAAAAATAAATATTTTGTCAATTAAAATTCTATTTATCAATTAGTTAAATAAATTTTTATCATAAATACAACAAAAAAAATAAGTATAGTTTTAATATATATTGAAAAAAAATTAAATAATGCAATTCTTTGCTAAATTTGACAAAACTATAAAACAAAATAAAATGAAAAAAACATTACAAATCATGTTGGTCGCTTTTTGTGTTTTCACAAGCATTCAACATTCATCAGCACAAAATACTGTGACTGTCAGCGGATCATCTACTTGGGTAGGTTATGCAAACGTATTTGAGTCAAACGGAACAACTCCTTTGTTTGGTAGTCAATGGGGACTTGGAGATATCAAATCAACACTAACTGCTTCTACAAACACTATCAAATTGCAACCAAATTTTAATACCTATGCAAATGCACAAAATGGAAGTGCTGCAGATCAAGCTTACTGGATCAATGGTGCTATAGGGAATAGAGTATTTGAAGGAAATTCTTATGTTGAAAACAGTACTCTTGCGGGTCAAGTTTTAAACTTTACTGGAAATGTAACGAGCAATACTTTAGCTTCGGGTTATACAGCTGTAGCATTTATCAAAGGATTGAATCCAGCAACTGGATACAGTGCAGATGTTAATGTTTCAGTACCATTAACATCAACTGGAGTATTTAACATTACTTCGGGAACTGCTATTCCTGCAGGTTTAATCGTTCAATACGGATTTACAATCAAAGGATTGAATGGAAATCCAGCTAACGAAGCTGCTTTAGGAAATGTAACTGTAACAAGTGCTGGAGCAGCTCCAACAACTGTGAATGTTACTTTTAAAGTAGATATGTCACAACAAACAGGATTTACAACTCCTGAAGTTAATGGAACATTTAATGGATGGTGTGGAAATTGTAACCCAATGACAGATGCAAATGCTGATGGTGTTTGGGAAGTTACATTACCATTAGCTCCAGGCAACTATGAATATAAATTTTCTAGAGACAACTGGGCTGGTCAAGAAACATTAACACCTGGAGGTAGCTGTACGATTACAACAGGAGCAAACACAAACAGAACACTTACTGTTGGTACCATAAATATGACACAACCTACAGTATGTTGGGCATCTTGTTCTGCATGTACTACAACGGTACCAGCTACTGAGCCAATGACTGCAGCACCAACACCAACAAGACCTGCAGCAAATGTAATATCAATGTTTAGTAATGCTTATACTAACGTACCTGTTGACACTTGGCAAACATCTTGGTCTCAAGGAGTTTTGGCAAACGTTCAAATACAAGGAAACGATACCAAAAAATATTCTAATTTAAGTTTTGTTGGAATTGAAACTACAGCTCCAACTTCTCAAATTAATGCAACAAACATGTTATACTTTCATGTGGATGCATGGACTCCAAACATGACTGTATTTAGAGTAAAATTAGTTGATTTTGGAGCTAATGGTGTGTATCAAGGTACACCAAACGACGATGTTGAACATGAATTAATTTACACACCAACGCAAGGGTCTTGGAATAGCTATGATATTCCATTATCAAATTTTACAGGTTTAGTTACTAAAGGGCATATTGCACAGTTAATATTTTCTGGAAATCCTGCAGGATCTGGAACATTATTTGTTGACAATGTTTATTTTAGTAATGTCGCTTTATCAAATGCAACATTTGAAAATTCAAAAATTAAAATCTATCCAAATCCAGCTTACAATACAATTACTTTAGAGAATGAAGGTTCAATAGAAGCAATTTCTGTGTATAATGTAATGGGTCAAGAAGTATTATCTACAACTCCAAATACAAATTCTACTACATTGGATATTAGTGCTTTGAATTCTGGAATTTATGTAATCAAATCAACTTCTGAAGGCAAAACAAGTACTTCAAAATTTGTGAAACAATAAAGTTAAGTAAGTTTTTTTTTTAAGTTTGAAAAGCACGTTTTTTTATAAACGTGCTTTTTTTATGTAGTTGAATAGTGAAATTGAAAAAAAGTAGTACTTTTATCTAAATTTGATTTTTTTATGAATAAATATTTGTTTTTTGCAGTAACATTACTAAACACCTTTTTTAGTTTTGGGCAAGAATTACCCCCAATCTTAAATTATATTCCTAAAGAATACGGTGCAGGAAATCAAAACTGGATGATTTCTCAAGACAATAATCAGTTTATTTATTTTGCAAATAATGAAGGTTTATTAGAATTTAACGGTTCTTCATGGGCATTGTATCCTTCACCAAACGAAACCATTTTACGATCTGTAAAAGTAATAAACAATATTATTTATACAGGTTGTTACATGGAATTTGGATTTTGGAAACGACAACCAAACGGACAATTAAAATATACTTCATTAAGTAATAAAATCAAAAATAAAATTATTGACGATGAGCAATTTTGGAATATTTTACATTATGACAAATGGGTAATCTTTCAATCTTTAAATAGAATTTATATTTATGACACCCAATCAAAAATTTTTTCTATTATTCATCCAAAAAACACCATAATAAAAGCATTTAAAACTTCCAATAACATTTATTATCAATCTGCAAATGAAGGATTGTTTGAGATAGAAAATGGGAAAAGCAAATTAATATCAAATGATGTTGTTTTAAAAAACAACCGAATAATTAACCTGTTTTCTACAAAAGAGGGATTGCTTATTCAGACCAAATTAAATGGACTATTTCAATTGAATGGTCAAAATACTATTTCAAAATTCAGAACAGAAGTTGACCAATTATTAAATGAAAGTAGTATTTACAGTTGTGAAAAACTTTCTGACGGAAGCATTGCAATGGGAAGTGTTTCCAACGGTATTTTTATTGTTTCTAATGTTGGAAAATTAAAGTACCATCTATCGCAAAAAAAAGGACTTAGCAATAATACAACCCTTTCATTACTCGAAGATGTAGATCAAAATTTATGGATTGGATTGGATAATGGCATCAATTGCATCAATTTAAAATCGCCAGTTAAAACCTTTACCGATCTCACTGGAGCTTTAGGTACTGTATATGCCTCTATTTTATTCAACAACCGTTTGTACATTGGAACTAACCAAGGATTGTTTAGTAAACCTTTTTATAGTGAAGAATCATTTACATACATTCCCGGAACAAAAGGGCAAGTTTGGTCGTTATTTGAAAAAAAAGGCACTTTATTTTGCGGACATGATTCGGGTACTTTTATCATAAATGGCACAAAAAGTAATCTGATTTTTAATCAATCGGGTACGTGGAAATTTGAAACGGATACCAATCATCCGAATTTAATTATTCAAGGAAATTACTACGGAATGTCTGTTTTAGAATATAAAAACAATCAATGGCAATTTAGAAATAAAATAGCTGGCTTTAACTACTCGTCACGTTATTTCGAGTTAACTTCGAATAAAATAATTGTAACCCATGAATATAAAGGTATTTTCAAATATACTATTGATAATAACTTTCAAAAGGCAAGTAAATTGGAAACATTTACAAATCCAGAAAAAGGAAAAAATGCAGGATTAACAAAGTTTAATAATGCGATATATTACGCATGCAAAAAAGGTATTTTCAAATATAATTCAGTAAAAAGTACGTTTGAAAAAGAAAATCAACTGAGCAAAATATTCGAAAATGACGAATATACTTCTGGAAAATTGATTGTAGATAAATCAAATAAAATTTGGATTTTCACTAAAAATTATTTGCACTATTATACTTTAAGTAAATTAAGTTCCGAACTCAAAAAGAATTCTATTCCGATTCCATCTTCACTTACAAACTCGATGTCTGGGTTTGAAAACATTACAGAAATTACAAATTCGATATATCTTATTGGCACCACAGATGGTTATTACACCATTAATTTAGATGAATTAAGTTTTAAAAATTACAGTGTTTCAATTTCTAAAATAAGTTCCAACAAAACCAATCAAAATCATATAAACAGTACCATAAAAGAAGAAGGTACTTTTGAATACAACGAAAACAATATTACAATAAATTATACAGTTCCCGAATACAATAAATACATAAACACTGAATATCAATACCTTCTAGAAGGTTTGCAAGAAAATTGGAGTTCGTGGAGTGTAAAATCGAATGTGAATTTCAAGAATTTATCACCAGGAACCTACACTTTCAAAGTTCGAGCAAAAGTCGCCAATTCATCACCTGAAAACATAGCAACTTATACGTTTACGATTTCAAAACCCTGGTATGCCACAATTTTTGCAATCATTATTTATTTATTAATTTCTATTATAATTGCTTATTATATCAACAATGCTTATAAAAAATATTACCAAAAGCAAGCCCAAAAATTAATTGACGAAAACAATCTTCTATTAGAAATAAAAGAGTTGGAAACAGAACAACAATTAATGAAGATTAGAAATGAACAATTGATTCAAGATGTGGATGAAAAAAACAAAGAATTGGCTGTTTCAACTATGAGTTTGATTAAAAAGAACGAACTATTAGCAGTTATCAAAGAAGATTTGAAGAAAACTTCTGAAGAAGGAAGCAACAAAAATATCAAATCAGTTATAACGACTATTACCCGTAATATAAACGAAGAAGACACTTGGAATGTATTTAAAGAAGCGTTTGATAATGCAGATAAAGACTTTTTGAAAAAAATAAAAGCAGCACATGCATCACTTACACCAAATGATTTACGCCTTTGTGCTTACTTGCGTTTGAATTTATCATCCAAAGAAATTGCCCCATTATTAAACATATCCGTAAGGAGTATTGAAATTAAACGATATCGTTTGCGTAAAAAGATGGAACTTTCACACGAACAGGGTTTAGTTGAATATATTTTATCAATATAATTTAGTTATAGTAACTATACAAAACCACAACAAAAGTAGTTTTTGCAACTATTTTTGTTAAATTTTTTATAATATTTAAATTGTTGAAATGGTTGAAAACACTATCATCATTAGTATTAAGAGAAGTATTTTTAAAATAATATAAAAAAATGTTAACTGTATATTTTTTGTTGTAGCACAAATTGTTGTTTTAATACATCAGACCTATACTTTTATAATCATTAAACCAAATTTTTTATGAAGACAAAATTTTTATTTTTTTCGCTTTTCCTAATTTCAAGTTTTGGGTTTTCCCAAAATATACAAATCAAAGGTAAAGTTGTAGATGCCGCTAATGGAGTTCCGATTCCGGGGGCAAACATTATAAACAAAAACAGTGCGACAAGTGTTTCGACAGATTTAGATGGTAATTTCAAATTAGACAACATCAAAGCTGGCGATAAAGTAACTTTTAGTTTTATCGGATACACAAGTGTGGTAAAAACCATTACAAAAAATGAAACCTATACCATTTCACTTCAAGAAGACAAAAAAACCTTGGAAGAAGTAGTAGTTGTTGGTTATAGTTCAAAAAAGAAGAAAGACGTTACAGGATCGGTTTCTGTAATAACTGCCAAAACAATTGACGATTTAAAACCTATCAAAGCAGAACTTGCCTTGCAAGGGACTGTTGCAGGGGTTACCGTTACATCAGGATCGGGAGCGCCAGGTTCTGGTTATGATATTCGTATCAGAGGTATATCTACCAATGGTGCAAACGGACCTTTAGTATTAATTGACGGTTATGCGGGTTCAATGGATTTATTAAACCCATCTGATATTGAGTCGTTTACCGTTTTGAAAGATGCGCAAGCTGCCGTTTATGGTGCTATTGGTGCAAATGGTGTTATTTTGGTAACAACCAAACAAGGAAAGAAAAATTCCAAAACCAAAGTAAGTTTCAATTCGTATACTGGAACTCAAGAAACAACCAAGAAGCTTTCAATGTTAAATGCAACTGAATATGCTCTTCTGTTAAACGAAAGTTTTGCAAACTCGGGTCAAGCATTGCCTTATCCAAATGTTACTGGTTTGGGAAATGGAACAAATTGGCAAGATGAAGTGTTTCAAAAGGCTCCTATCAGAAATAACGATTTTACTATATCTGGTGGATCAGAAAAGATTGTTTATTCATTTAGTGGTTCAAACTTGATGCAAGAAGGAATCGTTGGTCTAGAGAAATCTGCATTTGATAGAAGTACTGCTCGTTTGTCTTTAGGTGTCGATTTATCAGACAAATTCAAGTTTTCTACTAATGTAATTTACACCGATTTTAATAGAAAAAGTTTAAGCGAAAACGGACTAGGGTCTGTGCTTTTCAATGCAATAAATACCCCAGCAGTTTTGTCACCTTATGACTCAAATGGAGATTATACTTTAGTTCCTTCATCCGCTGGATTTGGAAATGAAGTAATCAACCCGCTTGCGCAAATGAACAATACTTACAATTCTTATAATTTGAAAAAATTAAGTGGAACTGTTAAATTGGATTATTTGGCAATGAAAGGTTTAAAACTTACTTCTCGAATTGGATTTAATTCGAGTAAAAGTGCAGGAAAGGCTTTCTACAAGATTCTTGATTATGGTCCAAACAAAGTATTTAACGTAACTCGAAGTGTGGTTGCTCAAAGTAATGTAAATGTTGGGGATTATACCTTTGATTTTTTTGCGGAATATGAAACAATGTTTGCAGAAAATCATAAAATAAAATTAAACGTAGGTTCTACTATATTTCAATATAAAGATAATGGTCTTTACGGAACTGGATATGATATTCCATACAATTCATGGGAATTTGCTGATTTAAGTTTAGCACTGGGAACTGGTGGAGTAGGAGTGAAAGATGCTAATTCGTACAGTGGTATTTACCGTAGATTATCTTATTTTGGCACTGTTGATTACAGCTTCAAAGAGCGTTATTTACTTTCAGGAATCTTAAGAAGAGATACGTCAAGCCGTTTTGGCCCTGATAATAGAGTAGCTGTTTTCCCTTCTATTCTAGCGGGTTGGATTGTTTCTAGCGAACCTTTTTTCAAAGAAAATAAATATATTAACTTTTTAAAAGTAAGAGCTAGTTATGGTGAACTTGGAAATGATAATATTGGAGATTTCAGATATCGTTCTTTATTAACTGGTGAAGGAACTTATGTGTTTAATAATACCTTATCAAATGGTGTTGCAACAGGAGTTATTCCTAACAGTAAAATTCAATGGGAAGCAGATAAAAAGTTTGATGTTGGTTTGGATATCAAATTATTTAATAAAAAATTGGACATTACTGCCGATTATTTTGATGATACAAGAAGTAAATTGTTGATTCAATATGTTCCAATATCTGGGATTAATGGAGGTGCTGCGCCAGGTTCTGGTTCGCCAACTGTAAATGCAGGAACGGTAAGTAATAAAGGGATTGAATTAGCTTTTAATTATAATGATGTTATATCTGATGATTTTAGATATGGTGTTGGTTTTAATATAACAACTTTAAAAAACGAAGTGCTTCAAGTTGATAATAGTACTGGATATTTAGAAGGAGGAGCTTTTGGTGTAGGAAATACATTATACCCTAACCGTATGGTTGTTGGTCAGCCAATTGGGGTGTTTTATGGTTACGAAGCAGATGGTGTTTTCCAAAATCAAGCGGAAGTTGATGCACATCCATCGCAAGTTGCACTTGGTGCAGTATCGGCACCTGGTGATTTAAGATACAAAGACATCAATGGTGATAATGTTATTGATGTGAAAGATAGAACGTATATCGGAAAATCAATTGCAGATTACACACTTGGATTAAACCTTTCTTTTACATACAAAAACTTTGATTTTGTAGCCTATTCGTATGCTTCTATTGGAAATGATTTAATTAGAAACTATGAAAGAACAGAATCAAGATTGAACAAATTGAATTATGTTTTGGGCAGATGGACTGGTGAAGGATCAAGTAATACGGTGCCAAGAGTTACCGCAGGAGCTTCAACAAATACGGTTTTTTCAAGTTATTTTGTTGAAGACGCTTCTTTTTTAAGAATTCAAAATATTCAATTAGGATATAGCATCAATAAAAAATTCTTAGAAAAAGCAGGAATTTCAAAATTACGTGTTTACGGGTCTGTGAATAATTTATACACATTTACTAAATACAGAGGATTTGATCCAGCTGCAAACAGTGGCGATCCAATTAGTGGTGGTGTTGACTACGGTTTTTATCCTACTCCAAAAACGTTTATGTTAGGTGTTAATGTTAATTTTTAAATAAAAGAACAATGAAAAAATATATTATAAAATCAACCGTAATTTTAGCATTGTCGTTACTAGTAACAACGTCATGTTCCGATGAATTTGTGGATGTAGATCCCGTTTATTCATTAGATTCAGAAAATTATTTTAATTCCGAATCCGATTATAACAATGCCTTGATTGGAGCTTATGACATGCTGCATTCAAGCTATATTAATGTATTGATGGGCGAAATAGCTTCAGACAATACCCTTTCTGGTGGAGAAGCGGCAACCGATACTCCTGGAATTCAGCAAGTGGATGCCATGACGCATACTGCCGTTAACGGAAATTTAAAAAACCTTTGGGATTGGATGTTTGCAGGTGTTCAAAGATGTAATTACATATTAGAATTTAAAGACAAAACCGATTTTGCAAACAAAAATCAAGTAATTGCAGAAACACGTTTTTTAAGAGCTTATTACCATTTTGAATTGGTAAAATGGTTTGGAGGAATTCCATTAAAAGGCGATAAGCGTTTTAGTCTGAACGACGAAAAAACAATACCACGATCCTCTGTTGATGAGGTTTATGCTTCTATTGAATCTGATTTGCTTTTTGCAGTTCAAAACCTTAATCCATCAGCAGCACAAACAGGTAGAGCAACAAAAGGTGCTGCACAGGCACTTTTAGGAAAGGCATATTTGTATCAAAATAAATTTGCACCAGCAGCAGCTATATTTGATCAATTAATTACAACAAACACCTATTCACTGGTTGCAAATTATAATGCCATTTTTGAACACACTGGAGAAAACGGACTTGAATCGGTTTTTGAAATTCAATATACTGACGCACAAGGAGCTGATTTTGGTTGTTTGCAATGTAGTGAAGGAAATGTTGCTGTAGGTTTTAACGGAATTAGAAATTACAGCGGACCTTTCTTTGACGGAGGATATAGTTTCAATGTGCCAACACAAGAAGCCTTTAACTCGTTTGAAGTGGGTGATAACAGAAGAAATGTAGCTATTCTTGATATTGAAGCTTGGGCTACAGCAAACAATGCTACCTATGGGACGGGATATAAGCACACAGGTTACTTTAACAGAAAATATTTAGCTCGAAAAGGCGATACTAATATTGGAGATCAAAATTTAACCAATCCTAATAATTATCGTTCTATCAGATATGCCGATGTATTGTTAATGGCTGCCGAAGCACATAACAGAAGTGGAAACGATATAAAAGCAAAAGATTATTTGAATTTGGTAAGAAGAAGAGCTTTTGGAGATACCAATCATGATATAACAGCTACCGGTACAGCATTAACAGACTTTATCTGGAATGAAAGAAGAGTAGAATTAATGGGTGAAGGACACCGCTTTTTTGACCTTGTTAGAACAGGTAAAGCAGCTCAAAAAATAATCGGATTTACATCAAACAAAAATGAATTATTCCCAATTCCGTTCGAAGAAATTCAATTTTCTAACGGAAATTGGCAACAAAACCCTGGATATTAAAAAAATGACTATTATGAAAAAAAGTATCACAATCTTATCCGTATTTCTATTTTCACTTTTTATATCATGTACCAATGATAATGAAGAAATTAATTTAGACACTATTACGGCACCAACAAACATAAATGCTACCTTATCTATTAAACAAGATAATTCAGGAAAAGTAACTATTTCGCCATCAGGTGAAGGTTTTACTCAATTCAAAATTTATTTTGGAGATGCAACCACAACACCAGCTACATTAAATGCTGGCGAAACTATTGAACATACGTATCTTGAAGGAACCTTTCAAGTAAAAGTGGTAGGAACTACTTTAAATGGTAAAACATCAGAAAAAATCTTACCCTTAAATGTAACCTTTTTCGCCCCTACCAATTTAGTTGCAACGATAACTCCAATTCCTACTAACAGTTTAGGAATAACCGTACAAGCAACTGCTTTGTTTGAATCAGGATTTAAAGCTTATTTTGGAGAAGCAACTCCAGATACTGCTGTAAATTTCATTGAAGGTGAAACGATTACACATACCTATACAAATCCTGGAACGTATACTGTAAAAATTGTAGCAGTAACGGGTGGTGTAGCTTCTACGCAATACACTCAAAATGTAACCGTAACGATTCCAGTAATTATTGGTTTTCCATTAGATTTTGAATCGGCAACCTTACCTTACTCTTTTACAAATTTTGGTGGCGCTACTACAGTAATTGCTAACAATACAAACAGTACCGGAATAAATACCTCTTCAAAAGTGGGGTCATTAACAAAAGGTAATGGCGCTCAAACTTGGGCGGGTTCTTTTATTGAACTTACAAACCCGATCAATTTTTCTTCCATGAAGAAAATTAAAATGAAAGTTTGGTCTCCACAAGCGGGTATTATTGCTAAAATGAAATTAGAAAATTTAGCTAATGCTAATATCAATATTGAAAGAGATGCAAACATTACATTAGCTAATGGATGGCAAGAAATAACCTTTGATTTTACGGGTATAAGTACAACAAATACGTTTCAAAGAGTTGTAGTGTTTTTTGCTTTTGGAAATGCTGGAAATGGCGCATCGTATTATTTTGACGACATCAAACAATCTAATTAATTTTAGAAAAACATAAAATAAAATTATTATGAAAAATAGAATATTAAAAAGTATCATCTTCATTTTACTGCCTTTTGTATTAATTAATTGTCAGGATGAGGAAGCTAGTTTTGGAGAAATCAAAACTCCTACAAATTTACAAGTCACTGCAACTATTGTTGGAAAAACTGTTGCTGAACCTAATGGGGACGGAACAGGAAAAGTAAATTTTGTTGCAACAGCAGATAATGCTATATCTTACAAATATATTTTTGGCGATGGTACCAGCGAAAACGCACCAAGCGGAATTTTTGAAAAAAGATACACTCAAAATGGTGTAAACACTTTTACTGTAACTGTTATTGCATCTGGAAAAGGAGGCGTTTCAACGACTAAAAATATTGAAGTACAAGTATTAAGTAATTTTACAGACGATGAAGCCGTAACTTATTTAACAGGTGGAACAAGTAAAAACTGGTATTTTTCAGCAACAGAAATTGGCCATTTGGGAGTTGGTCCAAATTCTACAAATGCTGAACAAAATTACTTTGCTTATTATTATATGGCACAACCATGGGAAAAATTAGGAACTCCAGAAAGCAGTTGTCTATACCAAAATGAACTGAAGTTTTCAAAAGTAAATAATCAATTGAAATTTCAACTAAACAACAACGGAAGTACGTATTTCAATGCATCTTATCAAGGAGTTGTTAACGGAACTGCAGGATATGATTTTTGTTACTCTTACGATACTTCTGGACAGAAAAGTGTTTCGTTAGCTCCTTCAGAATCATTGGTTAAAGCAAATAATATTCCAGGGCAAACCAGAGGAACGGTTATGAATTTTTCTGATAACGGATTTATGGGATATTATGTTGGAAGCAACTCTTACGAAATACTTTCAATTACCGAAAACAGAATGGTAGTTCGTGTCTTACAAGGAAATAACAATGCACTTGCTTGGTATCATATTTTTACAACGGTACCACCTGTTCAAGACCCAATTGCAGATTATACCAATTTAGTTTGGTCGGATGAATTTAACACTGACGGAGCTCCAGATCCTGCTAAATGGGGTTATGATATCGGTGCTGGCGGATGGGGAAATAACGAATCTCAATATTATACCAATACAGCAAGCAATTCAGTTGTGCAAGGTGGTAGTTTGAAAATAACTGCAAAACAACAAGCGCAAGGTGGTTCAAATTATACTTCAGCCCGTTTAAAAACCCAAGGTAAATTTGATTTCAAATATGGTAAAATCGAAGTGAGAGCAAAACTTCCTGTAGGTGGAGGTACTTGGCCTGCTATTTGGATGCTTGGATCAAACATTACAACAGCAAATTGGCCTGCATGTGGCGAAATTGATATCATGGAACATAAAGGAAATGAGCCAAATAGAATACATGGTTCATTACATTATCCAAATAATTCTGGTGGAAATGCAAATACAAATTCAGCAACGTTTCAAGGTGTGTCGTCTGGTTTTAAAACATATAAAGCAGTTTGGACACCCAATTCAATCAAATTTTATGTTGATAATGTATTATTCCATTCATTCATCAATAATGGAAACGTACCTTTCAATAACAACTTTTTCATCATATTAAATGTTGCCATGGGTGGAACTTTTGGTGGTGCCATAGATCCGGCATTTACTCAGTCTGCCATGGAAGTTGATTTCGTAAGAGTTTATCAATAACTTTTATTTTAAAAATAGAAAATGAAAACCAAGAATATCTTTTATACCTTATTAGTTCTTACCTCAATAGGATGTGCCACGCATACTAGTAATAGTATATCACAAACTAAAACAAATTCTATTGATCAAAAAGTTGATTCACTTATCAAT
Source organism: Flavobacterium psychrophilum (assembly GCA_945862065.1). Lineage (GTDB taxonomy): Bacteria > Bacteroidota > Bacteroidia > Flavobacteriales > Flavobacteriaceae > Flavobacterium > Flavobacterium psychrophilum_F. The sequence goes on along the minus strand of CAMAWT010000002.1, from coordinate 98,205 downwards.
TTGATGACATTAGAAGAGAAAATTGGGCAACTCAACCAGTATAATGGATTTTGGGATGTAACAGGTCCCGATCCAAAAGAGGGAGCAGCAGCCACAAAATATGACCATCTAAAAAAAGGTTTAGTAGGTTCAATGCTCAATGTAAAAGGGGTAAAAGATGTTCGGAAAATCCAAAAAATAGCTGTTGAAGAAACCAGACTAGGTATTCCATTAATTTTTGGTTTTGACGTTATTCATGGATATAAAACTATCAGTCCAATTCCGCTAGCAGAAGCTGCTAGTTGGGATTTGGATGCGATTGAAAATTCAGCATCCATGGCAGCAGAAGAAGCAGCATCCGTTGGAATTAACTGGACTTTTGCACCAATGGTTGATATTTCAAGAGATGCACGTTGGGGACGAATCATGGAAGGCGCTGGAGAAGATCCATATCTTGGTAGTAAAATTGCATTTGCCAGAGTAAAGGGCTTTCAAGGCGATGATTTGAACTCTTCAAAAAAGATTATTGCTTGCGCCAAACATTTTGTTGGTTATGGTTATTCAGAATCAGGTAGAGATTACAATACAGTAGATTTTAGTGAATTTGAGCTTCAGAACAACATCTTTCCCCCGTTCAAAGCGTGTGTAGATGCTGGTGTAAAAACATTTATGAATTCCTTCAATGTTGTCAATAGAATTCCTGCAACAGGAAATGCATATTTGCAACGAGATATCTTGAAAAAAGAATGGGGATTTAAAGGATTTGTAGTATCCGATTGGGGTTCCATTACAGAAATGATTTCTCATGGTTATGCCAAAGACGGTAAACAAGCAGCAGAATATGCTATTAATGCGGGTTCGGATATGGATATGGAATCCTATTTATATGTGGAGCATCTAGCTACTTTAGTCAAAGAAGGAAAAGTGAAAGAAGCAACTATCAATGATGCTGCAAAAAGAATCTTGAGAACTAAATTTGAAATGGGGCTTTTTAAAAATCCATACAAATATTGTAATGAAGAAGTTGAAAAAAACACGGTTGGAAAAATTGAATTTCAAGAAGGTGTTTTAGACATGGCTAAAAAATCAATAGTTTTATTGAAAAATGAAAATAATTTACTTCCTTTAAAAAAATCAGGACAAAAAATTGCATTGATTGGTGCTTTGGCTAATGATAAAACCAGCCCTTTAGGTAATTGGCGACTAGCAGCTGACGAAAATAGTGCTGTATCCGTTTTGGAAGGTTTGCAAAAATATGCTGGAAATCAAATAACATATAAAAAAGGTGCCGATGTTGCTATAGGCGAAACCCTATTTGTAAAAGAAACAAAAATAAATATTACAGACAAATCAGAATTTGCTGCAGCCATTGAATCTGCAAAAAATGCCGATGTGGTGATTATGGTTTTGGGAGAACATGGTTTGCAATCTGGTGAAGGACGAAGCCGTTCAGATATTGGATTACCTGGAGTGCAACAAGAATTATTGGAAGAAGTTTATAAAGTAAATCAAAATATTGTTTTGGTACTCAACAACGGAAGACCACTAGCAATTCCATGGGCTGCAAAAAATATTCCAGCCATCCTTGAAGCTTGGCAACTGGGAACTCAAAGTGGAAATGCAATTGCTCAAGTACTTTATGGTGATTATAACCCAAGCGGAAAATTACCAGTAACATTTCCAAGAAGTGTGGGGCAACTGCCTTTGTATTACAATCACTTGAGCACGGGAAGACCTTCGACAAATGATCCTGAAAGCGTTTTTTGGTCACATTATATTGATGAAAAAACAACTCCTCAATTTCCATTCGGATTTGGTTTGAGTTATTCAAAATTTGAATATGCTAACTTAAAATTAAGCAGTTCTAATTTTTCTAATAATGGTGAAATCACTGTTTCTGTTGAAGTAAAAAACAATAGCTCTATCAAAGGAAAAGAAGTTGTTCAATTGTACATTAGAGATTTGTTTGCAAGTATTACTCGTCCTGTGAAAGAGCTTAAAGATTTTAAAATGATTGAATTAAATCCGAATGAAACAAAAACAATCGAATTTAAAGTAAATGAAAAAACAATTCAATTCTTCACTGCAAATAAATTGTGGGAATCTGAAAAAGGAGATTTTAAAGTTTTTGTAGGAGGAAATTCTGAAGATGTATTGGAAGCTAATTTTGAATTTAAATAATAGCATGAAAAAAATCATAACTACCTTACTTTTATTTACTTTATTAGTCTCATTTGCTCAAAACAGACAATTGATTTGGGAAGAAAATTTTGACAAAAAGGACTTAAATTCAGATGTTTGGAATTTTGAATTAGGCGATGGTTGTCCCGATATTTGTGGTTGGGGAAACGATGAAAAGCAACTTTATACAAAATCAAATCACACCATTTCAAATGGCATCTTAACCATTGAAATAAAAAAAGAGAACGATAAATATAGTTCCACCCGAATTACAACGGCTAAAAAGAAAGAATTTCAGTACGGCCGCATTGAAGCAAAAGCAAAAATACCTGTTGGTAAAGGTATTTGGCCAGCTTTTTGGATGTTGGGTTCCAATATCAAACAAGTGGGTTGGCCCAAATGTGGTGAAATTGATATTTTAGAATATGTGGGCAGAGAACCTCATATTGCTTATACTTCACTTCACACCCAAGACAGTCATGGAAATACTATTAATACAAAAAAAACTATTATTTCTGATATAGAGGAAGGTTTTCACCTTTATGCAATTGATTGGACCAAAGACAAGATTGTATTTTTAATAGATGATAAAGAGGTTTATACATTTGCTCCAGATTTAAAAAACGAAAACACGTGGCCATATAACCAACCGTTTTATATCATTATCAACGCTGCTGTCGGTGGCAACTTCGGTGGACACGAAATTGATAATTCTATTTTCCCTCAAAAATTTGAAATAGACTACATAAAAGTATATCAATAAATCATTTTCAAAACTGGCTTTTTTCTTCAAAAAGTCAGCTTTTTTCTAACTAAAAACAAATAGTCATCATTTTATTGTACAAAAAATGTTAAAACTTACAATTTTATTTGTTTTATAACATTTTATTATATTATATTTGGCTATAATTAACACTCAAAAAAACCAGCTTATACAAAAAAATTACTTTTTAGATTAAATTATTTAGAATTATTCATACACTAAAAGGTATATTTATGGCTATTATTGAGACCCCCGACGCTTTATTGGTAAAGAATTACATTGGTGGCGATGAGAACGCGCTATCAGTATTAATTAACAGACATCAATCAAAAATTTATGGATTTATTTATTCAAAATTAGCTGATAGAGATGTTGCTGACGATGTTTTCCAAGACACTTTTATCAAAGTAATTAAAACATTAAAATCTAATTCGTACAACGAGGAAGGAAAGTTTTTGCCTTGGGTAATGCGAATTGCTCATAACCTTATTGTTGATCATTATAGAAAAAACAAAAAAATGCCAATGCTTCGCGAAACCGAAGAATTTTCTATTTTCAACATTCTAACCGATTCATCTCCAACTATTGAAGGGCTTATTATTTCAGATGCTATCGAAAAAGATTTGCAAAAATTAATCTTAGAATTACCAGATGATCAAAAAGAAGTTTTAATGATGCGTATTTATCAGGATTTAAGTTTCAAAGAAATCTCAGAAATTACGGGAGTTAGTATCAATACTGCTTTGGGTAGAATGCGTTATGCGGTTATTAACATGAGAAAAATAATTGAGAAAAATAATATAATTTTATCAGCATAATACAATTTTTTGAATAAAATTTCGTTAGTAATGATATCAATTTATTGTATTCATTATATGGCAAAACTTTACTCTAAAAACGCACCGGTAAACACAACAATCTTACCGAAAAAAGAAACCATTCATTTTATATTAAATTATTCAAAAGCTTTGAGTTATATTACTTTTAAAGGAAAAAAAATAGAATTCATGGCCAATTAAAAAGCAATTAAAATCCCGAAATTATCGGGATTTTTCTTTGTAATATGCCGCTATCAGTTTTCTGCTACCCACCGTTTTGGTAATGATATCTTTTTCTAAATCCCATCCCCGAGCAGGCGAATATTCCCGACCATACCAAATAATTTGCAAATGCAAATCATTCCAAACAGCTTCTGGAAAAATTGCTTTGGCATCTCGCTCGGTTTGAACCACATTTTTACCCGAACTCAAATTCCAACGATACATCAACCTATGAATGTGTGTGTCAACAGGAAACGCAGGAAAACCAAACGCCTGACTCATAACCACACTAGCCGTTTTGTGTCCCACCGCTGGTAATGCTTCCAAAGCATCAAAACTTTGTGGTACTTCGCCGTTATATTTATCAATTAAAATATGTGACAAACCATGAATTCCTTTCGATTTCATTGGTGACAAACCACACGGCCGAATAATGGCTTTGATCTCTTCAACCGACATTTTCACCATATCATACGGATTATCTGCCTTTGCAAACAAAAGTGGCGTAATTTGATTCACTCGCACATCGGTGCACTGCGCAGACAGCAAAACCGCTATCAATAATGTGTATGGGTCTTTATGGTCCAACGGAATAGGAATCGTTGGATATAATTCTTTTAAGGTATTTATAACAAACGTTACACGCTCTTTTTTTGTCATTTTTTAATTTTATATGGTAAAATAAGTTAATTTTATTGACATAAACAACTTAAAACAAAACCCAATGACAACATTAAAAATAGGAGATGCCGCACCCGCTTTTTCGGCGCAAGATCAAGACGGAAACAACCACCAATTAAGTGATTTTGCAGGAAAGAAATTAGTCGTTTTTTTTCTACCCAAAAGCCAACACACCTGGCTGTACCGCAGAGGCTTGCGACCTTAGCAACAACTTTGAAACCTTCAAAAACAACAACTACGCACTTCTTGGCGTGAGTGCAGATACCCAAAAAGCACAAGCTAAATTCAAAGAAAAATACGATCTTCCGTTTCCGCTTCTAGCCGACGAAAACAAGGAAGTCATCCAAGCCTTTGGCGTGTGGGGACCTAAAAAATTCATGGGCAAAGAGTACGACGGCATCCACCGAACCACCTTTATCATCAACGAAAACGGCATTATAGACAACATCATTACCGATGTAAAAACCAAAGCACACGCCGCACAAATCTTAAAATAAAATCAAAATTTGGGCGTGCCACCAGCCAAAAAAAACCAAAACCACTTTGCGGACAGGTTTTTTTGGCTGCTGTCGGGCTTTCCGCTACAAGTCCTCGCCCATTTCCGCTGACGCTACAATGGGCTGTGGGCTTTTCGCTGCAATCCCTCACGCGGGAATACGGTGATAAGTAGTTTTGGTAAAAAAAGTAAACCTAAAATGTAGTTATTCTCGATCTAAGAAAATAAGATGTAACTCTTTGATTTTTTTAAAATCAGAATCAGCTGAAAGAAAAGGGAGATTATAGCAAATTGCTGTTGCAGCTATTATAGCGTCTGGTAATTTTAATTTATATTTTTGTTTTATTTGGATTGCTTTAAGTTTTATTTCCAAGCTCATTTCTAAATTAAAACACTCGTTAATAATGTTTTACATGGCAGTTTTATAGGGCTTCGAAATACTAAAAACGCCTAATAGTTCCATTTCCGAAATAAAAGAAATACCAATATTATAATCAAGAAAATTTTCAACAATTGAATTTTTTTGAGAAGTAAAAATTAAAAAATTAGTATCTGCTAAAAAATCAATCCCATTCATTTCTCATTTTTTTTTGAATTTCTACAGCATCACCTTCAATAGGAAAAACGCCATACACATTTCGTAATGATTTCTTATTTTTTGAATGATTTATTTTCAATAATAAGATTTCAATTTCCTTTTTTGTGGTTTTCTTTTTAATGATAACAGCCATTGCAATTTCTTTTAGGATTTCATTACAAATATAATTAATTATTTTTAAAAAATACAGGAATTTTGTTTCATAACCTCACGCGGGAATACGGTGATAGATAGTTTTGGTAAAAATTGAAATTGTTTTTAACCATCAAGAAATTTTGGAGCATTAAGTACTATTAACTTGATAAAATAAAAAATTATTTTTTCAACTTATTTTTCAACAGCTCGTTTTCTTCCTCCAATTTTTTATTGTAGCGTAACAAAGTTTTCAGCATTTTAATAGATAAACTTCTTTCAACGCGTTTAATCAATGCCTCTATCTTTTAGCCCCGATTGTAGTGGAAATCCTTTTTGTTTTTTTTCAAAAACAAAAAGATTGCAACGAAAAGCGGGAAAATGGTTTATTGAAAATGCCCGAGCCATTTGCTTCTTAATCTTTTTAAAAAGGAATTTAATTGCTATCTTTGCAACACACAACAACACAAAGTAAAATGAGTTCTGACAACAGCCAACGCTATAATTTGCGCGGAGTTTCTGCTTCTAAAGAAGACGTGCATAATGCCATAAAAAATATTGATAAAGGTTTATTTCCAAAGGCTTTTTGCAAAATTGTTCCGGATTATTTAACACAAGATGAAGATTTTTGTTTGATTATGCATGCCGATGGCGCGGGTACAAAGTCGTCTTTGGCGTATATGTATTGGAAGGAAACAGGCGATATTTCGGTGTGGAAAGGCATTGCACAAGATGCATTGATTATGAATATTGACGACTTGCTTTGTGTGGGCGCAACCGATAACATCATGCTTTCGTCAACGATTGGAAGGAATAAAAATGTGATTCCGGGTGAGGTTTTGTCAGCTATTATTAACGGTACCGAGGAATTGATTGCCGAATTGAAAACGTTTGGCGTAACGATCCATTCAACGGGTGGCGAAACGGCAGATGTGGGCGATTTGGTTCGTACGATTATTGTTGATTCGACGGTTACTGCTCGAATGAAACGCAGTGATGTGGTGGATAATGCCAACATAAAAGCCGGTGATGTTATTGTTGGTTTGGCAAGTTTTGGTCAGGCAAAATATGAAAAAGAATACAACGGTGGCATGGGCAGTAACGGATTGACATCGGCACGACATGATGTTTTTGCGAGTTATTTAGCTGATAAATTCCCTGAAAGTTTTGATAATGCGGTGCCGAAAGATTTGGTGTATTCTGGAAATGTAAAGTTGACAGATGCCGTTGCAAATTGCGAATTGAATGCGGGAAAATTGGTACTTTCACCAACAAGAACCTATGCGCCAATTATTAAAGCTATTCTGGATAAATATACACCAAACGATATTCACGGCATGGTGCATTGTAGTGGTGGCGCACAAACTAAAGTGTTGCATTTTGTTGACAATGTGCATGTTATTAAAGATAATTTGTTTCCGGTACCGCCTTTGTTTCAATTGATTCAGGAGCAATCAAAAACAGATTGGAAAGAAATGTATCAGGTGTTTAATTGCGGGCATCGAATGGAATTGTATGTTTCTGAAGATTTAGCTGCGGATATAATTTCTATTTCAGAATCGTTTGGAGTTGCTGCACAAATTGTGGGTAGGGTAGAGGCGAGCGAAGTTAAGAAATTGACTATTGCAAGTGAATATGGTAATTTTGTGTATTAATTTTTTTAGAAAAACATGAAAATAGATCCAAAAAATGGAGTAGACGGTTTGTTGTTTGGGATGAAACAGAAAGATGTTATTTCTGTTTATGGCAACCCAGATAAACAGTTTACGGATGATGATAAAAATGTCATTTTTTTATATTATTCCAAAAAAATACGACTTACTTTTTATGAAGATGAAGATTTTAAATTGGGTTATTTTATAACTTCAAACCCAGAATCGACGTTGTTAGGTAAAACGATAATCGGTAAAAATGTGATGGATTTAAAAAACGAGTTACCTTTTAAATCGTGGGAAGTTGAAGATTTTGATTCTACCGAAAATCATTTTAATGAAAGTAATTGGTTGATTTTGCAATCTGAATTTAATGAAGTTATTCGAGTAGAAATTGGGGCTATCATTAAAGATAATGATGAGGTGGATTGGAAATTTAAAGGATAAAAAAAGGCGCTAAATATATTAGCGCCTTTTTTGTATGTACTATTTTAATTATTTTGCTGCAGGAGTTCCTTCTAAAAATTCTATTTCAAAAACGATATTTGAATTTGGCGGAATCACATTTCCAGCCCCTCTTTCTCCATAAGCTAAATTAGCAGGAATAAATAAGGTAGCTTTATCGCCAATATTTAAAAGATTTAATCCTTCTGCAAAACCTTGAATAAATGGGTATTCTCCAGCTTTCACTTGAATTGGAACATAAGCATTAGCATTGGCTCTGTTTTGGTCAAATTTCCCAAACAATTTTGCAACATCTTCCATAGAACTATCAAATAAAGTTCCGTCTTCAAGAAATCCAGCATATTTGATGGCAACATCTTTACCTGCTTCAGGTTTTGTGCCTGTTCCTTTTTCTGTAATTACATATTCCAATCCAGATGCCGTTTTAGTAGCTTTTGCTTTGATAGCTTGCAATGCAGTAACTTTAGCCGCCATTACTGTTCCATATTTTTCAACATACACTCTTTTAGCTTCTGCATCAAGTAGTGCTTGTTTTTTCTTGTTTTCAGCGTCAATTAGATCTTGCTTCTGTTTATTTTCGGCATCAATCAAGGCTTGTTTTTTATCGTCATCACCTTTATTAGCAAAATAATCAGAAAATATTTTTGCAGCGTCAAATTTTTTGGCATCAGCACCTACTCTTTTTACGGTAACTTTCTCAATTTTGTCATCTTGTGCAATAGCATTTACTACATCCATTCCGGTAACTACATGTCCAAAAACAGAGTGCTTATTGTTTAACCATGCCGTTTCTTTGTGCGTGATAAAAAATTGAGAACCATTAGTTTTAGGTCCAGAATTAGCCATAGATAAAATACCACCTTTATCGTGAACCAATGTTGGATCAAACTCATCTTTAAAAGCATAACCTGGTCCGCCAGATCCATTTCCTTGAGGATCACCACCTTGAATCATGAAATTTGCAATAACTCTATGAAATTTTAATCCATCAAAAAAAGGTTTTCCTTTGAATTGTTCACTTACTTGTGTATTAGTTCCTTCAATTAAGGAAACAAAGTTAGCTACAGTAATTGGTGTTTTTTTGTATTCCAATTGTAATAAAATAACACCTTTGTTGGTTTTCATTTCTACAAAAATCCCTTCGTTGGCAGAAGGTGTAATTGTTTTAGGTTTTGCAACAGTAGCAGTAGTTGTTTTGGTAGTTTTTTTAACAGGTGCTTTTTTTACTTGTGCAGTACTTACTGCCATTCCGAAGAAAAACAAAGCAATAATTTGAAATGTATTTTTCATAATTTACTTATTTATTATTAATTTTTATTTAGGGTTCAATTAATTCAACTTCAAAGATAATATTTGCATTGGGTGGTATGTCAGTTCCTGCTCCATTTTCACCATAAGCTAAATTGGAAGGAATAAATAATATCGCTTTATCTCCAATTCCTAATTTAGAAAGACCTTCTTCAAATCCAGCAATCATTCCGCCACCGCTTCCAAAAGTGTACGGCAGCATTTGGTATCCGTTTTGGGCAGCTCTTTGCGGATTTAATTTTCCGTATGCTTCTACTAATGTAGCATCGCTTGAATCAAACAACATACCATTTTCTAAATAACCGGCATAAGCAACCATTGCTGTAGATCCTTTAATACTTTTTTTACCGCTTCCTTTTTTAATGATTTTGTATGCCAAACCAGAAGGTAATTTTATGGCGCTAGCTTTTTGTTGTGCAAAAAAAGCAAGTTTACCTGCTTTAACTTTATCCAATTTTAATTTATCAATAGCTGCTTGTTTTTTAAATTCGGCATCAGCGGTACTAAAGTAATCTGAAAATACTTTTACGGCATTGAACTTTTTTGCGTTTTCACCTTTTCTAATAATGGTTACTGAAAGTAAATCATCATCTTGTGCAATCGTGTTCACTACTTCCATACCGTTTTCTACGACATGTCCAAAAATGGTATGTTTTCCATCCAACCAAGGTGTTTCTAAATGTGTTATAAAAAATTGACTGCTGTTTGTTGCAGGACCAGAATTTGCCATTGCTAAAATTCCTCCCTTATCAAATTTCACATCTGAAAATTCATCTTTAAATCGGTAACCCGCATCACCAGCTCCGGTTCCAAGTGGATCACCACCCTGAATCATGAAATTTGGAATGACCCTATGAAATTTTAATTTTTCATAAAAAGGCTTTCCTTTTAGTTCTTCTGAAACAAACGGGTTTTTTCCTTCAGCGAGTGAGATAAAATTGGCAACAGTTATAGGTGCTTTTAGATAATCCAAAGCTACAATTATGTTACCTTTTGATGTTTCAATTTCTGCGTAAAGTCCGTCAGGTAAATTATTGGCATCGTCTTTACAGGAAGTTACAAATAATGCCAAAATAGCAAAAATAAATGGAATTGTTTTTTTCATTTTTATTGTGGAGTTGTTGTACTTTGTGGATCTACTTTGTTATCTTTCATTTTTGGTTGTTCGGTTTTAACTTTCTCAATGATAGGGTTTTCTGTTTGTGCCATTGGTTTTTTGAAATCAATTAGCGTAACTTTACACATGATAGGTTCATTTGTTTCAATTTTTTTGTCATCGCCATGATAACCAAAAGCCATGTGAGATGGAAATAAAAACTGTACCGTTTCGTTTTTATGCATCAGTTTGATGCCGTCTCTTAATCCCATTAAAATTTCTTGCTTGTCAACAACATATTTTTGTTCGCCAAGTTCTTCTTCAGAATAAATAATTTTATTGGATAAGTTTCGAATTTCATAGGTAAAAGTAGCAATATCTCCTTTTTCAGGAAAAGTATTGTCCATTTCATTTTGTGAAATATAATAATACCAATATCCTTTTTTGGAAGCCAAATAATTAATTTTCGGATCGCTTTTAATAATCGAATCTATTCTGCTTTCTTCATCTTTGATTAGCTTTTTATTTCGCTCGGCAGATTGTTTTAAAAACACTCCAGACGTATGCGAAATAGGCATTCTAGCTTGTTGTTGTTTGCAACTAATTATACTAAAACAAAGAATAATCAATATGCCTATTTGTTTCATATTTCTCATTTTAGATGTTTATTTCAGATACCAATTGTATGAATTTTTCTATTGTTTTTTCTAATGTTTCATTAGATTTTCCGCCTGCTGCATTTATATGTCCGCCACCATTAAAATAAGCTCTTGCAAACTGATTAACATCAAAATCGCCTTCCGATCTAAATGATATTTTAATTATTTTTTCATCTGTATGTTCAATAAAGATGGCAGCAAATTTAATACCTTTTATCGAAAGTCCATAATTTACAACACCTTCTGTATCGCCTTTTTCATAATTAAATTCATCTAACTCTTTTTGAGACAACGATATATATGCTGTTTTCTTGTCGGAAATAACTTTTAAATTTTGCAAAGCTCTACCTAAAAGTTGCAATCTGTTATAGGAACTATTATCAAATAACCAATTCGGAATTTTAGTGTTTTCGACCCCCAATTCAATAAATTCTGCTACAATTCGGTGTGTGTTTCCTGTCGTTTTTGGAAATTTGAACCCTCCAGAATCTGTCAATATGCCTGTATATAAACATGTTGCAATAGTTTTGTCAACTAAAGATTTTTTTCCTAGTTGTAAAATAAATTCATACAACATCTCACAAGTTGAACCATACGAAGTGTCTGAAAAAGTATATTTGGCATACCCATCTGGCGATTGATGATGATCAATCATAACAAAAGGAACGGTAACTTTGGAAAGTATTTTTTCCATTTCGTCCCCAGTTCGGTGCAAGGCATTGAAATCCAATGTAAAAATCAAATCGGCTTCAGCAATTATTTTACTGGTTGATTCAGAATCATTTTCAAAAACCAAAACTTGCTCACTACCAGGCATCCAATTCAAAAAACTCGGAAAATCATTAGGCGAAATCACAACTGCTTGATGATGAAGCTTTAATAAAAAATGCCATAATCCCAATGTGCTTCCCATAGCATCGCCGTCGGGATTTCTATGCGGAATTATTACCACTTTTTTTGTAGTCGAAAGCAACCCAATAATCTCTTGTATTTCTTTTTCATTCATAGCTTGCGAATTTACATTTTTTTTGTCAATTCAACACCAAATTAACAAAAATCAAGCCAATAAATTTTAGTTTCAAAGTTTGTGAGTTTCAAAGTTTTTGAGTTTAAAGGTTTATAAGTTTAAAAGTTTTTAGTTTGTACTTTATGAGTTTCAAATTATCTAATTTCCTAATTATCAAATTATCTTATTTATTATCCATTCAACAATCTCGAATTACCAAATAATTCTACTTTGTAAGAGATTTATGGTTTTTTATTATGAAATTTGTACCAATTAATTAAAAAACATGAGTGCTGCATCAATTCTTTCATCAACAAATCTGTGCATTGGTTATACAAACGAAAAGGTTGTAAAAATAATTGCTAACGACTTAAATTTGAAATTACAAGCGGGTCAATTATTGGCACTTATTGGTGCAAACGGAGTAGGAAAATCTACGTTGTTGCGGACTTTAACGGGTATTCAGAAACCTATTTCTGGTACTGTAGAAATGTTAGGAAAACCACTAGCTAGTTTTGAAACCGGAGCAATGGCACAGCAAATTAGTGTCGTGCTTACCGAGAATTTACCTCCGAGTAATTTAACTGTTTTTGAATTAGTTGCACTTGGAAGACAACCTTATACAGATTGGATTGGCAAACTTTCTAATACAGATAAAAAAGTAATTGATTGGGCAATGGAGCAAACACAAGTGATGGATTTGCGCAACAAAAAACACCATGAAATCAGCGATGGTCAACTGCAAAGAGTATTGATTGCTAGAGCTTTGGCTCAGGATACTCCGCTAATCATTTTGGACGAACCCACCACGCATTTAGACTTATTTCACAAAGTTACGCTGTTGAAATTATTAAAAAAATTATCGAAAGAAACCAATAAATGCATATTATTTTCTACTCACGATATAGATATGGCGATTCAAGTTGCTGATGAAATGATTGTAATGACTGCCAAAACCGTGGTGCAAGACCAACCTTGTAATTTGATTTCGAAAGGGATTTTTGATCAATTATTTGACGATAAATCGATTACTTTTGACGCTACTTTTGGTAAGTTTATAATTTCTGGCTAATTTGTCTTTTGGCCTCACCAACTACAAATGCTACCGAGTTGGCAATATTATAACTTCTTATTAATGGCGACATTGGAATTGTTAGATGATTATTAAATAATTGCAACACTACTTGACTCAACCCCACCGATTCTTTACCGAAAACAAGCCAATCACCATCTTGAAATTCAACTTCTAAATAGGATTTTGTAGCGTGCGAACTCATTAAAAAAACACGTGATGTATCTGGAATTTGATCTACCCATTCCTTAACATTTTGATATTGAAACCATTCGAGGTGCACCCAATAATCGAGTCCAGATCGCTTTAAATTTTTATCGTTAATTTCAAATCCGAACGGATGAATTAAGTGTAATCGACTCTGTGTACCAACACACAAACGCCCAATGTTTCCCGTATTATTAGGTATTTCGGGTTCTACTAAAACGATGTTTAACATGATTTTTTAATATATAAAGATTGAATGATTTATAAATTATTTAATTGAAAAAAGAATCAACTTCAACAACTTCACCTGATTGCATTTCATTTAATAACACATCACCAACGCGTACACGAACTAATCGTAACGTTGGAAAACCAACCGCTGAAGTCATTTTCCGTACTTGTCGAAATTTTCCTTCGTTGATGGTTATTGTAATCCAAGAAGTGGGTCCGTGGCGTTCGTCTCTTATTTTTTTTGCCCTTTCGGGAAATGTTGGGGCGGTTGACAAAATGGAAGCTTGGCATTTTTTTGTAAGGTATTTTTTTCCGTTAAAACCGATGAGAACGCCTTCTTTTAATTGATCAACAGCCTCTTGAGAAATAACACCATCAACCTGAACATAATATTCTTTTTCTACTTTTTTACTCCGTACCAATTCGCTCATCATTCCATCAGTAGTTAGAAGTAATAACCCTTCCGAATCTTCATCAAGCCTACCAATTGCCATCGTGTTTTCTGGAAAATCATATAATTTGCCCAACAATTTTTTGTTCCTTTTCAATTCATAAATAAACTGACTCAGATATCCATAGGGTTTATATAATTTGAAATGCTGGTGACTCATGATTGAAATTTGTGCAAAAATACATTTATTCTATTTAAAAAAAGGACGAAATTTTAGTACATTTACTTTTTTAATTTTCGAAATTTATGAGCACACTTTTCCCTTTTCTTATTGCCTTTATTGTTGCACTTGCAATTGGTATTTTTATTGGCAAACTATTATTTTCTGCACAATCAAAGTCTGGATCAGCCGCTTTGGAAGAAAAAATTAACGGTCTTCATTTGCAAATCAATCAGATGGAAAGCGGCATTGAAAAACTAAATTTCGAAAAAGAACATATTCGAAATGAAAAGGATGCGTTAACGATTCAATTATCTAAAAAAGAAGCCGATTTTGAAAATTTATGGGAACGTAATAAAGAACAAAAACAAGAAGTTGAGCAACTCCAAGAAAAGTTTACTAAGGAATTTGAAAATTTGGCTAATAAAATATTAGAAGAAAAAACAAATAAGTTTACCGAACAAAACAAAGAAAATATCAAAACCATACTAGCGCCTTTACAAGATAAAATCCAATTGTTTGAGAAAAAAGTAGAGGACACACACAAGGAAAGTATCGATTATCATGCCGCTTTACGCCAACAAATTCTGGGTCTGAAAGAGATGAATGAACAAATGAGCAAAGAAACTGTTAATCTAACCAAGGCATTGAAAGGCGACAGCAAAATGCAAGGAAATTGGGGCGAATTGATTTTGGAACGTGTTTTAGAAAAATCGGGTTTAGAAAAAGATAGAGAATATTTTGTACAACAAGGTCATGAAGATGAAGAGGGTAACAAAGTTTTTCCGGATGTGGTTATTAATTTGCCTGATGGCAAAAAAATGATTGTCGATTCTAAAGTAACTTTAACGGCTTATGAACGTTTTGTAAATTCGGATGATGATAATCAGAAATTACAACATTTGAAAGATCATGTCAATGCTGTAAAACGTCATGTGGAGCAGTTGGGAAACAAAAATTACCACGATTTGTATCACATTGAAAGTCCCGATTTTGTGTTGTTGTTTATCCCAATAGAATCGGCATTTGCAACGGCTTTAAACGAAGATAATTCACTCTATAACAAAGCATTTGAAAAGAATATCATCATTGTAACACCTTCCACTTTGTTGGCTACTTTACGAACCATTGACAGTATGTGGACCAACCAAAAACAGCAAGATAACGCTATAGAAATTGCGCGTCAAGCAGGTGCTTTGTATGATAAATTCGAAGGGTTATTGGCAGATTTAATCAAAGTTGGCAAACGAATTGACGAAGCTAAAGTTGAATACAATGGCGCCATGAACAAATTGACTGAAGGCTCAGGAAACATAATCAACCGAGTTGAAAATTTGAAAAAAATGGGTGCGAAAGCAAAAAAATCATTGCCTGAAGCAATTTTGAAACGATCTTCTGATGATGAAATAATGTAACAATAAATAATTCATTCTTACATTATTTAACATTAATTCCGATAAAATATGAAATTAAACTTTGCAATCTTTTTTTTGCCACGGATTTGCCAGAATTTTTTCTGTGAAATCTGTGAAATCTGTGTCAAAAAAATGCATAAAGTTTAATATGATTATTTATATGATATTATAGAATCATTTAATAAATCAATTTTTCTTTCAAATAATGCGCCGTTAACGATTTTTTGTTTTTCGCTACTTCTTCTGGGGTTCCTGCTGCAAGTAATTGACCACCGTTTTCGCCTCCTTCAGGTCCTAAATCAATAATCCAGTCAGCACATTTTATCAAATCGAGGTTGTGTTCTACCACCAAAATAGAATGACCTTTATCAATCAGTGCATCAAAAGATGCTAATAATTTTTTGATATCATGAAAATGCAATCCTGTTGTAGGTTCATCAAAAACAAAAAGTGCCTTGTCTTTTGTAGTTCCTTTCACCAAAAACGAAGCCAACTTAATTCGCTGGGCTTCTCCACCAGACAAGGTTGAAGAAGATTGACCTAGTTGTACATATCCCAAACCAACATCTTGTAACGGTTGTAGCTTTTGAGTTATTTTTGTTTGCTTGTTTAATGTGAAAAATTCAATCGATTCATCAACAGTCATTGTCAAAATATCATCAATATTTTTCCCCTCAAAATACACTTCCAATATTTCTTTTTTGAAACGCTTTCCATTACAGGTTTCACATGGCAATTCAACATCGGCCATAAAAACCATTTCCACATGAATGGTTCCATCGCCTTTGCAGGTTTCACAACGGCCGCCATCCACATTAAAAGAAAAATGCTTCGGTTGGTAAGCTCTTATTTTTGATAGTTTTTCTTTTGAAAATAAATCACGAATGTCATCATACGCTTTAATATATGTAACAGGATTGGATCTTGAACTGCGTCCAATTGGGTTTTGATCCACATATTCTATATGTCTTATTTTATGATAATGTCCTTGCAAATCTGTAAACTGACCTGCTTTTTCACTCACACCATCCAGTTTTTTCTGGATAGCCGGAACTAAAATCTTCTTTACCAACGTACTCTTTCCACTGCCCGAAACTCCGGTTATCACCGTCAAACATTCCAAAGGAAATCGAACATCTATATTTTGTAAATTATTCTCTCTTGCACCAATTACATCTACATAAGTTGACCATTTTCTTCTTGAAGTTGGCACTTTAATTTGTTGCGTTCCATTCAAATAATGAGCGGTCAACGAATCAGATTGCAAAATTTCTTCAAAAGTACCTTGTGCTACTAAATTCCCACCATGCGAACCAGCCTCCGGACCAATATCAATAATCATATCGGCTTGTTTCATAATGTCTTCATCATGCTCAACCACAATTACGGTGTTACCCAAATCACGTAAATTTTTCAGAACATCAATCAACAATTCGGTGTCTTTTGGATGTAATCCAATACTTGGCTCGTCCAAAATATACATCGAACCCACCAAACTACTTCCTAGCGATGTTGCCAAATTGATTCGCTGCGATTCTCCACCAGATAACGAAGCCGAATTTCTATTTAATGACAAATAATTTAACCCAACATTAGACAAAAATCCCAACCTATTTTTGATTTCTACCAACAGTCTTTTAGCAATAACGGTATCATATTCAGATAATTCCAATTGATCAAAAAACGGTATCAAACGTTTTATAGGCAAATCTACTAAGTCTGAAATGGTTTTTCCACCCACTTGTACATAGCTAGCTTCTTCTCGCAAACGCTTACCTTTACAAACAGTACATTTTGTCTTTCCTCTGTAACGAGAGAGCATCACACGGTTTTGAATTTTATAATTTTTCTCTTCCAATTCTTTAAAAAATTCATGCAAACCCTGGAAATACATATTCCCATTCCAAACTAATTCTTTTTGTTGATCAGTTAACTGAAAATAAGGTTTATGTATCGGAAAATCAAATTTATAAGCTTTGTTCACCAACTCATCTCGATACCAACCCATGCTTTCGCCGCGCCATGGATAAATGGCATTTTCAAAAACAGATAGAGCCGAGTTTGGAATTACTAAATCTTCATCAATTCCAATAATATTTCCGTAGCCTTCACACGCAGGGCAAGCGCCATACGGATTATTAAAACTAAACAGATGCACATTTGGTTCTAAAAATGTGATGCCGTCTAGCTCAAAATTGGAACTAAATTGAAGTCGCTTTTCTGTTCCAACTTCCTGCAAAAAGCAAGTGCCTTTTCCTTCAAAAAAAGCAGTTTGAACGGCATCTGAAAGGCGATTATAAAATTCTTCTACTTCTTTTACAACAATTCTATCAATGATTAGTAACGTATTTTTTGTAGATAATTTGGTTTTAATTTCAGACAAAGCGTCCAATCGAACCATGTCATTGCCAACCAAAATCCGCGCAAAACCTTGTTGCAATAACGCATTCAATTTCTCTTCAAATTTCCTGCCTTTTTCTAAATGAATTGGCGCCAACAGTAACCATTTGCTTTCAAGTTCTAAGGATTTTACTTTATTAACTACATCGGTAATCGTGTCTTTTTTAACAACTTGACCCGATTTTGGCGAAATAGTTTGACCAATTCGAGCATACAACAATTTCAAATAATCATAAATTTCGGTAGAAGTTCCCACCGTTGACCGCGCATTGGTCGTATTCACTTTTTGCTCAATAGCAATCGCAGGCGCAATCCCTTTAATATAATCCACTTTCGGCTTGTCAAATCGTCCCAAAAACTGTCGAGCATACGACGACAAACTCTCCACATAACGACGCTGACCTTCAGCATAAAGCGTGTCAAATGCCAAACTCGATTTTCCAGAGCCCGAAAGTCCTGTAATAACCACCAATTTGTTTCTTGGAATGGCTACATCAATATTTTTTAGGTTATGAATTTGCGCTCCTTTAATTAAAATATTTTTTTTAGGATCGAGAACCGATATATCTTTTGGAATCATTTGATTTTTTTAATAAAACACAAAGATAAATAATAAAAAGCTAGTGTTCAATATATATTTGATGAAGTAAAATTAATTAAACCAAAATAAAGCAGTATCAATTTCAATCTTAAGGGTAGTTTTATGAAGCCAATCCAGCTATCCATTCCAATCTTTTTCCATAAAAGCTTTTTTTCTTTGGCAAAAAAACGAGCTCCTGGCGTCGCTGTTTTTTTACCAAGAAAAAATAGCTTTTATGTTCAAAAGGATTTCCATTTATATCTGGGCTAAATCCCGATAAAATGATAAACTCGTATTTTTAATCCACCCACAATTTGCGAGGAATAAATTCCCATTCTACCCGAAAAAAGATAAGCAACAAAACATCCAATGGCTGCAAAAAATCCAATTTCAAATCCAAATAATTCCATTGCCATTACTGTGGAAGCAATGGGCGTATGTGTTGCTCCCGCAAAAACGGCAACAAACCCAACGGCAGCTAAAACCGCCATTGGCATCGGAATAAAACCCGATAAAGCACTGCCTAATGTAGCACCCATAAAAAATAGCGGAGTTACTTCGCCTCCTTTAAATCCGAAACCAAGGGTGATGGCTGTAAAAATTAATTTTAAGGCAAAATCAAAATTGCCGCTTTTTACTAAAAACGCATTTTGTATGGAAGGAATTCCAAGTCCCATAAATTGAGTAAAAAAATCAAATTGAAAAAAAGCAACCAAAATAACACCTCCCAAAAAGGGTCGGAAAATGGGATTTTTGATGTAAATCTTACATTGTTTCGTAATAAAATGTATAGTTTTTGAAAAAACCAATGCGCTCAATCCAAACAAAACCGAAGCCAAAACAATCCATAATAAATGGGTAATTGAAATGTCAACGGGCAAAATTTGAACATATTTGGTATGTTGTACTCCAAGAAAATAAACCGTAAAATGGGCTACAAAAGCTGTAAAAATGGCCAGTAAAAAACTATTTTTAGCTATTTTACTAAAATATACAATTTCCAAGGCAAACAAGGCACCCGCTACAGGAGTTCCGAATACAGATGCAAAACCAGCACTCATACCAATTATTAACAGTGTTTTTCGTTCGTTTTTTGAAAATGAAATCCACCTTGAAAATTGATCTGCAATACTGGCACTCATTTGAACCGCCGTTCCTTCTCTTCCTGCAGAACCTCCAAAAAAATGTGTAATTAAGGTACTCAATAATATACTCGGAGCCAATTTGAATGATACTCTTTGAGTTGGTTGTTCATATTCTTCCAAAATAATGTTATTTCCTTTAGCAATATCAGTATCATATTTTTTATACAAAAAGCCAATAAGCAAACCACCCAAAGGAAGCAAAAAGAGTAACCATTGATGTGTATCTCTTAAGGTTGTAACCCATTCTAAAGAAACTAGAAATAGGGAAGAGGTAATACCTGAAAGTACTCCAACTATGGAACAAAGAAAGACCCATTTGCCAATACTTGAAAACGCTTGATTTTTGGAAATATCTTTTAAAGTCATTTTTTTACCATTGATTTTTTCAAAAGTAAAGAATTAAAACCAATAAAACTTTTTCTTTCAATCGCTTTTTCGTTTGTAAATTAATACTGTCCGATTAAAATGGATCTAGATTTTCTCAATGTTTGCAAATGGACTAAAATGTTTAGTCAGGATCTAGTTTAAATAGGAAGTAATTAAAATTGATAACAGAAAATATTTTTTAGTTACCACGTTTATTATTTCCTAAGAAATCAAATTATTAATATTTAAATTATCTGGTAATTTTCCAACGTTTTGGAGTTTAATAGCAGCTAATTTTTGAGCTATTGTAATGCTACTATTTAGGTCGTAATCATGCAACTGCGCATATAGAAAACCGGTCCAAAAAGCGTCCCCTGCACCAGTTGTGTCTTTTATTTCTTCCAGTGGAATTGCCTTTTGAAACAGCAAACCCTCTTTAATATCCGATAAAACTACGCCGTTTTTTCCTTTAGTAAGACAAATAGTATTTGCGCCAAGTGCATGAAAATAATTAAAAATAAATTCTTCCGATTTTAGTTCTGCAAATAAACGGTAACAATCGTCTTCACTAAGTTTCACCAACGGATCATAAGACAAATATTCTTTGATAACTTGTTTGGCTTCTTCTCTGTTAGGCCAAATACGTTCAGAAAAATTGATATCAATACTTAATTTTAAACCTAATTCTTTGGCTCTTTTAGCTCTGTTTAAAATGGTTGTTCTTGCTGGATTTTTGCTTAATGCAAAACAAGTAGTATGAAATATTTTAGCCTCGGCAAGAATCGCATCGGGTAATTGAGATTCGAAAATTTCACAATCAGCTTGACGGTAGGGAATAAAATCGGGGGTTTCTGTAGATTTTGAAACAAAAATTACTGAAGTTGGCAAAGTATCAGACGTAGCTATTTGAGCGGTATTTACATTATTGGCTTTTAATTTTCGGATAATGTAATCGCCCAATCCGTCTTGTCCACATGAAGCAACCAAAACTGATTTTAATCCCAATCGAGAAGCATTTACTGCAACATTAGTTGGTGAACCTCCAAGAAAACGATGATAGTCTTTGGTTCTATTTATGGAAGTATTTACTTCATGACCAATAAAATCAATGAGTACTTCTCCAATACTTATGATGTCTATAAATTTATTCAAAATTATAATAATAGTTTAAAATTGTTATTTAGGCTTTGTTGGAGCATCACCTCTGCGGCCGCGCTCCAAGCACAGAAAGAAACGCCATTAGGGGTTTTGGTATTAGTATTGAAATTTTCATAAAAAGAAAAATCACCTATGGCATTGGCTTCTTGAATTTTATTCAAAATAGTGGTCGCTTTTTCGGTTTCGGATTTGGAAAGCAATGCCATTCCTAAAAAACCATTGACCATAGACCAACTTCCTCCATTATGAAATTCATAGGGGAAATTTCTAAATTCATATTTACAATTATTTTTTAGTAAATTCCAATGTTCTTCACTTTCAAAAATAGGAGGCCAAAATGCAGGTACTAATCCTAATTTGGTTTCTGATGCTAAGGAGGTGGCGTGTTGCAGAATATTTTTTTGCATTGCTTCATTACCAATATTTAAAATAACCGCTAACGAATTTGCAAAAGCATCAAAATTAGTTTTGTATCCAGAAGGCGAAAAAGAGCATGGCATATATCCTTTAAAATCCAAATCATTATAAGCACGTTCGTGGTATTTTTCTCCAATAGTATTTGGTTGAAAATTTACCTCAATTTGCTTTTTAATGTTATCAATCTTATCAGATAATTGCGTTTCATTTGCAAAATGATTATAACTTCTTAGTGCCCAAATTCGAAGTAATTGGTCGTATAAAACATAGCCATCGGTAATGTATTCATCGGCCCAATTTCCAGAAAGAGGAACGTACAAAAGATGTTTATCGTTGAATTCCCATGCGTATAAAAGTGCAAAACATTTTTCTACGACAGTCTTGTTTTCTTTAAGAAATGCAAAATCATTAGTATAATAAACATATTGACAAATGCCAATTACAAACCAAGTAACGGCATCAACTCTTCCAGCTAAACCGCCATAACTGACCTCTATTTTATCTTCCGAAAAGAAAACATTAGAAGGAATGGTTCCAATTTTGTGCTGGTGTTGCGCCAAAGTTTCTAAAGTGTTTTTAAAAGTTGTAATCAACTTTTCATCGCCAGATGCTAATGCAGCTAAACCACATATTACGCCGTCACGAGCCCAAACCCTTTTGTAATTGGAAGTGTTTTCGGCACTAGCTAAAAATCCGTTGGCAGTAGAAACTTCGTGCAATAATGCGATTGCTTTTTCGTAAGATAAATTATTCACTTACTGTAAGTTTTTTAGTTTTGATAAATAAGGTGCAAATAGCGCTGATTAGCAATAATATTCCTGCAAAAGTAATTGCTAGTCGTGGATCGTTATTTAGAAAATGTTTCAAAATATATCCAAATGAAATCGTTTGAATAAACATCGGAATCACAATCATCATGTTGATAATTCCCATATAAACGCCGTAACGTTCTTTTGGTATGGCACTTACTATCATTAGATACGGAATCCCCATCATGCTTGCCCATCCTATTCCGAAGCCAGTTATGGCAGGAAACAACAAATATTTATTGTGGATGTGTGGAAACACTAAAAACCCAATTGCTGCTAGAATTAAACAAACAAAATGAACTTTTTTAGCAGAATGTTTTCTAGCAAAATATACCAAACCAAACGCACATAAAAAGGTAACTATATTGTACCAGCCGTTAACTAAACCGGTCCAACTTACTGCTTCTCCATACAATTTCATGTCTTTTTCGGGAGTGGTGTTCCAAACCGATAGCGCAATGCTTTTGGAGGAGTTTTGCCAATAACAAAATAAGGCATACCATTGGAATAAATAGACTAATGCCAATTGCCACATTACTTTAGGCATCTCGATTATCGCTTTAAAAATATCAACAAAGGGAGATATAATACTTATGGATTCGGACTTTATTTTTTGCAGCTCTTCTTGTGTAGGCTCGATTTCTTTGGTAGTATGCGAACTCCATAAAACCGAAGCGATTGAACAAATAGATCCTAGAAAAAATGAAGCGAAAACCCAAGTAGGTAATTTACCCATAGTGCCAATAAATAAAAGCGGAAAAACGAATAACGATACATTTGCTAAGGTTTGCCCAAAACCAGTAAAAAAACTTTGTGCTTGAAAACCAGTTGGTTGTTGGTCTTCGTCTAATTTATCTGCAATAAAAGCACGGTATGGCTCCATTGCAGTATTGTTACCAACGTCTAAAATCCAAAGTAATCCTGCTGCCATCCAAAGGGAACTACTGAATGGAAAAAGAAATAATGCTAAACTACAAATTAAGGCACCGATAAGAAAAAAGGGTTTTCTTCGCCCACCAAATTTTGGAGACCAAGTTTTATCACTTAAAGCACCTATAATGGGCTGAATAATTAATCCAGTTAATGGTCCAGCTAAATTTAGAATTGGAATTTGATCGGGTTGAGCTCCTAAAAAATCATATATTGGATTTATGGCACTTTGTTGTAGTCCAAAGCTATATTGAATACCAAGAAACCCAACATTCATGTTGATTATTTGCCAAAAAGTTAATACAGGCTTTTTAATATACATTGTTTAAAAATTAATATTTAAAAAAACAATTCCTGCGCTAATGTAAGCACAGGAATTGTTAACTAACAAAATTAACGTAAATATTATTTAGAATCTATACGTAACTGCCATAGATATAGATCTTCCTGGCATTGGTCTAGCTCTAATGTAATTAACTTGGTTTTCTGTAATACTTCCTTCTTCAGCTTCGGTAATAGCCAAAGTGTTTAATAAGTTGTTTCCAGATAAATTTAAAGACAATCCTTTAGTTAATGTAAAATCGATGAACGAGTTAACTATCATAAATCCATTCATAACTAATTTGTTTTCGTCTTGTGCAAATGCTTTTGATTGACCAATAAAACTGAATCCAATAGCATCATTGTTTTTTCCAAATTTGTATGATGGAATTAAGTTATACATCAATTTTGGTTGTCTTCTTGGCTCATTTCCACTGTTACTTCCAGAAGTAATTTCTGCTTTGGTATATGTTAATGCACCTCTAAGGTTCAATTTGTTATCTACATTGTATGAAGATTCTAATTCTAAACCGTATGATTTATAATTGTTTTGAATGATTGTTTGAGTAGTAGCTTCAAATCCACCTTGCTCATCTGTTTTAGCTTGAAAAGCTGTAGCATAAAAATATCCTTTTGAGAATTTTTGTTTGAAACCAACTTCCGATTGTGTTAAGAAATCCAACGCATTGATTTTGCTTCCGTCCATATAGTTTAAACCAGAAAATAAGATTCTATCTGCTTTTGCAGAAGCACCTTTACTTACTCTAGCAAAAATAGACTGGTTTGAAGATAATAAATAGTTAGCACCTACAGAGTAAGAAGTATAATCATAATCGTAGTTTACAGCAGTTGAATTAGCAGTATTTACTCCGAATACATTTTGTTCAGCCGGAGATATAGTTCCGTTATTATTTACATCAAAAGCACTAGAAGCTCCACCTGCAAATGATCCGGTTACTTTACCCATATCAAAACGTAGACCTGCTTCAATAGAAAGTTTTTCAGTTGCAGTAATATTAATATTTGCATAAGGTGCAGAAACATTGTATTGAGTATCATAGTTTCTTGCTAAGTTACCCCAAGCTGGTGTTCCGTATGCGTACAATCCATTTTCTGAAAGTAAAGTTCCACTTCCATTAGTAACATTGATTAATCTTGGATTGTTATCCGATACTTCTTGTAAATATGAATTCCATAACCAAGAAGTAGAAATATTTTGAAGCGATTTGAAGTATCCTACAGTTACATCTACTATATCAAACTTTTTAGAAACTTTTAAATCATTCATAAAGTTATCTAAGTTGTTTAATTGGGTATCAAACATGTGAATTCTTGAAACCAATCCGTTTGGTGTATTAAATGGAGTTCCGTTGTTAGCATAAGTTAAAGTAGAACCAGCTCCGAAAGAAGATGCGATTGAAGCTGCAGTTCCAACTTCTGCTGGAAAAGGAGCAATAAATCCACCCTTGTTAGAAGAAAATCTTCCGTTTTCAGAAATTTTCCATCCATTATCTAGAGTAAAGTTTGCGCTAATACCAATAGATTTTGAAACAGGGTTCATACCATCAGCAACAGCTGCTCTTCTTAATTCTCCATCAGGACCTAAACCTACATTGTGGTTTAAGTAAACCGATTGTAATGCTCCATGAGTAGCATCAAAACCAGAAATACTTCCCCAAGACGGATTAGCATTTGTTCCAGAAACTTGAAGTGGCATTGGCATATAAGCCGCTGCTCTATCATTTAAGAATTTCGTATAAACAGTAACAGAACCATTAGAAAATTCTTTAGTAATGTTAAATTTAAATTGACCACCATTGTTAGAAGTAAATCCTGTTTTTCTTACGCCTTCTCCAGTTCTGTAGAAACCTCCCATGTGAAAATATAAACCGTCACCTATTTTAGTTCCGTAGTCAAAATCAGTTCTGAAATTATTATAATCCAAACCGAAACCTGTTACAATACGACCACCCTCTGTTTTACCAGTTTTGCTAATAAAGTTGATGATACCACCAGGAGAGTTAGTGGCTAATATAGAAGCAGAACCTCCACGGATTGCCTCAACTTTTGCAACATTTCCATCAAATCTTGTAAAAATATCGGCAGTTGCAAATGCAATATCACCAAATAATAATACAGGTAAACCATCTTCTTGAATTTGTAAATACTTAGATCCACCCGAAGAAATTGGCACCCCACGAACAGCAATGTTTGAGTTTCCTTCTCCTCCAGAAGACTCAGAACGAATACCTGGAATGGTTCTAAAAATCTCAGCAGTTGATCTAGGAGCTGATTGCTCAATTTGTTTCACATCTAAAGTTGTGATGGATACACTAGATTGTAATTTTTTCTTAGGATTTACAACTCCCGTTACAACAACTTCTTCTAAATTTGAAGCGTCATCTTGAAGTTTTACATCCAAAGTGGTGTTTCCGATAATAGAAACATTTTGTTTGCTAGTTTTAAAACCAACATATGATACGGTTACTGAAACTGTACCATTTGGTAATCCAGAAATAGAATAAGTACCTTCTGCGCTTGTAGATGTTACTTTAGATTCCACAGTTACATTAGCACCGCTAATCGCAACACCATTTGTGTCAGAAATTTTTCCTGATAGAGTACCACTTTGAGCGAACGATTGATTGAACAACATTAAGGCTGCTATAACCATCATTTTTTTCAAAAAATTAGTAATTTTTTTCATTTTTGATTTTTGTTTGATTAATAAAAAAGGTTGATTAATTTTTTCAAAAATATATTTTTAGTTAACATTAATTTCACAATTCATTATCGAAAACGTTTTCGAAAGTACCGAAAACGTTTTCGTTTTTGAAATTAAAAATATTATTATCATATTTGTTAAATGAAAGAGATAACTTTAAAACAAATTGCGGAAACTTTAGGGATTTCTATTACCACGGTTTCTAAAGCCTTGAAAAACTATCCTGATGTTAGTGAAAAGACAAAAAAATCGGTTTTAGATCTTGCTAATAGTTTGCAATATACTCCCAATTCTTTTGCGGTTAACCTTAGAACCAAAGAATCGAAAACAATAGGACTTATTATTCCTGAGGTAGTGCACCACTTTTTCTCGAGTGTAGTAAATGGTATTATTGCTGAAGCAGAAAAAAACGGTTATTTGGTCATCATTCTACAATCAAATGAATCGCTAGAGTTGGAAATTAAACAAGTTGAATTGCTTTTAAATAAAAGAGTAGACGGAATTATACTTTCTCTTTCTAATGAATCTAATGACGACCTTCATTTAAAAGAAATTATTCGAAGAGAAATTCCATTAGTTCAATTTGATAAAATTGCAAAATTAATTCCGAGTTCAAAAGTAATCATCAACGATCAAAAGGCGGCATTTGAAGCAACCGAACATTTAATACATAAAGGATGCAAGAAAATTGCGCATATTCGTGGTCCAGTAAATCCTCAAAATGCTATCGATAGATTTTTGGGCTATAAAAAAGCATTAGAAAAAAACCATATTCCTTTTGACCCAAAACTAGTTTACACTTGCAAAAACGTAACATTTGATGAAGGGAAAGAATTTGCAGAACAGATTATTAAAGGCCACCCAGATGTAGATGGAATTTTCGTCATAACCGACTTAGTTGCTGTAGGAGTTTTGGCTTATTTTAATGAAAATAATATTAAAGTTCCACAACAAGTTAAGATAATTGGTTTTAGTAATTGGTTCATGTCAAAAGTAATTACACCAAAATTAAGTACGGTAGATCAACCTAGTTATGAAATGGGGGTACAATCGTTCAACTTACTATTAGAAGAAATGAATGCAAATAAAGAGATGAAGTCCTTCACGCCAAAAACAATTGAACTTACAACTACTATTATTGAAAGAGAATCTTCTTTATAATACCATCCTTTTTTTACCAACCATAGATGGCTAATATATCTTTTTCAGATGTCGATAGTAAAATTTGCGAAAATTTATTTATTTAAGTTTTAAAAACTTTAAATTAAATTAAAGTAAAAAATCTTTTAATCATCTTAATTCCCTAATTGAAATGATTATAATGACTATAATGACTATAATGTCAAACTAATTTATACATATTGAATTTTATATACTCTTAACTTTACATTTATACTTATTAATTTAAGCGAGTAGTGTAAAAAAATTCAAAAAAAAATAATCTAACTTTTAAAAGTCAATTTAGAATAGTACTTTTGCGCATGCAACACAACGTACTTATTTTAGATTTCGGGTCGCAATACACTCAACTTATTGCTCGACGCGTTCGCGAATTAAATATATTTTGCGAAATTTTTCCTTACAACAACATTCCAGAAGACTTATCTTCATATAAAGCCGTAATTCTTGGTGGAAGTCCTTATTCTGTTCGGTCAGAAGATGCACTTAAAGTAGATGTGTCTTTATTTAGAGGTAAATTTCCTTTGTTAGCCGTTTGTTATGGTGCTCAATATTTGGCTCATTTTTCGGGTGGTGAAGTCGCTGCTTCCAATATTAGAGAATATGGTAGAGCTAATTTATCTTATATTAAAGAGAATGAATTGTTTATGGAAAACATTCCAGCCAATAGTCAGGTTTGGATGAGTCATAGCGATACGATAAAACATTTACCAACAGGCGGTGTTTGTTTGGCAAGTACCAAAGACGTTCAAAATGCTGCCTATCGAATTGAAGGCGAACAAACTTTTGCCATTCAATTTCACCCAGAAGTATATCATTCTGTAGATGGAAAACAGATGCTTGAAAACTTTTTGGTTAAAATTGCAAAAGTCGAACAAACATTTACACCAGGAAATTTTGTAGAAAATAATGTAAAAGAATTACAAGAAAAAATTCAAGGCGATAAAGTAGTTTTAGGTCTTTCAGGTGGTGTAGATTCTACTGTAGCTGCTGTTTTACTTCACAAAGCAATTGGTGAAAATTTATATTGTATATTCGTAAATAACGGATTATTACGCAAAAACGAATTTGAAAATGTATTGAATCAATACAAAGGAATGGGTCTCAACGTAAAAGGTGTGGATGCTTCTGAACGTTTTTTGAGCGAACTTGCAGGCGTGGATGATCCTGAAACAAAACGTAAAATTATAGGACGTGTATTTATTGAAGTTTTTGATGATGAATCAAAAATTATTGAAGATGTAACTTGGTTGGCACAAGGCACAATTTATCCAGATGTTATTGAATCTATTTCTGTAAAAGGACCTTCTGCAACTATAAAATCGCATCACAACGTGGGTGGTTTACCTGATTATATGAAATTAAAAATCGTCGAACCTTTACGCATGTTGTTTAAAGATGAGGTTCGAAGAGTAGGCGCATCATTAGGCATTGATCCAGAATTATTAGGACGTCATCCTTTTCCAGGACCAGGACTATCCATTAGAATTTTAGGAGACATTACTCCAGAAAAAGTACGAATCTTACAAGAAGTTGATGCCGTTTTTATCAACGGATTAAAAGAGCATGGTTTGTATGATAAAGTGTGGCAAGCGGGCGCTATTTTGTTGCCTGTAAATAGTGTTGGCGTTATGGGCGATGAACGTACTTACGAAAAAGTTGTAGCTCTTAGAGCTGTTGAATCAACAGACGGAATGACGGCTGACTGGGTGCATTTACCCTATGAATTTTTGATGTTGATTTCTAATGAAATTATCAATAAAGTAAAAGGAGTGAATAGAGTTGTTTATGATATTAGCTCAAAACCACCTGCAACGATAGAGTGGGAATAGTACGCCATAATAATTTTCATCAAATGCAATAATGGTATTGTATTTGATGAAAACAATATAAAATATAGGATATGAAAAAGCAATGGTTTTGTATGGTTTTATTGTTAATGTTTGGTTCAATTATTGGACAGAATTTTTTAAAACATCAAGTAATAAAAGGGGAAACAATAACCCAAATTGCTATTAAATATCAAATAACTCCTCATGATATTTATGAGTTGAACCCAGATTCTCAAAACGGTATTCAACCCAATCAAATTCTCGTTATCCCATCAAAATCAATAAAGAAAAACCCAGCAGTTACTTCGCAACTAGATATAATACATACCGTTAAGTCGAAAGAAACACTATATTCGATTCAGAAACAATACAACGTATCTGATCAAGAGTTATATCAGAACAATACATTTCTTAAAACATCAGGGCTTCAAATTGGACAAGAATTAATCATTAAGAAAATTACCAAAACAAACAATCCAGCTCTCATTTCAAAAGAGTCTTTTACACATGAAGTACAACCCAAAGAAACCAAGTTTGGTATTGCCACAAAGTATGGAATTAGTGTTGAAGAA
Organism: Flavobacterium psychrophilum; assembly: GCA_945862065.1. GTDB lineage: Bacteria > Bacteroidota > Bacteroidia > Flavobacteriales > Flavobacteriaceae > Flavobacterium > Flavobacterium psychrophilum_F. The sequence continues at coordinate 68,179 of CAMAWT010000002.1, read as the reverse complement.
TTAGAAAAACAAAATCCAGAAATTGTTCAAAATCTTCCCATAGGTTTCAAACTTTCTATTCAAAAAAGCAAGGATTCTAAATCAGTAATTCCATCAGAATCAAATATTAAACCAAAAGACAACTCCAATAACACCTTGGATTATACCGTAAAATCAGGTGAAACAATGTACAGCCTCACCCGTCAATTTGGCTTGACCGAAATAGCATTAGTAAGTTTAAATCCAGAATTGAAAAATGGCGTAAAAGAAGAAATGATCATTAAAGTTCCCGCCACACTCTCCTTTTCAAAGGAAACTAAAAATAATTCTTTGGTTTTTTCTAAATCAAATGCGTCTCAACAGCGAAAAAAATTAGTGCTCTTTTTACCTTTTAATGCCACAAAAATTCAGAATGATACCGTTAATACAATTTCGGAACGCTTGAAAAAAGATAAGTTTTTGAACATGACATTGGATTTTTATTCTGGCGTCATGATGGCTGTCGATTCAGCTAAAGTATTGGGTTTAAATCTGGATGTCAAAATTTTTGATTCGCAAGAGTCTAAAAACGGTTCAACGGTTTTGAATACCATTCAAAAAAATAATTTTACAGATGTTGATGCGGTTATTGGACCCTTTTATCAAACCAATGTAGAAAAAGTAGCGAAAGAATTAGAAACACTTAAAATTCCGGTTATATCGCCACTTTCAAAAGATGACGGATTGAGTTTTACTAATTTATTTCAATCAACACCCCAAAGTGATGATATAAAAAATGCCATGTTTCAATACATGCGTTCCAAAAACGGAAATATAATCGCTGCAATAGATCCGAAAAAAGTAAGTATCAAACAATATATTCAATCATTTCAAAATGATGTAAAAATTATCAGAACTTCAGAAAAAGGTAGTTTTATTACCGATAGTATTAAAAAACATTTTGTAAAAGATCAAATGAATTATGTGATTTTAGCTTCTGAAAAAACTGGAAATGTGCTTTCAATTACTAGTATTTTAAAAGGTTTGCAAAAACTATATCAAGTGCAATTAGTAATTTTAGAACCTAATGAAACTTTAGATTTTGAAGAGATTCCTTTAAGTCGATTGACAGATTTAAAATTAATGTATCCATCGGTTACTAGGTCTAATGACTCAGAAAGTGCGAAACAATTTGAACAATCCTATAAGAAAAAGAATAAAGTAAACCCCAATCAATATGCAACACGTGGTTTTGATATCACCTTCGATACAATGATTCGATTATCGCAACCAACATCTTTTGAGCAATCAGTAAACGAAACAGTTTCAGAACAAGTTGAAAATAAATTCAATTATGATCAAAAAGTTTCAGGAGGTTATGTAAACAAAGGCGTTTATGTTTTATATTATGATTCGGATTTAACCATAAAAACAGCACAATAATGACATCAGAAGTTACTTATTTAGGACAATTACGCACATCATCAATCCATATACAATCGGGTTCGGAAATTATTTCGGATGCACCTATCGATAACAACGGAAAAGGGGAAGCTTTTTCACCAACAGATACTGTAGCTAACGGTTTAGCCAGTTGCATGTTTACTGTTATGGGAATAAAAGCAGAGTCAATGGATGTAAATCTTTCTAATTCAATTGCAGCAGTTACCAAAGTGATGGGGACAGAGCCTAGACGAATCACCGAAATACACATTCAATTTACTATGCTAACATCGGTAGATGACAAAACAAAAACCATTTTAGAGAAAACGGCCTTGACTTGCCCCGTTTTTCATAGTTTACATCCAGAAATAAAGAAAGAGATAACTTTCAATTGGTTGTAATCACCAAAAATAGATGAATACACAACAAGAATTACTCATTAAATTGGCTTATACCAAAATGCCATACGGTAAATATGAAGGTGCATTTTTAATAGATTTGCCAGAATTTTATGTTGTTTGGTTGTGCAATAATCGGTTGCCAAATGGTGCGTTAGGTGAGCAAATCAAACTCGTTTATGAACTCAAATTAAACGGACTTGAAGATTTAATTAGAAACATAAAAAGGCAATATTCTAAAGAATAAATTTATTTATTCTAAAATCAAAAAGACGCTTTCTATTTCTTTTTTTTATCGTATTTTTGCTTCGTTTTTTGAAACAATACAACTTAACTTTACAATGAATCAAACGAAATACATTTTTGTTACAGGTGGTGTAACTTCTTCTTTAGGAAAAGGAATAATTGCCGCATCTTTAGCAAAATTACTGCAGGCAAGAGGTTACAGAACTACTATTCAAAAATTTGATCCTTATATAAATGTAGATCCAGGAACTTTAAACCCATACGAACACGGGGAATGTTTTGTTACCGATGATGGTGCAGAAACAGATTTAGATCTTGGACACTACGAACGTTTTTTAAACGTACCAACTTCGCAAGCAAATAACGTTACTACAGGTAGAGTATATCTTTCAGTAATCGAAAAAGAACGAAGAGGTGAATTTTTAGGTAAAACAGTTCAAGTTGTTCCGCATATCACCAACGAAATCAAAGAAAGAATGCAATTGCTTGGTAAATCGGGCGATTTTGATATTGTAATTACTGAAATTGGCGGTACGGTCGGTGACATCGAATCGTTGCCTTACATCGAATCGGTTCGTCAATTGGTTTGGGAATTGGGCGAAAATAACGGTATTGTAATTCATTTAACTTTAGTTCCTTATTTAGCAGCAGCAGGCGAATTAAAAACAAAACCAACCCAACATTCTGTTAAAACTTTAATGGAAAGCGGCATCAAAGCTGATATTCTTGTGTGCAGAACCGAGCACGAATTGTCTGACGATTTACGTCAAAAATTAGCTTTATTCTGCAATGTAAAACGCGAAGCAGTCATTCAATCCATCGACGCGTCCACAATTTATGAAGTGCCAAATTTAATGCTTCAAGAAAAATTAGATCTTGTTGCTTTAAAGAAATTAAACTTACCAACAAAAGCAGATCCCGATTTAAACAATTGGAATGTCTTTTTACACCGATTAAAAAATCCGAAACATACCATAAACGTTGGTTTAATTGGAAAATATATCGAACTTCAAGATTCATACAAATCTATTTTAGAAGCTTTTATTCACGCTGGTGCAAGTAACGAAACCAAAGTAAATGTTGTTTGCATTCATTCAGAATATATTGATAATCATAATGTTGCCGAAAGATTAAGCGGTATAGATGGCATACTTGTAGCTCCAGGTTTTGGTGAAAGAGGTATCGAAGGAAAAATTGAAGCAGTTCGTTATGCTCGTGAAAACAACATACCGTTTTTCGGAATTTGTCTCGGAATGCAAATGGCTGTTATTGAGTATGCTAGAAACGTTTTAGGTCACAAAGATGCAAATTCTACAGAAATGAACGAACTTACTTCATATCCTGTTATCAGCATCATGGAAGAACAAAAAACCATCACCGATAAAGGTGGAACCATGCGACTTGGTGCTTGGAAATGCGACATTAAAGAGGGTACTTTGGCACACAAAATTTATGGAAAAAGCCAAATTTTGGAGCGCCACCGTCATCGCTACGAATACAATAATACCTATGCAACCGAATTGCAAAACGCAGGTTTAATAAGCTCTGGAATCAATCCAGACACCGGTTTGGTAGAAATTGTGGAGCTCAAAAACCACCCGTTTTTCATCGGCGTTCAATACCATCCTGAATATAAAAGTACGGTTGCTTGCCCGCACCCAATTTTTGTTAACTTTGTGGCCGCAATGGTTCTTCACAATGAACATAATTTGAAGCAATAGGCTCGGGCTTTTTCAATAAAGGTCATTCCTGCTTTCGCCTTTATCTCTCCGCTGCGCTACGAGGATATCGGCTCAATCAGGGCTAATTAATAAAGGTTATTTCATAGAATAAAGGTAACAAAACATAATTAACTAAAAAAGGCATTCATTAATTACAATTAAAATAATGGAAGAAAAAAAATTTGACAAAAATTCAATTATAGGATTTGCATTAATCTTTATAATCGTAATGTATATGATGTTCAATAGCCAAAAAGAAGCTCAAAAAGAAGAAGCCGAAAAAGCTAAAAAAGAACAAATTAATAAAGTAAAAAAAGCAAAAGAAGCAGCTACCAAAACAATTGAAAAAACAATTGTTGATACAACCATTGCCGATACTGCCAAACTACAAAAATTACAATCGTCACTCGGAGCTTTTGCCTTTTCAGCTACATTACCATCTGCAAAAAATGATTTTAAAATAATTGAAAATGATTTAGTTTTCCTTAAGATTTCCAACAAAGGGGGATATATAATAGAAGCTAAATTAAAAAAGTTTGAAAAATTCAAAAAAGGATCCGGTCAAATGGTTGAGTTAATCAACAATAATAACGCCTCTTTTAATCTTGAGTTACATACAAAAGACAACCGAATTTTAAATACAAAAGACCTGTTTTTTGAACCAACTTTAACCACTATAGACGGAAATCAAGTGCTGTCAATGAAGTTGAAAGCCAGTCAAAACGCTTATTTGGAATACCTTTACGTTATCAAACCAAATCAATATTTGATTGACTTTGATATTAATTCTCAAGGATTGAACCAAGTGCTGAACACTTCAAAATCTCCTAATATTGTTTGGGATTTGAAAGCTTACAGAAATGAAAAAAGTATCACCTACGAAGACCGTTATACCGAAATATATTTTGAACATAAAGACGGAAAAATTAGTTATACAGGCGTAAGCGCTTTAGGCGAAGAAGACGCAGAGAAAACAACGTTCATAGCTTATAAACAGCATTTTTTCTCTTCAATATTATTAACATCAACACCCTTTGAAACATCAAAATTAGAATCAAAAAAAATATTCGAAGACGAAAAAACCGATACCATTTTTACCAAGCAATTAAAATCTACCTTTCCGTTAGCATTTAAAAACGGAGAGTTAGATTATAAAATGAACTGGTATTACGGACCAACAGATTATAAAACATTAGACAGCTACAACAAAAATTTTGAAAAAATTGTTCCACTTGGTTGGGGAATTTTTGGTTGGATTAATAAATTCATTTTCATACCATTATTTGGTTTGTTAAGTTCTTTCATGGGACTTGGAATTGCAATTATTTTATTTACCATAATCATTAAAATTGCGATGTCACCCATTACGTTTAAATCATTTTTATCACAAGCAAAAATGAAAGTACTACGTCCTGAATTGACGGAGCTTGGCGAAAAATTCGCAAAAGATCCAATGAAAAAGCAACAAGAAACAATGAAATTATACAATAAAGCCGGCGTGAATCCAATGGCGGGTTGTATTCCTGCATTGATTCAATTGCCATTTATGTATGCTTCGTTTCAGTTTTTTCCATCAGCATTTGAATTGAGACAAAAAAGTTTTTTATGGGCAGATGATTTATCTTCATTTGACCAAGTAGCAAAACTTCCATTCAATATTCCGTTATATGGTGATCACATCAGTTTGTTCCCGATTTTAGCTGCAATTGCCATTTTCTTTTATATGAAAATGACTTCTGGTGACAACGCCATGGCGCAGCCACAACAAGAAGGAATGCCAGATATGGCAAAAATCATGAAAATAATGATTTATGTTTCGCCAATTATGATGCTTATTTTCTTCAATACCTATGGTTCTGGATTGAGTTTATACAATTTCATCTCAAATCTAATTACTATTGGAATTATGTTAGTAATAAAAAAATACTTTATCAACAGCGATAAAATTCATGCACAAATTCAAGAAAACAAAACGAAGCCAAAAACGGAAGGTAAGTTCCAACGCAAAATGCGCGAAATGATGGAACAGGCAGAAGAACAAAAGAAAATAAATAAAAAATAGTTTTACACAATAATTATTTTAAGACTCTGTTTTTATTGAATGCAATATAAACAGAGTCTTTTTTGTAACTTTAAAAATTCAAAATGTATTTTTTTAAAAGTGCATAATTTTTGATAAACCTATTTAAATTTGTAAAATGAAAAACATGAAATATCTTTTAATTTGTTTATTGTCGTCATTAATAACCTTCTCACAAGAAGTGAATAAAATAGATGCACAAGGTAAAAAAGTTGGTCTGTGGAAAGGGATTTATGAAGAATCTAAAAGACCTCGATATCAAGGTACTTTTGAACATGGTAATGAGGTAGGTAAATTCGTTTTTTATGATGATACAAAAGCTGGAACTATTATTGCTACCAGAGAATTTAATAGCAAAGACAATTCATGTTACACCATATTTTTTAATCAGAAAGGTAATAAAGTAAGTGAAGGAAAACTCGTAAACAAACTTCTAGAAGGAGAATGGAAGTATTATCATGAAAATGCTACTACCATTATGACTTCTGAATTTTATGTAAAAGGAAAATTGGAAGGCGTTAAAAAAGTATTTTATTCCAATCAAAAAATTGCTGAAGAAACCACTTTTAAGAATGGAATAAAAAACGGACCTTACAAAAAATACGCAAAAAACGGAATTGTTTTTGAAGACTCAAATTATATAAACGATGAATTTGACGGTCCAGCTATTTTTAGAAACGACGCCAATGTTATCGTTTCAAAAGGTATTTATAAAAACGGTAAAAAAGTGGGGATATGGGAAATAACTACCAAAGGAAAAACCGAACAAGTGAACATGAATTTTCCAAAACAAATTAAAATAAAAAAGAAACCTATTACTGAAGAACCAAATTAAATGAAAAAGAAAAGAGTTGTTGTTGGTCTTTCTGGTGGAGTTGATTCCAGTGTAGCTGCCTATCTTTTGCAAGAGCAAGGATATGAAGTGATTGGACTTTTTATGAAAAATTGGCACGATGATTCGGTAACCATTTCCAACGAATGTCCTTGGCTTGAGGATTCAAATGACGCTTTATTGGTTGCAGAAAAATTAGGCATACCATTTCAAACGGTAGATTTAAGCGAGCAATACAAAGAAAAAATAGTCGATTATATGTTTCATGAATATGAACAAGGTCGAACGCCAAATCCGGATGTGTTATGCAACCGAGAAATTAAGTTTGATGTTTTCATGAAAATCGCTTTGTCACTTGGAGCAGATTTTGTAGCAACGGGTCATTACTGCCGTAAAGGCGAAGTTTCTATTAAAGGAAGTGCTCAATATCAACTACTTGCGGGCATCGATAGGAATAAAGATCAATCCTATTTTTTATGTCAGTTATCACAAAACCAATTGGCAAAAGCCTTGTTTCCGATAGGTGAATTAACCAAACCTCAAGTTAGAGAAATTGCAACAAAACTTGATTTGATAACTGCAGAAAAAAGAGATTCACAAGGTTTATGTTTCATTGGTAAAGTGCGACTTCCTGAGTTTTTACAACAACAATTGCAACCAAAAGAAGGTTTGATTTTTGAAATAGAAGCCACTAGTGCTATTTACCAAAAAGAGTTACCAAATTTTAGCAATCTAGAAGAAGAATTACAATATAAATCAACACCAATTCAATACACACCAACTGATGGAATGGTTGTAGGTAAACACCAAGGGGCTCATTATTTTACTATTGGTCAACGAAAAGGATTAAATGTGGGTGGTACCAAAGAAGCCTTGTTTATTATTGCCACTGACGTAATCAGCAATTCAATTTATACCGGGCAAGGAAGCCAACATCCTGGACTTTTTAGATCGGTTTTAAAAATTCAACCGTCAGAAATTCATTGGATTCGTGAAGATTTAAAATTGGAATCTGGTCAATCAATGAATGTTTTAGCCAGAATAAGATACCGACAAGAATTGCAAGAAGCCACATTATATCAATTTGTTTCAGGGTTATATGTTGTTTTCAAAAATCCGCAATCGGCCATCACACAAGGACAATTTGTTGCTTGGAATATAGGTGACGAATTAATAGGGTCCGGGGTTATTTCTTAATTCTAAAAATGTAAATCATGAAAAAAATAGTATTATTTCTTTTGTTTTTTATGTCCATTTCATCTTTTTGTCAAGAGGATGCATGGATTTATTTTTCTGGAAAACCCAATGCGCAATATTACCTAGATAATCCGTTACAAATGTTAACGCAAAGAGCTTTGGACCGACGCACAAATCAAAGTATTCTGCTAAACATAAACGATGCGCCAATCCATCAACCCTATATTGATCAAGTAGATGCTGTTATAGGTATTGTTGTTATGGCTCAATCAAAATGGTTGAATTGCGTGCATGTTAGAGGATCCATTTCAGACATTCAATCCTTATCAAGTTTAACTTTTGTTACTTCAATCAAGTTCGCAAACAATGCTTTAAATGCAAGAGTTACTTCAACTTTAGATATAAATACTATTTCTAAAAATTTTGAAACGGATATCAATTATTCTTATGGAAATTCGGCCAATCAAGTTCAAATGTTAAACGGACATTTATTACACCAATCGGATTACACGGGCGCAGGAAAAGTCATTGCTGTTTTAGATTCAGGGTTTTTAAATGCAAATACTATTCAACCGTTACAGAATTTATTTACGAATAATTTGGTTTTGGGCGGCTATAATTTTGTTTCTGGGTCAACAGATATTTATGCTTTAGACAGTCACGGTACAATGGTTTTATCATGCATGGGTGGCAAGGTTGATGGTCAACTAATTGGAACAGCTCCGAATGCAAAGTATTACTTGTTCATTACAGAAGATGTTGTGGTCGAAAACCCTGTCGAGGAAAGCTATTGGGTTCAAGCTGCTGAGGAAGCAGATAGGTTAGGGGCTGATATTATCACGTCATCCCTAGGTTATTTTGGTTATGACAATCCAAGTTATAGCCATACATATAATGATATGACGGGTAATAAAGCTTTTGGTTCTAAAGGTGCAAATATTGCTTTTAGTAAAGGAATTATTGTGGTTGCAAGTGCAGGAAATTCAGGTGCTTCTGCCACGGCACCACACATACGCGTTCCTGCAGAAGCCACACATGTTTTTGCAGTGGGAGCAGTACAGCCAGACGAAAATTATGCTACATTCAGTTCCATCGGACCAACATTCGATAATAGAATAAAACCTGATGTGATGGCACAAGGACAAAGTGTTATTGTGTCAAGTTCCTCTGGACATATTGTTTCAGGAAACGGCACTTCTTTTTCATGTCCCATAATTTCTGGCATGATAGCTAGTTTTTGGCAAGCCGTGCCTACACTTACAAACCAACAAGTCCTTGATTTTGTAAAACAATCTGCTGATAAATATTCCAATCCAAATAACCAATACGGATATGGCATTCCTGATTTTCAAACTGCCTTATCCAATGCACAGCTTTACGTAAACTCATTAAAAAATGAATTGATAGTTTATCCCAATCCAACTTCAGATGCATTTTATGTTCATGCTACTTCACCAGATTTAGATATGCAAATTTCAATTTTTAATAATTTAGGGCAACTTGTTTTTGATAAAAGTAACTACCATTCGGATGGAAAAATGTCACTTTCTAATTTACAAAAAGGTTTGTATTATTATACTATCGAATCAGTAAATGGTGTTCAGTCAGGTAAAATAATTAAAAAGTAACTTTGAATATGAATAAAATTACGCAATTATTTCACATTAAATATCCAATCATTCAAGGTGGTATGATTTGGAACAGCGGATATAAATTGGCAAGCGCTGTTAGTAATGCTGGTGGATTAGGTTTGATTGGCGCAGGTTCCATGTATCCAGAAGTTGTTCGTGAACATATCCAAAAATGTAAAAAAGCAACCGATAAACCTTTTGGGGTTAATGTTCCAATGTTGTATCCAAATATTGAAGAAATTATTCAAATTGTAATTGAAGAAGGAGTTAAAATTGTATTTACATCGGCGGGTAATCCAAAAACATGGACATCTCATTTAAAAAACCATGGAATTACAGTTGTTCATGTTGTAAGTAGCTCAAAATTCGCTTTGAAAGCGCAAGAAGCTGGCGTAGATGCAGTGGTTGCAGAGGGTTTTGAAGCCGGCGGACATAACGGTCGTGAGGAAACTACAACGTTGACATTGATTCCGATGGTGAAAGAACAAATTACGATTCCACTTATAGCAGCAGGGGGAATTGCAACAGGAAGAGGGATGCTCGCAGCCATGGTTTTGGGTGCAGATGGCGTTCAAATGGGCAGCCGATTTGCAGCATCAACCGAAAGCTCGGCACACGATAATTTTAAGCAAACAATTATTGAAACAGGCGAGGGTGACACCCAATTAACATTGAAAGAATTAGCGCCGGTTCGATTGATAAAAAATAAATTTTATAATGACATTCAACAACTTTATTCAAATTGCCCTACCAAAGAAGATTTAGTAGAACTTTTAGGAAAACGAAGAGCCAAAAGAGGCATGTTTGAAGGTGATTTAATTGAAGGTGAACTCGAAATTGGTCAAATCGCTGGTTTGATTCATGATATTCGACCTGTTTCCATAATCATTGATACAATCATAACTGAATTTGAATTTGCAAAATCTGAAATGATTCATTTTTAATAATATGAATTTAACCTTCCCAATTTTATTTAAACAGCACAAAAAATTATATTTACAAAAAAATAAATCATGAAAAAATTGCTCCTATTACTTTTGTGCTCTCTTTCATTGTTCGCACAAAAAAGACCAAAATTGGTTGTCGGAATCGTTGTAGATCAAATGAAAATGGAATATTTATATCGTTTTTCTGATGATTTTTCAAACGATGGATTTAAAAAATTAATGGACAAAGGATATGTATTTAACAATACCCATTATAATTTTTTACCCACGTATACCGCGCCAGGCCACGCTTCTGTTTACACAGGTGCCACTCCTTCTGTTCACGGAATTGTTGGAAATGAATGGTTCAGTAGAAAGTTAGGAAAAGAAATATACTGCACAGATGATACCGCCGTTTCCACTCTTGGTAACGGAACAAAAGACGAAGGCGAAATGTCTCCAAAAAATTTACTATCAACAACGATTACCGACGAATTGCGTTTGTCAACCAATTTTAAAGGTAAAGTAATCGGGATGAGTTTAAAAGACAGAGGTGCTATACTACCAGCAGGGCATTTTGCCAATTGGGCATTTTGGTACAGCAAAACGGGTTCTTTCATTTCAAGTACTTTTTACGGCGCACAATTACCTCAATGGGTTACCAATTTTAACAATGAAAAGCGTTATATGAAGTATTTTGACAAAGGTTGGGATTTGTACAAACCAATCGCAACTTACAACGAATCAATGCCAGACGACAATCCATACGAAGGAAAATTATACAAAGCCGAAAAACCAGTTTTGCCATACAATTTAAAAGAAATGTATGAGAAAAATGACGCAGGGGTTATTCGTTCCACTCCTTTTGGAAACGATATTTTAGCAGAATTTGCAAAAGAAGCCATCAAAAATGAAAGTTTAGGGAAAGATAATGATACCGATTTTTTAACCGTAAGTTTCTCATCTCCAGATTATATAGGGCATATTATTGGCCCAAGGTCAATTGAATTACAAGATACTTATCTTCGTCTAGATACTACCATTGCTGATTTTTTAACGTATCTAGATGCCCAAGTTGGAAAAGATAATTACGTTGTTTTTCTTACTGCAGATCATGCGGGTGCAGAAAACGCACGTTTTTTAGCCGATCAAAAATATAATGTGACCAATGTTGAGCCAAAAGAAATCAGAAAATCATTAAAAAAATTCTCTCAAGATACTTTTGGAGAAGATTTGGTGCTCAACTATTCCAATTTCAACATCTTTTTCAACAAAGAAATCATCAAAACTAAAGGGCTCGATTTACAAAAAGTGAAACAATCCTTCAAAGATTTTTTATACACACAAGACCAAGTGAAAAGAGTGTACACTGAAGAAGAAATCTTGGCTTCATCGGGTGCCGATTTTTACCTAAACTTCATTGCAAACGGATATGATCCAACACAAAACGGCGACCTTGTCATTCTCGATAAACCAGGCTACATCGAGTACGGACCAACCGGAACGTCACACGGAACGATTTACACCTATGACACCCATGTGCCTTTGATTTTTTACGGCTGGAACATCCCAAAAGGACAAACAAGCGAACGAAAAGTTATCACTCAAATTGCACCAACATTAGCGCAATTACTCAAAATAACCTTTCCAAACGCAACCGAAGCCAATGTGTTAACCGAAATACTTCAAAAAAACTAAATAAAATACATCAACCTCTTTCATCAGAAGAGGTTTTTTTATTTTTGAACCAAAAGGCTCGGGCATTTTCCAAACCATGTTCCCGCTTTTCGCTACAATCTTTTTGTTTAAAAAAAACAAAAAGGATTTCCGCTACAATCGGGGGTAAGCTTCCATGTTTTGGGCTTTCTTCAAACTTTTGGGCTTTTTTAACAATTACGAATTATAAATTACGAATTACGGTTTTTACTCCCTGCAAGGTTTCCAAAACCTTGTAGGTTTAACAAAATGGCATAAAAAAAGAGGAACTAAATCCTCTAGAAAATCTCACAAAAAACTTTTTAGATTAACCCATAATGGGCGTCAATATTTTGATTCCGTTCAACAGGAGTTTAATTGCTCGGCTTTCAGCCGCAACGAAACTCTTGCTGTTAACTGCCGTTTTTTTATTTCTTTAATTTTGCTTCTAAAACTTCAATTATATCTTTTTTAGATTTTTCAGTTTCTGTTGAGAAACCAAATTTCAAAATTCCAAATCCCATAAGCAACATAAATAAAGGAAATATGCAAACGTAAATAGGACCTTTACCAATAATTGCTCCAATTAGTGTTGCAATAAATCCCAATGAAACACCTCCAAACCAAAGTATCATAAAACCCAAAACAAAACTTGCTGGTTTTAATTCAACTTCAATTTCTGTTCCGTTCAGTTTTTCAATAATTTTTCCATTAATTTCTGGAAGGAATGAATTTTTGTAATTTATTATTCTTGTAACTTTAAAATTATCTCCGAATACATGTCCTTCAAATTTTTTTCCAGTTTCTATTTTTGTATTTCGCAATCCAAAATTTTGTTTTGGTCTGATGTTTGAATTCAATTCTTCAATTACTTTAGATTTTGATAATTCAGTAACAAAAGTTAATTTTTCAATTGGTAATATTTTCATATTTTTTTGCGTTTTTTATCATTTTTTGTTTGGCAAACAACTTCAAAACAGATTAGTGTTTTTGTATATGTTTTCAAATGTAAATAAAATATTTAATTGTTGCGGATTAGTTTCAGTTTTTTTCTAAAACAATGAAGATAATTTTTGAGATTCCTACGGAATGACAAACATTGTGGATAAAGCGGGCGTGAATTCTAGCTAGAATTGACTCTTTTTTTTGCCACGGATTTGACAGATTTGATGGATTTTTAATTGATTTTATTTTATACTATTTACTGCTATGCTCAGTGATTTATAAGAAATGACATACATTGTCAATATCAAAAATCAATATCAAAAATCAATATCAAAAATCAATATCAATATCAAAAATCAATATCAAAAATCAATTTTCACAACCTCAATTTTACTTCGTCTGTTCGCTTTGCTCGAGTCACAAATTCACACAAATTTAAAAACTTTGTAACTCTGTATCTTTGCAACTTTGAAACTCAAAAACGATAACTGAAAAACTATCTTTCATATTTATCGGTGTCAAAACTATTGCCTATTGCCTAATGCCTATTGCCTTTCAACAAAATGTCTTATGAAAACTACTCTTCATAATTAGCCCTGATGGAGCCGATATCCTTGCGAAGTCCCGTAGGGCGAGCAAGATAAAGGCGATAGCAGGACAAAACGTCTTGAAAAAACGGAGGTTGGTGCTTCTTAAAAACAAAAAAAAGTCTCAAGTTTGCACTTGAGACTTTGTATATAAGTAACTTATTCTATTATGATAATGCTTTTTGTACTTGATCGGCAGCTTCTTGAAATTGTACCGCTGATAAAATAGGCATTCCTGAATTATCGATTAATTCTTTGGCGATTTCTGCATTGGTACCTTGTAAACGCACAATGATTGGCACTTTAATAGCGTCGCCCATGTTTTTGTAAGCGTCAACAACACCTTGCGCTACACGATCGCAACGAACGATTCCACCAAAAATATTGATCAAAATAGCTTTTACGTTCGGGTCTTTTAAGATGATTCTGAAAGCAAGTTCCACACGTTTCGCATCGGCAGTTCCACCCACGTCTAGGAAGTTAGCTGGTTCAAAACCTGCATATTTAATTAAGTCCATGGTTGCCATAGCAAGTCCGGCACCGTTTACCATACAACCTACGGTTCCGTCAAGGTCAACGTAGTTCAAACCGGCAGCTTTAGCTTCAACCTCAATTGGGTTTTCTTCACGCTCATCACGGAAAGCAGCTAAATCAGCATGTCTGTATAATGCGTTGTCATCTAAATTTACTTTAGCATCAACGGCAATGATTTTATTATCGGATGTTTTTAATACAGGGTTGATTTCAAACATTGAAGCGTCTGAACCTACATAAGCTTTGTAAAGGGCATCAATAAATTGAACCATTTCTTTGAAAGCGTTTCCAGAAAGACCTAAATTGAAAGCAATTCTTCTTGCCTGAAAACCTTGTAATCCTGCATTTGGATCAATTTCTTCATTGAAAATTAAGTGAGGTGTGTGCTCAGCAACTTCCTCAATGTCCATTCCACCTTCGGTAGAATACACAATCATATTTCTTCCGTTAGCTCTGTTTAAAAGAACCGACATATAAAATTCTGAAGTTTCGCTTTCGCCAGGATAATATACATCTTCGGCAACCAAAACCATGTTTACTTTTTTACCTTCAGCACTTGTTTGTGGCGTAATCAATTGCATACCGATGATATCGCTTGCAATTTGTTCTACTTGTTCAATATTTTTGGCAAGTTTTACACCTCCACCTTTACCACGTCCACCAGCGTGAACTTGTGCTTTGATAACGTGCCAACTTGTTCCTGTTTCTTCAGTAAGTTGTTTTGCTGCTGCAACGGCTTCTTGCGGAGTGTTTGCAACGTGACCTCGCTGAACTTTAACGCCATAACTGGCTAAGATTTGTTTTCCTTGGTATTCGTGTATGTCCATAATATAAATGTTATCTGGATTCTGAAAATATATCAGAATAATAAGTGGCACAAAAATAGAAAAATTCAATTAACTAAAAAAGGTTTTAACTCTAAAAATTAAATAATAATAGTAAGTTTACTTTTGAGTCATTGAAAAGTAAAATTTTCATTAAAATGAACGAGTAACGGTTAAGTAATTATGTTTTTTCTTTTATAAATCTAGCGTTTGTATTACTTTTTTTCAATTTCAGTTATCAATCTTTCATATTTAATGAGTTTTCGTTGTTTATTAAATATTAATTAAAGTAAATTTTTAAAAACTATAACACATCTACTATCTTTGCAGATTAACAAAAAAAAATAAAAAAAAATGCAACCTAAAGAGTTACTAGCACTTGCCCAAGAGTTTGGCAATCCGCTGTATGTGTATGACGCAGCAAAAATTGAGCAGCAATACAACCGTTTGACTGCCGCTTTTTCTAAGGTAGAAAAACTACGCATCAATTATGCTATGAAGGCATTGTCAAACATATCGATTCTTAAGTTGTTAAAGAACATGGGTTCTGGTGCAGATACCGTTTCTTTCCAAGAAGTGCAACTCGCTTTGCACGCTGGTTTTACCCCAGATAAAATAATTTTTACCCCAAACGGTGTTTCTTTTGAAGAAATTGAAGCCGTTGCGCAATTGGGTGTACAAATCAATATAGACAATCTTTCTGTTTTGGAGCATTTCGGAACCAAATACCCTAGCGTTCCGGTTTGCATACGCATCAATCCGCACGTTATGGCAGGCGGAAACGACAATATTTCTGTAGGACACATCGATAGTAAATTCGGAATTTCGATTTATCAAATTCCGCATATTTTGCGCATAGTCGAAAATACCAAAATGCACATAAACGGTATCCACATGCACACAGGATCGGATATTTTGGATATTGAAGTATTCTTGTATGCTGCCGAAATTTTGTTTGATGCCGCCAAGCAATTCAAAAACCTCGATTTTCTTGATTTTGGTTCGGGTTTCAAAGTGCCTTACAAAAAAGGTGACATCGAAACCAATATTGAAGAACTCGGAAAAAAATTAACCAAACGTTTCCTTGCTTTCGAAAAAGAATACGGTCGTGAGCTGACCTTGGCATTCGAGCCAGGCAAATTTTTAGTAAGCGAAGCAGGTTATTTTCTTGCCAAAGTAAATGTGGTAAAACAAACCACTTCTACAGTTTTTGCAGGAATTGATAGCGGATTTAATCATTTAATTCGCCCTATGTTTTATGGCGCGCAGCACAATATAGAAAACATCTCCAACCCAAAAGGCAAAGAGCGATTTTATACCGTAGTAGGCTACATTTGCGAAACCGATACCTTTGCCAACAACCGACGCATTGCCGAAATCAACGAAGGCGACACGCTTTGTTTCAAAAATGCTGGTGCCTATTGTTTTTCTATGGCTTCCAATTACAATTCCCGATTAAAACCAGCCGAAGTGCTTTATAAAGACGGGAAAGGACACCTCGTTCGCGAACGTGAAACCTTTGAGGATATCTTAAAAAACCAAATATTATTAGAAGTTTAATACAAAAGTCTCAAGTATTCCTTGATACTTTTTTGCGTCATAATAATTCTCAATTTACATTTTTATAAGTAGCACCCATTTTCGTTTTTTCAAGACAAGTTGTCCCGCTATCGCCTTTATCTTGCTCGCCCTACGGGACTTCGCAAGTATATCGGCTCTATCGGGGCTACCACTGAAGAGTATTTTTTCAGTTGAAAAGTTGAAAAGTTTATGAGTTTATGAGTTGCAAAGTTTTTAAAGTTTATTAGTTTATAAAGTTTATTGGTTTATAAAGTTTATGCTTTTTTTTTAAAAAAAATACGAAATAAAAATTATTGACATTTTTTTATTTTTTGAAATTCAATGTTTTTAATATTAGTATATTTTTAATTAAATATAGAATTATGACTTTAGTTATAGATAAATCAAACTCTAAAAATGTTGCAAAACTTTTAACTGATAAACTTAAAAAAGTACCAGTTAAAGGAAATTTGGCTAAACATTTTGGTAAGCTTAAAAGAAATATTGACGGTTTACACTATCAAATTCAAATAAGAGAAAATGAAGATTGATTTTATAGCAGACACCAATTTCTTAATTTACAGATATTAACTGCTGATAAAGGATTCTCCAAAATTGAAGAAATAGATTTAATACTTATTGAGTTTTAGGAAAGCCTGACATGGTTGGAAAATGGAATTCACAATTCAATATCAAAAAACAATTTTTTTAAACACAAATTGCACAAATTGGCACAAATTTGAGATTCTGAAATCTGAGACTGAAACCTGTGACTGAAAACTTCTTCTGAAAAACAAAACGTGTATTCTAGCCCCGACAGAGCCGATATCCTCCTGAAGTCCCAAAGGGCAAAGGAGATAAAGGCGATGGCGGGACAGGTTGTCTTTTGAAACGAAATTTTGGTGCTTCTAATAAAAAAAATAGGTGAGAAATGGGGAATTGTATCATCTTTGAATAATTAAGATTATATTTGCACACTTTTAAAAATTATTTGATCATGAAAGCAGGAATTGTAGGATTGCCAAACGTAGGGAAATCAACTTTGTTTAATTGTTTGTCTAATGCCAAAGCGCAGAGTGCTAACTTTCCGTTTTGTACGATTGAGCCAAATATTGGGGTGGTAAATGTGCCCGATCCACGAATTGAAAAATTGGAGGAATTGGTAAAACCAGAACGTGTGCAAATGGCAACAGTTGATATTGTGGATATTGCCGGATTGGTAAAAGGTGCAAGTAAAGGCGAAGGATTGGGAAATCAATTTTTGGGAAATATTAGAGAATGTAACGCTATTATTCATGTGTTGCGTTGCTTTGATAATGATAATATTGTGCATGTGGATGGGAATGTGAACCCTATTCGCGATAAAGAAACGATTGATATTGAGTTGCAATTGAAGGATCTTGAAACGGTTGAAAAACGTTTAGAGAAAGTGAACAGAGCAGCCAAAACAGGAAATAAAGAAGCGCAAGTTGAGCAGGGTTTGCTAAACCGCATTAGAGAGGCTTTGTTGCAAGCAAAATCGGCTAGAACAGTGGTACCTCAAAACCAGGATGAAGAATTGTTAATGAATGATTTTCAATTGATTACTGTAAAGCCTGTTTTGTATGTGTGTAATGTGGACGAAGATGCTGCGGCAACCGGAAATCATTATGTTGATAAGGTTCGTGAAATGGTAAAAGACGAAAATGCCGAGGTAATTGTACTTGCCGTGGGAACAGAAGCAGACATTACAGAACTTGAAACATATGAAGAGCGCAAAATGTTTTTGGAAGATTTAGGTTTGACAGAACCAGGTTCGTCGGTTTTGATTCGTGCGGCATATAAATTATTACAACTTCAAACGTATTTTACGGCTGGTGTTAAGGAAGTGCGCGCTTGGACGATCAATGTGGGCGATACTGCACCAAAAGCGGCGGGAGTTATCCATACCGATTTTGAAAAAGGATTTATTCGTGCTGAGGTGATTGCTTTTGAGGATTTTGCCCAATTTGGTTCGGAAGCAAAAGTGAAAGAAGCAGGAAAACTGAAAGTAGAAGGTAAAGAATATATAGTGAAAGACGGTGATGTAATGCACTTTAGATTCAACGTATAATTTCAGAAATAAAAATATAAACGGCTCCAAAATATTGTTTTTGAGCCGTTTTTTTATGCGCTCAATTCAATTAATTTCAAAATAGTATTCCAGTTTCGTATGGTTGCTTTTATATTCAGCTTTTTTTCAATGTATTTTTGATCCAATCTTGTTTTGGCGGGTGAAATGTCATATTTGATGAAAATTTTGTTTCGGTCTATTTGGACTTCGTCTGGTTTAATATTGCTAATTTTTAAATCATGAATGCTGTTTTCGTTTAATTCCATTGAAACAAAAGCAACATACAATTTTTTGAGGTCGGCTTCTTTTTCCTTTAAAAACAGATTGTTTGACAGGCATTCTTGCAAATCGTTTTGATTGATTATGATAACAGGCACATCATGTCCGAATTCTTTAAAAATTTCTTGTTTGATGGTAAAGGCTATTTTGCTTGGTGCTTCGTCTGATTGTAGGATCACATTTCCCGATTGAATGTAGGTCTGAACATTTTCAAAACCCATTGAAATGAGCATCTTTGTCAACGACTCCATCTTGATCATGTTGTGTCCAGAAACGTTGATTCCGCGCAGTAAAATGATGTGCGTTTTCATAAAGAATAATTGGTTTTAAAATGTAGGTTTCATTAAATTTAATAGTGTAAAAGTACTACAATTTATGGACGAAACCAATGTCACTTTTTTGAGTAAGTTTGATATTTCTATATTCAATTTGGAAGGCAAGTAGCGTAAAAAAGTATTTTCGTTCTTATTTTTTTCATAAACATCATTCAAAAATCTAATCAATAACTTATTTTTGCGGTATGGGAAGAAAAATAACAGACAAAATCGTTTTTGAAAACATCACTATTCTTGATGCTGGAGCCAAAGGAGTTTCGGTTGCTAAAGCACCAGATGGGAAAGTAATATTTGTTCAAAATGTGGTGCCCGGCGACGTGGTAGATGTTCAAACATTCAAGAAAAGAAAAGCTTATTATGAAGGAAAGGCTGTAAAATATCATTCGTTTTCAGAGCATAGAACAGAACCCGTTTGTAAGCATTTTGGCGTTTGTGGTGGTTGTAAATGGCAAAATATGAAATATGAACAACAATTGTTTTACAAAAACAATGAAGTATTGAATAACCTAAAACGAATTGGTAAAATTGAACTTCCTGCTTTTGAACCTATTCTTGGATCTGAAAAACAGTTTTTTTATCGAAATAAAATGGAATTCGGATTTTCCAATCAGCGTTGGTTAACCGATGAAGAAGTTCGATCAGATGCCGATTTAGGAAATAGAAATGCGTTAGGATTTCATATTCCAAAAATGTGGGATAAAATTCTGGATATTCAAAAGTGTCATTTGCAAGAAGATCCTTCCAACGAAATTCGAAATGCGATAAAAGAATTTGCAACAGAAAATGAATTGCCTTTTTTTAACGCCCGTAACCATGAAGGATTATTACGAACCTTAATGATGCGAACGGCTTCAACGGGAGAAATCATGGTTTTGTTACAATTTTTTGAAGAAAACAAAATCCAACGTGAGTTGTTATTGGATTTTATTTTTGAAAAATTCCCACAAATTACTTCATTACAATACGTTATCAACAGCAAAGCGAATGATACACTTTATGATCAAGACATAAAATTATACAAAGGGCGCGATTATATTTTGGAAGAAATGGAAGGATTGCATTTTAGCATCAATGCCAAATCGTTTTACCAAACCAATTCGGCGCAAGCCTATGAATTGTACAAAGTGACCCGCGATTTTGCAGGACTTAGCGGAAACGAAATTGTATATGATTTATATACAGGAACAGGAACTATTGCGCAGTTTGTATCAAAACAAGCGAAGAAAGTAGTAGGAGTAGAGGCCGTTCCTGAAGCCATTGCTGATGCCAAAGAGAATGCAAAAAGAAATGCAATTACCAATTGTGAATTTTTTGTAGGCGACATGAAGAATGTTTTTAACGATGCTTTCATCGCTCAAAACGGAATGCCCGATGTCATTATAACCGATCCACCACGTGACGGAATGCACAAAGATGTGGTAGCACAAATTTTGAAAATTGCACCGCAAAAAGTAGTGTATGTAAGTTGTAATTCGGCAACACAAGCGCGTGATTTAGCATTAATGGACGAAATATATAAAGTAACGCGAGTGCGACCAGTTGATATGTTTCCGCAAACGCATCACGTTGAAAATGTGGTGCTTTTAGAAAAAAAATAAAGAAAAGATATACAATTCATGAAAAAAATAATAGGTTTATTAATGTTTATTTTTCTTTTTGCAGGTTGTGAAAAGGATGATATTTGCGACCCAACAACCGCAACAACTCCCCTTTTGGTGATTGAATTTTATGATTATTCGCAACCATCCTTAACTAAAAATGTGGTTAATTTGAAAGTTACAGGAGACGGAATGGCAACTGCTTACAAGACTTTTAGCGGAGAATCTAAAATTAAAATACCCTTAAAAACAACAGAAAACAGTACCAAGTTTAGTTTGAAATTGAACAGCACAAGCACAACGTCTTCTAATGAAGATTTTTTGCAGTTCAATTATACTCGTTCCAATACTTATGTATCTCGGGCTTGTGGTTATAAAACTATTTTCGAATTAAATGCAACGGGTGGGATACTTAAAACAGATGCCGCAACACCAGATACTTTTTGGATAAAAGACATCGATATTAAAACTAACTCAATAAACAATCAAAATGAAGTACACCTCAAAATTTATTTTTAGCATGCTCTTTTTGAGTACTACTTTGATGTTGGTTGCTCAAAATAAATCCGATTCGCTTTTGGTTAAAAAGGATTCCATTAAACCTAAAACCGAAAAATACGGATTGCGTTTGGGAGCTGATTTATACAAACTTACCCGCTCTTTTTATGATATAAATTATAAAGGGCTGGAACTTGTTGGCGACTATCGTTTGACACGAAAGCATTACCTTGCTGCCGAAATTGGCAATGAAAACAAGACATTAGACGATGCTCGCATCAGTTTCACCACCAAAGGGACTTACATCAAAGCAGGATTTGATTACAATACGTATCAAAACTGGGTAGGCATGCAAAACATGGTTTATGTTGGGTTGCGTTATGGAGTTGCATCATTTAGTCAAACTCGAAATTCATACAAAATTTATAATCCCAATACTTATTTTGGAGAAGAACCAACTATTGTTGAAGAACAAAAATTCAACGGACTTTCAGCTCAATGGATTGAAGTAGTTGCGGGAATAAAAGTTGAAATTTTCCAAAATTGCTACGTGGGTTTCAGTGCACGTCTTAATAGATTAGTGTCTAACAAACAACCCGATAATTTCGAAAATCTGTACATTCCAGGTTTTAACAGAACGTATGGAGGCGATTTTGGAGCTGGTTTCAACTATACTGTTTCTTACTTTGTTCCGCTTTACAAATCGATAGTGAAACCTAAAAAATAGCAATGGCAATTTCAATTTTAAATTAATACATTGATAAAATAATTCAATTTTAAAAAAGAACGCATGTCAAATAAAAATCAAAATTCAGGAAACGGCATTGGTCTTGGCGCTGCTTTAGGACTTGCTTTCGGAGTTGCATTGGGTTATAAATATGGGAATACATCACAAAATAGTGCATTAGGACTTGCTATAGGGACTGCTGTTGGTGCTATTTTTGATGTTTTTAGAAAGAAATAGTTATTGTTCATCTTTCCACATTTTTCAAATACTCACCTTTCCAAATTTCATCATTATCTCATTTACTCATTTTCTAATTATCTCAATCCACCATTTTAACTCCTCTTAACATTTCTCTTTTTCCAGGTGCACCAGGTAATTTTTCGATATTAAATCCAGCTGTGAGCATTGCATTTTTTATAGAAGTTCGGCAAGCATATGTAACCAAAATACCTTTTGATTTTAATGCTTTATACATGATTTTAAAAATTTCTTCTGACCATAAATCAGGTTGAGCGGAAAATCCAAAGGCGTCAAAATAAATTAAATCAAATTCATTACTATCAGTTATATCTTGAAAAAATTGTTTTCTTTTTGTGAGGTTGAAATTATTTGAAAGTTCTATTTGAGTTTCCCAATTGGCGTTGTGCATTTTGGAGAAAATAGTTTCTTCTTTTTGTGCGTTAAGCTCTTGAACATAATTCATTTGGAGTATATACTCATTCTCAACAGGATAAGCTTCTACACCAACATAATTAATTTTTTGATTGTTCTTTTGAGCTTCAAGAAACGTGATAAAAGCGTTTAGACCCGTTCCAAATCCGATTTCTAAAATCGAAATTTGATTATTGGTACATAATTCCAATCCGTTTTTTATAAATACATGATACGCTTCTTGAATAGCACCGTGTTTAGAGTGATAGCCTTCGTTCAGTTCCGGAATAAAAATGGAAGTTGAACCATCTCCCGTAATTTGAATTTCTCTTTTCATTTATTTTTTATTGTTGGAATCGAAAAGCTTTGCCATAAATCTATTTTAGATATAATTTTTTTATTCTCGGGATAGGTCCACCGCATTTAGTTTCATGGCATGTAATGCAAGCGTCTATCCCTTTGTTGTAATTTTGTTTTGCATCGCCCACATTAGAATATGTTTTTTTCTGAGCTTCTATAAATAGATTTGCGTTTGTTTTGAATGCATCGTCATTATCCGTTTCGTCCGTAAATTTGGCGGTATGTATTCTTTTATAAAATTCTGGAAATTTGCCCAACGGTTTTTTATCGGTGATTCTGGTTTTTAAAGCCTTGTTTTCAGAATACATTTGTTCCATTAATGCTGCCATTTCAGACATCTTATACATTTCAAAACCTTCTTTATTTCGGGAAATAGTATCGGAACAACTTTGTTTATTAGCTTTTTCTGGAGTGATTTCTACTTGTTTTTTTTGGCAAGAAAAAAACACTACTAAAAGTAGTGTTGATAATATTAATTTTTTCATCGGAAGATTTTATTTTTTAATCAAAACACCAGATGCTCTGAAAGCATAGGTTATTTCTGGTTTTTTGATTTTATTTATCTCTGCTTGCGATTTTCCTCCGTCTTTTGCATAATGTTTTAATTCATCAACCGTAACAATATCGATATAGGCAACTCCGTTTACAACAGCTTCCGAGTTATCAGCATTCAAGGGTACAAAAAAACCGTAATCTAAAAATCGCACAAAAGCTTGTTTGCCAGAGGTTAAGTCCATTTGCATCCAACATCCTTTTTTCTTACACACTTCTTTGATGTTTGATTTGAACTTAACTGACAATGAATCTCCTTTTTTCATTGCCTTATATTTTTTAAGCATTTCTTTGTTTGAAAGTATTTTTGAATCTTCAAATCTTTCTCCGAAAATAGTATATTCTGCCAAATTGGTTACCGAAGATTTTTTATTTTTTTCTTGCGATAATAGGCTTTGGTTTGAAATAAATACAGCTAGCAAAACAAGTAACAATTTCTTTATCATGACACAGTAAATTAATGATTATAATACAAAAATAATGAGTTATTAAAAACTAACAACCAAATATATAGTTTTTTTTTACAAATATTCACAAATAGTTAGAATTTGATGTAAAAATTTAAAAGATTGCAAATAAATGCTAAATTGATACGTAATAATTAAAAAAAAGCAATTTTTTTATTAGTTTTGCAAAATAAATATTTGGTATTGTAAATCTATAACTTAATTGATTTTCAAAACGATAAAAACAATCATTTCACCATTAATGCTAATGAGTTTAGACACAACATTTGAAATTGAAATTACTAAATCAAACACAACTAAAATTGAAAGTGTTGATTTTGAGCATTTAACTTTTGGAAAAGTATTTACAGATCACATGTTGGTTTGCGATTTTAAAAATGGCAAATGGCAAAAACCTACCATAGAGCCCTATGCACCTTTTATGATTGATCCTTCAGCCAAAGTTTTTCATTATGGTCAAGCCATATTTGAAGGTATGAAGGCTTATAAAGATGAAAACGATGCTGTTTGGTTGTTTCGTCCCGAACAAAATTTTGAGCGATTCAATAAATCAGCGGTAAGAATGGCAATGCCTGAGGTTCCAGAAACTGTTTTTATGGATGGTTTAAAATCTTTGGTGAATTTAGACAAAGATTGGGTTAAAAAAGGTATCGATAATTCACTTTATATCCGACCATTTATGATTGCAATTGGGAGTGGTGTTATTGCGCAACCATCATCACAATATCGTTTCATGATCTTATTATCTCCAGCTAAATCCTATTATTCTGGCGAAGTTAAAGTTTTAATTGCTGAGCATTATAGTCGTGCTGCAAATGGCGGAATTGGTGCTGCAAAAGCTGCGGGTAATTATTCTGCACAGTTTTATCCAACAAAATTGGCCAATGATCAAGGATTTCAACAGATTATTTGGACAGATGATGCCACACATACCAAACTTGAAGAAGCGGGTACAATGAATGTTTTTTTCAGAATAAATGATCAATTGATTACAGCACCAACAAGTGAGCGAATTTTGGATGGCGTTACAAGAAAAAGCCTTATCGATATAGCAAAACATGATGGTATTGATGTTGATATTCGTTCAGTATTGGTTTCAGAATTAGTGGATGCTGCCAAAAATGGTTCTTTAAAAGAAATATTTGGCGCCGGTACAGCAGCAGTTGTCAATCCAATTATTGGTTTTTCTTTTCAAGAGACCTATTACGAATTACCGAAACAAGAAAATTCATTTGCTTTGCATTTAAAAGAAAAACTTACAAAAATTCAACACAAACTATTGGATGATCCATTTGATTGGACCGTTAAAGTATAATTAAAAAGGTTGTCAATTGACAACCTTTTTTTATTTTAATATGCGACTAAAATCAGGTTTAAAATAATTAGGACCTTTCAAAACTTTTCCGTCTTCTCGGTAAATAGGTTTTCCATTTTCATCAAGTTTACTCATATTACTTCTTTGTATTTCGTCAAATACTTCTTCAATTTTGTTCTGCAATCCGTGTTCTATGATGGTGCCACACAAAATATAAAGCATGTCACCTAGCGCATCTGCTATTTCTGTAACATCATTATTTTGAACGGCTTCAAGGTATTCTTCATTTTCCTCTTTCATCAAATTGAAACGAAGTAAATTTTTGTTTTCACCCAAATCACCTTTTACTATTTCACTAAATCCCAAACCAAAAGCAGTATGAAATTCTTTCACAGCATTTAATTGTTTTTGCATAATTCTTTTTTTTTTACTTTTCGAAAATATAAAAAATAGTAATAAAAATGTACTTTTGTATAAAAAAAATATGTTTTCACAAGGACAATTAATTTTTGGTGTTTTATTTTTTATTGCTTTTGTCATTGCAATGATTATTTCTTACAAAAAAGACAGCGTTTTGCACAACCAATTTTACAAGGGAAATTATAAAATATTAATAGGCTTTTTAGCTTTTATTTGTTTGTTATTTCTGATAAAAGTTCTAACAAAATTATAATAATTCAAATTTCTCAAAAATAGCTGGATTTATAGTGTTAAAAATTCAAATTTTTATTATAGTTTTGAATTTTTAAATGCAATAAAATGAGAATTTTAAAATATTTACTCTTAATCTTACTTTTAGTTGCTGTCGGGCTTTCTGTATTTTTAGCAACTCAAAACGCCAATTATAAAATCTCCAAAAGTATATTTATAAAATCTCCCAAAGCAACCGTTTACAATTATTTGACTGATTTTAGAAATTGGGAAACTTTTGATACCAGATTATTAGAAAAAAAGGGCGGTATATCCTACTCAGAAAGTACTTGGGGAAAGGGAAGTTGGATATCTTGGAACGGAGCTACAAGTGGTTTTATTCGAACAGTTGCTTTAAAAGAAAATGATAGTATATTCCAAAAAAATGTTTTGAACGGAGAGAATTCTCTGGTTGCTTGGAAGTTTAAAGATACGGTTGGGGGTACAAAAATCACATGGAAAACAGAAGGAAAACTCGATTTTAATTCAAAAGTAAGTTCTTTTTTTAAAGGCGGAATTGATAAAGTATTAATTTCTGAATTTGAATTAAGCATGTATAATTTGGAGAAAACTTTGAATTATGAAATGAATACTTTTTCAATTAAAAACATTGGTTTGGTAAACCGCGTGGGTACTTATTATTTGAAACAATCTTTTAATTGTAAAAGACAATCAATCAATAGAAATATCAAAATTGTACTGCCTCGATTGAAAGATTTTTTTAAGTCCAAAAACATTAAAGCAATTGGAAAACCATTTATAACTTATTCTGGAGATCCATTAAATGATTTGATACTTCAAGTTTCTGTTTGTATTCCTGTTAAAGATTCAATTTTTAAATCTAATAGAATAGATATTCAATTAGGAAAACTAGAAGGTTATATGGCAATGAAAACACGACTGATTGGTGATTATTCTCATACGCAACAAGCTTGGAAAAGTTCTTTGAATTATTTGGCAAAAAATAAAATTTCAGTCAATCCTGCAATTCAAATTTCTGAAGTTTATTGGAAGGACATGGAAAGTACTCGATATCCATCCAAATGGGAAACAGATATTTATATTCCGGTTTTGCCTAAAAAAGCGTTATAGAAAGCCAGTAAAAGAAACCATTTCAGTTGAAAGTTTACCAGTGCTACCTCTGATTACACCCTAATTATATAAAATCCGGATGCATTTTAAACCTTTTTGTGTAATTTTAATCCAATAAATAAAAAATTTGCAAGAAGAGGATTTTATCAGAGAATTATTGGATGCCAAAACAAGAGAAGTTGCATTCAAAAAGTTGGTTCAAGAATACCAACGCCCCCTATATAATCTTATTAGAAGTATAGTTCTTAATCACGATGATTCAGATGATATTCTTCAAAACACTTTTATTAAAATAGTTCAAAACATTGAAAAATTTAAAGGTGAAAGCAAATTATTTTCTTGGATGTATCGAATTGCAACCAATGAAGCGCTTACTTTTATGAAAAGTAAAGCACAAAAAAATAAAATTTCTAACGAGCAATTGCAATCAAAACTGATAGATAACTTGGCATCAGATGTATATTTTGATGGTGATGAAATTCAATTAAAACTTCATAAAGCCATTTCTATTTTACCCCAAAAACAACAATTGGTTTTTAAAATGAAATATTTTGAAGAATTAAAATATGAAGAAATATCTGAAATTTTAGGAACATCTGTTGGAGCATTAAAAGCCTCGTATCATTTCGCAGTCAAAAAAATAGAAGAATTTTTAAAATCAAATTAAACTTTTTATAAAAAATAGTGTCAAATGAATATGAATACAATTATTTTAGATAAGGAAATTAAAATTAAAACAGGATTTTCGGTTCCTGAGGGTTATTTCGAAAATTTTGAAGTAAAAATTCCTTCAGAAAAAATACGTCGTAAGGCTTCAGTTATTCAAATGTTTGCAGAAAACAAAAAATGGATTTTGAGTACGGCTGCGGTGTTGATTATTTCTTTAACCTTGATTTTTCAATGGAATCGAAAAGTAGAGGAAGCATATGCAACTGAGATTGAAAATCAACTTCTTTTTAATTCTACCATTTCAGATGATGATATCGTCAATTTATTGGATGAAGAATCTATTTTAAACATTAAAATAAATACGTCAATTGACAAAAGCGAATTGGAAGATGCCTTATTGAAGGAAAACATGATTGAAAATTATTTAACAAACTAACATACTTTTTTATGAAATCAAAAATAACATTGCTACTTATTTTATTAGTGCACGTTGCTTTTGCACAGCCCGGAAAGTTCAAAGAAAAAAAAGATCAAATAAAATCTTTAAAAGTAGCTCATATTACAAATGAATTAAATTTAACAAGTGCCGAAGCAGAAAAATTTTGGCCTGTTTATAATGAATTTGATGATAAAATGCACGACATCCGTAAAGGTAAATTGAAAAATATTTTGGATCAAATAGAAGACGGATCGATAGAAAATCTTTCTGAAAAAGAAGCAAATAATCTTATCAATCAAATGGAATATGCCGAAGAAGAAAGCTATTTGTTGAAGAAAAAATTTATTACAAAATTAAAAACAATTTTGCCAGCTGTGAAAATATTAAAATTAAAAAAGGCAGAAGAGCAATTTAGTCGAAAATTATTACAACAATACAAAGGCAAAAGATAAATTATTTTCTAAAATTTATTTTAATAATCTTATTTTTTCCTGCGGCAATAGCTGTTTTAGAATCAATAAATCGAATGGTGTATAGATTTGGATCTAATGATAATTGCGCCCAATTTTTACCTTTGTCAGATGAATAATACAAACCATTTGCGCCAACACTAACAATTTGATTTCCTTTTGAACCCGGAATGAATTGAATGCAAGAAGCATATCCAAATCCTCTATTTTCTGAAAGTAACGTCCAAGTTTTTCCACCATCAAAAGTTATGGCCTTATTTTTGGAATTTTGATTTGGATTTTCATAATCGCCACCCGAAACGATTCCTATTGATTCATTATAAAAATCGGCTGTAAAAATTCCTGTCATAGTATTTCCTTCAACAATTGGTGTGTTGTACGTTTTCCAAGTCAGGCCTTTATCTGCAGAATAAAATATTCTAGATTTTTTACCTCCAGAAACGAGCCATGTTTTGTCGTTTTTTATAACAATGTTGGTGTTACTTGTGGCAAATGCGGCTTCACCCATTTCAAGTTTTGGTAGGTTTTCACAATTTAATTTTGTCCAAGTTTTACCGCCATCTCGAGTAATAATAATATTGAAACAATCATCTATTGGATCGCCCATTGCAATTCCTTCTTTTTTATTCCAAAATTGCATGCTATCAAAAAATACTTTTTCATGGAATTCGCTATAAACCAAATCAATTTGTTTTAAATCTTTTGAAATTTTATACAGCTTCGCCGGATTTGCAACGTTTAAAGCGAAAATAGATTCAGAATTTGTAGCAATACTTCTAAATTCAGATTTTAACGTATCAATTGAAATTAAACTATTTGCATTCATTTGAGTCAAATAAATAGAACCAATTTTACTATTATCAGCACCAAAATAAACGGTATTGTCTAAAATAGTTAGGGCTCTAATACTAAATTTTCCTTGCAAAAGGGTATCAATTTTCACATTAGAAAAATTGGATTCAGAGGAATTTAAACCAGATTTACAAGACATTAAGATGCAAACGATTCCAAATAATAGTAGTTTTTTCATTTTTTTGATTTGGATGCTAAATTACATTAAATTATTAATGGCACAAAAATTGGTTATAAGAATAAAAGGGATACTAATTTTAATTTATACATTATGAAAACTAAAATATTTATTACAACTGTTTTGA
This sequence comes from Flavobacterium psychrophilum, assembly GCA_945862065.1. GTDB lineage: Bacteria > Bacteroidota > Bacteroidia > Flavobacteriales > Flavobacteriaceae > Flavobacterium > Flavobacterium psychrophilum_F. The sequence goes on along the minus strand of CAMAWT010000002.1, from coordinate 38,211 downwards.
GTTTGATTTCAATCAACATCATTGCACAAGATCGAACGACGGTTTCGGCAACCAATTCTGAAATTAGTGACAATTTAGATTTAAGAGCAATAGCTTCCATTTTTGGTGATGCTACAAATTTAGAAGATTTTGAAAATCGGTTGAATGATCCAAAATCTCAAATCTCAAATTTAGATTTAAATAATGATAATCAAGTTGATTATTTGCGTGTTATTGAATCAATAGAAAGCAATGTACATTTGGTTATCATTCAATCTGTAATTGGTGACGAGGTTTATCAAGATGTGGCTACCATTGAAATTGAAAAAGATACCAATAATAAAGTTCAGATTCAGGTTGTTGGGGATGTTTATATGTATGGAACAAATTATATTTACGAACCAGTTTACAACAGGGTTCCTGTAATATATAATCATTTTTGGACACCAAATTATATCCCCTATTACTCAATTTGGAGATGGAGACATTACCCAGTTTATTATTCTTATTGGACACCCTTTCCTGTTTTCAAATACAGAAATCATATTGGTTTGTTTATAAATAATAACCATTACTACAACTATGTTAATAATAGAAGGTTTCAACTAGCTTATAATGGTTATTATGGCAGACGAAGTAGTGGTTATGAGCGTTTGTATCCAAATCGTTCCTTTATAGATAGAAATTCAGGATATAATAATCGTGCAGAACTTGAACAGGCTCGACCTCAAAGAGGTTTATCAAACGGAGCAGTAAGTAATGAAGTAGCGCCAAGAACAACTATTACACCTAGAAATACAAATACTCCTAGAAACACAAATGCACCCAGAAACACAAATGCACCTAGAAGTACAAATTCATCAATGGAAAACAGCCCTCCGCGACAGTCTACTCCAAGAAATCAAAATGCAACTCCTCGATCTGTTGAGACGCCAAGAGAGAATAGTACGCAGCCAAGAAGTTCAAAACCTTCAAGAATTGAGCAGAATAATACGCCAAGAGAGAATAGTACGCAACCAAGAAGTTCAAAACCTTCAAGAATTGAACAGAATAATACGCCAAGAGATAATGGTAGTTCGCCAAGAAGTACAACCAATTCTAATTCTCCACAACCAAGTAAATCATCAGAAAGAAGAAGTAACTCAGGAAGAAGAAATTAAATTTACTAAAAACTATTCAAAAGCATCGAAAATAATCGGTGCTTTTTTTATTTGAAATATATAAAAGTAATACATTTGTAAACTTTTTATAAAAACTTACAATGAATTCAAGTCATCAAAACATTCACAGCAAACTTTCTGGAGCAGGATTATTAATTACTTTAGGTATTATTTTTGGCGACATTGGTACATCTCCTTTATATGTAATGAATTCCATTATTGGAAAATATGCCATTACTAGCGACATTGTTCTTGGTGGAATTTCATGTATTTTCTGGACGTTAACACTCCAAACAACTCTAAAATATGTTATCATCACTTTAAGTGCTGATAATCATGGTGAAGGAGGTATTTTTGCCTTATTTGCATTAGTAAAAAAAACAAAAATAAAATGGCTCATTGTACCAGCAATTATTGGCGGAAGTACTTTGTTGGCTGATGGAATTATAACGCCTCCAATTTCTGTTTCTTCTGCGGTTGAAGGGCTAAAAATATTTTATCCGCATTTAGAGGTTTGGGATATTCAACGAATAGTAATAGTTATATTAATTATTTTATTTGTGATTCAAAAATATGGAACCAAATTAGTAGGTAAGTTTTTTGCGCCTTCTATGTTAATTTGGTTTTCAATGCTAGGTATTTTAGGCTCTATTCAAATAGCACAAAATTTTGATGTATTGAAGGCCGTCAACCCTTATTATGCTTATCATTTATTGTCTGCTCATCCAGAAGGGTTTTTTGTTCTTGGAGCCGTATTTTTATGTACTACAGGAGCTGAAGCTTTGTATTCAGACATGGGGCATTGTGGAAGGAAAAACATCAGAGTGAGTTGGATTTTTGTAAAAATCATGTTGCTTTTAAATTACTTCGGTCAAGGTGCTTTTTTGATAAAACATGAGGGAAAAACGTTACAAGATTTAGGTGGAGCTAACGGTAATCCGTTTTATTTAATCATGGAAACTTGGTTTCAACCAATTGGTGTAGTTGTAGCTACTCTTGCAGCAGTTATTGCTTCACAAGCTTTAATTAGTGGATCTTTCACCTTAATTAATGAAGCCATGCGATTGAATTTTTGGCCTAAAGTCAAAATAAAATACCCAACAGAAGAAAAAGGTCAAATTTATATTCCTTCAATAAATTGGCTGTTGTTAGTTGGTTGTATTGGAATCGTTTTGTATTTCGAAAAGTCAAGTAATATGGAACATGCATATGGTTTGGCAATTGTGCTTACCATGATAATGACATCTATTTTACTCAATTTTTATTTAATATTAAAAAGAGTAAAAATGTATTATATTGTGCCGTTAATTTCGGTATATCTAATCATCGAATTTTGCTTTTTATATGCCATATTACCAAAATTTCTTCATGGAGGATTTGTAACATTAATCATTGCAGTAATCCTTATTATTATAATGTCAACATGGTTTTTAGCAAAAAGAATCAGTCATAATTATACGAAAATTGTTAAGATTGATTCGTATAAAAAAGTGCTAGCTGAACTAAGCGTTGATTTATCTATTCCAAAATATGCTACTCATTTAGTGTACATGACCAATTCAAATCGTTTGGACGAAATTGAAGAAAAAGTGATGTATTCAATTTTACAAAAAAGACCAAAACGGGCTGATATTTATTGGTTTGTACATGTAAATATTATGAATGAACCCTACAAAAAGGAATATCGAGTTACAGAAATTGTGAGTGACGATATTTATAGAATTGATTTTTATCTAGGATTTAGAGAAGCTACTAAAATTAATTTAATGTTTAAAGAAGTAATAAAAGATATGGTTCAAAAAGGCGAAGTGGATATTACGAGCCGCTATGAATCTTTAAATAAAAACAATATTATTGGAGATTTTAAATTTGTGCTTTCAGAGAAATTTTTGTCAAATGATAGCGATTTAACGTTTTTTGAAAATATTGTAATGAACACTTACTTTTTCATGAAAAAATTCAGTTTGTCTGAAGAGAAAGGGTTCGGATTGGATAGTAGTTCGGTTAAAGTAGAGCAATTTCCAATGGTACTTCATCCACCAGAAATTATCGGGATGAAACGTTTAGAAAATCATTGCATTTCCAAACAAAATTAATCGTAAGAAAAGTTTCTTGAGGCATTTTATGAACTGTTTTTTGTTTCTATTAAAAACGTACCTTTGCAGACAGATTATATACAAAAATGAGATTACATAGAAATTTAGTTTACACCACCATCGATTCGTTAAATGCCATTTTCAATGAAGGAGAATATGCGGATAAAGTAGTTGCACGTGCATTGAAAAAAGATAAAAGATGGGGAAGTTCTGACAGAAAATTTGTTGCCGAAACAATATACGAAATAGTTCGATGGAAACGACTTTATGCTGAAATTGCTGAAGTTAAAGAGCCATATAATAGAGATGATATTTGGAGAATGTTTTCTGTTTGGGCCGTTTTACGAGGTTATACCATTCCAGATTGGAGACAACTTGAAGGTACGCCAGAAAGAAAAATAAAAGGACGTTTTGATGAATTTTCAAAAATAAGAGCCCTGCGTGAGTCGATACCTAATTGGATGGATGAGTTAGGCGTTAAAGAACTTGGAGAAGCTCTTTGGACAAAAGAAATAGCAGCTCAAAACCAACAGGCAAAAGTTATACTTAGGGTCAATACTTTAAAAACAACCAAAGAACAACTTCGAGCCCTATTAATGGATTTGAACATTGAAACCGAATACATCAAAGACAATACAGATGCTTTAGTTTTAAAAGAACGTGCAAATGTATTCATGACAGATGCTTTTAAAGAAGGTATGTTTGAAGTTCAAGATGCTTCTTCTCAAATGGTTGCCGCATTTTTGGATGTAGCACCTGGAATGCGAGTAGTAGATACTTGTGCTGGGGCAGGAGGGAAGACGTTGCATTTGGCTTCTTTAATGGAAAATAAAGGTCAATTGATTGCAATGGATTTGTATGAAAGCAAACTAAAGCAATTAAAATTAAGAGCCAAAAGAAATGGTGCTTTTAATATTGAATACCGAATTATAGATTCCACTAAAGTTATTAAAAAACTTCACGAAAAGGCTGATAGAGTTTTGATTGACGCTCCTTGTAGTGGATTGGGAGTATTGAAAAGAAATCCAGACGCCAAATGGAAACTTCAGCCTGAATTCATTGAAAATATCAAAAAAATTCAATCAGAAGTATTAGAAAGTTATTCTAAAATTGTAAAACCAGGCGGAAAACTGGTTTATGCAACGTGCTCTATTTTACCTTCAGAAAATCAAGAACAAATTCAAAAATTTCTTGCAACAGAATCAGGAAAAAGTTTTACTTTTATTAAAGACACCAAATTATTAGCCTCAGAATCTGGTTATGACGGATTTTATATGGCACTTTTAGAACGAAAAATTATATAAATTACGATGAAAAAATTTTATTTAGGCCTACACTTTTTGATTGTTTCAATCTGTTTTAGTCAAGCGGGTGCACCTGCATCACCTTATTACAGTGGTTTTAATTGGACATTGACTGGCACTTCTTTAAAAACAGCCTTAGCTACCAAGTTGACAACAAAACATACGTATTATTTAGTATATACGCCAGAAGTTTGGGAAGCCACTAAAATCACAGATTTAGATCCAAATAATTCAAATAACGTGATGCTTATTTATGGTTGGGAAAACGGAACTGATGCTGATGTAACTAACGATTTATATCGAAATAAAAACAGTAATAGTGGTAATCCAGGCGACTGGAATCGAGAACATGTCTTTGCCAAATCACTTGGTGTTCCAATTTTGGATGATTCAGGTGTTTCTGATGCTGGAGAAGATGCACATCATTTACGTTCATCAGATGTTACAAGAAACAATTCCAGAGGTAATTTATTTTTTGCTTCAGGAACTGGGAATTCTCATACTGTTACAGGTGGTTGGTATCCAGGAGATCAGTGGAAAGGCGATGTTGCAAGAATAGTTATGTACATGTATTTACGTTATGGTTCACAATGTTTACCAAAAAATGTAACAACAGGAACTGCGGTTACAACCGATACAAATATGATTACTTTATTGTTACAATGGAATGCTGAAGACCCAGTTTCACAATATGAAGACAATAGAAATACATATCACGGAAATACATCAAATGCTTATGCTCAAGGAAATAGAAACCCATTTATTGATAATCCTTATTTAGCGACATTAATTTGGGGTGGACCTGCAGCTCAAAACAGATGGCCAAGTACCATAATGGCAACAGATGTTTTTGATTATGTGTCAGTTGATATTTATCCAAATCCTACAAATAATCAAAAAATAAACATCAATTCAACGATTGATATTAATTCAATTCAATTAATAAATGTAAATGGTCAGTTGATAATGGAAATAAAAAATCAAGATACAAATGTCAAAAATTTCACTATTGACAATTTAGAAAAAGGTTTTTATTTCATTAAATTGAATAATGATCACAAGTCAATTACAAGAAAAATCATTGTAAATTAACTTTTATTTTAATATGGATAACGCACTTAAATTAATTGTTTAAGTGCGTTTTTTTATTGGATTAAAATTTAAAATCATTCAAATTTACGTTCCAATTTATATGGTCATTATACCATAATCTACCCTCTTTAACTTCAAGTGGAGAGTCAAAATTATTAGTATACAAACCTCCAGTTCCTAATCCTTGAGGTATTTTGTTTTGAAGTAGATAAGTCCATTGTGCAATAGCATTCAATCCGATATTACTTTCTAACGCAGAGGTTATCCACCAACCAATATGATACTTTTTAGCAATAGAAATCCACTCAATTGTACCTTTATATCCACCTATAAAACTTGGTTTTAAAATGATGTATTGAGGCATTATTTTTTGAATCAATTTCTCTTTTTCTTCAAAAGTAAAAACACCAATTAACTCTTCATCTAAAGCAATGGGTAAGGGAGTGTTTTTACATAAATATGACGTGCTGTCAGTATTGTTTTTTGGAATGGGTTGTTCAATGCTATGAATATGAAAACCAGTTAATTGATTAATTTTATCTAAAGCATCAATATCATTAAATCCGCCATTTGCATCCACACGTATTTCAATTTCATCAGCACTGAATTTTGATCGAATAAATTGAATCAAATCCAATTCTTTTTGAAAATCTAAAGCACCTATTTTTAGTTTTACACATCGAAAACCTTGCGCGATTTTTTCAGCAATTTGTTGTTGCATAAACTCCGGAGTTCCCATCCAAATCAAACCATTAATTTCGATACTTTCTTTGCCAGATGTGAAGTTTGAAGGAAACAACAAAAAAGGATTTTCAGACTGGAGTGAAAGAAATGCCATTTCTAGTCCAAATTGTATAGAAGGAAATTCAATCAATGAATCGTAAAGAAGTTTTTCATCTAAATGAATATGCACACAAACCCAATGCAATTTTTCTTCATAATCTTCTCTATCATCGCAACTTAAACCTCTCAAAATTCCACATTCGCCAATCCCTTTTTTACCTTCTTTTTCAATAATTAAAAACCACGTTTCTTTCTGTTGTAAAATTCCTCTTGAAGTGCCAGAAGGTTGTTTAAAGTCAAGTACATATTTTTGATAAGTGGCTTTCATAATGGGATGATTTTAATCTAATATTCTAATTATTTTCTTAAAATCATTTGTCGGAAAACCATTTTTTTCGAAAAGTAAAAAGTCAGATTCAGTTTTTGACTTCCAACTTGTTGAAGCAGTTACATTTTGATTTTTATATTTTTCATGTATTGTTTTTGCTTCCGATAATCGATTGGTGAAAAGATAAATATGCGCTAATTCTAATTGCAGATAAATTTCTGATGCATCTAAAGCAATACCTTCTTTGCAGGTTTTTTCGGCTTTGTCAAATTGTTTTGACAATACATAATATTTCGACAAATGATAACAATCAATGGCAGTTGCTCTCTTTTTTGCAAAAAAATCTTTTTGAAGGATGGCAATTGCTTCTTCAGTATTTCCTTTTAAATAAGCACTGTTTGCTTCTTCTCTTATTTGATTGAAATGTATTTCAATTTCACCTGTTTTTATCAAAATTTGTTCTGTGATGTCTTCTACTAACTGATTTTTTTCAACAGTCATCAAATCATTAAACTCTTTCCGAGTATATTTCTGTGTGATTCTTTCTATAAATTGTGCAGAAAATGAATCTTTTTTGGATAGAAAAGGAACTACTTTTTGAGATTTACAAAGCGTCAATAAATCTAATTTTGAATTGGCATTCCAACCTCTACTTAATTTGAAATCGACCCACGGCACAATTTCAAGAACAATGGTCTGATTCATTACCCAATTGTCACTTTCGAAAGCAAAATAAACAGTATTAGAATTTGAATTGAAACAATTTGCTTGTAATGAAATTACTTTAGCTTCTTTGTTGATTGGTTTTTCTTGTACGAAACAAGCTTTGTCTGTTTTTTTTGTTTTGGAATAATTTTCGGCATCAATTTTTGAAGCAAAAACCGCATACTTACTTTTATCTTCTCCAGATATAGTAGACAATAAAAAAACGCCTCCAGCAGCTCCTTGACTAATGCCTGTTGGATCAGGAATTGATTTCAATAAGGATGTTAAACTACTTGAAATTTGTTGGTTTTTATACAAAATCGTAATTCGATAAACAAACTCGGTGGTTCCTTCTGGAAAAATTTCAGAGCTTATTATCTTAACTTCTCCTGCTTTGATTGAAAAAGTTTGATTTGTATTTCTTACGTTATCCCAATAACCTTGTTTTGATTGTGAAAAAATACATAAATGAATGAACAGCAAGACAATTGAGATTGAAATATTTTTTATTTTCATGGCAATTTTTTTATAAATTGAAATCCTTTTTGATTTCTTTAATGGCTTTACTTACTTTGTTTTGAATATTTTTAAAGTTCTCTGTTACTTCTTTTCGCCTGCCTTTAACGGCCGTCCAATGTTCAATCAATTCTAATTCTTCGTAGGCTGTTGTCATTCCAAACGTGTCAAATGACGGTTTTATTTTTGTAGTAAGATCTTTTACGGTATCATAATTTTTTGTTTCTATTCCGAATTCAATTTTTACCAAATCTTCAGGGATTTTCGTAATAAAATCATTCAGAATAGTTTTGATAAACTCCTGATTTATGTTTTCGTTAGCATAAATTTTTGCTAAATTATAGTGTATTGCCATTATTTAACTTGAATTCTAAACATTTTAGTATCTTCCAAAAAACCTTCTAAAATATCATTTGGCTGCACAGCTCCAACTCCTTCTGGAGTGCCTGTAAATAATATATCTCCTTTTTTTAATGTAAAATATTGAGAAACATAGGCTATTAGTTCGTCAATTTTCCAAAGCATCAAACTCGAATTTCCTTTTTGAACCATTTGACCGTTTTTCTTTAATTCAAAATTAATATTATTTACATCTGAAAATGAATCTTTTGACACAAAATCACTCAAAACGGTTGCTCCATCAAAAGATTTTGCTTTTTCCCAAGGCAATCCTTTTTCTTTTAATTTTGATTGTAAATCTCTTGCTGTAAAATCAATTCCTACGCCAATTTCATCATAATATGAATGGGCAAATTTAGCATCAATGTATTTTCCAACTTTATTTATTTTGACTAATAATTCAATTTCGTGATGCACATCGTTAGAAAATTCTGGAATTACAAACGGATGTTGTTTCAGCAAAATAGAAGAATCAGGTTTCAGAAAAACGACAGGTTCATCTGGTCTTTCATTTTGTAATTCTGCAATGTGATTGGCATAATTTCTTCCGATACAGATAATTTTCATATAAAATAAAATAAATTATTTGGTATTCAATTTTCTCAATTTGATTGCGGTAAGTACTTTCTTGGTATATAAAGGAAAATCTGCATTTTGAATCCAGCCAAAATAACCAGGTTCTTTTTCTAAAACATCATCCACTAACAATCCTTTGTTTTTCCCAAAGGTGAAAATTTCTTTTCCTTCAGCATTTAGACCTATAAAGCCTGCAAAATCAACCGATTTTTTTCGGGTAGTATATTCAGATAATGTTTTCATATCGTTTTCCAAATCAGGATAACGATCCAATTGTGCTTTTAAAATCTCATAAGTAGCCATGGTATCTGCTTCGGCAGAATGTGCATTTTCTAAATTTTCATTACAATAAAATTTATAAGCAGCACTCAAAGTTCTTTCTTCTTTTTTATGAAAAATGGTTTGAACATCTACTGAAACTCGGTTTTTCATATCAAAATCAACTCCCGCACGCAATAATTCTTCGGCAAGTAATGGAATATCAAAACGATCAGAATTAAATCCGCCTAAATCGGAATCCTTAATCATTGCATAAATTGTGGAAGCTAACTCGCTAAATGTTGGTTCGTTTGCGACTTTTTCATTCGTAATTCCATGAACAGCTGTAGTTTGTGGCGGAATAGAAATTGTTGGATTTACCAGCCATGTCTTGCTTTCTGACGTTCCGTTTGGAAACACTTTAAATATAGAAATTTCTACAATTCTATCTTTTGCAACTTCAATTCCAGTAGTTTCTAGATCAAAAAAGCAAATGGGTCTGCTGAGTTTTAATTCCATTGAATGTTTATTTATAATTACAAATATAAAATTTTGATACTTTAAATAGATTAATTTCCAAAAAAGTTATCAGCAAAAAAACAACCCTTTCTATTTTGACTTATCAAAAAAGAAAGGGTTAAATTTTAAGTATAAAAAAATTATATTTCAGTATTTGGATCAAATGCTTCTAAATAATCGGCTACTTTTTTTACAAAACTACCACCCAATGCGCCATCAACAACACGATGATCATAACTGTGTGACAAGAACATTTTTTGACGTATTCCAATAAAATCTCCTTCTGGAGTTTCAATTACGGCAGGAACTTTTCGAATGGCGCCCAGAGCTAAAATTCCAACTTGCGGTTGGTTGATAATTGGTGTGCCAAAAACACTTCCAAATGTTCCAACGTTTGTTACTGTATAGGTTCCGCCTTGAGTATCGTCTGGTTTTAGTTTACCAGCTTTTGCTCGGTTTCCTAAGTCATTCACTGCTTTTGCCATGCCAACTAAATTCAATTGATCGGCATTTTTAATTACAGGAACTATTAAGTTTCCGTTTGGTAATGCAGCTGCCATTCCTAAATTTATATTTTTCTTTTTAATGATATAATCTCCTTCAACAGAAATATTCATACCAGGAAAATCTTTTAATGCTTTGGCAACAGCCTCCATAAAAATAGGAGTATAGGTTAACTTTTCTCCCTCTCTTTTTTCAAATTGAGATTTAACTTTGTCTCTCCATTTTACGATATTGGTTACATCCACTTCAATAAACGATTGAACGTGTGCAGATGTATGAAGCGATGCGGTCATGTATCCTGAAATAAGTTTACGCATTCGATCCATCTCAATAATTTCATCACCTCCATTTACAGAAACTGGCGGGGTTACCGATTTAACTTCTGGCACTTTTTTTATTGGTTGTGTAACTACAGTTTGAGGTGCTGAAGTTTGTGTTTGTTTATTTTTAATATAATTTAAAATGTCTTCTTTGGTTACTCTTCCATCTTTGCCAGATCCGTTAAGTGAATCTAATTCAGTTAATGCAATTCCTTCTGAAGTTGCAATGTTTTTAACCAAAGGCGAATAAAATTTATCAGAACCTGAAAAATCAGCAGGTGCAACAGCCACATTTGCCACTTCCATTGTTTTTTGAATTTCAGCAACAACTATCGGTTCTTCTTTAGTATTTTCAGCATTAGAAATTGCTGAAGTCCCTTCGGTTTCAATAATCGCAATAGTTTGTCCAACTTGCACTAAATCATCTTTTTGAAATAGTTTTTCGACCAAAACACCAGATACTTCACTAGGCACTTCACTATCTACTTTGTCGGTTGCAATTTCTAACACTGCTTCGTCCATAGCAATGGTATCTCCAATTTCTTTCAGCCAATTGGTTATGGTAGCTTCTGCTACACTTTCTCCCATTTTCGGGAGTTTCAACTCAAACTTTGCCATATATTTATGCTAAGGTTATATTTTTTTATTCTAGTTGCAAAATTAATAAAAGAAATCACGTTTTACGCGTTTTATGATAAAATTATTACATCGCCTTTATCATTACTATTATTACTACCCATTAAAAAATCATTTTGTTTTGAAAGTATTTTGAAAGTACACCTTTTATGTCTTAAGTGTGTCATAAATTCTATCATTTTTTTATGGGAAATGAATTCTAAATCAAAGATGATTTCAATTTGAGTAGGGGAAGACATTTCTATCAACATTTTCAATCCTTCAATGCTATTAATTATAACACAGTCTTTTTTCAAATGATTTGACAATAGTTCTTCCATCTCTTCATTTTCTGAATAAAATAAATAACTTTCAGGTTTTGGAATGCTTTTATTTTTTTTTATTACGATTTTTTTGAATGCAAATAATGCAATTCCAATTTTCATTAGAAAACTAAAAAACAGAGATTTTCTGAAATGTTTTTTATAAAAAAAAGTCATTGCTTCTTGAAATCTTTTCATAAAAACAACATCTTTATTCGTACTTTCACCTTTGTAATGAATTACCGTTGTATCTGCAAAATAGTAATTATCTTTTCCTTTTTTTAAAGACAAATAACTCAGATCAATATCGTCAGCATACATAAAACAATTTTCATCAAATCCGCCAATATCAATATATAATTGGCGTTTCATAATCATAAAAGCACCCACTAATATAGCAACTTTTGATGTTTCATTTTGAGAAATATGTTGGGCATAATATTGATTGAACCATCTAGATTTAGGAAATAATTTATACAAACCAGCCACTTTTGTGAAAGCGACCCACGGAGTTGGAACGCCTCTTTTTGATTCGGGTAAAAAATTTCCAGAACCATCAATAAGTTTGCAACCAATAATTCCCAAATTTTCTTTTGAATTTGCAAACGATAGTATTTTTTCAAAAGTATCTTCTGCAACGACAGTATCAGGATTTAAAATACAAATATAGTCGCCTTTTGCACTTTCTACACCCATATTATTTCCTTTTGGAAAACCTAAATTTCCTTTATTTTCTATAAAATGAATTTCAGGAAATCGTTCGTGCATCATTTTGCAACTTTCGTCAATTGAAGCATTATCAACTACAATTATTTCTGCATCAATATGTTGAATGGCTTTTTGTACACTCAGCAAGCATGTTTCAAGGAAATAACGAACGTTATAATTAAGGATGATTACGGATAGTTGCATTATAAAAGTTTGATTAAATCATGGGGGTTTTTCAAATTATTCCAACATAACATTAATTCTATCAAATTTGAATCTTCATCAATTCTGTAAAATAATGTTGTTTGTTTGGATATTGACAAAGAATAAATATCATTATAACTTCTTTTCCCTATTAACGGATTTGAAACTAACCTTTCTATTTCTTCTGTAACAAGCTTCTCGAACTTAAAAACTTCAGTTGAATTCCATTTGAGAAAAATAAAATCAATTTCATCGTGATAAGAATTTTTAGCAGTTGAAGACCAAATTATTTTAAAATTCATTTCAAAAAAGGATATTTTTCTTTTGTCATTCGCATCACTTCTTCATGTGTGAATGTATTGCCTTCTTCAATTTCTTTAATGGATTTTTCTAATAACTGAACTAAAACAGGATGTAATTCTCCAGAATTCACTTCATTAGTCGGAGTTTCTTCATAAACTTCAGCTGGATCGTTAACACTATTTTTCTTTTTAGAATTCATAATAAGCATTTTCACAAAGTTAAGAAATAATATTAAAACTTTAATTTCAAAAACCTATTTTTGCAAAACAATTGACGTTTTGTCACATTGTCTAATTGAAAAATTAAAAAATGAATTACCTTTCTGTAGAAAATATATCAAAATCATACGGTGAACGTGTCCTTTTTAAAGACATTTCTTTCGGGATTAATAAAGACCAAAAAATTGCTTTTATTGCCAAAAATGGCTCGGGTAAAACCACCATCATGAATATGATTAATGGTGTTGATGAACCTGATACTGGCCAAGTTGTGATTAGAAAAGGTATTAAAATGGCTTTTTTGAGTCAGAATTTTAATTTACAAGACGAATTAACCATTGAAGAAAGCATTTTCGCATCAGATAATGAAATTTTGCAAGTCATTAGAAATTACGAAAAAGCATTAGAAAATCCTGAAATTGAAGAGAAATATCAAAAAGCGTTTGACGACATGGATCGCCATAATGCTTGGGATTTTGAAACGCAATACAAGCAAATTTTATCAAAGTTAAAATTAGAAGATTTAAAACTAAAAGTAAAAAAATTATCTGGTGGGCAAAAAAAACGTTTGTCATTAGCCATAATATTAATTAATCGACCTGATTTGTTAATATTAGACGAACCAACCAATCACTTAGATTTAGAGATGATTGAATGGCTAGAAGAATATTTTGCCAAAGAAAATATCACTTTATTTATGGTTACACACGACCGTTTTTTCTTAGAACGTGTTTGTAACGAAATCATTGAATTAGACAACGGCAAACTATACCAATACAAAGGAAATTACTCCTATTATTTAGAGAAAAAGGAAGAACGTCAAGTTTCTGAAAACTCTAGTATCGACAAAGCGCAAAACCTTTTTATCAAGGAATTGGCATGGATGCGAAGACAACCAAAAGCAAGAACTACCAAGTCAAAATCGCGTCAAGATGATTTTTATGTGATAAAAGAAAAAGCCGAAAGTCGTCGTAAAGAAAATGTGGTGGAGCTCGAAATTAATATGGAGCGCATGGGAAGCAAGATTATCGAAATGGTAAAATTGAACAAAAATTTCCCTGACAGAACTATTTTAAAAGACTTTACGTATGCCTTTCAACGTGGCGAACGCATCGGAATTATTGGTAAAAACGGAACAGGTAAATCGACTTTCTTGAATATTTTAACCAAAACGATGGAACCCGATTCTGGGAAAGTAATTATTGGTGACACCATTAAAATTGGCTATTATACTCAAAGTGGTATCAATCCAAAACCAGGACAGAAAGTAATCGATATTATTAAAGAATATGGCGAGTATATTCCACTTACGAAAGGAAAAATTATTTCCGCTTCACAGTTGTTAGAACGTTTTTTATTCGACGCAAAAAAACAATACGATTTCGTTGAAAAACTAAGTGGGGGCGAACTGAAGCGTTTGTATTTATGTACGGTTTTAATTCAGAATCCGAATTTCTTAATTCTAGATGAGCCAACAAACGATTTAGATATTGTTACTCTAAATGTGTTAGAAAGTTTCTTATTAGATTTCCCTGGATGTTTGTTAGTGGTAAGTCACGATAGGTATTTTATGGATAAAATTGTAGATCACTTATTTGTATTTAGAGGCGAAGGTGAAATTGAAGATTTTCCAGGAAATTACTCTGATTTTAGAAGTTATGAAGATTCGGCAGAACCAAAAGTTTTAAATAGCGTAAGTACAGATAAAGGGAGCTGGAAACAAAACCAACCTGCAAAAGCGGGTTTAAATTTCAACGAGCAAAAAGAGTTTAATAAAATCGAAAAAGAAATCAAAGATTTTGAATACCAAAAAAAGCAAATTGAGCAAGAATTTTCAGACGGAAAAGTAGCTGATGACAAAATTGAAACAAAAGCCAACGAATTACAAAAAATCATTCAATCATTAGAAGAAAAAGAAGCACGCTGGTTCGAATTGAGTTCTAAGATTGAGTAATCAGTTTTCAGTCTCAGTTTTCAGTCTCAGTTTTCAGTCACAGTTTTCAGTCACAGTTTAGGTTTTCTGTTTTAAATTATAATTGTATTTTTTTAGATTTAAATATGGATTTTACAGAATTATTGGCTTACAAAAAATCATTTATATTGGCAATGGAAATATTTACTATTTCTAAATCATTTCCTAAAGAAGAAAAGTATTCATTAACAGATCAAATCAGAAGAAGCTCTAGAAGTGTTTCAGCTAATATTGCTGAAGCTTATAGAAAAAGACGATATGTAAAACATTATATCAGCAAGCTAACCGATAGCGATGGTGAAAATTCTGAAACAAATGTTTGGTTACAATTTTCATTAAAATGTGAATACATCACTTTAGAAAAATTTTCAGAATTAAATGAGCAAAACAAAGAAATTGGCAAGCTAATTAATTATATGATAAACAACCCCAACAAATTTGGATGTACTGAACCTTGAGGCTAAATTCTGCGACAGAACCCGAAACTAAACCTCGAAGCTTCAACTGTAACCGGCTACTGCGACTGAAAACTGAAAACTGAAAACTGAAAACCGCGACTGAACCATGCGACTGAAAACTGTGACTGCGACTGCGACTGAACCCTGCGACTGAAAACTGCGACTGAAAACTGAAACTTTGTGATACAACTAAAATCCTACCTAACCTTTCTTTTCAACTCCACAAACCAACACGGAGTCCACTCGCCATTTGTGTTTGATTTAATCACAAAATGCTTGTACAGTTCAGTCAATCATCAAATTACAAACAACTTCCCGTTTCAATCCAAAAAACAAAAAACCATCCATCGATTGTTGCATTATTTCAACGAACCCAATCCGCAAATACTTACTTTTCAAAATAATTCAAACATCATTTCCAATAAAGTAAAATACATAGATGTCGATTTTTGTATTCAAAATAAAATTGAAATTGAAACCATCCTTTCAAATGCAACCAACGACACCTGCTTTATTTTCGACAACATCCACAAAAACGCTTCAAACCAAAACTTTTGGAAATCAATCATTCAAAATCCAATGTTTACAGCAACAATCGATACCTATCAACTCGGAATTACCTTCATTCGAAAAGAACAAAAGAAACAACATTTCACAATTAGAATCTAATTTTTGTAACAAATTCCAATTTCAAACTACTTATATCTCATAAATTTGTACATTTAATCCGTTACAAACATTAATTTCAACATCATGGCACAACCATTAATCAACATAACCAATATCATTCGCGATTTTGCTTTAGGCACAGAAACCATTCACGTACTCAAAGGAATCGATTTACAAATCAATAAAGGCGAATATGTAGCGCTGATGGGACCTTCAGGATCAGGAAAATCAACTCTCATGAACCTTTTAGGCTGTCTAGATACACCCACTTCAGGGACGTATATTCTCAACGGAAAAGACGTTTCAAAAATGAACGATGATGAACTTGCCGAAATCAGAAACAAAGAAATCGGATTCGTCTTTCAAACCTTCAATCTTTTGCCAAGAACCACTGCACTAGACAATGTGGCGCTTCCAATGGTGTATGCGGGTTACTCAAAATCCGAACGAAATATTCGTGCCACCGAAGTACTTACCCAAGTCAACCTTGCCGATAGAATGGACCACCAACCCAATCAACTCTCGGGTGGTCAGCGCCAGCGTGTTGCCGTGGCTAGGGCGTTGGTCAACAAACCCTCCATCATCCTTGCCGATGAGCCAACAGGTAACCTCGACAGCAAAACATCCGTTGAAATCATGGGGCTTTTTGGCGACATCCACGCCAACGGAAACACCGTAATTCTGGTTACCCACGAAGAAGATATCGCTGCATATGCGCACCGCGTAATCCGACTTCGAGACGGAAGCATCGAAAGCGATACCATCAACACAAATATTGCAAAATAATTTTTTTTTAAGGAGCAGACATATTGTTTTCATAACAAATCCTGTCCCGCTTTCGCCTTTATCTCCCTCGCCCTACGGGACATCGGGAGGATATCGGCTCTATCGGGGCTAAGCTTGACAAGTAGTTTTTCAGAAGATGTTTTGTGAGTTGCAAAGTTTATGAGTTGCAAAGTTTCAGAGTTGCAAAGTTTATGAGTTTCAAAGTTTCAAAGTTTATAAAGTTTTTGAGTTTATAAAGTTTATAAATTTGTGCTAATTTGTGGTAAAACAAATTGAAATTGAAATTAAATTGAGAATTACGTTTTCCCACCTGCAAGGTTTCCAAAACCTTATAGGTGTAATTAATAGGCACAAAAAAAGAGGAACTTAATCCTCTTAAAATTCTAACATAAAACTTTTCGATAAACCCCATAAGAGTCGTGAATGTAATCGGTTCCGTTCAACTGGAGTTTCATTGCTCGGCTTTCAGTCGCAACGAAACTCTAGCTGTTGGCAGTATTTTTATTTGATTTTTATTTTAGATGTAAACTTCTTAAATTCAACAATGTTTTCAGCATAATTAGATTCCGTAATTCCATAGAAAACTAATGCTTTATCTTTTTCAATTAAAGCTGTCATAAATGTTAATTTATATTTTGATTTATGCTCACAATAAAATTCAACTTCCATAGTGTCATAGCCATTAATACTTTTTTTAGAAATATTTTTAATTTCTTTTTTAATAAATCCTTGTTGAATTAAACCATCTTGCATTTGGTCAATTAGTTTTTCTTTTGACATTGTTTTGTCAAATGGATAAGTTGAAATCATAACCATTGGTTCGTTATCGTATGATTTTTTTACAATGCCATTTTCAGAAAATATAAACATATTTGCTGAAACTTTTGCAAATTTGAATTTTGAATCATTTTCTTCTACTTTAAAATTGCTGTTTGCAAATGGATCAATTATTAAAGACTTATCATATTTAATTTTTAAAAATGAGTTTTCAATTTCTGGAAGTAATTCATTTCTTGAACTTGAAGGAAAAAAAGCAATTACCATTGCTGAAAAGGTTGAATCACCAAAAACTAATAAAGCACGTTCATTTTCGTCTGCACCTTTTATGTTTGCATATTTCGCATTGAAACCATCTATTTTTAAATCTTTAAATTCTAAAACTGAAATTCCTTTCTTTTTGAATTCAGCTATTGTAAAAGTTGCTGTATTTGATTCGAAATTTCCACCAACTAAATCCATAACTTGAATTGCAGTTTTTTCATTCTTTTCCAAACCGATGATTGACTTAGATTCATAAAAACCGTTTGGTGGAATAATTGAAAGCCTTGTGGATTTAATATTCAAGTATTTTCCATTTGTTTGTCCATTACAACTAGAAAAAAATGTTGCTATGAAGATAATCAGAATTATTTTTATTTTCATATTTTAAAAGTGTCTTTTTCCGTTATTTTCGGTAAAATTACTGCTAACTATTTAATAAACGAAAGTCCTTGCGATTTTACATAATTTATTTGGCAAGTAACTTTAAATATATTTTCCAAAAATAATCAAAATAATGAATTACGGCGCGTATAATTTTGTTTTTTTTTAATCTGTAAAATCATTTTATGAGATTCCTACGGAATGACAAGTTTGTGGATAAAGTAGTTACGAATTGTGGTGAAAATCAATTGCAATGGCAATATCAAAAATCAATTTTTTGTCACGAATTCCCTAATTATCTCATTTTCTAATTATCTAATTGACATTTTTTTCATTTCCTTGTAAATCAGTTCAATTTTACTACCTTTGATTTTTAATTGTACAAAATGAAAATATATACCAAAACAGGTGATGCAGGCACTACAGCTCTCTTCGGTGGAACAAGAGTCCCAAAAGACCACGCCCGAATTGATAGCTACGGAACCGTTGATGAACTCAATTCCCACATTGGACTCATCCGTGATCAAGAAATAGACGCTCATTATAAAACCATATTAATCGAAATTCAAGACCGACTTTTCACTATTGGAGCTATTTTAGCCACACCACCTGAAAAAGAAGTTAAGAAAAACGGAGAACTTCGCCTTCAAAAACTCGGAATTATCGATGCCGATATCGAATTGCTAGAAAACGAAATGGATAGTATGGATGCCCAGTTGCCACCAATGACACATTTTGTACTCCCAGGCGGACATACAACGGTGTCATATTGTCATATTGCTAGATGCGTTTGCCGAAGAGCCGAACGGTTAGCAGTACATTTAAGTCATAACGAACCCGTTCCAGAAATAGCAATCATTTATTTAAACCGACTTTCTGACTATCTTTTCGTATTGGCACGAAAGTTGTCTAATGATTTAAACGCTTTAGAAGAAAAATGGATTCCAAGAAAATAATTACATTCTTTTCATTTGAAATGGATACCAAAAAGCGTTAAAAAAGGCATAAAAAAGAAACGTTCTTAAATTTTAACTAAAAATAATACATTTTTTACTTGAATTTTTCAGTAATAAATTTATTTTTGCACAAACTAAAACCTGACAGAAGATGTATTGGACATTAGAATTAGCATCCTATTTAAGCGATGCACCGTGGCCTGCTACCAAAGACGAATTAATTGACTACGCTATTAGAGCTGGTGCTCCGCTAGAAGTAGTTGAAAACCTACAGTCTATTGAAGACGAAGGTGAAATATATGAGTCAATGGAAGAAATATGGCCAGATTATCCAACAGACGAAGATTATCTTTGGAATGAGGATGAATATTAAAAAATAAAAATTACAACTGAAAAAAGTCTCCAGAGAGGCTTTTTTTTTGTTTATTTTTGCTTATCATTACAAATCAAATAAATTCATAATTATATGAGTATCGTAAATAGCTTACTTAAAGCATTTGTTGGAGACAAATCTCAAAAAGATATCATATCTATCCAACCACTTATTGCTAAGACTAAAACTTTTGAAAACGCCCTTTCAGCTTTATCTCACGATCAATTGAGAGCTAAAACTGCCGAATTCAAATCTAAAATAAAATCCGCAAGAGCAGATAAAGATCAAGCCATTGCAGCCAAAAAAGCTGAAGCAGAAAATACTTCTGATATCGATGCTAGAGAAGATTTGTATAATGCAATTGATACGCTTGAAAAAGAAGCATACGAAATCTCTGAAAAAATATTATTGGAAATTCTTCCTGAAGCTTTTGCCGTTATAAAAGAAACTGCCAAACGTTTCAAAGAAAATACTACAATTACAGTTACAGCTACAGAAAAAGACCGTGAATTGTCAGCAACAAAATCATATATTACTCTTGTGGGAGATCAAGTAAATTGGGCAAACACATGGAATGCAGCAGGTAAAGAAATTACTTGGGACATGATTCACTATGATGTGCAACTTATTGGTGGTGTAGTTTTGCACCAAGGTAAAATTTCAGAAATGCAAACAGGTGAGGGTAAAACATTGGTTGCAACGCTTCCTCTTTATTTGAATGCACTTACCGGAAACGGTGTCCATTTGGTTACCGTAAATGATTACTTAGCAAAACGTGATAGCTCTTGGAAAGCGCCATTATTTGAGTTTCACGGAATGACCGTTGATTGTATCGACAATCACCAACCCAACTCTGACGAACGCAGAAAAGCTTATGAAGCTGACATAACTTACGGTACAAACAACGAATTTGGTTTTGATTATTTAAGAGATAATATGGCCAATTCTCCAGAAGAGTTGGTGCAGAGAAAACATAATTTTGCTATTGTAGATGAGGTCGATTCAGTTTTAATTGATGATGCAAGAACACCTTTAATCATTTCAGGACCAGTGCCTGATGGTGATCGTCATGAATTCAATGAATTAAAACCAAAAATTGAAAATTTAGTTAGTTTGCAACGTCAATTGGCAAACGGATTTTTAGCAGAAGCTAAAAAATTAATTAAAGAAGGAAACACCAAAGACGGTGGTTTTCAATTGTTAAGAGCTTACCGTTCGTTGCCAAAAAATAAAGCATTGATCAAGTTTTTGAGTGAAGAAGGAATCAAACAATTACTTCAAAAAACAGAAAATCAATACATGCAAGATAACAATCGCGAAATGCCCAAGGTGGACGAAGCCTTGTATTTTGTAATTGAAGAAAAAAACAATCAGGTTGAATTAACCGATAACGGAATCAAATTTTTGTCACAAGATACAGACGAAATGTTTTTTGTCTTACCAGATATCGGTACTGAAATTGCCATCATCGAAAAACAAAACCTTGATAAAGATGGTGAAGCAGAAGCAAAAGAAAAATTGTTTCAAGATTTTGGTGTAAAAAGCGAACGTATTCATACACTTACGCAGCTTTTAAAAGCTTACTCACTTTTCGAAAAAGATGTAGAATATGTAATCATGGATAATAAAATCATGATTGTAGATGAGCAAACCGGTCGTATCATGGACGGTCGTCGTTATTCTGACGGATTGCACCAAGCCATTGAAGCCAAAGAAAATGTGAAAATTGAAGCGGCAACCCAAACTTTTGCAACCATTACACTTCAAAATTATTTCAGAATGTACAGCAAACTTGCCGGTATGACAGGTACTGCAACAACAGAAGCTGGAGAATTTTGGGAAATATATAAATTAGACGTAGTTGAAATACCTACCAATAGAGGCATTTCTCGTCAAGATAAAGAAGACTTAATTTACCGTTCGGTACGTGAAAAATTCAATGCAGTAATTGAAGATGTAACGCAATTATCAGCGGCAGGAAGACCTGTTTTGATTGGAACAACATCAGTTGAAATTTCAGAATTATTGAGTAGAATGTTGAAAATGCGCGGTGTAAATCACAACGTGTTGAATGCCAAAATGCACAAGCAAGAAGCTCAAATTGTGGAAGAAGCAGGTAAATCAGGTGTTGTAACTATTGCAACAAATATGGCGGGTCGTGGAACCGATATTAAGTTATCCCCAGAAGTGAAAGCTGCGGGTGGACTAGCCATTGTTGGAACAGAGCGACATGACTCAAGACGTGTTGACCGCCAGCTTAGAGGGCGAGCGGGTCGTCAAGGAGATCCAGGAAGTTCTCAGTTTTATGTTTCATTGGAAGATAATTTGATGCGTTTGTTTGGTTCTGATAGAGTGGCCAAAGTAATGGATCGAATGGGACTTAAAGAAGGTGAAGTGATTCAACATTCTATGATGACCAAATCGATTGAAAGAGCACAGAAAAAAGTAGAGGAAAACAATTTTGGTACTCGTAAACGTTTATTAGAATATGATGACGTGATGAATGCACAAAGAGAAGTAGTGTACAAAAGAAGACGTCACGCTTTGCATGGTGAACGATTGAAATTGGACATTGCCAACATGATGTATGACACCTGCGAGATAATCGTTGGGGATAACAAAGCTACAAATGATTTCAAAAACTTCGAATTTGAGTTAATCCGTTATTTTGCCATCACATCACCTTTTAGCGAAAGCGAATTTGCCAAACTTTCAGAAATGGAATTAACCGGTAAAATTTACAAAGCGGTTATGGATTATTATTCAGAGAAGACGGCTCGTAGCGCTCGAGAAGCTTTTCCAATCATTCAAAATGTGTTTGAAAACGAAAGCAACCAATTTGAACGAATTATTGTTCCTTTTTCTGACGGAATAAAGTCACTCAATGTGGTTACTAATTTAAAGAAAGCCTACGAATCTAAGGGAACACAGCTTGTTGCTGATTTCGAAAAAAACATCACTCTAGCCATAGTTGACGAAGCTTGGAAAAAGCATTTGCGCAAAATGGACGAGTTAAAACAATCGGTTCAATTGGCTGTTCACGAACAAAAAGATCCGTTACTTATTTACAAATTGGAAGCATTTAAATTGTTCAGAAAAATGCTTGACGGCGTAAATAAAGAAGTAATTTCGTTCTTGTTCAAAGGCGATTTACCGCAACAAAACACCATTCAAGAAGCTAAAGAAGTTCGTAAAAAAGAAAACTACACTATTTCAAAAGACGAGTATCCAAATAGCGACGAACTTTCTGCACAAAACAACGAAGCTGGACAAACGCAGCCAAGACAAGTGACAGAAACTATTGTGAGAGATTCTCCAAAAATAAACAGAAACGATTCTGTAACCATCAAAAATGTGGCAAACGGAACTGCCGAAACCATGAAATTCAAAAAAGCTGAAAGCCTCATTGCTTCTGGTGAATGGGTTTTGGTAACTGAAAAATAATCAAGTAGAAACTGTCTAATGAATCATTAGGCAGTTTTTTTTAAACCAAATTATCATGAAAAAATCAACAAAAGCATTTATATTTCAATTACTTAGTTTTGCACTTTTTTTTATTGTTGCACGATTTTTAATTGCAGCTTACACCGGATTAACCGGATTTTGGATTCCGGTAACTTCCTTTGTTGTTGGAACTATTTTGGCACCACAATTTCAAGCAGTTAAAACCAATGAAGGCGAAAAATTGTATATGAAATGGTTGTTTATGAAAGGTGTAAAAGAGATAAAATAAACGCCTTTTTTTTCAGAAGCACATAAATCCGTTCCTATAGGTATTTTGTCCTGCTGTCCGCTATATCTCTTGCTCCGCTGGCGCTACACAAGAGGATATCGCTTCCATCAGGGCTAGGCTTCACGTTTTGTTTTTCAGAAGATATTTTGTTGAAAGTTTATTAGGTTTATGGGGTTTATTAGGTTTATGTGTTGCAAAGTTTCAGAGTTTTTAAATTTTGCTATTTTGTGACTCGAGCAAAGCGAACAGGCGAAGTAAATTAGTGTTTGAACCAATTGATTTTTGAAATTGAAATTGAATTGTGAATTACGCATTCCCACCTGCTTGGTTTCAAAAACCTTGTAGGTGTAATTAATAGCTACCGATAAAGAGGAACTAAATCCTCTTGAAAATCTAACAAAAAACTTTTCGATAAACCCATAAGGGGCGTGAATGTAATCGGTTCCGTTCAACCGGAGTTTCATTGCTCGGCTTTCAGCCGCAACGAAACTTTAGCTGTTAATGCTGTAATTATTCTTTCCACTTGACATAATTAGTTATTCCGTTTTCGTCCCAATCAATTTTCAAAGTGTCTTTTGTAGCATTTTTAATTATTCCAACACTAATATAATCGTTATAGTAAACTTTAATTGTGTCTTGGTTTATGAGGTATGGCATATCTCCATCTCCGTCGTAATCTACAACATAAAATGATTTCTTTGTCAATTGAAAGTCAGCGTGCGGACCTTCTGGGTCATATGTCCAAATTCCAAAAAGTAAATTTAAATCAAATTTTGATTTGATTATTTTGCTCTGTTTCGGACGGTCAATATTTTGTACACTTTTAATATCTGTATTCTTTTCAGAAACAGTTTCTACAATTCTATTTTCTGTTTTGGGTATTTTTGAATTCTCAATATTTTCTTTTTTTGTACTTTCTTTTTTTGTGCAAGAAACTACAATTAATACAAAAATAAATAATAAGTATTTTTTCATCGTTCAGTTCTTCTATTATAGCATACAACGTTTCGCGGCTTCTCGTCAGTTGCGAACTTCGGAACTTTTAATTTTCTGTTAAAGATAAAAATTCTTGCGAAACGTGAACGTGAACTTACCACAAAATTCGCAATTGCGAGAAACGGCTGTTGGCAGTAGTTTTTTTTATTTATTAAACCTTTTTTTTGCTATCATTCTTTCATATTTCATAACCAGCTTCGCAATTTCGTTTATTAACGTTTTACTCTTCAAATCAAGATTATACTTGTAATTCATATTTTCTTCTTTTCCATCACTGTCGGCAGATTTTAATAAATCAAAATCATCAAATCTCTTTTCAGTTATCTTTTCTTTCACAATAATTTTGAAGTTTTGATGATGAGAATGATCACGCATTTTGGTGAGTATTCTTTTTTTTCCATTTTCTATATCTATAAATTGATAATGCTTAACTTTTTCAATTGTAATTGCTCTTTCATTTTCGAAATAATCCTTCCAAATTTTATCTGCGTTAATTTCAATTGTTGAATATTCAAAACAACTATCTTTTTTCGTCAATAAGGTTTTGTTATTTTCCTTCCAAAAGAAATAGGTTGGTTCAAATTCGCAATAATCATTTATAGTTTCTTCACTATAAAGTTTTACAGAACCAACTGAATAGTCATCAAATACACAAATTGTATCAATTTTCTTTTCTCTAAGTTCAATTAAAAAGTTTTCTGGTGAAGTTTGGCAAAAACAAGGAATACATATTAAAAAAGCGAATATTATTTTAAGATTTCTTTTTTCCATTTCTATCGTTTCGTTTATTGTAGTGTTTCTGAAAATTACTGCCAACTTGTATATATACGAAAGTCATTGCGTATTTAACCTATTCTATTTGGCAGATAACTTCAAAACAGTTTAGTGTTTTTGTATATTTTTCAAAAGTAAGAAAAATATTTAATTGTGGTGGTTTGATGAAGTTTTTTTAAAAAAATTATTTATGAGATTCCTACGGAATGACAATTTTGTCAATGGCAATATCAATAGCAATAGCAATTTCAATGTCAATATCAATATCAATAGCAATTTCTATGTCAATATCAATATCAAATTTCAATACGAATTTTCAAATTTTCAAATCCGCACATTTTCAAATCCGCACATTCGCTAATTATCTCATTTTCTAATTAACAAAACTTCTTCTGAAAATCTACTCGTCTGTTCTAGCCCCGATTGAGCCGATATCCTTGCGTAGTTTACGGAGCAAGATAAAGGTGAAAGCGGGACTATTTGTGATGAAAAAACGGAATTGTGTGCTTCTAAAAAAAAATTATTTACTAGGTTTTGGGCTTACTATTTGTACGTTTTGAAAAGTGATGGCACCTTTTATTACTCCGGAAATGGTGGATCTTAAGGCATCAATGATGTGAATTTTTAGTTCGTTTTTTGGATAAATTAAGCTTACTTCGCGAGCTGGTTTTGGCTCTTTGAAATGGCGGAGTTTTGTTTGGTCTTTTGGATTTAAATCGAGGGTGTGCAGGTAGGGTAGTAGGGTGATGCCGAGTCCTTCATTGGCCAGTTTTACTAGTGTTTCAAAGCTTCCGCTTTCTAGTTGGAAGTGGGTTTTGTCTGGGTTTGATGTGTTTTTGCAAAGGTTTAAAATGCCGTCTCTGAAACAATGTCCGTCTTGGAGAAGCAGTATTTCATCGATGTTTAAATCGGATACTTCAATTTCGGTTTTGTTATAATTGGCATTATTTTCTGGAATATAGGCAACAAACGGTTCAAAATAGAGAACAATTTCTTTGATTTTTTCTTCGTTGAGCGGGGTTGCCGCAATGGCCGCGTCGATGTGACCGTTGTTGAGTTTTGTGATGATGTCTTGAGTCGTTAATTCTTCGATAATTAATTTTACTTTAGGATATTTTATGATGAAATTATTCAAAAACATCGGAAGTAACGTAGGCATGATGGTGGGGATGATTCCGAGTCTGAATTCGCCACCAATGAAACCTTTTTGTTGATCTACAATGTCTTGGATTCTATCGGCCTCGTTGACAATATTTTTGGCTTGGTTTACAATTTTGTGACCAATTTCTGTGAGTTGTATTGGTTTTTTTGATCGGTCAAATATTAGTATTCCTAATTCTTCTTCCACCTTTTGAATTTGCATGCTGAGGGTTGGTTGTGTCACAAAACACTTTTCTGCCGCCAAAGTAAAATTTTTATATTCGGCAACGGCTAACACATATTGAAGTTGAGTAATGGTCATGGTATCATTTATTTTGATACAAATATAAAAACTATCAGATTAATTTATAGTTAATAATTGTATTTTTACTTTCAGATAAATAAATTGTTAAAATTTGTATAATAGCTTTTGCTATTTGATAGGAAAAGTTACTTTTGTTTCGTGAGAATAATGGTTAACATATTATTATTTATTTTTGTTTCTTTTCTTTCGATGCCTACTATTGTGACATTGATTGAGAAAAAATCAGATGTATCTATTTTGTATTCTATAGATGATAAAGAAACACAAAAAGATGTTAAAGACCTTTTAGAATCGATTGATTTTGAGCACAAATATGTTGTTAGAAATTTTTCAAACAGAAATAACCCAAAAATCATCCTTAAAAATATATCAAATTTAGATTCTATTTCATTTGATATTGTCATTCCGCCTCCCAAAATGGTTTAGTTTATATCAGAGTAAGTTTCACGTAATGTGAATGTTTTATGTTTATAAATTATTTAATAGGTAATGACAAAAAAAATCAATCTTTTTTCAAACCTTAAATCAGATTTTGCATCTGGTTTAGTGGTATTTTTGGTAGCGCTTCCACTTTGTTTGGGTATAGCTTTAGCCTCTGGCGCACCACTTTTTGCAGGAATAATTTCGGGAGTTGTAGGCGGAATCATCGTTGGTTATTTAAGCCAATCGCACCTAAGCGTTACAGGGCCAGCTGCGGGATTAACAGCAATTGTTTTAGTAGCAATCACCGATTTGGGTACTTTTAATGCTTTTTTATTAGCAGGATTGATTGCGGGTTGTATTCAATTGATTTTAGGTTTTGTAAAGGCGGGAAGTATATCTAATTATTTTCCGAATAACGTTATTGAAGGGATGCTTGCGGGTATTGGAGTTATTATATTTTTGAAACAAATTCCGCATGCAGTAGGTTTGGATAAAGATTATTTTGGCGATTTATCTTTTTTTCAAGAAGACGGAAAAAATACTTTTTCAGAGATTATTGGTGTTTTTCAAGATATGCAAATAGGTTCTCTTATTATAACTTTGGTTTCATTATCAATACTAATCGTTTGGAATCGTATAAAGTTTTTACAAAAAATAAAGCTTGTTCCGGCGGCGTTAGTTGCTGTTTTAGTAGGGATTTTGTTGAATGAGTTTTTTATACATTCAAACAATGGTTTTGCCGTTTCAGCTGATCATTTGGTAAAATTGCCTGTTCCACAAAATTTAGATGAATTGGCTGCCATCTTCGTATTTCCTGATTTTACTGCTATTACAAACTCCAAAGTTTGGATTGTTGGGGTCACTATTGCCATTGTAGCTTCTATAGAAACGCTTTTATGCATTGAAGCTGCCGATAGAATGGATGCGCAAAAAAGATATACCGATACAAATGTTGAATTAAAAGCACAAGGATTAGGAAATATTATTAGTTCACTTTTAGGTGGTTTACCCATGACATCGGTGGTTGTGAGAACATCTGCGAATAATAATGCGGGTGCCAAATCAAAAATGTCAGCAATAATTCACGGGATATTACTCTTAATTAGTGTATTAGCTGTTCCTGCTTTATTAAACAAGATTCCGTTGGCTACTTTGGCTGCCATACTTTTATTGGTTGGATACAAATTAGCTAATCCTAAAATAATCAAGCACTTTTTTGAAAAAGGGAAATATCAGTTTGTCCCTTTTATAGCAACTTTTGTAGCTGTAGTTTTTACGGATTTGCTAAAAGGAGTTTTATTGGGTATGATTATAAGTATTATATTTGTATTGAAAGGTAATTTAAAAAGAGCCTATCATTTTAGAAAAGAAGAATATCATGATGGTGATATTATTCATATTGATTTGGCTCAAGAAGTTTCTTTTTTGAATAAAGCTTCTATCAAACAAACATTAATGGATATTCCTGAAAATTCCAAAGTAATTATTAATGCAGAAGACACAGTTTATATTGCACATGATGTTTTGGATTTGATTGAAGAATTTAAAAATATCAGAGCTGTAGACGAGGGAATTTCTGTTGAATTGATTGGTTTTAAAGACGCATATAATTTAGAAAACACTGAAATTTTCGAAAATACAGTTACAATTGAACACAAATATGATGTGTTAAAACGAAAAATGATTCCAGTTTCACAATTAAAAAAATAAAAAAATGACAGAATTTTATAAAAAAATATTAGACAATAATAAAACTTGGGTAGAAACTCAATTAGCTCTAGATCAAGATTATTTTAAAGATTTAGCAAAAGGGCAAAGCCCACATTTATTATGGATTGGTTGTTCAGATAGTAGAGTTCCTGCTAATGAAATAATCGGAGCCAAACCTGGAGAAGTATTTGTTCATAGAAATATTGCAAATATGGTGGTTCATACGGATATGAACATGCTTAGTGTTTTAGATTATGCCGTAAATGTATTGAAAGTAAAACACGTTTTGGTTTGTGGTCATTATGGATGTGGCGGTGTGAAAGCGGCTATGGGAAATGATTCAATTGGTATCATTGATAATTGGATTCGACATATAAAAAATGTATATCGCTTACATAGTGAGTATTTGGATGGTATTGAAAACGAAGAAGAAAGATTCAACACTTTTGTAGATATTAATGTTAAAGAACAAGTGTATGATTTAGCTAAAACTTCTATTGTACAAGCCGCATGGAAAAGTGGTCAAGAACTAACTTTGCATGGCTGGGTATATGGTTTAAATTCAGGTTATGTAACAGATTTAGAAGTGAATATTAGTTCCAACAAAGATTTGGACGAAGTATATCAATTGAAATTTTAATCTTTTAAATTCTCATTAAATGCTGACGGTAGCAATTGTGGGATAAATTTTATTAACAAGGGTAATAAAAGCCCACCTCCTGGAAGTAAAAAAATAGTTAACGACGGAATGCTTTTACAAATGTCAAGTAACTGTTTTTTTACTTTCTTTTTTTCGTCTTTGTTCAATTCTCTGAGGGTAGATTGCGCCAAAAGAGACATAAGTTCTTTACTTTCATGGAGTTCTTTTGACAATCTAGTCTTATTTCTTTTGACCAAAACTTCAACATTGTTTGTAGTTTGATCATAAAAATGTTTAACAGGATTTGAATGGTTAAAGTATTGAATTTCAGACTTATATTTACGGATAAATAAATCAATCGAATCGACACTTGTTTTAACAAATTCCTCACCAACTCCTAATTTTTCTGAAAGTTTTTCTAAAAAAACAAGCTCTTCCTTTTCAATAACACCATCACTCCAAAGTGTGAGTCCGGCAAGATCAATTAAATAATATTTCTCTAATGGGTCATTAATTGTATGCAAAGGTAAATCGTCAATAGATCCATATTTACTGATATTTTCAAATTTTGTGTACCTAGTTGATCTTTCAAAAAGTTTGATCAATAAGGTGTCATTTTCAGATTTAGTAGATTTTACTGATAAAGAATACGTTACAATATTTAAAATTAATTCTTCAAATTTCTTCAAATAATTTTCAGGAACAAAACCTTCTAGTAAGTATTTTTGAAATGCCAAAACATCCACAAATAAAAGGGCATTGGTTACAATTGGCGTAAAATTTTTACTAATGATATCTTTATTAGTTTTAATTCGAGATCCAATAATATCTTCTAATTTTTGCGAATCACTTATTTTTCCAAAGCTAAAATGGAAGTTGTTTTTTGGATAAATTTCATCATAAAATAAAGTTGCATTATGAATAAAATTTGATGCATTTAAATCTTTTTTTGTAAAATGGAATACTTCAAAAAGTACAGATAAAAAAGCTACTTTACTTATTTCATCATATTTCCAATTTTCAATAGGATAGTTGTTTTCAAATGGGAACTTTACTATATGACCGTATACAAACCCAGAATTTCTGATGTTTTTGTAGAATAAATCAATGTCATCATACAAATCAAAATGCGTTTGTTCAATGAAAAATTTATCTATCCAACCAAAAACTGATGGGTTTATCATCTTTTTTTTACAAATCTAAAAAAATGAAACAATCATTTTATTAATTTTAAATCAAACGATTATTATGTAATTATTATTTAATGATGCTGCTACAAGCAATTCTACCTCCTGCATTTCCAGTAGGTTGTGTTGTAAAATCATCTGGATTTGCATGTACAATAAGTCCTTTGCCCAAAATATTTTTGGTTTGGTCATCACAGCCAATACACCATTCATCGGTAGTTAATGTTATCGTTCCGTTACCATTTTTATCAGCTTCAAAATTACCGATATCACCTTTGTGGTGTTCAGCATCAGACCATTTTCCATGTTTTTTGAAAGTTGGATTCCAGTGTCCTCCAGCTGAACTTGCGTCTGCAGCTGAACAATCAGATTTTTCATGAATATGAATTGCATGAATTCCTGGTTTTAATCCAGATAATTTGGCTTCGAATGTTACTGTCCCGTTTTTTTCTTCAAAAGTTGCCGTTCCTGTAGCCGTACTTTGACTTTTAGATTCGAATTGTAAGGTTAATTTTGTATTATTTGAAGCTACAATAGATTTACATCCAATGATTGTAATTGCAATGAATCCGATAAATAGAAAAAAATTTTTCATGATGTTTTTATTTAATATTCAAAGTTAATCCTTTTATTAAGAAATAAATTAAAAATTGATATTAAATAAAATTGATATTTGAATTATAATTTAAAGAAAATAATGGTTTAGTCTAAATATTTCTTAATGATGGCTTGCGTATTTTTACCCTTTTTGTTTTCCCCATCAAAAAATACATTGTTGATTTTCCATCCATTTTCATTAATCATTTCAATGTAATTTTGCCATTTTTTATTTTTTTTAAAGTAAAAAATATGAACAATAGCTGTATCATTTTCTATTTTAATATTTGATATCTTAATTGAATCAAATGAAGGTGTTTTGATTATTAAAAGGTCTTTGTTTAATTTAAAAGGTTTGATTTCAGAATTTACTTGAGCTTTAGAAATATCATCATCTAATGTTACTTTGACTTTCATTTTTAAAATAGATTCTTGTAATTCAATAGAAAGAAAATCTTCATTTATTGAATTATAATCAAATTTATAATTTTTATGAAAATCAATAATTTTAGTTCTAATTTCTTGTTCACTGTTATCACATCCTGTTATTATAAAACAACATAAGATAAAAAAAATATATTTAATTTGTTTCATTGGCTTAGAGTTTACCAAACAAAATTAAAATAACTTTTATCCTAAAAAGTTGTTATTTCACTAGTTTGTAAAAAAAATGACCATCCTTTCGAATGGTCATTTACACTAGTTTATTTTAGTAATTTAAAAACAATAATGGTTTTTGGCAACCAATTTTGCTGTTATAGTTTCTCTAAGCGCAACCACGTTTGGCATGTTAGTATATTTTGTAAAACGACGTAATCCCATGAGCATCATACGTTGTTCGTCACCTTCTGCAAAAGAAACTATTCCTTCTTTCCCTTTTTGAATTACAATATCTACGGCTTTATACAAATATAATTTTGCCATGGCTATTTGCTCTACAGCATTAGCCTCACCTTGTTTTTTGGCTAATTTTTCAGTTCGTAAAATCGTACTTTCAGCCATGTATATTTCAATAAGTATATCGGCTGCAGCCATAAGTAACTGTTGATGTGCTTCTAAATCAGTTCCAAATTTTTGTATGGCACCACCTGCAACCATCAAAAAGGCTTTTTTTAATTTAGCAATCATTTCTTTTTCTTCAGCAAACAATTCAGAATAATCTGGAGTGTCGAATGATGGAATTCCCATTAATTCTTCTTGAACTTTCATGGCAGGACCTAATAAATCTACCTGACCTTTCATGGCTTTTTTGATCAACATTCCAACAGAAAGCATTCGGTTAATTTCGTTGGTTCCTTCATAAATTCGTGCAATACGAGCGTCTCTCCAAGCAGACTCCATCGGAGTATCTTCAGAGAATCCCATCCCACCATAAATTTGAATACCTTCGTCAGCGCAATTCTGAACATCTTCTGAAACGGCTACTTTAAGAATAGAACATTCGATAGCAAATTCTTCCACACCTTTCAACTCAGCTTCTTGATGTGAAATACCTTCAGCTTCACGAATTTTAATTCGGGTTTCAATATCTTGTGCGGCACGATACGTAGCACTTTCTCCTGCATAGGTAGAGGTTGCCATTTCTGCTAATTTGGCACGAATAGCACCAAAACTAGCAATTGGAGTATTGAATTGAACTCTGTCGTTCGCATAGCTAATGGCATTAGAAGTAACACGTCTTTGTGCATCCAAACAAGCTGCAGCTAATTTGATACGTCCAACATTTAAGGCATTCATCGCTATTTTAAATCCGTTTCCTCTTTCTGACAACATGTTTTCAACTGGTACTTTCGTTTCGTTGAAAAACACTTGACGGGTTGATGAAGCACGAATTCCTAATTTGTGTTCTTCTTCTCCAAATGAAATTCCATTATCTTTTGAGTTTTCCAAAATGAATCCCGTAATATTTTTATCGTCTTCTATTCGAGCAAAAACGATAAAAACCGAACAAAAACCGGCATTAGAAATCCACATTTTTTGTCCTGTAATTTTGTAATGGGTTCCATCTTCAGATAAAACAGCTTTTGTTTTTCCTGAATTGGCATCACTACCGGCACCTGGTTCAGTCAAGCAATAGGCACCAAACCATTCTCCAGAAGCTAATTTTGGAACGTATTTTTGTTTTTGTTCTTCACTTCCGTATAATGTAATTGGCATAGTTCCAATTCCTGTATGTGCGCCAAAAGCAGTTGAAAACGAACCTGTAGCTCCTGATATGTAGTCGCAAACTAAACAAGTATCCACAAATCCCATTCCCATACCGCCGTACGACTCAGGAACGGCAATGCTCAAAAATCCCATTTCGCCAGCTTTACGCATGGTTTCTTCAGTTAAAGCGTAATCTTTCTTTTCAAAACGGTCTTTAAAAGGCCAAATTTCTTTGTCTACGAATTCTTTAACAGAATCACGCATCATCAATTGTTCTTCAGAAAAATCTTCGGGTGTGAATATATTTTCACAATTAGTTTCTTTTACAAGGAATTGTCCTCCTCGGGTGATATTTTCCATAGTATATTTTTTTATTGTTATTTGATAAATAAATGTTGCTTAATTATAAAATTTCGTAGATACCTGCAGAACCTTGTCCCGTTCCCACACACATACTTACGATTCCGTATTTGCTTCCACGGATTTTCATCTCGTCAAATAATTGCACTGATAATTTAGCTCCTGTGCAACCCAGTGGGTGTCCTAATGCAATGGCACCTCCATTTACGTTAACTATGTCAGGATTTAAACCTAATTCACGCACTACAGCTAATGATTGTGAAGCAAAAGCTTCGTTTAACTCAATCAAATCGATATCGTTTAAAGTCAATCCCGCTTGTTTCAATGCTTTCGGAATGGCTTTTACAGGTCCAATTCCCATGATTCTTGGTTCAACTCCTGCCGAAGCATAATTGACTAATCTTGCAATTGGTGTAACTCCAAGTTCTTTAACCATTTCTTCACTCATGATTAAAACAAAAGCGGCTCCGTCACTCATTTGAGACGAATTTCCAGCGGTTACACTTCCATCAGCTGAAAAAACAGGTTTTAAATTACCCAAAGCAGCTATGTTAGTATCTGCTCTTGGTCCTTCGTCTTTTGTTACTGTATAGTTTTTTGTTTCTTTTTTACCATTTTCATTAATAAAGGTTTGTTCCACAGTTATAGGTACAATTTGTTTGTCAAATTTTCCTTCTACTTGTGCTTTTAATGCTTTTTGGTGTGAGTTGAAAGCAAATTCATCTTGATCTTCTCGCGAAATATTATATTGTTTTGCAACGGCTTCAGCAGTCAATCCCATACCCCAATAGTAATCTTCGTTACCTGCAGCAGCTACAGCATAATCCGGAGTAGGTTTATATCCTCCCATCGGAATAAATGACATACTTTCGGCACCACCTGCAATAATACAATCAGCCATTCCACTTTGAATTTTAGCAGTAGCCATTCCAATAGTTTCCAGTCCTGATGCACAATATCTATTTACAGTTACACCTGGAACATCGGTCACTTTTAATCCCATTAACGAAATCAAACGACCTACGTTTAATCCTTGTTCCGCTTCAGGCATGGCGTTTCCTACCATCACATCGTCAATTCTTGTTTTGTCAAAATCAGGTAACTCATTCATCATAAATTGAATGGTTTCTGCAGCCAATTCATCAGGTCTTTTGAATCGAAAAACTCCTTTTGGTGCTTTACCAACGGCTGTTCTGTATGCTTTTACTATATATGCTGTTTTCATATTATTTGTATTAAGATTGGAGTATTAAGTATTAAGATTGGAGTATTAAGTATTAAGACTTTTGTATTAAGTATTAAGATGTTAGTATTAAGAATTAATTTAAAATGTTTTTAATGTTTTTTGGAATGAAAAATTCATATTTGACACTTCTACCAATTGACTAATTACTGGTTGTACAATTTCTTCATTTATAAGCTTTAATCTTTTCGCAAGTATTAATTGAGTAATTAATTCAAAAGTAGAACCATTTGCAATTCCTAAAAATTGAATAAATTCTTTGTTATGATTTCTTCCGGAACCTTCTGCTTTGTTCGAAGGAATAGAAACAGCACATTTTTTTATTTGATGAATTAAATTAAACTTTTCATCATTTGGTAATTGCAGTGAAATTTCATAAACCACAACAGCAATATCCATTGCTTTTTGCCATATTTTAAGTTTTTCAAAATTATGCATAATCTATTTTGTCTTAATACTTAGTACTTTAGTCTTAATACTTACAATTAATTTCTCAACGGTTTTCCTTTGGTTAACATAAACTGAATTCTTTCCAAAGTCTTTCTTTCCGTACACAAACTCAAGAAAGCTTCACGCTCAATATCTAATAAGTATTGCTCGCTTACTAAGGTTGGTTCTGATAAATCACCACCTGCCATTACGTATGCTAATTTATTAGCAATTTTTCGGTCGTGTTCTGAGATGTATTTACCTGCTTGCATTTGGTCTGTTCCCACTAAGAACATTCCAAGCGCTTGTTTTCCTAGTACTTTTACGTCTTTTCTTTGAATTGGTTGCGTATATCCTTGTTCCGCCATTTGAAGTGCCACTTGTTTAGCAACAGCTATTTGACGGTCTTTATTGACTACCACAATATCTCTTCCTTTTTGTAAAACGCCCATATCAAAAGCTTCGTAAGCCGATGTAGCTACTTTTGCCATTCCAATGGTTAAGAAATATTCTTGTAATACATTCAATTCGACATCATTTTTATGGAACAAATCCGAAGCACGCAATGCCATTTCTTTAGAGCCTCCACCACCAGGAATTACTCCAACGCCAAACTCCACTAAACCAATATAGGTTTCAGCAGCAGCCACTACTCGGTCAGCGTGCATGGTCATTTCGCAACCACCACCTAGAGTCATTCCGTGAGGAGCAACAATTACAGGAGCTGCCGAATAACGCACTCGCATCATGGTATCTTGAAACATTTTAATAGCCATGTTCAATTCGTCGTATTCTTGCTCTACTGCCATCATGAAAATCATTCCAATATTGGCACCTACAGAGAAATTTGCTCCTTGATTTCCAATAACCAACCCGTTGTATTCTTTTTCAGCTAAATCAATGGCTTTGTTAATTGCTTGCAATACATCACCACCAATGGTATTCATTTTAGATTGGAATTCTAAATTTAAAATTCCGTCTCCCAAATGTTGGATAATTGCTCCGCTATTACTCCAAACTTTTTTGCTTTCGCGAATGTTATTTAAAATGATAAAGGCATCTTGTCCAGGTACTTTAGCTTGCAATTTTGAAGGAATGTTGTAAGCGTAAGTAGCTCCTTCTTTTACAGTGTAAAAACTGGTATTTCCAGCCGCAACCATTTCGTTTACCCAAGCCGCTGGTTCATACCCTTCAGCTTTCATTAATTCGATTCCGTTTTCCACGCCAATAGCATCCCAAATTTCGAATGGTCCATTTTCCCATCCAAAACCAGCTTTCATAGCATCGTCAATTTTGTAGAAATCATCTGAAATCTCTGGAATTCTATTCGAGCAATAGGCAAACATGGCAGCGAAATTTTTTCTGTAAAATTCGCCTGCTTTATCTTTTCCTTTTACCAAAACTTTGAAACGATCAATCGGTTTATCAATAGTTTTGGTTAATTCTAAAGTAGCGAAAGAAGCTCTTTTTGAAGCTCTATACTCTAATGTATTTAAGTCTAAAGTTAAAATCTCTTTCCCTTCTTTTTTATAAAAACCTTGCCCCGTTTTGCTACCCAACCATTTGTTTTCCATCATTTTGGAAATAAAATCAGGAAGTTTAAATAATTCGTGTGCTTCGTCATTAGGGCAATTTTCATAAATTCCATTGGCAACATGTACCAAAGTATCTAATCCAACGACATCTACTGTTCTAAAAGTTGCCGATTTTGGGCGACCAATAACAGGACCAGTCAATTTATCCACTTCTTCAACAGTTAATCCCATTTCTTTTACCAAATGGAACAAACTTTGGATACCGAAAATTCCAATTCGGTTCCCAATGAACGCAGGTGTATCTTTGGCAACAACTGAAGTTTTACCTAAGAATTTAGAACCATATTCAGTTAAAAAAGCCAACACTTCTGGATTGGTTTTCGGACCCGGAATAATTTCAAAAAGCTTTAAATATCGTGCCGGATTAAAAAAGTGCGTTCCACAAAAGTGCGCCTGAAAATCATCAGAACGTCCTTCACTCATAAAATGAATCGGAATTCCAGAGGTGTTGGAAGTAACCAATGTACCTGGTTTTCTGAATTTGTCGATTTGTTCAAATACTAATTTTTTGATATCCAA
Organism: Flavobacterium psychrophilum; assembly: GCA_945862065.1. Classification (GTDB taxonomy): domain Bacteria; phylum Bacteroidota; class Bacteroidia; order Flavobacteriales; family Flavobacteriaceae; genus Flavobacterium; species Flavobacterium psychrophilum_F. Next base: position 846 of record CAMAWT010000002.1, on the reverse strand, counting down.
ACGCTCCACAACCACTTCAATAATCCAATCGCATGACGCAATTTTAGACATATCGTCCGTTGTATTTCCAGTCGTAATGCGGTTTGCAAATTTCTGACTGTAAATAGGCGAGGGGTTGGATTTTAAAGCATTCGCCAAATGATCGTTCACCAAACGGTTTCGAACCAATTTGCTGTCCAAACTCAATCCTTTTTTTTCTTCAGCTTCTGTCAATGTATTTGGAACAATGTCTAAAAGCAAAACCTCTAGACCAATGTTTGCCAAATGACATGCAATTCCAGACCCCATGATTCCGGAACCTACAACGGCTACTTTTTTAATGATTCTTTTCATTGTTTTATACTAATTAAAATATCTTTTTTTCTGTAATTAATTCGTTTATAGTATCGGCAACCTCTGTAAAATGCTTTAGTTTTTCTTCGGTAATATGTTGTTTCAAAACGTTATTAAATGTAAGCACCGTTGCTTTAGAAAGTTCCCTTTTTTCTCTGCCAAGTGCCGTCAAATAAATCAAAACGCCTCTTCCGTCATCGGGATTTTTTTCTCTATATATCAACCCTTTTTCTTCCAGTGTTTTTAAAGTTCTGGTAAGACTAGTTGGCTCCATACCCATCCGATTACTTATATAATTAGACGGCGTTCCTTCTTCTTTGTCAATGCTTAATAACGCAAACCCAATAGCCATTGACCCCTCAAATTTCGATGCTTCTTCATTATACATTCTGGCAACAGATTGCCATGTGGCTCTCAAAATATAGTCTATTGTTTTTTCTTTCATTTGTATTCTATAACAAATTCAAAGATACACAGTTTTATTATGCACGCATACTATTTTTTTTTTTTTTT
>CAMAWT010000001.1 GCA_945862065.1 Flavobacterium psychrophilum | reverse complement strand
TGTATAGGTCGCCCAAGACCATCAAAGTAGCTCACTTGCACATTAGCCTGCTGAATGGTTGGGTCGGTAATTGCAGTTAATGACGCTTCTTTGTATGAGGTGCTTTTCACCCAGTTTTGATTGTTACTCTGTCCTAAAACAAGAATTGGGGCTAGTAGTAAAAGGTATAATAGTTTTTTCATCTTGCTTTAGTTTTTGTAGTTTTGATCAAATTCTTTAACAATATTTCCAGCATTATCTTTAATGAATTTTAAACGATGCATTGCGTCATAGATATAGTACTGGGTATCACAATTAGGGCTTAAAACACTTACTATTTGATTGGTAATTGGATTGTAATTAAAAATTGTAATACTAGCCGTTGGATAAGTAGCTATAAAAGTACAGGCATTTGTCCAAGTTGGATTTGTAGGAATATTTTGTGTAGTTAAAAAATTCTCTACCTTCATTATCACTTGATTATTGGCATTATAGAAATACTTCGTTTTGGTTCCATCTTTTAATGAAAAAACCGTTAGATTTCCTTTTGTGTCATATTCGGTAAAAACAGCTCTATCTTCTAATGCAGTAGTTCCTTTTGAAGTTTGAATTAATTCAGGTAAAATATGGTTGTTGTTATTATTCCATTTTTTAAAAAGTGTTCGCTGGGTAGAAAGCAACGTGGTATTTTCAAATTGCTGCACCTGAACAGGTGTAGCAACACTATTTTGATTTAAAAGACTCGTATAAAGAGCACTTTGAGTTGTTGGAATATTTGGTAAAGTAGCCGCCGTATTTACATAGGTATTGACGGTTTTCTTATCAACTCCTGATTCACTCGTTGATGTAGTGATTGTTGTTGGTAAACCTTTTAATGTGCCGTATTGATAGGTTTCTGTGGTGGTTATTTTTTTATAAGGGGCTTCTAAAGTAGCTATTTCGGGGTTATAATAAATTGAAAAGGCTAATTCAGATTCAATTAAAGGTGAATATAAAGACAAAGGAATTGGGTCAATATATTCGACTTTTTTGGTTCCTGTTAATTTAATATCAAAACTATTTACTAAATAATAACCTAAATAACAACTCGACAATGCACTCCTTGGCGTTCCAGACAAGTCACTTGAACAATAATTTAATGCCACAGGTATTCCAAATAGCTCTTTACCAACAAAATTAACAGCTTGTTTAATGGGTATAGCAAATGTGTCATATTCATTATAGGTTTCAGAAATTTTAAATAAACTATTATTGACGTTTCTATACTGTCGTTCTCCCAACAATTTACCATTATACATACCCATATCTGTAGGTTCATTCGATTTATATAAATTTCTAACAGCAGTAATAGCTGTGTTAGCAGTTGATGGTGTACCACAATGTATCCCATCATAATCTATTTCACCTAGTGAATCCATCATAATCTGCCAACAACCATCATTTGTAACCTCAACTTTTTGTTGACCGATATTAACATTATATAGAAAGAATTTTTCTGTTCCTCCATTTTCAAAATTATCGCCACCATAGCTCGTTGATACAACATCATAAAACTCATTATTGGCTGCGTTACAATATTTATTTCCAGCTTCAGAATGAATATCAACAAAGTAATCACCCATTTCTGAAAGGGTTGTTGGATTACTGGGGGCTACTAATTGAGAGTTATATGCATAACTAATTTCTGGCATATAATCAATTACTGGTAGTGATAAAACATAGTTGGCGGCTGGTTTTATTGTTCTGTAATAATATCGTTTGCTATTGGTAGGATTTTGGTCCACTCCAAAATCTGATTGCCTTTTTAACCTTACTCCAAAACCTTCAATCATCTGATAGCCATTCATGACTTTAAAATCAAAGTCTGCATTTAAATTATTAAACGTTGTAGTTCCATCAGGACTTAAAATTTTTAATTCTAACGAATAAACGTGGTCTTTAATAAATGTAAAAGTATGTGAAGAGAACTTTGGATTCATCCCCAGAGCTCTTCTAATATATACAGGAGTTGAATTTGCTGTTACATCTGTAATTTTTAATTCTACTCTTTTAGCATGATGTGTTTGATATACAGCTAAATCAAATCCTGATTCAGAAGTTTCTGTAACGCCTGTTCGTAAATTTATAACTACCTCTTGTGTTTGATAAATTGGTGTAAATATTACATTTTCACCTGCAGCATTTTCAGCAGGTGTAGTAAATATTGAACTTCCCTCAACAGAGCCAAAATAGGTTCTAAAAACTTTTTCTTTTGCATCAGTTGGCTCATATTCAAAAAATGAGTACCCTTTAGTTGGATAGGTTATTTTTTTTAAAACACCTTGTGAAGCTAATTCAAAATTTGGATGACGGTTTGCAAAAGCAACATTCTGGTTGATACTTATTAAAGAATTATATGGAATCAATGTTTCATTTACTGCACCATTATAATACCCCAATATATCTTGACTGTTAGATAAACGATTTGGCAAAGAATAGGGATTGTTATAATCAAAAAGATATATTTCTTTTTTATTAGCGTTTGATTCTATGTTTTTATTAAATTCTATCTTTTCTAAAAAAAACCTACTTGCTGTATTGTAATTATTATCTTGTTGGTTATTATTATCTTTTGCTCCATGTGTAAAATCTATTTCTTTTAATAAATTAGTTTCATTTTTAATTTCAATTCGGTTTAGTGTACTAATAAAATTATGACTAGCATGGATTGTCGCCATAAAGTTGACAGTCATTAAATTATTTGTACTTTTGATTTTTCTCAATATTTTAGGATTATTAATTTGAGTTTTGAAAAATTGTTGCGTGTAGGGTGGTGGCGCTTGTGTGTTTCTTGCAGAACTCATATAACGCATATTGTAAGTCTTGTTAATAAATGACAATCTACCTGGAGCAGTTATATACTCAAATTCAATAACTCCATTTACTGGGTGTTCTATTTTAAACAAGTAAAATCCTGTATTTGATAAAAATGAACTACCTCTATGCCCTGAAAAAGTCATTGTCTGTTCTGTTTCTTGACCTCCAAAATAATATTTGACCCCATCTGGTGTGGTAATCAAAAACGTTTTTGAAACACGTAATCTCTCTAAATTGGTAGTTTGAACACCAATAATTTCAATTTTTATATTATTTTCATTTTCAATATAAGCTGGAATAAAATTTTCATCTAGAAAAAAGCTTCCGCTGTATCCATTAAAATTGAAATTAAAAACATCAACTTCTGTGTCATAACGATCTGAATACAAACACATATTGTAATAATCTTGAGAAAATTGTGCGCATGTATTACTTGCATTAGTAATTAAATGTTGTTCGTTGATATATTTTCTAATTATGGAAATTTCTTCATCTGCAAAATCATTGACCCTTCTTGTAATTACACCACCTGCACTCAAATTCCAATTCATTCCTGCCCATGTTGAAATATCATTTACTTTAACACCCGCACCAGAATAATTTAATGAAATAGGAAGGCTCAATTGACCTGCACTAAAGGTGTACAGAGGAATCGAGAGGTTTAATTTTCCTGAAAATTCTGAAATCCCATTTTTACCATATTCGCTAATAGCAAAAGCTTCTGGAGATGGTGGTGTTATGTTTGGTAGGTACGATTTGTTTTCAGTCGATGAATTACTTTGAGCCCAAACAGTTTGAGTTAATAAATAAATAATTAAAAATATTTTTGTCGTTTTCATAATTCTTAATTTTTAGTAATTCCTTTAATAATTTTAATGCTATCTGTTTTCAAATTGGTTTTGATATTCACGATGTAGATTCCTTCGGGGTAGTTTGATACATCAACAGGTATTGTTCTACTACCGTCTAGCATAAACTGTTGTAAAACTCTACCGTTTATATCCACTAAAGTTGCTGTTCCGCTTTCAAATTCATAGCCTACAATTACATTTGTAAATGTTGTTGCTGGGTTGGGGATGGCTTCTACAAGTGTGGCTGTTTTGGTTTTCTTGTCTTTATCTTTGAGTTTTACTACCCAAAAATCGCTGCCACCATTGTCTGTTTTTTTGTCGGCAGAGGCTTTTCCTTTAGAGGTACCTGCAAAAATGTAGCCCCCATCACGGGTTTCAAACAATTTCCTGAGTACTTCATCGCCTTTACTGCCTACAGTTTGTGTCCAAACCTCCTCGCCGTTGGCTTTTATTTTTAGGGCAATATAATCGTTGATGCCTTCCTCGTCTTTTTGTATTACTTTAAGATTTTTTTTCTGTTCAGATTGGGCATAACCTCCAATTAAGAAAGTGCCGTCTTCACTTTCAATGATCGAAGTGAGCACATCTTTACTGCCATAATTGTAGGCTTTTTGCCAAGAAATTGTTCCGAATTGATTTAGTTTGATTACCCAATAATCGGTGCCGTTTAGTTTGGAAACACTTTTACTATTGGCAGCTTCTGAGTTGGAATTGCCCCCTAAAATATAACCGCCATCTTTGGTTGGAGTTAGGGCAAAAAGTAAATCGTCATCAGGACCGCCAAAGGTTTGTTGCCATTGCTGGTTGCCTTTTTCGTCAATTTTAATTACCCAATAATCGTTTAATCCGAAACATTCTTGGGTTTTATCACCCGATATTGGCGAATTGGAGTAGCCTCCTAGAATAAATCCTTTGTCGGCTGTTTGATGGATGCTTTTGAGTTCGTCCACATACTTACCACCAAAGGTTTTTTGCCATTTTATTTCGCCTTTTGAATCTAATTTTACAATCCAATAATCGAGACCACCTCTGCTATCTTCTGTTTTACCATAAGCATCGGGCAAACCGTCTTTATTAACTTCTGATTTATACGAACTGGACGTGCCACCAAGTATGTAGCTTCCGTCTTTGGTTTGTGCAATACTCAATAGTTTTTCTTGACCAGTACCGCCTATGGTTTTTTGCCAAAGTTCGTTGCCTTTTGCATCTAATTTTAGAATCCAAAAATCTTCTTGTCCTTTGCAATTTTCTATTTTATCGCCACTACTGTTTGAGTTGGATGTTCCAGCAAGAATAAATCCACCATCGGTTGTATTTTGAACACTTTGAAGTAAGTCCACACCACTACCACCAAAGCTTTTTTGCCATTCGGCAACCCCTTTTTCATCCATTTTCCAAACCCAATAATCTAAGTCGCCTTTGTTATTGTCTTGTTTGTTGCCGTTTTTGTCAGAGATGGAACTCCCGGCAAGGATAAAACCATAATCGGCTGTTGGAATGGCCTCATACAAGAACTCGGCATGTTGACCGCCATAGGATTTTTCCCAAAGAATGTCTTGTGAGAAGGAGAAATTACAAATCACAAGAAAATAAAAAAAGAGTAAACGCTTTAAATAATACATACAATTTAGATTTTATAATAAAACAATATTGAATTGTATATTTTACAACACAAAAGATATTGAATTTTATAGTTATTAATTTTTGTTGTTAACCGCACGCAATTTAGATTACTTAAAAAAAGTATTTTACGGTTTATTTGGCTATTTATTACGGTGTTTTTTTTCAACTTATATTTATTGCAATTGAAAAGTAGTAATTGATTAAAATGTAGGGTGGAGATTTTTTTTAAAACCCTAAGAGCTTGAACTTGCTTTTTTGTAAACCTGAAACTTATCTTTGCTCTCTTTTTTTATTATTTGTTTTGAATTTTAAACGGATTTTGAATTTCAATCAATTTTGCTTTGGACATTATTTTGATTTTTAACGGAGTTTACATAAAAGGGTGTAAAATTTTTTGGGGGGATGAAAAAACCAAATCGTTTAGAAAAAATGGTTTTCAACCACCACAGAAAATTTTACACTCTTTTTATCGGTTTTGATTTTTGAGGATGTCTTTGAGATAGTTGGCAGTCGCAGTTTTCAGATTACAGATTAAGAAATTTTATTTTATAAAAATTCATGGCATCTTCAATAATCAATGCAAATACTTACCGAGTGCGATGGGGCAGCAGCGCAAGTACGGGTATCATTTTTTTATTTGCTAAAGCGGATTATCTGATTGGTTTTATTAATAGCTGGTGCCTTTAATAGTTGAAAGTCGAAAGCCAGAAAGTCGAAAGTATTAAATGATTGTGTTATGAAACGGAAAGGCATCAGCTATTGTGAAAGCAATAACTACAAAATGTTCTGGCAAATAAAAAAGATACTCTTACTGGCTTTTTTGCTTTTGTATATTCAAAAAATGGCTTTACCCAAAGGCAGTTAACTAGTACGATAAAGCCATTTTTTAATTTACAAAAGCAATGAAAACACTACTGATTAAAGGAGTTTGTTTGTAAAAACAGTGAACGTAAATAATCTTGAAAATAGATGAAGAGCGAAACGCATCAACTGAAAAGAGGTTGTGTAAAAGCCAGTGGTGAAGGACGGTTTTTTTTATTGCCGGCTGGTGCGAGGAAGCAATGAAAAAATTGTCCTGGAGCCACTGGCAAGCGCGTGGGGTGATGCGGCTTTTTTACATAATGTTATTATAGTGCATCTTAGTTTTGATTATAAAGATGTTTTACTTTATGCACTATAATGCCACATTATGTAAAGAAGCTTTGGAAAAAAAAATTACTGGCATGAGTTGCGAAGCGTACGTGTTTTTGTTTTGTGCGTTGGGCAAGCTCTTTGGCTGATGGCTTATTGTTTGTTTTCAGTTTACGAAAAATGTTCTAGCCATCTGCCAAAGTGCTTGATGCGCTTTGGGACAAAAACCATTACAGTAATTTTTTTTGGAGCGTTGGGAAGGAGGTGCAATTGGAATTGAAATTGTCTTTTTTACCTCTAAACGAAAAGTAAGTTTCGAAATTTAGAAATGAAATTAGACCTTCGACAAAGCTCTAGATGATATATTGAAAACAAGAATGCCAGTTCCTTTCGCTTTAAATATTTTTATTTAACAATAATCATCAATTGTGTCTTCACCTGTCCATTCAAGTCCTTGGATTAGGGTAAATTGCTTTTCTGCACCGTTTTTTTCGAAAAAAGTTCCCAGACTGTTATGTATATAAACATCGTTTTGATAAGTTACCTCAGCTAAAGCGTATGGTTTTATTGGGTTTTCTTCACCACTTTTACACATTATCCATAATGTTTTTTCATCTTTGGATATTGCATACTGCTCAATAATTGAACTCGTGTATTGGTTTCGGGAAAATATTGCTCCAATGGTTACTTTTGAAATATAGTTAGCTATGGGGTGCTCAGATTTTTCCTGTGGACAACATGGAAATTCACTTGGTGTTTTCCAATTTTGTACTTTTTGAACAGCATTTGGAGTTAATGAGTTTATTAATTCTACTACATCTTCTTCAACAAAGTTGGTAGGTTGACTTGAAGTGCCTCGATTATAAACCCATTCTCCTAAAGAACCCCCGTTTGATGGATTGATGCTTTTTGCCCAAGATAGCATTCTCTCTAAACTAATTTGTGCTTCTTCTTTTGAGACCGTACACATCCACTCATAATTTGGGTCAGGAAATTTATTCTTAAATTTTGAAGGTTCAGCAAGAAATGCTTCTACACTCCCGCAAATAATTTCGATTCGTTTTGCTGTAATTGGGTTAAGTAAGATGTTTTCTAATCTTGTTACCCAACGTAGATTTTCGGGTCGGTTATTTTGTTTATTTGTATCAATATGATCTACAACATGTTCTTTTGTGGGTGGTTCTCCATGAAAAGCAGTAGCCACTATTCTGTGAATTCTTACAGCTGCAATTTCTAAATAACCTGACTTTAAGTTTAACTTTCCAAAAGTCCAATTGTTGTCTGTAGGACGCTTTTTTTTACCGTCTATTGGATAGCGCAATACGGCACCGTTGTCACGAACAGCATATCGTTCTTCTTTGTAAAAGCAAACAATTTCTTTATCAAAGTGTTTTAAGTTACTCATAGAGCTGTTTAATATTTAAATCTGTTTAATTCTGTATGGTTTTTATAGGTGTTGAAGTTTTTACAAGTAGGTCTCTAATGAATTTGCATTTCTGAGTTTCTTTTCACGCTTTAGAAAAAGGGGTAATTTTGGACCTGAAACAAGTTCAACTTTAGAAACTATAGTGGTTTTGACTTATCAAAAGAAACAACTTTTTTTCTCATCATACCTTTATCAGTAAAATGTCGAGAGATTTCATAAGTTCTTTCAGTGTAATCATTTTCATTAGGTACAGTTTCCCGTTTATGATAATTAATCAATATTGATTTGCAATTTTCATGTTCAAAAATTTCTTTTAGCATAGTTCTATCAGATAAACCACATGAATGACCCATTATACAAACTTGAAATTCATTACTATCAATAAAACGAACTAAATCTTGATAATTTGATGTTCTTAAATATTTATAAGATTTAATATGCTCAAATAATTGATTCGCTTTTTTATTTTCAAATTTTTTGTATTCCTCATTATGTTCATCACCAAAACCAAATATGATTGGATTATCGGGATTATTTAATTCTCCATGAATGAAATTAATAGTTGTATTCTTTTTAATATTAAGATGTTTTGCATAAACATTAAATGTAGGTGTATAATTAAAGTTTAATACATAAATATTCTCGATGTAAGTAGGGTAAACAGGATTAGAATCAATAAGCTGTTCATGTGGAATATCTTCTAATAAAAAATCAAATTTAGCGGGATTCTGTTTAGGTATATCTAAAATAACAACATCCCTCAAATATTTCTCTAATTCTGTTTTCAAATATTCAAACTCCTGATTTAATTTAGAAAGATCTTCTACCAAATTAGAAGAAGAATTTGACATTCTTAATAAATATGAAAAATAATGATTCTCTAAATCTACCCATTTTTCATGTTGATATACTTCAATAATTTCTTGAAAAAAATGACTTATAAATTTAATAGATAAATTTCTGTCGCGTTTAGTCTTTAATATATTTAAAACACTTATCAAATCATCAAGCGTTTCCATTTTTGGATTTCCATTAATACTTGATTTAGAATGTAATTCTATTAATTTACCTTCATAAAACAAATTACTAAAAAAACTGTCTAAAATTTTTTTTAAATAATAAAATAAAAAATCATTGTACCTTGTTTTCATATTATGTGACAAATCAAAGCCATTTCCTATTAACACTAATCTATTCATAAAATTACTTTTTACTTTTCTTCATCTTTACTAACAATCCATCTGTATATATTTTTTACAATTCAAAAAAAAACTCCATGCGTTTGGCTTCGCTAGTGTAAGCTTTTTTATTCTAAGTTACATCCAAGTTTAACTTATTTTATCGTTTTAACTTAATGCTATTTCTTATTTATTTAATTGTAGTGCATTGAACCAGTAGTAAAACGCTTCTGGGTTGTTCTTTTTTAACTTATTTAATTTGATGTATAGTGGGTCTTCAATGCTCCACTCTTTTATTTCGATAGGATTTGTAAACCTTACTATTTTAACTTCTTCTCCATTTTGTAATAATTGGGTAAGATAGGCCACTTTAGCAGCCGCTATTATGGCTTGGTCTATTCTGAATTGTTCAATAGGGAAGTTAGTGAAATTGGTAATGCCCTTTTGTAATTGTTTAAAGTCTGCTGATTTTTCATTTCTTTCGGCTAGAGTATAACAGGCTTGCCAGGTATCTTCTAGAACTTCTTTAGCTGTTATGTCTAATTTTCGGAAACCTATTTCTTCTTGCATTACCTTGTTATAGCTGTTTTTTACTACAGTTAAATCAGTTATGTTATCGAATAGAAAAGCAATGTCGTATAATTGTTTTATGATTTCCGCTGGTCTGTTTTTACTGTATAGTATTCCGGTTGTTTTTGGGGCGAATGCTGTTAGCTTGTCGCCAAGAATGGCTTCAAATGTTGGCATTGTGATTGTAACCTCATCACCAGATGTGATAAGCCAAGGGTGCTTTATTGCAAGTTTTTGCGTTTCAGGATATGGATTGGGAGTGTATAGTAGGTCTAACAAAATAGGTTCTATATTACTATCTATTACACTTTTATAATAGGCTTTGAAATGTCCTATTGGCGCATCAGGTGTATGTTTACGGTTGTTGTCGTCTTCCCAACTTAAGAATATTTTTTCGTCCACTATTTTTTGTAAAACTGCGGTTATTTCTTTTTCGGAATGTTCTGTTATTATGTCGATGTCGATTGAAAATCGTTTTGGTTTTTCGGTTGCTAGGACTAAAGCCGTACCGCCTTTGAATGTGAATTTTAAACCGTTTATTTGTAATTGTTCCAATAGTGTTAGTGCCCAGATTACTTTTTCAATTAATTTGGCATCGCTTTGTTTTCCTAACTTTCTTTTTAAGTTAAGAATCCAATTACTGGTATGTGTTTCGTTATTTATCATTTTATAGTATTGGCAAAAAATGGTTTATTTTGCCGTAATTATATTGGTTTGATTTTTGATTTCAGTTTCGCGATTTCTTCTCGATGCGTAGCGTTTCATTTTTGATTCGTTGATGTTGTATTTATCAAAAGCACTTTTGAAAATAAATTCTAGTTCGCCTTGCTGTGCTCCAAATAGTTCATCGTCTGCTACTATGTCTACTAAAATTTTTTCTATTGTTGGCACATTGATGTTGTTCCATTTTTGGATGGGTGCTTCTGAATTTAGGTTTTTGATGATTATGGCATTATCTAAAGCTCCGATGTATCGTTCTATTGTTTTTTCGTCTGGATTGATGAAAACATTTGGGAAGTTGGTATTGAGTTGATTGAACACTTGCTCGTTAGCTACTTTTTCTACTTCTACAATTGTAAAATTTTTGAATGTTTGATGCCGCATTAGATCATTCAACCAGGCACTTTCCCAAACGCAATACTTTACAAATGGGAATGTTTTGTTTATGACTGATGCTATTTTGACTAGTTTATTGTTTATATGCGGTTGAAATGTTTTTTCATTTCCTAAAGCATATATACCTCTTGAAAGGGAATGAATACTACCTTTTTTTTGTAAAATAGATAAATATATATTGATGGTATTATCTGTCCAATTGGCAAAATCTTTTTTGATTAATGCCAATAGTTCTTCTTTAGAGATTTTATCTCTAGTTTCAAAATATTTATTTATTTGATTTTCTATTGTAACACTCATTTTTTTGCTTGTTTGTAGCAAAGATACATCTTTTTTTTAATTTATATAAAATTGGCAAAAATATTTATTTTTTGCCGTTTTTATATTAATCGTTTGGTATGTGTTTGTGTGGTTTTAAATCAGGATGTTTTGGTTTTATTTCGGGTGTTACTCTTCTTCTTTTATCAGGTGTTCCGTCTTCTTTTCTTGGTTTTGGTCCTAGTTTGATTGCTTTGATGTTCATGTTTTTATTATTTAAATTGATTAAGCACGGATTACATATTCGCGCCATCGGGATTATATTTTTTTTATTATTAAGATTAATTAAAATAATTAGACAAAAAAAAGGAAATACTATTAATAAATGATAAAGAAATTTAGTTTTCAGATAGTATAATATATTTGTCTTGCATGGTTCAAAACAATCTGTGATTTTGTAATATTCTTTATATTCCATTCTAAATCGTCTTTTGTCAATATTACTATGATTTGGATATTTTCTTAAAACTAACTGATATCTCTTTTGTAAATCATCAACAAATTGAATTTTATCAATTTCTGTTGCATCTTTTTTATAAGCTTTAAAATTTCTCAATTCATTGTATAAATCTGCCAGATCGAGAGCACAATCATGATATTCTTTTCCTTTTAGTGAATATTGTTCAGAACTTTCCAATAATGAAAAGACTAGTGATATAATTGAAATAGCTGTGATTAAAAATGCTAAAACATTTGGATTGATTAATGCTTCAGTATAAAGATTGTAAACAGTTATTAATCCAAAAATTGTTAAATAAGCGGATAAAAATGCATTACTAATATTTGAATATTTTGAAATTGTATAATAACGTGTTGAAGCATTAAATCTCGCACCTTTTGTTGACCAAATTTTATGACTAAGTTCTTCAAGAAACTCTTTTTCTAAATGTTCTTTCCCTTTTCCAAATTTATTTTCTGACATAGTTTAAATATTTTCAATATCCTTCTCAATTAACTTATACTTATCTTTAACATCATCACCAAAAAAAATCCAGTAAATCTTTTTTAGTAAATGATCCTTAATTTTTAGCACCAAATCTCATTAAGTGCACAAAGCTTGAATAAGCACTACAATGTCTTAGAAGTACTCGTCCCCCGCTTTAGCAAAATGGCTTTTAGTTAGAGTACTTTTCTTAAATTTGCCAATTCAAGTAACAGTTTTTTTATCCCAATATCAAATTTAACTTCACCTCTAAATCTACCAATTGAATTTCCAAGTTGTTCTTTACTTATTATTTCTCCAAAGCCAAATTTTGGATGATAAATTTTGTCACCAGGTTTTAAATTAGCTATTTCAATACGACTTAATTTTTCACCAACATTTGTTGGTAAATTTTCTGTTTCAATTATTTCTGTAACATGTCCACCATAATATTTTCTTGAAATAAGCTCTTTATAATCTGAATTTACATTATTTCTATTTTCTATATTAGATACTTTTCTCTCTAATACAGAAAGTATATTTAAAATTAATTCGGTTTCAGTCGAAATTGTTTTTTTATTTTCTTTAAGTTTAGCTGGTGTTAAACTTAACAATGAAACTAAAGAATTTATTTCTTCTCCTTGGCTATTATATGTATTTTGAATTAATTCTGCTAAATTTTCTACTTCGCTTTCTACATTATCAATTCTTAAATTTTCATCATATTCAAAATCTCTAAATCCCTGAATATCAAAAATTCTTTTTGTACCTCTATCTTTTATTAGTGTTACAGGTTTATTAAATGCTTGTCTAATTCCAAGTTCATATAGGACGTTAGGATTTTGAGAACTTAAATCACATATTGCCATATCAGACTCAATGATTCTTTTTATAATATCAATTGCAATATAGTTTGTATTAATAATGTCATCAGCTCTAACTGCTTTAAATCCTGCAAGTTCACAAGCTGGAATTATTAAGTGACTATAGACTCTATTAAAATGTCCTTCAGAATAATTTTCATTATTACATATCGGCATTATTATGAAACATTCTTTTATTTTTTCAGTCATTTATTATGTATTTAGTTTGTATTGTAGCTAACTGGTAAATATCATCAATGCTATATAACTTTTATAGTCTAACGATTCTATTTTCTCGGTATTGATTTCGATGGTTTTAAATATGGTGTATTAACTGGTGTTCCTTTATTATCAGGTTGACGTTGGTCAGGTTTTCCAGTTGATATTGCTATTTTTTTGGTTCACAATAGTAGTATTATCTTAAAAATCTATTTATTTCATTTGACCAGGTAACTCTATGGGCTATTCTAGCTATATGTAAATCATTTCTTAAAATCTCGGATTTAGATAATCTACTTATCCTTTCCCAATCATTTGCTAAAATATAAGTTGCATTGTTAGGGTAAACACTTTCTAAAACATATGTATTAATATTAGGAAATCCAAAAATCCAATACCCTGTAAATCCTGCATTACCAAAAGCTATAAAATTTGGATTAGCATCATTTATTTGTTGAATACGATGCTTTATAACAATGTGATTTCGATTTCTAACAACTCGTAAATCATTATTAATTCGTTCTACAATTGTTTCGAAAGGGTATTCACCTGGAGGTAAAACTGACCAATTTTTTCTATGTATTTCCGGTAATTTTACAGTACTTAGGTTATTATTAACCATCATACATTCTCCAAATATTTCAAAAAACAGATTAAAAATATCTCTAGCTTTAATTGAATTTTCTTCAGATTTCAATATTCTTGATGAAATAATTACTTTTTGATTATCTACTTCTGCAACAGTCAGCTCATGACTTGGAGGAGGGATGAATTGAACTTGATATCTTTGATATGGAACATCTCTAATTTCCTCAACTTCTTCAAAATTACCCCCACCAATAAATTTTTTCCCTCTCCACATAACTTGTCTGTATGCAGTTTCCATTGGTAAATTTTTATGCTTATCATTTTTACCTTCTGCATTAAATCTAGTAACAGAACCAACTGTTTTCGGTAGAATAGTTTCTCCTAATTCAAGATTTTCAGAAAAACCAATTTGAATTAATCGATCTTTAAATCTAACTATATCATTGACGGCAATGTAAAATTCATTATTATCATCTATTAGATGCCAGTATAGTTCTATATTACGTATTCTTTTTTTACTTATAATCATGAATCTTTTATTAAATGGTTATCTTATTTGTTAATTCCAATATTGTTTTTCCTTCATTTTGTTAAATATCAATCTTGTGCAGGATTGTCCGGATTTGGAGTCGTCCCAGTAGGATTGGTGCATGGTGATGTGTTTTAGGGTTAGGAAACTGAAGAGGTTGTATTTTTCTTTTCTGGCTATTTCGTAGTTGTTGTTTATTGGGACTTCTTTTCTACCCATGATGCCGTATTTTGCTTCTCCTACTTTGTTGTCTTTTCTGAAGTTACTTGCGAAGACATCCATAGTGGAGTAGACGTTTATCCATTCAATCTTTTCTGACATTTTATTGATTCTTTTTCTGTAGAAGTTTAGATAATAATTGTTTATAAATTCGTAGGGAGCACCGACGGTTATTAATAGTTTAATGTTATTTTGTATGTTAGCACTAGGTTCATTACCTAAAGGAAATAAGGCATCTAATGCTATTACACTTCCAAAGCTGTAGGTGTGTAGGTGAATAGTTGGATTTTCTTCATTTTCTACGATGTATTCAATTAAGGTATCGAGATTGCCTTGTATGATTTGGGCTTGCTCTCCGTATTGAATGTAGTTGTCTATGGTAGTGAATTCTGCAGCTACTTTGGTTAATAGGGTGCTGGATTCTGGGATGAATATAATAGCTATAGAAGTTAATGGAAGTATTTTCATACTGTATTCTTTTAACCCTTTTAAAAAGTTATTTACTGAACAAATTAGTTTTATTTCTGAGCAATTGAAACCATTAAAAATTGATAGTAAAGAAGGTATAATAAGCAACACAGCTAAGGACATTATTAAAAACAGTAGAAACATGTAGAAGGTTTGTCCTCCTTTAGTATAGGCTGTTTTATTACTCAAACTCATTATTACTCTTGGAAATTTTCTGATTACTAGAAGTAATAATGCAATGTTTTTGAATAAGAGGTTTTTGTTTTGGAATTTTTGATTTAGTAGTTCATTGTATTCGAAATCGTAGAAAGTATAAATTAGTGTGTCTTTATCTGATTTTAGGTGTTCTTTTGGGTGTTGGAATATTCTTACCGCTAGACTACTTTGGTCGTCGTTGTAATAGATTTTTTCAACTTTGATGTAGTAATTTATACCAGAAGTGCTGTATTCTAATTCTTTGATATAGCGTGCCGCATATTTTTCTAATGATTCTTTGTTGGCTGAATGTCCTAAGCCCGATATGTAGATTGCAGTTGGCATTACTTTTTTTTGTTATAATAATTTGCCAAATTATGCATGTGTTTTCAATTGCTTTTACGGTGTTTTGAGGAAATAATTACGGTGTTTTTTTGGGATGGATGGTTTAAGAGGTTTTAAGTTTATGGGATAAAAGGGACCGAGAAGCTTGATAATAATTATAATAACCAACCCTTTGAGTTCCCCTTCAAAGGATGGGAATATTATCTTTTGTCTGGTGTTGATTTGTCGTAAGCAATTAGGTTTACCATCTCCCTAAGTCTTGAGCGAACTCTATTACCATACTGTTTTTCTATTTCTGTTGCGGATAGGTTTGTTGTTATGTGGGTTTTTAGTTTTTTTGAAATGAATAGGTCGTATCTGCTTAATAGAATTTCTGCCATTACATTGCATTCGTTACCGAAGTATTTTATGTTGTTTTCTGTTCCTAAATCATCAAAGCAATAGGTTCTTGGTTCTGATTGGTAGAGTTTGCCGATGCTGTATTTATGGATGATTTGATAGCCGTCTTGTATGAATTCGAAACCTATTTCACGACATGGTTTTACTGAAAATTTATTATTTTTTAGGGCTAAATGTTTCATTAAGTTCATCAATGATGTTTTTCCGCAGCCGATTGGTCCGGTTAGTAGAATTCCCTTGTTGCCGTTTATGCCGTATTGATAGCATGTTGGCTCGTCTTTTAGAAAATAGGCAATGAGTTTGTACACGATTGGGTAATCGGTTTCAAGGATTTTGAAGTGATTGCCGTATAATTCGATGCCTTTTTGTTCTATCCAATTAATTACTTCTTGGTAGTTGTATTGTGATTTTATATTTTCATTCATTAGGTTTCTTTTAGCTCGCTAAAGCGAAGTTTTTAGAGCATGTATTATACAGATTTTTTATAGCCACGGATTAAATGATTACTACAGATTTCTTCAGAAAGATTGTTATAAAGGTTCTGAATAGTCTTTATCGGTTGTGGTGTTGAGTTGTTTTGCTCTGTTGGGTTGTTCAGCATTTGAAATAAATTTTGGTGCGTTAATCATCCAATTTTGTGCTGCTGCTTGCCAATTGACCATTGGTGTTTTGCCACCTACTAACCAACCGACACTTTTGAAGTAGTTGAAGAATTTTTGAGCTTCTAGTTCCGGAAAGTTATTTTCTTGGAAATAGGTTTTGACTTCTTCGATTGAAGGCTGTAACTGTTCTTCTTTTTTTGCGGACCTTTTTTGCCAACTGTTTTTAATTTGATTTTCATCGGAGTTGGCGAATGTTTGAAGCATTTGCCGATTATCATCGTCCAATGTTTCCAACATTTCTTCTTTTTCTTTTTTCGCGGAACTTTTTTCTTTTTCAGAATTTTCATTTTCTAAATAGAAATTATTTATTTCTTCAAATTTTTTTGCTTGCTTTTCCAAGTTTGAATCGTTTTTATCGTTTAAACTATTTGTATTGTTTATATAGTTTATAGAAGGTACTAACACTTGTTCAGTAACTGTTTCAATACTAGTACAAGACTTGTTCAAAGCTTGTTCAGAGACAAGTTCAATAAGTGGTTCATTTTTTGGTTTTCTTTCAGACTTTGGAACTGGTTTTAAATCTTCGGAAAAGTTGAATAAAATGACGTGACTTCCTTTGAATGGATTGTAAGATGGTTCGTAATTGATGTACCCCAAACTGTGCAAGTTCTTTAGGCATTTGTGATAGGTTGCTTTGGAACTGATTTTGCTTATTCGCATTACCTCATCGCGGTTGATACTGATAGGATTTTTGAAGCGGTTGCAGTTCCAGAATTGGAACAGAGCTATATATAAGCTTATATGTGTTGGATTTAATGTTTTATCAATAGCGACTTTTTCGAAGAAGCCGGTTAGGTGTTTGATGTAATTCATTGTTTTAGTGATTAGTGAAAAGTAATTAGTGATTAGAATTTCTTACCGAAAAAAGTAACATTTTTTTATAAAACGGGCAGTTTAATTACCTAAACTGAGTTGGTAAGGCATTTACCTTATTTCCATTTAATAACGTATCAATGTCAGTATTGTCATAATACATGATACCACCTATTTTGGTATAAGATAGTGTTCCGTTGATGCGGAGGTTTTGGAGAGTTCCTGGGGAGATGTTTAACAGTTTACGGACTTCATTGGATTTTAGCCACTGTTTTGATTGTTGTGGTTTGGATTGAATGATTTCTTTTAAATCGTTCAAAAGAAGACTTCTGAATTCGTTTAAGTCTTCAATAGTAATAACTTGTACTGCCATAACTTATGATTTAGATTGTTATGGTACAAATTTGAATAGTTTTAAAGTTTTTCTTTCACAACGGAGGTCGCGTTGTGAACGATTTTTATTTAAATTATCTCATCTGAGTCTTCCATTCGTTTTAGAAGTTGGTCATTTAAGGTGGTAACAAATTTTGTTTTATCACTCTTTCTTGCCCTGATTTCATGGAATACACGGCGGTATTGTCCTAAATCGATATCGAAAATGTACTCGAAATATTTGGCTATTTCTTTTAGGTCTGCTGCTCCATTATTAAATACGCCTTCGGTGTGGAGTGCATACATTAATTCTACTAGGGCTACTTTTGAGCCCGTCCATGTCATTTTCACGTTCGGTTTGCGTTGTGATTTATCTATATCTTCTTTATTTTTTATCATAATTAATTGATTTTCAATATATAATTCGATGAGGTCATTTGCTAGGATTGTTGCTACTTTAAAATCATGGGAAGTAGCAAAAGTAGTATCTGTTTCAAAATAGTAAGGATCTAAAGCCAGTTTGATGTCAAATCTACCTCTCAGGAAGTATTTGTAATCTAAAAAACTACTCCCTGAGCGGTAATATTGGTAGAATTCTAGTTCGTTATCGAAAAACTTTTTTAAGATTTGTAATTCGTTGTTGTAGTACTTTTTTAGAATTTTGTTACCACCGTTTGGCTTCTTCATTTCAATTTTATAGATTTTATTGTAAAAAACGAGTTTTGAAGTGAATTGCGGTTTTATTTCCTTAAAGAATTGAATTTCTTCGGTTTCGGTTTTAAAATTTGACTTGGTAGCAGTCTTTTTGAGTTCGTTATTGGATTTTAAAATTATAGAAATCGCTTGCTCGCACTTCTTGATTTGGTCGTCTATTTCTAAATCTATAAAGTTGAGTTGTTCGTTTAGTTTGTTTAACAGGATGTTGTATTTTGGGTTCAAGGTAGATAATTTAGGAATTGGCAAATATGGATTTGATTTTGGCTGTATTATTGGGTTTTTGATTAATTATCTGAAGTCAGGAGACTTATAAGAGCTTGATTGTCTTTTACTCTACCACCATTTTTTGCGTAGCTGTTTTACCTTCTTGATTTATTATTTTTACCAAATAAATCCCCTTTTTTAGTTCTGATACTATTTGGCTTGTTGCATTAAATTCTCTTTTTGTAAAAACCAATTTCCCGAGCAGGTCATAAATTTCTAAAGTTTCACTTTGCAAACCATTTATGTTAAAACGACCGTTATTAGGGTTGGGGTATAGAGTAACACTTTCATAAGAATTGGACTCTTCTATATCTAATGTAGTTTCTATTTTTCTTATTCTGTAGTTATTGACATCACCTATTATTAAATAATTATTATTAAAACAAATACTTTGAGGCCCATTAAAAAGGGCATTAGTAATCAAACCATCTGCATATCCTGCAGTTGAGCCAGCATATGTAGATACTAACCCAGAAGGAGTTATTTTTCGAATTCGGTTATTGCCACCATCAGCTACAAATAAATTTCCTAAATTATCTAAGCAAATACCAAAAGGAGAATCAAATTGCGCAGTAGTTCCTTGCCCATCTGCATAACCCCAAGTGCTTCCTGCCACTGTAGTTACCATACTTGATGTATCAATTTTTCTAATTTTTCTCCCAAAAAATTCACCTACAAATAGATTATTATTTTCATCAATACAAATTGCAATGGGATAATTAAATTGAGCATTAGTTCCTATTCCATCTTGATATCCACTTGTTGAGCCTGCAACGGTTGTCACCATTCCTTCGGGAGTAATTTTTCGAATTCGGTTATTGCTACCATCAGCTACATATAGATTTCCTATAGCATCAATGCAAATACCACCAAGATAGCCAAATTTAGCTGTTGCTATCGACCCATCTTCAAACCCTTGCGTAGTACCTGCCAAAGTAGTAACCACACCCGTTGGTGTGATTTTTCTAATTTTGAAATTCCAATAATCAGTTGCATATAAGTTGCCTTGACTGTCAATACAAATAGATTTTGGCGAGCCAAACGCAGCATTTGTACCCACACCATCTGCATAGCCTTCTATCCCACTTCCTGCTAGAGTAGAAACCATGTGATTGCCTATAGCTTCTACTTTTCTGATCCTGTTATTACCCGCATCAGCTACATAAATAGTGCCTTGCGCATTAGTGCAAACGCCCGTTATGCCTCTAAAACGTGCCTGCCATCCAGGACCATCAAGAAATGCAGCACTGCCATAACCTGCAATCGTAGTTACTTGTTGCGAGAAGGATAGTATTGATATAAAAAACGTAATGACAAAAAATAGAATTTTGCTCATATTTTTTTATTGTAAAATTAAAAAAAATACCAGTTCCGAAACAACGGAACTGGTTTGAAAATAAATTATTGTTTTATAAGGGTTTTGGCATCAACAATTTGTCCGTTTACTACCAAAGCAATCGTATAAAAACCGTTGTTATAACTGGTGAGATTGATGTTTATTTCGCTCAAATCGGGATTAATAATATAATTGTTAGAAGCTGAGTTGGTGTTATATCCCCCCAAAATCATTAAATATGCGGTTCCGCCTTCGTTGATTTTGTATCCAATGTTAACAGTATCTGAAGCAGGGTTAGGAGTTATTGTGTTCAAAATGCTAGGATTTATTTTTACCTCCACCTCGGTATAATCTTTAAAACCATCGGAGGTTGCTATTACTTCAAGTTTATATTTTTTTGCCACATCGTTTGCCACAGTCAAATCTTTCCCTTGACTGATAAGATTTCCATCGGTATCATACCAATTATAAAGGGCTGGTTCGCTGATTTGTTGTGCCGAAATAGTGATTATTTCGTTTCTGTCTTTTTCTTTGTCATCAGCAATGGCTTCAAAATCTGGGCGTGTTTCCTTGTTTATTTCAAAAGTAACCGCACTAACAATTTCATTGGTTGTTAAATCACGTTGAATGATATGATATGTATATTTTGATTTATCTGTTATTTCTTCTGTCAAGAAATTAAAATCTAGTTTTATGGTAGTCAATTCATTTGCATTTAAGTGAATCGAATTGATTAAAACATGGTTATTGGTAACTATTTTTTTGGATTCCATGGTTGTAACTTTAATGTTTTGACCCGATTTACCTCCTCGTTCCCATGCATTGTATAAAGCATCGTCCATCTTGAAACTCACTTCAGCTTCTTGATAAATTGGTTTGCCTGTTTCTGTATCTTCCTTAACCATTTCTATACTAAAATGATGTGGTTCATTGTATGGATTAGCTACTAATATAGAAGTTACAGTAGTGTTATCATAGTTAGAAGTAAAATAATTGGCGTCAATAACAATCAAACTTTTCCCAGCTATGTTGTTGTTATTTGTTATGTTATTTAATATATTACTTGTTTCTGGTACTGCATTTGTATCAATATTTGTAACAATTTTTGCCAACAAAGAAGTGTTGAAAGTTGTATCGGTACAACCAAACATTCCAACTGGGTCGGGTAGCGTCCAAGCAAATTCTAATATATTTTCTTCTCCATCATCTAACATAGGCATGTTTTGTGTATTGATAAGTACCCATTCTGTTCCAGTAATAGGTGTAAACGAGGAACGAAAAGCAGCCGAAGTATTGTTAGGCATACTTGTAGATGGTCTGCTGTAATACAGTTGTATTTGTTCGTTACCAGTTGTTGGGAAACAGCTTTTATTTTCCACTTTTACATAAACATAGTTGGGTGTGGTTTGGTTGTATTTTGGTGTTTGGTGTGTTGTCATTCCATCTTGATCGTTTCGTACCCAAATGTTAGGACTGTTCCACAATGTTGTAGGAGAAGTGTTAGGTTCTGCGCCTAGGTCGGATTCATTGTCTTTTATATACAAATCAAGTTGTGTACCTGCTAATGTTTTTGCCATTTGAGTAGCTGCATAGGCATCAAGTAAGCCATAACCCATGTACTCATTCCAAGTGCCGTTGGGTCTATTGGCTGTAATGGCATAATTATATAATGTAGGATTTACTTTTTGAGCTGTTTGCTCAATAATATCATAAACTTGTTGACGAGTTAAACAAGGATTTACAGAGAGCATTAAGGCAGCGACACCTGCAACAAGAGGTGCTGCAAACGAAGTACCTCTATCTATGATAGTTCCCGAACTTGAATAATCGGTTGAAACAATGCATGCACCTGGTGCTACAACATCTAAGCCTGCTCCAACACTTGAAAAAGAAGCAACCTTTCCATTGACATAAGTTGCCCCTACTGTAAGTAAATCTAAATTAAGGTTATTAGCTGGATAACGCATACCACTAGTGGCTTCATTACCTGCTGCAAATACCACTATACACCCTTTGTTATCTCTACCAGTGTTGGTAGCATTGATTATGGCGCTTTCTAAAACCGCACTCGAAAAAACATTTTCAAAATCAATAAAACCCCAAGAGTTGTTGATGATATCAGTGTTACTTGTTTGAGAATTTACAGCCCAACTAATTCCTTCCGCGAATTTTTGGGAAATGATAAGATTGTTTTGCTGTGGATTAGCTTCATTACTTACACTAATGATCTGGGTGTTTGGTGCAACACCCGCAATACCTAAATTGTTGTTGGATTTTGCTCCACAGATACCAGCAACAAATGTACCATGATAATTATAAACATTGCTTGGCGAACTACTTGTATTTGTATCATAAGATAATGGAAATATATTGCTTTGCAAATCTTGGTTGTTGAGTTGTACACCCGAATCAACAATGGCAATTTTGGTGTTTGCTCCGGTGCTAAGACTCCATGCTTGACACATATTGATATCTGTATTTGGGTTGTTTATGTTGTTTAAACCCCATTGTTTATAAAACATGGCATCGGTTGCGCAATTGCTAGATCCATTGGATCCAAAAAAATTGCATGCTTCGTCAACTTCAACATCGTTGGGTTCTGGCAAAGTATATTCCATAATAAAATTTGGATCTACATTATCAAACAATTGTGTTTCAAAAAACTGGTTGCTTAATTCTATTGCTTCACTGGTTGCATCACTATTTTTGTGAAGCGCATACCATTGAGGCATATAACGTAAGGAGTAAAGAATAGTTGCTTTTTTTTCTGTAGCTATTTGTTTTAGAACTAAAGTATCAGAAATCGACTTAAGTTTTATATAAAACAAATTGCTAGTTCCAACACTTTTAACACTACCATTTTTAAAATGTTTGGCTACTCCTGTAACTCCATAAGTATTTTTAAGCTCGGTTGTTTTTTGTGAATACTCTAAATCTGAGGGTTCATTTTGAAACTCAACTGTTGCCCAATATTCTTCAGCTTTTACTTTTGTTTCATACCATGAAGTTGTTTTAAAACCCAAACTTGTTAATGTCGTTTTATTAAAATTGTTGTTAACAAAAAGGTTGATGCGCTTTTTGTCTAATTTGATTTCTTGTTTCTTACCATTTCTGTAATAGTAAAAATTACTTTGGGAGAATGTTTTTAACGATGCAAACATCAAAAATAGAGTTAATATAATAAATTTTGTTCTCATAATTTTTTATAATTCCTTACACTTTCGTGCTTTTGGCTGTAGGAATAGTAGTTTTAGTTAATTTCCAGCCGTTTGTTTAAGTGCAACAATGATATTGTTTTAATACCGTCATTTTTTTAATTTTCTGCCAATTAATAACTATTATGAATGATATTTAAATTTCATCTATTGATTATAAATTGTGTTATTAGTGATTTTAAATTTTGGATTGATACATTGATTGAAACTAGAATTTCTTGTGTTTATCATGTTATTATTTTTTGAAGGTTTTTTTCTGAAATTTTTGATAAATTTTCAGCTAGCTTTTATTTTCATTGTGTTTTAAAACTTTTAAAATATAAAAACATACTCATTACTTTATATTTTATAAGATCTTTCAAATTGATAAATTACTTTACAATTTTAATGCGTTTTTATTAGGTTGTATTACGGTGTTTTGGTGTTTTTTTTACGGTGTTTTGACACAATAAATTTGAATAACATACTGCTTTAGATATATTAAATCATACAATGTGCGATTTATTGTAAAACAAAAATACCTCTATATGATGATATAGAGACATTACTTTTTAAAAGTATACTTTTTTAAATAAAGCCTAATTTCTTTGCGTTATCAATTAGTTCTCTATCTGTAGCATCTTCAAGAATTAATTGTTTTTTAATATTAGATTTTCTTTTTTCAATAGCGCTTAATGACAATGGGATAAATTTTGGTAGGTTTATTGTTTTTATTCCATCAGCAATTAATTGAAGTATTTTGCTGTCATAATTGTCCCAATTGATATTTTTCTGAATCAAAATCTTTTGTGCTGAAACAATCGATTTACTCAAATGTATTTCATTGTTTTCAATATTTTTAAATATTTCAGGAAAACTTTTATAATTAATATCGCTTTTAGCAATGAACCCCTCTGGATTTATACTTTTAAATATTTGGTTTACCCAATTTGGTTCTTTGTGCATGGATATAATTACTATTTTGCATAGAGGAAAAACTTTTCTAACGAATGATGCAATATCACTACCCGAAAACATTTTCTTTTCTTCATATGCTGGAAGATTGATATCTATAAAAGCAAAATCAATGGTTTTCTCTTCAATATGATTGTTGTTTATTGTATTGTAAGCTTGCTTGCAATCAAAAGCTAAAAGGTATTCTGCTTTTTTGTTGGATTCGATATTAGCTAAAAGCGTTTGATAACCATCTACATTAATAGGGTGGTCGTCTACTATCAAAATCGTTCTTTTTGAATTAGTTGCTTTATCCATTTTAGCTTTTACATATTAAATAGAACCAAAACTAATCAAAAAATATTTAAAAAATTACGGTTTTACCGTAAAATTGATTTTTGAGCCCCTTTTAAATTGCAAAAAAAAATGCAGTTTTCATATATACTTATTGACTCGTCCGATTATTTAGAAGCTACACTTGAACACATTAAAGATTATGATGATTTTTTATGTGTTGCTATATGCAAAACAACAAAAGATGGCATCAATAAAATTCTTGAATTAAAACCCAATATAGTTTTCTTATCCATTAATAATGCAGCCATTGGAAGCGATTCTATTTCCTTTTCTATATTGAGTGAGTTGCATGAGTTTTTGGACGAACTCCCTACTATAATAGTTTTAAGTGATATTAAAGAAACCGCTTATGAAGCATATCAGCGTGGCGTGTCTGGCTATTTATTAACGCCCATTGATTCTAATGAATTGCGAAAATGCTTGATGCGCTATCAAAAGACACATAAAGCTTTGTATAAAGATACAATTTCCATAAAATCGAATGGTGATTATAATTTTATTCGTTCCAGTGATATTCTTTATTTGAAGGCTGATAATAATACTACAGATTTTTATTTGAAATCGGGTAAAGTAATTTCCGCATACAAGACCCTTAAGCATTTTGAAAAATTACTTCCCTTTTATTTTTTTAGAATACATCACGGTTATGTCATTAATATTCAATATGTAAGTAGGATTAATTTAGGCAAGAGCAATTGTTATTTGCAAAATAATGAAATTATACTTCCTTTTTCAAGAACCTACGAGACCAATATTGATACCATTATTCTTCGTATTTCTTAAAATCTGTTGAGTTATTTGCAAAATACCACGTGTTACTCTTCTAGGTATGTTAGTTACTAAACACGTTTAAAAACTTGGTAGTTAGTTGATTAGTCTTTATAAATTTGAATATTCCAAAAACGGAATGTTAAAGCTTTAATGGGTGTTTTAATGCAGGGAAAAGGCATTAAAACACTTCTGTTAAGACGTCCCTTCTTTTCAGAAAAATCAAATGAATTGTTGTGTCCAGAAGACATGACATAAGAAACTATTTCTAATTTTTTAAACTGATTTTTTATGAAAACCAATTTTTTAGTAAAACTATTTTTATTATCTTTAGTATGTGTAACGTTATATTCTTGCACAGCAGATGAAATTTTATCACCACCCAAACCCAAAATTGATACCAGTACAATTGAAAAGGATGGAGATCCAGTGTTACCATCTCCAAGAAAGTAAAGAAGAAAGCCATGTTTACATGGTTTTTTTATTTATTTTTGAAAAAAAAAGATTTGAAAAAACATCAAGTTTTAGTGATTTATTTTGGTTGTTTACTAGTTATATCTTGTAATAAACACAAAGATGTGAACTTAAATTACAAATTATTTCAAGGTAAAAGTTACCAAAATAATAAACCTAAGTTGAAAATAAATTTTTTGGATTCTATCTCTTCTTTATCAAATAGAATGCCGAATGATAGCTTATATCGGCATTTTCTATTTGATTTATCTAATGAATATTACTTCCTTAATGAATATTCTAAATCGTTAGAAGTTAGCAAAAAGATACTTCACTTGTCGATTGTTGCAAAGGATACTTTTTCAGTAGCTAGAGCATACTCTTATATAGGTGATATCTATGAATTTACTCAAAAAGATAGTGCCTATTATTTTCATCAAAAATCTGAAAAATTATATCGATCAATAAAAAACAATGAACGAATAGGTATTGCATTGTTTAAAAAAGCTCATATTTTGTTTTTTGAAGGAAACTATACAGAGAGTGAAGCACAGGTTTCTAAAGCTTTATTTTACTTAAAAAATAGTAAAGATGCTGAGATGCTTTATACTTCCTATTCTTTATTGGGATTGAATTTTGAAAAATTAGAAGAATATCAGGATGCATTAAAATATCAAATTCAAGCAAAAGCTTTATTAAAAGATATAGTTGGTAGTAATTCAGACCTAGAAAAAAAATATTTATATAGTGTAGTTTCTTCTATAAACATCTCGAATATTTATGAGAAAACAAATAAATATAAGCAATCTATTCAAGTTTTAAAATCACTATTAACACCAGAATTAAAGGAAAAAAGTCTGTCAAATTATATACTTGTTTTAGGCAATCTAGGCTATTCTGAAATGAAAAGTGGTATAAAAAAAGGCACTGAGAACTATTTTGAAGAAGCTTTATACCTATCTAAAGAAAACGATTTTAAAGATAATATAGTTTATCAATTAAAAAACCTTGGCGAATACTATTCTATAATAAAAGACAGTGCACGCTCAACAAGTTATTTAAAGCAATCTCTAGTATTGGCTGAAAAGCTAAAAATGGGAGAGGAAATTAAAAAATCATTACAATTATTATCTCAAATTGATAAGAAAAATGCAGCTTTATATGACAAAAGGTATATAGCCATTAGTGATAGTTTGGCCAAAGCCCAAAGAATTAATAGAAATAAATATGCTAGAATAGAATATGAGACTTCAGTAGTGGAAGATGAGAATAAAGTATTGAGTGCTAAGAATACGTATATACTTATTGGGGCATTTATTTCGATTTTTACTTTAATAACAGTAATTGTTTACCGACATATTAAAAGTCAAAAAAGAGAGATTGAGTTTACAAAAGCACAACAAAAAGCAGAAGAAGAGATTTTTGATTTGCTAAAAGAATATCAGCTAAAGCTCAGTATAGCCAAAGAACTAGAACAAAACCGCATTTCTAAAGAATTGCATGATAGTGTTATGAATAAGCTTTATGGCGCTCGAATGCAGCTTGGGATTTTGAATGATAGTGATGTTAAAGAAATAAAGGAAAAGCGTTTGATTTATGTTGATTTACTTCAAGAAATAGAGAAGGAAATTAGAACTATTTCGCATAATTTGCACACAGAAATTAATGAGACACAATTTGACTATTTTAATTTACTATCTAATCTAATTACTTTGCAAAATGAGATTGGAGCTACCCATTTTACTCTTCATGTTGCGTATGAAATTAATTGGGATGCTATTGACAGTTTGATAAAAGTTACCATTTTCAGAATCATTCAAGAATCATTATTGAATATTTCAAAGCATGCCAATGCAAGTAGTTGTTATGTTACTATTTTATTTGATGATGATCATTTAGTTTTGGAAATAAAAGATGATGGTGTTGGGTTCGATTTTAAAGCAACTAAACAAGGAATTGGTTTACATAATATTCAAGAAAGGGCTAAAACTATTGGCACCAATATCGAGATAATAAGTGAACCCAATAAAGGAACAACTATCAGGTTGAAAGCCAAAATCGGAAGCTTATAAAGCTCCCGATTTTTTTATAGTCGTATCCACGAAAATAAATTTATCCTTTAAAACTTTCATGTCTTCACTTACTTTTCTGTCTAGGACCTTTGCATAATGCTGTGTAGTCCGCAGGTTTTTGTGACCAAGCATTTTACTTACTGATTCGATTGGAACGCCATTTGTAAGTGTTACAGTCGTAGCAAAAGTGTGTCGGGCAATGTGGAAGGTTAATTCTTTATCAATGTTACAGATGTCCGCAACTTCTTTTAAGTAGGCATTCATTTTTTGGTTCGATAGAATAGGGAGAAGTTTGTCTTCATTCAAACATTGTGGATGATTTTCGTATTTATCGATTATCATTTGCGTAACAGGAAGGATTGGAATTTTTGAAGCACTTTCCGTTTTTTGTCTATGGGTAAATATCCATTTGTCACCATCAATACCGATGCTTATATGCGATTTTGTTAGGTTTTTGACATCTATGTATGCCAAACCAGTAAAGCAGCTAAAAAGGAAGATGTCACGTACTAAAGAAAGCCTTTCTGTTTTGAACTCTTTTTCAATTATAGCCTGAACTTCTTCTTCGGTTAAATAAACTCTTTCTACTTCCTTGACTTTTGATTTATAGTTAGCAAATGGGTTTTTTTCAATCCAATCATTGGCCAAACATATTTTGATTATTTTATGGAAGTTTTTGATGTATTTTACGGCGGTGTTATTGGCACAATTTCTTATGCTACGCAGCCAGAACTCATAGTCGGTAATGAAGGCGTGATCAATCTTTGTAATATCAATATCTGAAATATTGTATTTCCATTGCATGAACTCAATGGTGTGTTTCAATGAAGTGGTATAGCGTTCTAGTGTTCCTGGAGCGTATTCCTTTCCAACAAGCTCTTTAATTTTGTTGTTGTGATCTTGGAAGATGGGAACAATCATGCGCTTGGTTTCAGTTAACCCAAATAATTCATTCTTTAAATTTTCAGAAGTTATTCTGATGTCTTTTTTGAAAAGTTTCTTTTCCGTTTCTAAAACTTGATTTTTTAAATAATCAAGGTGACTATTGATTGTTCTAGCTTCTTCGTTAGTGCCCTTAACTTTGCTACCTTCTGAAGACCATTTATCTGGATTAATAGATTTGTTGGTGCTAAACTCAAAACGTTTGGCATTCACTGTAACTCTTGTATAGATTGGACAAACTCCTAAATTGTTGACTTTTGCTCTCTTGATGTAGAAGAGAATTGATACGGATGTGTTCATTATTGGTGACCTTAAAGTTAGTATTAAATTTATACGATTTAATAACTACACACAAGATGTACATTTTTTGAATATGTTATTGAACACCTTGTAGTAGCGGTGCTTTCGTTGCGAGGAGTCACTTAAATTTTAATTTTTTAGTGACACCTCGAAAGACACCTAAACTTTGAGATTTAATGAATAATTTGGAATAACCTTAAAAGAAAAAACCCACTAAATTGTTGAATTTAGTGGGTTTTAGTACCGTTTGTATTTCTACTGGCGGAGAAAGAGGGATTAACCTCGTGCCTTTATATTGCTGATATACAATGTAGTATATTTTGTTTTTAATTCAAGTACCCCTAATAGTACCCCTCTAAATTATTGTGGTTTATCATCTATGTTGATACTTCAAATTTACAAAAAATACTTCAATTTAAATTCCGTTTTGTGATTAAAATTTGAATAGGTAGTTATTTATTTTACAGACAAGTAAAGTTTGTTTTTTGAACAACTAATCTTTAAAAACTAACCAATAATAAGACGCTCAACTTGTTCATATTTTAAGCTAGTGTATTGGCAGAACTCCTCGATGCTCACAAGTTCATTTTGGAGCTTATTGAGGTCCTTTCTGATATTTTGCAACATTCTTATGCTTTGCCTGTAACTCTTCCCTGTAATACGTTGTATGTCCTTTGGGTAGATACACAATCTCTTATTTTCAATTTTCATACACTATCTATAGCTTTAACTAGGCTTTGACTTACATGAAAGCCGTATAATCCAATTTTTTGAACAGGATAAAATTAGTAAAAAATCTATTTTGTTTAGAAGCTGCAATTTACTTTTAATTTTTAGGTTCAAAAACGTGTATTTATGTCGATTTCTGCCATTTATGTCACAAAGTGACATATTGTATTGGTGCTACTTTTTTAATCGGTTTAATTGACTAAAATTTGTTCATGAAATCAATCGATGGATGTTGCAACAGGAAGATGATTGAGGGAGTTTTAACTGATTTTATAATCTAAATTTTAATGTTATGGCTAGACAGAAAGGCATAATTAAACTAAAAGGTACTATCGGAGATATTACTTTTTACAAAACCCAAGATGGACACTTGGCTCGTGAAAAAGGTGGCGTTGATGCAAGCAGAATCAAGAATGATCCTGCGTTTCAAAGAACACGTGAGAATGGTTCCGAATTTGGGAGAGCTGGAAAAGCTGGAAAGGTTTTGAGACTCGCTTTGAGAGCGTTATTGATGAATTCTGCTGACAGCAAAATGGTTAGTAGACTAACGCAACAAATGGTGAAAGTTATCCAAGCGGATATTGTGAGCGAACGTGGTTTGCGAAACGTAATTGATGGTGAAGCAGAATTGCTTGTTGGTTTTGAATTTAACATCCGTGGTAAATTAGGAACTAGTTTGTTTGCACCTTATGTTGGAACAATTGACAGAGCTGCTGGAGAAATCACAGTTGATTTGGCACCATTTGTTCCTGCGAATATGATTGCTGCACCAGGTGGAACAACACATTTTAAAATTACCTCAGCTGGTGCTGAAGTAGATTTTGAAGCGGAAACATTTGTAGAAACGCATTCAGAAACTGCAATTTTGCCATGGAATTCGGCACCGACGGTGGCGATAACTCATACCAATGCGGTTACAGCTGCAAGTACAAAACCATTGTTTTTGGCTTTAGGTATCGAGTTTTTCCAAGAAGTTAATGGACAAATGTACCCGCTTAAAAATGGCGCTTTCAACCCGTTGTCGGTTGTGAAAGTAGATAGCGGAGTGTAATGGTTCTTGAATTGACTAGAACTTATTTCCCTAACGGAACTAACGGAAAACTCGAATGTAAAGGAAAATCCATTTGTAATACAATTGAGTTACCATGGAGAGAAAATGAAACGAGAGTTTCCTGCATTCCGGAAGGGAAATATTTTATTAAAAAACGATACAGCCAAAAATTTCAGTGGCATTTGGAGGTTTTGGATGTGAAAAACAGAAGTCTAATTCTGTTTCATCCAGCCAATAATGCATTGCAAGAATTGAATGGTTGTATTGCTCCGGTAACTAAGCTTTCTGGACCAGGTTTAGGCTTAATGTCTCGAAAGGCATTTACTGCCTTAAAAAGGTTGGTTTATAGAGTTTTAGATACTAATGAAAGTGTTGAATTGATTGTGAAATCTTAAATAGTTATTTTTATGAATATACTAGAAAGAGCGAAAGCTCCAACTCCGAAGTTTTTTAAGATTTTGAGAAGTATTGGATTGGCATTATTGGGTATTAGTGGTTCAATAGTAGCTGCTCCTGTTGTTTTACCTGCAGCAGTAGTTACTACAGCAGGTTATGTAGCTGTTGCAGGTGGTGTAATTTCTGCAATTAGCCAAATAACTGTTGATGATAAAGCCAAGAAAGAAATTGAGAACCTCAGCAAAGCGCGTGATGGAAACTAATATTTCTTTAAAAGCTGGCACTGCATCAGGAACAGTATTGAGTATTTTACCCAATATTCTTTCTGAAGATATTGTAAAAACAATTATCTTAGCAGCGTTGGGAGCAACTGTTAGTTTTACGGTTTCGCTCTCATTAAAATGGTTGACAAAATCTAAAAATAAATAGTCCAGTTTTCGTGTGGTAACCTTTACTGGATTAACTTAAGAAGCCTAGTCGTTAGACCAGGCTTTTTTCATTTATTACAATAGCGGTATAAAATTACTCTTCGCATATCGTTTATGAGATTGATATTCTCATGAAACTGCTTTTCCTTTTGTTCTAGAAGCTTTAGTGCTGCAATATGCTTAACATGTAGCTCGTGCTCTTCCATCATGATTTTTGCTTTTAGAAAAAACTCTTTTTTGAAGTCTGGAAGACGTAAGAATGGAATTACGGAACCACAAAGAAATTGGTGCCAGAATTTTGTTTTCCATAAACTATAAGCGATGAAAAATAAACTTTCGCAATCCTCCTCGTTTTGAAAAAGGACAACAAAACTGTTTGTAAATGGCTCTTTTTGTGGCTTTCCGCTGTTCATCCCTTTGTTAAGTACAAATAAATGAGGTCTTGAGTAAATCGTGTCTTTTCGGTGGGTTTTGATGATAAAATTCGGCATAACATTCGGCTTTAAAAATTGATTATATTTTCAATTTTCTGCGGATTTTCTCTTGAAATGCAGGTGTCTCTCGCTACGCTCGACCTATAAATTTTTCAAAAGAAAAAAAAGAAAAAAAGAAAGCCATTCGTTCAAGTGGAAGGTTTCAAAAAAGCAAGTTTTTTTGAAAAAATACTACCCGAATGGGTGGAGATTTTTTCAAAAACCCGTAGGGCTTGAACTTGCTTTTTTGTAAACCTGGAACTTATCTTTGCTCTCTTTTTTTTTATTTTTTATTTTGATTTCATTTACTAAACATCATCGTATAATCTGAATTTGTTTGAAGGATTGGGTGTTGATGTGGAAGATGGTCGTCTTTGGAAGTGTATCAATTTTTTGTAGATGGATGACTGAGTGTGATGAAAAAGAAAATGTGCTTTATCCATCTGAAAAATTGATACTCTTCCTTCTACAATTTGATTTTTGAGGATGCTTAAATAGTGTTCAGTTTTCAGGATTTAGTAATCAATCGGAATGTTGTTATGGAAATGGGAAGCATCTTCAAAAAACAATGCAAATACTTACCAAGTGCGTTGGCAGAAGCTCAGAGCAAGGGTATCATTTTTTTATTTGCTTATTGGGAGTTTCTGATTGCTTTTATTAATAGCTGATGCCACAAATAGTGTTCAGTTTACAGTTTTTAGTCTTCAGCATAAACTTGTTTAGTAACGTTATGGCATCAGCTATTGTGAAAGCAATTACCTCTGTGCGTTGTGGCAAATGAAAAATGATACTCTTGCTGGCTCTTTTGGTTTTGTGGGTGCCTGATTGATGTTCTGACGGAAGAAGTTATTGCCCAGAAAAAAGTTGTTATGAAAATGAAAAGGCACTTACAAAAGCAATGAAAACACTACCGATTTAACAAGTTAGTTGCTAAAAACAGTTACCGTAAACGTTCTTGAAAGTAAGTATGACCGTAAAGTTTCCTATGAAATGGCGAACGTTCTTGAAGACAGTGGCGAAGGGTGGTGTTTTTTGTAGCTGGGTGATGCGATGGGAGCTGCAAAAAATGTTGCCCTGGAGCCACTGGCAAGCGCGTTGGGTGTGGCGGCTTTTTTACATAATGTTATTATAGTGCATCCGTGATTTTCATTAGTAGCAGGGTGTTTCTTTATGCACTATAATGCCACATTATGTAAAGAAGCTTTGGAGAAAAAATTACTGGCGCAAGTTGCGAAGCGTACATGTTTTTTCTAAAAACTGTGCCAGTAATTTTTTTTGGAGCGTTGGCAAAGGAGTGGCATCTGAAATCTAAAACTTTCAGCTTAAGTTGAAAATTAAAATTACACTACTAATTTAGGCAATTCAATATTATAAACTGAAATTTTTGAGAGACCTTCGGAAGTATTACCATACATTTTATTACAATAAGGAAAAATAATACTTATAGGTTCCTTATCGCAATTTTTCCAAATATAATATAACCCAAAACCTAAAGCTTGTGCTTTTGTAGAAATAGGACTTAAATAAATATTTGTAATCTTTTTAACCTTATCATTTTTTTCTATAAAAGACATAATTTCTTGAGCTGTAACAAATGGATCATTTGCTGGTGCAAACAAGTTCAATTCAGGATCATTTATATTTTCAAAATTTAATGTATTTTTGGCATCATATATTTTTAGTATATTCTCTTGATACATATCTGGCTGTAACGAAGGAAAACCAAAAAGTTGATGCTTTTTATGAACATTTTCTTTATGCTTACATACTTCTATAATACTTGAATAATCATAACCAGAGCCAATTATCAAATAATCATTTGATTCATCTGAAGAATGCATTCCTCTATATCCCTCAACTTGCTTTACTTCTATAAAGTCATCAGAAAATTTTGTTTTTGATTTGTCTTTATAATAGTTTGGTTCTGAATAAATTACATAAAAATTTGAAATATTATTCTTTTGAAAAAATTTTAAAAAAAGTAAAATATATGGTACAGTAAAGCCTGTTATATCTAAACAAATTTTCATAGTTGAATTCAATTTGAATTCGTCAAAAAAACGTTTTATATCTTCAAGTTCTCTATTTGAAATTTTGAAATTCTCATAACTACTGATATCTAATGATTCTGCATCATAAAAAAGTACTTTTCTCGACGAATTAATGCCTTCTAAAACATCTTTTACTCTAGAAGATTGATTACAGAAAGATATAAACAGATCAAAAGAAAAGCTTAAATTTAAATCGGTTAAATTATTAAATCTTTCTTTGTGAAAATATGTAAAATCTACACTCATATTGAAAGTTTAGTTTGATTACGTAATTCATTCTCAAATGGTGCATTATATGTTTTTATTTTATCTTTTAAAATTTGATGTTTATCTTCTTCAAAGATTGCTTCAAGAATATTCTTAGAAATTTCAAATACTCCTCTTTTGGAAATGGCTAATTCATAGTACGACGCTATAGTCCCATTTATAAAAAAAGTTTCATTCTTTTCTCTGCTATTTTTTGTAATTCTGTTTTGAGATTTTATTAAATATGAGTATTCCTCTAATGTTTTAAAAATATCAAGATACTCACTTGTTAATAATTCTACATCTATAGAAAATAAATTTATTGAACATTCTGGAGGAATGTTTGAAGATCTTAACTCTCTGAGAAAGTTACACAATCTATTTAAAATAATCTTTGGAGAATTACTTGAATTTTGCTTAAATGGAATTCTGTTTTCGTCAAAAAACCATTCTGAGGCTTCTTTAACTGATTTTTCTTGTGCCTTAATACTAATTATACACTCTTTAAACGGAATTTTTCCATTTTCAAAATAAGCATTATCAAAAGAATTCTTCATTAGATTCAAAAATGTTCTTGGAATTCCACTTGATAATTTTATGAAATTCTCTATTCCTGTATATGATGGAAATAGTTCTTTTGAATCTATAGCAACTTGATCTAGTAAATCATCTTTGAAATATTTAATAATAGTTGTAATGTCATTTTTAACTACAGATTTATTTTCAATATATTGGTCTCCCATTAATAGTATTTCACTACTTCCTTCAATCAATTTCTTACCATTATTTTTCTTCCAATATCGATAAAACAATAAAAATTTAGCTTTTTCAACCAATAAATTACTTGGACATACTAAATTAGAGGTAATTAACTCAATAGTCTCCTTCTCTAACTTAATTTTCAACAAAGATGCCTCTAATCGTTTAATATGCAGATTTAAATATTTATCTGGCTTACTTCTACATTTTTCATAGAAATTATCAATATTAAATTCTTCGAAATAATTAAAAAACTCCTCTTCTGAAATATTATACCCATTCTGATGTAATTTTTTTAGAGACATTTTAATTATAAATTCATTATATTTATCGGGATCTTGCCTAAAAAAGTCATCAAGAAATGCAACTTCATATTCAGATTGAACAACATTTTCTTCACCGCTTCCTAAAGTTTCGAAAGTTTTAAAGGCATAAGGCCTACCACTAATTCTAAACGTTACTGGTAACTCTTTTTCGCGATAAAGTGAATTTATTATTTTTTGCTTTTCTTCACTAATGTTTTCTAATTCATCAATAATATATAAAAAATTTACATCTTTAAAAACTGGTAAGCTATTTTGGATTATTTGTGGAATTCCAAAAATTAAACTCCCTAATGTTGCAAGTATTTCAATTTTTGGTTCATCAATAAAACCTATATTATTTATGTTATAATCTAACTCTTTCTGTAATATAATTAGATCTTCAAGCAACTGATTAAAATCCTTTGGAATTTCTCTACTATATTTATCAAATAATAAGATTATTTTTTTACATATATCACCTTGTAATTTTTCATCAATATTAAAATCATTTAATATTCTAATCAATTTTTGAGCAAACCATAAATCTAAATAATAACCAAAAAGTAAATTCCATTTATCATCCGTTAAGAAATCACCTTTAAATCTTTCAGAATTTAACCCCTTGCATCGCATAAAAACACCTAAATACTTGTCGTTCTTTAAGATATTTTCATAATTATCTTTAAATCTAATTTTCTGTAAATCATATGAAAAATATTTCAACATATGTGTTTTACCACTTCCTTTACTACCAATAATTAGCATTGGTTTAGGAGAGTTTGGCTTTAAAAATTCTTTAAACCCAGTTTCTCCAAAATCAACCCAAAATTTTTCTATATCAAAATCAGTATAATCGACTGCTTTCGTAATGTTAAAAGGATTTATCATTAAAAATTGTATTTTTTATTATATCTCTTAAAAATTGGAATCCATGGGTAATCTTTTTCATCATACCAAATTATTGGCAATGTGTTATCTGGAGTATTATGATGAAATCCTAATAATAATTGACAATTGCTAAATCCCAATGAATTTGAAGATGCACAAGCAGTAAGATGCACAGGTGGCACTCCATCACTTTGGCATAATTTTTCAGTTAATGGATAACCATACGTCTCAGCAAATAATTTAACTTCATCCATAACTAATGGTATATCAACATTACTAAAATATCTTGAATTTGTTTCAAAAACTTTAAAAGAATCGTCCAATCTCATCACAGCATTAACATTATTAAAAATACCTGTCTTTTCAATGTTATCAATTCCTACTTCGGTACCCACCAACATTAAATAATTAATTTCTACTGAAGTTCGATTAGTCTTAATGAAATTAATAAAAGAAATTAAACCTTTATCTTTTGCAACTTGATTTCCTGAGCCACAAAAATCATCCAAAAAAACAATACGTTTAATATTTTGATTTTCTGGAAGATCAATTTCAAAGGTATGTATAAAATTTCTTTTTGATAAATTGTTCTCCTGTCTAAAAAAATATAATAAATGAGCACCACTTTCTGATGGATTACCAACACCTATAAATCTTGTTTCTCTTAGTTCTTCGTTAAATTTTGACTCTATTATTAATT
Source organism: Flavobacterium psychrophilum (assembly GCA_945862065.1). Classification (GTDB taxonomy): domain Bacteria; phylum Bacteroidota; class Bacteroidia; order Flavobacteriales; family Flavobacteriaceae; genus Flavobacterium; species Flavobacterium psychrophilum_F. The sequence goes on along the minus strand of CAMAWT010000001.1, from coordinate 236,493 downwards.
TATCTAAAGTATTACTATTCAAATTTCTAATTTCTTTTATAATTGGGTATTTAAATAAATCTCTAAATAAAGTTTTTAATAAAATTCTCATTTGAGAATCTCCAAAATACATGAATTCAGAAAGAAGATATAAAGCCATTAATTTTTCTTCAGGTTGAGAAAAATTACTCAACCAATTATCTACTTTAGATTTCAAAACTCTATTTTCCCAAATAGTAGAATTTAAAATTTGTATTCTATCCCATAAATTATTTTCAAATTCATCTAAATCAAGAGCCATACTTTTTATTATTTTTTAAAAACTAGAATATACTCTCTAGATATTATATCAGCTGTTTTATTTCTTTTTGTCATCAATCCATAAGATGCGATGTCATCAATAAGTTTAAATTCTAAATTCAATCCTTTTTCAACAATATATTCCGTTAAATAAGCTTGAGTATTAAATTCAAAACCACAAATTTTATTATTACCTATAACTAAAACTAAATTTCCTCCATTTTTCAAAACCCTAATCATTTCATCAAGAGCTATCTTCATTTCAGTTAAATATTTACAAGCAATATTGGCTCTAGAGATATTTATTAATGCAATTTTTTCAATTAATAAGTCAGCATCTTTGATTCCTGTTTTTACAATAAATATTTCATTTTTATTATATATTTCTCTCCCTATATTTTTTTTATCTAAGGTACTTAATTCAGATACGTTAGCTAAACCAGTCCATCCAAGATTTAAACTTGATGAACGAATATACTTTTGTGCACCAGCATAAGGAGGAGATGTAATAATTAATTGAATTAAATCATTTTCTAAAAAGTCAAGTTCTTGATTACAATTATACAATCTTCGTGCATCATTTGAAATATGGTTAGCTTTATAATTATCAATAAATGTACTTTCTAATTTTTTGAATCTTTTGATATTATCAAGCGTTATTGTTCTAAATTTTTCAAAAACATTTACGTTATCTATTTCATCAATTTTCTTTTCTGTTTTTTCCTTTAACTCAGGTCTATCTTCATATTTTTTCGAATTTAATCTTACTGGAACAGATACTCGAGGATCAGCATAACTGACTTTTTTAACACAATTTGAAAAAGAAACAAGCATAAAGTTTTTGATATCCTCATCCTCTATCTTATTTATTTGAAATAAAATTTTTGATAAATCATCTTTATTTCTCTTAGAGAACCACATGTCACAATTAACAACATCTGGTAAATGTCTTTCATTACTTGAAATTGAGTTACTAACAACATCAGTTAAAATATTCGACAAATTCTCAGTATTATATTTTGTTGATTTCACTCTTGCTATTAGCCTAGCAAGAGGGTTAGAATCAGCTCCATAAGCATTTCTTCCCGCTAACAAACTCTCAAGATACACAGTACCAGTACCGTTAAAGGGATCTAATACATTATCCCCTAATTTTGAAAGAATAGAATTGTTTAAAAAAAAATATGGAATATGTACAAGTAATTTTGCTGGATAGGTATGTATTAAATGTGTATATCTATCACTACTTTTCAACTCAGGAACTATACTTCGAAACTTAACTTCGATAGGCTCTCTCTTTATCTTGTATTGTTTACGGTATGAATCTATTAAACAATTATTTCTTTCAATTATTTCATTATTTATCATACTGCAATGGGAGCCTTAATACTAGGGTATGGATCATATCCTTCTAAATTAAAATCTTCGTACTTAAAATTAAATATATCCGTTACATTTGGATTAATTATCATTTGAGGAAATGATTTTGGAGTTCTTGATAATTGTAAATCAACTTGATCAAGGTGATTCAAATATATGTGAGTATCACCAAAAGTATGAATAAACTCACCTAGCCCTAAATTACTTACCTGAGCAATCATCATTGTCAATAGAGCATAAGATGCAATATTAAATGGCACACCTAGAAACAAATCCGCACTTCTTTGGTACATTTGACAAGATAATTTATTATCTGCTACATAAAATTGAAATAAACAATGACATGGTGGCAATTTCATATTTTCTATATCTGCTACATTCCAGGCACTTACTATAATTCTTCTAGAATCAGGATTCTTTTTTAAAGTATTTATAATCTGAGAAATTTGATCAATATGTTTTCCATCTGCAGTTGGCCAACTTCTCCATTGTGAACCATAAATCGGACCTAAATTTCCATTTTCATCTGCCCATTCATCCCAAATTTTAACACCATTATCGTTTAAATATTTGATATTACTGTCTCCCTTCAAAAACCATAAAAGCTCATGAATTATTGATTTTAAATGCAACTTTTTTGTTGTAATTAATGGAAAACCCTTACTTAAATCAAATCGCATTTGATATCCAAAAATACTTTTGGTGCCAATTCCAGTTCGATCTGTTTTCTGTACTCCATTTTCTTTTACATATTTCAGTAAAGTCTCATATTGATTCATAACTTAAATTGTAATTAGGTTTTTACAAATTTATTTCTTTTTACAAAAAATATTGTATAATTAATTTTATGTTTATTCTTAATGCAAAATTAGTTAACAATTAAGAAAATAATAAAAAAGCATTATGATTATTTTTTTAAATTTTATTGATAATATTTTCTTTTACTGCTTCATACGCTAAATCATTATTGTATTCAATTTCAGGTCTTAATATTGTGAAGATGTCATTTCTGAATTCATCATCGCTCATTTTTTCTAGCATATTGGCTACAAACATTTTGCTGGTAGGTGAGGCACCATCCGAGAAATTTATGTATTCTTTGTAGCATTGAATTAATTTTGAAATATCAATATCTAGTTTTGTTAGTGCGAAATCTAAATCGAATAAATCTCGCCCTTTTCTTCGTTGGTATAATGCTCTTAATTTTGTACCTAATAATTCCTCTATATGATAGGTGTTTATCATACATTCTCCATTGAACCAACCATTCTGTACTTTGAAAGGTACCTGTTGCAATCCTAATACCGTGAAGTGTTCTCTGCAATTGATTTCGATTTTGAGACGCATTTTAATTATTGGAGCTATTTCTGTTTCAAAGCGGTATTCTACTGTGTTGTTGTGAATACTGGTTGTGATGTTTCTTTTTGTCCCCAGAAAAACCAAGCATTCTCGCAATCTAACGAGAATTGGTTTTATGGGTCCGGTCTTTATTTGTACCAAATCAATGTCTTCGGAATATCTAGCTTGTGGTTTTAAGAATAGTTTGTGTAAAGCTGTTCCACCACGAAATGCTAGGTTTTCATTTAGGAATCGATCTGAAAATATTTCAACCAATGCTCTTTCTATAACTAAATCTTGTTCGACTTGGCTATTTTCTGGCCAAGGAGCAAATTCTTTCCATTCTTCTATATAACGTCTAGGAATCATAAATCACTTTCAATTTTAATATTTCGGATAATTTTCCATTTTAAATCCACTTCGCCAATTTTATCTTTCCCCGGCATTAAAGGAATATTTACCCCTATTTTATGTGCTATAATTTTATATAAAATAACACTTAGTTTTTGGTTATTGAGTTCTGTTTCTAATAAATATCCTAGCCGTTGCACAGCTGCTGTTTGTGAATAGTTTTTGGCTGTTTTATTGAGATTTGTTGGTTTTATTACTTCTACTAATTCTGATAAAATAGTTATTACTCTATTCATTCCTATTTTATCTACATAGGATAATAAATCTAAAGCTGTAAGTTCTGGAGAAGAAACATTTATAAAACCAGCATCGGTTTTTACTTGTTTGATGTCGTCTTTATTCCAATCATTTTTAACGAAAAAATTGATTTTTAACTTTTTAGTTTTTATATCTCTTAAAGCTGGTTTTTCAGTAATTACGAATGTTTCCATTGATTGTTGGTGTGATGCACCGTGAATAGCTGCTGCTGAAATTAAACCAACGTAATATTTTTTATGTAACATATTCATCATATCGTCAATAAAAAGATTTGTAGGTAACATTCCTTGTCTTGCATATTCTGCTGGAAGTATGGTGTAAAACCTTTGACGAACTTGAACTATTCTTTTTTTTGCTTTTAAACGGTATAAATTTTGATGAATTGCTTTATCCGATATATCAAATTTATCTTTAAGTTCATCAATTGTAAAGGCATATCTACCTTTAGCTCTAACAGCATCAAGATAGTCTTCTAAATAATTATATGATTGAACCCCTATTTTCATCTATATATTTTGTTTGCGCATTACTACACAATGTGTAGTATTATGCAAATGTAATATATCTAAATTAAGATTGTCATTTTTATCATTAAAAGTTTTACCGATTTTAACTATTGGAGTGTTGAAACAAAAAGAACGAGAGTAAAATTTGAATAAAATTACCTTCGTTTTGTTTTCGAGGGTAAAAGTTACCCTAGTTTGCTACACTTAAAATTAGTACGTTGTATTTTTTTTGTATTTATATTTTATAGTTGAATTGTCAGGATGAACCTGACTTCTGTGATATAAAACATAATAAAAAAAATATTTTCATTTCTATGGGTTACCTTTTTACTTTTTGAATATTAACTAGTATAAAAACAAATTAATCATTCACAATTTAAAAAATTACTTATCATGAAAAAATTACTTTCAATCGCTTTATTTGCTCTATGTTTTAGTGTAAATGCTCAGTCAAGTTACAATGTTTACGGAACGACTAATGGGTATCAAAATCTTACTCCTTCTCAAACCATTAAGCAAAATACTTATGGTGGCTATGATATTTATAACAATAGTAGTAGTGGCTTACCTAGTTTAACACCTTCTCAAACTATTTCTTCTAACATTTATGGAGGTTATGATGTTTATAACAATAGTAGTAGTGGTCTACCAAGTTTAACACCTTCTCAAACTATTTCTTCTAACATTTATGGAGGCTATGATATTTATAACAATAGTAGCAGCGGATTGCCAAATTTAACACCTTCTCAAACTCTTTCCTCAAACATTTATGGTGGTTATGATGTTTATAATAATAGTAGTAGTGGTTTACCAAGTTTAACACCATCGCAAACTTTAATCCCAAATAACTTTGGTGCGTATGATACTTTTATGAACAGCAGTAGCGGTTTACCAAGTTTGTCTCCTTCAGAAACTATTAGAAGTACACTATACGGTGGATTCTAAAAAAAAATAAAAAATAAAATCAGGGTTACCTTTTTACAATTTCACTATTAACTTGTATAAAACAATTAATCATTAACAATTTAAATTTATTATCATGAAAAAATTATTCTTCTTTATCGCGTTTTTATTTGCAGCAGCTAATTCTTTTGCTCAAACTTCAACTTATGTTTCGGGTTACACTAACAGTAATGGAACTTATGTTCAAGGTTATTACCGAACCACTCCAAACACTACCCGAAATGACAATTACAGTACTGTTAGAAATGTAAATCCGTACACTGGAAATTATGGAACTAAACCAGCTGATAATTACTATGTTGCACCTTCAACTTATAGTGCGCCGACCTATTATTCAACGCCAACTTATTCAACGCCAACTTATACAACACCAACGCCAGTATATACTGGTTCTAGAGGTGGTCAGTACTACATTAACAGCAATGGAAATAAAAGTTATATCAGTAGATAATTCAATGTAAAATGAATCAATCTCTTTAGCAATAAAGAGATTGATTTGTTATAACATTTTTAAAGTGACAAAAAAATCTTAAATTGCTGCCTTTAAGATTTTATATACAAATATAGAGGTTACCATGGCAGACAAAAACAATTTTTCAAATCTTACTGACCAGGAGTTGTTAGTTAAAATAAAAGAGAATTCCGATTATTTAGGTATCGTTTATAAACGATGTAAAGCTAATTGTTTGGGGTTTATGAGGAAAATGACTAGTGGGAAAATTAGTGATTATGAACTTGAAGATGTTTTTCAAGATGCCAATATCATACTTTATGAAAAAATAGTAAAAGGTGATTTTGTTCTTACCGCTTCATTTCAAACCTATTTGAATTCTGTATGTCGTTTTCAATTGTTGAATACTCTTGAAAAAAGTAAATTGACCACTGACTATAAAGATAATTCCGAGGATGACGATGATGAAAACCCTAATGGTTATCATTCTTCTATAACTGATAGTTTGGATGCTGTAGATCACTCCAATGAACCGCAATTTTTGGCAATAGAAACTGCTTTAGAAAAGATGAAAGCTGCTGGAGGTCATTGTTATGAATTGCTTACTTTGTTTTGGTATCACAAAAAATCAATGAATGATTTGACTACTGAATTTGGTTATACCAATGAAGTTAATACCCGAAATCAAAAGGCAAAATGCCAAAAACGATTGGAAAAAATTGCTTATAACGAATTGAATCAATAAAAATGAAATTAGCTATCGACATAGTACAAAGTTTGTTGTTGCCAAAATTGGAAAAAGATGCCAGTTTTGATATCAACCAAACGAATATAGCTTTTTGGGAAAAGTTTACTACTTCCTTTCTTGATTTTGAGAAGGATGCTAAACCAGTGTATGCTGCTATTTATAGTTTGGGATTGAAAGATGATGAGAAAATCATTTCTAAATTAGATACTGTTTACATTTCTTTGATAAAAGAGTTGGCTGAAAACCATGTTTTAGGAATTAGTTCTGAAGCTATTGATTATTTGATTACATCAAAAAACAGCACTTTTGAAAAAGAGGTGCACTTCTTTACTGATTTAAAAAATGCCATTACAAAAGTGGAGCGTAAACGCATTAAAACGGAACTTCCTAATACTTTTGATAAACTAAGTTTTCAGCTTTCTGATGATGCTATAGCCTTAGCTATTACCAAAAAAGAACGTGAAACTCTCAAAGAAAAAATGAATGCTTGGGATAAGGAATTAGTTACCTCGGAAGAATCTCCTGTTTATTCTGTTACTGCTAAAAAAGAGACTAAAGTTATCTCTTTATCTCGGATAAAATATGCTGCTGCGGCATGTATTGTTTTGACAGCAGGAATTATGTATTTTAAGTTTAATACTGACACCAATTTAGTTCAACCTGGTGATACTAATGTGGTAACTGCTCCGGTTAAAAAAGATACTACATCAAAAGGTACAATTACTGCTGAAATTCCTTCGGAAGCTTTGGCTGAGGTAGCTTCGGTTACCAAAAATGCACCTGTTATTGAAAGTGGTATGGGAGTTTCTTCCAACACTATTGAGATTACAGAAAACAATCAAAAGGCTAGAATGCTATCGATTGTTACTGCCATTGAAAAATATAGACAACTGCTTGAAAATGAATTTTCTGAAAATAAAGTGGGTGTTAATTCCAGAGTAAAAGAATTAGAAACTAAAAAGAACTCGCTCGAAAAGGAATTAGCATTATTGAAAGAAAGAGAAAAACAATATGTTTTTGATGGTAAAGCATTAGTATTGTATGTTTCGAACACTGCTAAAGAAAATACTATTGTGCTTTATGAAGAAACATATTATCTAAAAAAAGATGCCGATTACTTCAAGTTGACTATTACTACTGCACCTCAACTTTATAAAAAAATTAGCGATACTAATTTAATCAATAATTTAGATAATATTCTATCTGAAAATGGAAAATAAAAGACCCTACTTTAAAATGTATTTGATAGCTGTACTTATGTGCAGCTATACTGGCTTAACTTTTGGGCAAACTAATACTAATACCCACAACCAAGTACAATTTGTATTTGACCGACTTATTTCGGTTTATGGCAGTGCAAAAACAAAACCTGAATTTAAAATTGTAAAAAAAGGAAAAGTGCCAATACCTCCTGCTAAATATGTTACAAAAGGTCAACCTACAATTCAAATTGATGAAGCATTTTACAAAATATGTCAAACTTTTGGTAAGGACAGTTTAAATGCCTTAGCCATAGTATTGAGTCACGAGCTTACCCATCATTTTAATGACCACACCTTTTGTAGAGATTATGGTTTTGCCAATTTAAATACAGTAAAGCCTAATTTAAAAAAAACTATTGGGTCTGCTTCATCAAATGCTAGAAAAGATAAAGAAACTGAAGCCGACATCAAAGGTTTCTTTTTTGCCGCTGCTGCAGGTTTTGAGCCACATGGTTTACAAGAAAAATTGATAATTAAAATTTACAAGGCTTATAATTTGGCAGACATACAAGAAAATTATCCTTCACTTCAAGAAAGAATAGATCTAGCACAAAGTGCAGATAAAAAGGCAAGTGAGTTATATAATGATTTTAAAAATGGTTTGGTCGCTTTAGAAAACAAGCAATATGATGTGGCAATAAAGTGTTTTGAAAGTGCCAATGGGAAAATTCCTTTTAGAGAGAATTTGAACAATATTGGAGTTGCGAAAGCGAGAAAGGCGTTACTCTTGAAAGTAAAAACAAGAGAGGAATACGAATTCCCAAACCGATTTTTATATCCATTAGAAGTTGAAAATAAAAGTAGGCTTGCACAAGAAACCACTAGGAGTAATAATGACAGAGCACAGCAAATGACCGAATTGTTATTAAGTGCCCAAAAAGACTTTCAAGAAGCAATACGATTAGACCCGAAATTTACGAAAGGGTATATTAATTTGGCTTGTGTTTATGAGTTGTTAGGTAACCCAGAAGGTGCCATTGGGAAAATAAAAGAATTGCTATTGGAAAAACAGAAAACTAATGATGCACAACGGATTTTGGCAATTGCCTATTATCATTCAGATAGTAAAAAAAAGGCAGATGAAATTTGGAGAGAGTTAAAAATGTAGATTATGAAAATAATTCTAACACTATTTTTTATTTTATTTTCATTTTTGAGCTTGGCGCAAATTAATGATAGTAATGTTAAATTGCTATTAAATAAGATATTACAAACTGAAGAAAAAGGAGATAATAGTAGTAATGATTATGCTAATTTAATCAATAATTTAGCAATTTATTATACAAATAAAGATATGTTCATTGAAGCAGAACCTTTATTTGTAAAGGTTTCAAAGATAAGAAAGAATGTTTATGGAGATAACCATGTATCCTACGCCACATCATTAAATAACTTGGCATTTTTATATCAAAAACAGAGAAGATATTTAGAAGCTGAAAATAAATTTTTAAACGCAATAAAAATTTACAAAGTTACTGTAGGTGAAAATAATGCACAGTATGCTACATTTTTAGATAATTTGGCATGTTTATATTTTGAACAAGCAAAATATTTAGAAGCAAAACCACTTTTTTTAAGTGTTTTAACTATTCGAAAAGAAGTTATCGGAGAAAAGAACAGAGACTATTTAGCAACTTTAAATAAGTTAGCTTCATTATATCAATTTGAAGGAAATTATTCAGAGGCAGAAATATTATATCTCAATTCAGTTGAAATTAGTAAAGAATACTTTGGAGAAAATAGTATTGAATATGCAATATCAATTGGTAATCTCGGGTCATTATACAATTTACAATTTAAATATAATGAATCTGAAACTTTACTTTTAAAAGCATTACAATTAGAAAAAAATAGCATTGGTAAAACACATCCATATTACGGAACCTCTTTAAGCAATTTAGCATTATTATATCAAAATCAAAGCAAATTTTCTTTAGCAGAGCCATTATTAAAAGAATCTGTTGAAATAAATAAAAATAGCTTTGGTGAAAATAATTCTAAATATGCAGTCTCAATAAATAGTTTAGCTCTTCTATATTTTTTAGAAGGAAATTATTTAAAAGCTGAACCATTATTCTTAAAAGCATTAGAAATTAGAAAAAACATATTAGGAGTAACACACCCAGATTACGCATTATCATTGGATGGCTTAGCAAAATTATATGAAGTCCAAGGTAACTATACTAAAGCTGAAAGTCATCTTTTGAAAGTTTCAGAAATCAACAGTAATACATTTGGAATTAATAGTACTAATTATGCAACTTCTTTAAATAATTTAGCGGGATTATATCAAAAGCAAAGAGATTTTTTAAAAGCAGAAAAATTATATTTTCAGGCTTCTAGTATTTATAAAAGTATTTATGGTGATAGAAATCCAGATTACGCTATATCATTAGTAAATTTAGCTTTATCGTATCAATATCAAAAAAAATACATAGAAGCAGAAATACTTTATTTGAGAGCATTAGAAATTATTAGACAATTTTTAGGGGAAAATCATCCAAACTATATAACTACTATTCACCATTTAGCAATTTTGTATAAATCAGAAGGAATTGATGATAAAGCTTCAAATTACTTTGAACAATTTATTTCATTAAATCAGAAAAAAACTCTTGATGATATTTACACATTAACAGAGAATGAAATAATTACTTATTTAAATTTCAAAAAAATAAATTTGTTTTCTCCATTATCATTTCTAACCTACATTTCAAGTCAATACCCAATTGTTATAACTAGTTGTTTCAATAATGAATTATTAATCAGAAATTTAACCATTCGTAAAAAGGAACAAACTAAAAAAGCAATTCAAAAAAGTAATAATCTTTTACTAAAAGATAAATATGAGCAATTTGTATCCAACAAAAGGAAGGTTACTAAATTATCCGAACTTAATATTGATAAACGTCCTTCAAATTTTTCAATGCTTATAGATGAAACTGAACAATTGGAAAAAGAGTTAATAAAAGAATCTAGAACTTTTTCAGATTTCAAAAATTCAATTTCAATAAATTTCAATCAAATTAAAGATAAATTGAAAAAAAATGAGATTTCTATTGATATTGTTTCATATAACTATTATAACAAAATGGCAACGGACAGTATTGTTTATTCAGCGTTCATTGTGAAGGAAGATTCTAAGTTTCCAAAATTTATTCCACTTTTTGAAGAAAAGCAACTTGAATTTTTGTTGGGAAGAAATAAAGTACAACAAGACAGCTCTCGAATAGATAAACAATATTTAGATAAAGGTGGTATTAGTAATTTGTTTTTGAATCCCTTGAAAAATGAATTACAAGGAATTACAACCATCTATTTGTCTCCTGCAGGATTAGGACATCAGATTGATTTTGCTGCACTTCCTATATCTGAAAATCAAAATTTAGGAGAAAAATACAATCTTCACATTTTAAGTTCACCAGCTGAATTATTAAATTATAAGGTTTCCAGTTTGGACAAAAAAAGTAATATTGAGTTACTCCTTTATGGAGGAATTGATTATAATAAAAGTAATCCTAAAACCGAAATTTATAATGAAATAGTTGAGCCCACTAATGATATTGCAGCATTAAGAAGTCAGAGCGGAATTTCAGGCTTTGATTATTTGAATGGCACTAATAATGAGATAAATCAGATACAGTTGAAAGGCAGTCTAAATGGTTTTACTACTACTGTTTATAAAGAAAGTGAAGCAACAGAGGAAAGCATCAAACAATTAGATGGAAGAACTACTCCTTATATATTGCATCTTGCCACTCACGGTTTTTTCTTTCCTGACCCAAAACAAGAAATTCCGGATGACATTTTTGCTGAACAAGGAAAGTCAAAGATTTATAAAGCTTCAGACGATCCAATGATGCGTTCCGGTTTATTACTTGCTGGAGCTAATAATTATTGGGGTAAAACCGCAGGAAACACAACTACAGAAGATGGTATTTTGACCGCTAGCGAAATTTCTAATTTGGATTTAAGCGCTTGCCAGTTGGTGGTATTGAGTGCCTGTGAAACTGGCTTAGGTGAAGTAAAAGGCAGTGAGGGTGTTTTTGGTTTGCAGCGTGCTTTTAAAATGGCAGGCGTAAAAAATATCATCATGAGTTTATGGAAAGTTCCCGATGCTCAAACTGCTGAACTTTTTGAAATTTTTTACAGTGAGTGCTTTGCTGGTAAATCAATTCATGAAGCTTTTCAGACGGCTCAATTTCAAATGAAAGCAAAATATTCGCCTTATTATTGGGCTGGGTTTGTGTTGTTGGAGTAGCTTCTTTGGATTATTATTTTCTTTTATTTTGAGTTACAATATTTATTGTTGTCATTGGAGAAGTTGTTATTGCGAGTTGATTTGAATAACCTAAATCCTTGATTGAAATTAAAATATTATCAAAAAACAAATCATCTGAACTTTCTACTATCATTGTTTCTAATTCAGATACCGCCAATAAAAAATCACGAGTAAGAATGGTTACATTTATAGATTCTATTTCAATACCATTATAAAGATCTTTGATAAAAAGACTTTCAGATTCGCTTTTGCAAATTCCGATATTGTTTGCTTTAAATTTCGGAAAAAAATTATGCATCATACCATGTCTGCACAAAAATATTTTTTCAATACAAGCATCATCATAAGAATTATTACTAAAAGTTTTTTTGTGATTCGATAAAATTCAAAAATATGTTCTTTAGTATTATCCGTGTTTTTATTGTTACCAAAAAGTAGCCCTAATAAATCAATTCCAGAAACTACTGCCATTGCTTGCGGAATAGTACATGCACCTAATCCTGTATCTTCATCTTTCTTTATATTATTAAGAATTAGAATATCTCCAACGAGATAATCCTTGATGAATAGTTTAAAAAAATCTTCAACTTGTTTTTTCTTCATTTTAAGAATCATTTTATTTCAATTTTTCTAAATCTTTTAAATCAATTGAAGCTAAAATTCCATTTTCAAATTCAACTTGAAAAGTTGCCTTTCCATCAGCTTCAAAGACGTTTTTTACAATACCAATTGAATTTGTGGATAAATCATCTTTAAAAGTATAATCATTAGTTTTTCCAATATATTTTACTTGCGTACCTTCTTTAATAGTTTCAATGATAAATAAATTTAAGGTTAATAAGTAACAAATGTATATGACAAATTATTGAATACCAAGAGAAATATTGACGTTTCGCAATTTTTTTGACATAATATAGCATTAATATCTATTTGGTGAAAAATCATATCCCAATTCTTTTATAAATTAAAGATTTGGTTTTTTTTGTTTAGTAGGGTTACCTTTTTTGATTTTAAGTATAAACAGTTGTAGGAGGAATGAAACTCCAATGTAAAGCAAATTCAACAAACTTAAAAACAATTATCATGGGATTATTCGACTTATTTAAATCACCAGAACAAAGAAAGCAACAAGAACAAATTAATCAGTTACGAAAACAAATATTTCCTGGAGGAAGACAACAACAAGAGCAAGAGGTCCAAGAAGTGCGCCAATTATTAAATTTTAAATATTCTACAGAAGCTACAGAATATGCCTATAGTTATGCGGTAGTATCATACTTTACCTCAAATTTTACCAATGGCAATGAATTAACGGATGTAATTCTTAGAAATTCAAAATGTACCGTATCAAGAGAAGATGCAGCAAAAATAGCGCAGTTTGCTGTATTAAAAAGACATTATAATTCTAAAGATTCATTAGTTCAAACATTACATCAAAAATCGGATGGTGAAAAGCTATTTATGGTAGTTTTTGGCGGTATTGTTGAAATTAAAAGAGCCTATAAAGATTTGACCAACTTTGGGAAATTTGAGGTGTTATTATTTAATTCAGTGGTTGCGTTTTTAGAATATGAATCTGAATATCCTGGTAAATATCAAACCATAAAAGATGATTTATTCGCAAATATATTCAAACAAGCAAGAGTATATAATATTCCTATGACAAATATGGAGCTTGCTCAATTTGTGAATTCAAGATTTGAAACATACTTGGAAGAAATACTTAGATTTTTTGACCCAGAAGAAGAGGGATATATGCTTTTGAAAACCTACACTCTTTTCTATGAACAACCTTTAGAACCAAATCCAGAAACAAGTTTTGATTTATTTGAATATGCTGCATTTCTTCCTGCTTTAATGCAAATGAGAAACTATGTTATAGAGAAAACGTTCACTACTACATAGATTAAACTTAGAATAATCATTCATTAAATAAACAAAGTTATGCTTCATAAACTACTAATCCTTTTGGTTCTTTTTCCGATAACCAATTTCAGTCAAACCAAATTCACTAGTTCTAAATATAACTATTCTTTTATTATTCCGGATGGATGGTATGTAAAAGATAAAATATACAATCCGGATGTAGATGCTAAAATTGTAGATGGCAAAGGTAACTCGTTTATAGTTTCGATAAAAACGTTTCCAACACCAACTAAGTTAACCATTAAACAACAAATGGCTCCTATAACCACCCAAGAGCTTGAAGAACAATTTAATGCGGTTTATGGTACAGCTCGAATTGTAAAAAGAGGCGCCTTTATTATCGACTTAAAAGAGTTTTATTATTTACACATGCTTACACCTTTTGAAAATGGCTTGCAATTGTACCATAAACAATTTGCTTACAGTTATGGTAATAGAGTATTGACAATTGATGCGTGTTCTATTGAAACCTTTCTGGATGAAACTACTCCTGCCTTTGCCATTATGCTTGACACCTTCAAAATCTTGAATTTGAAAAATAAATAATAACAATAGGGTTACCTTTTTCTTTTTTAGATATAAACCTACAGTAGCAAGCAAGAGACTTTCTACAAAACTATTTTCTAACATAAAAAATATAAAACAGATGAAAACATTATTTGGAATTGGATTAATCATTTTTGGTATCATAACATTCTTTCGATACCTATCAACTTTTGGAACGCCTAATTTTTATGAAGCAATAGGAGCAATTATTGGAATCGGATTAGTTTCCTTTTTACCAGGAATATTATTGATTAGAAGTGATAACAAAAATAAATCGAACACTAATGAAAACTAAAACTATTATTCTCGCATTATTCCTGTTAGTTTCTGTTCAATCCTTTTCTCAAAAATTTTATTTGGGAGATCGATTAACTCCCAAAGCTACCCAGTTTAAACTACTTGGCATTTCTTCTGCAACTGGTGTTAGTACCTATAAATACATAGGTGCTATAAAAGATAAATACTTTTTCAACAGAAGAGTCGGTGAAATTATTGTAGGTTTTAAAAATGGTATTATTGTAACCACCATCTACAACTTAATTCCTGAAAAAGGAGATGTTGGTGTGCCTCAATCTACCTTGGATTTAGTACAAGCAACTATTCCTTTTCCGTTAGCTTATCGCAATGGAATGTATGGTGTCAATATTGATAATACTTCAATTACATTGAGTCGAAGCAATAATGAGTTGACTTTTCACAAAGACCGAATTATGTTTTTTACATCTGTGAAAAATAGTCTTTTGCGACAGTAAATATTTTATTCATACAGAAAACAAATGAAAACGTTTTTTATAATCAGCGTTGTGCTTTTTTTTATTTGGATATTCCTTAAACTCTATAAAGACATCCAGAATAAAATCCGGAATAAAATCACAAATCAAAAGCAAGTTCAAACTTTAAGTGTTGCAAAACCTCCAATCATTAAGAAAAATTCATGGCTATATCCAGATGATGAATTTGGGAGGATGGAAAAAGGTGTAGTAAATGATACAAATAAGATTGTAAATAGTAGTCTCGAATTTAAAAAAGATAATCCTGAAGATTTAGATGATGAAAATGTATAATTCTGGCACTAGTTAAATTACTGATACTAATAGAATTTCATTCATAGGGTTACCTTTTCTGAATTTGGATATTAATAATTAAAAGGAATAAATAATAAATCACAAATTATAAATATCATGGAAGCATACATTACCTCTCATAATGCTTATAAGATTGTTAACAGAAACAACTTTAAGAATATCAAACTTAGTGGAGAAGTCTACAAATACAAATTATATATTTTTAGTCAATACGAAGAAAATAGCTTGTTGGCTATTCAAGAATTATTTAAAAATCCGGAAAAATATTTTAATGAAATATATAATCCAATGGTGGTTTTTGATAGTAAGAAATATGTATATAAAGAGCAGCAACCAGCCTATCATACGTCAACAGATTGCCCGAGATTGCATTCCGATTTTAGTAATTTTGAACTTCCAGAGGAGATTAAAGAACGAGGTGATACTGAAATAGAACGTTTTAGAGCATGGTTTATTGAAAATCGTTATTTGCTTGAAGACCCAGTTGCATTTGCATTTAGACTTAAAATGGCTTTTAATATAGAATACAATCCAAAAGCGATTAATTATGAAAACTCTGGTTTTTCAGAGTTTAAGAACTATTCGTTAGAACAACTTGAAAAAGAATTAGACATTTTAATAAAAGAAGCTGGCAGATATTATTATGCGGATCAAAAAAACACTGCTATTTTAAAAATATTTGGGAAATATTCGAGCTGCGCCTATTCAGAAAATCCACTTTATAATAACAACACGGGATATTCTGATTTAGAAGTAAAGAAATTTTTGAAAGAGTATCATACAAGATTTAAATTACCTATAAAAAAATTATTAATTGAATATTATCGAGTAAAACTTAATCCTAGTTTAGAATTTGCAGAAACTTATATGGATGCACTGGGCTTTAGAAAATGCGGAACATGTAAAAAGAGAGAATTAGAATTATTAACTCAATTTTCTGGAAAGTGTTCAAATTCAATTCGTTTTGAAAGAAGAAATAATTTTATTGATCTACCATTTTAATATAGTTACTGATGGATGCGAAAAAAAAAGAACTTTTAAAACAACTTGCAGAACTTGGTGATGTAATTCTTGTCCAGAAAGATGGCAAAAGAATTAAATTGAATGATGATGCAGAAATTTCTTTAGCTTCTCAACTAGATGCTGTATTATACTTTATGCAACGAATGGATGAGGATATGCTTAAATTGATTTTAGAAGATTGTTATACTTATCAAGATCTAGACAAGCGCACCTTTTTAAAAAAGCTGACTAATGTATTTGATGCTTTTGAAGAAGAAGGGAATACATTTTTAAACATTTACGAAGGCAAATGCAATTCCGCTGCTTGTTCGAATAATAATTGTAAAGGGTTTTCATTTGTTGGAAATCAATCCAATGATTATATGGATTTGATTATAGAAATCAGGGAAGATAAAGTTTTTGATATTTATGAATGTTATGATTTCATAAACGAAAATGATACTATACTAAAAAAGAGTAAAATTACTATTGATAGTCAAGATATTCCATTTTAAAAACTTATACATGAAAAATATATTACCTGCCCTAATTTTAATAGTATTAGCGATTGTTTTACTGCCCATATTACTTTCCATTTTGAAATTTATTTTAATGGTTATTGTGAACAGTATACTATATGTAGTAATGCTTATCATTATTGCAATTGTGATGATGATAATTGGGGATTGTTTTAATAAAAAACAGAAATGATTGTAGCTAAATTGATTGTATTCCTCTTTATGTGGTTTGTTTTACCAAAGTTACTTCGACAGATAAAAATAAGAGCTTTTATGAAAAAAATAAAGTATGTATCTAGTAAAATAAAATTTTTATTCCAAAGAATTTACAGACTGCTTACAATTAGTAAATCTTCTCAGTACGTATGGAAAGATTTAATTAAATATCACAAAAGGTCTGGATGGCAATATGGGCTATTTGACAATGACAAGCATATAGAATGTGGTTTTAAAGTGGACGATACTAATTGTGTGGATTTTAATTATTCAGTGTGTTCGGGCAGTCTACTATTTAGGGCAACCATCCTTCAAAATTTTGATGAAGAACTCACTAATGATGTTTTAGTATTGGCCTCTCACTTTAATGGTTTGTTGAATTTTGGCACCGTTAAAGTTAGTGTAAAATATAATTATGTTGAGTTTGTTTATAGTAGGGATTTATTAACTTATTCTTTATATCCCGGAGAAATCAATTCAGATACTGATACCCATTTTGAATTAACGAAAGATATTTTTTGGTCTTTTAATAATATGATAGAAACTGGAGAAGATCCTGTATTTATTTTTTCGGAGCTTTTGAGAAAGAAAGAAGAGGAGAAAAATACTTCTACCTAGATCATGATTTTTATGATTAATCTAATTACTTAACAACTTAAAAATGACAGAAAACTATACTTCTATTAACTACAGGATATATATTGTTGCCTTTATACTCTTTTTAATTGCTCTTGCAATTATTGTAAAGCTAACCAACATTCAATGGGTTCATGGTGAACATTACAGAAAATTAGCAAAACAAAATACCATAAAGACATTTGTTGTACCTGCAAATAAAGGAAGTATCTATTCTTCGGATGGTAGCTTACTGGCGATATCAATACCAGAATACACTATTGCTTTTAATGCTACAATACCAAGTGATAAAAACTTTAATGAAAAGGTTGATTCCTTATCTACCTCGCTTTCAAAATTATTTGGTAAATCTAAGGCACATTATTATGCATTACTGACAAAATCGAAGCATTTAAAAAAAAGATATGTTGTTATTCAAAATAATGTGAATTATTCCAATTACATGCTAGTAAAAAAAATGCCATTGTTCAAATTAGGTAGCTACAAAAGTGGATTAATTGCAGATTTACATACTATTCGTGCCTATCCACTTGGAAATATTGCTCAGCGAACTATAGGATATACAAGTGTTGATAATAAAGGGAATTCATTATCTGTTGGTATTGAAGGGTCTTATGATAACTACCTCAATGGTAAAGATGGTAAAATATTGAAACAAAAAATTGCCCATGGTCAATACAAACCAATTCGTGATGAAAATGAGATTGAACCGATAGAGGGTTATGATGTTGTTTCAACAATTGATGTTTATATTCAAGATATTGCTCATCATGCTTTGCTTGAAACTTTAAAAAAGTTTGATGCTGAACATGGATGTGTAATTGTTATGGAAACTAAAACTGGTTATATAAAAGCTATTGCAAATTTAGGTAAAGGAACTGATTCAAAATATTATGAACAACTTAATTACGCTGTACGGGAAAAAGGAGAACCTGGTTCGACTTTTAAATTGGTAGACATGATTGCTCTGTTGGAAGACAAGAAAGTTGATACCAGTAAAGTATATGATCGTAATGGAGGCTTGATAACTTTTTTTGGAAAAGATGTTGTAGATTCACACAGAGATGGACCACAAAGAATTTCATTAGCCAAAGGTTTTGAAATATCCTCTAACACAGTATTGGTTAAAGCTGTTTATGAAAACTATAAGAACAACCCAAAACAATTTGTTGACCGTATTAATAATATGGGCCTTAATAAACCATTAGGATTGTGTTTAAAAGGAGAAGGAATACCCTTTGTTCCTCAACCCAATACCCCAAAGTGGAATGGAATATCATTACCTTGGATGGCGTTTGGTTATGGTGTAGAAGTAACTCCTATGCAAACATTGACTCTTTACAATGCTATTGCAAATAATGGGCAAATGATAAAACCACAATTTGTATCTGAAATAAGAGATAAAAATAAAACCATCAAAAAATTTGAAAAAGAGATTATCAATCCCAAGATATGTTCTGAAGAAACTGTCAAGAAATTAAAAGCCCTATTGGAAAATGTGGTTAAAAAGGGTACTGCGAAGAGTATTTACTCTAAAGATTTTTCAATAGCTGGTAAAACAGGTACAGCTCAAGGTAATTATGGAATTAATGGTGGTGCTGATAAACACTATATTTCCTCATTTGTTGGGTTCTTTCCTGTGAAGGAACCTAAGTATACTTGTATTGTTGTAGTCCATAAACCTAGTACCGTAAAAGGAAATTATTATGGTGCTGATGTTGCTGGTCCTGTTTTTAAAAAAATAGCTCAAAAAATATTTACAGATTCACCAACCACTATGGATATCAAAGATTTGAATAAGAAAATTTCTAAACAAGAAAATCAGTATAATGAATACTCTTTAAAGGCTCAGAATGATAATAATAAAGTTCCTAATGTAAAAGGAATGCCTGGAATGGATGCTATTGCTCTATTGGAAAACAAGGGATTAAAAGTTAAATTGAAAGGAAATGGAGTAGGTAAAGTTAAAAGTCAATCTATTCTAGCTGGACAACCTATCAGTAGGAATTCGGTTATAGAATTACAGTTAAATTAAATTTTAATTTTATAATCACTACATATTTAAAACTCAAATGAACTAAAAACATTTTATAATTTTAACAATAATAAATACACTCATTATGAAAATCAAGATTTTATTGCAATTACTTTTTTTGGTAACAACTACTGGATATTCTCAGTTTAACCCTTATGTTTCTCAGATTCCCGTGAATGCTATGCGAGATGTTGGGATTTATAAACAAAGATTATACAATGAACGTTCCAACTGGATTCAACAACAAATTTATAGATTGACTGATTTGAATAATTCCCTTTTTAACGAAGATAAACTTCCTGCTGATTTTGGGACATTAAATCATAAAATCAAATTAAGAAATGTAATGGTAAAATATGTGAATGGAATTCGAGCCTATGATTATTCTGAAAATTATATTTTTAGTTCTATACAAGATAATTTTAATAAAATTGAAAAATACTATTATGACTATTATAATCGAGTTGTAGAGAATTATAATAATAGAAATAAGTAAATTGTTTTATTAATCTTAAATCATTCTAAATTTTTAATGTTTTGTATCTTGAGTTTATTTTATACAAATAATCTATGTAGTCAGGCAATTCAATTAAACTTAAAAGACCATGGGTTGCTTCAGGTAAATCAAGGAATTCAATGTTTTTGATGTGTTTTCTGAAGGCTATTTCGCCGATTACTTCCATGACAAGGTATTTCAAGTCAATTTCTATTTCTTCAAAATCTTTGATTCTATCATAGGCTGGAATATAGAGACTAATTTTTAGTTGTTTGGTTGTGATATTGTAATCGACTAATGCCATGTATAATTGGCTTATTTTGATTTTGTACTTTTTAAAAATATAGGGTTCGTCTTTACCTTCAAGGTAATGCGTTTTGTCTTGAATAGGTTTGATGAAAGCTTGCGGAATGAAATGTTGCAGCTGTGGTGCTTGGTCTTCTAAAGCAATGATTTTAGGAAATAGTTTTCGGTATCCATCCGCAGTGAAAATGATAGTGTATTTGTTCTGGTCGTTTGACGGACTAATGATTAGAAAACCGATTCTTTTGGAAATGTAACCGTAATTCCTGTTTAGGTGGTGAAATACTTCTTTGGTATTGATACCGAGAAGTAAAGCGTTTTTAATTGCTTCTTCGTTGTCTTGGAACCAGTTCCAGAATTTTGATATTTGTTTCATTGTTTTTGGTTTAACGTTTATCTTTTGTTATCGGGTTGAATGATATTAGATTAAGCATTTGTCTCAGTCGTGAACGAACTCGATTACCATAAGCTGCTTCAATTTCAGAAGCTGAAAGGTTGGTTGTGATGTGAGTTATTATTTTCTTGTTTATGAATAGATCATATCGGCTCAGCAAAATTTCTCCTATTACGTTACACTCGTTACCAAAGTATTTAAGGTTGTTTTCGGTGCCTAAATCATCAAAGCAATAGTTTTTAATTCCGTTTTGGAGTTTATTTCCCGAACTGTATCTTTGGATTACATCGTAGCCTTCTTTGATAAACTCAAAGCTAATTTCTCGAGTTGGTTTCAATATGAATTTCCTTTCTTGTTCCGGAACATATCGCATCAAATTCATTAGAGATGTTTTACCACATCCGATTGGACCCGAAAGTAAAATGCCTTTGTTGAGGTCAATTTCGATAGTTTTTGCCATTATTTCATCGTTTAAAAAATAAACCAAAAGCGTTGTGATTATGGGAATATCATCTTCTACGATTTTGAAGTTATCCCCATAGTTTTGGTTACCCTTTTGCTCGAGCCACTGTATTATTTCTGGGTAATTGTATTTGGTCATTGTTATGATTTTGAAGTTATAGCTTACGCTCCGTTCGGCTTTGCCTCGGGTCGATACATTTTTTATTCCATTTTATTACACAAAAAACATTCGAACAGACGGTATTAGATTACAATGGTTCTGCATAGTTTTTATTGTTAGCTATGTTGAGGTTGTGCGGCATGAGTTGTGCTATTGGGGTTTTGATTTTGAATTTATCCTGGTTCATGATCCAATTTCGTGCTGCAGCTTTCCAATCGCGCATTTTTGTTTTACCACCGACTAGCCAACCAGTGCTGGAGTAGTAATTGAAGAATTTGTTGGCTTCGGTTTCAGTACTGGATTTGAAAATGAAATATTCTATGGTTTCTTCAAGAGTTGGAACGTTGGGATTTAAAACTTTTTGTTCTTCTTTTTTCGCGGAACTTTTTTCTTCTTTTTTTTCTTCAACGCTTTTAAGATTATTTTCTTCAAAAATTAATTTTTCATTTTCTAAAAAATTTGAATTTGTGCCAATATCAATGTTTATATTGTTTAAATATGTTTGTTTATTATTATATATATAGGCTTGTTCATTAACCTGTTCAATAGCCTTGTTATTTTTTGACAAGGTTGTTTTTTGAACAGGTTCATTATTTGAATAGGTAAGCTGTTCAAGCTTTGGTTTGGTTTTAGCTTCTTCCGAAAAATTTATCATATTTACATTGGAACTTGAATGTGGATTGAACGTTGGTAAATACTCAATAAAACCAAGTGTTTGTAATTCTTTCATACACTTGTGATAAGTTGCATTTGAATTAATTTTACTTGCTTTCATAATTTCTTCACGAGAAATACCTGTTGGATTTTTGAACCTGTTCACGTTCCAACATTGAAATAGGGCTAAATAGAGCGAAATGTGTGTTGGATTGAGCTTGTTTTCGTCAGCAATTTTATTAAAAAAGCCTGTTAGGTGTTTTATGTAGTTCATAGATTTTTATGTTTAAACTTCGTCCTTATTTGAAAAGCGTTGGTAAAGCATTAACCTTGTTGCATTCCAGTATTTTTTCAAGATCATTGTAAGCGTAATACATAGTGCCTCCAATTTTGGTATAGGAAAGCGTTCCATTGATTCGGAAGTTTTGCAACGTGCCTGGAGAGATATTTAAAAGCTTTCGGACTTCACTTGATTTTAACCATTGCTTTTGCGGTTTTTCTTTAGCATTAAATATTTCTTTTAAATCAGTTAGGAGAAGTGAACGGAATTCGTTGAGGTCTTCTCGAGTAATAATTTCTACTGCCATTTTGATAATTTTAAATTGTTATGATGCAAATTTGTGTGTTTTGATTTGAATAAAATCACAACTTGAACCCCGTTGGGTAAGATTTTATTCAAAATGAAAAAGCACGATTAAAATGATTCATCTGTTTCCTCCATTCGTTTCAATAATTCCTCTTCTAAGGCGTTTATGAATTTTGTTTTATCAGACTTGCGTTCTCGTATTTCAAGGAAAGTTCTGCGGTATTGTCCTAAATCAATATGAAATATTTCTTCAAAATAACTTGCTATTTCTTTTAACTCAGCAGCACCATTATTGAAAACACCTTTGGTATGAAAAGCGTACATTATTTCGGTTAAAGACACTTTAGAGCCTGTCCAAATGATTTTCCCTTTCGGTTCAAGTTGTGATTTTTCTTTGTGTTCTTTTTTGCCCATTTTAAGAATTTTGGTTTCTATGTACACTTGTACTAAATCATGTGCAAGTATCTTGGCTACCTTGAAATCATGCGATGTTGAGAAACTATGATCTGCTTCAAAATAGAAACTGTCTAGTCGTAATTTCACATCATGACCTCCTCTAATGAAGTATTTGAAATCTAAAAAACTGCTTCCGGTTCTGTGATAATTATAGAAGTCTAAATTATTATCAAAATAGCGTTTTAGTTTTTTCAATTCTTTATTGAGGTATTTTTTTGTGATGCGGTCGCCACCATGTGGCATCTTAGTTTCTATTTTGAAAATAGCATTATGATAGATGTATAATGAAGCAAACTTGGGTTTTATGTTTTTAAAGAAATCTATTTCAGTTTCGGAGCTGATAGTTTTATTTTTAAGAAATTGCTTTTTTAGATTGTCAATTGCCTTTAGTGTTAATTCAACTGATTTTTCGGATTTTGCAATTGAATCATCCATTTCCAGATTGATAAAACTTAATTGTTCTGTTAACTCGAATAACATTTGTTTGAATTTTGTGCTCATTTTTTTAGAGATTTTAGGTTTAATAATTTTGATTTGATTAAAAAAAATAAACCTAAAAACTCTAAATCTAAAGTTAACCTTACATTATTTTTTGCTCCTTTTGGACTGGCGTTAATGAAAATTTATCGCGAAGTATTTTCATATCCTCACTCACTTTTTTATCTAATACTTTTGCATAGTGCTGCGTAGTTCTTAAGTTTTTGTGTCCTAGCATTTTGCTTACTGATTCAATAGGAACACCATTTGTAAGCGTTACAGTCGTTGCAAAAGTGTGTCTGGCAATGTGGAAGGTTAATTCTTTTTCAATCTCGCAAACGGCAGCAATTTCTTTTAAATAGGCATTCATTTTCTGATTGCTGAGAATTGGTAAAAGCTTTTCTTCATTTATTGCTTGTGGATGGTCTGCATACTTATCAATAATCATTTGAGTTACTGGTAATACAGGAATTTTTGAAGCGGATTCTGTTTTCTGACGGTGAGTGAATATCCATTTATCACCATCAATGCCAATGCTTATATGCGACTTTGTTAAGTTTTTGACATCTATGTAAGCCAAACCAGTAAAGCAACTAAAAAGGAAGATATCGCGAACAAGTGATAATCTTTCGGTTTTGAAATCTTTGTTGATGATGTTTTGAATTTCGCCTTCAGATAAATAAACTCGCTCGACTTCTTTTACTTTCGATTTGTAGTTTGCGAATGGATTTTTTTCTAGCCAGTCATTGGCCAAGCAAAGCTTGATTATTTTATTGAAGTTCTTGATGTACTTTACTGCGGTGTTATTGGCGCATTTTCTAACGCTACGTAAGTAAAATTCATAATCGGTTATGAAAGCGTGGTCGATTTTTGTAATGTCAATATCAGAGATACTATATTTCCAATTTAGAAAATCTTTTGTGTGCTTTAAAGAGGTTTGGTAACGCTCATAGGTTCCTGGAGCATATTCAATGCCTAGCAGTTCTTTTATTTTGTTGTTGTGTTCCTCAAAGATTGGAATAAGTAGGCGCTGGCGTTCTTTGGTGCCAAGCAGCATATTCTTTAATGTTTCCAAATTGACCGGAATGTCTTTTTTGTTTAGTTCTTTCTCAGCAATCAGAATTTTTGTTCTCAAATTGTCAAGATGTCCATTTATTAAACGAGCTTCTTCTGAATTGCCTCGCATTTTTGACATTTCGGGATGCCATTTCGATGGATCAACAAACTTTCCAGTACTGTTGTCTAAACGTCTGCCGTTGATTGTAATTCTTTGAAAAATTGGTGCTAGACCTTGTGCATTGGCTTTAGCTCTCTTTAGATAAAAGAGAATTGAAATTGTAGCATTCATAATTGGTAACCTTTAAGTTAATAGAAATTTAAAAAATCTATCAACATAAAACAAGATGTTCATTTAGTAAACTCCTTGTTTTTAAAGGGCTTTGCACAGATAGGGGCACAAGGAATTGAAAATTTTAAAGTACCCCGAATAGTACACCTTTAAAATGAGAAACTTTGAATAATTTGGATAGGTTGGAAATTAAAAAACCCTCTAAATCATAGGATTTAAAGGGTTTTGTTAGGTTTTGTGAATTAACCAGCGGAGAAAGAGGGATTTGTCTAGTGCAAAAGTCACCAATAAAATCAACACTTCGCAAAGCATATTATTTATGTGACACCTCGACTGACTCCTCTTTTATAAGGCTACTATTATTCTAAATTCAAAGTAGTCAAATATAAGAATATTTATTTGAATATTAAAGCATCAAGGCTAATAATTGAACTAGTTATTTAAGTGCTTATTAATACTGTTCTTGATTAAAATTTGTTCTTCTATTACCCCTACATTAACCAAAAATCAAGTGAGTTACTTGTTCATATTTTATGCCACTATATGTACAGAACTCTTCAATCGTTAGAAACTCATTTTCGAGCTTATTGAGGTCTTTTTTTATCTTTTGCATCAATCTAGTACTTTGACGATAACTCTTGCCTGTTATTCGTTGTATGTCCTTTGGATAGATGCAAACCCTCTGATTATTCAATTTCATACTTTATCCATACTTTTGATATAGCTATGCTATACTTCTGACGTGCAGAAAATCTTTTGCAATTTAGTTATAATTTTTCATACTTATTTATTGTGTTTTTATGTTCATTTATGACACTTGTGTCGATTTTGGACATATGGTACACTTGTGATTTTTAATTTAGTGAAATGCTTTGTAAACTTTGCTTTAATCATTCAAAATGTAGTTGCAACTGATTGAAAGAATGAAGGAGATTTTAGATGAATGTTTAACAAAATTTTGAAGTTATGGCTAGACAGAAAGGCATAATTAAACTAAAAGGTACTATCGGAGATATTACCTTTTACAAAACGCAAGATGGTCACTTAGCAAGAGAAAAAGGTGGAATTGACGCGAGCAGAATTGCTAGTGACCCCGCGTTTCAAAGAACTCGTGAGAATGGTTCCGAGTTTGGTAGAGCTGGTAAAGCTGGAAAAATGCTTAGAACCGCTTTACGACCATTGCTTTTAAATTCTGCGGATGGTAGAATGGTGAGCAGATTAACGCAAGCAATGATGAAGGTTATTCAAGCGGATTTGGTTAGTGAACGTGGTTTACGTAACGTGATTGATGGAGAAGCTGAATTGTTATTTGGTTTTGAATTTAATATTCGTGGAAAACTTGGTACAACTTTGTTTGCTCCGTTTGTGGCAACTATTGACCGTGTGGCTGGTGAAATTACTGTGGATTTGGCATCATTTATTCCTGCGAATATGATTGCTGCTCCAAGTGGAACTACTCACTACAAAATCATTTCTGGTGGAGCAGAAATTGATTTTGAAGCTGAAACGTATGTGGTTGCTACTTCTGAAACGGCAATTTTGCCTTGGGACGGAACTGCTACTGCTCCAATTAATCAAGTGAATGCGGTTACTGCTAACTCAACTAAGCCATTATTTTTGGCTTTAGGTGTTGAGTTCTACCAAGAGATTAATGGGCAAATGTATCCGTTGAAAAATGGTGCTTTTAACCCATTATCGATTGCAAAAGTTGACAGCGGTGTGTAATGGTTATTTGGTTAACTAGAACTTATTTCCCGGAAGGAACAAATGGTAAACTCGAATGCGAAGGCAAATTGATTTGTAATACAATTGAATTGCCATGGAAGATGAACGAAACGAAGGTTTCTTGTGTTCCGGAAGGGAAATATTTTATTAGAAAGCGATACAGTGCAAAATACAAATGGCATTTAGAATTGGTGGATGTGCCAAATAGAAAGTTTATTCTATTTCATCCTGCTAATAATGCTCAAAAGGAATTGCAAGGTTGTATTGCTCCTGTTACTAAACTTTCTGGACCTGGTTTAGGTTTGCTATCGAGAAAAGCTTTTACGAAGCTAAAAGACTTTGTTTACAAAGCTTTGGACAATAAAGAAAGTGTTGAATTAATTATCCAATCTTAAAAATAGATTATGAAAAAAATCATTAATAGAGCAAAAGCTCCCACACCAAAATTTTTCAAAGTGCTTCGAACTGTTGGGTTGGCATTAGCTGCCGTTGGTGGAACTATTTTAGCTGCTCCAATTGCTTTACCTGCGATTGTAACTACCATTGGTGGTTATGTTGCAGTAGCTGGAGGAGTTTTGTCAGCTGCAAGTCAGCTTACTACAACTGATGACAGCCAATAATCCCACATTGATGGGAACTGCTGGAGGCACGTTTTTAAGTATTGTACCAAATCTTTCCTCTGATGATATTGCCAAAACAGTTATTTTAGCTACTGTTGGAGCTGTTGTAAGTTTTATGATTTCGTTACTGCTTAAAAGCCTAAATAAGAAGCACAAAAAATAAGTTTAGCCCTAGTTGTGGTGACCTTTGGGTTAAACAAAATGAAAGCCAAGTCGTGAGACCTGGCTTTTTTTATTCATCTAATATTGTAAAATCCATTGTATTGAAAACAGTTCTTATAGAAATTCCTTTATCTATGAACCAATATAACAAATGGTTAAGCATTTCATCTTTAATTTTAATAAAATATTGAGGTCTTTCTCCAACTTCATCTTCATCTAACTCCACTAATTTCGCGTTTTCTAATATATTTATTTCAATTAAAACCTCTCTTTCACTTAAATTTAAAAACTTTTCAAGTGACTGAGGCAATATTTTTATTTTACCATTATCATTAAAATTGGCATCTTTTTTTACACCTTTATCAACAATGATAGCGATAAGCTCTCTTGTTACTCTTGGTACATAAGATAGATTTTCATATATGTTCAATACATCTCGGAAAGCATCTTTATAACCAGCATCTTCAATATTACATTCTAAGAATTTAACTGCATTTAATGGTGGTGAAGAAGGTTTTTTTTCTAAATAATTAAAGTATGAACTTTCAAAATTACCATTTTCATCTAAAGGTTCTAATTCTATTTTTACTTGCCTAAATTCTCTAACGAATAGTGTATAAAGGCTTTCTAATTTTTGTATGTCAAGGACAACTATTCTTTGAAGTATATCATCAATATCAAAAACATTTCCTTCTTGAGTAAAATTAATTTTTTGTGCATTGTCAACATGAATTGTGTAAGATGTTTGCTTTTCTCCAACTATAAAAACATAAAAATGATCATAATTTTCTTCATCATTGCTGATTATCTTTACTATAGTCTCATTTATTTTCGCAGAAGTTTTTTGGGATGTTATTTGATAAGCCTTTTTGTTTTTTTTATCGCCTAAATCTAAGCCGGGAAAATTACTCCTAGTTTTATTTAAATTTTTTAAATTCAAATCAAAACAAATATTCAATACTTCCCTTATAAAGTCTTCGCAAAACTTTGTCAAATCAAATTGTCCTAGTCTATTTCTAGTTTCAATTTGATACTTCAGGCTAGAAAAATCATCAACTATTTTACCAATTATAATACCTCTTGTTATCATTACTTTTTTCACAAATTTAATGAATATTTGTTGATCCCGAAAGCCAAGTCGCATGACCTGGCTTTTTTGCTTTTTAGACTTCTCCAAATTGATTGAGTATCACCTCAACGACCACGACTTCGGAATTATACCAATACAAATCGTTGTATTTTGCATAATCTAGTGCTTTTGTTCTGCTGTCAAAAGCTCCAAAGAAAACTCTTGATGCTTTTGACTTCCAACTATCGGTTTGAAATAATAAAAATACACTCATAGAATTGATTTTAAGGATTAAAAATAAATTATCTGTTACTGTAACGATGCACGATAACTCTACGCATATCGTTGATTAAATTGATGTTTTCGTGAAATTGTTTTTCTTTTAGTTCCAAAAGTTTTAAAGCTTCAACATGCTTCAAATGTTCTTCGTGTTCATCCATTAAGAGCTTAGATTTTGGAAAAAACTCTTTTTTAAAATCATTAAGACGTAAAAACGAAATTACAGAACCAACTAAATGCTGGTGCCAAAATTTAGATTTCCACAAGCTATAAGCAATCCAGAAAATATTTTCGCAATCAGTTTCATTATCAAATATGATTACGAAACTGTTTGTGAATGGCTCATTTTGTGGTTTTCCGCTATTCATTCCTTTGTTTAAAACAAAAAAGTGCGGTTTGTTGTAAATTGTGTCCTTCTTGTGGGTTTTAACGATAAAATTCATCATGGCTTCGGATTTAAAAATTAGGTTTTATTCTAATTTCCTGTTGAGTTTCTGATGAATGCAGATGTGCCTCGCTACGCTCCGCCCATTAAAATTTTTCAAAAGAAAAAAAAGAAAAAAAGAAAGCCATTCGTCCAAGTGGAAGGTTTCAAAAAAGCAAGTTTTTCAGAAAAAATACTACCCGATATGTGATTGAAATCGGCAACGTTTAATCAAAAGAGAAATGTGTTTTGAAACAGTTTGGGTGGAGATTTTTTCTGAAACCCGAAGGGCTTGAACTTGCTTTTTTGAATACCTGTAACTTATCTTTGCTTCCTTTTTTTATTTATTTTTTTTTGAAATTTTCAATTCTTTTTTATTTGTTTTTTAATCGGAAATTGAGAATAGCCATTTTTATTGAAATCGGAATTTTATTTTTAGTTGGCTATTTCCAATCAGATGTCCTTGTTTAATCGGATTTTATCTGAAGTATTGAAAGTTGATTTGAAAGATAGACGTCTTCGGAAAGGGTATCAAATTCTTTGGATGGATGAATAAACCAAATCAGAAAATAAAAAAGCTATTCATCCGGCCAAAGAATTTGATACTCTTTCTTACAGTTTTGATTTTTGAGGATGCTTAATCGTCCTATGAAATAGAAGTTTTCAATTTAGTAGGATATTGTGCTGAAATTGGGAAGCATCTTCAAAAAACAATGCATTTCACTACCGAGTGCGATGTGGCAGTAGCGCAAGTAAGGGTATCATTTTATATTTGCTTATTCGGATGTTTCTAATTGCTTTAGTGGAAAAGCTGATGCCTGAAATTCAGTTGACAGTCGCAGCGTTCAGTATGCAGCAGATTATTTTAAAAAACGGTATGGCATCAGCTTTTTCGCTGGAGCAATAACTGTGGGGTTTCTGGCAAATAAAAAATGATACTCTTACTGGGAATTTTGGTTTTGTGGGTAATAAAATGGCTTTTACCCTAGGCAAATTTAATAAAATTAAAAGCCATTTTATTACTTACAAAAGCAATGCAAATACTTCCTATTTAACCACAAAGTTGATAAAAACAGTTACCGTGAACGTACTTAAAAGAGATGGTAACCGAAAATATTCATATGAAATAGCGAACGTTGTTAAAGACAGTGGCGAAGGACGGTGTTTTTTGTAGCTGGGTGATGCGATGGGAGCTGCAAAAAATGTTGTCCTGGAGCCACTGGCAAGCGCGTTGGGTGAGCGGCTTTTTTACATAATGTTATTATAGTGCAACCGAGATTTTGATTAGCAGCAGGATAGTTCTTTATGCACTATAATGCCACATTATGTAACTAAGCTTTGGAAAAAGTTTTTGTTGCCTTGCACCATTTATCTATCGGAGGCATAAACTTCTGGCATACAAAAACTTTTGGAGCGTTGGAAGGAGTGGCAATAGAAATGTTGATATTGTTTATAACTATTTTTAAAATACTTGTTGACAAATAATATTTTTTTTGTAATTTTGTCAACAACCTGATAGTTTAAATCTTTAATTATGGAAAATGTATTTGCAAATAGACTACAATCTGCCAGAAAAATGGCTGGTTTGTCTCTTCAAGGACTTGCCGACAAGCTAGATAACCTAGTTAGTAAGCAGTCTTTGAATAAGTATGAGCAAGGTGTCATGAAACC
Organism: Flavobacterium psychrophilum; assembly: GCA_945862065.1. Taxonomy (GTDB): domain Bacteria; phylum Bacteroidota; class Bacteroidia; order Flavobacteriales; family Flavobacteriaceae; genus Flavobacterium; species Flavobacterium psychrophilum_F. The sequence continues at coordinate 205,365 of CAMAWT010000001.1, read as the reverse complement.
AGATAGTGAAGTTTTAATTGCATTGGCTAATTCATTAAATGTCTCTATAGATTATTTTTACTCGGTGCCAAGTGTGAAAGTTGAATTTGAGAGTATTGATTTTAGAAAATACAGTTCAAAGCTTTCTAAGACTGAAGAGGCTTCTGTTATTGAAAAAGCTAAAGACTGTTTTGAAAGATATTTTGAATTGGAGGATATTCTTCAGTTAAATGAAAAGTATGACTATTTTACTTTTGACAAAGAAATTAAGACTGCCGAAGATGCCGAAGATGCCGCCAAAAAACTGCGAGAAGAGTGGAATTTAGGATATGATCCAATACCGGATGTTGTTGAAATGTTAGAAGATAAAGGTTATAAAGTTATTGATCTTTTAGTTAATGATGCTTTTGATGGTATGAAAGCTACTGTTGGTGATAGAAAAATCATTGTATTGAAAAAGAGTATTAGTGCTAATGATGATGTGGTTAGAAAGCGATTTACTGCTTTGCATGAATTGGCACATCACGCATTGACTTTTTCAAAAGATTTGAAGCATGCAGAAGAGGAAAAATTATGTCATGTATTTGCTTGTGCTGTATTATATCCAGAAGAAATGGCAAAAAAAGAACTGCACAAACAACGTTTTCACTTCTATCAAAAAGAATTGGAAATTATAAAAGAGCGTTGGGGAATTTCGTTTACTGCTATTTTTCATAGAGCACATCGATTAGGGATATTGAACGATTTTATTTTAAGAAAGTTCCATGTTGGCTATAAAAAAAGAGGTTATAATGTACCTAATAGTGAACCTGGTAGGTACAGGAGTAAAGAAGAACCAACACGTATGGAGCGATTGGTATATATGGGTTTAGCAAAAGAAGTTCTGACAATTAATGAAGCTGCTTATTTTTCAGGTATAACTGCTTGGCAATTGCGTGGTAAAATGAAATTATTGGTATGAAATTAATTATTACAGATGTAAGTGTATTATTTGATCTCTACCAGTTGGAGATTTTACCAGAGTTTTTTGCTTTGAAAGCAGAAATCTCTACCACTTCATTTGTATACAATGAAATTGTAATAGCTAATCAAGTTGTTGAATTTGAGGTTTACAAAAGGTCACAAAAGTTAAAAGTTATACTGTTGACTGACGAAGAGCAAGATGCTGTAAACCAATTTGCAACAAAGAGAAACCTGAAATCATTGCCTGATAAAACAATGCTTTGGAAGTCAATTCAACTTAATTGTGCCTTGCTTACCTGTGATAGAAAATTGAAATTGGAAGCTAAAGAACATGGTGTTGAAGTTCACGGAAGTATTTGGGTCATTGAGAAATTGGTAGAAGAAAATGTATTGGATAAGTCTAAAGCTATTGCTTTGCTAGAGCAACTCAAAACAATTAATGACAGATTACCAATGGAAGAAATAGATAAAGTAATTAAGAAATTAAGAAATTAAATATATGAGCTGATAAATAAAAAAAACCCAATCGAACTTGGCGGTACGGATTGGGTTATAGGGAATTAAGTTGCGTGACTTTAAAATACTTAGGCTTATCACCTCAGTATCCCTCTATTTTGTTGTGTAAAACTACTATGTTTTTTGAGAAAAACAAATTTTTTAGCAACAAAACCGCTTGAAACTCAAATCTCCAAGAGTTTTTAAAGGATTAGGAGTGTTAAAATATTTTAAAAATTAAAAAGCAAAGTATCATGAATACACAAAAAGACGGTCATGATGACCACGGAAAAAGACCTTCGTTAGAATTAATTATTGAAGGCAAAAAGTTTGAATGGTTTGAGCAGTTTATCACCGGAAAACAACTGAAAGAATTGAGAGGACTTCCTCTTGATTGTGAATTATTTTTAGATATAGTAGAACCTTGGAAAGATGACGCTATATTGAACGACGAAACTGTTGATTTGGCAAGACCAGGAATTGAGCAATTTTACATCAAGCAGAAATTAAAGTATTCTATTGATGGGAAAAACTTTGAAACTGATAAGCAGTATATCAAAGGTTCTCAAATTAGAATACAGGGAAACATAGCAGCTGATTTCCAAATCTATTTGGATAATAAACAACCATGGGAAGACGATTTAATTGAAGACGATGAAATCGTAGATTTAGCTAGACCTGGCAAAGAAAAATTCTATTCTAAAAAGGAAATCACTGAATTTATTATCATTGTTAATGGTAGAGAAAAGCAATGGAACCAAAAAACAATAAGTTTTAAGCAAGTTGTTGAATTGGCATTTGGAAATTATCAAGAAAATCCAAACACTGTTTATACTGTAACTTATGCTAAAGGTCCTCATCAAAACCCTGAAGGCAGTATGGTTAAAGGAGATAAAGTTTTTGTAACTAATAAAATGGTTTTCAATGTTACAGCAACTAATAAATCATAGTCCCGACCTTAAAAGGTTGCAAGATGAAGGTTATGAACTTGAGGTTAAAGGTGGATATTTACTTATCCACCATATACCTTATGTAACTCATCTCAGAGAAGTTAAATATGGTATTTTGGTTAGTGAATTGTCGTTGGCTAATAGTCAAAGGACTATTAAACCAAGTACACATGTAATCAATTTTATAGGTGAATATCCTTGCAATGCCCATGGTAGTATTATCACTGCTATTCAACATTCCAATCAACAAAATCTTGGTCATGGGATTGTGATTAATTTTTCTTTTTCCAACAAACCACAAAATGGTTATGCAGATTATTATGAAAAAGTATCTACTTATGGAACAATTATTAGTTCACCTGCAAAAAGTATTGATCCGTTAGTTACTGAAAAAACTTTTAGGATTAGAGAAAACGAAATTGATACAGATGTTTTTCAATATATTGATACTAATTCCGGTAGAGCGAAAATTAATCTAATTAATGAAAAAGTTAAAGGTCAAAAAATTGCCATAATTGGATTAGGTGGCACCGGTGCTTACATTCTGGATTTACTTTCAAAAACTCCTGTGAGTGAAATTCATATTTATGATGGTGATGTGTTTTCGCAACATAATGCATTTCGTTCTCCTGGAGCTGCAGGAAAGGAAGATTTAGATACAGTACCGTCAAAGGTTGACTATTACTTTAATCAGTATTCAAAAATTCATCAAAAGATTACTGCACATCATAATTATGTTTCAAAAGATAATATGAAAGAACTATCAACGATGTCTTTTGTGTTTATATGTATTGATAATGATGTTTCAAGAAAGTTGATTATTCAATTTTTGTTAAAAAGCAATATTCCATTTATTGATGTTGGACTTGGAGTAAATGCGGTTGATGATACTCTAATTGGAACAGTTAGAGTGACAACTGGAACTCATGAAAAGAATAATCATTTAGTTGATAGAATTCCTTTTGTTGATGAAGGTAATAACGATTATAACACTAATATTCAAATTGCGGAGTTAAATTGTTTGAATGCTGTTTTAGCAGTAATTAAATGGAAAAAAATGTGTGGTTTCTATCAAGATTTGCGAGAAGAGCATCACAGTACTTATTCTATTAATGTTAATCAATTGACGAGTGATGAAGTTACAGCATAAGTTTGTAGAGTTTATCCCAGAAGTATTGGAAGATGGAATATTATATATTTCGCTTACTTATTGTACGGCCATACATAAATGTGTGTGTGGCTGTAACAATGAGGTTGTTACACCATTTTCACCAACTGATTGGAAAATGACGTTTGATGGAGAAACTATTAGTTTATCGCCTTCTATTGGCAATTGGAGTTTTGCCTGTAAATCACATTATTTTATTAGAAAAAATCAAGTTGAATTTGCTCGGTTATGGACTGAAGATGAAATAAAAGAAGGTGTCAAGGAAGATAAAAAGAAAAAGAAGAAATTCTTTTTTAAAAGGAAGAAGAAGTAATAAAATACAAGCCATATTTGGCTTGTATTTTTAAGTAATCGTTAAAGTTATTTACACCTCTTTTTCTTTTAACATCTCTATAGTAGATTCTTTGTATACATTATAAATTGAATTATTTTTTTTATCTAATAATGAAAATATTGGCTCATAATGTTCTTTTCTTAATTGTAAATTCATAGTTGCAAGAGCAAATAAAAACTCTAATACAGCTTCACCTTGTTCTTGATTATCATATTTAATTATTGTTGTTAAAATATCCATCATTTCTTTAGAAAGAGCTTCATCTAAATTATAATTTAATTCTACTTTTCTCGCAGTTCTTAATAAACTTGCCTGAATAATACCATCGTTAAATCTATTAAAATTCGAAGGAGATATTAGGTTTCTTACAAATGTAGATTGAGTTAGACTATCTTTATCACAATTTCTCATATTGTTCAACACGTTAGAAATTGTAAAATAAACATCAGATTGAGATACTTTTTGAAAGTAACCATTACCATTAAAAAAAGCAGAATTTTTCCTTATTTTTAGTTCTTCATTTTTATTTTGCTTTTTAAGGACTGGTAAGAAAATATTATCTGCTCCACCTCTTTGCCCTTTATCGTTAAATTGATTTAAAATCTCATTTCTTTCTTTAAAAAAAGACTTTACCTCATGCAAGTCTGAATTATTAATAATATCGCTATTAAAACTCCATTCTTTTTGCCAAGAATTTTTTGTTGAAATATTATCACAATTTATTTTTTCAATTTCAACATAAGTACTATTTTCAGACCCATACTTACCATATTTTAAATTGCTTTTTAGTTCTTTATAATTATTTTCATTTGAAATTCTATTAATCCCTACAAAATATATAATTCTTAAATTTTCAAAATTTCTTAAAAACCTACTTAGATATAATAAATTTTTACCATTACTAATACATGATCCAACAATTAAAACTGCTCCATCAGATTCATTCGATATTTCATTCAACAAATCGTTTTGATTATAGATTTTTATTGATTCTGAATTTTTTAGATTTAGGGAAACTTTATCTTTAATATAAGTTGCTAAATCAAAAGAACCTTTATCATTTAAATGAATGATGTATTTAAGGTTATTAGGGACAAATTGATTTATATAAGCATTTATTTTTTCATTATGCTTTGGAAATCTACTCAAGTCATTTATAATATTTTCATAGTCAATAAAAATATCATATTTCTTTGTTGAAGAATCGCTTGATTCTTTATAATTTACTTTTAAAATTGGTTTAGAATTATTTATTTTAAAATCGTTTACAAATGATTTCAAATTACTTGTAATATAATTTGTTTTAATCAAAAGTCCATTTACTTTGGGCTCTTCAAGAAGAAAAATATCTCCTGAAATATTTACAGGATATGAACCATTTCTACAAAACTTACAATTAGAGTCAATCTCAACATCATACTTTTCAATTCCAAACTTATTATTAACATTGTCAAAAGTTAAATCACATATAACATGATCCAAAATCATTGGATTGTCAGACTTTAAGTGTAAAAAAAACAATATAAATATTTGATTATTATTTATCTCTTCATGATTTTTTTTAAAATAATTGATTATCCCTCCTGAAGTTGATGCTGATATTAAAAATATCGAATTAGGTTCAAATTCAGTATTTTTATCATATAGACCATCATAAGATTTAAAACTACAAATATTAATGTTTTTATAAATATTAAATCTATTGTATAAATCAGTAATCGCAATAGCTATTGAATTTATTGAAGAAGTATCACAATAAATATTTTCAAAATCAATGTCTTTAATTCTAAATAATAATGAAGAAGCAATAAAATATATTTCTGATTTATACAATAAAACATTTGCAACTCTTAAAAATTTTGAAGAATGTTTTCCAGATGGAAACACATAATGATGTTTACCTCCGTTTGCTTCAACTAAACCACCTCTAGAAATAAAAACATTTTGTAAACCTTGATGAATTATTTGATTCAAATCATCATAATCAATACAATCATTTGATGTATTTCCATTTTCAAGAATTTTATAATTTTTGTCTGCACTATAATTTACAAAAACAGTTTTTTGTTTTAAACTTTCTTCTTCAACAACAGGAATATTTTTAAAAATTTTATTATAATTAGATTTAATTGTTTCAATCGCATTTGTAATATCTTCTCCGAATAAAAAAAGAATACCATCTGTTTGTGAAACATTTTCATGGAATTCATTTAATTCCTTGCCTAATATATCAAAGTTAAAATCTTTACTAGGATTATATATTACAGTAACAGTTTTTAGGTTTTCATCAATTAATTTTGAATCTTCTTTTATTAATTCTGCTTTATAGATGTAGTAACTTTTCATTATTAATTAGATTGAGAAAATGGATATAAAATACTAATGGTAGTTCCAGAAAATTTGTTTTTAAGAGGTTTAATTTTAAAATTTGATTGATTTGTCCAGTCTCTTAATATTACATTACTTAAGTCATTCAAATTAACTTCATTGATATATCTATCAATTTTTAAATTTCTATATAATGAATATCTATCAGTATTAATTTTAAACAGACCTTTATTATCAAGTATGTTTAATATCCTATCTAAACCTAATCCTTTTTTGTGTTTTATATTTGAGATTGACGAAGTTTGATTTTTAATTAAACATTTTTTTATTATTTCAACTTCGTCTCCATTACCATTATATCTTTCAATAAAACCTATTCCTGTATCAAAAACTGATATTTCGATAAAATAGACTTCTCTTTTTGTATTAATATCTAAATTAGCTTCAGAAAAATATTCAAATATTGGTAATATATTCTTATAATCATTTAGAATATTGTCTATACCATATTTATGAAACTTAAAATATACACCTCTTATGTTTGGGACTATTAATCTTCCAGTTTTATCATGTTTTGCCCATTCAAAAGTATTTTTCATTAACTCATAAATAATTGAGCTGATATCATCTTTTATCTTTTCAAATTGAAATTGATTATTAGAACTATATTTTAAGACATCATTTTTTATAATATCTTCTATGGATTTTTTAAAAGAATACTCATTTGAATTAAACTTTCCATTATTTTCAAAAAGTTTCAAAATACCTTTTTCTTCACTGAAATGATCTAAATTTACAAGAAGAAATTTTTCTCCTTTCATTGATTTTGAAGCTTTCATTTTACCAAAAAAAGAGTTTTGGTATTCTCGGAGTACAGGTCTCATATTGTTTCCATTATTGTCAACAATAGAAACTTCATTCCATAATAAAGAAATTATTGGAAAAAAGAATTCTTCATCATAGATGTCTTCAATTTCATTTTTATTATTAGAATTAATTTTTACTATAATATTTCTAAGCTTACCAGTTTTAAAAACTGTAGATATGAATTGAATTAAGTTAACATTTAATGTAAAAAATGAATTATCAATTTTCTTTGGTAAGATTATTTCATACTCATCTAATTCATTGATTTTATCATATAATGAATCAATTACTTCAATTGTAGAATTTCTTTTTATTTCAATCTTTACAGTCATTATAAACACATATTTAATTACTATTCTTTTAATTCATGAAATTCTTAATCTTTCTACTTACTTCTCTTTCCACTTGCTCAAAATCAGGTAAATCTTTGATTTGGTCGTTCATAGAGTTTTTCCAACGTGCTTTGTATTGTGGTAATTTTTGTTCTAGTTTGTCATGAAAATCTTCTGGTTTTAATTCTTTACTTGTGCATTTGTTCCTGAACTCATTGGTGTAATATTCAACCTCCATTTTTTCTACTTCTACTAAATACCAGATATCATAATAGTCTCTCGGTTGTGTGCGTTGCATAGTGCAGCGTAATTTTTCGACTAATAGTTCTTCTAAAGGATAGCATACTAGTTTGTAATCCTCTAAATCTGAATAATCTACAAAAGCATTTTTTACTACTGGTTCAAACTCTAATTTTTCACTTCTGGAGATGTCTACTTTTACTTTTTTGTTGTTACCGAAACCACCCAATGGACCTACATAACCTATATAAAAATTGATGCCTCCATCTTCGTGCTCGTTATCATCAATTATTTCTAATGGAATATTGGATTCTTCTTTTATTTCTTCGAAAGACTCTTTAAACCAATCAAAAATTTGCTCGTTTGTTATTTCATTATTCAACAATGTAAAATCTAAATCTTCTGAGAAACGATAGTCTTCAAAATAGACTTTTTTTAATACGGTTCCTCCTTTGAATACCAATATTTTTGAAAGTTGTTCGTGATTTGCTACACCCCAAAGTATCCAGGATAAAATATAGTCTTTCTCGATTTGTTGGTCGCGAACTCCAACTTGGTTTGCTTTCTTTTGTATTTCGCCCGGTTTGATCATGTGAACATGGCTGATTTAATGGTTTCTATATCTAAATTTTGTTGAATACTCCAACGGCTATTTCTTTTTCCAGTCTTAGGTAATTCGGTATCTAAAACTACATAAGAAGCGGTTTTTAGTTTTTGTAGTTCTTGGATTATTTCTGTTTCTATTTCAAAGAGTTCTAAAATATACCCTAGTCTTTTTACCACTGCCTGAGAATCGAATTTTATGGTGTATTCTAAAAGCTTCTTATAATCTAATTTCTCTTTTGTACTATAAATTGCTCTTGCTACCTCTACAATTCCTCCTGCGTAATCCGGTTTGAAAAGGCAGTCTACAATTGTCTTTTCTATATCAGAACAATTTACTTTGTTGAAATTATCAATCCATGTTTTCTTTTCTCCAAAAAAGTGACTTTCGTTATGATAGATAAATTGAAAAGTGATGTCTTTGATTTTTATTTCAGAAGGTCTGATTTGTTTTGCCACCACAATTTGTTCTTTTAGTGATGGTTGTGTTATTAGATTATGGATTTGTAATGCAGAATAATACCCTATGTAATGCTTGGCATCTTTTACTAAATACTTTACCAATATATGCCAATCGGGCATAAAGGTTTCTGCATTTTCTTCGTAAGGGATAATGTAATACACACCGTCTTTAATTCGCATTAGTAAGCCTCTTTTGGTCATGTCGCTTAATAACTCTCTAACGGTGCTTTCTTTGGCATCAGGAAAGGCTTTTAAGGCTGTTTTAGAATCAAAACACACTTTCCCTTTATCATTGAAGTATGATAAAAGTTCGTTTGACTGTGTTGAGATGTATTTATGCTTCATAGTCTTATTGTCAGGATTAACCTGACTACAATGATACGAAATATAATTATAAGTTGTATCATTTGTCTTAAATTTATTCTTTATAGTAGCATTGTCAGGATAAACCTGATTATTTTACTACGAAACATCATTTTTATAACTCATTTGCGATTTACTACAGAATGTGTAGTCTTTTGCAAATGGTTTATTAGTCTTTTTGATAACAAAGTTAATTGAACTTGGATTACAATGTCAGTTCCTCATCACTTTTGTAAATTTGAACTATCGGAATACATAAATTTATTAGAAAATATCTTTTTTATTTTTTTTAAGCATAGTTTTTTCTAGGCAGTAGATTTTTATTTATTGTTTATTTTTAATACCAATTGAAAAATGAGTTTTTCTAATTTTATATTTGACAATTCAATCTTAGATAGTTTTTCCAATCTTATTTTTTCAATATCTGCTTTGACAGCTAAAGAACTTTTACTGCTAGCAATTTTTGGTGTTTCTGTGAAAAGCTCCCATATCTCTGAAATGTTTTCGGTTATTTCATTCAATATTGGATCGGAAACTTCAATTAAGTTTGATTCCTTTGCTAAACCGATTATAGAATATATTTTACTTCTCAAAATTTTAAATTTTGCATTTGAAATAACTGTGTCAAAATTTTCCTGATCAGAAAGTTCACTTACTTTATTTGTAAAATCAACTTTATATTCTAAAAAATAATTTATCAATAATTCTTTTTCTGATTTTCTAGCATCATGCTCCTTTGTTAATGTTTTAGCAATGTAATATGCTAAAAATATATTTAAGATTAGTGAAAAAATTTCAAAAGGATTGATTTCAAAACTTATGCTTGGAACAATGTATAATACCGTATATTTTTTTATAACTATACAAATATAAATTCCAATAAGAATACTTGTGAAAATTAAAATTGAAATTTTAGAGTTCTTCAGCATCATTTATATATTCGTTAATATCATCTATTAAATAGGGTTCTTCTTCAGAAATAATTTGAAGTTTATTTTTAACAATTTCACTACCATAAATTCTAGCTAATCCTCCAAAAACTTCTTCTAACCATGATGTGCCATAACCAATTGTTCCATCTAAATTTACTATTAATTTACCATTGTTGTCTAGAATTTTTTTGAATTCAGGCTCTAAAAAAATATTTCTAAATTCTTCTCCCGAGTGTGCTCTTTTACCTTCATCAAGTTCTCTAGAACCTGGAACGATTGAAAAATCTTTTACAAAAATTGTTATAGTATCCATTTTGAATTTACATTTGATTCATTTAATTCCCAAGCAACAAATGTACCACTAAACTGATTTTTAAGTTTTAAATATTTGTTATTTTTCATATTTGCATTGACATTGTTACTTATGATTGATAAGTTGCTTATTTGTTCTCTATTTAAAACTTGTTTAATTCCTGGAAGACCTTTTCCTCTGAAATGTTTACCTGTTACTGTCATATGCATTTCTCCTTCCAGCAACATTTTTAATATCTCATTATTTCCACCTACAGTTAATTTATCTTTCAGTTTTTCAAACCAACCATACCATTTATTATCTTCTGGTTTGTTTTTTAAACTTTCAAAAATACCCACTCCATAGTCTACAAAAATAAATGAAACCTTTTTGTTTTTTTTGTCATGATTTACAGATAACCACCAGTGTTTTTCTCCTTTTTGATTTACGGATGCATGATTGTTTGTATTTTGCATTAATTCCAATAAAGTTCTTTGTAGTCCTTTACAAGTTCTTTTTTCATTCCAAATTGTCATCGTTGCTTCCTCCATTACAACTAATCCTAATTCTGAATTAACTTCTTTATTAGCTCGTGTGAAAATTTGATTTTCCTTACCAATTGTGTATTCCATTTTTTCAGTTTGTGCTTTCCCTAAAAATTTAAAAAATTCTGAATCAATAAGCATTTTTGCAAGCTCAAAATTTTTCGGCAAATTTCCATTAAACTTTATATTTCTAGCTTTAAATGAAAACATTACAGAAACTAATACTGTTACAGCAGAATAATCAAGATAGTCTATTTTCTCAATATCAACATAAACTCTTTCTTTTTTTAAATAACATTTTTCAAGAGAATTTATAAATATAATTGTTTCTTCTGGGTTTTTTATAAAAGAAAAGTTATTTGGTGCAGAAATAATTGTATAAAATTTTAAAGATTCATCTCTAACAATTTCAGATTTAGTTCTGTATTTGCTCTTGGGAAAATTCCTTACGTTCTTTATAATTGCATAATCTTCCTTAAAAAGATTTCTTCCTCTCATTTTGTTTCTCATTCCCTACATTTTAATTATAGTTTTTCTTTTATGTGATTTTCGATAAATTTACTGCCAACTTTCGTACTTTGAGTTCATTCGGAGTTTGGTGTACAAAATTTTTAACTTGAACAGAATTTGAATAGAAGTACAAAGCTCCAAGTTTGCACGTCAGCCCGCCTGACGCAAAACCCGTGTTATGGGCTGGCTTTCTAGTTGATTCCAAGTATTATTTGTTGAGTTGTCAAAAGTTTAGATTGAATTATTTCTGGGTGTTGGTCTTTAAATTCTTTTGTTGTTTTTTCAGAAGCGACTACGTGAGTTCTCCCAAAATAGATAAAGTCTGAATCGTCCGAGTAAGCGGACTCAAGTAGGTTTTTGGAATATGCACCACCTTTTGGTGTGTCGTGTGAATATTCACCTTCAGCACAGGAGTATATTTTAATTTGTTGTGGTAAAGATTCAGAAATTCTCTTTTCAAATCTAGCCCTTGTTCCTGCGTATGCACTAAAAGACTTAACAAGTCTTACTTCATTTAGGCTTTCTGATATGTTTTGCATATATGCCCTACAACAATCTAAAATAGTTACTTGTCTTTTTGAAATATTCTCGAATCTAGATTCAGAAAACAACTCTCCATCAGGATTCAATTCCAAAACAGTTTTTCTCTGTATTCCACCGTGTCCGCTGAATACAACAATTACATAATCCAAATTCTGTTTTTTTAAGTCGTCAATCAGAGCAATGAGGTTATCTTTTTTTGGATTTAACAATTCGATTATTTCATCGTCATTCCATTGTCCGCCAGTACTGCTTTTAAAATACTTTTTGTAGTTAGCAAGGTCTATTTTCACGCCAGGCAAACCATCGTTGTTGCCAATGAGTAATATTTTCTTTTTCATATTAGCTTAAATAGTCGGTTATTAATTTTTTGAACTCTTTGTCGTAAGAATCTATGTTTTCAAAAGTATCTATAGGATTTAACCAATAGTCTTTGTGAAGCCTTATCCAGTCTTTAGCTGCAACATAATTGTCAATTTTTTCTTTGTCATAATTGAAATGTGCTGCCACTCTTGAAAAGAAATTAAAGAGAAGTGTGCAATATATGTCATATCGCAAATATTCGTCCTTTTCAGAATTCTTATTGTCATTCCAAGTTTTTATGAAAGTCGGGTTTTCTAAGTAAGGATACTGTAAAGCAGTTTTCAATAATGTGTCTAATTGGTCATCTAAATATTTCAGTTTATTACTTCTATTTATATATAGAGTAACAGTCGCTGAAGTTGCGGCTGAAATAATTGTAGCTATTCCAGCTGTCGTTAATGTTAGTTCCATATTACTGTCTGTTTTTCTTAAGCTTGCCCATAACTAGTATATAACATCAATGATATATAATTTTTTAAGTGTTGGTAGCTTTGCATAAAGTCTATTTTTTTGTTGTTGATTTCGATTGTTTTAACGATTGCATATTGCCTGGTGTCACTTTATTATCATGTTAACGTTGGTCTGGTTTTCCTGTTGTGGTTGCTATTCTTTTTGGTTCTAGTTTGATATTTATAAATCTTTATTTTAATTGATTAAGAACGAATTGCAAATCCGCGATATTGGGTTCAGTATTGTTATTTTGAAATTACTTTTAACAATCCGTAAAGTTTTGCCAATAACTCATCAAAAGTTAAAATATCAACATTTTTCTGATTTGAGCGCAGTAATTCAAAGCATTTTACTTGGTGTTCATCTAAATCACTTTTAAGACCAATTACTAAAATGCATTTAGGATCTTTAATTTTTTCTTTGCTTCCAAAATCTCTGAGAAAGGTGTCTTTTTGGTCTAAACATTGGCTAATACCACCTGAAAGATCATCCGAATATGCAAAAACATCGGGATTTCTATAAGCAGTTTTTTTCAACAAATCTTTTTTATGTGTTTTTATTTCTAATAATGCAAAATTGTCTTTAAATCCGTTTTCGAATAGAAAGTCGACTATACGACCTTCTTCATTTTCTATAGTTTTTCCGCCAACATATGCCTCTTGTTTTCTCAAAATAACTTCAAACGGAAATAAGTGATTAAATATCCATGAATTTTCTCCAAAGTATTTCTGCCATTGTTTTTCATTGTCAATTTTGGAAGACATAAGATGTTCAAATTTTGCTATAATGTCTTCAATGAAAACTTTGTTTATTTTATCACGTGTTTTAATAAAGTTAGATGTTACAGAAATCTTGCTCGGTGGTGCAGTTTCCATAACTTTTGATAATGATTCTACATCAGCTTTGGTAACCTTTTCAAACGAATCAAATTTTTTCAAGAAACTATCTAACTGTCCAGCACTTAAAAGCACATCTTGTCTTTGAATTTTTGTAGTAAGTTGAGATAATGAATTATTTATAAATAATTTACGATTTCCATCATACCATCTTTTCTCATTTGCAATGACTTTTAAAACTTTTTCCAAATCTGCCCAATTTATTGTAATAGTTTTATCATAAAATCTGTTGGAAATATTAATCCCAATTACAATCTTTTCTAGTTCTTTAAATTTTGGATACACAGATTGAAAAAACAATTTTATTCGTTGAGAACCCAAGCCATATTTTTGAGTTGTTTTAATATCTTTAGGAATACTATTAATATCATTCCATCCACGTAATTCAATTGTTTTTATTTTTTTTGTAACAATCATTTCGCTATCGTCACCAGTTACACCATAAGGATATAAAATGATTTTTTTTTCTTTTTTAAAAATTTCTTTAGTTTTGAAAATTGGTTTTCCTTCTTTATCACAATAATGAAAAATTACTTTCACATCATTTTCAGAAGTCTGATTTTCTTGATTCTTGTTGAATTTTTCCATAGGATGGTAATTAATATATTGCCAACTAGTAAATATCAGCAATACTATATAACTCTTAATAGTGTAATTATTCTATTTTTTTGTTGTTGATTTTGAAGGTTTTAACGATGGCGTGTTGCCAGGTGTTTTTTTATTGTCACGTTGACGTTGGTCTGGTTTTCCTGTTGAGGTTGCTGTTCTCTTTGGTCCTGGTTTGATTGCTTTGATGGACATATTTTCCATTTTATAATGCTTCAATTTTCCAAATTCCGGCTGCATGCGTCTTATTTTTTTCTCCTATTGGACTTAAAGCCATACAGGTAGTTTGTATTGTTAACTCATCTGTAAAATTATATTTATTATCCCTTGTAAAATAGTTTTTTTTAAATGGTATAAGTCCCCAAGTTTCACTTTCTATTTTGAATGTTTTTGTTTTTGGTTCTCCAATTCTGAAGCTAAACCAATCTTCATATAGACCGGCAGGTAACCATTCTTCTGTTTCGTGCAATATAGGATTATCTACTTTTTTAATTTGTCTTTCAGAAATTATATTTTTTAGGCCTTGCTTTTTTATTTCGTTTTTTTGCCCAACAAAATATGTTTTAAAATTTTCATAAGTACCACACATAAGGAAATAACAATCTTTTTTATGCCAATGATTATAAAAGGCTAGTCGAACTACATCGTCAAAAACTCTTTGATGTTCATCACTGTAAATTACTCCCGTTTTATTTTTTGCAATTTTAAATTCATATACTTCAATTAACCTACTATCATCCGTTTCATTTTCTGGATGTTTTACTGAGTCGTCAAATATTACTAAATCTATCTTTTTACTTTTGAATATTGGATGAAGTTTTTCTAGTACAATTCTATTAATTGCAATGCCATTTGAAGTTATCGAATCTGCTATTGGATATCTTAAACTTGCCTCATGAATAAGCTGTTCTCTTCCTATTTTAAACTGATAACCTAGCCAATAACATACTGAATCAATTATTCCAGCAAATTTCTGGTCTATTACTTTATTTTGCATTATTTAAAGTTTATGAATGGAAGCATCAAAAAGTTCTTGATGCATATTGTTGATATCACTTAAAACGACTCTCATCCAAGGATTGTCCATGTGTGCATCCATTAATTCATGGTAATGATTATTACCAACATATTCATGAATTGCATAATCTAACATTTGTTTTGGGTCACCGCTTCCAGCGTATATAAAAACTGCAATTTTTCCTTTACCACCATTTTCTAACTGATATTCAGATTGGTTTATTGTTAAACCTGGAATTTTCTTTGTCATCTTATTTTTATTTAATTAAATTATTTGTTTAATGTTCAAATTAATTTCATCAATACGTTACTACTTTTACAGTATATTAATTCTATTTTTTTGTTGTTGATTTTGATGGTTTTAATGATGGGGTATTGCCAGGTGTTTTTTTATTATCATGCTGACGTTGATCTGGTTTTCCTGTTGATGTTGCTGTTCTTTTTGGTCCTGGTTTTAGTGCCATGATATTATTATTTGTATTTTTTATTTTCTAAAAATTATATACGAACGCGAAGGGATTCGCGCACGAACGCGAAGGGATTCGCGCACGAGCGGGGAAGGGATTCGCGCACGAGTGGGGGCTGCCCTTCTGTTTGTCAGTCCTTGCACCATTTTTCTTGTATTACCCATTTTGCATGTTGTCCTATGTCGTAAAGTTTTTCCTTTTCTCTATTGTCGTGTCCTAGGCACTTTATTAATTCTTCATCAGCCCACTTGATATACTCTGTATCACCTTTAGCCAATAGTTTTTCTAATTCTGCTTCTTGGTCGGAATTAGGCAACAAGTCTAATACATCATATTGGAGTATCTCCCAACAGTCCCATCCTGGAGTCCTTTTCAATGGAGTAATGACTGAACAAGCGAAATTATAGTTGACATAAGGGAATATGCTATGAGGCAATACCTTTCCTTTTACATCAATCAATTCTTCGTAAAATTCTCTCCAATGAGAAACTTCTCTATCTTTTTTGGTATTAAACCAGTCAATGAATTTAATTGCGTTTTTAGCAGGGATAAATATTGTTAAATCATCTTTCATTAGTCCATTTGTCTTAAGTTTCAAGTCATCCCTTGCCTCAAATGTTCTAAGTATGCTATTTGTAAACTTGTTTCGTTTGTATTTGCCTCCAACAAGTTGATAATGGCCAAAATTTGAGTTCTTTACTAGAAGATATTTGTCGTTTACTTTTATGCGATATTGATACGACATTGAAAAACGAACATATTCCCCTTTTATGCCTAAATACCAACACCGAACAACAAGATTTAACCTCTTCCAATTTGTAACTATATCATAGCCAATTTCAACAACAAATAATGTAATTATGATAGCCCCAGCATTGCCCAAAAATTCTGTTTTTAGATTTTCGTCTTTTATAAACCAGCCGATAAGAAGAAAAATTAACGCTGCAATTAATTGTAATAAGTATTTCATTTGATTTTCGGGCTAGGTTTTATTTCTTTTATTGTAGAATATAGAATATCAAATGTAAGCGGAGAATCAGGAAAACATGCAGCAATTGCTTCTGGTAAAATTTTTAGCCTTATATCAGAAAAAGAATGTCCAACACCATCATTTTTCTCAGGACTTGTTAGTTCAGCGAGTTCTTCTAGTTCCTTGTCTGAAAGCTCAATCCCAAGAAGACTTTTTGAAAACAAATCTTTTCGTTCTTGGCTACTTGGTCTTTCAAATTCTAAAACAACACAAGCACGTCTAACAATTGCTTCATCAATAAAGTGTAGTCGATTTGTCGACATAAAAATTATTGCTCGTCCTTTTAATTCACGAATCTCATCTATTTTTTGAATCAGAGTATTTACAGCTGCCTTTTCCTCTTGATGCATCTGCATTGTAGAACGTGTTGTCGCAATAGCATCTGCTTCGTCAATTAGTAAAAAGGCCAAACGACTTTTTCCAGCTTGTTTTTTTAATTCAGCAAAAGCATCATTGACTAAGTTTCCCATTTGCCCGTGTAATCCTTCCCCTCTTACGCGGGTGCTAAGTTTAAGAAAGAAGCCTTCTTTCTTTAGTTCACGAACCATTTTGTCAGCAATTGCCTCTGCTGAAACTGTCTTTCCTGTTCCTGCATCACCCGAAAGTAAAATAAGAGGATAGCGGTCAGTTAGTTGTCTAATTACTGGTAGTTCTGTATTATGGTGTTTATTACTCCATTTAATTAATCCTTCTTGGTCAAGTAATAATTTTAGATTTCCATATATTCTTTGAAACTTAGTGTCAAAACCAATCAAATTTTCAGTTCTCTCTTGAATTGCCTTACTAGGTAATTCTATTGTGTTATCAAAAATGGTTGCCATTATTTAAAATTTTCTTTTTGAAGTTCATAACCTTTGCTTGAATAAAGCTGTGCATTGTCTTTGCTAAGATGGTTGTATGAATTATCAAAATCAAGCCGTCCCCAACCACATTTGAAATTGTTTACTGTCAAAAATGAGTTGCGTTCAGAATCAGAAAGTGCTTTCCATTTCGAATTGAAATCAACCACAACTTTTAATTCTGTATTAGGTAAATTTTGCCAATCGTTATTATTACCTGCTCTATCGCTTTGATTCGCTTTACCATTTTCATCTACTCTAAATCTTACAGCTTTTATCGGCTTATTTTCAGAATTAAGCAGTGTGATGTCAACATAATTGAGATACTTTGCTTCTGCCCAAATCAAAATGTCGTTAACTAATGCATCAACTTCTGTTGCTATCTTTTTTCCAGTTCTCATAGCTATCATTCTAAAATCTGCACTGAAACCTTCGAAAGTTTTCCGTATATCTGTTACAGTATACGTTCCTGTATTTGTATATGTATTATACATAGTTATTCCTCTTTAGTAATGTTAAAACTTGGTCCAAAAACATCCTTCCATTCTTGAATGGTATCTCTTTCTCCATTTCGAGATTGAGCAATAAGTAATGTTTCAAAGGCATTTATCGCTTCATTGACTACCTCTTTCCAAACGTCATAATTAACTTTTTTTGCTGCATTATTTTCATTGTTCGTGGGGTCGGAAATATAAACTGGTGTGTAAAAAGTTGAAGGAGTCTCGTTGATAGCTAATGAAAAACTTATAACTGGAAAATTTGGGTCGCTAACAAATCTAAAAAACCTGATTATGCCTGTTTCAATATCATTTTCTATACCTTCCTTTTCATCTAAGTATGATAATATAAGCTCAATTGAGAATGATGAAAAGCCATAATCACTATCATTCGAGTCAAGTTCTTTATAATTCTTCCACCACTTTATAGCCCTCGTTATTGCGGTAAAAGAAGGGTTTTTGTCTCTTTTGTCTTTTGCGAAATCTAGTTGCTTAGTAACGCTTGTTACATATTTTTTGCCTCCTCCACCTCTTTGTGGTTGCCAAACATATTCTTTAGGAGTTGACAGTGGAATTACTGGAACAATATCAACTTCTAACCCTGTTCCTGTGAATTTAATTTTAATAGACTTTGTGTTGCCTTCTGCATCCACATCTCTGTTAATATCCTTTGTAGGGTATATTTCTTCTAAGTATTCAACAACAAAGTCGTGAAGTTTTTTTAAATCATCTTTTAGATTCTCATCACCTTCTACATATAAAACCAAATCCAAGTCAATTGGCTTTTCGCCTGTCGGTCTAAGAATGGTACGTTTTTTCCAAGAACCGGCAATTAAGAATTTAGTCACTTTAATTCCAGTCCGTTTATCGTTTTTAATTTTGTCCTCTAGTTTTTGTTTCAGGTTATCAATTTGGTCACGATACTTAGGCATATTTTCTTGCCTGAGTTTTATTCGATTGACAAAATTCTGTAATTGATTATTGTTTAGTTTCATTGAGTTTTTATTTAATGTTTCAAATTTCTTACCTATTAATTTATACTGTCAATTAGTCACTTTCTCGGTTGGTTTCTGTCCATTAGGGTTGCCGATAATTTGTATATATACGAAACTTTAATACAAGTATCTTAAACATATGGCAAGATTAGCTAAAGGTTCATTTATTGAATTGTAAATTAAAAAACATAAAACTGTATTATTTTACGGTATTTTTGATTTTTTTTTACGGTGTTTTAGTTGTGTTTTTCAATGAATATCATGGCAAATTTTTATTAAATAAGGGTACAGTTCAAAAAAGGTAAATTTTTAAGTATTTTACCCAATATTTCCTCATATACTATTGCCAAAACAGGTATCTTAGTTAACATTGGAGCGATAGTTGATTTTACGATTTCGTTACTTCTTATAAGCCTACATAAGGAGCACAAAAATAAGTTTAGCCCTATCCAGAAGTGCTGGGAGTGGTGACATTTGGGTTAAACATTAATAAGCCAAATCTAAAGTAGACTTGGCTTATTTTGATTTTAAAATTTATTATTTTAATTTTTAATCAGGTTTTTCAGTAATTGTAATTTCTTCATTGAATTTGTATTCACCTTTTTTGAAAACTTCTTTATTGGGCAAGACAATTTCATATGTATAAATGCCTTTTGGTAATTCAAAAACGCACTCTTTTCCTTCTTTTTGGATAACCATTTCTTTTTTAATGGTGTTATCTTCTGCATCTTTACCGCTAATTATAAAAGATATTTTGTCGGTAAGTTTGTTTTTAATACAAACACTTTCAACAACTTTTGAATTTGTTTCTTTAGCTTCTGATTTATCTTTCTTTAAAAATGATAGTCCGTTTACAATTATTTCTCCACCTTTTAGTATTTTGTCAAAGTCTGATTGAGAAAATGAAATATTAAAAATTAATAATAGATGTAAAAGAAATAATTTATTGCTTATCTTCCCATTCATTGATATAATCTAAATTAACAATATAAACTTCATATTTATCCTTAAATTGTTTATAAATTTCAAATGCTTCTTCATTTGCTTTATATTTATCTGCATAAGTTGCAGTATTGACAAAAACACGTATTTTTTTAGAATTTAGAATCTTATCAAATTCCAAATTATTATTTACCATTTTAAAGTATTTCACATAATCAGAAATATTAAAATCAGTTTTATTTATTTTTGTGTTTTCATCATAGCTTTTTAAAAATTCTAAAGTATGATTTACACATAATTTATCATTGAAATGTTTTATTTCAAATCCATCTCTACCAAAAATTATATTTTTCGGTATTGACACTCTGTCCTGTTTATATAACTCAACTAAAGATTTATAACTATTAACAATTAAATAATTTTCGATATTATTTTTTTTATAAAACTCTGAAAGTTCATTTGTTGATTTATAACTAATAGGTAAACTTTTTGTAATAGTACAAGAAGTAAATATTGCAAAAATAACTATAAGAATTTTTTTCATAATAAAGTTATTACAGTTGGGGCATAATTGCCCCAACTAAATTAAAAATTAATAACGTACAAATCTTTTTCTTTGTTGTAATTAATTTTGTATATACCTGTCTTAATTATGTAATCTTTTAGACCAATTGCATCTTCACTAAATGTATAATCCTCTTCAACAATGTATTCACTTGAATTCATATAACTTTTAATTGCATCAAAATTGTTAGCATCTAAAAATAAGGTTAATCGACCATTATCATTATAACCGAAAGAGTTAAACTGATTTTCTTTTAAACCATCACGAATAAAAGCATCTTGTGCAATTCTATTAGAGCTGGAAATATCTTTTACTTTAATTTTAATTTTTACTTTAGTCTCTTTTGTACATAAACCAAATCTCGAACAATTTTTAGTAGAGTTTCTACCAATATCTATCGTAAAACCAACAGTCACTTCGTCAATACTTTGTGCAAAAAGACTTTCAGAATAAATTAAGAAAATTCCAAATACTAATGTTAAAATTATTTTTTTCATGTTATTAAATTGAATTATGTTACTTTTTTCAATTTTTATTATGTAACTGATTGATTATATGTTTACCTGATAACTAATTCTGAAAACCTCAGGTAATTTTCAAAATTCTACCAATTAATCTCAAAAGTGTAGAACCATCTTGAGATAGTCGTTTCTAATTTCAATCTGTTAGAATGCTAACCGTTTCTTCAATTTCCTTGCTAAGTTCAGTTTTTTGTCTGCAAGCGATTTTCCGACAACGCTGGTCAAAATTTTCTGCCAACTTGTTTATATGCGAAACTTTAAAACTAGCATCTTACCTTATTGGCGATATTAGCAAAAGTTTTATTTATTTGGTTGTAAATAAAAAAATAAAAAAACGTGTGATTTTACGGTGTTTTTGATTTTTTTTTACGGTGTTTTATTTTTGTATAAGTAAGATTGGTTTTATAGATTGTATGGGAGCAGATATACTAACTGATGTTAGTATAATTTGTAACTTAAAAGAAAACTTAGAAACAAATGATAGAATATTAATAGTACTTTGAGTTACCATATCTGTAATTAAAGTAATGAATATTTTCAATGATGACAATGTAAATAATATTGTTTTAATGAATGTTAGAGCAATTGTAAATTTTACTAATTCATAACTAATTAAATTATTAAATAAAAAGTCAAAAATAATTTTAGCTCTATACCTATTTAAAGGGAGTGTTGACCTCTAGGTTAAACAAAATTAAAGCCAAGTCTAGTGAGACCTGGCTTTTTTTGATTTTAAAATTTATTATTTAAATTTTTAATCAGGTTTTACAGTAATTGTAATTTCTTCATTGAATTTGTATTCGCCTTTTTTGTAAACTTCTTTGTTGGCTAAAACAATTTCATATGTATAAATGCCTTTTGGTAATTCAAAAACGCATTCTTTTCCGTCTTTTTGGATAACCATTTCTTTTTTAATGGTGTTATCTTCTGCATCTTTACCGCTAATGATAAAAGTAATTTTGTCTGTTAGCTTGTTTTTGATACAAACACTTTCAATTACTTTAGAATTAGTTTCTTTAGTTTCAGATTTGTCCTTTTTAAGAAATGATAACCCATTAACAATTATTTCTCCTCCTTTTAATATTTTGTCAAAATCGGATTGACTGTAACAGAAATTATTAAAAAATATTAAGATAATAAATATAAACTTTAATTTTTGCATAAAATAAGATTTAAAATTTGTTAAATTCAAAAACCTTTTTGAAATTTAATGATTGATAAAAATCTACTGGAATATATACAAGTTCTAAACGTTTTAATACATTACTATAAAATTGATTTAATCTTTTAGAAATTGGGTTAAAATGAAATTTTTTATCATCAGTCATATTGAGGACATTATATACAAACTCTGAACAATATAGAATGTTATCATCATTAAGTATAAAATTATTGTCAAAGTCAATTTTTAAATTTTCAAATGATTTAATATTCTTAATAAAAGTTTTCATTTTCTTATTATTCACTTTTAATGACCATATTGAAACTGAAATAACATCATTAACGTTAATAAACGTTTTATAATTATCAACTAAAAGTGCTGAATTATTTATATTCTTAACATCATTCGAAACGTTATATATCTTTATAGTGTCATTTTCATAGTACCCAATGCCTATATGAGTTATAAATTTATCATTTAAATTAAAATCTTCAGCAATAAAATTCACCTTTGATTTAGTTGAACGTGCAAAAATGTATATATTATTTTTTTTATAATTAACTTGTGCATTTACAATATTAGAAATTAGTAAAATACAAATCATTAATAATTTTTTCATAAATTATATTTGAAAAATATATTTGATTGTAGGATACCTCCGATAGAAATTGAATTATACGAATTAATAAGTTTAAACCCATAACTAAAATTTTCATTTTGATTAAACCCAAAATTCATACCTAAATCTATACCAAGACCACTATTTTTATCTAAAACAAGTTTTCTGTCAAAATTGATATAAGAAAAGCCACATATAGAACTGATGTAAAACTTATTGTCTGGTAAAAAATTATAATTTATATTAATAGAATACTTTTGTAAATCATATTTTAAATCATACTCTTTTTTATCTAATTGAGATATTAATGTTTCTGCATTTAATTGTATTCTGTTTGATATTTTATAACCAATGCCAAAATCGTAATTTAAACCAAAATCTTTTTTTATTGCCAATGAACCAGTACTAGAGTTTAATGAAATTTTGGATTGTGAAAATGTACTATAATTAATTAGTAAAAAGAACATAAGTGTTAAACTATTTTTCATATTTATAATTATTTAAGTTATAATAGTTTTGAAAATAAAGACGTTACTTTTATAAAATAACGTCTTCATAAATTTAATTATTTTGTTTTTGGATTTGTCATTGTATAAGCAGCTGTACTAGCAGAAGCAGCAGTTGTAACTGCAAGAGCAGGAGAACCTGGTGCACCAGCTATACCACCAGCAACATCACAAGCGCCTACAATAACCCATTGCCACCAACTTCTTCCTTGAGAAGATGTTGTTTGATTATCGTTATTGTTTTTAAAATGATTATTCCAAAAATAAAGTGAATATCTCGCCACAGATGAAGAACTTAAAATAACTTGTTTGTCCAAATCAGTTAAATTTTTAGAAATTATAATTTCATTTTCAAAACTAACAATATAATCAAAAAGCTCTTGATAACTAACTTTATTACTAGAAAAACCTCTCTCAAATAAGTAATTAACTAATTTTTGAGAGTTTTGTTTTCCATTTTCGGACATTGGTTGATTATTAATTATATTTTTAAAATAATTTTTAAAATCATTAATACCTAAATCAATAGTTTTTGAATCTGCTTTAAAATTATCAGAACCAACAATTGAAATAAAATTATTGTTTTTTGAAGCAATTTCATTAATTTGGTTGCATAATTCTTCAGAATTTTGATATGAAAAATTATTTTTTAGGTAAGTGTCAACAATCTCATTATGCAATTTACCTACATAATCAAATTTGTTTTTAGTATTACTTTGTGCATTTGAAAATAATGAAAATGCCATGGCAATTAAGCCGAGGATTACTTTCTTCATATTGATAAGTTGTGTTATGCTACTTTTCATTTTTATTAAGTAACTGATTGTTTAAATATTTTATCCTGATAACTAATTCTGAAAATCTCAGGTAATTTTCAAAATCCTACAAAGTAATCTCAAAAAGTGTAGAACCATCTTGAGATAGTTGTTTCAAATTTTTTCCTGTTAGAATGCTAACCGTTTCTTCAATTTCCTTGCTTAGTTCAGTTTTCTGTCTGCAAGCGATTTTCCGACAACGCTGGTTAAAATTTTCTGCCAACTTTGTATGAGCGAAACTTTAAAACTAGCATCTTACCTTATTGGCGATATTAGCAAAAGTTTGATTTGTTTAGTTGCAAATAAAAAAATAAAAGAACGTATGATTTTACGGTGTTTTTTACTTTTTTTTACGGTGTTTTTTGTAGGTTTTTATTGTTTTACTTGGATATAAGCATTCAAATAGCAAAGTGCTATAGTATTATTTTGATTACCTCCTAATTGTCCTATCTCAATAAATGCGATATCATTAGCAAATGCTTTTTCTCCGATTAGATGTTCGATGTGAACATAAACTGCTTCGCGAAGTCTTGGGTTATCTTTGTGGACGATTTAGTTTTTGAGCAATACTTTTATTCCTAAATCGGTTGGTTTGTTTGGGTTTTCTAATGGGATGAAATACATTTTGCTTATTCACAATATAATTCTTTAATATTCAAGTGGTTTGTAGGTGCCGTTTTTGTATTTGTTTAGATTGGTTTGTGGCTGAAGAAAAGCTGTTATTTTCCTACGTTCTACAACCATTGCATGATGTAAGCCAATTTTCATAGAGCTTTTTATGGAGCCAGTCAATGACAGGTTAAACATTAGTTTTTTATGATAATAAAAGTCATTAATTAGCCAGCATTATGCAAAATGGTTGTTACAGGAAGCCTTTAATATTTAGAAAGGGACTTTAGTTTCCCAAAGCCCCTTGTGATTTAGTTTTCTTTTACTGTAATTGTAATATCTTCATTGAACTTATACTCACCTTTTTTAAAAACTTCATTATTTGAAA
Organism: Flavobacterium psychrophilum; assembly: GCA_945862065.1. Lineage (GTDB taxonomy): Bacteria > Bacteroidota > Bacteroidia > Flavobacteriales > Flavobacteriaceae > Flavobacterium > Flavobacterium psychrophilum_F. The sequence continues at coordinate 180,175 of CAMAWT010000001.1, read as the reverse complement.
GTAAAATTTCATATGTATAAATGCCTTTTGGTAATTCAAAAACACATTCTTTGCCTTCTTTCTGAATTATCATTTCTTTTTTTCTTCAAAATCTTCTGAATCTTTCCCAAATAGTTTGAAAGTAATCTTCTCTGTTAATTTATTTTTTACACAAACACTTTCTATATATTTTCAGTTTAAATTCTTTTCAGATTTGGAATTGTTGGTTTTTAAAATAGATAATCCATTTACAATAATTTCTCCACCTTTTAGTATTTTTTCTAAATCGGATTGAGCAGATAGGCTATTAACAACAAATATCATTGTTAAAAAAAATAACTTTTTCATTTTTTTTTCTTCTTATTTAAAAAAAGTTTTTCTCCTAAATACCCTCCAACAAGAATGGCGATTATTATAATGATTATTATTTTATAATCCATTAGAATAGACTTGATAACCATTTACCTGCTTTACCTACTATACCTGTTGAGCCAACAACTGCACCACCTACAGCAGACCAGCCAACCGTACCCCAGTTTACACTTCCTGTTAAAGCGTATTGACCAGAAGCTGCTATGGCTCCACTTATTACTCCACCAACAATATCTGCACCAACCCATGGAGCTAAAAGTGCTGAATTATCTACATAATCAAAATTAACACTTGGACCACCTTTACCACCACTTGTTTCTGAATTAATAAAAACATCTCCATTTGTAATCCACCATTCTATTGAATTTATTCCAATTGAAAGAGTTTGAGCTAAAAGATGACCATTTTTACCATTAAAATCATACTTTTTAGAATCAAAATCAACAGCAATTTTATTCATTTTTTCTTTTAGTTCTGTGATGGTAATTCTACCTGCTTTATTTTCAGAAACTAAAGTATTGATTTCAATTAGTTTATCTTTTTCAAAGCTGTCAATAAAACCATTTTGACTTGCTTTTTGGATAATTTGTGATAAAGCAGGATTTTGTGAAGTGATATTTGCATCATTGTTAATTTTATCAATACTTTCTTTGGCTTTACTAGTTAATTTAGAATAAGCATTTGAATCAGAATAAAGATAATTGTAAAAACTATTTTCAACAACAAAATACTTAAACTTATTTGAATTTTCAACCAACTTTGTTTTATCATTATTGGATAAACTTAAAGAATTGTAAAAGTTAGAATGAATACTATTTATATAATCTACTCCTTCATCCAAATTTGAAACTTTCTGTTCTTTAAAGTTTCTTAAAAAATTATCTAAAGCCTGATTATGGATTTTACCCAAATTATCATAAGTTTTAGAAGTTAATTGTTGAGCATTACTCATAATTGTTATTGCTAAAAATAACACACTTAAAATTAATTTTAAAATTTTCATTTTTGTAAATTTAATAGTTAAACATTATTTATTATTAGCCTATTTTAAATGGTAAGGCCAAATTCCCCGCTACATTTAAACTTATAAATCACTTTTTATATTGATTATACACTCGAAATCTTAAACTATAGAAAAGTTTAAAACTACTTAATCAATTTGGGTAATTTAAAACTTTCTAAAAGTTTTATCTTCATTAGTTTTACATCAATTTCAAAGCTTCGTTTGTCATAAGGTTTCCTGTAATAGGCGGGCGCTTGACGAAGTCGCTTGAGATTTTTTCAAGCGTCGAGTTGAGCGCCCGCCTATTGAGCGAGATGCCTTCGGGCATTTCGCTCAACTTGTTTATATACGAAACTTTAATACTAGTATCTTAACCATATGGCAAGATTAGCGAAAGTTTCATTTTTAACTTTGCAAATGAAAAATTAAAAAAGCGTGTAACTTTACGGTGTTTTTGACTTTTTTTTACGGTGTTTTTTGTAGGTTTTTATTGTTTTACTTGGATATAAGCATTCAAATAGCAAAGTGCTATAGTATTATTTTGATTACCTCCTAATTCTTCAATCTCAATAAATGCAATATCATTGGCAAATGCTTTTTCACCTATTAAATGCTCGATGTGGACATAAACTGCTTTTCGAAGTCTTGGATTGTCTTTGTGGACGATGTAGTTTTTGAGTAGTACTTTTATACCTAAATCGGTTGGTTTGTTTGGGTTTTCTAATGGAATGAAATACATTTCACTTATTCGTAAAGTTATGCCGTAATATTCTAGTGGTTTGTCGGTGCCGTTTTCGTATTTGGTTAGGTTGGTTTCGGGTTGGAGGAATGCGGTTATTTTCCAATGTTCTAAAACAGTTGCATGATGGACTAGTAATTCTACTTCTTTGAAAAGGTATGGATTGCCATTTGCTGTAATGATTAATTCTGCACCATTATTTTTGTTTTTGATGATGAGGTCAAGATCTTTGTTGTATTGGTGTAGTATCTCGATTAGTTTATTGAAATGAATTTTTAGTTCGTCATTTGGGATTTCGTTTAGGAGTAGGAAGACAAAGTTGTTTTGTTGGAAGTAGTTCCAGAAGTTGGTTATTGTGTTCATTTGTTTCAAGTTTCAAGTTTCAGGTTATAGGAACGCGGATGAAACGGATGCTTTGCAACGCGGATTAATACTGATTTTATCTTTTATCTTGTGCTGTTTTTTCAAATGCAATTAAATTAACCATTTCCCTCAATCGTGAGCGAACACGGTTGCCGTAGTGCTTTTCTATTTCGGTGGCGGATAGGTTTGTGGTTATGTGGGTTTGGAGTTTTTTTGAAATGAATAGATCATATCGGCTTAATAGAATTTCTGCCATTACATTGCATTCGTTTCCGAAGTATTTTAGGTTGTTTTCTGTTCCTAAATCGTCAAAGCAGTAGGTTCTTGGTTCGGATTGGTAGAGTTGGCCAATGCTGTATTTGTGGATTATTTGGTAGCCGTCTTGGATAAATTCAAAGCTTATGTCTCTGCATGGTTTTACAGAAAATTTATTCCCTATTGAGGCTAAATGTTTCATTAGGGTCATTAATGAAGTTTTACCACAACCAATTGGGCCAGTTAATAGGATGCCTTTTTCTAAATCGATGTTGAATTGATAACAGGCTTGTTCATCCTTCAAAAAGTATGCAATTAGTTTGTATATTATTTCATGGTCTGTTTCAAAGATTTTGAATTTCTTACCATACAACTCAATTCCTTTTTTTTCTAACCAAGCAATGATTTCTAAATAACTTAATGTCGTATTCATAACTTATAATTTTTATACCTGACTGCCACTGGCAGTCCTCCTCTTAATATCAAATCTTTGGTTTGTAGCCAATTAATTATTTCGGGGTAGTTGTAATTGGTTTTTATTTCTGTTTCCATAGTTTAAGGTTTAAACGCAAAGAGCGCAAGGGTTCAACGCAATGTTCGCAAAGATTTTTTGCCACGGATTAAAAGGATTAGCACAGATTTACACACAATGACAGTTACAAAGGCTCTGAATAGTCTTTATAGGTTGCTGTATTGAGTTGTTTTGCTCTGTTAGGTTGTTCTGCATTTGAAATGAATTTTGGTGCGTTAATCATCCAATTTTGTGCTGCTGCTTGCCAATCGACCATTGGTGTTTTGCCCCCGACAAGCCAACCGACACTGGAGAAATAATTGTAGAATTTTAGGGCTTCTTGGTCTGGGAAGTTGTTTTCTAGGAAATAGGTTTTGACTTCTTCGAGAACTGGATTTAATTTTTGATTATGTGACACTTCGACAAGCTCAGTGTGACAACTTTCATCTTTTTCTTTTTTCGCGGAACTTTTTTGCCAACTGTTTTTTATTTGATTTTCATCGGAGTTGGCGAATACAGAATTTTCATTCTGCATTTCTTCTTTTTCTTTTTTCGCGGAACTTTTTTCTTTTTGCTGACCATTTTCAGTTTGTTTTTTTTTGGTGTCAGCGAATGCTGATTGCATTTCTTCAATTTCGTTTTTTAAATCAGAATTATTTATTTCTTCAAAATTTTTTGCTTGCTTTTCCAAGTTTGAAATGTTTTTTTTGTTTAAAAGGTTTGTATTGTTTATATAGTTTATAGAAGGTACTACTGCTTGTTCAGTACTTGTTTCACTACTAGTACACGACTTGTTCAAAGCTTGTTCATTGACCTGTTCAAAAAGAAGTTCATTTTTTAGTTTCCTTTCTGATTTTGGTAGTGGTTTTAAATCTTCTGAAAAATTGAATAAAATGACGTGACTTCCTCTAAATGGATTATAGGAAGGTTGGTAATTGATGTAGCCTAAACTGTGTAAGTTTTTTAGACATTTATGATAGGTGGCTTTGGAACTTATTTTGCTGATGCGCATGACCTCATCGCGACTTATGCTGATGGGGTTTTTGAAGCGGTTGCAATTCCAGAATTGAAATAAGGCAATGTATAAGCTTACATGAGTTGGGTTTAACGTTTTATCAATGGCTACTTTTTCGAAGAAACCAGTTAGATGTTTTATATAGTTCATGGTTTGTTGTTTCAGGTTTCAGGTTTCAAGTTTAAAGTTGTGGTTTTAAGCTGTGCTTAAAAGTGGTGACCTACTTTGTAGGATATTTCTCGGCAAGCTCGAAATGACAGAATCATTTTTTGATTTGCAGGTTCAAACCTCACAGGTGCCGTTGCAGGTGTTTGTGTTTTCTTGAATATTACTTTTCTAACATTTTTACAATATCATCGTATTTGTAGTAGTTGATGCCACCGATTTTAGTATAGGAAAGGGTGCCGTTGATGCGGAGGTTTTGGAGGGTTCCTGGGGAGATGTTTAACAGCTTGCGGACTTCATTGGATTTGAGCCACTGTTTTGTTTGTTGGGGTTTAGAATTGATAATTTCTTTTAAATCATTTAATAAAAGATTTCGGAATTCGTTTAAGTCTTCGATGGTAATAATTTGTACTGCCATAACGTATGTTTTAATTTGTTATGGGACAAAATTCAAGGTTATGATTTGTTTTGTTTCACAACGGAGGTCGTGTTGTGAACGATTTTTTAACTAAATGATATCATCTGAGTTTTCCATACGCTTTTGAAGGGAATCATTTAATGTGGTTAAGAATTTAGTACGATCGCTTTTGCGTGCCCTGATTTCAAGGAATACGCGACGGTATTGCCCTAGGTCTATTTCGAAAGTATGTTCGAAATATTCGGCGATGTCTTTTAAATCGGCGGCACCGTTATTAAAGACACCTTCTGTATGCAACGCGTATATGAGTTCGATGAGCGCTACTTTTGAGCCTGTCCAGGTTAATTTTACGTTCGGTTTGCGTTGTGATTTTTCTGAGTTTTCATTATTTTCTAGCATAATTAACTGGTTTTCTAAATACAATTCGATGAGGTCATTAGCAAGAATGGTTGCTACTTTGAAATCATGTGAGGTGGCAAATAACATATCCGATTCAAAATAATAGGAATCTAATGCTAGTTTGATGTCAAATTCCCCTCTTAGGAAATATTTATAATCTAGATAGGTGCTTCCGGAACGATAATATTGATAGAATTCTAATTCGTTATCAAAAAAAGCTTTGAGTTTTAGGAGTTCGTTGTTGTAATATTTTTTTAAAATTTTATTTCCGCCATTGGGCTTTTTCATTTCAATTCTATACACTAGATTAAAATAAATTAGCTTTGAGGTGAATAGCGGTTTTACGTCTTTGAAAAATTGAATTTCTTCACTTTTTGATTTGAAGTTGGTTTTGGTGGCTGCTTTTTTAAGTTCGTTTATTGACTTTAAAATAACTGTAATAGCTTGCTCACACTTCTTGATTTGGTCGTCTATTTCTAAATCAATGAAGTTGAGTTGTTCGTTGAGGTTGTTTAATAGTATGCTGTATTTTGGGTTCAAAATTTTAATTTAGGGATTAAAAAATAATTTAATATTAAACTTTACAAAATGAATTTACTACTTGTATAAGTCCTGGTTTGTTAATATCTTGTACTCCATTATAAAAATCTTGAACAAGCTCTTTGGAAATTACTATTTTACCATTATCAGTTAATTTTACAATATAGTTAGATTCAAATATGTAGTGTTCTTCATATTTTCCTATAAAAGAATAAATCAGTCGAGCCATATTAATTACACCTATAATTCCAGCTTTATTTTCATTAGTTTTAATCATATTCAATCTATAATATTTAGTCAATTTTTTTACAAAAAGTTAAAACAGTCAACTACTCATTTATTTTCATTTTTTTACTAACCACTGTATCCCTGTTAAATGTCTAAAGTTGCTTAAAACTAGATGACTATAAAACAGTTCATACTCTTTAACTTTTGAGTATTGTTCGTTGAGTTTTTTAAATGCGGTTGAATAATTTTGGTTTTCGGACATTAAAGAAACAATCTGCTTTCTGAAGTTAATTATAGCTGTTCGGTTATTTTCATCAGTCTTGATGTTGTCGTTGTTTAAGCTGTTAATAGTTTTAATCAAATCAAAGTTTTCAATTTTTTCAGGCTCACTACAAGCTATTGAAAATGTTCCTGATTGAATGTATGTATTCCTATGGTGTGTATTTAGTTCCGTAGCTCTTCGAAAATTAGAAATATTTATTATTTGTCTATTAAGATGAGCTGTCACAAGTTCGTTAACATCATTTAAAGCTGGTGATGCGTAAACAATAAAAACTTTCGATCCAAATAGATTATCAATATGCATCAATAAGTCATGTTGTTCTTTGTAAATATCATATCGATAATATGGCACATTCCAATACGACCACTCTCTCCCAAGTGGGCTTTTTATGAATGTTGGTTTTTTATATTGAAACAAAAGATTTGTTTTTATGGATGGAATATTATCAAGCGTTACACCGAGAAAGTGTTCCATTTCGTTTGCAATTTCTTGTAACGCTAAACCTTCAAAAGATGGATAGAACCAAAATGGATGACCTAATCTTCTCCAAAGTCTTCTATTTGATGAAAGAGCAGAACTATCAAATCCTAAACTCCCTTCTTGAACTTGGCCAAGTGGAAAATATATATCTGTTTGGCGAGCCAATTCAGAATTGAAATAGTTCTCATATGTTTTTTCTTCAAATCTTGCTCGCATAATTCGTTTAAGATTTCGATTGTTTTCTTAGTCCACTTACTGCAGTTTCAATATCTTGTTTCGATGTATCAGCACTCCATTCTTTCCAAAATTTAACTGTAGCACTTTCAGGTTTTATTTTAGGTTCGTCAATTATAATTCTTGTAGGAAGTAATGATGCATCACCTACAACTAAAGCTTCTCCAATATCTAAAATTGGAAGTACGTCTGTCAGTCCAGATAAATTATCAGGAAGCAAGCGTTTAATTACAGCTTGGTCTTCCGCATTTGACAATCTTAATGCAATGAAATTATTACATTGGCTAAGGACTGTTCTATTTACCTCTGCTGGTCTTTGACTAATAACAGTTAAACTAACACCGTATTTTCTACCTTCTTTTGCAATCCTTTCAAAACTTTTTAGCCCTAATTCAGCGGCTGCATCTTGATTTGTTCTTTCAGGAATATAAAGGTGAGCTTCATCACAAAGCAAAGCAATAGGATGTTGGTTTACCCTAACAGTCCATTGTTGAACTGTAAAAACAAGCCTAGCTACTAAACCAATAACTAATGGAAGTACGTCAGATGGAACTTCTGAAAAATCAATTACTTTTACACCTGCTTTTTTCAGGTTTGAAGATGTTCCCAACATTAATCTTTCACATAGTTTATTCAACCAATTGATGTCTAGTTCATCATCAGAAATTTGAAAAAGGAAGCCAAGTCGCTTATCCTGAGTTTTTGCTTCAAGTCTTTGAACAAATCTTGTTAGTTTCCCGTAAAATGGGCCTTGCTTTTCTGTTCTTGCGCCTTCAACCATTTGTTGGTCTAGTTCTGCAAGTTCCTTTAAAATATTATCAATTTTGTATGGTATTGGGCTATCAATTGTTATACTGCTTTTAAATGTTGTGTCTCCAATTTCATCTAAGTATTTCAATTTTTCAGCAAAAACTGTTTTAGAGAAAAGCATTGCTTGATTGGGTGCATTACTGTCACTTCTATCAAGGAGCATAGCAAGCATTTCTTCATAAGTTAGAAGCCAATAAGGTAACATTAAAACATCATTCTCTAAATTCCCTTTTTTGCCCAAATCGGAAGGATTTGCAACTCGTAAGTGTTGCAAACCATCCATTTTGAAATCTCTACCACTGTATTCTCCGTGAATATCAAATAATATACAATTAGCCATTGGAAGCTGCGCAATTTGTTCTATTAATTTTGCAACACACCATGATTTTCCAGAACCTGTACTTCCAACTATTACTGCATGTCTTTGAAATAATTTATCACCATCTAAAAATGCTTGTGCTTGTTCATCAATTGAGTATTTTCCAACGGTTAAAGGTACTTTATAATTATCATGGCTTGATATTGTAGTCATGAATTTTGTGATGTTTTCGCCATCAATTGGAAAACATTGTGCTTCAATTTCAGGAACTGTATCAAGATTGCGTTTAAAAACGTTTTCTTTAAGTCCATGTCTATCAAGTAAAGTTCCAATAAGATTTACTTTGAGAATATTCTCAGTAAAAAGAAACCCACTCAACCCTAAGTCACTTTCTACTGGATTTTCTTCATCAGATACTTTTCGAGTTATTCTGTTTATCAATCCAATTAAATGTTGTCCAGCTTTTGCGCTTCTAATAGCTACGAGTTGATTTACATGAAGTTTTCTAAGTTTCTCCAACTCTTGAACTTTGATAATAACTGTTGCAGTATCAACACTGAAAACTGTTCCGATTGCCTGACTGTCGTCAAAATTAAATATTGCCATTTTAGTTTTTTATTAGTTTAAGGTACTCAGAAAGTACCCAATAGTTAACATCAGGAATTATAAATTCTCCAGTAAATGAAGATGAGTAAATACGAGTGTCTTTTCCGTTGGCTTCTTCAATCAAAATGTATTGTTTACAGCCAGCATCAATTATTGATTGCTTTGTTTTTGGTGTTAACTCTTTTGTAATTACAATGATTGGTTTGCCACTTTTAATTTGTGCTATTAATTTAGGTTGAACATGAATATCATTAAAGCCGTAACCAATGCAGAGAAATGAATTGGCCTTTTCTATTTCATTATCAGCTTCTGTGAAAATAGTCCTGAATGGTTCTAATTGCGTTTCATAATATTTGGAAAGTCCAGGTGTAACAATTAATGGTTTATGATTTACAGGAATTGTTGAACGATAAGATAATTGCCTATCCATATCATCATTTGACTTAAACCAATCCAATGACCCATGCACTTTCCAAATATTCACTTGCCCTTTAAAACCACTTAATTTTGTTAAGTCTTGTTGATGAATACTTTTAGAAAAGTGTCCTACAAAATTTTGAGAAAAACCAGTACAAATAAAAGCATTAGAAAAACTTGCAGCATATTCTGCAAGTCTATCGTAATTTGTTGTGACTATTGATACTTTTCTTTGTGCAGATTTTATAAGATGTGTAGTCAATTCTGCTAGTGGAAATACAATCTTTTCTTCAAGTAAATTTTCAAATGCTTCAATATCGTGCTTATTTACAAGTGTCCAAGTTTCAAATATCACTTTTTCTAATACTGTTGGTCTTAATTGTATATGGAGTAAAGTTGTTTCTAAGTCATTTACTCTATCAAGTAAAAATTTAAACTCTTCGAATTGGGCAATGTCTTCTGGTTCTGAAAATGAGATATTATTTTTCAAATGTTGTCCTAGTGTCCACATAGATGGAAGTTGAAATGGAACAGAGGCACCGCTTCCTAGAATTATTAACGGAACACGATTTGTCCAATCTTGAATTAGTTTTAATAAGTTATCAATTTCCATTATATTAATTATTTTAATTACATTTATAGGGGTCAGGGTCGCCAACTGCTTGTGTAAAACTGTTATTGAAGCATAGATTTAAATCTGTAGATGTAATAGATTGCTTGGTAAGTTTTACTGACAAACCTCTATTGCTATCTGGAGCTGATAAGGATTTGTTTTGCTTTGGTGGAATATTATTGAATGTTAAGTATTCTGTTTTGAAAACGCCATCATTCTTTTTTATATAGGCTATCGCAACAGTGATTTCATCTATAGTGAAGTCTGTATTGTTTGTAACAATAATATCTAAATTAGAAATACCTCCGAAAGCGTCGACTGAATACTGATTTGTACTGACTTGAATTAAACTTGTTATATTATTCCTGATTTGAATATTAAAGTAATCTTCTTCCTCGAGAGTGGTATTTTCCTGATCTATAGTTCCTTCTGAAATAATATTGCTACCAATTGCCAAAAAAGCTATTAAACCTATAGCTATGATTAGGTATTTTAAAAAATTACTTTTTTTAGTTTTTTGATATTCGCTTTTTTGTAACTTTTTTAAAGGTGGTGGATTCTTTGAAAGGATAGACTTTAATTCATCAATTTCACCAGCTTTTTTCCAGTCTTCCATGTCATTTGACCAAACTAGAGTTTCTTTAGTGATTTTTTGCCCTTTTAATTCTTCTACACTGAAAGGGCCACTATTGTCTTCACCTTTATGTATGTAATATTCTTTCATTCAAATTATAAACTATTAATTAAGTTGACAATTTTAGAATATTATTTATGATTTATTTTACGGTGTTTTAGTGTTTTTTTTACGGTTTTTTTAAGTAATAAAATGATCTATTAAATATTTAAATATAAAATGTGTTAGCTTATGAAAACAAAAATGCCTCTAATATGAAGATATAGAGACATTCCATTTAATTTAAACTTTGTTAGATAAAGCCTAATTTCTTTGCGCTATCAATTAGTTCTTTATCTGTAGCATCTTCAAGAACTAATTGTTTTTTAATATTACATTTTCGTTTCTCAATTGCACTTAAAGATAAAGGGATGAATTTTGGTAGGTTAATCGTCTTAATTCCATCAGCAATTAATTGAAGTATTTTGCTGTCGTAATTGTCCCAATTGATATTTTTTTGAATCAATATCTTTTGTGCTAAAACAATCGATTGACTCAAATATATTTCATTGTCTTCAATACTTTTAAATATTTCAGGAAAGCATTTATAATTAATGTCGCTTTTAGCAATAAAACCTTCTGGATTTAATTCTTTAATAATTTGATTTACCCATAAAGGTTCTTTGTGCATAGAGATAATAATAATTTTACAGTTTGGAAATTTTTGTCTTATGAAAACAGCTACGTCGCTTCCTGAGTATAGTTTTTTATCTTCATAAGAAGGAAGACTAATGTCTATGAGTGCAAAATCTATTGCTTTCTCATTTAAATAATTATTATTTACTGTATTAAATGCTTGCTCACAATCATATGCAAACAAATAACTTGCCTTTTCATACCTCTTTATTTTTTTTAAGAGTTCGTGATAACTATCCACATTAATTGGATGGTCATCTACAATCAAAAAAGACTTTTGAGAATTATTTTTAACATCCATTAGATTCACTTTAATATCAAACAATATCAAAATTAGTTAAAATTAATTAAAAAAATTACGGTTTTACCGTAAAATCAACTTTTTGAATCCAAATAAATTGCAAAAAAAAATGCAGTTTTCTTATATATTAGTTGATCAATCAGAACATACAAATGCTATTTTAGAGCATATTAAAGAATTTGATGAATTTTTATGTGTTTCTGTTTGCACTTCAAGAAAAGAGGCCATTAATAAAATTCTTGAATTACGCCCGAATTTAGTATTTCTTTCTCTAAGCACTTCTCAAAATGAAATAGATGCTATTTCATTTTTTATAATGAGTGAGTTACATGAATTTTTAGAAGAACTGCCTTCGTTTATCATTTTAAACCCAACGAAAGATTTAGCTTTTGAAGCATATCAAAGAGGAGCAACTGGCTATTTATTAAATCCGATTGATCCAAATGAGTTAAGAAAATGCTTATTGCGCTATCAAAAAACTCATAAAGCACTACATAAGAATACTATTTCTATTAAATCTAATGGCGATTATAATTTCATAAAATCTAATGATATTATATATCTCAAAGCTGATAGTAATACAACTGATTTTTATTTAACATCTGGTAAAGTAATAACAGCATATAAAACTCTTAAATATTTCGAAAAGCTACTACCGTTTTACTTTTTTAGAATTCATCACGGTTATATTATTAATATTCAACATGTAAGCCGAATCAATTTAGGGAAGAATAGCTGCTATTTGCAAAATAATGAAATCGTTCTTCCTTTTTCTAGAACCTATAAATCCAATATTGATACCATCATTCTTAAAATATCTTAACTAAAATCGGTTGAGTTATTTGCAAAATACCACATGTTACTCTTCTAGGTATGTTAGTTACTAAACACGTTTAATAAATTGATTTTCAATTGATTAAACTTAATAAATTTGACTATTCCAAAAACGGAATATTAAAGCTTTAATAGGTGTTTTAGTGTAGGGAAAAGACATTAAAACGTTGCTGTGAAGACTTCCCTTCTTTTCAGAAAAATCAAATGAATTGTTGTGTCCAGAAGGCACAGCACAAGAAACTATTTCTAATTTTTAAACTGATTTTTTATGAAAACCAATTTTTTATTTAAGCTATTATTAGTAGCTATTACATGTGTAAGCTTATATTCTTGTACCGCAGATGAAATTGCTTCAACACCTAAAACAAAAATTCAAACTAGCAGTAATGCTAGAGAAGGGGATCCTTTAATAATAAATCCTCGCTAAAAAAAATGGCCATGAATTTCATGGTCATTTTTTTTTTACTAAATTTGAAAAAACACTAGTTTGAAAAGTTTACTATTTTTATGCATTTGTACTTTATTTTTAGTACTGTTTTCCTGTAAAAAAGAAAATAGTGTTGATGTTAATACCTCTTTTTTAAATACAAAATTATATAAAGAAAATACTTCCAATACAAAGATTAAGTTTTTAGATTCATTAACAAATAGTTCAAATCAATTTCAAAATGATTCCATTCATAGAAATTTTCTATTTGATATCTCAGATGAATACTATTATAATAATCAAAATAAAAAATCTTTACATGTATGTTATAAAGTACTAACACTTTCTAAACTAGCAAAGGATAGTGTATCTATTGCAAAAGCATATTCCTATATTGGAGATAGTTACCAAATATCTCATAAAGACAGTGCCTATTATTATTACCAAAAAGCAGAAAAGTTAAATAGAATATTAAATAGAAATTATCATGTAGGTAAAATGTTATTTAAAAAAGGCTATATCCTTTTTTTTGAAGGAAATTATATTGAAAGTGAAGTTCAAGTAGCTAATGCTTTACTTTATTTAAAAAAAGAGAATGATGCTGAAATACTTCATGCCGCTTATACTTTGATGGGTACAAATATGGAAAAAATTGAGGAGTATCCAGAAGCGCTTAAATATCAGTTACAGGCAAAAAATGTAATAAATAAGATTGAAGGTTCTAATTCTAACATTGAAAAAAAATATTTGTATAAAATAGAATCTTCAATTAACCTTGCGAATATTTATGAAAAGACAAATCAACTTGATAAAGCGATTCAAGAACTCGAGCCTATTATTACCCCTGAATTAAAACAAAAATGGCCTCTTGGATATGTTTCATCGATAGGAAATTTAGGCTACTCAAAAATGAAAAAAGGAATAATTAATGATACCGATAACTATTTTAAAGAAGCATTAAATTTATCAATAATAAATAACCTTGAAAATAACAAAGTATACCAATTAAAAAATTTAGGTGAATATTACATAATTGTTAAAGATACTGCGGCATCTATTAAATATTTAAATAAGTCCCTAAAATTAGCGCAAAAGCTTAAAATGGGTGATGAAATAAAAAAGTCCTTACAATTACTTTCACAAGTTGATTACAAAAATGCTACTTTTTATGATAAAAAATATATTGCTATTAGTGATAGCTTAACAAAAGCCCAAAGAATTAATAGAAATAAGTATGCACGAATAGAATATGAAACATCAGTTGTAGAAGATGAAAATAAGTTATTAAGTACTAAGAATACTTATATTTTGATTGGCTCCATTGTATTGATACTCCTTTTAGTTTCTTTTATAATTTATCGATATATAAAAAGTCAAAAAAGAGAAATTGAATTTAGAAAAGCACAACAAAAAGCAGAGGAGGAAATATTCGATTTATTAAAAGAGTACCAACTTAAGCTAAGTATAGCAAAAGAACTTGAACAAAATCGAATTTCTAAAGAATTACATGATAGTGTAATGAATAAGCTCTATGGTGCCCGAATGCAACTCGGTCTTCTTAATGAATATAATGAAGAAGAAATAAAAGAAAAAAGATTAGTTTATGTGGATTTACTTCAAGAAATAGAACAAGAAATTAGAACAATTTCACATGACTTACATACTGAAATTAATGAGACACAGTTTGACTTTACTAATTTACTTTCTAATCTAATTCATTTGCAAAATGAGATTGGATTCACTAAATTTTCTATTGAAATTAAGCCAGAGATAACTTGGGATTCTATAGACAGTTTAATAAAAATTACTGTTTTCAGAATTGTTCAAGAGTCATTATTGAATATTTCAAAACATGCTAATGCAAGTACTTGCCATGTTAGTATTTTATTAGATGATGATCATTTAGTTTTGGAAATTAAAGACGATGGTATTGGGTTCGATTTGAATGCAACAAAACAAGGGATTGGTTTACAAAATATACAAGAAAGGGCTAAAACGATTAGCGCTATTTTGGAAATTAATAGTAAACCCAATAAAGGAACAACAATCAGGTTGAAAACAAAAATCGGAAGTTTATAGAGCTCCCGATTTTTTTATTGGCGTTTCCTTGAACATAAACTTATCCTTTAAAAGTTTCATGTCCTCACTTACTTTTCTATCCAGGACTTTGGCATAGTGTTGTGTAGTGCGAAGGTTTTTATGTCCTAGCATTTTGCTAACACTCTCTATTGGAACTCCATTTGTAAGTGTTACAGTAGTTGCGAAGGTATGTCGGGCAATGTGAAAGGTTAACTCTTTTTCTATTTCACAAATAGCTGCTATTTCTTTTAGGTATGCATTCATTTTTTGGTTAGACAAAATAGGAAGCAGTTTATCCTCGTTATTACATTGTGGATGGTTCTCGTATTTATCGATAATCATTTGTGTAACTGGAAGAATTGGAATTTTGGAAGCACTTTCTGTTTTTTGGCGGTGGGTAAATATCCATTTCTCACCATCAATTCCGTAGCTTATATGCGACTTTGTTAGGTTTTTGACATCTATGTAGGCTAAACCTGTAAAACAGCTAAAAAGGAAGATATCGCGCACTAGAGAAAGTCTTTCTGTTTTGAAGTCTTTGTTTAATATAGATTGGATTTCTTCTTCAGTGAGATAAACACGCTCCACTTCTTTGACTTTTGATTTATAGTTTGCGAATGGGTTTTTATCCAACCAGTCGTTGGCCAAACAAAGCTTAATAATTTTATTAAAGTTCTTTAGGTATTTGACCGCTGTGTTATTTGCGCAGTTTCTAACGCTTCGCAACCAAAACTCGTAATCTGTTATAAAGGCATGATCAATCTTTGTTATATCGATATCTGAAATATTGTATTTCCATTGCATGAACTCAATGGTATGCTTGAGCGAAGTAGTGTAGCGTTCTAATGTTCCTGGAGCGTATTCTTTGCCAACCAATTCTTTTATTTTGTTGTTATGGTCTTGGAAGATGGGAACAAGCATGCGTTTGGTTTCAGTTAGACCAAACAATTCATTCTTTAAATTCTCAGAAGAAACACTAATGTCTTTTTTGATAAGCTTTTTTTCCGCTTGTAAGATTTGATTTTTTAAATAATCAAGGTGACTATTGATTGTTCTAGCTTCTTCAGAAGTACCTTTAACTTTACTACCTTCAGAAGACCATTTATCTGGATTAATAGATTTGTTGGTACTAAACTCAAAACGTTTAGCGTTCACTGTAACTCTCGTGTAGATTGGACAAACTCCTAAATTGTTGACTTTTGCTCTCTTGATGTAAAAGAGAATTGATACGGATGTGTTCATTGTTGGTGACCTTAAAGTTAGTATTAAATTTATACGATTTAATAACTACACACAAGATGTACATTTTTTGTATATGCTATTGAACACCTTGTAGTAGCGGTGCTTTCGATGCGAGGAGTCACTTAAATTTTAATTTTTTAGTGACACCTTGAAAGACACCTAAACTTTGAGATTTAATGAATAATTTGGAATAACCTTAAAATAAAAAACCCACTAAATTGTTGAATTTAGTGGGTTTTAGTACCGTTTGCTTTTAAGCTGGCGGAGAAAGAGGGATTCGAACCCCCGGACCTGTTACAGTCAACAGTTTTCAAGACTGCCGCATTCGACCGCTCTGCCATTTCTCCAATAAGGCTACAATAATTTTGTTATTGCGAGTGCAAATATACTAACCTTTTTCTGTTTTCCAAATAGAAAATGAAATAAATATTGATTATTTATTTTTTAAAAAAGTAACCAGTTCATTATCTTTGTATTACCAATTATTTTTTTCTAATAATTTACATATTCTGTAATTTCTAAACCATATCCTAGCATTCCAACTCGTTTGGTATGATGGGTATTTGTCAATAATTTTATTTTAGAAATATTAATATCATGCAATATTTGAGCGCCAATTCCGAAATCTTTGCTATCCATTTTCATTTGTGGTGCCTTTGTAATGCCTTGATTTTGTAATGATTTAAACTCAGTCAATCGTTCCAATAATTCCAAGGAATGTGACTCTTGATTGATAAATAAAATAGCTCCCTTTTCCTCGTTATTTATCATTTGGAACATATTGTCCAACTGTTGGTCTGCATTGTGGGTTAAAGTACCCAAAATATCGTTGTTAATTTGTGTCGAATTAATGCGGGTAAGTATGGCTTCACCCACTTTCCAACTTCCTTTTGTTAAGGCTACATGCACTTGCTTATTAGTTGTTTGCAGGTAAGCTCGTATTCTAAAATGGCCAAATCGTGTAGTAATTTCAAAATCTTCTTTTTTGACAATCAGACTATCGTGTTTCATTCGATAAGCAACCAATGCCTCTATAGAAACTAATTTTAAATCAAACCTTTTAGCTACGTCAACCAGTTGAGGTAATCGAGCCATCGTACCGTCTTCATTCATTATTTCTACAATGACACCTGCAGGTTTGAATCCGGCTAGTCTTGCAAAATCAATTGCAGCTTCTGTATGCCCCGTTCTTCTTAAAACCCCACCTTGCTTGGCGATTAATGGAAAGATGTGTCCAGGACGTGCTAAATCGTGCGGTTTTGTATCGGGGTTCACAAATGAAAGTATTGTTTTCGCTCTATCAGATGCAGATATTCCTGTTGTTACGCCGTTTCCTCTTAAATCCACCGAAACAGTAAACGCTGTCTCCATTGGATCGGTATTGTTTGTCACCATGGCATGAAGCCCAAGTTCTTTACATCTTGACTCGGTCAACGGAGCACAAATCAATCCTTTTCCGTGGGTAGCCATAAAATTGATCATTTCCGGAGTTACTTTTTCGGCTGCAGCCAAAAAATCACCTTCATTTTCTCTATCCTCATCATCTACAACAATGATGATTTTACCTTGACGTATATCTTCTATTGCTTCTTCAATGGAATTTAATTGAATTGTTGTTGACATTAATCTTTAATTTTTGCAGTAAATATTTTTTTTAAAAAATTTTGAATAGGGGAGGTGATAACATCCAAATTGAAGGTACCTCCAATATCATTAATTGCTCTGTAGGTTAAAAACACAGCTAAAGGGATTAGTATAAATGTAGATAACCATGCACCCAAAAACGGTGGAATACTATTTTCTTGAGCAAGTTTTTTTCCAAATGTATTGATAATATGATAGCATATAAAAACCGCTACCGCTAAAACAATAGGCATTCCGAGCCCACCTTTTCTAATAATAGCGCCAAGCGGAGCACCGATAAAAAACATCAAAATACATGAAAAAGCGATTACAAATTTTTCGTAAAACGCAATCCAATGTCTGTTGATGTTTTTTTGTTTTTCACTCATTTCTATAATAGAACTATCAATCGAAAAGCCAGTATTTTCTATAGTGTTTGTAGCAATTTTTAGAATTTCTCTTTTTTTAGTAATGTCTAAATCTGACAAAAAATTAGAAGAATTAACTTTTACAATATTTGTAACAGTCGAAGGCTTAAAATAGGTATAGTTACTGATAACCCCCGATCTTTGATAAATGTTTTCTGTAAATGATTTTATATCTTTTGAATAATTTTGACTTAATGAATCAATGGTATAATTTAATTCACTCAGATTAAGCATATTATTTGTACTGGTCATTTGACCTTGGTCTTCAGATGTTTTATTTAGTTTTGATAAGTCAATGTTTATGATGTCTTTTGAAAAAGTTGCTTTTGCAAAAGGAACTCTATTTCTTTCATCATAATTTTTGGTAGGAATATCTTCATAATAATAGCCATTATACAATGCCATTTTTAAGATATTAGACGATTCGTCACTAATTAATTCGCCATTATTTGCTTTGATAACTGTAGTATTACCAATGGTAGTAATGCTTTGCTTATGAATCGTTATTCCTTTTAGAATGTTTTCTTTTTCTCCCGATTTTTCATCCACTTTTATTACATAACTTCCAACTTGGCTAAACTGACCTTCAGCAATAGCTAAAGTTGGTTTAACTTGGGCAATGTTACGCATAAAATTAATGAATTTATACTCTGCATAAGGAATTACATTATTGGCAAAGATAAACGCAATAAGGCTCAATAGTAGGATAAAGAAAGAGATACTTTTCATAGCTCTTTGTAATGAAATTCCAGCTGATTTCATTGCGGCAAATTCATAATTCTCGGCCAATGATCCAAAAGTCATGATAGACGCCAATACAACCGAAAGAGGGAGTACCAAAGGAACAATTCTTGGCATTGAGAAAAGTAAAAATTTTAAAATGGTAATAAAATCAAGGTCTTTTCCTGCTAATGCAGAAATAAATAACCAAACCGTTTGTAAGATGAATATAAAAAACAAGATTACAAATGCTGTTGCAAATGTAATCATGAATGTCTTTAATAAGTACTTATCTAAAATTTTCACTTTTGCTTAATCTATTTTATTGATGTAGTATTTTGGGTATTTACTTGCAACAAATGTAAATTGATTTGTTGGTAATGTTTGATTGGTTTTGAAAGAATTAACAGTTAAAGTCGTTTTTGTTCCATTTTTACCCATTTCGATTAGGTTGTAAATGTGTTTTGTTTGAACATCAATACCCAACAAAACTTCTTTACGTTGGTCTTTAGTATTTAATGGTGTTAATTTTACATATTGAATTTTTCTACCTTTTATATCTTGAGGAATGTCCATGGCATATTTGTAACCAGAGTTATAGAAAGTCAACATTTTGGAAGGTGTAATCGATTTGTTGTCAGATTCTTCAGCATTTGAAATTGTAACTTCTTCGTCTTCAGGAACAATGGTATATGTTTTTTTATCATCAAATATTTTAGTAACGCCCATAAAATTCAATACATATTTGTTTCCTTTGAGTGTAACGTTACCTTTACTGTCTTGATTGATATTTTCTTTTGAATTGTTCAATGAATACTTAAATTCAATGGAAATATTATTATAACTTTTTATTTTAGCGGTTACTTCATCAAGCAGCGCTTTCGCTTTTTTATCTTGTCCAAAAGAGTTAAAACTAAGTAGGGTTAATAATAAAATAGAGGTTATTTTTTTCATTTTAATTGTTTTGTTCATCATTAAAAAAATGGTCTAAAGCTACTAAGTCAATAATATTAACACTTCGAGCTTTACTTCCTTCAAAAGGGCCAACTATTCCTGCTGCTTCCAATTGATCAATTAGTCGTCCGGCTCTGTTATAACCTAGTTTTAGTTTTCTTTGCAATAATGATGCCGAACCTTGTTGAGCCGTTACTATTATTTCTGCGGCTTCTCTAAATAGGCTGTCTCTTTCTGAAATATCCATATCCAATTTTACATTACCATCTTCTCCAATAAATTCGGGAAGTAAGTAAGCCGTTGGGTAGGCTTTTTGTGCACCAATATAATCAACAATTTTTTCAACTTCTGGTGTATCAACAAAGGCACACTGAACGCGAACTAAGTCATTTCCATTTGAAAAAAGCAAATCACCGCGTCCAATCAATTGATCAGCTCCACCTGTATCCAAAATGGTTCTTGAATCAATTTTTGAGGTAACTCTAAAGGCTATTCTGGCTGGGAAGTTGGCCTTAATCATTCCGGTTATCACATTTACTGAGGGTCTTTGTGTAGCAATAATTAAATGAATTCCAATAGCTCGGGCTAGTTGTGCCAACCTAGCAATAGGAATTTCAACTTCTTTTCCAGCAGTCATAATCAAGTCGGCAAATTCATCAACCACCAATATTATATAGGGTAAAAATCGATGTCCGTGTTCAGGATTTAATTGTCTGCTTTTAAATTTATCGTTATATTCTTTGATGTTTCGAACCATCGCATCTTTTAATAAAGAATAACGATTGTCCATTTCAACACACAACGAATTTAAGGTAGTAATTACTTTAGAATTATCTGTAATAATAGCATCTTCCGTATCTGGAAGCTTGGCTAAATAATGACGTTCAATTTTATTAAAAAGTGTTAATTCCACTTTTTTAGGATCAACCAAAACAAACTTAACTTCGGCAGGGTGTTTTTTGTATAATAATGAAGTTAAAACAGCATTTAAACCTACAGATTTTCCTTGACCAGTAGCTCCAGCCATCAACAAGTGAGGCATTTTTGCTAAATCGACCACAAATGTTTCATTTGAAATGGTTTTACCTAAAGCAATTGGCAATTCCATTTCAGCTTCTTGAAATTTGGCTGACGCAATGACTGATCGCATCGGCACAATGGTCGGATTTTTGTTTGGAACTTCAATACCAATCGTGCCTTTTCCAGGAATAGGCGCAATGATGCGAATACCCAATGCTGCAAGAGAAAGCGCAATATCATCCTCTAAACTTTTGATTTTTGAAATTCGTATTCCTGCTTCTGGAACAATTTCATATAAAGTAACCGAAGGTCCGATGGTTGCCTTTATTTGTGCAATATCAATTTTATAGTTGCGAAGTGTTTCTACAATTCGGTTTTTATTTTCTTCTAACTCTTCTTGATTAATAGTAATTCCAGAAGTACCATATTCTTTTAATAAATCTATGGTAGGAAATTTGAAATTAGATAGTTCTAAAGTTGGGTCGAAAAGCCCAAAATCTTCGACTAATTTTGCAGCCAAATTTTCTACAACAACATCTTCTTCTTGAGCTTTTTCAATGACAAATTCTTCTTCTTGAATAATGATTCGTTCCACAATAGGTTCAGATGCAGTAAATGGCACTTGATTAATTGGACCAGTTTTCAAAGTTGGTTCTAATTCTATTTCTGAATAATTAGAAATGGTAGGTTTTAATTCTTCTTTATTAATATCAAATTTTGAACTTGGTTTCCACGTTTTCTCAGGGTTTTCAACTAAAACCGGCTCTTCAATTTCTTCATCATTTGCAATAAATTCTTCAAGATTATAGGCATCTCCATGTTCTGCAACAGCAATTGGCGATTTGATAGCCTCCGAATTTTTATTTTCAAGTAAATTTTTCAAGCCATCTGGAGATATTTTTATTTTAAAAATTAAAAATAGTGCTGTGGCAAAAAGTAAAACTAAAAGTGTTCCTGTTTTTCCGATATAATCTTGTAAAAATAGGTTCATTTCAAATCCAATGACACCACCTAATTCTGGTAAAGTTTTAAAAAAGAAGCCACATAATACAGATAAAATGCAAATCATGTATAAATCCCAAAACCAAGACGATTTTAGTTTTTTTAATGATAAACCAAGTATTAAATACATTCCGCTGATAAAAAACACTTTGATAAACAAAAACGATGCGACACCAAATCCTTTATAAATAAAGAAATCAGCAATGTAAGCACCCATTTTACCTGACCAATTTTGTACTTCTTCGTTACGATTTAAAACATCAGTTACGGCACTTTGATCTATTTTTCCATGAATAAAAAAAGAAACAAATGCGACAAACATGCCTATTGAAATTAACACTAATAAAATTCCAACCGCAAATGCCGTTTGCCTACCAAACGGTGTTGATGAATTTGATTCACTTTCTGAGTTTTTTTTAGGGGCTTTTTTTATTGTTTTTGCCATTTGAAAATGAAATAATTTCTATAAAGTTAGCATTAATTTTTGATTAAAATTTTGGAATATAAATAATACATCCAATTGCAATAGCCGTTAAGGCAGCAAAAAATACAGAACCAGCTGCAATGTCTTTAATAAAACCTATTTTCGAATGATAATCGGGGTGAATAAAATCGGCAGTTTTTTCTACAGCCGTGTTCAATCCTTCAATTCCCAAAACCAAACCGATTGCAAGGGTTTGAATCAGCCATTCCTCGTGTGAAATGTTAAAATAAAAACCCGCAATAGTAACAACAATGGCAATGAAAATCTGAATCATCACACTGTGTTCTGTTGTTATCAATTTAAACATTCCTTTAATCGCAAAGCCAACGCTTTTGAATCGACCTTTAATAAAAGAATTGTCTTTTTTAAATTCCATAAAATTTTACAATACCGCTAATGCATTTTCATAATTTGGTTCGTTTGCAATTTCTGGTACTTGTTCAGAATAAACGATTGTTCCTTCTTCATCAATAACAATAACAACTCTCGAATGCAAACCTTTTAATACGCTTTCAGTTATTTCTAAACCGTACTCTTTTCCGAAGGCACCCGTATTGAAATCGGATAAATTTTCTACATTATCCAAACCTTCAGCACCACAAAAACGTTTTTGAGCAAAAGGTAAATCTCTAGAAATGCAAAGTACTTTTGTATTATCCAAGGTACTTGCTTTTGCATTAAATGCACGAACAGAAGCAGCACATGTTCCTGTATCAATGCTTGGAAAAATATTCAAAACCAATCTGGTTCCTAAATAATCAGATAAACTTGTAACCGATAAATCAGTTTTTATCAATTCAAAATTTGGTGCTTTTGAACCAACTATTGGTAACGCACCGTTAGTATTTATTGGATTTCCACCCAAAGTAATTGTTGCCATTTTTTTGTCTTTTTTTAAGAATTCAAAAGTAATAAAAATAAACGTAAGTACATACTGTTATTACTACTTCATAATTAATAACGATTATTTTAAAAAAACATTGTGATTATTATTTTTATATCGTAATATTGCAATATAATAATTTAATAATTTATGGGAGTATCAAAAACCGAATCATTTTCTGAGGAACATAACCAAATAGCCTTGTTATTTAAAGCCATGTCTCATCCTGCTCGAATTGCAATTATTGATTTTTTACTTAAAGTAGAAACGTGTATATGTGGCGATATAGTGAACGAATTACCCTTAGCTCAACCAACAATTTCGCAGCATTTAAAAGAATTAAAAAACGCAAATATTATTCAAGGTACTATCGAAGGAACGGCAATTTGTTATTGTATAAATCCCGAAACCATTGTTTTAATAGAGCAATATTTCGGACAAATAACTAATAAATTAAAGAAGAAATGTTGTTAAAATTTTAAAATTAATCATCAAATTATTAATAACCTAAACTAATAAAATGAAATTATCTCAATTCAAAAAAAGTATTGATTCTATTCAAGAATTTGCTATACAATTACCAAACGGAACATTTGTACCGCCTCATTTTCATATAACTGAAATGGGTTTGATAACCAAAAATTTTATCGATTGCGGTAATGTTGTTCGTGAAGAAAAAGCAATCACATTTCAAGTTTGGTTTGCTTCAGATTTAGATCATAGAATAACAACAGACAAAGTTTTTAAAATAATTCATGCCTCAGAAAAACTGTTTGAAAATGCTGATTTAGAGATAGAAGTAGAATATCAAGATGCGCAAACAATTGGAAAATTCGGACTCGATTTTCAAAACGGATTGTTTAAATTAGTTGCCAAACAAACAACCTGCTTGGCTCAAGATCATTGTGGTATTCCATCTGACAAAATGAAGCCTGCGGTTGGGCAATGGAATTCAAAATTAGAGGGTTGCTCTCCCGATTCTGGTTGTTGTTAAATTCTATACTTTAAAGTGTTAGATAAAAAAAATAATTACATTTAAGTACATCTATATTTAAAATTATGTTTGAAAACCTATCCAAAACAATTACTGAAATAGCGACTTTTTCTGTTTCAAGTCTAAGAAGAGAAGAGCTTCAACCCTTAATTTCTTTTATTCAAAATAAAGTAAATAATACAGAAGAAATTCGTATCAACTTTATTTGCACGCACAATTCACGTCGAAGTCATCTTGCTCAAATTTGGGCGCAAACCATGGCTTTCCATTTCAATTTAAAAAATGTTTTTTGCTATTCTGGCGGAACCGAAGCAACTGCCATGTTTCCAAAAGTAGCCGAAACATTGGCGCATCAAGGATTTCAAATACAACAATTAAGTGTTACTGAAAATCCGGTGTATGGTTTTAAATTTGATAAAAATCAACATCCAATCATTTGTTTTTCAAAACGATTTGATGATGCTTTTAATCCAACCTCCCAATTTGCCGCCATCATGACGTGTTCATCTGCCGATTCAGGTTGCCCATTTATTGCTGGCGCAGAAAAAAGAATTCCAATAAAATATGATGACCCAAAAGCTTTCGACGGAACCGATTTGATGAATCAAAAATACGCTGAAAGAAGCCTCGAGATTGCTTCAGAAATGTATTATGTTTTTTCAAAAATTAATTTTTCTGCAAAGCTTTAAAAATCTTCTTGATATTTTAAAAAACTTTTAAACTAAAAACAACATCATTTCAAAATAGTTAAAAAATGAAAAAAAGACTCAATTTCTTAGACCGATTTCTAACCCTTTGGATATTTCTCGCTATGCTAATTGGCGTGTCTATTGGTTATTTCATCCCAGATTCTGCTACATTCATCAATTCCTTTTCGTCAGGCACCACAAATATTCCTTTGGCTATTGGGTTGATTATCATGATGTATCCGCCTTTAACAAAAATCGATTTTTCGCAAATCCCCAAAATGTTTAACAAGCCTAAATTACTTACGGCTTCCTTTATCATCACCTGGATTGTGGGTCCGTTTTTAATGTTTTTATTAGCCACTTTTTTCTTAAAAGATGATCCCGAATACATGACCGGATTAATAATTATCGGCCTAGCACCTTGCATTGCCATGGTTATTGTTTGGAACGAACTCGCCGAAGGAAACAGAGAATTAACCGCTGGTTTGATAGGGATCAATAGTTTATTGCAAGTTTTCTTTTTTAGTTTGTATGCCTATTTTTACCTCGAAATCATGTTGCCATTGTTCGGTATTAAAGGTTTAAAATTAGACATAACCATAACAGAAATAGCTCAAACCGTCGGTATTTATTTAGGAATCCCATTTTTATTAGCTGTAATTAGCCGTTACTTCATCAGAAATTTCATAGGAGTCAACTGGTTCAATCAAAAGTTTGTTCCTCTTGTTTCACCTTTTACATTAATTGCCTTGCTGTTTACCATCGTGGTCATGTTTAGTTTAAAAGGTCAAATGATAGTTGATTTACCTTTAGATGTTCTCCGCATTGCATTGCCATTAGTCATTTTCTTTGCCATAATGTTCTTCTTGATGTTTTTTGTGTCCAAGAAAATTGGCGCCAATTACAAAGATGCCGTGGCAGTATCTTTCACTGCATCAGGCAACAATTTTGAGTTGGCCATTGCCGTTTCAATAGGTGTTTTTGGTATCAATTCCGGACAAGCATTTGCCGGAGTCATTGGTCCTTTGGTCGAAGTTCCTGCTTTGATTATTTTGGTTAATGTGGCATTTTGGTTACGAAAGAAATACTATAATTCATAAGTATTTTTTTTTAGAAACACACAACCACGTTTCAGTTGTCATTATGTCCCGCTCTCGCCTTTATCTTGCTCGCCCTAAGGGACTTCGCAAGGATATCGGCTCCTTCGGGGTTAAGCTTGAAATGTAGTTTTTCAGTTGGAAATTAGTCGAAAGTCATAAAGTATGATCTAAAATAAAACAAAAAATTCCTTTTAAAGTTGAAACTCTAAAAGGCTTTTAAAAATAAAAATAGAGTTTAAAAAACTACAACTTTATATAGTTTTGATTTTTGGGTTTGATTTAGTTAACACGCTAAATTATTAGCATGTAATCTTGGGGCTTTTAGGTAATTTTTTTTATTGAAAATAATTTATTTTTCTTTCAATTATTTCATCGGGTATTTTTGCATCTGTTAGGAATAATGTCCGTTTAATCCAATTGTTCTTATTATCATATATATAATCATAGCTACTTTCTAGTCCTTTACTATTGTATTGTTTTATTATATTTCCCTGTAAATTATATTCAAAACTTTCAGATATCTTGAATTTTTTAGTTATATTATCAAATCTTTCTATTTTTACAGGTGTTATTGAAAAATTGTCTTTGTAAGTAAAAGTAATTATGTCATTGAAAATATTTATGGATTTTATGACTCTATTATATTTGTCGTAATAGTATTTTTCTATATCAGATTTTTCTGGGTTTTCATGATATTTCCATACTTCTTCAATCATGTTTTCTTGCAAATCGTAAATCCTTATAAAATATAGTCCATTAAGTCTGCCGTCAGACCAAAATAATTGTTCTCTTATTTTTAAACCCTCTCTAATAAATGCAGTTTTAGATGCCAGAATACCTTCGCCAGTAAAATGACTTATGAATTTTTTCTCTCCATTTTCATATTCGTAAAGATCTACATTGTCTATTTCTCCATTTAATAGGTATGTTGTTATTTTCTTTACGGTTTGATCTTCATTAAATAATATTTCTTGATCACATTTTTTTATCCCATTTGAAATTTCACCAAAATTATTAACCACATGATAGAAAGAGTATGAAACACTTTTAACATTACCATTAAAATTTCTTTTATCTGAATCAGGAATATTTCTAATTTCGCGATTATATGCGATAATACATTGTCCCTTTACCGTCAGGATTGAAAGCACTAAAAAAATAAATAATAATTTTTTTTCCATTGTTCATATTTTTAAGTTAAAAAAGTAACCATTTTAATTAATCACATCATTTTCTATTTTATAACGAAGATTATTATTTATGTTGAATTGCAAATGTAAAAAAAAAACTCTCAATTGCTTGAGAGTTGTATTTATTTGTCGATGGAGCCTAAAACGCGTTTCATGAAGTCGTTGAGGGCGGTTTTTTTGTCCTTGCCTTCTTTGATCATTTTATGAACTTCAAGGGCGCCGTACATATTGGAAATGAGTTCGCCAATGACTTCCATTTCTTCATCTTTCAAAGTTGGAACTTCGCAAAGGTTTTCCAAAACTTCGATGGTTTCTATTAAATAATCTTGATCGTTATCTTCTACAAATTGAGTTAAATGCTTGATTACGGGTAGTTTCATGTTTTTTTGTTTTGAAGTTGTTGGTTATAGAACTTCGTTTACCAAATCGGTAAGTACTTCTAGTTTTGTAGTTTGGCTTTGGTTTACCAAAACGCCATTTTTGAACGTTGCAAAAGTAGGTAAATTGTCTACTTTGGCTAGTTTTCTTGATTCTGGAAACTTTTCTGCATCTACCATTAAAAAAGTAACGGATTCGTTTTGTGAAGCCAATAATTTAAATTTTGGTTTCATGATTCTGCAGTTGCCGCACCATGTTGCCGAATATTGAACTACTACCACATTGTTTGAAGCGATTACTTCGGCTAAATTATCTTGGTCAATTTCTGAAAACATAATTTTTTAGTTTTAAGTTTTAGGTTAAAGGTTTCAAGTTGTATTTCTTGAAACCCTAAACCTGAAACAAATTATTAATGTGAAGCTAAGTAAGAAGCAGTACTGTTTCTATCAGCACTCATGGCATCTTTTCCTTTTTCCCAGTTTGCTGGACAAACTTCTCCTTTTTCTTGAACGTGAGTGTAAGCATCTACTAAACGTAAATATTCTGCAACGTTTCTTCCTAATGGCATATCGTTTACACTTTCGTGGAAAATTTTACCAGTTTCGTCAATTAAATACGTAGCTCTGTAAGTTACGTTTGAACCTGTTAATAAATAATCGCCTGTAGCTTCGTCAAATTCTTCTTCAACATCCAAAATTCCTAAAGCAGATGATAAATTACGAGTTGTGTCTGCTAATAAAGGATAGGTAACTCCTTCAATTCCACCGTTGTCTTTTGCTGTGTTTAACCAAGCAAAGTGCACTTCATTGGTATCACATGACGCTCCAATGATTACAGTATTTCTTGATTTAAAATCTTCGATAGCCGCTTGAAAAGCGTGTAATTCTGTTGGACATACAAATGTAAAATCTTTTGGGTACCAAAATAAAATTACTTTTTGATTGTTTTTTGTAGCTTCTTCTAGTACGTTGATTCTTAAGTTGTCTCCCATTTCTGAGATGGCGTCAACTGTAATGTTTGGGAATTGTTTTCCTACTAATGACATGTTTTTTAATTTTAAGTTGTTATTTTTTTTCTTGGTACAAATTTACACATAAAATCGTCCGTAAATATTATTTTTTATTATATATTTCTATAAATCAATAGTTTTTAATGATAGTTTTGCAGTCGAATATATTTACTTTCAAATCCAAATTAAATACTATATTTGTTTTTCAATATCTAAAATTTTTTAAAATATGTCATTACTAAGTCTTTTTCGAAGAAAATCAACCAAAACTATTGTTGAACAAGGAGGAGATGGAGAGCATGCAGGGTTGAATAAAGTATTGAACGTTAGAGATTTAACTTTTTTCGGAATAGCAGCCATTATTGGTGGAGGTACATTTAGTGCCATTGGGAATGCTTGTTTTTCTGGCGGACCTGGCGTAGTTTTTTTATATATAATTTGTGCCATTGCTTGTGGTTTTACTGCCATGTGTTATGCTGAGTTTGCTTCAAGAGTGCCCGTTTCAGGAAGTGCCTACACGTATGCCTATGTTTCTTTTGGTGAAATTTTTGCTTGGATTATTGGTTGGGCATTGATTATGGAATATTCAATAGGAAACATTTATATTGCTTTTTCATGGAGTGGCTATTTTACCAATTTATTGGAAAGTTTTCATATTTATTTACCCGATTGGTTGGCAATTAATTATAAATCGGCACATGCTGCATCCATTGCAAATCTTCCAGGTGAGGGTTTGAATGCATGGAAAAATGCACCCGTGTTTGGTGGATTGAAAATAATATTTGATTTACCTGCCGTTATTATCAATATACTAATTACGTATTTGGTTTATAAAGGAACAAAAGAATCCAGAAACTTTAGTAATGCCATGGTTGTTGTGAAATTGGTCATTATTGTATTGGTCATTATTGTAGGATGTTTTTATGTAGATATTGATAACTGGACGCCTTTTATGCCAAACGGATTTAAAGGAGTAATGAGAGGTGTTTCGGCAGTTTTCTTTGCATACATTGGGTTTGATGCGGTTTCAACATTGGCCGAAGAATCTAAAAATCCGCAACGCGATTTACCAAAGGGAATGATTTATTCATTACTTATTTGTACCGTCATTTATATTATTTTGGCATTAGTTTTAACCGGAATGGTTTCCTATAAATCATTGGGTGTCAGCGATCCTTTAGCCGAGATTTTTGCTTTGAAAGGAGTCAAATGGATGCTCTTTATTGTTTCAATAGCTGCTGTTGTTGCCATGACAAGCGTCATGCTCGTATTTCAATTGGGACAACCTAGAATTTGGATGACCATGAGTCGTGACGGATTGATGCCCAAACGTTTTTCATCTATTCATCCAAAATACAAAACACCTGGATTTGCAACAATCATAACTGGTATTGTGGTGGGTTTGCCAATCTTCTTTACGGATGAAAATTTTGTATTGGATTTTACTAGTATTGGAACTTTGTTCGCGTTTGTTTTAGTATGCGGTGGTGTTTTACTCTTATCACCTCAAAGTGAAGCAGAAATTGCTGAGGGAGTTACTAAAGGTAAGTTTAGAATTCCATACATCAATTCAAAATTTATTTTTCCGATATTAGTTATTGGCTCCGTTTTTTTGATACAATACCTTTTGCCAACTTTTTTTAAAGAAACATTTGATTTGCAAGGCGACGCTTTTGGTGCAAATATTTCAATGATTGTTTTCATGATAATTTGTTTAGTAATGGCTGTATTTGCATTCGTCAAAAACTTATCTTTAATTCCTTTATTAGGCTTAATTTCTTGTTGTTATTTATTGACAGGAATGGCTGTATCCAATTGGAAATGGTTCGGAATTTGGTTGTTAATAGGGTTGGTTTTTTACTTTATGTATGGGTATAAAAACAGTAAATTAAATAGTAAATAATAATTAAAAATAATAATATGAAAAATTCATGGATTGCAGTACTTTTTTTAGGTTTAGTAAGTTGTCAAAATCAAGCGCAACCTAAGCAATATCAACCATTAGAAACACCTTTACAAAAACAAGTAGTTATGACAGAAACAATTTACCAATTTAAAGTGACCGATTTAGCTGGGAATGATTTTGATTTTTCACAATTAAAAGGAAAGAAAATCATGGTTGTTAATACCGCTTCAAAATGCGGATTAACACCTCAATACAAAGATTTGGAAGCAGTTTACAAAAAATACCAAGATAAAAACTTTGTAATAGTGGGTTTTCCAGCAAATAATTTCGGATCTCAAGAGCCAGGAACGAACCAAGAAATTAGTGCCTTTTGCCAACGTAATTACGGAGTTACTTTTCCGATGATGTCTAAAGTTTCTGTTGTTGGAAATGATATGTGTGATGTGTATCAGTTTCTAACTCAAAAATCTAGAAACGGTTTAGAGGATAGCGATGTTGCATGGAACTTTCAGAAATACCTGATTAATGAAAAAGGTCAATTAGAAAGAGTTGTTGGACCTCAAACGTTACCATCAGATCAATCAATCATTGATTGGATAGAAAAAAAATAATATTACAGCATTTTTTGCATTATTACGGAATGTAACCAGCGGTCAAATTTGAATCCGGTTTCTTCCAAAACGGCTTTTTTTGCAAATCCAAACGATTCGTGAAATGAAATGCTTTGCTCGTTTTCAGAATCAATAACGCCAATCATGGTATGAAGTTTTTGGTCTTTCGCAGTAGCAATTAATTGAGTCATAAGTAATTTCCCAATGCCTTTCCCAACATGTTTGGGATGGGCATATACGGAATGTTCAACGGTAAATTTATAAGCTTCTCTAAATCGAAACTCACTATAATAAGCAAATCCAACCAATTCGTCATTTAAAGTTGCAACAAAAATTGGAAAACCTTTTTTTATTTTTTCACTAAAAATGATTGATTGCTGTTCCAAAGTTCTTGGTTCATAATCATATATAGCGGTTGAATTTAAAATATTATAATTGATAATTTCCAAAATGGAAAGAACATCTTCCGTTTGAAAAGGGCGAATTCGTACATTCATATAGTATTAATTTGTTCCCAAAAATAACAAAACTTTAGCAAAGACTTTAAAATACTTTGTAACTTTGTCACTCACAATCCAATTCAAATGATTTATCCCAAAATTCCTTTAGCGCAAAGCATTATTGAAATTTGTCTTGCCCAAGGAGTAACAAATATCGTAATTTCTCCAGGTTCAAGAAATGCACCACTGACGATTGGGTTTGTAAACAATCCAAAATTTTCTTGCTACAGTGTTGCCGATGAAAGAAGTGCCGCTTTTTTTGCTCTTGGAATTGCACAACAAACAAAACAACCCGTTGCTTTGGTATGTACGTCGGGATCGGCATTATTAAATTATTATCCAGCTTTTGCAGAGGCATTTTACAGTCAAATTCCATTGGTTGTTATTAGTGCTGACCGTCCTTTGGATAAAATTGATATTGGAGACGGTCAAACCATTCGCCAAGAAAACGTGTTTCAAAATCATTCCTTATTTAATGCCAATTTGGTTGAAGGAGCTTCTTTAGAAAATGATAAAAAAATTACCGAAGCGCTTCATTTCTCTATTGAAAACAAAGGACCTGTTCATATCAACGCACCCTTTGAAGAGCCTTTGTACGAAACTGTTAACGAGCTATCTGTTAAGGTTAATAGTTTCGATTTTGAAACGAATACGACTACTTCAATACTTCCTAATTGGGATAAATTTGCTGCAATTTGGAATTTATCCAAAAAGAAATTAGTACTTGTTGGAGTCAACGATCCTCATGCTATTGATGATTCTATTGTTGATTTTTTTGCAAATGATACTTCAGTTGTTGTGATGACAGAAACGACCTCCAATTTACATAATCCCACTTTCATAAATAATATTGACACGATAATCACCCCATTTTCGACTACTGATTTTGAGTATTTCCAACCTGAAATTCTGATTACTTTTGGAGGTATGGTTGTTTCCAAAAGAATAAAAGCGGCTTTACGCAAATACCAACCGAAACATCATTGGCACATAGATTCTCTGAGAGCATATGACACGTATGGTTGTTTAACCGAACATTTTCAAGTGAATCCGAATTATTTTTTCAATCAATTTATTCCTTTTTTGAAACCAATTGAAAGTGATTATTTTGACTATTTTGACAAGGTTAACCAACTTCGAAAAACTAAAACGGCAGCCTATTTAAACAAAATTCCGTTTTCTGATTTTAAAGTATTTCAGAAAATCATGGAACGTTTACCAATCAATTCACAGCTACAAATTGGAAACAGTTCTGCCATTCGTTATGCGCAATTGATAGACATTCATCCATCCATTGAAGTATTTTGCAATCGGGGTACTAGCGGCATAGATGGAAGTACTTCAACGGCTATTGGTGCGGCTGTGGCCAATAAAAAGCAAACGATTTTTATTACAGGCGATATAAGTTTTTTATACGATTCGAATGGATTGTGGAATGATTATATACCCAAAAACTTCAAGATTATTTTAATTAACAATGGAGGAGGAGGTATATTTAGAATTTTACCTGGACACGATGAAACGCCCGTTTTCAATACCTTTTTTGAAACATCGCATTGTTTTACAGCTGAAAATTTAGCTAAAATGTATGGTTTTCATTACCAAATAGCAAGCTCTGAAGAAACATTAAATCAACAATTACAATTGATATTCAGTCATAATGAATCTCCAGCAATTTTAGAAGTTTTTACACCGACGCGTGAAAACGACAAGATATTATTGCAGTTTTTTAAAGAGTTGGTTTAGATTAATAACAAGATTAACGAATCGGAACCGGAAAAACAGGCAAACTAGAATGACCTAATTCATCGACTGCTTGTACTGCAAAGAAAAAATTATCTTTTGAATACGGTATTTCAGCTTTTATATCTTTCACAAAAATGGTTTTTTCCCAATGTGATGAAGCGGTTTCCCTGATTAGAATGGTATAGCCATAAACAGGTTTTCCTTCGGGTTTATTCCAAACTAACGTAGTGGAATTTGTCAACTCTTTTATTTCAATACCTACATTTGTTGGTGCTTTTGGTGACAAAGCCAAATTACTAAAAGTAGCTAGGTTGGAACAAGTCACTTTTTTCATGTATTCATAATCAATAAATTCTGGAAGATCGCCAAATTGAATGTTGTTTTCTTTTCTCACATCTTGATGTTGGTGATCATAGTTTTCATTCATTTCACAAAAACGAATGGCCGTAAATCCATTCTGACTAAAAGGTGTATGGTCGCCACCACGCAAAAAGCGGTCGTTTCGGTACACTAAATTTATATCTAATTGTTCCACATATTGATTCGTAACCGTTTTTATGTAACGCGCCAATTGTCTTGACGGACTATCATTGTCTCTATTGGTGGCTTTTCGTAATTTAGCTTCAGCTTCAGTTTCTAAATAAGGAATGGTTTCACTAAAAACACGCACCTGTTTATTGTCTCTCAATAAAGTGCCACTCGACAAACTGTTGCCAATCATGTCGTTATTTAACATGGCAATGATATTCCAATTTTCATTTTTCGCCTTTTCGGCTAAATATCTAGCGCCATACAATCCTTGTTCTTCACCAACTACGGCAACAAATACCAAAGTAAATGGAAATTCTCTTTTACTCATTATTCGAGCCAATTCCATCATTGCAGCCACTCCCGATCCGTCATCATTGGCTCCAGGTGCGTCAATTTTTGCGTCCATAACGTCTGTAGCGCGAGAATCTAAGTGACCACTAATAATCAATACTCGATCATCTGTAGGATCGGTTCCTTTCAAAGTCGCCATTACATTAGCCAATTGGGCATCATTTGCTATGCGTTTTCCATCAGCTTTAATGGTAAAATAATCTATAACCGAAGTCAGCCTTCCATTCGAAGCCAAGGCATAGTTATCAAATTCTGATTTTACCCATCGTTGCGCTGCTCCAATTCCACGTGTTGCACTTTTGGTATCGCTTAGTGTGTGTCGGGTTCCAAAAGAAACTAATTTTTTTACGGTAGCCTCTAAATTTTCTGATGTAACTTCTGAAATCATTTTTTTTATTTCAGGATCAAATGCTGCAACTTGACCAAAATTTGTTTGAATTGAAAATAGAAATAGTAATATTGTTATAATTAGTTTCATTATTATGTTTTTTAAAACTCAAATATATAAAATAATCTAATAAATTGTTATGTATTTTATTTAGGAATAGGACAATAAAACGGTCACTCAAAATCTAAAACTATAAATCTGCTCCAAAAGCATTCAATTTTGTACCTTTGCCCTTTAGAAAAATTGAATAATGATTGAAATAGGAAAATACAATACGCTCACCATATTAAGAGATACTAAAGTTGGTTTATTTTTAGGTAATCCCAAAGAGGATCCTGATGGAATAAACGACATTCTTTTGCCAAATAAATACGTTCCAAACAAATTTGAAATAGGTGAGGAGTTGATTGTTTTTGTTTATTTAGACCATGAAGAACGACCGGTATCAACTACTTTGGTTCCTTATATTTTCTTGAATGAGTTTGCTCTTTTGCGCGTTAATTATGTCAATCAAGTCGGCGCTTTCATGGATTGGGGAATGGAAAAAGATATTCTAGTTCCGTTTAAAGAACAAGCGCGCCCGATGGAAAAAGGAAAACGCTATTTGGTGTATCTTTACATGGACGAAAAAACAAATCGTTTGGTTGCATCAAGCAAAACCAATCAGTTTTTAGATAACGAAAATATCACCGTTTCCAAAAATGAAGAAGTTGATTTGATTATTTCGCACATTACAGATATCGGAATCAACGTCATCATCAATCAAATTCATAAAGGACTTATTTATAAAGATGAGGTTTATGATGATTCTATTCGAACAGGTGACAAACTAAAAGGCTACATTAAAACCATACGCCCCGACGGAAAAATTGACGTATCGCTTCAAATTCAGGGTTTTGAGAATATTGAACCCAATTCAGAAATTATTTTAAATGAACTTAGAGCAAGCAGGGGTTTTTTACGTTTAAACGATAACTCAAATCCAGAAGATATTAAAACAGTCTTGAAAATGAGTAAAAAAACTTTTAAAAAAGCCATCGGAATGCTTTATAGAGAAAAATTAATTGATATTAAAGATGACGGAATTTATCTAATTTAAAGTAAAAAACACAAAAAAAATATATCAGAAAAGGCAATTCATCATTTGGAATTGCCTTTTTTGTAGCTGTTAATAAAAATACCTTTTTTTTTATTTTAAAATATTAAAAATGAATTAATTTTACACTCAAATTATTACAAAATGAACCATCCAAATTGGGTAACCGTAAAAGAGTTTGAAGACATTACGTACAAAAAAAGTAATGGCGTTGCAAGAATAGCTTTCAATAGACCAGACGTTCGTAATGCTTTCCGACCAAAAACCACATCAGAGCTTTTGCAAGCCTTTCACGATGCACAAGAAGACACTTCGATTGGAGTTGTTTTGCTATCTGCCGAAGGTCCTTCTTCCAAAGATGGCATTTGGTCATTTTGTAGTGGTGGCGATCAAAAAGCTCGTGGACATCAAGGTTATGTGGGCGAAGATGGTTATCACCGTTTGAATATTTTAGATGTGCAACGTCTCATCCGATTCATGCCCAAAGCAGTAATTTGTGTTGTTCCAGGTTGGGCAGTTGGTGGCGGACACAGTTTGCATGTAGTTTGCGATTTGACTTTAGCAAGTAAAGAACATGCTATTTTTAAACAAACCGATGCCGATGTTACCAGTTTTGATGGCGGATATGGTTCGGCCTATCTTGCTAAAATGGTTGGACAGAAAAAAGCACGTGAAATCTTCTTTTTAGGAAGAAATTACTCAGCTCAAGAAGCCTACGAAATGGGAATGGTAAACGCCGTAATTCCACACGGTGAATTGGAAATTACCGCTTACGAATGGGCGCAAGAGATTTTAGCAAAATCACCAACATCCATTAAGATGTTAAAATTTGCTATGAATTTAACCGATGACGGCATGGTTGGTCAACAAGTATTTGCAGGTGAAGCCACACGTTTGGCTTACATGACCGAAGAAGCAACAGAAGGTAGAAATGCCTTTTTAGAAAAAAGAAAACCAAATTTTGAAAAAAAATGGTTACCATAATGGGTTTCAAGTAGAAAATCACCTTTTAAAACCTTTTAAACTTTTTAAACATTTATAATGAAACACTGGATACAAGCCGCTAGATTACGAACTTTACCTCTTTCTGTTTCCGGAATATTGGTTGGAAGTTTTTACGCCATGTCGCAAGCCATGTTCAATTGGAAAATTGTCATTTTTGCACTCACAACAACCCTTGGATTTCAAATTCTATCCAATTTCGCAAATGATTACGGAGATGGAATCAAAGGCACAGACAACGACGATAGAGTAGGACCCAAAAGAGCCATTCAAAGTGGGGTTATTACGCCAAAAGCAATGAAAAACGCCATGGTAATCACTTCAATTGTAACGTTGATTTCAGCATTATTACTTATTTACAGTGCTTTCAAAGGAGCTTATTTATTATATTCAATAATTTTTCTCATACTTGGCTTACTCGCTATCGCCTCTGCAATTCGATACACCGTCGGAAATTCAGCCTACGGATATCATGGATATGGTGATGTTTTTGTGTTTATCTTTTTTGGTTGGGTGAGCACTATGGGCGTTTATTTTATGTATTCAAAACATATAGATTGGCTGCTGTTTCTGCCAGCAACGGCAATAGGTTTTCTCAGCGTAGGTGTATTAAATCTCAATAACATGCGCGACGAAGATTCTGATAGAAAGTCGAATAAAAACACCTTAGTTGTGAAAAAAGGTGCTGATTGGGCAAAAAAATACCACTTTTTCCTAATCATTTCAGCCATGATTTTAGTGCTTGTTTTCATGTTCATCAATGACATGAAAGATGAAGTTTTTAACTTTGATCAATATATTTTCATCGCGTCTTATTTTCCGCTAACAAGTCATTTAATGACCGTCAAAAGCAACCAAAACCCAAAATTATTAGACCCTGAATTGAAAAAAGTAGCCATAAGTACCTTCATTCTTTCTGTTCTTTTGTCATTAGCGTTAATATTCTTGGTGTCAGATCTTCTCATTTATTACACAAATTAAATCAAAATGAAAATAACATTTCTTGGTCACGCATCCCTTAAAATTGAAGTTAGTTCAAAAATAATCATTGTAGATCCATTTATTTCTGCAAACCCATATGCGAGTGAAATAAACATAAACAATATCAAAACCGATTATATTTTATTGACCCATGCCCATCAAGACCACGTACTCGATGTGGAGGCAATCATAGCAAACAATCCCGAGGCTATTATCATTTCTAATGCCGAAATTGCAACTTATTATTTAGCTAAAAATTTCAATTGCCACATGATGAATCACGGCGGAAGTTGGACGTTCGATTTTGGAAAAGTAAAAATGGTTAATGCCATCCATTCTAGCTCTTTTGCAGATGGAACTTATGGCGGAAACCCGTGCGGATTCGTGATCGAAAGTGAGCACAAAAACATATATATTGCTGGCGATACAGCCTTGACTTTTGACATGAAATTGATACCAATACGTACCAAACTCGACCTAGCCATTTTACCCATAGGTGATAATTTCACAATGGATGTAGAAGATGCAATTACTGCATCAGATTTTGTGCATTGCGACAAAGTTTTAGGGTATCATTATGACACTTTTGGCTACATCAAAATCAATCATGAACAAGCCATCAAAAAGTTTTTCGACGCAGGAAAAGACCTCATGTTGCTTTCAATTGGCGACAGTATTTCTCTTTAGAAGCAAATGGTTCGGGACCTATTTATCCACCTTATTCCCGCCATCGCTTTTATCTTGCTCCGCTGACGCTACACAAGGATACCAGCTCTGTCGGGGCTAAACAATAAATTTTTGGCATTTTTATAAACTTTTGGGCTTTTTTAAATCCCGTAAATAAAACCACAAATGACAGCAACCATCGTTACCATTGGAGACGAAATTTTAATTGGGCAAATTGTCGATACCAACTCAGGATACATCGCAAAAGCTTTGGATAAAATCGGTATTCAAACCATCGAAATGCTTTCTATTTCAGATGATAAGAAACACATTTTAGACACATTTGCATCCTTACAAAATAAAACCAATTTAGTCATCATTACAGGCGGTCTTGGTCCAACAAAAGATGACATTACAAAGCACACTTTTTGTGAATATTTTGATGATCATTTGGTTCGAAATCAAGAAGTAGAAACGCACGTCATTCAATTGATAGAAACCGTCATGAAACGCCCAGCGTCACAAGTTAATAAAGACCAAGCTTTGGTGCCGTCAACATGCCAAATTCTCTTTAACAACGTGGGAACTGCTCCCGGAATGTGGATGCAAAAAGAACAAACGGTTTTTATTTCACTTCCAGGTGTTCCTTATGAAATGAAGTACATTGTTGAAAACCATATCATACCCAAATTAGTTAAAGAATTTGACCGACCTTACATTATTCACAAAACAATCATGACCTACGGACAGGGTGAAAGTTTGGTTGCAGAGCGTATTGAAAATTGGGAAAACAGCTTACCAGATTTCATTAAACTAGCGTATTTGCCATCACCTGGTAGAGTAAGGCTTAGGCTTACCGCTAGAGGGAAAGATAAAGCAGTTTTGGAGCAAGCCATTCAAGAAAATGTTACTTCATTGGCAGTTATAATTTCTGATATTATTGTAGGATATGACGAAGATCAAACCATAGAAGTAATGATTGGTAAACAACTTTCTCAAAAAAACAAAACACTGGCCACCGCCGAAAGTTGCACCGGTGGTAAAATCGCTCAAGTGATAACCTCTGTTGCAGGCTCATCTGCTTATTTTAACGGCGGAATTGTAAGTTATGCTACTGAAACCAAAATTAGTGTATTAGGCATCTCTGAAGAGCTTATAATCGAGTATTCTGTCGTATCAAAAGAAGTTGCTATTCAAATGGCATTGCAAGTCAAGAAAATAATGAAAACCGATTTTGCCATTGCAACAACAGGAAATGCCGGACCCAATAAAGGAGATGCCGATGCACCCATTGGAACCATCTGTATAGCCATTGCAACTCCAAATGAGGTAATTGCCGAACAATTTGATTTTGGTCAACCCCGAGAAAAAGTGATCGATAGAACTGTAAATAAGGCATTTGAAATGTTACAAAAAGAAATATTGAAAATTGTGTAACATTTTTTTGCAACAACGATTTATTTTTTGTTTCTTTGCACCCTGATTTTGAATAACGATAAAAGATAAGCATAATGTCAAGAGTTTGTGACCTTACAGGTAAAAGAGCGATGGTAGGAAATAATGTTTCTCACGCTATGAACAAAACTAAGAGAAAATTTTCTGTAAACTTAGTTAAAAAACGTTTTTATCTTCCAGAAGAAGATAGATGGATTACTCTTAGAGTAGCTGCATCTACAATTAAAACAATTAATAAAAATGGAATCGCTGCTGTTTTGAAAAAAGCACAGTCAGAAGGATTTATTAAATAATCTTTTCCAAAAATAATCATACATAAAAAATGGCAAAGAAAGGTAATAGAATTCAAGTAATTTTAGAATGTACTGAGCACAAAGGAACAGGTCTTCCTGGAACTTCACGTTACATTACAAACAAAAACAAAAAAAACACTCCTGATAGATTAGAGATTAAAAAATTTAATCCAATCTTGAAGAGAATGACTGTTCACAAAGAAATTAAATAATTATTAGTCATGGCAAAGAAAACCGTAGCATCGTTACAAACGTCTTCAAAAAGATTATCAAAAGCTATCAAAATGGTAAGATCTCCAAAAACTGGAGCTTATACTTTTGTTGAAAGCATTATGACACCAGAAGAGGTGGATAGTTTCTTAGCAAAGAAATAATTCCTAATTAAATTTTTATATCAAAGCTACTTTCATTAGAAAGTAGCTTTTTTATTTTTATATTTGTACCTAATTTGATTTAAAATTAAATTTGATTATTAAACAACAAACGCCATGAGTTTTTTTAAAAAAATATTTTCATCTGATAAAAGAGACGCTAGCTTTAATGACGAAGCAAAGCAAACATTAGATAAAGGATTAGAAAAAACCAAAACTTCTTTTTTTTCTAAACTAACCAAAGCAGTAGCTGGAAAATCTAAGGTTGACGATGAGGTATTAGATAATCTGGAAGAAATTCTAGTAACTTCTGATGTGGGTGTAAATACTACTTTAAAAATTATAAAACGAATAGAGGCGCGTGTTTCCAACGATAAATATCTTGGAACAGAAGAGTTGAACGTAATTCTTCGTGATGAAATTGCAGGACTTTTATCCGAAACTAATTCAGGTGAAGCGACTTCTTTTGAAATTCCAAAAGATAAAAAACCTTACGTTATTATGGTTGTTGGTGTTAATGGTGTGGGTAAAACAACCACCATTGGAAAACTTGCCTATCAATTAAAAAAATCAGGTTACAGTGTCGTTTTAGGTGCAGCAGATACCTTTAGAGCTGCAGCTATTGATCAGTTACAAATATGGGCTGATAGAGTAGGCGTTCCAATTGTTAAACAACAGATGGGAAGCGATCCAGCATCTGTAGCATTTGATACTTTGCAAAGTGCCGTGTCACAAAATGCAGATGTGGTTATTATTGATACTGCGGGTCGTTTGCATAACAAAGTTGGCTTGATGAGTGAATTGTCTAAAGTAAAAAGAGTGATGCAGAAAGTGGTTGAAGATGCTCCACATGACGTATTATTAGTACTTGACGGTTCAACTGGACAAAATGCATTTGAACAAGCCACACAATTTACGGCAGCTACTGAAGTAACTTGTCTTGCCGTTACCAAACTTGACGGTACAGCAAAAGGTGGTGTTGTTATTGGTATCTCAGATCAATTTCAAATTCCGGTTAAATATATTGGTGTTGGTGAAGGAATTGAAGATTTACAAGTGTTTAATAAATATGAATTTGTGGATTCATTCTTTAAATAAATCGTTATGAAAATCATTACTTTTTTTAAACAACTTTCTCCAATTAAAATAATTTTAATAAGTGTATTATTAAACGGATTGGGTGCTATTATTGAACGTTTTTCAAAAGATTTTGCACTATGTTTTCAATTACTTTCTTTTGTATTGGTAATGTATGCTATTGTTACCTACTTTAACAAAAAGTAATATTATTGATACAAAGCATTTATTTTTTGCCAAAGCACATTATCAAAATCAGATAAGGCAAGATTGACATTGTCCGCTACATTTCCCATTCTGATGACAACCATTTTTCGGCTTGGAACAACATATATTTTTTGATCATTTTTCCCTAAAGCACAAAACATATCCGACGGAGCAGACGGAACTAAATTTCCGTTGAACTGAAATTGTGTTTGCGGTAAACGATAACTCGATTTCCCGTTCAGCCACCACAAATACCCATAAGCTAGATTTATATTCTGAGATGTTGATGTTGACGCAATAAAAAAATCTTGATTTAATATGGTGTTTTGATTCCATTTTCCTTTGTTTAAAGCTAGTAAACCAAATCGTGCCATGCTTCGAGTATTACTATTATAGATTCGATTCCCTTCAGTATTATTAAACCAAAATCCGTTTGAAGACATTCCGATTGGATCTCTGAGCTTTTCATTAAAGTAAGTATTCCAAGTATGATTAGGTGTTGCGTTTTCAATGACATCTTGTAGTTTTACATACACATTATGGTATGCCCAACGCGAACCAGCATCTGCAACATATTGCAAATTGGAAGGTGAAACATCATCACCTAATGTTTCGTTGAGACCAGAAGTCATGGTGAGTAAGTGTTTTAACGTAATCAGATTTTCTTTTACTAAAGGTGCATTGGTCCATCCGGTTCCTAAATAATTCGATACTTTATTATTGGTTTGTATGAGGTTTTCTTGTTGTGCAATTCCAACGATTGTGGTTGTTAATGTTTTGCCAGCACTTGCCCAATACCAAAGTGAGTTTTGAGTATGCCCATTAAAATAGTTTTCCATGACTATTTTTCCGTTTACGAGAATGATAAATGATTTGGAGTTTTTTAATTGTAAATAATCCAATAAAGGTTGAACCGCATTTTGATTCCACCCCAATTCTTGTACTGATTTGGTTTCCCAAACAGCAGTTTCACTTAATGGCGGAAAATACATAGGTTCTTCTGGCATAGCGCAACAATCCAATTCTGGTCCGCAGCCGTAAAGTAAACAAGTGATGAGTATAGTAACGATTTTTTTCATATTCGTTTGACTAAATTTAACAAAAAAGGTTTATTCAAATGTAGGCTTTTTTGATTTAATTGATGTAATTTTATATCGTCAAAAAAAAAGATATTTATCTGTTTAACGAATTTTGTGTGAGGGATGGAAGCGGCATCCTCTTGTGTAGCGCAGCGGAGCAAGAGATATAGCGAACAGCCCGACCTTGTTGCTTATGTGATTGTGTTTTTTTAGAAATAGGAACTGCAACAAGGACACACTCAAATAAAATATAGTAAAAATGAAAAAATTAGTGTGGCTTTTCGGATTGATTTGTTTGGTTTCTTGCAAGCAAGACATTCAGTCGGGTGATTTGAAAAAATTGAATGGATATTGGGAAATAGAATATGTAAATTTGCCAGATGGGTCTAAAAAAACGTATAAAATAAATGAGTCTGTTGACTATTTTGAATTGAAAGATTTGAAAGGTTTTCGAAAAAAAGTGTACCCACAATTGGATGGAAAATATTTGGTCAACGACGTAAAGGAAAGCATTCAAATTGAGCAAGTTGAAAGCAAATGGAAGTTGCAATATTCTACCCCGTACAGCAAGTGGAGTGAAGAAATTGTAG
This sequence comes from Flavobacterium psychrophilum, assembly GCA_945862065.1. GTDB lineage: Bacteria > Bacteroidota > Bacteroidia > Flavobacteriales > Flavobacteriaceae > Flavobacterium > Flavobacterium psychrophilum_F. The sequence goes on along the minus strand of CAMAWT010000001.1, from coordinate 136,910 downwards.
AAATACGCGACAGTGTTTTGGTCATTAAAAATGAGGCTAAATTGATTTATCATTATAAAAGATTAACTCCATTTTCGATAAAATAATGGCAAAAAGACAAAGTAACGAAAATTCTATTTCGGAGGTTTTACAGATTTTTATCCAGCAAAACAAACTGACTTTTGGTATAGACAAAGTCGATGTTGCTACAGCTTGGAAATCATTGATGGGTAATGGCGTAAATTATTACACACAAGGAGTTGAATTGAAAGGTAGTACGCTGTATGTTTCTCTTTCTTCTTCGGTTTTGAGAGAAGAATTGAGCTATGGAAAGGATAAAATCATCAAGATGATTAATGATGAAATGCGAAAAGAAGTAGTAAAAGATATTGTTTTGAGATAAAAAAAGTCCATTTCGTTTGAAATGGACTTTTTTTTGAATATTATATTTTAATTAAAATTGCTCTCTTCCTGAAAAGTGGAAAGCGCTTTCAATTGCTGCGTTTTCATCAGAATCTGAACCGTGAACAGCATTTTCTCCAATAGAAGTTGCATATTTTTTACGGATTGTACCTTCAGCCGCGTCAGCTGGGTTTGTTGCACCTATTAATGTTCTGAAATCTTCAACTGCATTTTCTTTTTCAAGGATTGCAGCAACGATTGGTCCGCGTGACATAAATTCTACCAATTCACCATAAAAAGGTCTTTCTGAGTGAACTGAATAAAAATTTTGAGCGTCAGCAACAGTTAATTGCGTCAATTTCAAAGAAACGATTTTGAAACCACCTTCTGCAATCATGTTTAAAATTCCACCGATATGTCCTTTTTCAACCGCATCCGGTTTGATCATTGTAAATGTTCTATTTGTAGCCATTTTGTTTATTTTTTAATTAGGTGCAAAAGTAATCTTTTTGTTTTATTTTGAAAAATAAAAGTGAGATAGTTGCAAATATTTGTTGTAAAATTTACAAAGGTCTGTATTATTGACTTAAATTTGTTTTTTTAAATTTAGTATGCTTCAAGTTAACCAACTTTCATTTTCATATCAGTCAGAATTGACGTTGCATTCCATTCAATTTAAGTTGAAAAAAGGATCACATTTGGCAATTATTGGTGAAAGTGGTTGTGGTAAAAGTACCTTACTAAAATTAATTTACGGACTTTATGATTTGGATGAAGGACAAATATTTTGGAACGAAACAGCGATTTTAGGTCCAAAATACAACTTGATTCCTGGAATGGATTTTATGAAATACTTGGCCCAAGATTTTGATTTGATGCCTTTTATAACTGTTGCAGAGAATGTTGGGAAGTTTTTGTCTAATATGCATCCCGAAAAAAAAGATACTCGAATTTCAGAATTACTTGAAGTTGTTGAAATGAACGAGTTTGCAAACACCAAAGCAAAATATTTAAGTGGTGGTCAAATGCAACGTGTTGCTCTTGCTCGAGTTTTAGCATTTGAACCTGAAGTTTTATTGTTGGACGAACCCTTCAGTCATATAGATAATTTTAGAAAAAATAGTTTGCGCAGAAAAATATTCAGATATCTCAAAGAAAATAATATTACTACAATTATTGCAACACACGACAGTACGGATGTTTTATCTTTTGCAGATGAAGTGTTGGTAATGCAAGCGGGAACAATTATCGGACATAAAAAGCCTAAAGACTTATTTGAAAAGCCTAAAAATAAATATATTGCTTCACTTTTTGATGATATTAATGAAATTGAAACTCCAAATGGGGTCGAATTAGTATATCCGCATCAATTAAAAGTAGTTTCGCATTCCGATTTTAAGGTAAAAGTAAAAAAATCCTATTATAGAGGAAACTATTTTCTAATTGAATCGGATCGAGATGGAAAACCAATATTTTTCATTCATCCTACTGAAATTAAATTAGATGAGATCGTTTTCCTATCAAAATAATGGAGAATATAATTAGGTACTTTAAAAAAGTTCAATAAATTTGTATTGAAATCAAACAATTAAAAATATGTATCATTCAAAAATAACGGGACTTGGGTATTATGTTCCAGATAATATTGTTACCAACGACGATTTATCAAAAATAATGGATACCAACGACGCTTGGATTCAGGAACGAACGGGTATTCAAGAGCGTCGTCACATCATTCGAGGTGAAGATACAACCACTTCAATGGGTGTAAAAGCAGCGAGAATAGCTATTGAAAGATCGGGTTTAACCAATGATGATATTGATTTTGTAGTCTTTGCTACTTTAAGTCCAGATTATTATTTTCCTGGGCCAGGAGTTCTTGTTCAGCGAGATTTAGGTCTTCGAACTGTGGGTGCTTTAGACATTAGAAATCAATGTTCTGGATTTGTCTACGGAATTTCTGTTGCCGATCAATACATCAAGTCAGGAATGTATAAAAATATTTTAGTAATTGGTTCAGAAGTACATTCAGTAGGTTTAGACATGACCGACAGAGGTAGAGGAGTATCCGTGATTTTTGGTGACGGAGCAGGTGCTGCGGTATTAAGTAGAGAAGAAGATTTAACACAAGGAATATTATCTACTCACTTACATTCTGAAGGGCAACATGCCGAAGAATTGGTTGTGAAAGCACCAGGAATGGGCGGCAGATGGATTACAGATATTTTAGCAGACAACGACCCAAATGATGAAAGTTATTTACCTTACATGAACGGTCAATTTGTATTTAAAAATGCAGTGGTTCGTTTTAGTGAGGTTATTAATGAAGGGCTTCAAGCCAATAATTTGCAAGTTTCAGATATTGATATGTTGATTCCTCATCAAGCCAATTTGAGAATTTCTCAATTCATTCAACAAAAATTCAAATTGTCTGACGATCAAGTTTTTAACAATATTCAGAAATACGGAAATACCACGGCTGCCTCTGTGCCTATTGCTTTGACAGAAGCTTGGGAATTAGGGAAAATCAAAAAGGGCGATACCGTTGTATTAGCTGCTTTTGGTAGCGGATTCACTTGGGCAAGTGCCATAATCAAATGGTAAATAATCAGTAAATAGTCTAAACCTCGAAATTTTTTTCGAGGTTTTTTTTATCCTTTTTTCTTATTTTATCAGAAACAAAAGAATAATAATTAAATAGTATCTTTGCACTCTTAAAAATAAATATCAAAATTATGACTTTACAAGAAATTTTACAGCCCCATATCTTTACCGCTGTTCAAACAACCTTTGATGTAACCATCGAAAAAGTTGAATTTCAAACTACAAGGAAAGATTTTGAAGGAGATATAACAATGGTTATTTTTCCATTATTGAAACTTATAAAAGGAAATCCAGCAGAAATAGGGTCAAAAATTGGCGATTATTTGGTTGCAAATGCACCAGAAGTAACTTCTTTTAATGTGGTTGCTGGCTTTTTAAACATTGTTATTTCAGATCAATATTATCTTGATTTTTTTAATGAAGTTCGTCAAAATAATCATTTTGGTATTGGAACTCCCAATCCATCAGACAAAGCGGTGATGGTAGAATATTCATCGCCAAACACGAATAAGCCTTTACATTTAGGGCATGTACGTAATAATTTGTTGGGATATGCTGTTGCAGAAATCATCAAAGCATCTGGAAAAAAAGTTTACAAAACGCAAATTATTAACGACAGAGGAATTCATATTTGTAAGTCAATGTTGGCTTGGCAAAAATACGGAAACGGACAAACACCTAATACATCTGGTTTAAAAGGAGATAAATTAGTTGGTAATTTTTACGTAGAATTTGATAAAATTTACAAACAACAAATTGCAACAATTATTGCTGATGGTAAAACGGAAGAAGAAGCTAAAAAAACAGCTCCAATCATCTTGGAAGCTCAACAAATGCTACTTGATTGGGAAGCGGGTAAACCAGAAGTAATCGAACTTTGGAAAACTATGAACCAATGGGTTTATGATGGTTTTGCAGAAACGTATAAAAACTTGGGAGTAGATTTTGATTCCTATTATTATGAATCAAACACCTATCTTTTAGGGAAAGAAGTGGTTCAATTTGGGTTAGAAAAAGGCATTTTTGAAAAAGATCCAGATGGTTCGGTTTGGATAGATTTAACCGCAGATGGTTTGGATAGAAAAATTGTGTTACGCTCCGACGGTACCGCCGTTTACATGACCCAAGATATTGGCACAGCCATTCAACGTGTTAAAGATTTTCAAGATGTTGGCGGAATGGTTTATACTGTTGGAAATGAGCAAGATTACCATTTTAAAGTGCTTTTTTTAATTCTTAAAAAATTAGGTTTTGAATGGGCTTCAAACCTGAATCATCTATCTTATGGCATGGTTGAATTACCATCTGGAAAAATGAAATCGAGAGAAGGAACCGTTGTCGATGCGGATGATTTAATGCAAGAAATGACCGAAACTGCTGGAACAATTGCTTCAGAATTAGGAAAATTAGAAGGTTATTCGCAACAAGAAAAAGAGGAGCTGTACACAACCATCGGTTTGGGTGCGCTTAAATATTACATATTAAAGGTTGATCCAAAAAAACAAATTCTTTTCAATCCAGAAGAATCGGTAGATTTTGCAGGAAATACAGGGCCTTTCATTCAATACACGTATGCCCGAATTCAATCTATTTTACGAAAAGCAAACTTTGATTTCACCCAAAATTGCAACTTAGATTTACATCCCAAAGAAAAAGAACTCATCAAACAATTGGAACTTTTTCCAGATGTGATTCAAAATGCTGCCAAAAATCACAGTCCGGCACTTGTTGCCAATTATACTTATGAATTGGTTAAAGAATACAATTCGTTCTACCAAACCGTTTCTATTTTAGGCGAAGAAGATGAAGTAAAGAAAGCATTTAGAGTTCAATTATCAGACAAAGTAGCACAAACTATAAAACTAGCTTTCAAATTATTAGGAATCAATGTTCCAGATAGAATGTAAAAATTATATTAATAGTTTTTTTAAATTTCAGTAGCAATAGGCTCGGGCTTTATCAATAAGGGTCTTTCCTGCTTTCGCCTTTATATTGTTGTTTTTAGAAAAAAAAACAACAAGGATATCGGCTCAATCAGGGCTAAATAATCAAGGTTATTGTGTACTTATAATATTTTCATCAAAAGCCAATCAAAATCAAAAAATAAAACCTAAAAATCTTATATTTGCAACTCTAAAATAACAAATCATGTTCAATAGTTTAAGCGACAAATTAGATAAAGCATTTCATATCCTCAAAGGACACGGAAAAATAACAGAAGTAAACGTAGCCGATACATTAAAAGAAGTTCGAAGAGCTCTTCTTGATGCCGATGTTAACTTTAAAATAGCTAAAGATTTTACAACAAAAGTAAAAGAAAAAGCGATTGGACAAAACGTATTGACTACTTTGCAACCAGGGCAATTGTTAGTTAAAATTGTCAAGGATGAGTTAATCGAATTAATGGGTGGCGACGCTGCGGGTGTTAATTTATCAGGAAATCCTACTGTTATTTTAATGTCTGGACTTCAAGGTTCTGGAAAAACTACTTTCTCTGGGAAATTAGCAAATTATTTGAAAACTAAAAAGAATAAAAAACCTCTTTTGGTAGCTTGTGATATTTATAGACCAGCTGCAATAAATCAATTAAAGGTTGTTGGAGGTCAAATTGGCGTTGAAGTCTATGCCGAACCAGATAATAAAAATCCAGTCATAATTTCTGAAAACGCAATTGCCTACGCCAAAGCCAACGGATTTAACGTTGTCATTGTCGATACCGCAGGTCGTTTAGCAATTGATGAAGAAATGATGAACGAAATTGCCAACGTTCACGCAGCCATAAAACCTCATGAAACATTGTTTGTAGTTGATGCAATGACAGGTCAAGATGCAGTAAATACCGCTAAAACCTTTAATGATAGATTGAATTTTGACGGGGTAATTTTAACCAAATTAGATGGAGATACTCGTGGTGGAGCAGCAATTTCTATTAAGTCAGTTGTAAATAAACCGATCAAGTTTATTGGTACAGGCGAGAAAATGGATGCAATTGATGTGTTTTATCCAGCTCGTATGGCTGAGCGAATTTTAGGAATGGGAGATGTGGTTTCTTTGGTTGAAAGAGCTCAAGAGCAATATGATGAAGACGAAGCCAGAAAATTACAAAAGAAAATTGCTAAAAACGAATTTGGTTTTGATGATTTCTTATCTCAAATTCAGCAAATTAAAAAAATGGGTAGCATGAAAGACCTTGTCGGAATGATACCTGGAGCCGGAAAAGCGTTAAAAGATGTCGAAATCGAGGACGATGCATTCAAACATATTGAAGCAATTATTCATTCCATGACGTTAAAAGAAAGAGCAAAACCTTCTTTAATTGATATGAAAAGAAAAACTAGAATTGCAAAAGGTTCCGGTACAAAAATTGAACAAGTTAATCAATTAATGAAGCAATTTGAGCAGATGAGTAAGATGATGAAAATGATGCAAGGACCAGGCGGAAAAAACATGATGCGAATGATGAGCGGAATGAAATAATAAATAATGGCGCAATTTTGCGTCATATTTTTTTGAATGAATTAAACCAACACAAATAATTACATAATGAAAATTTTAGACGGAAAAAAAGTTTCAAATGATATAAAAGCAGAAATAACTGCCGAGGTACATAAAATGAAACAAAATAATGAGAAAGTACCTCATTTAGCAGCAATTATTGTGGGAAATGATGGCGCAAGTTTAACTTATGTTGGTAGTAAAGTAAAAGCGTGCGAGCTCGTTGGATTTGAATCTACTATGGTAAAAATGCCAAGTACCACAACAGAAATAGAGCTGTTAAAAAAAATAGAAGAATTAAATCAAAATGATGATATTGACGGGTTTATAGTTCAATTACCATTACCTGAACAAATCGATACTCAAAAAATATTGATGGCGGTAGATCCAAGTAAGGATGTTGATGGATTTCATCCAGAAAATTTCGGGAAAATGGCTTTGGATATGACTACTTTTATTCCTGCAACTCCGTTCGGAATTTTAGAATTATTGGAACGTTATGAAGTTGAAACCAAAGGAAAGCATACGGTTGTTATTGGACGAAGTCATATTGTTGGTAGACCTATGAGTATATTAATGGGACGTAAAGGTTTTCCTGGAAATTCAACGGTTACAGTAACTCATAGTTATACAAAAAATATCGAAGAAATTACAGTTCAAGCAGATATTATTATTACCGCTTTAGGTGTTCCAAATTACCTAAAAGCTGATATGGTAAAAGATGGTGCTGTTATTATTGATGTAGGAATTACGCGTGTAATTGATGAAAATTCTGAAAAAGGTTACAGAATTACTGGCGATGTTGATTTTGAAAATGTATCAAAAAAAGCATCATTTATTACTCCAGTTCCAGGTGGTGTTGGCCCGATGACTATTGCCATGTTGCTAAAGAACACATTGTTAGCTAGAGAATTAAGACGTTTGAAGTAAATGAAAATTAGTATTGCAACGAAAAACCAATTGGAAATTGTCAATCAATTGGCTCATGAAATTTGGTTTATTGCTTACGAAAATATTATTTCTAATGAGCAAATCAAATACATGCTGAATAGAATGTATAGTATAGAATCGTTGGAACAACAATTAGTTAATAATCAAGTGTTTTTGCTAATTCAAGAAAATGATACATTTATTGGATATGCTTCATATGAAATAAATAGTGATTTAAATCATAAAACAAAAATTCATAAATTATACGTTTTACCTCAATATCAAGGAAAAGGGGTTGGCAACTTATTGATTGATGAAATTAGTAAAAAAGCTAAACTAAAGAATCAATCAGCTTTATTTTTAAATGTAAATAAAAATAATAAAGCGGTTCATTTTTACCAAAAAGTTGGTTTTGCTATTTTATTTTCAACGGTTATAGATATAGGGAACTCTTATGTAATGGATGATTTTGTTATGGAAAAAACCATTTAAAACAAAAAAACAGGTTTAGAACCTGTTTTTTTTATTTTAAAATATTCCAAAATTTTCAGAAAATTTTTTAAAAGCTAATTTTTTTGATAAAAATTTAAAATCTTCAATTTGATTATTTTCAGGAAAATTAGTTTCGAGTATTTCTAAAACTTTATTAAACTTTATCAGAATAATGTTTGATAACTTATTATTCCATTTATTTTCCATTTTTTTGATTGGATTGGATCCAAAGGTTGTTTTCCATCCAGAAATATAAAGATGATTTTGTAATAAATTTAAAGTATCAATAAGTTCAGATTCAGTAATGATAATTTGAAGCGATTGAATAGTTTCAATTTTTTCTTTTGTATTAGAAATGAATACATTAGATGTATGACCAAGTACTTTAGTTTTCTTTTTTTTGTTTTCTTTAAAAAAATCTAAATTATCAATTAAGTTTATTCGAGTACTAATTTCATTCAAGTACAGATTATTTACATTATCCATGAATTTGTATTTGAGGTTGTTGATTGGTTAATATTTGACAAATTTATATATTAGAAAACATAAAAAAATTGTCATTTTACAACTTTTTAAATTTTTTGTTCTAGCGAACTTAAATCTTTTAAAATAGCCTCAATTTTTAATTTCATAATATTGCTTGTATTTGAATTGTCAATGATATCAAGTAAACCAAAAGCAATATAGCTTTCATTTAAAATAGTAATAATTTTAGATTGATTTTTTATAAATAATTCCTTAGAATCTTTTTCAGATATTTTTATTTGACTTCCTGTAGTTTTTGTTATTGAATTTTCTGTGCTCATTTTTCGCAATAATTTTCTTATATTATTTCAGACTATTACATTTGCTACATTTAATCTTAAAGTACCTTTTGAATAATTTGTTAATACAAAATTATGATTGTAATTATTGAAAAAAAATGTAAAATCACATCAAATTATTTTTTTAAAAATATAAATTGAATTTCATTAAAGCCAGTAATTATCTATCTATATTACAATGATTTATATTTTTTATAGACAAAAAAAAATGATAAAACCAAATCTGATTTATCATTTTTTTAATTTTTATAAATAGTTAATTATCTAATTATTATTTTAGATAACTTGCTTCTTCAGTTTTACTTGAAGGCTCAATTAATTGATTCAGTTCATTAATTTCAATTTCTGTCAAAAGTCGGTATCTTCCCAAAGGAATATCAAGCGAAATATTAATAATTCGAGTTCTTTTTAATGAAGTTACTTCGTAGTCAAGGTACTCGCACATTCTTCTAATTTGTCGGTTTAAACCTTGTGTTAATATAATTCTAAAAACGTATTTACTTATTTGTTCCACTTTGCATTTTCTGGTAACCGTTTCCAATATCGGTATGCCATTGCCCATTCTTTCAATAAATCGATCTGTTATGGGTCTGTTTACTGTTACTATGTATTCTTTCTCATGGTTATTTCTGGCGCGTAAAATTTTATTGACAATATCTCCATCATTTGTCATAAAAATTAAACCTTCACTGGCTTTATCAAGTCTTCCAATTGGAAAAATTCGTTCAGGATAATTGATGTAATCTACAATATTATTTCTAACATCCAAATTTGTAGTACACTCAATTCCAGGTGGTTTGTTAAAAGCTAAATAGATATTTTTAGCGGTTTTCTCTCGAATAAGTTTGCCATTCACACGTACTTCATCGTTTGAAGTCACTTTTGTGCCCATTTCTGGAACTATTCCATTTATGGTTACTTGTCCTTGTTCAATAAGTTTATCCGCTTCTCTTCGTGAGCAAAATCCTGTTTCTGATAAAAATTTATTTAATCGGGTGAGCTTTTCTTCCATATTACAAAGGTAAAAAAATAATGGCTTATATTGGTCAACCTATTTTTTTATAAAATCAGTAATAGTTTTATAAATTTCTTCGTTATGCATGCTGTGACCAAAACCCTCAGAACTCATTAGTTGGCCGTTTTTCCATACATTTGATATTTTCAACGCTTCTGTAAAATGAACCACATCATCTAGTTTGTCATGAGCAATAATACCTTCAATAGTTGCTGATTTTAAAAATTGAGAAGCGTTAAATTCAGATGCATGTAAATTGAATTTCTCGAAAATTTTATTTTTAAATGCTGTTTGTATTTTAGAATTTAATTGCAACATTTTAAAATAATTATTTAAAATAATCTCAAAGTCAGAAGGAGCTCCAATTAAAATCATTTTGTTGATATTGTGCTCAAATTTACTTTGAAAATAGGCAAGTGCATTACCACCAATCGAATGACCAATGACCGTTTTAGGATTGTATTTTTGTATAATATGTTCAATGTATAAAGCATAAATAGGCACATTAAACTCCTTCGAATTGCTCATTCCGTGTCCTGGAGCATCAATTGCGATGATCGTTTTACCTGTTATTTTGAGATGATTGATCAATTTTTTCCAACGAGAAGCATTACTTTCCCATCCATGAACCAAAAGAATGGTATCTTCAGTTCCTTCCCAGATGTAACTGTAAAATTGATGTGTATCAAATTCTTGCTGAACTATTTTTGAGTTTTGAAGTGTTTTTGGAAGTTTTTTAATGTTTAATCTTCCTTTTCTTGGAGTACTAAATAAAGTATAGCTTAATTGTAAAGCATATTTTGGACGAACATAACTCAATAAATTGATGTATAATCCAATGGACTTTGTAAGTAAATAAAAATGTATTTTTTTCAATGTTAGGCAGAAATAAAATTAATTTATAAAAAAAAACCACGTTTCAAACGTGGTTTCAAATATTACATTTTAGAAAATATTTTTTCCATTTTTTCTCTTTCTTCATCAGCCAAACCTGCATCTACTAAAATTCTTCCTGAATGTTCATCAGTAATGATTTTCTTTCTAGAAGCAATTTCAACTTGTATTTGTGGCGGAATTGTAAAAAACGATCCTGCAGAAGCTCCTCTTTCAATGCTAACAACGGCTAAACCATTTCTAACACTTCCTCTAATTCTTTTGTAAGCCGCTAATAAACGGTCTTCAATTTTAGATTCAAATTCTGATGATTTCGCAGACAAGAAGGTTTCTTCTTTCTCTGTTTCAGACATGATATCACTTAATTCCGTTTTTTTGTGTTTTAAATGATTTGATTTTTGATCCAAACGTTCTTTTGAACCTGAAATAACTTCTTTCTTATGTTCGCTGTTAGCTCTCAATTCTTTAATTTGTTTTTCAGCCAATTGAATTTCTAATTCTTGAAACTCAACTTCCTTTGTTAACGCATTAAATTCTCTGTTATTTCGAACGTCTTTTTGTTGTTCAGAATATTTTTTTATCGCAATTTGATGATTATCAATTGCATTCTTTTTTTCTTTGATAGTAGTTTCAATTGAAACCAAATCATTTTGTAATTTTTCTAAACGGGTAGTTAAACCAGTCACTTCGTCTTCTAAATCTTCCACTTCTAAAGGCAATTCACCCCTTACGTTTCTGATTTCATCAATTCTTGAATCTATTAATTGTAAATCATAGAGCGCTCTTAATTTTTCCTCAACGCTTAATTCTTTTGTAGTAGCCATATTTTATAAGTACTTAACTGGATTTGTATTTTCTTTCGATAAAACGATTTTGCTTTCAAGCAAGGCGGTTGCAAATTTACTAATTTTTTCTTTAAGAAAATCAACAATATAGTTTTTTGTATATCTTTCACTTTCAAAATGTCCAATATCCGCTATAATCATTTGATTTTCAGACTCGTAAAATTGGTGATATTTTAAATCTGCCGTTAAAAAAATGTCTGCGCCAGACTTTTTTGCCACAGAAATAGCAAAACTACCCGATCCGCCCAAAACCGCCACTCGTTTTATGGGCTTATTCAAATAAGCACTGTGCCTGATTCCTCCACATTGCATTTTTTCTTTTACAAATTCTAAAAATGCTTTTTCATCCATTTCATTAGGTAAATCACCAATCATTCCCAATCCAATATTTTGATGTTTGTTTTCTAATAATACGATTTCATGCGCCACTTCTTCATAAATATGACTTTCAAATAATGCGTTTACTATTTTATTTTGCAAATGTTTCTCAAAGGTAACCTCAATTTTAACTTCTTTAGCTTCAACTAATTCATATTTATTCCCAATCACAGGATTACTTAAATCGCCTCCTTTATAGGTACCAATGCCATCAGACATAAAACTACATTCTTCATAATTCCCAATTTTTCCTGCACCCGCAGCAAACAAAGCGGCCTTTACTTTTGGTACATTTTCTGGAATGGTATAAGTGGTCAATTTATATATGTAATGCTCTTTCGGAACTAAAATTTTTGTATTTATTAATCCCAATGCATCACAAAATATTTTATTAACGCCATTCGAATGATTATCCAACGCAGTATGAACGGCATAAATGGCAACATCATTTTTGATTGCTTTGATTATGGCTCGTTCAATATAATCTTTGCCTGTTATTTTCTTTAATCCCAAAAACAATATAGGATGAAAACAAACGACCAAATTACATTTTTCTTGAATGGCTTCATTAATAACTTGTTCTAAAGCATCGTGGCAAACCAATACGCCTGTTGCTTCAATATCCTGATTTCCAACTAACAATCCTACATTATCAAAATCTTCGGCGTAAGCCAAAGGTGCCATTTCTTCAAGAATCGTAATTATATCTTTAATTTTCATCGTATTTTTTTTAAATCTCAATCAGATTTTTATTTTCAAAGATAAAAAAATGTTACTTTCGTAGTATGATTATTTTACGTTATTTACTTTTTCCTTTTGCTATTCTTTACGGATGGATTACTGCCATTCGAAATTTTCTATTTCAAATGAATATTTTGAAATCAAATTCTTTTGATGTCAAAACAATTGTTGTTGGAAATTTAAGTGTTGGCGGGACAGGTAAAACGCCTCAAATTGAATATCTTATCCGTCTACTTTCGCCAAATTATAAAGTAGCAACTTTAAGTCGAGGTTATAAACGAAAATCAAAAGGTTTTATTCTAGCAAATGAAGCTGTTACTTCTGAATCGATTGGTGATGAACCTTTACAGTTTTATAAAAAATTTCCTTCTATTCAAGTTGCTGTAGATGCAAACCGGTGCAACGGAATCCATCAACTAATATCCAAAAAAAACAAGCCTGACATCATTTTATTGGATGATGCTTTTCAACACAGAAAAGTCAGAGCTGGTTTCTATCTTTTGTTGTCTAGTTTCGATGATTTGTACTTCAACGATTTGATGTTGCCAACAGGTAATTTAAGAGAATATCGAAAAGGTGCTTCAAGAGCTAATTTGATTATTATTACTAAATGTCCGAAAAACATTTCAGTGGCTGAACAAAATTCTATTAAACAAAAAATCGGACTCGATTGTCCAATTTATTTCACTTATATTGGTTATGATGATGAAATAGTAAATCATAATAAATCTATTAAAGTTCAAGACATCAAATATCTTTCAAAATTAATTATTGCCGGAATCGCAAAGCCAAAACCGTTTTTAGATTTTTTTGTTGGTGCAAATGTGGAGCAACTTGTTTTTGCCGATCATCATTTTTTTACTGCTAAAGATTTGGATAATATAAATAGCAAAAGCGATGATAAAGAGCTCATCATTACAACCGAAAAAGATTTTGTTCGTTTAAATTCACAATTAAAAAACGATAAATTATTTTACTTACCAATTCAAAGTTTTTTTGTTGATAAAAAAGAAGATTTTGATCAAAATATTTTAAAATACGTGAACGGAGAAAATGAGTAATCATTGATTTTTGTATCAGCTATTATTCGGGAAATAACTGTGTTTCTACAAACCTTTTTTCATCAATAATATCATGTCTATCAATCTAGAGGAATAGCCAATTTCATTATCATACCATCCCACAACTTTCACCATTTTATCAATAACAGAGGTAAGTTGCGCATCAAATAAACACGAATGAGGGTTTCCAATGATATCAACCGATACAATCGGGTCTTCTGTATAGTCCAATATTCCTTTATAATTTGTTTGCGATGCCAATAAAAAAGCGGTATTTATTTCTTCAATGGTCACGGCTTTTTTAACATTAAACGTAATATCTGTAAGCGAACCATCTGGAACCGGGACGCGAATACCACAACCACCAATTTTACCTTCCAATTTTGGAAATATTTTACTTAATGCCTTGGCAGCTCCAGTTGTTGTTGGAACAATAGATTGCGAGGCGCCTCTTGCTCTTCTCAAATCCTTGTGGGGTTGATCATGCAAACTTTGATCGGTAGTGTAGGAGTGAACCGTAGTAATATATGCTTGTTCAATACCGCACAACTCATTGATTATCTGAATCATCGGTGCAGCATTGTTGGTTGTGCAACTTGCATTGGAAACGATGGTTTCTGTGCCATCCAAAATATGTTCATTCACGCCAAAAACAATGGTTTTGATGTTATCGACTTCAGACGGTGCAGACAGCAGCACTTTTTTGGCACCAGCCTCAATATGCTTATTTAATTCTTCAAAAGTTTTAAATTTACCCGTACATTCAATAACGATATCAATCTGTAAATCATCCCATTTTAATTCAGAAATTTCTTTTTCATGAAAAAATAAAAACGATTTACCGTCAATTAATAAAGCTTCATTTGAAAAGGTTACAATATTCGGTAAAACACCATGAATACTGTCATATTTTGTCAAATGAGCCATCGTTTTTATATCTGCAATATCATTGATGGCAACTACCTCAATTTCGGGATGATTCAATAAAAGTCTAAAAAGGTTTCTACCTATTCTACCATATCCATTTATGGCAATTTTAATCTTATTCATTGGGTTCAATATGTATTAATACGTGTCCTAGTTCAGGAATTTCAGTTCGTAAAGTATCCTTTAATAAATGAGCCAAGTCGTGCCCAGCTTTTACGGTTATAGTCGCATTGACAACAGCATGCAAATCTACATGATATTTCATCCCCGATTTTCTGATAAAGCATTTTTCGGTTGTAATAATTCCATCAACTGAAATGGCTACTTTTCGAATAGAAATAATCAAATCATCATACAAATGTTCATCCATAATTTCGCCCAAAGCGGGTCTAAAAATCAAATAACTATTGTATAAAATAAAGCCAGAAGCAAACAATGCCGCCCAATCATCTGCCGATTCATATCCTTTTCCTAAAAACAAAGCAATAGAAATTCCTATAAAAGCTGCCACAGAAGTAATGGCGTCGCTTCGGTGGTGCCAGGCATCAGCTTTCAAGGAGGAGCTATTAGATTCTATACTTCGTTTGATAACAATTCGATACGAAATTTCTTTCCAAATAATAATCGCGCCAAGCACAAACAATGTCCATGTTTTAGGTAAATCGTGAGGTTTTTGAATGTTGATGATACTTTCGTGCGCAATAATTACCGCCGACAAAATTAAAAACCCAACCACCAAAAAAGTAATCAAAGGCTCGGCTCTTCCATGCCCATACGGATGGTTGTCATCTGCAGGTCGGTTGGAATATTTAATCCCAAACAACACCAAAAAGGACGAAAAAATATCGGTTGTCGATTCAATTGCATCGGCTATCAACGCATAGGAATTTCCAAAAAAACCTGCCAATCCTTTTATAATGGCTAATGCTGTATTGCCAATCAAGCTAAAGTAAGTTGCTCTTACAGCCGTTTGCTCATTTGTCATACAAACTTACAAAATATGCTTTTCAGCATGATAACTTGAGCGCACCAAAGGCCCACTTTCTACATGCCTAAAACCCATTTCTTTCCCCAATTTTTCATATTTTTCAAACTGTTCCGGAGTGATAAATTCTTTTACGGGCAAGTGTTTTTTACTTGGTTGCAAGTATTGTCCAATGGTAACAATGTCCACATTGGCAGCACGCAAATCTTGCATCGTTTCAATAACTTCGGCTTCTGTTTCGCCCAGCCCAAGCATGATTCCCGATTTAGTTCTACGAATTCCTTGCTCTTTCAAATACCGAAGAACCTCCAAACTTTTATCATATTTAGCCTGAATTCGTACTTCACGTGTTAAGCGTTTCACCGTTTCCACATTATGCGAAACCACCTCTGGGTTAGCTTCCACAATGCGGTCAATGTTTCTAGTATTTCCTTGAAAATCAGGAATTAAAGTTTCTAAAGTAGTAGTCGGATTCATACGTCTAATGGCCTCAACCGTTTCCAACCAAATAATAGAACCCATATCTTTCAAATCATCTCTATCCACACTCGTGATTACGGCATGTTTAATCTTCATGATTTTTATAGACCGTGCCACTTTCTCTGGCTCATCCCAATCAACCGTTTCTGGCCGACCTGTTTTTACACCACAAAAACCACAAGATCTCGTACAAATATTACCCAAAATCATGAATGTAGCTGTTCCTTCACCCCAGCATTCACCCATGTTGGGGCAACTACCCGATGCACAAATCGTGTTCAATTTGTACTTATCAACCAATCCACGCAATTCTGTATATTTTTGTCCAATTGGCAATTTCACCTTCAGCCATTTTGGTTTGCCAATAGGCAATGTATTGTCTAAAACCGATTCCATAGCAACATTTTTAGTGCAGCAAAGATACTAAAAGAATACCTAATTGACAGCTCCTTTTTTTCAATTTTTAGTAACACAAAACCCCGTTCCAAAAGACATTTTGTCCCGCTTTCGCCTTTATCTCCTTCGCCCTACGGGACTTCAGGAGGATATCGGCTCTATCGGGGTTACAACTGTCAATTATTTTCCAGTTGAAAATGAGTTGATTAGCGAATAAGCGAATGAGATAATTTGAAAATGTGCCAATTTGATAATTTGAAAATTCGTCTTGAAATTTGATATTGTTATTGTTATTGCAATTGCTATTGCCGTTAACATTGACAAAGTTTGTCATTCTAATAAACCCCCGCTCCGCAAAGTCTCCCCCTGCTCCGCAAAGTCCCCGCTCCGCAAAGTCGGGAGACTTTGCGGAATATTTTTAACTTTCTATTTGCATTTGTTTTCATTCTAACTCTTTCTTATTTTTTAAATTACCTCAAAGGCGGGAGACTTTGCGGAGCGCACCGCGTGAGGGATAGTAGTGGAAAGCCCACAGCAGCATGAAGCGCCAGCGGAAGGCTGCGAGGACTTGAAACGGATAGCCCGACCTGCCAATGCGTAATTTGTGTTTTTTGAAAAGTGAGTTTTCTTTTGGCAGGGCACGCCCAAAATTTACTTTTTAATGTTAAGAAAAAAACCTCGTTTATTTCTAAACGAGGTTTGGTATGGGTTAATTAGTGTTGACTAATTATTTTTTTCGGGAATATTCTCCAAAATCTCAACCAAAAACTTCCAGAATTTTTGTGAAGAAGAAATAGAAGCTCTTTCGTCTGGGCTGTGCGCACCGTGAATGGTTGGCCCAAAAGAAATCATGTCCATATCGGGATAATTTGTGCCCAAAATGCCACATTCTAATCCTGCATGACAAGCCACTACTTTTGGTTTTTCTTGGTTTTGTTTTTCATAAATACCAACCAAAACTCCTAAAATAGCTGAGTTTACATTGGGTGTCCAACCTGGATAACTTCCTGAAAAATCAACCTCGCAACCAAACAATTCAAAGGCAGATCGCAATCCGTTTGCCAAATCAAATTTGGATGTTTCAACCGACGAACGTGTTAAACATTGAATCGTAAGTTGTCCTTCTTTAACAATAACTCGAGCCACATTATTTGAAGTTTCAACTAAATCGTCCATATCGGCAGACATTCGATAAACGCCGTTATGTGCAGCATAAATTCCTCTTAATAAACCTTCTTGAACCCCTAAATCCATTACGGTAAGAGGCAAATCTGAAGGTGTAATTTCGATGGTTAAATTTGGTTCGGTAGTTTGGTATTCTGTTTTGATATCGGTAATCATTTCTTGCATTTCGAAAGCAAAAACATCATTGTACATTTCAGCAACAATCACTTTTGCAATACTTTCACGCGGAATGGCATTGCGCAAGCTACCGCCATTTATTTCAGAAATTTGAAGTCCGAAATTTTCAAAACTATCAAACAACAATCTATTCATTATTTTGTTGGCATTACCCAACCCTTTGTGAATATCCATTCCTGAATGTCCGCCATTTAAACCTTTAACTGTAATAGTATAACCCACTGAACCTTCGGGAGTTTCCTCTTGATTGTAATTTCTTTTTGCGGTAACATCAATGCCTCCGGCGCAACCGATATCAATTTCGTCGTCTTCTTCTGTATCTAAGTTTAATAAAATTTCACCTTGTAAAATACCGCCTTTTAAGTTCAAAGCGCCAGTCATTCCGGTTTCTTCATCGATTGTAAACAAGGCTTCAATGGCTGGATGTGCCAAATCGGTACTTTCCAAAATAGCCATAATAGCTGCCACTCCAAGTCCGTTATCAGCGCCCAAAGTAGTCCCTTTTGCACGAACCCAATCAGCATCCACATACATGTCAATTCCTTGCTTATCGAAGTCAAAATTTGTATCGTTATTTTTTTGATGCACCATATCAAGATGACCTTGCATCACAATTGGCTTGCGATTTTCCATGCCTTTTGTGGCTGGTTTTCTGATGATTACGTTTCTTATGTCGTCTTCAAAAGTTTCTAAACCAAGGCTGTTTCCAAAATCTTTCATGAATTGAATAACTCTATCTTCCTTTTTTGAAGGTCGAGGTACCGCATTTAAATCGGCAAATTTATTCCAAAGTGTTTTGGGTTCTAGATTTCTAACTTCTATACTCATTATTATGTTATTTGTAGTTTGGAACGCAAAGTTACAAAGATTAATTTCTTTGCGAATTGAATTCTAATTATATTTACACTTTAAAAATAAAATGGTAGCTAAAAAATATTTTTTGTTGTTTTTTTTAATTGGACAAATAGTGTTTTTGCAATTAATTTCTTTTTTCCCACAATATATTGAAAATTATTACAGCAATTGTATTTTTTCTTTTTTATCAAAATTTGAACGGCTTTTATTTGGATGGATTCCTTTTTCCTTTGGCGATGTGGTCTATTTTTTTGGTATATTCTATCTTTTATTTCAATTGTATAAAATCATTAAGAAACGACCCGTTAGTTGGAATGATTATTTTCTAAAAACCATAAACAAAATTTCAGTAATTTATTTTATTTTTCATTTGATGTGGGGTTACAATTATTACCGAATGCCTTTATTCGAAAAAATGAAAATTGAAAGAGAATATTCCAAAGCTGATTTGGTTGACTTTACAGAAAAATTGATACAAAAAACAAATTCCATTCATTTTAAAATTACCAATAATAAAAATGAAAAAGTGAATCAAAAACTATCAAATGAATTTCTATTTGAAACGGCACAAAATGGCTATGAAAATTTAGCTACTGAATATCCGAGTTTTAGTTATAATCATCCAAGTCAGAAAGCATCTCTCTTTAGTAAACCTTTGACTTATATGGGATTTAGTGGTTATTTGAATCCGTTTACGAATGAAATGCAGGTCAATTATTTGATACCCAAAACATCAAAACCGATGGTTATTTGTCATGAAATGGCGCATCAAATAGGGTATGCTAGTGAAAGCGAATGTAACTTTATTGGGTTTTTGGCAATTACCCAAAATAAGGATGCCAACTTTCAATATTCGGGTTATGCCAATGCGTTGCGATACTGTTTGGCTTTGATTGCTTCTGAAGACGAACTTCAATTCAAAAAATTTGTATCAAAAATAAACAAAGGAATCATATTAGATTTTAAAGCTCATGAACAGTTTTGGAACTCGTATGATAGTTTTATTGACAAAGGTTTTCATGCTTTTTATGATCAATATCTAAAAATAAATCAGCAACAAGAAGGCATGGCAAGTTACAGCAAATATGTTGATTTAATGATTAACTATTATCGACAAAAAGATCTATAATTCATCGCTTGTAAATGCTGTAAATTTCTTTTTGAAAGGTCGGATTATAAGCCTCGTTTCTTTATCTAAACGAATGTAACTATACATCCAATTAAATAAAATGACGCTTCTATTTCTAAAACCTATAATCGAAAAAAGATGTACAAAAACCCATAAAAACCAAGCAAAAACGCCACTAAATTGATACTTTGGCAAATCAACAACTGCCAAGTTTCTTCCAATTGTTGCCATAGAACCTTTATCTTTATAAACAAAAGGCACCAATGGCTTGCCTCTCATACTATTTTTTAAATTTTTAGCCAATAATGCACCTTGTTGAATGGCAGGTTGCGCCATCATTGGATGGCCTTGCGGATATTTTGAATTTGACATGAAGGCAATATCACCAATAGCAAAAATATTATCGAAGCCTTCTACTTGATTATATTCGTTGACCTTGATTCGCTTTACGTTTTCTATGTATGATGCTGCTGGTAAACCTTTAACAGGAGCACCTTCAACACCAGCGGTCCAAATTAATGTTGATGCCTCAAAAGTTGTTTCGGCATCTGTTGTTACAATTCGACCATCATAATTAGTTACTTTTAAATCTTTCCAGATGGTAACCCCTAGTTTTTTCAAAAAAATTTCAGCATCTGCCGATGATTTTTCAGACATGGTATTTAATATTCGATCGCCGCTTTGAATTAAATTAATTTTCATTTTTGAAATATCCAAATCTGGGTAATCTTTCTGTAAAATTGCTTTTTTCATTTCAGCTAAAGATCCAGCTAGTTCAACGCCTGTGGGTCCTGCACCTACCAAAACAAAATTCATTAAACTATTTTGATCAGATTCTGAATGTGCCAAAACAGCTTGCTCAAAGTTTTCCAAAATTAAACTTCTGATGTTTAATGTTTGCGGAATTGTTTTCATTGACATGGCGTTTCGTTCCATTTCTTTGTTTCCAAAGAAATTAGTTTTGGATCCCGTTGCAATAATCAAATAATCATAAAAAAGTTCCCCAATATCTGTATGAATTTTTTGATTATTGGTATCAATATATTGAACAGCCGCCATTCTAAAATAAAAATTTTGATACGATTGAAAAATTTTTCTAATGGGATAAGCTATTGATCCTGCGTCCAAACCACCAGTGGCAACTTGGTACATAAGTGGTTGAAAATTATGGTAGTTATGTTTGTCTATTAAAACAATTTGTGTATCTGTTTTACTTAATTTTTTGGCAAGTGAAATGCCAGCGAAGCCAGCTCCGATTATTACAATTCTTTGACTTACTGTTAATGGAATATTCATGTTATTTGGATTATAATCAATTAAACACATCAATGATAGTGCCAAACTTTTTTTAATAGTAAATTTTGGCCTTCATATTTTTAACCTATTTTTGTAACAAATGCCTTTATAATTTTACTAATAAGAATATGAACAATCAACTGGAGCAAACTTTTGTTACACAATTACGTGACAATCAAAATATAATCCACAAAATTTGTAGATTATATACCTCTGATGGTGACGCGCACAAAGACTTGTTCCAGGAAATTACGATTCAACTGTGGAAAGCCTTTCCGAAATTTAGAGGTGACTCCAAATTTTCAACATGGGCTTATAGAGTTGCATTAAATACATCCATTTCACTATACAGAAAAAACAGTAAAAGCATTCAAACAAGCGATTATGAAAAGCATAGTTATTTCATTTCGCAAGAAGATTATAATCCAGAAGAAGAAGAACAGTTGAAACTAATGTATAAAGCGGTGCATCAATTAAATGATATAGAAAAAGCATTGATTTACATGTATTTAGAAGAGAAAGATTATACTGAAATAGCTGAAACATTAGGTATTTCTGAAGTCAATGCCAGAGTAAAAATGAATCGAATTAAAAAAAAATTAAAAAAAATATTAAATCCGTAAGACTATGATGAATGAATTGGATTTATTGAAAAAAGATTGGGACAAAAACAAAACCAATTTTGAACAGGTTACAGAAAACGACATTTATAAAATGATTCATTTGAAATCATCTTCTGTCGTTAAATGGATACTTATCATTAGTATTTGCGAATTTATTATTTTAAACGGAATTAGTTTTTTTGTAAACGTTGATGAATATAATTCATTTTTAACGTTACATCCTTTATTAGATATTTTTGAAAAAGCAAACTATCTTGTGATTGTTGGTTTTATTTATCTATTCTATAAAAATTATCAATCCATATCTATTTTGGATTCGTCCAAAAAATTGATTCAAGATATATTAAAAACAAAACGAATTGTTAACTATTACATTTATTGGAATGTTGTGGTAAGTAGTATTTTTGCAGCCTTCGGTTTCATTGATGGTTTTTCATCGACTTTTGAAAATACCAATTCAAAAATAATAATTTCATCAACCAAATTTTATATTATTTTCGGAATTGCAATGATAATTTTGGTAGGTATTATTTTAGTTTTTTACCATATTTTATATGGATTGCTATTAAATAAGCTAAAATCAAATTATAATGAACTTAAGAAAATTGAGGAATAACATTTACCTTTCCCATTTTCTCAAAGCATTGAGACGTTCTTGTTCTTCAAGTTCTTCTTTTGAAATTACTTTCAAAAAGGATGCATGTTGTTCAATAGCATATTCTACTTTTTCTACTATTTCTTCAATAGTTTCGTTTTCATAATCAATTTGCAATGGCTCTTTGATTGTGAATGATTGCAAGATATTTTTCTTTTTCAATCGCAATCCTTTTTTGTCAAAAGAACGACGAAAACCATCAATTACAATAGGCACCACAATGGGCTTATGTTGTTTTATTATATGTGCGGTTCCTTTCCGAACGGGTTTAAAAGATTTGGTGGTTCCTTGCGGAAAAGTAATTACCCAACCATCTTCAAGAGCGATTCGAATGTTTTCAGTATCATTTGGATTCACTTCTCGTTTTTCAGTCACATCTTTTCCGCCGCTTCGCCAAGTTCGTTCAACGGTTATTGCACCAACATAAGCCATGATTCGGGGTAGTAATCCTGCTTTCATCGTTTCGCTTGCAGCTACATAATACACATTCATTTTGGGTTGCCACAAGTAGCCAATATTCTCAATAGAATCTTCTCTGCCAGATAAACTTGCATTAAAAACATGAAACATAGCTACTACGTCTGCAAAATACGTTTGGTGATTGGATATAAACAATACATTTGTATCGGGTAACGAACGAATAATTTCAGATCCTTCAATGTGAAGTTCATTAAAACCGCGATAACGTTTATGTGTAATAGCTCCAAAAATTCTGATGAGCCATTTTTTTATAAAAAGTATATGTCCGAAAGGATTTCTTTTAAATAATCCCATGATTTAATTTTTTGAACCGCAAACATACAAAACTATCGCTTTAATGCCAACTTCAAAACATCTTTTAGTTCGCTTAACATCATTGCAGTGGCTCCCCATACAATATGTTCATTGACCAAAAAAGCGGGAACTTCAATATCTATTGCATACGTTGTTGATAATTGGTGCGATACAATGGTTCTTTCGTCAAGCAAAGTTGCTAAAGGCATTTCTATAATTCCAGCAACTTCCTCGGGCTGAATAGTAAATGTTAATTCAGTAGATGAATATCCCAAAAATGGCTGTACTACATAATTACTTGGCGGAATATATACCTCTGAAAAAGAACGTACTACTGAAATATTTTTTGGATGAATCCCAATTTCTTCATGCGTTTCTCTCAAAGCGGTCATTTCTAAATGAGCATCTTCGATTTCTACCTTACCACCCGGAAAAGCAACCTGTGAAGCATGAACTCCCGGATATGAATTCCTTAAGATTAACGCTACATGTGAAACACCATTTTTTGGATAAACCAACATCATAACGGCCGCAAACTTTGGGTCAACCGCTTTTTCACGTGCTTCTTTCATCAATCGGGCGCGTTCTTTTGGTGCCATTTTTAAATGAGATTCCTCAAAAGGTAAATCAATTGGCAACAGTGCGGGTATCAAATTTAAAAAATCATTAAACTGCATGGTCTTTATTTTATTTCATAAATTTACAAAAAATTAGTTTACCAAAACAACCATGTATAGCAAAGAAGAAACATTACACATTAAGAAAGACTTTTGGACACAATTTGCTGCAAATAATCCAAGAAAATGGATTTTGTATGATACTAAAATTAAAGATTTTACCTTTAAGTTTCATGTAGATAATAAAAAAGCACAAGTATTACTCGATATTGAATGCAACAGCGATGAACTTCGAAAAATTTATTATGAAAAAATCGAATCATTGAAAACCATTCTTCATGACGAATACCTCCCAGAAGCACTACTTGAAAGAACCTTTTATCTCGATAATGGAAAAATAATCAGTCGCATTTGGGTAGAATTATTCGATGTAAGTCTAAACAACTCCAAAACATGGCCATCTATATTTGAATTTTTCTCAACTCAAATGACTCTTTTCGAAGATTTTTTTATAGAATATGAAGATTATATAAAGGATTTAGAATTAAATACCTAATTTATTATCATCCACACAATAAAACATCCAACTTTTTCGTTTTTTATATAAAGCTGGTTTTTAAATATTTGGAACTTAAAATAAAAGCACTATGAAACATCAATACGTTAACCTTTTAATTCTTTTATTATGCGAAACGTTAGTATTTATGGACAAAAATGGCTTGACCTTGTTTTCGAGGGAAAAAATAAAGCCTATGGTGCGTATCAATTACGCCAAGAAAGTGCTCAAACATCAGGTAAAGCCTTTGTTTGTGGGGTAGTTTTGATAAGTGGTATCTTTTTTATCATGAGCTCTTTTTCTGAAAGAAAAGAACCTGTAATCATTTCAGAACCAATTGTTTGCAAGATTATACACATTAAAGAAGTTGTTCCGATTGTAAAACCTACAGAACCTAAAGCAAAAGCGCCAAGGACTCCAAAAGTTCCAATTGAAACGCCCGTAATCAATGCGCCACCCGTTGTTACTGCAACGCCCAATGCCGTTGTAAATGTACCTAACAACACGCAAGTAGCTGCATCGCCAGTTACCACAGGTAGCCCAACGGGCACAGCGTCTTCCACTGGATCCAATGCAAACGGCTCCAATACTTCAGTTACCATTCCGGCATTAACCGGACCAGTAAAAGCAAGTGAACTCGATCGTCAGCCAAATTTTCCTGGCGGAATAAATAATTTTTACCAATATGTAGCCAATAATTTTGACAGGGTAAATCTAGAAGAAGGTGAAACCATTCGAGTAAACGTTTCGTTTGTCATTGAAACCGATGGCACCATGACCGACATTCAAGTCAGAGAAAAAACCAATTCAATCATTGCCAAAGAAGCTGTTCGAGTACTCAAATCATTGAAGAAAAAATGGACGCCAGGCATTAAAGACGGGCAACCCGTTCGAACTCAATTTACACTACCCATTGCCGTTTCTGTATAACTAACACTTTTAAAACCTATAGCGATATAGGTTTTTTTTAGGGCCAATTCCCGCTTTTCGCTGTAGCCCTCAGTCAAAAGGCTTTTTTTTCTAAAAGTGCCAAGAGCTCCCAAGGTCGCTTTGGCACTTCAAGAAAAAAATAGCCTTTTTTCCTTCGGGGCTGCCGCTTCAATCGGGGGCAGAAGACGAGATGTCGTTTAAAATTCCAGAATCAATATCTAATTGAAAAGTATATGTTTTTTTTCGAAATCGAATTCATTTGAAATACTCAAACAATTTGCAGAAATTAACTTCAAATGTTTGATTTTGTGGATATATTCACATCAAAAAGGGTTCATTTTTAACGCACTTATAAAAGAGATTTATTTTATATAATTATTTGAGAAGCGCATTCCGTCTGTTTGTGTCGAGGAAGTTTACTAGATAATGCGATTGGCTTTGAGAGTTTACGCCAATTTAATATACTGATTTTCTATTTTTACATTAAAATTTATATCAGCTTTCAAAGCTTTAAAAACTTTAATTATTGTGTCAATTGTTGCACTATTTGTACTGCTTTCTAATTTAGAAATTTGAGATTTTTGAACCCCAATAATTTCACCTAATTGTTCTTGAGTCAAATTTCGCTCTTGTCTTGCTGTCTTTATAAATTTACCTAAAACATCCATACTAAGTTCATATTCATATTCTTCACGTTCTTTTGTACCGACTGTGCCAATATATTTGTCTTTCATTTCTGAAAGCGAGTAGGATTTTATTTCGTTCTTTGCCATTTTATGTAGTTTTAAATTTATTATTAAAATATGTTTCTTTTATTTGCATTGCTCTTTCAATTTCTTTTGGTGGTATTTTATCTACTTTTTTTATAAAGCCATGTGTTGCAAATACTAATGTTTTTTTGTCTTCTGTTTTGTCCCAAAAAGCGAGAAGTCTAATTTGAATTCCAGCATAAAGAGTTCTAAATTCCCAAATGTCTTTATTTAATTTTTTAAAAAGTCTTGGATCATTTGTTTGTTCGGCTAAATCAATATTATATAATAATTTTCTAACAGTTTTAAAATCAAGTTCGGATATAAATTTATCGGCTTCTTCTAAAAAGCGAGTTTCAAAATAGTGCATGTATTTGTTTTCAAAAAATTTTAACAAAGATACCAAAGTTTCCAAATATAGCAACTATTTTAAGTGTTTTTTTGTTGTTCTTTTACAAGTTATCTCACAAGTATAGACTTTTAAAAAATTCTGAAATTTTGCAACTCAAAAAAAGACATCTGAAAATCTATACGACAAGTCTAGCCCCGATAGAGCCGATATCCTTTATGTTTTTTTTTCAAAAAACAAAAAGATAAAGGCGATAGCGGGACAAAATTTTTTTTGAAACGTAATTATCTGCTTCTAAAATTTATATTTTAAACTCGTCATTATTTGTCTAGGCGCAATCGGATTAATGCTGTAATTTTCGTGAACGGTGTAGTTTAATTCGTTGGTAATGTTAGAAAGTTTACACAAAACACTCCATTTTTTATACGAGTAACCCGCTGATATATCTACTGTTGTGTATCCATTTATTGGATAATCTCTGTCTAAAATGGTAACGGCACCAGTTGTTGCATTCACCACATATTGATCGTTCCATCCGCCAAAACGGTTACCAATGTAATTGCCAATAGCACCTATAGAAAAACCTTTTAATTTACCTGTTGGAAAGGTATAAAAGAAACTCAAATTGGCAGTATTTGCTGGCGTTCTTACCAATCGATCTCCTTCGATATTCGCGCCATTTACTTTTTTTGTTTTGCTAAAACGACTATCATTATAACTGTATCCTGCCGAAATATTTAATCCTTCAAATGGTTTAGCCGTTATATCAACTTCAATTCCTTTACTTTTGATTTCACCGTTCAACACTTTGATATTGACGTCGGTGTTTGCGGTAATTCCGTCTGCTTTAAATTCAGCAGTTTGTGCCAAATTGCTGTTGGTTATTTGATATACTGTAAGGTTTGTACTCAAAATACCGTTCCAAAAATCTTTTTTAATTCCTACTTCATATTGATCAATTATAGATGCTTTTATCGGTTTTAAGTCGGCGGTAGTTCCCGTATTTGGAGTAAACGAATTAGAGTAACTCGCAAATACAGACGCATTTTTGTTAGGTTGGTAAATGAATCCAATTTTTGGTGAAAAGGCTTTGTCTGTAAGCGCGGTTCCTTTTGTAATTGTTATTGGATTAACAGTAAATTTATACGTTTCTGCCAGTGCTTCTTGCCATGACCAACGAATTCCTACCAGCATTTTGAATTTTTCTGTAAACGAAATCAAGTCTTGAGCATAAATACCAAAACGGTTGGTTGTGGTTACTACTTTTTGAGTATTTGTCGAATTCGGTTCTGTAATAGTTTGATTATTTGGGTCGAATGTAAAAACATTAATAGTATCGAAAGTTATGGGTGAAAAGACAAACGTATGTGCCGTTGCAACAGAATTTTCAAAATCAATACCCGAAAAAGTTTGGTGTTTGATGTTACCCGTTTTGAAACAACCTTGCAAACTGATTTGCTCACCTAAAATGGCTTCCAAGTTTTTGTATTGACCCAAAGGACGGCTCCACGTTCCATCTGGATTTGTAATTTGAATACGCTCAGTTCCTTTCCATTCTCGGTCATAATTTTGATAAGACGAATTGAAATTAAGTTTCCAATTTTTGTTAAACGAATGATTTAATAGGGCAGAAGCACTGGCAGTTTTTGTGTTTCCATTAGACCATAAAGCACCATAATAATTATTTCGAGGAACGTCATAAATTTGTTTTCCTATGAGTATCGTTCCAAAATCTGGGGTCCAATCATCGTTCATGAAATCACCTTGAATGGTAAGTTGCGTTTTTGGATTTAAATTAAACAAGAAGGACGGATTGATGTAATAACGTTCTCTTTTTACAACATCCCGAAAACTTTCAGCATTTTCGTATGAACCTGTAAATCGGTAGGCAATAGATTTATTCATTGGTCCAAATAAATCGATGGAAGGTTTGTAAAATGCATTGCTACCAATTTGCATCGTAATTTCGCCGCCTTTTTTGAATGAAGGTGTTTTGGTAACCAAATTCAGAATACCGCCAGGTGCAACATTTCCATACAATAAAGCCGAACCTCCTTTTAAAAACTCTACTTTTTCTAATGATGAAACTTCAGGAATAGAACCCGAATTATATCTGAATCCGTTTTTGAACATATTATTTGCAGACATGTCATAACCTCTTGACCAAAAAGATTCTTGAGCACCACCACGAGCCGAACCTACATAAACCCCGTTTGCATTTTTAATAACATCGCTTAAGCGAATAGACTGCTGTTGTGTAATGATTTCATTATCGATGGTTTGCACACTTTGCGGAATATCCATTGGCTTTAAGCCAGAACGAACGGCGCTTACTTTGCGTCGGTTAGGAGTTTCTTTGATTACAATTACAATTTCTTTCAATGTTTCCATTTGTTCATCAAGAGTAAATGAAACCTTGGTTTTTTCATTAGCGTTTACCTTGATATCTTGCGTTTGTTTTTTTAAACCTTCCGCTTCAATGGTTATGGTATGTAATCCAATAGGGAAATTTTTAAAATAAAATAAACCTTTTTCATCCGTTTTGGATAAGGTTGCTTTTTTTCCTAATTTAATTGAGATTCCTGAAAGAGGGAAACCGTCTTTGGAAATAATTTTTCCTTCTATGGAACCTGTTTCCTGGGCTGAACTTATAATTGACGTGAATACTAGAATAAAAAAGAAGCTAATTTGTTTTTTCATAATGTTAATTTAGAATAATTAAAAATAACGATGCAAATATATAGCCAACATTTGAATAATCAAAGTTTATTTAGATTAAATCTTAATAAATAAAGTTATTAAATTGTAATCAATTGTTAAATAGTATTTTGATTCAAAAAAAATACTTCTTATGAAAAGTATACCTCTAGCCCAGATTGAAGTGGAAAGCCCACAGCCCAAAAAGGTATTTTTTGTTGACACAAAAGAGCGACCTTAGAAGCTACTTTTGTGGCTTACAAAAAAACCTTTTTGGGCGAGGACTTGAAACGTAAAGCTGGATTGGCTTCTTAAAAATGATATGACTAACTTTTACAATAATAATAAAAATCTATTTTAACATAGTTTTTTTCATTTAAGTTATTGTTAAAGAGGTTTTTATTTGTTGCATATTTGTAATAACTAATAGTAAACAACAATCATTATGAAAAAAGTATTCCTATTTACAAGCTTGTTTGTCGCCTCCTTGGGTATGGCGCAAGCACCTGCTAAATGTCCGGTTACGGGTATGACTGCAACTGCTCCAGGTGAGGGTGGTGGTCATGACATTCATGCTACAACAACTACAAAAAGCGTTGGCGATCCATCGGCAAACGGCACAGCGGCAAACAATAAAAACAAAGAATGGTGGCCCAATCAATTGAATTTGGATGTATTGCGTCAAAATTCTAGTTTGTCTAACCCAATGGGAGCCAATTTTGATTATGCTAAAGAATTTAAATCGTTGGATTATGCTGGTTTAAAGAAAGATTTACAAACATTGATGACACAATCAAATGATTTATGGCCAGCCGATTTTGGAAATTATGGTCCATTATTTATTAGAATGGCATGGCATAGCGCAGGAACGTATCGTTCTGGAGACGGTCGTGGAGGTTCAAGAGCAGGTCAACAACGATTTGCACCTTTGAACAGTTGGCCAGATAATGTGAATTTAGATAAAGCTAGAAGATTGTTGTGGCCTATCAAACAAAAATACGGAAGCAAAATTTCGTGGGCCGATTTAATGATTTTAACTGGAAATGTAGCTTTAGAATCAATGGGATTTCCAACCTATGGTTTTGCTGGAGGTAGAGTAGATGTTTGGGAACCAGAATCAAATGTCTATTGGGGATCTGAAACTAAATTTTTGGATGAAAAACGTTATACTGAAGGTAGAAATTTAGAAAAACCATTAGCAGCAGTTCAAATGGGATTGATTTATGTGAATCCAGAAGGACCTGCAGGAAATCCGGATCCGCTTTTGGCTGCCAAAGACATTAGAGAAACCTTTGGAAGAATGGGAATGAATGATGAAGAAACAACTGCGTTGAATGCGGGTGGACATACTTTTGGTAAAACTCACGGAAAAGGACCAGCTAGTAATGTGGGTGCAGAACCTGAAGCTGCCGGAATTGAAGAGCAAGGTTTGGGATGGAAAAGTGCCTACAAATCAGGTAAAGGAACAGATGCAATATCTTCTGGACTAGAAGTTACTTGGACAGGTACACCTACCGAATGGAATTATGGCTTTTTTAAAATATTATATGACAATGAATGGGAATTGACTAAAAGTCCGGCAGGAGCACACCAATGGGTTGCTAAAAACGGAAAAGCTATTATTCCGGATGCATTTGATGATAAAGTAAAACACCTTCCAACCATGTTAACTACCGATTTATCATTTAGATACGATCCAGAATATGCAAAAATATCCAAGCGTTTTTATGATAATCCGAAAGAATTTGAAAAAGCTTTTGCTAAAGCATGGTTTAAATTAACACATCGAGACATGGGACCTAAAACTACTTATTTAGGACCAGAAGCTCCAAAAGACGATTTGATTTGGCAAGATCCAATTCCGGCTTTAAATCACCAAGTTGTAAACGATAAAGATATTCAAACTTTAAAATCAGAAATCGCAAAATCGGGATTATCAATTAGTGAAATGGTTTCAACTGCTTGGGCATCTGCTTCAACATACAGAGGATCAGATAGAAGAGGAGGAGCAAATGGAGCTAGAATTTGTTTAGAACCACAAAGGAGTTGGGCTGCCAATAATCCGAAGCAATTGGATAAAGTATTACCGATACTTGAAAAAATCCAGAAAAATTTTAATGCTAAAAGTGCTACGAAAAAAGTATCTATGGCAGATTTAATTGTATTAGCTGGAGTTTATGGTGTTGAAACAGCTGCAAAAAATGCCGGACAAACTATAAACGTTCCTTTTACAGCAGGAAGAATGGATGCTACGCAAGAACAAACAGATGTTCAAGGTATGGCAGTATTGGAGCCATCAGCTGATGGTTTCCGTAATTATTTGAAAACAAAATACTCTGTTGCAACAGAAGCATTATTGGTTGACAAAGCACAATTATTGACTTTAACCGCACCAGAAATGACTGTTTTAGTAGGTGGTTTACGTGCAATGAATGCTAATTTTGACGGATCTAAACATGGAGTATTCACAAAAGAGAATGATAAACTAACCAATGATTTCTTTGCAAATCTTTTAGACATTGAAACTTCTTGGACAGCAGTTAATGATGACAAAGAAGTATTTGAAGGAAAAGATAGAACTACTGGAGCAACAAAATGGACTGCAACTCGTGCCGATTTAATTTTCGGTTCTAACTCTGAATTGCGTGCTTTGGCTGAGGTTTACGGAAGTAACGATGCTAAAGGTAAGTTTGTAACAGATTTCGTTGCAGCTTGGAATAAAGTAATGATGCTTGATTTTTTTACAGCTAAAAAATAAACGTTTTTATTAAATAGCAAAAGCCGTCTCATTTTTGGGACGGCTTTTTTGGTTAAAAATGATTATTACATTTTATATTAAAAATAAATTATTTGGGCGTGCCCCCGTTTAGATTATATTTCTAAAAAAGACAATCCACTACAAACGGGGTCGGGCTATCCGCTATAAGTCCTCGCAACCCTTCGCTGGCGCTGCAGGTTGCTGTGGGCTTTTCGCTTCTATCCCTCACGCAAACCCCGAAAGATATGATTAAATTTCTATTTCAATATCAAAAATCAATTTCAATATCAAAAATCAATTTCAATTTGCTTTAGCCATTATATAATTGTCGGTTTTAACTTTCCCAAATTGATTTCCTGATATAGTTGCTTTTAATGTGTTGTTTTTTTGTAGTCTATAAGTGATTTTTTGAGGAAAATCATGTTTCGGATTTTCAAAAACCAAAAGCGAATCATCAGCATCGGTAAGTTGAAATGCAATAGGTTGGTTGTTGTTTTCACCTTTAACCGTTGCTTTATAGATTAGATTTTTGTTGTTTTCAACCAACTCAATTTGCTCATAGTGAAGGGTGTCTTTTTTGTTTTGAACAAAATAAGAAGTTGCCAAATAGGTACTGTCGTTTTCGGTTTTCCAGGTTTCTTCAAGGGTTCCAGTACTGTCCGTTTTTTGCCAATTGCCTATTAAAAAACTGGCTTTTTCAAGTTCGTCATAATCTTTAATTAAGTTTCCGTTTGCATCATATTTATCACATGATGTTGCCAAAATTAAGGTTAGTAATGCTGTATAAATTATTTTTGAAGTCTTCATACTATTTATTTTTTGTAAAATTACTAAAAAAAGGAAGTAAATTAATTTGTTTTAATAGGTAAAATCACTTAAAAATAATTTGTGTAAAATAGTCAAAAACGAATTTAGATTTATGCAATCTTTTTACTAATTTTGCACTCCAAATAAGATTACTTATGTTAGAAAGACTTCAATATGTAAAACAGCGTTTCGATGAGATTTCGGATTTGATTATTCAACCCGATGTTATTTCAGATCAAAAGCGTTATGTGCAACTCAATCAAGAATATAAAGGGTTGAAAGACCTTATGGAAAAACGTGAAGAGTTGATAACAGTTACTGCAAATATAGAGGAAGCCAACGAAATAATTTCAGACGGTAGCGACGCAGAAATGGTTGAAATGGCAAAAATGCAATTGGATGAAGCCAAAGATAGACTACCATTGTTAGAGGATGAGATTAAATTTTTATTGATTCCGAAAGACCCAGAAGATGCAAAGAATGTAATGGTTGAGGTTCGAGCTGGTACAGGTGGCGATGAAGCAAGTATTTTTGCTGGCGATTTATTTCGAATGTACACCAAATATTGTGAAAGCAAAGGATGGCGAACTTCTGTTGTGGATATGAATGAAGGAACTTCGGGCGGATTTAAAGAAGTTATTTTTGAAGTAACTGGCGAAGATGTGTATGGAACTTTGAAGTTTGAAGCTGGTGTTCATCGCGTGCAACGTGTGCCTCAAACCGAAACCCAAGGACGAGTACACACATCTGCGGCAACGGTTATGGTTTTGCCAGAAGCAGAAGAGTTTGATGTTCAAATAGATATGAATGAAGTTCGTGTTGATTTTTTCTGTTCGTCGGGTCCAGGTGGTCAGTCGGTAAATACTACAAAATCGGCAGTTCGATTAACGCATATTCCAACTGGATTGGTAGCTCAATGTCAGGATCAAAAATCGCAGCACAAGAATAAAGACAAAGCATTAACTGTTTTACGTTCACGTTTGTATGAAATGGAATTGGCCAAAAAACAAATTGAAGATGCTACAAAACGTTCGTCTCAAGTAAGTTCTGGCGACCGGTCAGCAAAAATTAGAACCTATAATTATTCACAAGGACGTGTAACCGATCACCGAATTGGTTTGGATGTTTTTGATATGGATGGGGTTATGAATGGAAAAATTCAGAAATTTGTTGATGAGTTGCAACTTGTAAACAATATGGAAAAATTAAAAGAAAGTGAAGTTTTTTAATTTACTTTTGATTACTAAATATATGCCAACCTAAAATAAATTAGTTTGGCATTTTTTTTAAAAATAAAGCAATGACAACACAACAACTTATTGAGCAAATAAAAGCAAAAAAATCCTTTCTTTGTATCGGATTGGATGTTGATTTGGATAAAATTCCTACTTTTCTTTTAGAATTAGAAGATCCTATTTTCGAATTTAACAAAGCCATTATTGATGCAACCCACGATTTGTGTGTTGCCTACAAACCAAATACTGCTTTTTACGAAGCATATGGTATCAAGGGTTGGCAATCGCTTCAAAAAACAATTGAATATATAAACCAAAATCATCCCGAAATATTCACTATTGCAGACGCAAAAAGAGGTGATATTGGAAATACATCAACCATGTATGCCAAAGCTTTTTTCGAAGATTTACAATTTGATTCGGTAACTGTTGCGCCCTACATGGGAAAAGATTCTGTAGAACCTTTTTTAGCATTTGAAAACAAACACACCATCATGTTGGCATTAACCTCAAATGAAGGTGCCTTCGATTTTCAGACGAAAGATTGCAATGGAATGGAACTTTACAAAACCGTTTTGGAAACCTCTAAGCAATGGAAAAATGCGGACAATTTAATGTATGTTGTAGGCGCTACAAAAGCGGAATATTTTACAGAAATAAGAAAAATTGTTCCAACTAGTTTTTTATTAGTTCCAGGTGTTGGTGTACAAGGAGGAAGCCTTCAGGAAGTTTGTAAATATGGATTAACATCGAATGTTGGATTATTAATAAATTCTTCAAGAGGGATTATTTATGCTTCAAAAGAGTCTAATTTTGTTATCAAAGCAAGAGAAGAAGCTCGAAATATACAATTAGAGATGCAACAAATTTTAGGATAACATGCTTTTTTTTTAATTACTTTTACAAAAAACAATTCTTTTGATAAACTACACTATTTACGAAAATAAAGACAGTAAACAATGGGTTACATTTGTTCATGGAGCGGGTGGAAGCTCTTCCATTTGGTTCAAACAAATTCGTGACTTTCAGAAGGAATACAACGTTTTGTTATTAGATTTAAGAGGGCATGGCGCCTCTCAAAACACCTTTAAACAAGTTAGAAAAAAGTATACTTTTTCTGGATTAGCAAATGATATTTTGGAAGTTTTGGATTATCTTAAAATAGAAAAATCACATTTTGTTGGAATTTCACTTGGCACCATTTTAATTCGTCAATTAGCTGAAATGTATCCAAACCGATTGCAAAGCATGACTATGGGCGGGGCTATTTTAAAAATGAATTTTCGTTCGCAAATATTAATGATTTTCGGAAATGTATTTAAATATATTTTGCCCTATTTATTGTTGTATCGTTTGTTTGCCTTTGTAATTATGCCCAATAAAAATCACAAACAATCTCGGATTTTATTTATTACGGAGGCCAAAAAATTATATCAAAAAGAATTCATCAAATGGTTTAAACTAACCGCTGAAATTAATCCTGTTTTGAGATGGTTTCGACAAGTAGAATTGAATATTCCAACTTTTTACATCATGGGAGCTGAAGATTATATGTTTTTACCTTCTGTTAGGAAAGTGGTGGCAAGTCATTCTAAAAGTTCTATTTTATGTGTTGTTGAAAATTCTGGCCATGTTGTAAATGTTGAACAAGCCGCTATTTTTAATAAAAAAGTACTTGATTTTCTTAGATTTAATTCATAAAAAAAATGTCAAACGGTTTACCATTTGACATTTTTAAGACTAACCAACCAAACTTTATTTTGTAACTAACTAACACTGCAAATTTGGCGCATTTTTTTTCAAATCTTGTTAATTCAATGTTATACTTATATTATTGAATTAATGTTGTTTGATGTTAAAAATAAAATAATGTTAAGTTGATTTATACAACAGATTTGATTGTACAAGTGGATTGTTAAAAATGAATAATTTAGACTAGAAGTAGTATATTTAATTTTTATAAAACTTTCTATTAGTAATTAACCATATAACGATGGGCGCTCCTAAAATGGATGTTACGGCATTGATTGGAAGTGTAAAATTGGCACCAGGCATTTGCGAAATTAAATCACAAAGAAGCATGGTAATTGATCCTATCATAATGGTAGAAATAAATAATATTTTATGATTGCTAGTTTGTAAAAGTAATTTTGCCATGTGAGGTACAGCTAATCCTACAAAAGCAATCGGACCTGCAAATGCTGTGATACTTCCCGAAAAAATAGCTGTAGCAATGATGATTAACATTCGAGATTTTGAAATATTGATGCCGATACTTTTTGCATAGTTTTCACCTAACAACATGGCATCTAGCGATTTTATTGATATTAAACTAATTATAATACCCGCAATTATACAAATCAATAAAATTATTAATTGTGATTTTGTTAAATTCCCAATGCTTCCCATGCTCCAAAAAGTGTATTTTTGAAGTTGTTCTGCAGAACTAAAAGAACTTAAAATATTAATAAAAGCGCCAGAAAAACTACTAAACATTAATCCTACAATTAAAACCATGGAAGTGTCTCTAAGTTTTTTAATGGCTAAAAGAACCAATCCTAATACAAGTAAGCTGCCCAAACAAGACGCTAAAACGATGCTGTAATTTGATAAAAGGATCCAATTGAAAGAAAGTGGCAAATAAGCCGAACCTAAAATTACGAATGCGACCCCTAAACTTGACCCTGAGCTAAGTCCCAAAACATAAGGACCCGCCAGCGGATTTCTGAATAAAGTTTGCATCAATAAACCACTTATAGAAAGTCCAATACCTACAAGAATTGCAGTTATTGCTTTTGGAATTCTAAAATTCAAAATTATATAATCCCATGTTGTATGGGTTGTATTACTTGAAAAAATAGTGTTAAAAACATCCTTAATAGGAATTGATACTTGTCCGAATGACAAATCCAATATTAAGGATCCTATCAAAGCGAGACACAAAAACAGGAATGTTATTTGATTTTTATTTTTCAAGAATGTTTATTTAAGTTTTTCTAAAAAATATGGTTTATATTCTTTAAGTAAATTTGGGTGTAATATTTTAACAATATCTTTTATTACAATATCGGGTCTGTTGGGTGCTAATTCATAATACAAATCGCCTCCTTTTTCACCTTTTTTTCTATTAAATGAAAATACATTTTTTGTTTTAAAAGCTTTAAATTGATTGTAATGTGCATTGGATTCTGTCATTTCATTTAATGATGAAAATTGGCCAGAAGTAATCCAAATATCTGCATTTTTACCGCGTTCAAAAACAGTTTCAAAAGACAAGCCCAAACTTCCTGTGCCTTTTGTATGTTTCCATAAATAGTCTCCTTTAGCATCATTTAAATACCTTGCCGCCCAACTGTCGCCTTGCGGAAGGTACCATTTATCTTCATAAATATCACCAGCTAAAACGGTTGGTTTTTTGGTTGTTTTTTGAAGTAAATGTAAAGTTGTTAAATACTCTTTTTCGATTTTAGTAAAAATTTCATCTGCTAAATCAGACTTATCATACAAAGCTCCAAAAAACTTGATCCATTCCGCTTTTCCCAAAGGATTTTGCTCGTTCCAATCGCCATTAAACATTATCTTTAATCCACTTTTTTCCACATTTGTTAAAATCGGGTTCGAATTATCCAATCCATATCCAATAATTACATCGGGTTGTATATCGAGCAGTTTTTCAATATTTAACGATTGATTATTTCCCAACTCAGTAATTTTATTTTGATGGATTAAGGTTCTAATTTTTTCAGATGAAATATAATCTAAATTAGGAAAGCCAACCAATGAATTTTCAACTCCAAGCATCTCAAGAGACGGAATATGTGTGGTAGAAGTAACCACAATTTTTTTAATTGGAATTGGAATAATTATGGCATTTTCACTAACAGTATTTGGGATATTACCATTTTTACTTTTTAAAATATATGTAAATTTTTTAGTTGCATTTGGCCAAGGATTACTAACTGTCAAAACACTGTAACCTTTGTGCTTTTCTAACGAAAATACAGTTGCATATTTTATGGTATTATTTATTTTTAAAGGTGATGTTGATTGACCTTCCTTTTTACATTGGATCATCAAAACACTCATTAAAAGTAAACAAACTTGGAGGTATGGTTTCACGTTTTTTTTACAAAAATAGAACTTTGTTTTTTAAATTGGATTATTTATTAAGAATCATTAAATATTTGTTTAGTTTTGCAATGTATTTGGTTGTGAATTATTTTTATATAATTTACATTAAAAGGGAATCAGGTGAAAAGCCTGAGCTGTACCCGCAACTGTATGCTAATTAGCTTGTTGTTATCTACATGCCATTGTCAGCCACGGCTGGTGAGAAGGTGCACAACAAGACGCAAGCCAGGAGACCTGCCTTTTACATTGAGTAACAAACTTTCGGGAAAAAAAGGTTTGGGTATGGGTATTTCTATGCTTTTCTCCCTTATTGTAAAAACATTTTTATATTTAAAATGATTAAAAAAATTAGTGTTTTAAGCGCATTTTTTGCGTTTAGTACTTCGTTGCTGTGTGCACAAGAAAAAGAAAAAGAAAAAGATTCAATTAATTCGTTAAAAGAGGTAATTATTTCTGACACAAAATTTGCGCAAAGCAAAGAAAAATCTGGAAAAGTAATTACCAAAATCACAGCTTCTGAATTGGAAAAAAGAGCTGGTCAATCACTTCCAATGGTTTTAAACAGCCTTGCTGGTGTTGAAATTAACGGGAGCCAATCTGCAAATGGTAAAAATCTAGGTTACTACATTCGAGGTGGAAAAAACCAACAAGTGCTTATTTTAGTTGACGGTACACCAGTTACAGACGCCTCGGGAATTAGCATTGAATTTGATTTACGATTAATTGCTATGGATCAAATTGAAAGTATTGAAATCATGAAAGGAGCTTCAAGTACACTTTACGGTACGGGAGCAGCAACAGCGGTTATCAATATTACATTAAAAAAATCGAGTAAAAAATCGTTGCGAGGTTCCGTAAATATGGCTTTTGGATCCAATTCGACTGCTGAAAAAACCAATTTGAAAGGACACGATTTTAATCAATCTATTGCCCTAGATGGAAGTAGTGGAGCCATTGATTATTTAGCATCTTTAAATAGAATTGAAACAAACGGTATGTCTCAAATTGCATCAGTATCCAACCAAAATAATGAATGGGATCGTTTTTCAAAAATTAATTTCAGAGGTAAATTCGGAATTAAATTCAGTACAAAATTAACAACTCATTTTTTTGCAAATTTAGACCAAATTGAGAATGGTTATGATGCCCAATTTGATAATACAGGATTAAATGATACTTCAATTAACACAACTTCAACGTCTCAAACTAAATTCGGAACCATTTCAAAACTCAAATATTTGAATGGTGAAACTATTTTAAATGCCAGTTTTTCGAATAGTAAAAGAGATTATTTTGAATTTAATTCCTATTTAAATAGCATTGATAATTCTAATTATGAATCTAGAAATGCACATTTTGATTTAGTTAATAAATATACTGTGAATTCCGATTTAGACTTAATAACGGGTGTAAATTATCAATTTTTTGATATGAACAGTCAAACTCCTTATGGTATAATTTCAGAAAATACCACTAAATTTAATTTAATTGATTTTTATGCAACAAGCGTTTGGGATTCAAAAGTAGGACTTTATATTAATTCAGGAATTCGTTTGAATAATCATAGTCAATACGGATTGAAAAAGGTTTACAACATCAATCCTTCCTATAATTTTGGCACACAAAAACAATTTAAATTACTTTCTTCTTTTAGTACGGCATTTGTAACACCTAGTTTATATCAATTGTTTTCAGAATATGGAAATGATTCTCTAACACCAGAACAAAATCAAACAATAGAAATTGGGTTTGAAACGGATACTTTTAAAAATAAATTGCAATTCAACACCGTTTTATTTTATAGAAACCAAACAAACAGTTTTGGGTTTTATACCAATCCAATTACTTTTGATTCCAATTATATAAATATTCAAGGATCCAACAGCGCAAAAGGTATTGAAACTGAATTGAAATATACTTTTGACAAGAAATTTAAATACTATTTTAATTATACTTTTACAGAAGTTGATGAGGCTTTGGATAAATTAATTCCAAAACACAAAATCAATTCTTCGATAGATTATTTTACTTCCAATAAATTGTTTCTAAATGTAAGTTACCAATACACATCAGCTCGAAGCGATGTTTATTTTGATGGAAATTCATATCAATCTGTTGCAGTTCAATTGAAAGAATATCAATTGGTTCACTTTACATCCACATTTGATTGGATACCAAACAGACTTTCTTTATTCTTAACCGTTCAGAATATTTTTAATTCGGATTTTGTTGAAAATATTGGTTACTCAACAAGAGGTAGAAACTTTAAATTAGGAATGAATTTTAAGTTTTAAAGAACATACAAATGGCAGATAGAGTTCGTTTATTTTGTTAGTTTTGCGTGGAGTTCAATTAAGATTTAAAATTGGCAATATTTTTGCTATATTACTTTTAATATTATAATTTAAAATATCATGAAACATATTTTTATAGTTATCGCCTTCTTTTTAGTTGTTCCATTTTTTGGACAAACGGTTCTTGATAAATTTGAGAATCAAGATGATGTAACCACAATTTTAGTCAACAAAAAGATGTTTGAGTTGATGGGAAAAGTGGAAACCAATACCAAAGATGCACAAGATTTATTAGCTTTAGCTAAAAAATTAGACAACTTAAAAGTATTCATGACATCCAACAGCTCTAAAGGAAATGAATTGAAAAAAGCTTCCGAAAAGTTGGTGAAATCATCAACTTTGGTAGAATTAATGAAAGTTGTTGACAAGGGAAGTGAAGTTCAGGTTTTTGTTAAAACCGAAAATGGAAATGAAAATATTAGAGAATTATTGATGACTATAGAGGGTTCAAGTACTCAACAATCTGTATTGATGTATTTAAAAGGAAATTTCAGTTTGGATGAAATTTCCGTTCTCACGGATAAACTTAAAATACCTGGTGGAAATGTTTTAAATAAAGCACCAAAAAAATAATTACTTTTCACTTTTATAATCCTCAGAAAAAAAATATTTTTGGGGATTTTTTATTTTTGGATAATTATATATTTGATTTTAAATCCTTTTTAAATTAAATTCAATTTATATGAAAAATAACATTTTGTAAGTAATTGAATTTTTTGATAATCAGAAACTCTTATTCGTGTGTTTTTAATTTCTATTGAAGGTGTATTTTTTAGTTTTAAAAGTAATTTTTTATAATAAATATAAGCAGTATAAACGCCAAATTTTGCTTCAATAGGTAAGTTTACAATCCCTGAAAATCCTATTCTAAAATCTTCTTCGATTTCGGAAATAATTTCCATTTTGGAAGCTTCGTTTAGCTGAGATAAATCGGTATTTGGAAAATAAGTCCTACTCAAATCTTCATAATCAGCTTTTAAATCTCTTAAAAAGTTCACTTTTTGAAATGCAGAACCTAATCGCATGGCAGATTCTTTCAATTCATCATATTTGTTAGAATCACCATTTACAAATACTTTTAAGCACATCAAACCAACTACATCTGCTGAACCATAAATATATTGATCATATTCTTCTTTAGTTTGATATGCCGTTTTAGTTAAATCCAAACGCATACTTGTCATAAAAGATTCAATTAATTCGTTTGGTATAGCATATTGATTTACAGTATGCTGGAACGAATTTAAAATGGGATTTAAGCTGATTTTATTTTCAATAGCACTTTCTAAATCCTTTTCAAAAAGATCAAAAAGAAGTTGTTTATTATAATCGTGAAACGAATCTACTATTTCGTCCGCAAATCGAACAAAGCCATAAATGTTATAAATATCTTGACGAATACTTGGCGCCAACATTTTTACAGCTGATGAAAAAGACGTACTATATGTTTTTGTTACATTCTGACTACAATCGAAAGAAACGGTATCAAAAATTGACTTCATAGAATATTATTTTGAATATTTTATTATTAAATCAGCAACTAATTTTCCAGATATTAAGGCTGGCGGAACACCTGGTCCTGGCACTGTCAATTGTCCTGTAAAATATAAATTTGCTACTTTTTTACTTTTTAATTTCGGACGCAAAAAGGCAGTCTGTAGCAATGTATTCGCCATGCCATATGCATTTCCTTTGTAGGAATTATAATCTTTTATAAAATCATTTACACAAAATGATTCCTTAAAAAGAATGTTATTTCTTAATTCCTGACGAGTTAATTTTTCTAATCTATAAAGAATTTTATCAAAATAAATAGATCTTAACTCTTCAGTATCTTCAATTCCTGGCGCTAAAGGTATTAAAAAAAATGCAGCTTCCTTACCTTCTGGAGCAGAATTTTCATCTGTAATGGATGGAAAATTTGCATAAAATAATGGATTTTCAGGCCATTCTGGTTTGTCATATATAGCTTTAGCGTGTACATCAAAGTCCACATCAAAGAATAAATTATGATGTTCTACTCGTTCTACTTTTTTATCAAAACCTACATAAAATAGGAGTGAAGAAGGTGCAAATACTCTGCTATCCCAATATTTTTCAGAATAAGCTCTGTATTCTTGATCCAATAATGTCTCCGTATGATGATAATCTGCACCAGAAACAATAATATCTGCCTCTACTTTTTGATTATTAATTACTAGACTTTTTACAACGCCATTTTCTACGTTTATTTTATCAACATTTTGATTAGTTAGAATGGTAACACCCAATTCTACAGCCAATTTTTCCATAGCTAAAATCACAGAATACATTCCATTTTTTGGATGAAATGTTCCTAATCCAAAGTCTGCAAAATTCATAAAACTATAAAAAGATGGAGTATCGGTAGGTTTAGCACCTAAAAATAAAACTGGAAATTCTAGTATTTGAATTAATTTTTTATTTTTAAATTTTTTTCTAATATCTTTTGAAATATTACTAAAAAATTGACCTACTTTTTTCGCAGTTTCAATTGTTATCAGTTCTAATGGCGATTCACCAGGTCTGTAAACCAAATCTTTAATGGCAATATTATAATTACATTGTGCTTCTTTAATAAAGATTTCCAGTTGTTTTCCGCTTCCTGCTTCAATAGACTCAAAAGTATTTACGATTGTTGGTAAATTATCTGCAATAACTATAAATTCATCAATTCCGAAATAAACTTGATAAGCTGGAGATAATTTTATTAGATCATAATAATCAGTTGGTTTTTTATCAAAATCACCAAAAAATCGTTCAAAAACATCGGGCATCCAATACCAAGACGGACCAAGATCAAATGTGAAACCATCTTTTTTTAATTGTCTTGCTCTTCCTCCAATGGTACTGTTTTTTTCATAAACTGTAACTGAATTTCCTTCTTTTGCCAAATAACAAGCTGCCGCTAATGACGAAAATCCAGATCCAATTATTTTGATATCTTTTTTCATTTTAGGTTTTATTTTATAAATTTTTAACAAGATTTTCGATAGAATCGAATACCTTCATATATGGTTTAATTTGATTAACGTAAGCAGTCATTCTTCCGATAAGCCACAATTCGGAGGAATCATCAATAACTTCTTTTTCAATGCTTTGGATGTAATTATTGACTTCCTCTTTTAGAGGTTCTACGGTCATATAACACACAAAAACAATATTGTCAAAATAATTTTTCAGGTCTTTTAAACTAGACAAAGGTACGCTTTCTCCTAGATAAATCGTTTTATAGCCATTTGAAATAACTTCATAATTCAAATACATCAAACCCAATTCGTGAACTTCATTATAAGGCAAATACAATACAAAAACTTTATCAGTCTTGGTTGGTGCATTTTCGTATAATTTTTCGATGTTCATCATCAATTTTTGTTTGATCAAATTACTCAAAAAATGTTCATGAGCTGGCGTAATGGTATCTGTTTGCCATAAAAAACCAATCTCATTCATTATGGGAATAACTACATCATAAAATATTTCCTTAAAAGATTTAGTTGAAAGTAATTCGTTGTAGGTATTAAAAAAAAGTGCTTGATCAAAATTCATCATAGCCAGCTTAAACGAACTAATTGCATGACTTTTTGCGCTTTTTTCAGAAATAATTTCTCTAGATAATTCTTTAATTTTTTCTTCGTTTAATTTTGAAATTTTCGAAATTTTATATCCATAATCATGCAACAAAGTTATGTTGAGCAATTTTTGAAGTCCGCTTAAATCATAAAAACGTATATTCGTATCAGTTCTTTTAGGTTCCAATACCTTGTATCTTTTTTCCCAAATTCGAATAGTATGTGCCTTTATACCTGAAAGATTTTCTAAATCTTTGATGCTAAAGGTGTTTTTGGTATTGTTCATTTTTTATTTAAATTTCTTAAACAAAAATAGACTTTTTTTTCTCAAAAAATAATAAATAGAAGTATTTATATTCTAATATAATTAAACATACACAAATGAATTGTTTTCTTTTTAATTTATCGTTAAAATGGGTTTCTTTTTAATAGAAATTTGAATCATGAATGAAATTAAAATAGTGAGCATTGCCCCAATAAAATTTAACCATAAAAAACTAATTACATCTAAATAATAGATATAAAAAATTAGACATTGA
The DNA here is from genome assembly GCA_945862065.1 of Flavobacterium psychrophilum. Lineage (GTDB taxonomy): Bacteria > Bacteroidota > Bacteroidia > Flavobacteriales > Flavobacteriaceae > Flavobacterium > Flavobacterium psychrophilum_F. Next base: position 92,456 of record CAMAWT010000001.1, on the reverse strand, counting down.
CTGATAAGAGCCCCATAAAAAATAGCCGTTGATTTTATATATTTGATGTAAAATCCAACTAAAAATATACCAAGTACAGTTCCGTAAAATATGGATCCAATGATATTTACTAACTGAATTAAATTTTCAAAAAGGGTACCCACACAGGCAAATAAAATGGCAATTACTCCCCAAAGTAGTGTGAAATATTTTGTTGCATTCACAAAATGTTGATCAGATTTGGGTTGTTTTAAATTTCTTTTGTAAATATCTATGGCTGTTGTAGATGCCAAAGCGGTTAGTCCTGAAGCTGTTGATGACATGGCAGCCGACAATATTACTGCCAAAAGCAGTCCGATTAATCCTTTCGGTAAATAATTTAAAATGAAATATAAAAAAACATAATCTTTATCATTTGTTTCAGCTTTAACATCGGCTTTCGAAATTAAATCTTTGGCCTGTTCTCTTAAATCTTTTTCTTTTCCAGAAATGGAAACCAATTTATTTCTCAAAATCGGATTGTCATAATTTTGATTTAAGTGATCCATATAAAGTAAATTATACTCTTTTTTCTCCTCAGTTAAATCGTTGAGTTGTTTTTCCAATTCATGATATTGATTGGCATATTTTGATTTTTCAATTATTTGTTTGTTTACAGGATTAAAGTTCAAAGGCACATCGTTAAATTGAAAAAACACAAAAACCATAACACCTATTAACAATATAAAAAATTGCATTGGCACTTTTAAAAAGCCATTCATAATCAATCCCATCTGACTTTCTTTATCCGATTTTCCTGATAAATACCTTCCAACTTGTGATTGATCTGTTCCAAAATACGCCAAACTTAAAAAGAAACCACCGGCAATTCCGCTCCAAATAGTATAACGCATTTCGGGGTCGAATGAAAAATCTACAATATTCATCTTTTCATTGGCTCCAGCAATATGCATGGCATTTGAAAAAGTCATTTCATTGGGAAGTAATCTCAAAATCAGAAAAAAGGTGATAATCATGCCACTCATGATGATGAACATTTGATGCTTTTGAGTCACATTAACTGCTTTTGTTCCTCCTGAAAAGGTATAAATAATTACCAGAATTCCTATGATGATATTTAACATCGTTAAATTCCATCCTAACAATGTTGATAAAATAATGGAAGGTGCATAAATTGTTAACCCAGTACCTAAGCCACGTTGTACCATAAATAAAATAGATGCCAAACTTCTAGTTTTTAGGTCAAAACGTTGTTCCAAATATTCATATGCTGTAAAAACTTTTAAACGGTTATAGATTGGAATAAACGTGACGCAAATCACCACCATTGCGATGGGTAAACCAAAATAAAATTGAACAAAACCCATTCCGTCATGATAGGCTTGTCCGGGTGTTGATAAAAAAGTAATGGCACTTGCTTGTGTAGCCATTACTGAAATTCCAACCGTCCACCAATTGGTTTGCTTATTGCCTAAAATGTAATCTTCTACATTTTTACTTCCTTTGGTTTTATAAACACCATATATCACTATAAATGATAGTGTTACACACAGAATAATCCAATCAATTTGTTGCATATTAAGAAAATATTTGCATTAAAACATAAAAAATAACTATGTACATCGCGTTCATCACCAGTAACCAAGTATAATCGGTATTCCATTTATTTTTTTTATCATTCATTTTAGTATGATATTAAGTTAGCAATCAATCTATAAGCGCCAACAACGCCTTCAGGCAATTCTCTAAAAAAACTAAACCCGGTGTAAATATATTTTCCTTTACCAAAATCACAAGCTAAAAGCGCCCCTTTTTTCGAATTTTCATTTTTGTCATTTGAGGCAAAAAGTGCTGTAAAATGCTCATCCCATTGGTTAGGATAATACAATCCTTGTTCTTGTTTCCATCCTTCAAAATCTTTTTGGGTAATTTTATTTGGATAAGAAACGAGTGGGTGATTGGGTTCTAAAAAAGTGACAACCGCATTTTCTTCTGTAACCCTATCTCTTGATAATTTTAATGAATATGGAGCTAGTTGCTTGGTTACCAAATCATCAGAAGTATTGTATTGAACAATCATCGTTTTTCCGCTTTCAACAAAATCGAGTAAAAAGTGTCGTTTTGATTCTAATTCTTTCACAACATTATAGGCTCTAATTCCTGTCATAACTACATCAAAATTAGCTAAAGTTTCTTTGTTTATAGTTTCAGGTTTGATTATAGATACTTCATAACCCATTTCTATTAAACTTTTCGGAACTTCGTCACCAGCACCCATAATGTAGGCGATTTTTTTCGGAATGATAATGATAGAATTTTTAATTACTTTGGCTTCAGCAGGTTTCAATACCAATTGATTGTATATATGAGAATAATTTATTTCAATTTTATCTTTGTCAAATATTTTATCTTCAACTTCTAAAATGCTTTTAATGGTTCCTTCCGAATCATCTTTTGATGGAGTTACCCAAAAAGAAACTTCCAATTCATCTCCCTTTTTTAAATTAGAAAATATATGTTCATTAGGTCTTACGTTCCAATTTTCTGGAATTTCAAGTTTTACGTTCCCTGAAATTTCATTTTTACCTGCTTTTATTTTAACGGTAATTTGTTTTTCTAAATTATTAGTAAATAAATAGACTTTTTCTTTTATGGATGAAGTTACAACAGGCACAATATCAAATGGTTGGTACACTTCGCCTTTTACAGCATCATTGAATTTGTAAACAATATTTTTATCGAAAATGAATTCTTTTCCTTCGATTTCTATCACAAATTGTACCTTACTATTTCTAATTACGTCGGGAATTCCGATTAATTTCTGATTTGAAACCGAATACATTCCTGTTGTGCCTTGATTTTCAAGATAGTAAGGCTGTGTGTAATTTTCATCTGATTTCATCTGAAAATCAATTGTTTGCGTACTTAATAGGTTGTTTTTCAGATTAATAGGAATGAATGCAAAATTACTATCGTTTGAATATTTGATCGTTTTTAAAACCATTTTGGTTTCACTTCTATTAATGGTTTCTATTTTAACTTTTAATTTATCACCAGGTGTCGCTTCTTGTTGAGAAGATACTGCTTCTAAATAAAGGCCAGAACAAGCAGCAATTAATTTCTGAATCTCTTCAAGTTTGATTTTTTTCCAATGTGCATCATCAATTTTTTCAACAAGTTCATAGGCTTTGATTAAATCGGGAACACTTTTTTCCGGATTTTGATAATCAAATTTCAATAAAATGGTATCAATTAAATCACCAATTTTTTTCCCATTTTTAATTCGATTCCAAGTCGTGTCAATACCTTCAAAAATATTTGTTTTATCTTGCATGGGCGCCCCTTTCAATAACTCAATATATTCACTTTCATCGCCTCTAGTTCCTGTATTTCCAAATCCTTGCGATTGATGACAACTTCTACTCAAAGCTGCTATTTCTTGATTTGATTTACCAAATGATTCATAATAAACACCTGTTTTTAATTCGCTAAAATTGGTTTTATCAGCCTCATCAAATTTTTCTTTGCTTCCAAAAAACCACCACGAAGTATTAAAAAACATTCGTTTGGGTTGCCATGTTTTGGTAAATTCAAGTTGTTCTGAAAAAACCTTCGGATTGTTGACTTTATCAAAGGCTTCAACGCTCAATAAGGCAGAAGTTGTGTGATGACCATGGGTTGTTCCTGACGTGCGGTGGTCAAATCGATTAATAATTACATCTGGTTGAAAATTTCTTATAACCCAAATCATGTCACTCAAAACTTGATCTTTATCCCAAATTTGGAGTGTTTCTTCAGGAACTTTAGAAAACCCAAAGTCATTGGCACGCGTAAAAAATTGTTCGCCTCCATCAATTTTACGAGCTTCGATAAGTTCTTGTGTACGAATAACTCCAAGTAATTCTCTCAATTCGGGTCCAATTAAATTTTGTCCACCATCGCCTCGAGTTAGTGATAAATATCCGGTTCGGGCATGTTTTTCGTTGGATAAATACGAAATAAGTTTGGTATTTTCATCATCTGGATGTGCAGCAATATACAATACCGTTCCAAGAAAATTTAATTTTTCAATTTGATGATATATGGCTACAGCATTTGGTTTTTCTGGTTTTTGAGAAAAAATAGGTGCACTTAAGAAAGCTATTATAATTAGGTAAAAATATTTTTTTGAAGCCATTATTGGATGTTTTTAAACTAGTTTTTTTAAATATTGTACTACTTTTTCAGTAGGTAGACCCACCACATTTGTATAAGAACCTTCTATTTTTGATATGGCAATTAATCCAATCCATTCTTGAATTCCATACGATCCTGCTTTGTCAAAAGGTTTGTATTTTTCGATATAATATTTTATTTCTTCGTCATCAAGATTCGCAAAAGTGACCTTTGTATTTTCAGAAATGGTGTCTATAAATAAATTAGTTTTAAACGAAACAGATGTAATCACTTCATGGGTTGTTCCCGACATAGATTGCAGCATTTCAAAGGCATCTTCCGCATTTTTTGGTTTGCCCAATGCTTGATTGTTGTGCCAAACAATCGTGTCGCTGGTTATCAATAATTCGTTTTCTTGTAATTCTCCGTCAAAGGCATTGGCTTTTAATTCTGCTAAATAATTGGTAATTTCTTCAGCTTTTAAATGATTGGGATAAATTTCGTCAATTTCTTTTAATCTAATTTCAAATTTTAGATCCAAATCTTTAAAAAACTGTTGTCTTCTGGGTGAACCCGAAGCTAATATAATGTGATATTTTTCAGATAAATTAAACATTGTGCTGGATGTTAAAAGTGATGATAACTATTGAAAAAATGCCTAAAATCAAAATGTATTTCAAATAGGAATTGATTTGAATGTAATCTTTTGATTCCTTTGCATTTATGGTTTTGACTAAACAAATAAATAATGGGCTCAAAACCGCTATGCTCATATAGATAACAGAAGTAATTAAATTATTTTCTAATAAATAAATCAAAGTATAATAAACCAAATATAAGGTTGGAGCAATAATTAAAAGACAAATTAAATATGTCGTTTTTTTGAACCCTATAAAATTCTGAACGGATGATGCATTGTTTTTATTTTGAATTAAATCTGAGATTAATTCTCTGATAAACATAATAATAAACACAAAAATCGCATAATCTTTTAAAATTGAAAAAAGCAATGTCATAACCCGTCTATTTTCATCATAAGTAGCAGGATACAAATCGAAAACCGGAATGATTAAAATGCTAAATGATGCTATTAATGGTTTAACTAATAGTTTGATAGCAACAATTTCTTTGAGTGTTGTGGCATGAAAATAACCTAATGCAACCATAAAAATAAAAAGAGCTATAAATCCTGGTTTTTGAACTACGTTGCTTAAGTACATTCCAATTATTACACCAATTATCGATAAAATGGCATAAAAATAATAGGCATTGGTTTCACTTATTTTTGAATTTGAAAAATCAATTCGATCATCAAATAATGCATTAATAACATAGTAACCTCCTGCAATGCAAATAGTTGAAAAAACCAGCAATCCAAATTGAAAATCAGTTAACGATTGCCAAACATTTTGTTGCTTCAAAAAACCATATCGAATGATGATTTGAATGAATGCTATAAGTGCTAAATTTTTATATTTTATTATTTGTAGATAATTCATGTAAATTAATCGTGTTTTCCGTTATAATACAAATGCCATTTTCCTTGAACTTTCATCACTTGTTCAATCACTTCACGAACAGCTCCTTTTCCGCCATTTTTATGAGAAATATATTTAGATATAGCTTTGATTTCTGCGCTTGCATCTTGCGGGCAGGTAGGTAAACCAACTAATTTCATCACATGATAATCAGGAATATCATCGCCCATATACAATACTGTGGATGGGTCAATTTTATACAATTCAACGTATTCATTGAATGTTTCAACTTTATTGGGACTACCTAAATGAATATCATGAATACCTAAATTTCGTAATCTAATTCTAACGCCTTCGTTTTTTCCTCCAGAAATGATACAAACATTATAGCCACTTTCCAAAGCCGCTTTCATTGCAAATCCATCTCTAATGTTCATTATTCGAAGCATTTCTCCTGTTTCTGTAATATGCACAGAGCTATCCGTTAACACCCCGTCTATATCAAAAATAAAGGTGGTAATGTCGTTTAATAATTCTTTATAACTTTTTGTCATGATTGATGATGGATTGTGTTAATAATTTATATATTTCTTTTTGATTTTCATCCGAAAGAAATTGGATATGATTGTTAATTGTAACAGTATCGTGTCTTTTTGCGGGCCCGGTTTGAGCCTCCTTTGGAGAAACGGTCTTTATTTTAATGGCAGTTTCAAGTAGTAATGGTTTCAGAATACTGAAATCTATATTGTTTTCCTTACAAATTGCTTCGCCTTGTGCGTACAAATGATTCACAAAATTACAAACAAAAACGGCGGCAACATGTAATGATTTTCTTTGTTCTGATGATATTGAAAATACCGATTGTGACAAGCTTAATGCTACTTTTTCAAGTAGTTTATAATCTATTTCATTGGTAGCTTCCAAACAAATAGGAATGGATTCAAAATCAACTTCTTTGGATTTTGAAAATGTTTGAAGCGGATAAAAAACACCTTTTCTATAATTCTCGTTACAAATATTTAAATCACTTGTCCCAGAAGTATGCGCAATCAGCCGATTTGGTTTTGCTATTTGAGAAATGACTTTTTCAATTGCATCGTCTGAAACGGCGACTAGAAATAAATCTACTTCTTTTAAATCAGAAAAATGAGTTGTAATTTTAGTCTTTTCAACAAATATCGGAGCATTTTCAATATTTCGCATTGCCATTTGAACCAATTCCAAATTGGGCGAAGCAGCAATAGCTTTCGCCAAATGATGCGCCACATTACCAGAACCTATTATTGTAATTGAAATCATTTGGCTAAATTATCGAAAATAAATGAAATATCCGAAAAGGATTTAATGACTATTATGTAATAAAACAAATGCCTCAACTATATTATGTAGTTAAGGCATTATTTGTAGAAATCTTGAATATTCTATCTATTTTTATAAGCAATTAACGCTTCTTTCAGTATTTCAATAGCGCATATCAAATCTTCTTTTTTCAAAACATAAGCAATTCGAACTTGATTCATACCCACGTTTGGTGTAGAATAAAATCCTGCTGCCGGAGCCACCATCACCGTAGCACCTTTATAATCAAATGATTCTAAAAGCCATTGTGCAAAATGATCGGCATTTTCTACAGGCAATTCGGCAATACAATAAAATGCACCTTTTGGTGTGCCTACTTTTACACCTTCAATTTTAGATAATCCCGCAATAAGGGTGTCTCTTCGGTCTTTGTATTCTTCAATTACTTCTGTAAAATAACTTTGAGGCGTATCCAAGGCCGCTTCACTCGCAATTTGTTCAAATGTGGGCGGACTTAATCGTGCTTGTGCAAATTTCATTGCGGTCGACATCAGTTCTTTATTTTTAGAAACAAGACAACCAATTCTAGCGCCACACATGCTGTATCTTTTGGATACAGAATCAATCATGATGGCATGTTGCTCAATTCCTTTTATATTCATCACAGAATGATGTTTTTCACTTTCATCATAAATAAATTCTCTATACACTTCATCTGCAATTAAAAACAAATCATGCTTAATTACCAAAGCTGCCAACTGATTGATTTCATCTTCAGAATACAAATATCCTGTTGGATTTCCAGGATTACAAATTAATATAGCTTTTGTTTTTGGAGTAATCAATTTTTCAAAATCAGAAATAGGAGGTAAGCTAAATCCAGATTCCAATGATGAAATTACAGGAATGACTTTCACACCTGAAGCTGTTGAAAATCCGTTATAATTGGCATAAAAAGGCTCCGGAATAATAATTTCATCATCCACATCCATCGTGCTTCCCATAGCAAAAAGCAACGCTTCAGATCCACCTGTAGTTATAATGATATCTTGTGTATCGATAGGTAAACCATGATTTTTGTAGTACTCAGAAAGTTTGTTTCTATAACTTTCAAAACCCGCAGAATGACTGTATTCCAATACTTTTATATCTGCATTTTTAATCGCTGCCAAAGCTACTTCTGGCGTTTTGATATCGGGTTGACCTATGTTTAAATGATAGACTTTATTTCCTTTTTTCTTAGCAATTTCAGCATAAGGAACTAATTTTCTAATAGGAGATTCAGGCATTTGTGCGCCTTTGTGAGATATTTTTGGCATGTCTAGTTTGTTTTGAAATGCAAATTTGCGGTTTTTTATTCAATTTGAAAAATTTAAAGGTAAAGTTATTCGAATAAACTCATTTTTATAATTAATTCATTTTCAAATTCGCTCACTCGCTCATCTTCCTCTGAAAAACTACTCGTCAAGTCTAGCCCCGATTGAGCCGATATCTTCCCGAGGTCCCGTAGGGCGAGGGAAATAAAGGCGAAAGCGGGACAAAACTTCAATTGAAACGGGGTTGTGTGCTTCTAATTTTAATAAAAAAAGTCCGCCGTAGCGAACTTTTATATTATTTTGTCATCAATAAATTCTTTTTGGGTTCCAGCACGTTTACTTCGGGCTTCACAATGACTTCTCCTTTTATTTTGAGGGCGATGCGCCCGCTATCAACATTACTTGCATTGCATTCTATGGTAATTGTTTTACGAATAGGACCCGGATTCATGTTGTATTTCACTTCGATTTTTCCGCTGGCTCCAGGTGCAATGGGCTCTTTTGAAAAACTAGGAACGGTGCATCCGCAGGTAGATTGCGCATTGGTTATCAATAAGGGTTCATTTCCGGTGTTGGTAAATTCAAAAACCCGAACTCCGTTGTCAGAATCTTTAGAAACGGTTCCGTAATCAATAGTGTTGTCTGTGGCTTTAAATTCAATTTTGGGTTGTGCAACGAGCTTTCCTCCAATCAAAAACATTCCGAATAGTATGGCTTTTTTCATCATAATTTCTATTATTTCAATAATGTAAAAATAGGGAGTTTAAATTTATCTACAAAAATTTATATCTTAATTTTTTTATAAATAGACAGATTACTTACTTTTGCAACTCATTATAGATTGTTTTTACCAAAAAAATGAAAAATATCTATGATTTCAAATCAAATAAACTATACATAAAACATGGCAATCCCAGCTCAATTTAACGCCAAAGAAGTAGAAAATAAGTGGTACGACTATTGGATGAAGAATGATTATTTCACATCAAAACCCGACCATAGAACACCTTACACCATTGTCATTCCTCCGCCAAATGTTACGGGCGTTTTGCACATGGGGCACATGTTGAACAACACCATTCAAGACGTATTAATAAGACGGGCACGTCTTAAAGGATTCAATGCGTGTTGGGTTCCTGGAACTGACCACGCGTCTATTGCTACGGAGGCTAAAGTGGTTGCCAAATTGAAAAGTGAAGGCATCAACAAAAACGACTTATCGAGAGAAGAGTTTTTGAAACATGCTTGGGACTGGACCAATAAATATGGCGGCACCATTCTAGAACAATTGAAACAGTTGGGTTGTTCTTGCGATTGGAGTCGAACTAAATTTACAATGGATCCAGATATGTCTGAATCGGTAATTCATTCATTTATCGATTTGTATAATAAAGGTCTGATTTACAGAGGTTACCGAATGGTAAATTGGGATCCTGAAGCCAAAACGACCTTGTCTGATGAAGAAGTGATTTTTGAAGAACATCAAGGAAAACTTTATTTTATTAAATATAAAATTGAAGGAAGTAACGAATTTTTAACGGTTGCAACAACACGTCCTGAAACTATTTTTGGAGATTCGGCCATTTGTATCAACCCAACGGATGAACGTTTTGCTCATTTGAAAGGTAAGAAAGCGATTGTTCCAATTTGTAATCGAGTGATTCCAATTATTGAAGATGAATATGTTGATGTAGAGTTTGGAACGGGCTGCTTAAAAGTTACTCCGGCACACGATATTAATGATAAAGCTTTGGGCGATAAATTCCATTTGGAGATTATCGATATTTTTAATGAAGACGCTACTTTGAATTCTTTCGGATTACATTATCAAGGTAAAGATCGTTTTGTTGTTAGAGAGGAAATCGCAAATGAATTAGATTCCATTGATGCTTTAGCAAAAACAGAAATTCATTTGAATAAAGTGGGTACTTCTGAACGAACCAAAGCGGTTATTGAACCTAGATTATCAGACCAATGGTTTCTGAAAATGGAAGATTTGGTAAAACCGGCTATCAAAGCGGTTTTGGAAACAGAGGATGTAAAATTATATCCATCACGTTTCAATAATACTTACAAGCATTGGTTGGAAAATATTAGGGATTGGAATATTTCGCGTCAATTATGGTGGGGACAACAAATTCCTGCTTACTATTATGGTGACGGAAAAGAAGATTTTGTAGTTGCCGAAAATGTTGAAAAGGCATTGGAATTGGCAAAAATAAAAACCAATAACCAACAACTTACAACAGACAACTTAACCCAAGATGCTGATGCGCTAGACACTTGGTTTTCTTCTTGGTTGTGGCCAATGTCTGTTTTTGGAGGTGTTTTGGATCCTGAAAATGAAGACTTTAAATATTATTATCCTACAAACGACTTGGTAACAGGTCCAGATATTTTATTCTTTTGGGTTGCCCGAATGATCATTGCAGGTTATGAATATGCGGGTGAAAAACCGTTTACAAATGTGTATTTAACCGGACTTGTACGCGACAAACAACGCCGAAAAATGTCCAAATCGTTAGGGAATTCTCCTGAACCATTGGAACTTATTGAAAAATTTGGGGCTGATGGCGTTAGGGTTGGATTGCTTTTGAGCGCTTCTGCTGGAAACGATATCATGTTTGATGAAGAATTATGTAATCAAGGAAAAGGGTTTTCAAACAAAATTTGGAATGCCTTTAAATTGATCAAGGGTTGGGAAGTTTCTGAAACAATTTCACAACCAGAATCTTCAAAAGTTGCCATTGAATGGTATGAAGCCAAGTTGCAACAAACCTTGGTTGAAATTGAAGATTTATTTGATAAATACCGAATTTCAGAGGCTTTAATGGCAATCTACAAATTGGTTTGGGACGATTTTTGTTCGTGGTTTTTAGAAATGATAAAACCAGGTTACCAACAACCCATTGATGCAATAACTTTTGCAAAAGCAATAGAAATGTTGGAAAACAATCTAAAAGTATTGCATCCTTTTATGCCGTTTTTAACTGAAGAAATTTGGCAATATATTTCAGAGCGTACAACTGAAGAAGCCTTAATAGTTTCGAAATGGCCCGATTCAAAACCATTTAATAATCAATTGATTACCGATTTTGATTTTGCTATCGAAGTAATTTCGGGCATTCGAACCATCAGAAAAGACAAAAACATCCCGTTCAAAGATTCCATCAATTTGATGGTAGTTAATAACGAAAAAATCACTCCTTTTTTCGATTCAATCATCACAAAACTTGGAAACGTAAATAATTTCGAATATGTTTCTCAAAAAGTGGACGGATCCTTGTCTTACCGTGTAAAATCCAACGAATATTTCATTCCAATTACTGGAAATATTGATGTTGAGGCAGAAATCACAAAACTTACTGAGGAGCTAGAATATACCAAAGGTTTCCTGAAAAGTGTACAAAACAAGCTATCTAACGAAAAATTTGTGAACGGCGCACCCGAGAAAGTCCTAGATATGGAACGTAAAAAAGAAGCTGATGCACTGTCAAAAATAAGCACATTGGAGCAAAGTATTGCGGGGTTGAAATAGATTTTTAAGGAGCTATTTCCCGCTTTCCGTTTCAATCTTTTACAAAAAAAAACTGTGGTTGTGCCACAGTTTTTTTTTGTAAAAGGATTTCCACTTCAATCGGGGCTAGGGATTTTACTTTCCAAAGTTAAATTGAATGATAAATTAATTTTTGATGAAAATAACCCAATACCAATCTTCTGGATTCCCAATACCTACACTTGGCGTATACAAAAACAATTTTACAGAACCCGATGGGTTTGAAGCTAAATATTCTCTCGTTTTTACCAAACCTTGAACTGCTCCCCAAACAAGACTGTAATCATAATTGTACATATCTGGGTTGAAAACATTTGTAAATCCGGCACTTGGTGTTACATAATCGGCTGTCAATACATGATTAAAGCTAGACTGCGGCAAAATATCTTGTGGATAATTCATTTGTCCAAGTCCCATCCAAACAATTGAACCATCAAAAATAGGCGCATTCAATTCTGAATATTTCAGTTTTAAATTACCAAAATCACTTGGAGGTGTATATTCATTTGTCACAGTAAACGAACTGTTTTGTGTTTCAAATGTGAGTTCCTTTCCGCCTTTGAAAGTATGAGTTAGATAATCAACTTTTAGCATTAATACCTTATTGGTACTGTTAGAAGGTAATACGTCGTCATTATCAACGCAAGAAGTGATAGAAATTAATACGAATAGTATTAAAAGTAGCTTTATTGATTTCATGATTTATAGATTTATTATTGTAAATTCCATTTTCAAAGGATCTAATTCGTTTTTTATTTTTTCGATAAATTGATCACCAAATTCAATATAAAACGAAGCAAAATTTTCTTTTCGTTCTTGTAAACTTTGATTTGGAAACAACTCGTTTTGTAACAAAAATATACGTTCTAACGCTTCTTTGTGTACTTTTTTCTCGGCTTTTAATAATCTTTTTTCTAATTTGTCTAATCCGTTAAGCTGCTTTTTTTCTTGAGCAAAAACTGCGCCAATAAATGAAGGATCAGTTGTTTTAGCTACTTCTTTTAACGATTCAAATTGATTTTGTAAAGTAGTTTTATAATGTGTAAAATCTAAATTTTGTTTAGAAAATTCCTTTGTCTTTTGATCAAATAATATTTGTTGTTTACTAAATAAATCCTTCCAACTCAAATCTAATTTTTCAGCTTTGTTCAATTGTTTTTGGGTAGCAATAACTACTGAATTACGTAATAACAGCATCGGAAAAGTAATGCCAAATGCTTCAAACATTGATTTCAATTCCAACCAATAAGCAATTTCTCCACCTCCGCCAATATAACATAAATTAGGCAAAATCATTTCTTGAAATAAAGGTCTTAAAATTACATTTGGACTGAATTTAATGGGTTCTTTTTCAATTAGTTTAATTAATTCATCTAAAGTAAAACTTAAATTATTTTCATTCACTTTATATAGACCATTTTCGAAAATTATTCGTTCACGTAAAGTATCTTCGATATAAAATAAATTAATCTCTCTAGGGTTTACTTGAACAGGATACGATACAAATTTCGATATAGTATCCGTTACGTTTTTAAAAGATATTTCTTCTTGAATTTCTTTTGTAATTGCTGGGACAAAAAGCTCTTTAAGCATCAAATCATCACCGTCAACAATCACTAAACCATCTTTATGAAAAAGTTCGTTTGCCAAAAAACGTGTGGCTTCAGTAAGCGTCTTATGTTCTAAATATGCTTTCTTAAAAAGTGATTTCAATTTAGTAGCGTTTTCACTTATACCAAATTCAATATCAATTATTTGAAGAACTTCATTTAAACTATTAGTTGCTTTTCTTCCTACGGGTCCTTTGCTTTTTTCATCCCAAATTATTTTTTTTCCTTTGAAATAAAAATGATTTATTTCTTCAAAATCATGATCTTCTGTTGCCATCCAATAAATGGGCACAAATGTATTAGTTGGAAATTCTTTTTGAAGGTTTTTACAAAGATTGATTGTTGAAACTATTTTATACAAAAAATACAGTGGACCACTAAAAAGATTTAGTTGATGCCCTGTAGTAATTGTAAATGTTTTTTGATTTTTTAAAGCATCAATATTTTGAAGGGTAACTTCTGATATTTTAAAATTTTTATATTGTTTTTCAATCGCATTAAAAAGAACTAATCTATTTTCTAAAGGAAAGTTATCACTTTTCTCATTGATTTGATCTGCAAAATTTTCAATTTTTGGAAATCGATTGTAAAGATTACGAATCTCTGGTTTTTCATCTAAATAATCAATAATTAATGATGAAAAATAACCCGAATTTTGATATGTTACGCAATCGTTTGGCATTTTGTTTTTTTGTAAAATTACTTAAAATATTTCTAAAAAATTAAAATGGAATTTAAATAAATTAGTTTACTTTTAGTCATTAAAATATTTATAAATTTCACATTGAAAGACATTCTATTAATTACGCCTCCGTTTACCCAACTCAACACCCCTTATCCCGCTACGGCTTACATCAAGGGGTTTTTGAATACGAAAGATATTTCTGCATTTCAAATGGATTTAGGAATCGAAGTTATTTTAAAAATGTTTTCAAAAGAGGGTTTGACACAAATGTTTCAGTCTGAACTTTCAATTTCAACAGCCAACGCAACGCGCATTTTTGCTTTAAAAAATGAGTATATTCATTCTATTGATGCTGTAATTGCCTTTCTCCAAGGAAAAAATACTTCTTTAGCAAAATTGATTTGTTCGGGTAATTTTCTTCCTGAAGCTTCCCGATTTAATCAGCTCGACGATTTGGAATATGCTTTTGGCTCGATGGGGATTCAAGATAAAGCAAAGCATTTGACTACGTTGTATTTGGAAGATTTATCAGATTTTATTGTAGAATGTGTCGATGAAAATTTCGGTTTCAGTCGTTATGCCGAACGATTGGGCAGAAGTGCCAATTCATTTGATGAGCTTTATTTTCATTTGCAAAATGATTTGACTTACATTGACAAAATTACTCTTGAAATAGTTAATAAAAGAACGTCAGCAATACAGCCCAAATTGGTTTTGATTTCAGTTCCGTTTCCCGGAAATTTATACAGTGCTTTTCGTTGTGCCCAATCGATTAAAAATAACTTTCAAAATGTAAAAATTGCAATGGGTGGCGGTTTTCCAAATACTGAATTAAGGGATTTGAAAGATAAACGAGTATTTGAATTTTTCGATTTTATTTCATTAGATGATGGTGAATTACCTGTCGAATTATTGTATGAATGTGTTATTTCTAAAGATATTAATTTACCGTTAAAACGAACTTTTATTCTTGAAAATGATCAAGTTATTTTCAAAAATAATTCATTACGGAATGATTACAAACAACTCCAGGTTGGAACACCAGATTACTCTGATTTACTATTAGACAAATACATTTCAGTAATAGAAATGGCCAATCCGATGCATAGTTTATGGAGTGATGGAAGATGGAATAAGCTCACAATGGCACACGGTTGTTACTGGGGTAAATGTACTTTTTGTGATATATCTTTGGATTACATAAAATTATACGAACCTGTAGCTGCAAAAACTATTGTTGATAGAATGGAACAATTGATTTCTCAAACAGGAGAAAACGGATTTCATTTTGTGGATGAAGCCGCGCCACCAGCATTGATGCGAGAAGTTGCCTTGGAAATCATCAAGCGAAGATTGGTTGTAACGTGGTGGACGAACATTCGATTTGAAAAAAGTTTTAGTTATGATACGTGTCAGTTACTTGCTACCTCTGGTTGTATTGCAGTTTCTGGCGGATTGGAAGTTGCTTCCGATAGATTGTTAGAGCTTATAAAGAAGGGCGTTACGGTTGAACAAGTTGCTAAAGTAACCAAAAATTTTACCGAATCTGGGATTATGGTTCATGCTTATTTGATGTATGGATATCCCACACAAACGGTGCAAGAAACCATTGATAGTCTAGAAATGGTGCGGCAATTATTTGAATCAGGAGTTTTGCAATCTGGTTTTTGGCATCAATTTGCTATGACAGCACATTCGCCTGTGGGTATGTTCCCAAGTGAATATGGGGTTATTCCAGAGCAAAATCAAATTACTTTTGCTAATAATGACATAAATTTCAAAGATGTAACCGGAATTGATCACGATACATTTAGTTTTGGGTTAAAAAAATCGTTGTTAAATTACATGCACGGAATTTGTTATGAATATGATTTGCAAGAATGGTTTGATTTTAAAATTCCGAAAACAAAAATAAAAGCCGATTTTATTTACAACGTACTTCAAGAAGACATATCATTTGAATTAAAACTAAATTCTAAAGTTTACTGGATTGGTAGCGAGCCCCTGATTTCATATCATACCAAAACAAAAAAAGGAAATTCTTGGGAAATGATGCAATTGGATTTTCATACTAAATTAAGTTTTGAATCGGTACAATTAGAGAAAAAAGTAGGGGAGTGGTTGCTGAAAATCATTGAGAATTGTTCTGTTTACAACGAAAAACCAAATTTAATTTCTAAAATAAAAGAAGATTATGAATCCAATTTTGAAGATTTTGAACTTTTTTGGTTTTCAAAAAACATGCAAACGATTAAAAATAATCGGTTTATAATAATTAATTAAAGACATAATTATTTTTTACTATTTGATTTTCATTAAATTTGTGAAATAGTTTGAAATATTATGAAAAAAATTATTAAGATAATTATTGTTTTGCTAATATTGGGTACGATAGCTTTTTTTGGAGCACGTTATTATGCCTATAATTTTGGTAAAAGAGATGTACAATCTGAAGAAACCAAATTTACAGTTACATCAACCACAATTGTCAATGAATTTGTAACTAATGTCGAATTATCAAATAAAAAATACCTTGATAAACCTGTTGTTATTTCTGGAAAAGTGACTTCTGTAAACGGTGTAAATGTTATTTTGGATGAAACAGTAAATTGTACATTTGAAAAAATAGATTCATCAATTAAACTAGGAAAATCAATCTTGGTGAAAGGTAGAATTATAGGATATGACGATTTACTTGGAGAATTAAAAATAGATATGTGTAATCAATTAATACAAAAATAGAAATATGAATAGTACTAAAATTGTAAGTTTCATTCTTTTGTTATTGACAATAAATACGGTCAATGCACAAGATGATTTATTGAATGAACTTGGACCTGAACCGACTGAAAAACAACTTACTTCCCCAGCTTTTAAGGGTATTCAAATTTGCAATATGCAATCTACAAAAGTAGCATCCAAAAACGAATGGTATTTTATTGTTTCGCATCGTTTTGGAGATTTGACGAAAGGTTTTGATAATTTCTTCGGAATGGATTCGGCACTTACAAAAATCGGAACTTTATATGGAGCCACAGATTGGTTAACCTTAGGAGCATCAAGACATACGTACAATAAAATATACGAGTTATCATTAAAATATCGCATTGCAAATCAATATGAAAATGGCTTTCCTTTTACTATTGTTGGATATAATTCTGTAGATATTAATTCGGATTTAGATAAAACCATTTTTCCTGATTTGAAAGGAAGTGATCGTTTGGCTTATACCTCACAATTATTGATTTCCAAAAGATTTTCTGATGATTTGTCTTTGGAATTAAATCCAATTTACGTGCACAAAAATTTATATGATCCATTAACTGAAAATAAAGATACTTTTTTAGTTGGAATTGGCGGAAGATATAAAATTTCAAAAAGAATGAGCATCAATGCGGAATATGGAGCACGTTTAAATGATGTAAACGCTGCAAATTATCGTAATCCGCTTTCAATTGGAATGGACATGGAAACAGGTGGTCATGTCTTTCAAATGGTTTTTTCAAACAGCCAAGCGATGAATGATGTTACTTATTTTACAAACGCTTCTGGCGATTGGAATGGCGGAGGAATTTACTTTGGTTTTAACATGTATAGAGTATTTTAATTATGAAAAAGATAAAAATTATTACAGGATTACTATTTTCAATAGGATTAATTTCTTGTGAATCTAGTACGTATGATGAAATTGGTGGTTATGTAGATAATCCAACTTACACAAAAAACATCAAACCAATTTTTGATTCCAAATGTGCAACCTGTCATTATGCTGGAAATAATTCTGGGCTTTCTACTTTATCAAATTATTCCAACACCCGACAAGGGGTTGAGTTTGGTGCGGTTTTATATTACATCGATACGTTGGGCACAATGCCAAAAAATTCAAGTCGTTTGTCTAACGCAACACTTGACATGATTTATAAGTGGAAAGAAAATGGTTATCCAGAAAATTAATTCGTTATGAAAAAATATATATTAACTCTTTTTGTTTTACTATCAATTAATGCTTTAGGACAAAAAATGATTTCACGAACAAGTGAAATTAAGTTTGATGCAACGGTTCCTGGTGCATCAGACATGGTTGCTGCCGTTGACAACTCAGTATCTGCGGTTTTAGACAAGGCTACGGGTGATTTTGTAGTTCAATCGATGGTGAAATCTTTTAAGTTCAAATCACCACTGATGCAAGAGCATTTTAATGAAAACTATATGGAAAGCGACACATTTCCAAAAGCAACTTTCAAAGGTAAAATTGTAAATTACGACCAAAAGTCGGGTACTTATGATGTTGAAGGCGATTTAACGATTCATGGTGTTTCTAATAAAGTTAAAACCAAAATGGCAGTTACTTCAAGTGATTCAAAAGTTTCTGTATCGGGAAATTTTGTGGTTAAGTTAAAAGATTATAAAATTGAAGTACCATCATTAGCCAAAAAAACCTTGGCTGAAACAGCAAAACTTAGCTTAAAGATTGAAGTTTTGAAAAAATAATATTAATTTTTGTCGGAAAACCTAAAACCTATACCATGTTGATTTTCGATAGTTAAACCTTCTTCATTAGAAATTATTTTTCGAAGTCTAGAGATAAAAACATCTAGACTTCTACCCATAAAATAATCGTCATCTCCCCACAGTGCTTTCAAAATATCTTCACGTTTCAAAATGATATTTTTATTGTTCAAAAACAATTTCAATAAATCTGACTCTCTTTGCGTTAGCGATATTTTTTCTTCCGAATTAAAAATTAAAAAATTGGCGCTGTCAAATTGATACTTGCCTAGAGGATAAAAATGAGTTCCCAATTCTACTTTTTTATTCGATCTTTTTAAGAAAATTTCAATTTTCAAATTCAATTCTTCAATACTGAAAGGTTTGGTTAAATAATCATCAGCTCCAATTTTCAACCCTTTTATTCGATCTTCTTTTAATGTTTTTGCAGATAGAAAAATGATTGGAATTTCTGTATTGATTTTTCTAATTTTTTCAGCTAATTCAAATCCGTCAATTTTTGGCATCATAATATCCAAAACACAAATATCAAATTGATTTTTTTTAAATTCTTGAAAAGCCATTTCGCCGTCTGTACAGAGTATAACATCATAATTTTGATCCAAATTGTCTTTGGTTAAAAAGCCAATCGTTTCATCATCTTCTGCGTATAGTATTTTAAATTTTAACATCTTCTTTTTTTATTTGAATATCTGATAGTTCAATGGTTAATCCATTATTAAAATTATTTTTTGCTGTGATTTTCCATTTATGTTGATTGCAAATCTTTTTTACATAATATAAACCAAGTCCAAAACCATTAACTTCATTGCTTTTTTGATTTGAAACTCTATAAAATTTATCAAAAATAAATTTCAAGTTTTTTGCATCAACACCAATTCCATTATCATTAAATTGTAAAGTTAATTTATTATTTAATTCAATTATTTCAATAGAAATTGTAGGTTTTTGATTGCAATATTTTATTGAATTATCTAATAAGTTATAGATAATATTCGTAAAATGAAAGGCATCGGCAACTATTTTAAATTCTTTCTGATTTAAAATAATTACCGATAAATCTTCATGCTTTAACTGAATATTTTCAATTACTTGGTTCAGTGTTTCTAATAATTTGACTTCTATTTTTTCTATTTTTAATGACGAATTATCAGATTTTGCAATATTCAAAACTTTCTCGATATGTTGGTTTAGTTTATGGCTTTGATCGATAATAATCTGGGTATATCGCACTAATTTATCATCAGCCTTTATTATTTTTTGATGGTTCAAATAATTGGATGCCAATAATATAGATGATAAAGGAGTTTTAAATTCATGTGTCATGTTGTTTATAAAATCTCTTTGAAGCTCGGAATATTTTTTCTGTTGGATGATTGTATAAATCGAATAAACATAAATAATCAAAATAATAATCAATGTAACTGATAGAAAAAACCAAAATTTTAAAGATTTGAATAAGTAACTTGTTTCATTTGGAAATCGAACTGCAAAATAATAAACTAAATTTTTATGTTTAGGAAAAAAAACTGATTTGTTTTCTCCTTTTTTTTCTGTCAAAGAAATATATTTTCCATAAACCATTTCATCACTTTGACAATTGTACATGGCATATTCAAAGTCGGTTGCAATATCAAGTCTTTGAAATTCTGATTTTAAATAAAATTCTAAAATAGCAGGATCAAAATCATTTTCAACATTCACAATGTAATAATCATTGGCTATTTTTTTTACTGGATTCTCTAATGGTAGCTCACTATTTGTTCCTTCATAAAGTTTCTTTACAACCTCAAGAAGTGAAATATGAATCTTTTGTGAAAATTTCTTCTCTTCCATATTAAATGCTTCTTTTGTCCAAAGCAATTGAGCAATTAAAATTCCAATAGTTGCAATAAGCCCTAAAACAATTACACTATTTAATTTTTTTGTATTCATTTTTTTAATTGATTCTTTTATTATTTGTGTAATATTACTAAAAAAATGATTAAGATTTGGCTGTTAACAAGTCATTAACAAACATTTGAATCTGATTAACATTACAATCTATAAACTCGATTTATATTTGTAATGTTAAAAAGAACAAACAAATTTAAAAAATAAAATCATGAAAAAAGTACAAATTTCTTTAGTTGCATTAACATTTGGTTTAATGTCATTTACAGTGGTTTCTCCAGTGGCGGTTTCCATTCAAAAATCAATTGATGCTGCATCAATATCTTGGAAATCAGATGCCATAGAAGTTGGACAAATTCCACAAGGAACTCCAAAAAATATTGAGTTTGAATTTAAAAATACAGGAAAAACGGCTGTTATTATTACTTCAGTAAAACCATCTTGTGGTTGTACTGCTGCAGATTATACAAAAGAACCAGTAGCACCAGGAAAATCAGGTTATATCAAAGCAACTTTTAACGCACTTGCTACAGGACCCTTTACAAAAACAGTAACCGTTATTACATCAGTAGATGAAACTCCTAAAGTATTAAAATTTGCAGGAGTAGTTGCTGCTAAATAATTAAAAATATAAATAAAAGGTTGGTTAATTGTGAAAACTCCGTAATTTTTTTACGGAGTTTTTTATTTATGCTGGTTCGCCATACAAATCATATTCTGTAGCTTCAGAAATTTTAATTTGTACAAATTCACCTGTTTTTAAATAGAACTTTTTTGCATCTATAAGTACTTCATTATCAACATCTGGACTGTCAAATTCAGTTCGTCCAATAAAATGATTTCCTTCTTTTCTGTCTATAATACATTTGAAAGTTTGACCCACCTTTTCTTGGTTCAAATCCCAAGAAATTTGAGATTGCAAATCCATAATTTCCTCTGCTCTAGCTTTTTTCACATCTTCAGGAACATTATCTTCCAAAAGATGTGCCGTTGTATTTTCTTCATGTGAATAAGCAAAACATCCAAGTCTATCAAATTTCATTTCCTGCACAAAATCTTTCAGAATATTGAAATCTTCTTGGGTTTCACCAGGATATCCAACAATTAAAGTTGTTCTGATAGCCATTCCAGGAACCGCAGCTCTAAACTCTTTTAATAATTTGGTTGTTTTTTCTTTTGAAGTACCTCTTTTCATTGATTTCAGGATTGAGTCTGAAATATGTTGAAGTGGAATATCAATATAGTTACAAATTTTAGGTTCGCGTTTCATGATTTCTAAAACATCCATCGGAAAACCAGTAGGGAAGGCGTAATGCAATCGAATCCATTCAATGCCTTCAACTTTTACCAGATTTTCTAATAGTTCACCTAAACTTCTTTTTTTGTAAATATCTAATCCATAGTATGTTAAGTCTTGAGCAATTAAAATCAGTTCTTTTACACCATTTTTTGCTAATCCTTCAGCTTCTTTTACTAATTTTTCAATAGTTTGAGAAACGTGTTTTCCTCTCATTAACGGAATGGCACAAAAACTACAAGGTCTGTCGCAACCTTCTGCAATTTTTAAATACGCATAATTTTTTGGGGTTGTAGTCAATCGTTCGCCTAAAAGCTCATGTTTGTAATCTGCACCAAGTGCTTTTAATAATAAAGGTAATTCTGAAGTCCCAAAATACTGATCAATATTCGGTATCTCTTTTTCTAAATCGGGTCTGTATCTTTCAGATAAACATCCGGTTACAAAAACTTTATCAACAATACCTCTTTCTTTTTTGTCTGCATATTCCAAAATCGTGTTTACAGATTCTGCCTTAGCATTATCAATAAAACCACACGTATTAATAACTACAATATTTCCTTCTTCTTCATGAACGACCTCTTTACCACTAGCTTTTAATTGTCCCATCAACACTTCGCTATCATAAATGTTTTTGGAACATCCTAAAGTTATCACATTGATTTTATTTTTCTTTAACGACTTGGTTCTCATCTAAAATTGATTTTTTTGGACTGCAAAATTACGCTTTTTTATTAACTAAATCCCATATAATCCTTGCAAATAAAATTACAGTTGTTAAACCTTGTTTAATAAAAAAAGCCATTCAATCGAATAGCTTTTTAGGAAAAATAGGTTGTGGGCAGTTTATAATTCAAACAGCAATGTCAAACTAATAGTATTATTTTTTGAATTGATGTTTGAGGAATCTGTTAAACCTTGTGTGAAAAATTGTTGTTTTGAGTTTTGCTTTGAAAGCGAATAAGCTACATCGAGTTTTGTTGCTCCAAAATTATACCCAATTCCACCAGAATATGCCGTTAAGTCTCCAATTGTAATTTTGTCCTTGTAGGGACTTTCTTCAAAACGATACCCAGCCCTAAGACTTACTCTTTCAATTCTATATTCTGCACCTAAACGATATTCATTAGTAGTATTTAATAAATTACGTAAGTTGTTGTTGGTATTTGAAAAATCTTGTTTTGGGGTGTACTTAGTATTGCTATAATTTTTGGAAGCATAATCAAAACTGATAAGTCCTTTTTTGGCAAATATATAAGCAAAACTACCGGTCCATTTACTTGGAGTTTGCAATCTGTAAGGTTCAAAAAGCATTGTTACATTCGGATTTACAACATCTGCCTGAAATTCTGTCGTGCTATTTCCACTAACAGCCGAAATACTTTGATTTAATTCGTCTGTCATTCGAAGCCATGTTGGCGATTGATAGGCAATTCCCAATCTTAATTCCTTAGCTGGTTTGTAAATGGATCCTATTTGAAATGAAAACCCATTACCATAGGTGTAAAGGTCATTGTCAAATCGAACTCTTTTAACTAAAACATCTGTTGTAGAATTATTGTTTGAATTACTTTCAAAAAATCTGGTTGATTGATAATAATCAAAGAAATGAGAATTTAAATTCACACCAACAGTTAAAACATCTTTATATTGAGCTGAACCATTGAATGATAATTTTCCATTATAACCAGTAGCATTTAATTTATTTTCTTGATAATAATTTCCACCTGCAGGAACAAGTGAAACATAGTTTCTGTTTGTATCAGAATAATCAGCTGCTTCATTGATTATATAAGCACCATAACCTAAATAAGCTTGTTGCTCATTGTAATACAAATCTGAATAAGAATATTGTGTACCATTAACAATACCTAATGGCAACCCATTGGCATAACTTAAGAAATAATTAGCAATAGATGATGAATTTGTTCCAGCAGAAAATAAAGAGTTAGAAAAATCATTAATATTTTCAAAGTTCATTGCTACCGCAAATTTTTTCCAATCGCTTCGTTTGTCTTCGTTTTTGAATACATAAACACCTCCAGCCTGACTTAAGTCCAAGCTATTATTTGATTTACTTGCAGATGTTCCAAAATAGTTAGAGTCATTTTTTAAATTAAAATTACTTATGGTAATTCCTAATTGACTATTTGCAAAAACAACCGATCCAGCGGGATTGATATTTATGGATGAAAAATCACCTCCAAGCGCACCAAACGCACCTCCCATTGCTCTAAATCGAGCTGTTCCGTTCAAGTTTTCTTGAGCAAAACGAACAGCATCTGAAACACTTTGTGCATTAATAGAAAGCGATATAAAAGCAATTAACAAGAAAATTATTTTTTTCATTGTGATAAAATTATGTATTATTTTAAAGATTTTATGATTCCTTATCTTCTTCCACCGCCGCTGCTTCTTCCACCACCAAAACTACCGCCACCGCCGCCAAAATTTCCTCCGCCACTTGAAGGACTTGGAGAATAGGTTCTTGCTGGAGGAGTTTCTGCAGAACGAGGGGTTGGCTCGTAAGTTCTTGGTGTTGTACTTCTTGGTGATTCTGCCGGTGTAGATTCGTAAGTTCTTGGTGTTGTGCTTCTTGGAGATTCTGCCGGAGTTGCTCTTGGACTCACTGTAGAATTACTTCTAGGTGTTACATACGAATTTGTTCTAGGTGTATTTACAGTACTGCTTCGCGGAGAATTGGTATTTCTTGGAGTGTTTGAATAAACAGACCCCTTAGGGGAAACAATACCAGTAGATCTAGGTGTATTATAATATCTAGGAGAAACATTGCTTACTTCATATCTACCTTTTGTACTTCCAACAGCGGTTCTTCCACCATAATTTCCGGTATTATAATTGTAGTTTGTGTTACGTCTTCCACCGTTGTACCCGTAATAATTGTTGTTATATCCATTATATCCGTATCCATACCATCCATTATTCATATTCCAATAAGGATAATTCCAATTATTCCAACCCCAACCGTTTCCATACCAACCATTATATCCCCAATTGTTCATCCCCCAATTGTTCCAACCCCAATTATTTCCATACCAACCGTTATACCCCCAATTGTTATATGCCATGTTGTTTAAAAGCCAATAGCTTCCATTCCAACTAGAATATCCCCAGTTGTTCCAACCCCAATTGTTATCATAATAATTGATAGTCACGTTTTCAGATGCGTTGGATCCCCAACCTGAATAATTTCTCTCTACATTTTCATTGGTTGTTGTAGTAACAACTGTTGAGTCTTGATATGAGCTGTAGTTGTCAACATCAGTAATCACTTCATTTTTTAAATCTTCATTCAATGATCTAAAATATTCTTGATATTTGTTTGGTGTCTCAGAAGCAATACTTTTTTGATTTGAAGCGGTAGAACCATAAATTCCATCATTATCATAATAAGATACACTTTGGTATGAACCACAAGAACTTAAAAGAACAAGTAATAATCCAAATAGTGAATAAATGGATATTTTTGGAGAGGAAAAATAATTAGTTTTCATAATCTGTAGGTTTTTATTGTTGGACAATACAAAAATAGTTAGTTTTGCGAAACTATTGTGTTAAATAGTAAAAACAATTTTTATGCCAAACTTTAAAAGATGAGCAAGAACTTAACAAAACGCGAAGAAGATTATTCTAAATGGTATAACGAACTAGTTGTAAAGGCTGATTTGGCTGAAAACTCAGGCGTTAGAGGATGTATGGTAATTAAACCCTATGGATATGCCATTTGGGAAAAAATGCAAGCAGAGTTAGACAGAATGTTTAAAGAAACAGGGCATAGTAATGCTTATTTTCCTTTATTTGTTCCAAAAAGTATGTTTGAGGCCGAAGAAAAAAATGCCGAAGGATTTGCCAAAGAATGTGCCATAGTTACACATTATAGATTAAAAAATGATCCTGACAAGCCAGGTAAGTTAATGGTAGATCCCAATGCAAAATTGGAAGAAGAATTAATAGTTCGTCCAACAAGCGAAGCTATTATATGGTCAACATATAAAGGATGGGTGCAATCCTATAGAGATTTACCTTTATTAATCAATCAATGGGCCAATGTGGTTCGTTGGGAAATGAGAACAAGATTGTTTTTAAGAACTGCCGAATTTTTGTGGCAAGAAGGTCATACTGCACATGCAACGCGTCAAGAAGCCATTGAAGAATCAGAAAAAATGATGCACGTTTATGCTGAATTTGCACAAGATTTTATGGCTATACCCGTTGTAAAAGGATTAAAAACAGAAACAGAACGATTTGCAGGTGCAGAAGAAACCTATTGTATTGAAGCTCTAATGCAAGACGGAAAAGCCCTACAAGCAGGAACTTCACATTTTTTAGGACAAAATTTTGCTAAAGCATTTGATGTAAAATTTGCAAACTCAGAAGGAAAACAAGAATATGTTTGGGGAACTTCATGGGGGGTTTCTACTCGTTTGATGGGAGCTTTAGTAATGACTCATTCTGATGATAACGGACTTGTTTTACCACCAAATTTGGCGCCTATACAAGTCGTAATTGTGCCTATTTACAAATCGGATGAGGAGTTAGAAAAAATATCTGCAGTTGTTCATGATTTGATTGCACCATTAAAAAAACTAAAAATTTCAGTAAAATTTGACGATAGAACGACTCAAAAGCCAGGCTTTAAATTTGCGGAATGGGAATTAAAAGGCGTACCTGTTCGTATTGCTGTTGGACCAAAAGATCTAGAAAACGGCACTTTTGAAGTTGCCAGAAGAGATACTCTAACCAAAGAAGTAGTTTCCAATGAAGGAATTGTTACTTATATTAATGATTTATTAGAAGCAATTCAAAAAGATTTGTTCCAACGAGCATTTGATTACAGACAAAATCACATTACCGAAGTTAATTCTTTCGAAGAATTTAAAGAAATTCTTGAAAATAAAGGCGGATTTATTTCTGCTCACTGGGACGGAACTGCTGAAACAGAAGAAAAAATTAAGGATTTAACCAAGGCAACCATACGTTGTATTCCGTTAGATAGAAAAAATGAAAAAGGAATTTGTGTTTTTTCTGGAATGGAATCTGCTGGTAGAGTGTTATTTGCGAAAGCGTACTAAAAAAAGTTTCAAAAAAATATAAAAATCACTTGCACGGATAAAAAATAGATGTATCTTTGCATCCGCATTACAGTAGTGATGGCCCGTTCGTCTATCGGTTAGGACGCCAGGTTTTCATCCTGGTAAGAGGGGTTCGATTCCCCTACGGGCTACAAATTATTTTATTTAATAGAAAAAAATTAAAACAAAATGGCAAATCATAAGTCAGCTTTAAAAAGAATTAGAAGTAACGAAAAGAAAAGAGTGTTAAACAGATACCAACACAAAACTACTCGTAATGCTATCAAAGCATTAAGATTAGCTACTGATAAATCTGATGCTGCTGCTAAACTTTCTAACGTAATCTCAATGATTGATAAATTAGCTAAGAAAAATATTATCCATGATAATAAAGCTTCTAATTTAGTTTCTAAATTAACGAAACACGTTACAAACTTATAATAATATATTTATTTTATATATCAAAAGCTCTCTTCATGAGGGCTTTTTTTATGCCTATAATTTTCTAAATTGTTATTAAATAATCATTTAATGCCCGAAAGACTTGTAAACAATTTTTTATCTCGAAATAAAGTGTACCTTTGCACCCATTAAAAATAACAGATGGAATCTATTAGAAACATTGCAATTATTGCCCACGTTGACCACGGTAAAACTACTTTGGTTGATAAAATTATGTATCATTGTCAATTATTTCGTGAAAACGAGAATACGGGAGACTTAATCCTTGATAACAATGACCTAGAGCGTGAAAGAGGAATTACAATTACCTCAAAAAATGTATCAGTTACTTATAAAGGAACAAAAATCAACATCATTGATACTCCTGGTCACGCCGATTTTGGTGGTGAAGTAGAACGTGTATTGAATATGGCTGACGGTGTTTGCCTTTTGGTAGATGCTTTTGAAGGACCAATGCCTCAAACTCGTTTTGTGTTGCAAAAAGCAATCGACTTAGGATTAAAACCATGTGTTGTAATTAATAAAGTTGATAAAGAAAATTGTACTCCAGAAGAAGTGCATGAAAAAGTTTTTGACTTGATGTTTGAATTAGGTGCAGAAGAATGGCAATTGGATTTTCCAACGGTTTATGGATCTGCTAAAAATAACTGGATGTCGGATCATTGGGAAAACGTAACGGATAATGTTGAGGCATTATTAGATATGGTTATAGAAAATGTACCAGCTCCTAAAGTTTCTGAGGGAACCCCTCAAATGCTTATTACCTCTTTAGATTTCTCTGCTTTTACAGGTCGTATCGCAATTGGTCGTCTTGAAAGAGGTGTGCTAAAAGAAGGAATGCCTATCTCTTTGGTAAAAAGAGATGGTACCATAATGAAATCTCGTATTAAAGAATTACATACTTTTGAAGGTCTTGGTCGTAAAAAAGTAGAGCAAGTTGTAGCTGGTGATATCTGTGCTATTATTGGTGTTGAAGGTTTTGAAATTGGAGATACTATTGCTGATATTGATAACCCAGAAGCATTACAAACCATTGCAATTGATGAGCCAACAATGAGTATGTTGTTCACCATCAACGATTCGCCTTTCTTTGGTAAAGAGGGTAAATTTGTAACTTCTCGTCACATTAGAGATCGATTGACAAAAGAATTAGAGAAAAACTTAGCGATGAAGTTAGGTGAAACTGATTCTGCTGATAAATTCATGGTTTTTGGTCGTGGTGTATTGCACTTATCGGTCCTTATTGAAACCATGAGAAGAGAAGGGTATGAGCTTCAAATTGGTCAACCACAAGTTATTATCAAAGAAATTGATGGTAGAAAATGTGAACCAATTGAGGAATTAACCATCGATTTGCCAGAATCACTTTCAGGAAGAGCAGTAGAGTTTGTAACTTTACGTAAAGGAGAAATGTTGAGTATGGAAACCAAAGGGGAACGTATGATTATAAAATTCAACATTCCATCTCGTGGAATTATTGGATTACGTAATCAATTACTTACAGCTACCGCTGGTGAAGCAATTATGGCACACCGTTTTATAGGGTATGAGCCATACAAAGGAGAAATTTCTGGACGTAACAAGGGGTCATTAATTTCTATGGAAAAAGGAAAAGCTATTCCTTATTCTATCGATAAATTACAAGATCGTGGTAAGTTTTTTGTGGAACCAAATGCCGAGATTTACGAAGGTCAAGTAATTGGAGAAAATTCTCGTGGTGATGATATGTGTGTAAACGTAACAAAAGAGAAAAAACAATCCAATGTACGTTCATCTGGAAATGATGAAAAAGCAAGAATTATCCCTCCAATCATCTTCTCATTAGAAGAAGCTTTAGAGTATATTCAAAAAGATGAGTACGTTGAAGTTACTCCAAAATCAATACGTTTACGTAAAATTTATTTAACAGAAAACGACAGAAAACGTTTCAAAGTTTAATTAAATTTGTTTTTATACATGAAACCATCAGCGAAAGTTGATGGTTTTTTTATTTATATCATCGTCTAATAAAAAGACAATTTAGTTTTAGTTCATTTTTTTGCCACTGATTTCAGAGATTTTATCTAAGATATCAGTGGCAAATATTTTTAATTCAGTGCTATAAATTATAAAGAAATCGAAATATTATTAATGCGATAAATATTTTAAAATTTACCGTTTAAATTAAAATTTCAATCAAACAATAATGTTTGTAATTAAGAATTTGTCTTTTCCTATGATTTTTTATTTAAAAACAAATAGTAAACAGGAATTCCGAGTAATACAATAATTAAACCAAGTCCAGTATTTATGGTATCATACACTAATAACGAAACGCAAATCAACAAGGATATTGTGATGTACAATATAGGTACAAAAGGGTATCCGAAGGCTTTGTAAGGTCTATCTGCATTGGGTTCTTTTTTTCGAAGAATGAATAATCCGGCAATAGTTAATATGTAAAATAATAATGAGGCAAACGTTGAATAAGTCAATAAATCACTGAATTTTCCTGAAATACATAACACACAAGCCCAAATACATTGTAACCAAAGTGCTTTTGCAGGTACTTGATTTTTGTTTAAATGAGTGGCTTGATTAAAGAATAATCCGTCTTTTGCCATGGCATAAAACAATCTGCCACCTGATAAAATAATACCACTATTGCATCCAAAAGTTGAAACCATAATTAATGCAGCCATTGCTAAAACACCCACATTTCCCATAATAACACTTGCTGCTGCAGCGCCAACTCTATCTTGACTCGCAAACATGATTCCGTTTTGAGCCACTGACAAATCACCAGGAGCTCCATGAACTGGAAGTAAAGCCAAGTAAGCAATATTTGCCAAGATATAAATAATGGTGACCAATAAGGTTCCTAAGAATAAACTTCGTGGGATATTTTTTTGAGGGTCTTTAATTTCGCCCGCAATAAAAGTAACATTATTCCATGAGTCACTTGAAAAAAGTGAATTGATAATAGTGGCACCCATAGCTCCCAGCAAAGCAATACCTGATAATTTGGTTATTGTAAGCGTTCCATCTTTTTCTAAAACTGTTTTGCTTGCTTCCCACATATTTTCGAAATTATGAGAAAAAACATCCGTTTGCATCCCGACATAAAGTCCTAAAATGATTAATGCAAAAAGGGCAATGAGCTTGGCAGAAGTGAAAATGAGTTGGATTATCTTTCCATTTTGAACACCTTTTGTATTGATGTACGTAAGCAAAACAATGCTTACCATGGCCAATAATTGTTTGTTTGAAAACGTAAAAGAGGTTCCAATTGAAAATACATTATTTTCTAAAACAGGAAAAAAAACAGCGGTATAATTGGCGAATGCTACAGCCACAGCAGCAATGACCCCTGTTTGAATAACTGTAAAAACCGTCCAGCCGTACAGAAAAGAAATTAATTTTCCGTAAGCTCTTTGAATGTACACAAACTGACCTCCCGCATTGGGCATCATTCCGGCAAGTTCGCCATAGCTTAATGCTGCCGACATGGTTAACAATCCTGTTACAAGCCAAATGACTAAAATCCAAGCGGCAGAGCCCACATCACGTGACATGGCTGCAGTAACTAAAAATATTCCTGATCCAATCATGGATCCGGCAACAAGACTTGTAGCATCGAGTAGGCCTAACGAGCGTTTTAATTCAGTTGTATTTTCTGACATAATAATTTAATTGATTTTCAAATGTAATGAAAAATAATGGATTATACTTTTTTTGCTTCTTCCCAAAAAACATCCATTTCGGCAAGCGTCATTTCGGCCAATGATTTACCTAATTGTCCGGCTTTATTTTCTAAATATTGAAAACGTTTGATGAATTTTTTATTGGTTCGCTCCAAAGCGTCCTCGGGATTGATGTTGACAAATCGGGCATAATTTATCATTGAAAAAAGGACATCACCAAATTCGGCTTCCATTTTATCTTGATTTGCTTGTGCTACTTCGTGTTTAAATTCTTGAATTTCTTCTTCAACTTTGTCCCAAACCTGATGCGATTCTTCCCAATCAAATCCAACACCTTTTACTTTATCTTGAATTCTACTTGCTTTTACAAGAGCAGGTAAACCTTTTGGAACACCTTCTAAAACTGATTTTTTACCTTCTTTCAATTTCAGTTTTTCCCAGTTCTGTTTTACTTCTTCTTCATCTTGAACCACCACATCACCATAAATATGCGGATGGCGATGAATTAGTTTTTCGCAAATTTCTGTACAAACATCAGCAATATCAAAATCATTCGATTCACTACCAATTTTCGAATAAAAAACAATATGTAATAACAAATCGCCTAATTCTTTTTTGATTTCTTGTAAATTATGATCCAAAATGGCGTCACCTAATTCATAGGTTTCTTCAATGGTTAAATGGCGAAGTGATTCAATAGTTTGTTTTTTATCCCAAGGGCATTTTTCTCGTAACTCATCCATTATATCCAATAATCTACCAAAAGCATCGAGTTTTTGTTGACGTGTATTCAT
Source organism: Flavobacterium psychrophilum (assembly GCA_945862065.1). Taxonomy (GTDB): domain Bacteria; phylum Bacteroidota; class Bacteroidia; order Flavobacteriales; family Flavobacteriaceae; genus Flavobacterium; species Flavobacterium psychrophilum_F. The sequence goes on along the minus strand of CAMAWT010000001.1, from coordinate 60,647 downwards.
TGTTTTGATTTTTGTAAAAATAAGAAATCCTGTCAGTTAATGAAACATGACAGGATTTATTTGTAAGTAATTTATAAACTATTCCGTTTTTTTTGTTTTGATTTCTTCAACCACTTCTTCTAGAATTGCCTCGGCGTTTTCAATTTTAGGTTCTTCTTTAGTAACTAAGCCTTTTGATTGCAAAACATTATACCAATTTAAAATTTTCTTTATGTCCGATGGATATACTCTCGATTGATCATAATCTGGAACAACCTTTAGAAAATAAGCAATAAGTTTGTCGTTATCTTCTTTATGAGAAATGGCGGGACCTTCCTCTTCTTTTATAGCAATAGCTCGCATTACATCGGCTAATGGTTTTTCTTCAGAATAGGTATATAATGATATTTCTGATAATAAACTCACGTTACTTTTCATACCAACAGTAATTTTTTTACCATCAATCAATGATTCTGCAACAAATCCTGAACGTGTTTGAACTTTTAAGGCATACAAACCTGGTTTTCCAGATATAGACAATATTTTTTCGATATTCATTTTTAATCTTTATTTATATTTTAATTTTTATCTTCCTTTTTTATTTGCAAATCGCATTCTATAATCTGGAAAAGCTTTACCATCCATAATGTTTTGCAATTTCTTTTTTATCAATGTTTTTTTCAATGATGCTATCTTATCGGTAAACAAAATTCCTTCAATATGATCGTATTCATGTTGAATAACTCGTGCTATCAAACCATCATAAACTTCGGTTTTTTTGATAAAATTTTCATCATAATATTCGATGGTAATTTTTTCATTTCGATACACATCTTCACGAACATCGGGAATACTAAGGCAACCTTCATTAAAACTCCATTCTTCACCTTCTTCAATAAGCATTTTCGGATTGATGAACGTTTGCTTGAAACCGTTTAATTGTTCTTTTTCACTTTCTGATAAATCATCACTGTCGCTAAATGGCTCGGTATCAATAATGAATAGTCTAATGGCCAAACCAATTTGAGGAGCAGCCAAGCCAACACCAAAGGCATTGTACATGGTTTCGTACATATTCGAAATCAGCCCATTTAGATTTGGATAATCTTGCGGAATAACTTCTCCTACTTTTCTTAATACAGGATCGCCATATCCTACAATTGGTAATATCATATAATTTATTTAATTAGCAAAATTAATAAAATTTGCGCAATTTACAAGTCAGATTAAATAATCCTATTTTTTTATCTAACCTTTATTAAGATAATCTTGTAGCATGATTGTAGCAGCAATTTCATCAATAAGCGCTTTGTTTTGTCGTTGTTTTTTTTTCAAACCGCTGTCAATCATTGTTTGAAATGCCATTTTAGACGTAAAACGTTCGTCTACACGAGAGAGTTTAATTAATGGAAAATTCTTTTGAAATTGAATTATAAATTTATTAATAATTTCAGCACTTTCAGAGGGTAAACCATTCATTTGTTTGGGTTCACCAATGATTACTTCTTCAACATTTTCTTTTTCGAAATAAACTTTCAAAAAAGCAATGGCTGTTTCTGATGGCACGGTCGTTAACCCAGATGCAATGATTTTTAGTTCATCTGTAACCGCAATTCCAGTTCGTTTTAGACCATAATCAATGGCAATAATTCTAGGCATAATAAAGTTATTATATTTGTGTAAAAATAGCATAAAAAAACAACAATTATTCACCCCATTTGAATTTGATTACTTTTAAAAAAGTTATATTTGCAAAAAAACATCCAATGAAAACATTACAGTCAACCATAGAAAACGCTTGGAATAATAGAGAATTATTAAAAGAAGAAGCGACACTTAATGCCATCAATCAAGTAATTTCTTTGCTTGATGAAGGGACCTTGCGTGTTGCTGAACCTATTGAAAATGGTTGGCAAGTGAACGAATGGGTTAAAAAAGCGGTGGTAATGTATTTTCCTATTCAAAAGATGGCAACGCACGAAGTGGGTATTTTTGAATACCATGATAAAATGGCTTTGAAAACTGGCTATGCCGACAAAGGAATTAGAGTGGTTCCTCCAGCTGTTGCAAGATATGGAGCTTATATTTCAAAAGGAGTTATTTTAATGCCAAGTTATGTAAATATAGGCGCGTTTGTAGATGAAGGAACGATGGTAGATACATGGGCAACCGTTGGCAGTTGTGCTCAAATAGGTAAAAATGTGCATTTATCAGGAGGTGTTGGAATTGGAGGTGTTTTAGAACCGCTTCAGGCAGCACCTGTAATAATTGAAGACGGCGCTTTTATTGGTTCTAGATGTATTGTGGTTGAAGGAGTTAGGGTAGAAAAAGAAGCCGTTCTTGGTGCTAATGTTTGCTTAACTGCTTCTACAAAAATTATTGATGTAACGGGACCTGAACCCATTGAATATAAAGGATTTGTACCAGCAAGATCAGTTGTAATTCCGGGTAGCTATACTAAAAATTTTGAAGCTGGATCATATCAAGTGCCGTGTGCGCTAATTATCGGACAAAGAAAACCTTCTACCGATTTAAAAACTTCTTTAAACGATGCGCTTAGAGAATATGATGTAGCTGTTTAATTATTTTGAGGATGAAAATAGGTTTTGATGCTAAAAGATTGTTTCACAATACAACAGGGCTAGGAAATTATAGTAGAGATTTAATTCGAATTTTGGCTAAATATTATCCAGAAAACTACTATTTTTTATACAATCCCAAAGTTCAATCCAAAAACCTTCTTATAAATAATGCTGCTTCAATTATTGAAAAAAGACCCAATTCATTTTTATCTAAAAAATTAAAAAGTTTGTGGAGATCCTTTGGAATTTCATCTGAATTGAAAAAAGATTCGATTGAAATTTATCACGGATTATCGGGTGAAATTCCTTTTTTTATTCCAAAAAACATAAAAAAAATAGTAACCATTCATGACTTGATTTTTATTCGATATCCAAAACTATATTCTTTTTGGGATCGTAACATTCATTTCTTAAAATTCAAATATGCGGCTTTTAAAAGTGATAAAATCATTGCAATTTCTGAGCAAACCAAGCAAGATATTATTGATTATTTGAAAATTGATTCAACCAAAATTGAAATCATTTATCAAGGTTGTGCTGCTGTTTTTAAAGAAGTTATCGATGAGTCGGATTTAGAGATGGTTCGAAAAAAATTCAATTTACCAGAAAAATTTATTTTGAATGTTGGAACGATTGAACCACGCAAAAATGCTTTAAACATTGTAAAATCTATACAAAACACCGATATACACTTGTTTTTAATTGGTAGAAAAACGGCCTATTATGCTCAAATTGATGCGTTTATAACTGAAAACAAAATGTCTAATGTAACCCATCTTTCAAACATTAGTCAATTTGAATTGGCTTGTATGTATCGTTTGGCTTCTATTTTTGTATATCCTTCTATTTTTGAAGGTTTTGGTATTCCAATTATTGAAGCATTATACTCTAAAACCCCTGTTATAACCAATAAAAATGGTGTTTTTCCAGAAGCGGGTGGGCCAAATAGTGTTTATGTAGATCCAAATTCTATTACAGATATTCAAAATGCTATTTTAGATTTATGGACGAATGATGAAAAAAGACTTGAAATTGCAAATGAAGGATTTCAATTTGTTCAAAAATTCAATGATGAACTACTTGCAAAATCTTGGGGAACTATGTATAAAAATTTAATTGAATAGGATGGAAATAATTCATTTTAATACTCAAAAAGATTGGCGTGGGGGCGAAAGACAACTTGGTTGGTTGATGGATGAATTGAATCAAAAAGAGATTAAACAGATTTTGTTATGTCGAAAAGACAGCAAACTTGAAACCTTTGCCATTGAGCAAAATATTAGTTTTTATTCCAACAAAATAAAATTTTATAATTTAATTTTTATTGCCTATCAATTATTCAAAATAATTTCAAATAAAAAAGAGGTTATCATTCATTGTCACGATTCAAAATCACATTCAATAGCGCTTTTTACAAAAATATTTTTTGATACAAAATGTAAAATTATTGTAGATCGTAAAGTTTTGTTTCCAATAAAAGGGTGGTTTAGTCAGAAAATTAAATATTCGTCGAAGTTTATCAATACGATTATTTGTACTTCCAATGCGGTAAAAGACATTGTTTTTGAATCAACTAAACATGAAAATATCATAGTAATTGGTGATATGATTAAAACAAATACAGCTTCAAAAGGAATTATTTTAAAAACAAAATACGGTATTGAAAATCCATATATTATTGGTTATGTTGCAGCAATGACCCATGAAAAAGATCATCATACCTTTTTAAAAACAGCTAAAGAACTTATTAATTACAACCCAGAAATTGGTTTTGTTTTGATAGGTGACGGAAAATTAATGGATGAAATTAAAGCCTTTTCCAAAGAATTACAACTTGAAAATAATGTTCGTTTTTTAGGATTTGTCTCCAATGTATCCGAACTTATTCTAGAGATTGATTTACTACTTTTTACTTCAACTTCTGAAGGATTAGGTTCTACCATTTTAGATTTTTTCATGGCTAAAAAACCTGTTGTAACTGTTAAAAATGGTGGAAGTGAAGAACTCGTTTATCAAAACAAAACGGGATTAATAAGTGATAAAAAAGATTATAAAGACTTGGCAATTAATTGTTTAAAATTCTATTATGATCCAACATTTACCGAAACTATTTGCGAAAATGCCTTTGCATTTGCATCAGATAATTTTTGTGAGAATATTATCACTGAAAAAATAATTTCAGCATATAAAAAAGTACTTGCCATTTAACTATTCTTGGAAAATACCGGAATCAATATAGGTTACATTATTTTTTTTGTTAAAAATGCGAATGGCATTGTTTTTATCCCAAATTTCTGGTGAACTGTAACCTCTTTTGTGGTCTAGATGGACACAAATTGTTGAATATCTAATTTGTTTTGCTAATATTCCGTAATTAAATAATCGTTCCCCAAATTCCCTGTCCAATCCGCCATATTGCATTTTTTCGTTAAAACCATTAACCGTCAAAATATCTTTTTTAAAACAAGAAGAATTGTGTCCGTTAAATGTTTTTTTGGTTGGAGTTATCCAATTCATGAAAGAACTAAAATATCGATTTTGAATTAGTTTGATCAATTTAAAATTACGTTTTAATCCAATATTTAAAAGCCAATTTATGGAAAAACATTCTTGATTTTTGATGTTTTCATCTGAAATAATAGCTGAAATGGATAATGGTAATTTGAAATATCCACCAGATAACATATAACCTTCTTCTTTATATTTGTTATGAGAAGCTACAAAATCTTTTCTAGGGATACAGTCACCGTCGGTAAAGATTAGATAATCTGATTGAGATTTTATGATGGCTTGATTTACAATTTTACATTTTTGAAAACCATTATCTGGATGCCATATATGTTGTATTTCGTATTGAAAAACTCCAGAAAATGAATCGATTACTTGTTTCGTTTTTTCATTAGAACCATCATCTGCAATGATGATTTCGAAGTCGGTTTCTGTTTGAACACTAAATCCAACAAGTACTTTTCGAAGCCATTCTTCAGCATTATAGGTCGTAATAATAACAGAAACTTTCATACAAATAATAAATCCGAAAAATACTACTTTTTTATATCATTCATCCTCTTTTGAATTCTTTTTTTATTTTATGAATAAATAAATTTTAATAGTATATTCGCATTAAATTAGATTTTATATGAAAGTAGCTGGTTTTAGTTTTATTCGAAATGCAAATAAATACGACTACCCAATTGTTGAAGCAATTGAATCTATATTGCCTATTTGTGATGAATTTGTTATTGCAATTGGAAATTCTGATGATGCCACATTAGAACTAATTCAAAGTATAAAATCGGATAAAATTAGAATTGTTGAAACCATTTGGGATGATTCTTTACGCGAAGGCGGAAGAGTTTTAGCGGTAGAAACAGATAAAGCTAAATCATTCATTAGTAAAGATGTAGATTGGTGTTTTTATATACAAGGCGATGAATGTGTGCATGAAAAATATTTAGATACAATCAAATCGGAAATGCAAAAGTATCAGAATGATACAAATGTGGAGGGTTTGCTTTTTGACTACAAACATTTTTATGGTTCCTATGATTATTTTGCTCATTCAAGAAATTGGTATCGTAAAGAAATCAGGGTCATAAAAAACTTACCAAATATAAGTTCTTACAAAGATGCGCAAGGATTCAGAATTGATGGAAGAAAATTAAAAGTTAAACCAATCAAAGCTGAAATATATCATTATGGTTGGGTAAAACCACCCGAAGGTTATTTGTTAAAAGTAAAAGATTTCAATAAACTTTGGCATTCTGATGAGGCTTTGAAAGAAAATAAAGAATTCAACATCGAGTCATTTAATTTTCACAATGCCGGAAAGTTATTTCATTTTAATGATACGCATCCGGAAGTTATGCAAAATAGAATTCATAACAAAAATTGGAAATTTGCTTTTGATCCTACACAAATAAAAAACAAACAAAAATTAAAACATTCTGTGTTGGATTTTATTGAAAAAATAACAAAATACCGTTTTTTCGAATATAAAAATTATACAAAAATTTAGTTTATTTTTCGTTTTCCCATATGTTTGAAACGCTTGTGTGTCCACATATAAAACTCTGGAGCTTCATAGATTTGCTCTTCTACTTTTCGCATAAAAACATCTGTAATTTGATAATCTGGAATAGATTGCACATCGTCTGACAGCACTTCAAAATACGCTTCATAATGACCTCTTTTTACTTTTTCTACTTTTAAAAACATAACATTCATGTTAAATTTTTTAGCCAAAAATTCAGCCCCCGTATGAATGGGAACTTCAATATTTAAAAATTTTGACCAATAGGTAACGGGCTTGATTAAAGGTGATTGATCACTGGCAAATCCATACAAACACAATTCGTTTTTTAATGAATTTTCTTCTATTATTGAAATGCTTTCTCTGGAATGAATTAAATGGGCATCAAATTTTGAACGAATATCTCGAATCAATTTATCAAAATATTTATTATTTATTTTTTTGTAAATGGCATATCCTTTAAAATCAATTTTTCTATTAAGAGACACAACCCATTCATAACTAGCATAATGGGCGCACATCAAAGCAATACTTTTACCTTTTTTTTCTAAATCATTATATACTTCAATATTTTTAAAAATAAATCTTTTATCAATTTGTTTTTGAGTAATTGACATCGTCTTCATTGTTTCTAGAAACATATCACAAAGATGACGGTAAGATTTTCGTTCAATTTCCTTTCGTTCCTGATCTGTTAAATGTGGCAAGGCTAATTCTAAATTATGACTAACCACTTTTTTTCTATATCCAATAACGTAATACATTATTAAAAAAAGGAAATCTGAAAGAATGTATAATAATCTGAAAGGTAAATAAGAAATTAAAAGTAGGATAGGATAAAAAAGTATGTAAAGTAATAATTGCATGTATATAATTTTAATTGTAGAAATTATTTATAATATTCGTTAGTTTTCATACACTTAATAAAGGTAGAAAATGAGGATAAAAAGGACCAATAAAAGCCGCTTGTACCATTCAAAAAATTAAGTTCTATGAAATATTTTTTTAAAAATTCAAACTTGGTTTTAATAATGATAGATAAAAAACTATATTTTTTATTTTTTGCAAATTTGTTTGATGCTCCTAATTGCGTGTATTGATTTAATTTAGCAATGAATGCAGCTAAAGAACCGTAAGAATGATGTAAATAATGCCCTTTTAAAATTTTGGTTTTTCCTTTTATAACAATTAATTCATGTACCGTGTTCAAACTAAATTCGCCTTTTGTTTTATTAAATAAACGCAATATGTTTCGGTTACTTTCATTTCCATAATTGAAAATCTTACCAAAAAAGATCATTCTACATTTAATATAATAACCATTAAAATTGTCAGAATTCGTCTCTAAATTCAACTTGATTTCAGTTATAAGTTCATCTGTTAAAACTTCATCCGCATCCAATGACAAAACCCATTCATTTTGTGTTTGGTCTAATGCAAACTGTTTTTGTTGACCAAATCCTTCAAACTTTTTGTAAAATACTTTTGCGTTGTATTTTTCACAAATTGCTACCGTTTTATCAGTACTACCAGAATCAACTACAATAATTTCATCAACCCAATCAAGTTTTTTTAAACATTCTTCAATAATTCGCTCCTCATTAAATGCAATGATAAAAACCGATAGCTTAACGTTCATAGTAATTTATCTAAAAATATTTTATTTTAAATCACAAATATAATACTTTTGTTTCTAAATCGAAAATGCTATGCCTCGTCTTCCTGTTTTAATGTATCATAATGTTTCTGAACAAAATAATGAAAGTAATGGACTTACTATTTCAGTCAAAAAACTAGAAGAGCAGTTTGAATATTTGTCCAAAAAAGGATATACTAGTTTTCATTTATCCGATTTAGAAAACAAGAAAACCATTCCAAAAAAATCAATCGTAATTACTTTTGATGATGTTACTGAAAATCAGTATTTGCTTGCTATCCCATTATTGCAAAAATACCAATTGAAGGCGACCTTTTTCATTCCTTTTTTTTACATTGGAAAAACTGATTTGTGGAATAATGGGCAAGAAAAAATAATGTCTTTACAACAAATTCAAAACACGGATTTAAATACAATTGAATTCGGATTTCATTCCTATAAACATCTCGATTACAATTTTTTATCGGATGATGAAATTAAAATTGACTTTGATGATTGTAAAAAAATAATTCAAAATCATAATTTAAAAGTACATCCATCTGTTGCGTATCCTTATGGAAGTTATCCACGTAAAAATCCAAGAAATGCTAATTTCAAAATTCAACTTGAAAAAAACAATATAAAATTTGGTTTAAGAATTGGAAACAGACCCAATTCATTTCCATTTAAAAAAACTCATGAAATTCAACGAATTGACATTAAAGGCGAAGAAAGCCTGACAAAATTTAAATATAAAATAAATTTTAACCACATTATAAAATTATAACTAAAAAATTAAAATGGACATCAATCAAGAAATTCAGAATGCATTTGAAGTTATAAAAAATGGAGGAATTATTCTCTATCCCACTGATACTGTTTGGGGTATAGGATGTGATGCTACCAATCAAGAGGCAGTTTCAAAAATATTTGAACTAAAAAAAAGAGCTGAAACACAAAGTATGATTTGCTTGATGAATGGCGAAAAAATGATGTACACTGTTTTTAAAGAAATTCCAGAGGTGGCATGGCAGATTTTAGATTTATCAGAAAACCCAACAACTTTAGTATTAGATAATCCTCGAAATGTTGCGGCAAATTTAATTGCATCTGATAAAACGTTAGCCATCAGATTGGTGAAAGAACCCTTCTGCTTTAAATTGATGGAACGCATGAAAAAACCATTAGTGTCAACATCTGCTAACATTTCGGGCCAACCGACACCGAAATCATTTAAAGAAATTAGTCCTGAAATTATAAAAGGTGTTGACTATGTTGTAAATTTGCACCACGATAAAATTGCTGGTAAGCCCTCTACTATAATTAAATTGACGGGTGATGCTCAGGTGAAAATTATTAGAAAGTAAAATAAATAATTTGAAAATTTGAAAATTTGAAAATACTGACTTGATTTTCAAATTGATTATTCTTCAAATTTTCAAATATAAAGAATGAATTATAAATCTGCTTTAACAAACAAAATCTTCGATGTAATAGCTAAGGCTTCTCAGGAACTCCAAGTAGAAAGCTACGTTATAGGTGGGTTTGTGCGGGATTTTTTACTTGGAAGAGATTTTAAAAAAGACATCGACATTGTTGCCGTTGGCAGCGGAATTGAACTCGCGTTAAAAGTATCAGAATTGCTTCCAAATAAACCAAAAGTGCAGGTTTTTAAAACTTATGGTACGGCAATGTTGCGTTTTGAAGACACCGAAATCGAATTTGTTGGCGCTCGTAAAGAATCTTATCATTTTGAAAGTAGGAATCCATTAGTGGAAAACGGAACCTTGGAAGACGATCAAAACCGACGTGATTTTACAATAAATGCGTTGGCTTTATCATTAAATATAGATACTTTTGGTGATTTAATTGATCCTTTTAATGGTGTGACAGATTTAGAAATAAAAACCATAAAAACACCTCTTGATCCAGACATCACCTATTCTGATGATCCGTTACGAATGATGCGCGCGATTCGTTTTGCAACCCAATTAGGTTTTGAAATTGAAGAAAATTCGTTTGCTTCTATATCCAAAAATAAAGAACGTATTAAAATCATTTCAGGTGAACGAATTGTTGACGAATTTAATAAAATCCTATCGACAGAAAAACCTTCAGTTGGGTTTTTATTATTATATAAAACAGGACTTTTGGATATCATTTTACCTGAATTAACAGCTTTGAATCAAGTAGAAGAAATTGAAGGTCATACGCATAAAAACAACTTTTATCATACCCTTGAAGTAGTCGATAATATTTGTCCGAATACAGATGACGTATGGTTGCGCTGGTCGGCTTTATTGCATGATATTGGTAAAGCACCCACCAAACGTTTCAACAAAAAACAGGGTTGGACTTTTCATGGGCATGAATTTTTGGGCGGAAAAATGGTTAAGAAAATCTTTGAAAGATTGCACATGCCTTTGAATCAGAAAATGAAATTTGTTCAAAAGATGGTCATGATGAGTTCGCGTCCTATTGTTTTGGCTGAAGATATTGTAACTGATTCAGCGGTGCGAAGATTAGTTTTTGACGCAGGTGAAGATGTTGATGATTTGATGACACTTTGTGAAGCTGATATAACGACTAAAAACCCTGCTAAATTCAAAAAATATCACAATAATTTTGATATTGTTCGTAAGAAAATAATCGAAGTAGAAGCAAGGGATCATGTTCGTAATTTTCAACCGCCCATTTCTGGTGAAGAAATTATGGAGATTTTCAATTTAAAACCTTCACGTGAAATTGGAATTTTAAAAGAAGCAGTTAAGGAAGCCATTTTAGAAGGTGAAATTCCGAATGAATTCCAAGCCGCTTATGATTTTGTATTGAAAAGAGCTTTGAAGTTGGGGTTAGAAAAAGTTATTGAGTAGCAAATTTTTTGAGTTATTGAGTTAATGAGTTTCAAAGTTATTTTGTTTCAAAGTTTTTGAGTATTAAAGTTTCTGAGTTGTAATTAATGGCTAAAGATTATATAATATTTAAAATAAATGAAAACATTTAGAGACTTACTTATTTGGCAAAAAGCCATGATTTTGGTTACAAATTGTTATGCTTATTCAGCTGATTTTCCCAAAGAAGAACTGTTCGGAATTACTTCTCAGATTCGAAGATGTTCAATATCAATACCAAGTAATATATCTGAGGGTTTTGGTAGAGGTTCAAATTAAAGATTATTATAGATTTTTAACCATTGCTTTAGGGTCACTTTTTGAATTTCAAACACAAGTTGAAATCGCTTTTAATTCATAATACATTTCTTTAGAAAACTTCAATAAACTTTATGAAGATAGCAGAGAACTTGAACGAATGTTAACTTCTTTTATGTTTAAAATAAAAGAAACTTTGAAACTAAATAAATAACTCAATAACTTTGTAACTCAATAACTTTGAAACTTAAAAAAAAATGAAAAAATATTTTCTAAAATCGGCTAAAATAGCTTTAATTCTTGTCTATCTAGTAATCCTTGCTGGTGCCTTAGTTCGAATGACTGGTTCCGGAATGGGTTGTCCCGATTGGCCTAAATGCTTTGGATATTACATACCACCAACTGAAGAGAAGGAGTTGCTTTATACTGTTGGAAAAGAATACTCAAAAGGACAAGTAATTATAAAAGATAAAGCTCTTTTGGTAGCCAAAGACGATTTTACAGCTCCAAACAATTTTGAAACCACACATTGGGAAAAATATACCAAGCATGATTATGCTATTTTCAATCCATTTCACACATGGGTAGAATACCTCAATAGATTGATTGGAGCTGTAGCTGGTATCGCTTGTTTAATTGCTTTATTTTTATCTTTCAGTTTTTGGAAAGAGAAGAAAAAACTGGTTTTCTTTAATTTGTTGATTTGTTTTTTAATGGGTTTCCAAGCTTGGCTAGGAAAAACGGTCGTTGATTCAGTTTTGAATCCCTATAAAATAACCACTCACATGTTGGCCGCTTTATTAATCGTTGCCATTCAATTATATGTTATTTATTTGGTTCAAGAAAAGAAAAACACAAAATCGTATGATAACGAGTTTAAATGGGTATTGTATGCAGCATTGGGTCTAACTATCATTCAAATCATCTTTGGAACACAAGTTCGAGAATCGGTTGATACAATTGTAGAAGCTGGTTTGCCCAAAGAAGTTTGGTTACAAAACCCAAAAGGTGGTTTTTATACACACCGTAGTTTTTCAATTTTGATTGTTTGTGCCAATGCTTTTTTGTTTTGGAGAAACAGAAAACTTGAATTGGGTTTCAAAAAAGTAAATTGGGTCATGGGACTCATTTGTTATGAAATTTTAGCCGGAATTTGTATGGTTTATTTCGAATTTCCTTTTGGATCACAAACCATTCATATTATTTTAGCAACGTTGATTTTCGGGTTTCAATTGTATTTGATTTTTGAAAACTTAAACAGTCAGAAAAATAAATAAACTATTTTAGTATTATCTAACCTAACCACTGTTTGAAATCTAAAACACGCTCACGAGCCACAATAACTTCATCAGATTTATAGGTTGGTAAACTAATTTTTAGCCTCGAATTGGAATAGACTTGTATTTCTTTAATGGATTGCATCGGAATAATAAATTTTCTACTGATTCGGAAAAAATCTTTTGGGCTTAGTTCTGTTTCTATAATTTCTAAACTACTGTCAATCAAATAATCACGGTTGTCCAAAGTATGTAGGTATGTTCCTTTATTTTCGCTGTAAATACATTCTATTTCAGAAACATCAATCACTTTAATTTGTTGCCCAATTTTCACAGAAAAACGTTTTCTGTATTCTTTTGCAACTGGATTGACCAACATGCGTTTGATGGCTTCAAAATCTAAACTTGAAATATTATTTTTATGAAATTGATTTTTAAATTTTGAAATTGAAATTACCAATTCGTCTTCATCAATAGGTTTCAAAAGATAGTCGATTGAGTTCAATTTGAAGGCGCGCAACGCATATTCATCATAAGCAGTTGTAAAAATTACGGCACTTTCAATTTCCACTTTTTCAAAGATTTCAAACGACAATCCATCAGACAATTGAATGTCTAAAAAAATCAAGTCGGGATGCGGATTATTTTGAAACCAAGCAATTGATTCCTCTACAGAATGTAATAGTATAGTAATTGGATAGCCCAATTTTTCAACTTTACGTTGTAGTAATCGTGCTGCTGGTTTTTCGTCTTCGATGATGATGATGTTAAGCCCCCTAACCCCCGAAAAGGGAATCGTTATAGTACTCATATTCTAATTATATTTTGAAATTGTAATTGATTTTGAAATTGCCATTGAATCTATTACTCCCATTGATTAGCATTTCGTTCTTTTTCCATCAACTCTTTAATTTTGCGTTCTTCCCAATCTTTCCCTAAGATGAAATACGGAACAAAAGTGGCCAATGCATGTGATGACAACCCAATTCCCCAGAAAAAAGCCGTCATAAAATTTTTAAACTGAAAATAACTTTCGCCTGGTTCTAGATTTTGAATGTTTACAATTACCAAAATGATATTGATAAATACATAAACTACTGCATGTGTGTAAAAACCTTTTATTTTTTTAACTCGTTTTACTGCTTCTTCATAACGAATTTGATCTGTATTGAAATTTTCCATGATTTTAATTGAATTTGTTATTGTTATTGATTTTGTTATTCCCAGTTGTTCTTTTTCTCCTTATTAATGATTTCTTGAATTTTTCGTTCTTCCCAAGATTTTCCGTAGCCAAATACCCCAAAGGCATGAAAGGTCAACCCCATTCCCCACCCCAACATTGGGAACCAAAACCATTGGTATCCAAAATAGGTAAAATAATTGATCAAAGCGAGTGATGGAATTACGATACAATACGAAATTAGATTTCCATAAAATCCTTTTAATTGTTTCACACGTTCTTTGGCTCGAGCATAAGCATTGTATTCCTCCGTAAATTGAGTTGTTTTCATCTTGGTTAGTTGTTTGGTTAATATGGGTAAATATACTTTGAAACTGGTAGCATCTTGAACAATTCTAACTTTACGAGCGGTCAATAAAGCATACCGGTTGACGATGTTTTGCAATCCCACTCCTTTTCCGTCTGAAAGTACTTCTTTTTTTTGTAAATTATTTTCAATAACTAGCTGATTGTCTTCAATGCTGATTTTGATGTGCAAGGGTTTTGAGTCACTTACACTGTTGTGCTTGATGCAGTTTTCTAACAATAGTTGCAACGACAACGGAACTACTTTAGCATCTTCATTTGTGCACTCAGGCAATTCATACGAAATACTGTTCTCAAAACGCATTTTCAATAAATTCATATACGTTTTGGCAAAAGCCAATTCCTCTTCAACCGATACTAATTCTTTGTCTTTTTGCTCCAAAACATAGCGGTAAATTTTTGATAACAAGGTCGTAAATTTTTGCGCATTTTCTGGATTTTCTTCAATTAACGAACTCAACACATTCAAACTATTAAACAAAAAATGGGGATCAATTTGATTTTTCAAACTTTCAAATTGTGCATTGGCAGTTGTTGCAATAATTTTTTGTTCATTGACTTTGTTTTCATTTCGAGCTCTATAAAAATACAAAGCTTGTATTAACAAAGAAACAATAAAAAAAATCAGCATTGGAATTATAAAATTATCGACTTTTTCTGATTCAACATAATCTAAAAAAGGTTGGTTATCTATTATAACATTTTCAATTAAACGTAGAAGAAAAATAACAAATAATGATATAAATAAAGTACTTATTCCTCCCAACAATAACCTTTTTATATTAAATTGATCATTTTTATATTTTGATTCTAAATATATCAATACCAAAGCATTGCCATAATACAAACTTAATCCATAAAGCATACTATTAGTAAAATTGACATACAATAAATAATCAAAATCTATTTTGAATCCTATTAAAAAACGAATAACTAATACTGCCAAAAAAATTATTAGTGAAACAACAAGAGCCCTCGGAAATTCTTTAATTAATCTATCTATCATATTTGTCGTATTTAAAAAAACAGTTTGTAAAAAAGCACACCCAAATTTATAATTAAAATAATAATAATTCGTATCATATCGCTATAGTTTTATTTTGATGAAGCAAAGTTGCGGTAAAGATTTAAATAGAAAAAAAGAAAAAGGATGAGTTGTTGAATTATTACGATGAATTGTAAATGTCTTAAATGTAAAGGAGCAAGCCACGCCGTTTTATTAGACATTTTGTCCTGCTCTCGCCTTTATCTTGCTCCGTAAACTACGCAAGGATATCGGCTCCATCAGGGCTAAAATAGTCAAGTAGTTTTTCAGATGACATCTCCCAAAAATCATACTACAATATTTACGCTCCAATAACTCCCACTTCGAGGGCTGGGAGGCTTCACAAAATCTTATTAACAAAACGTAATTCGTAATTCGGATTTCATGATTTATATTTTACCTTTGGTTTTTTATTAAAATTTTGGATTATGGTTTATAAATTTAGAGTGATTCTCGACGCTGAAGAAGACATTTTTAGAGATATTGCAATACTTTCTGAAGATACTTTGGAAGATTTACACAATGCCATTGTGAATGCCTTTGGGTTTGATGGTCTGGAAGTGGCGTCTTTTTATTTATGTGATGACAAGTGGAATCAAGAAGATGAAATTCCGATGTTTGATGCCGGAGATATTCCTGGCGAAAACAAAACAATGAGCGATTATGCCTTGTCGGATCTTTTATATGAAGATCAAACTAAGATTATTTATGTATATGATTTTATCAATATGTGGACGTTTTTGGTAGAACTTGCCGCAGTTGAAGATGTGGCTGTTGGAAATGTGTATCCAGAAACTATTTTTTCACACGGAGAAATGCCAGCCGAAGCTATGGAAAAGCATTTTGAAGCTGATTTGGAAGAGGATCCTTACAATGAATTTGAAGATGATTTGGATGAAGATGATTTAGACATGTTTAGCGGCGACGATAGTTTTGAGGACTATGGTTTTGAAGAGAATTGGAATTAAATCAACTTAAAATAAAACTATTTACATTATATGATCAATTTATTTAACACCCACATTGAGAATTTATCCATTCATAGAGTGGGGAATAAAAGCCGCAACGAATCAATGTTTTTATCTGAAAACCCTTACGGTTTGAATGATGAAATTGTACCATTATTGAAAGAATATTTCTTTAAATCTTTTAGAGAAAAAGAAGAAAATTATTATCAGTTTGCTCATGAAGTGGATTTGGAATACAATGAAATGTTTAATTTGGCAACGTCTGTTTTTGAAAAACCAAGTGACATTCATGAACTTTCAAAAAAAATGACGAATCATTTGTTTGAACAGTCAAACCATCCGCATATAAAAAACGGTGAAGTTTATATAACCTATTTAACCAACGTGTCTATTGATAATAACGTGGTAGATGCTATTGGTATATTCAAAAGTGAATTGCGTACCGATTTTCTTCAGTTTGAAGAGGCAAATAATAATCTTGAAATGGTTTTGCAAGAAGGAATCAACTTGAGCAGATTGGACAAAGGTTGTTTGATTTTTAATTACAAAAAAGAAGAAGGTTACAAAATTTTGACGGTTGACAGTAATCGATATGATGCAAGGTATTGGTTGGAACATTTTTTGTCTGTAGATGCTTTTCAGGATGAAAATTTCATGACCAAAAAATATCTGAAATTCTGTCAAAGTTTTGCGAAAGATGTTGTTTTTCCGGCGGAAGATAAAAAAGAAGAAGTCATGTTTATGAACCGTGCTGTAAATCATTTTGCAAAAAATGACCAGTTTGAAGAAACCGCTTTTTTAAATGAAGTTTTGGATAATCCTGATTTGATTCCTGAGTTTAAGAATTACAAAGTGGATAAAGGTGAAAAATTTAGTATTGAAGATGTTACGAGCTTCCCAATTGCCAATGCTGCCGTAACAGAAGCTAGAAGATCCATAAAAAATGTTATCAATTTGGATACAAATATTCAAATTAAATTAGATTTTATCAATCCTGAAAGTGCAGAAAAATTTGTTGAAAAAGGATGGGACGAAGAAAAACAGATGTATTATTATTTAGTTTACTTTAATAAAGAACAAAAAAGTTAACTTTTATACAATCAAAAAAACCTCAATTATTTTAAAATAATTGAGGTTTTTTTTTTATTTTTGTTAAAATATATGCCAACCAAAAGCTAAATTTTGAAAAATAATAAAAAAATGAATAAAGCAATTGTAATTGGCGCAACATCAGGAATTGGAAAAGCTGTAGCCGAAATATTAATAGCAAATAATTTTAAAGTTGGTATAACTGGGCGACGAGTTGACTTACTTAAAGAGTTGCATGCAAAATATCCAAATTCGGTTATATACCAAGCTTTTGATGTTTCTGAAACAGAGACAGTTCGTGAAAACCTTGATGAATTGGTTGATCAATTGGGCGGATTGGACTTGTTTATCAATTTTGCTGGTATTGGTTTTGAAAACCCAGCATTAGAATTTGAACCAGAAAAAATTACAATAAACACCAACGTCTGCGGATTTACTGCTGTAATTGGATGGGCATTTCATTATTTATGCAAACAAAACCACGGTCAATTGTGTAATATAAGTTCCATTGCTTGTTTACGTGGTTACAGTGATGCACCTGCCTATTTTGGTTCTAAATCATTTCAAGCTAGTTACTTAGAAAGTTTGAGAAAAAGAGCATTTATACAAAAATCAAAAATTACCATTACAGATATCCGACCAGGATTTGTCGCAACCAATTTAGCTATAGGTGATGGTATTTTTTGGATTTCAACCATAGAAAAGGCTTCCAATCAAATATATAAAGCCATTAAACGAAAAGCAAAAATTGCCTATGTAACCAAACGTTGGAACATCATTGCCTTTTTATTGAAAATTGTACCTACTTTTATTTATGATAGGTTAAGATAGATATTTATACATTATTGCAAATTGTTTAACATAACTACATCATTAAGTTAACGCTTATTATTTTTTTTATCTATTTTTTTTTCAAATTGATTTGATAGTAAAATAATTTTGTATTTTTATCGAATGAAAAAGTCCCTAAAAATAGCCCTACTTATATTATTTATAACCGCAAGTTGTTTTTCACAATTTAGTAAGACGCATTATATTCCGCCTTTATCAAATACAGATAGTCAAGATCCAATGGGGCAGTATATGTACATTTCTTGTCCGAGCGTAACCCCTATCAGTTTTCAAATTCAGGAAATTGGTGGCACAGTGATTAATGGTGTTGTTAGTAGAGATGCTCCTTTTGAATATAATATTGGAAATGGTCCTGATTCACAAATACTTATATCTAGTAGTGATGTAAATACAATTAAGAATAATAAAGGATATATTGTTCAAGCACAAGATTTAGTTTATGTAAATGTGCGTCTCACTGCTTCGACAAATTTTCAAGCTGGCGGTTTGGTATCAAAAGGAAGCGCCGCTTTAGGAACTATATTTAGAATTGGGGCATTTGTCAATACTGGAGTTGCTGCATCAACTGGTAATCATTATACTTTTGCTTCGATATTAGCAACAGAAAACAATACAACCATTTCGTTTAATGATATTAAAACCGGAGTCCAGTTAATTAATAATGTTGCTGCTGGAAATACGCCAGCTCCTATTACTTTGCAAGCTGGTGAAAGTTTTGTAATTGCTGCAAACGGACCAAATAATGCGAATAGAGATGGGTTGATTGGTGCTTCGATAATCTCCGACAAACCGATTGCCGTTAATTGTGGTTCCTTTGCCGGAAGTAATGGTACTACTACCAATTTAGATTTAGGTATGGATCAAATTGTATCAGTAGAACGTACAGGAATGGAATATATTTTCATAAAAGGATCTGGTGTAGATGTAACGGAAAGACCTTTGATTGTAGCACACGAAAGCGGAACTCAAGTCTTTTTGAATGGAAGTACTACCGCTACTGCAACTTTAAGTGCCGGACAATATCTAGCTTTATCAGGCACAGATTTTTCTACAAACAACAATTTATATGTTAAAACATCAAAAAATGTTTTTGCTTATCAGGGAATTGGAGGTTCAACAAGTCAAGCCAATCAAAACATGCACTTTGTACCACCCTTAAGCTGTCAAACTCCAAAATCTATTAACAATATTCCATTAATAAATGAAGTTGGTAATTTACAAGATTTTATTGGTACAGTCTGTGTTGTTACAAAAACGGGGGCTACATTAACTTTTATAATAAATGGTACAAATTATACTTTAGCTACATTGCCCAATTCTATTGGAGTTACAGGTCCATTAGTTGTTACTGGAAATACTTCTTATGTTACTTATACTTTTTCAGGACTTACCGGTAATGTTTCCGTTTTTTCAACAGAGCAAGTATATCTTTCCTATTATGGATCGAGTGGTGCTGCAACTTATGGCGGTTTTTATTCAGGTTTTACATTCAAACCTGAAATAGTTTTTGATACAAATGTAATTTCAGGTGCAACTTGTATTCCAAATGTCAACTTGGAAGTTAATTCAATAAGTAATTTTGATGTATATCAATGGTATTTTAATGGAAATCCTATTACAAATGCAACATCAAATAGTTATGTTCCAACGTTGCCTGGATATTACAAAGTAAAAGCATCGTTAACCGAATGTGGTATCGATTTCTTTTCAGATGAAATTCCGGTTAGCTCATGTTCAAATGATTTAGATGTGGATGGAGTTAATGACAACATTGATAGTGATATTGATAATGATGGAATTTTGAATTGTACAGAATCATACGGAAACCAAGTAGTTTCATTAGCTAATACAAATGGATCTATAAATATAGGTACGTACAATAATACCTATACAGGTAGCGTTACGACGTCAACTTCAGCTAGTACGATTCCGTTTGTTGGGAATGCCAATGGTAGTTTTGTAACTGATATTCCTGCAGGTAAAACCAATTGGGTTCAATATGAGATAAACTTTGCACAACCTATTTCTTTAGGAATAGAATATGTAACGACTGCAAACGCTACTGATCTTTTAAATTCAAATGCCGAATATGTAATTAATTCTGCCATTAATGAAACAATTACGGTCGTTAATCCTAATAATCAATTATTGATAGACACCAATTATGACGGTATTTACGAATCTGCTATAACCCAATATTCATCGTTTGAAATTCGATTTAGACTCAATTCTGCTACATTAGCTGCCGGTGCGGGTACTTTCAAATTTGTAATTCATGATGCAAATTCAATAAAAATCAAACATAAAAATTTAATTGATTCAGCTCCAAACAAATCAACATTTAAAATTGTAGCACTTTGTGTAGCTAAAGATACTGATGGAGATGGAGTTTCAGATCAAAATGATTTAGACTCAGACAATGACGGAATTATTGATTTTGTAGAATCGCAAGGGGCAAACTTTTTACCAATGTCTGGAGTTGATGCGAACCTTGATGGCCTAGACGATATTTTTGCATCTACATTCACCCCTTCAGATACAGATGGTGATGGCGTATTCAATTACTTGGATTTAGATTCTGATAATGACGGTGTTTACGATTTGAATGAGTCGGGCGCAACGGTTACTGATGCCAATTTAGATGGTGTTATCGATATTCAAAGCTCAAGTTTTGGATTAAATGGTTTGTATGATTTATTAGAAACCACTCCTGAAAGTGGTTTACTTAATTATACTTTAGCAAACATGGATGCAACATTATTCAACTATATTGATTTAGATTCTGATGGTGATGGATGTAACGATGTCATTGAAGCCGGTTTTGTCGATGCCAACTTTGATGGAATTCTTGGTTCTGTTTTACCAACAATAACAAACATCAAAGGAATTGTCATCAGCGGCACAGGTTATTCTATTCCAAATAGTAATTACATCACAAGTGCACCAATTATAATTGATCAACAACCCATTGATAGTGCATCGTGTGAATCGCAACAAACGGTTTCTTTTCAGGTTTTAGCTTCAAACATTACAAGTTTTCAATGGGAAGTTTCCATTAATGGCGGAACTTCATGGACTTCTTTGGCAAACAATGCGCTTTATTCAGGTGTTACTCAAAATATACTGTCAATAACCAATGCAACTCCAAGTATGTTGGGTTACAAATACCGTGTTTTATTGAATAGAACGGGTAATTCGTGCAATGTTTATTCAGCTGTTGCTACACTTTCTATTTATTCACTCCCAGTAGTTGCCACTTCTATAACAATGGTACAATGTGATGATGATACGGATTTGATTTCAAGCTTTAATTTGTCTCAAAAAAATCCAGCTATTTCAACAAATTTTGCTAATGAAACCTTTACTTATTATACAACATCACAAGGTGCTGAAACTGAAAACACAACAGAACAGATTACGAATTCAACTGCTTTCTCAACTTCTGACACAACCGTTTATGCAAGAGTTGAAAATAGTAATGGTTGTTACAGCATTTGTCCAATTCAATTAATTGTTTCCTATACACAAATTCCAAGTACCTTCCAAATTGAGGATATAGTCGAATGTGATGATTTTATTGATGCTGCAAATAATGACTATGACGGCATATCAACATTTGACTTTTCATTTGTTTCACAATTAATTCTAGATATTTTACCAACAACTGGAAATTATATCATAAACTATTATAGAACAGAGGCTGATTATCAGGCAGAAACAGATAGTAACGGAATTTCATTGGCCATACCGAGTTCACAATATTCAAATTATAGAAATGTGGGTTCTCCAAACTCACAGACCATTTGGGCAAGAGTTGAAAGCAGTACAACCAACGATTGTTTTGGAATTACAAAATTTAACTTGATAGTAGAAGCCAAACCTATTATAAACAATGTGGGTATAAATAATGTAATCAGAGGATGTGATTCTGATAATGACGGTGATTTAATTTTTGATACCTCACTTATTGAGTCAACTTTATTAAATGGTCAAACGAATAAAATTATAGAATATACCGATCAACTTGGAAACTCACTTCCAAGCCCTTTTCCAGCTAGTTATCTCGTTACAAATACAGAAACTATATTTGTAAAAATGATTAATGATACTGATCAACAATGCTTTGAAACAGGTAGTTTTCAGTTTTTTGTAGATAATACTCCTTTGTTATCGACCTTGCCAATTGATGTCTTGATAAAATGTGATGATGAGGCAGACCCAAGATTACAAGACGGTATTGCAACTTTTGATACAACGCAACTTGAAACCTTACTTTTACAAGGTCAAACGGGATATGAAATAACTTATATTGCAGAAGATGGCACCGTTTTATCTAGCCCGTTGCCACCGCAATTTACAACTGCAACGCAAAACATATTAGTTACGATTCAAAACCCTCTAAATCCAAATTGTTTTACACAAACAACCATACAATTTGTTGTAAATGAGTTGCCAAACATCGATTTAAATCTTGACGGAGATGACACGGCTTTAGTTTGTAAAAACCTTCCCGATTATTACGTAAACATTACAGCTGGAGATTTCATTGGTCATCCATTTAATATTTTTAGCTTTCAATGGTATTTAAATGGCGTTATAATGCCCGGAAAAACAACTTACAACATCAATGTAAACAAAGCGGGTACTTATACAGTTGTGGTTACTAACAGTGCAGGTTGTAGCAGAACTAGAAAAATTGTAGTTACCGAATCAGAAATTGCAACCATAAATTCTATTGACGTTACAGATTTTACTGATAACAATACCGCAACTATCAATGCAACGGGTATCGGAACCTATATTTACAGTCTTGGTGAAGAATATGGCGCCTACCAAACCGAAAATTTCTTTGATAATTTACCGATGGGTTTCCACACAGTATATGTTAGAGATGAAAAAGGATGTGGCACAAGAGAAGAATTAATTTCAATATTAGGCGTACCCAATTTCTTTACCCCAAATGGCGATGGAATCAATGATCATTGGAATATTGCAGGCGCAAACGCAAAATATTTTTCCAAAACGGTCATCATGATTTATGATAGAACCGGAAAATTAGTCAAACAAATAACACCAAAAACACTCGGTTGGGACGGAACTTACAACGGCGAAAAACTTCCATCAGACGATTATTGGTATTCTGTTTTGTTAGAAAACGGAAAAATGTACAAAGGACATTTCAGTCTAAAACGATAACTTTTTTATTCTGGACCAAATGGCTTGGGCATTTTCCGAGCCATATTCCCGCTTTTCGCTGCAATCTTTTTATTACCCAACCCTGACAGGGATTGAACCCTGTCAGGGTTGGACAATAAAAAGGATTTTCGCTACAATCGGGGGTAAGCCTCCAACTTTTGGGCATTTTCCAAACTTTTGGGCTATTCAGAATTACAAATTACGAAGTACGTTTTTCTCACCTGTAAGGTTTTTAAAATGAATTTGTTTACAGTAAAAAATAAAGTAATTATTATAAACAAAAACGTAATGTTTCTTAATCCTTCAATGTTTTAAAAATATAATTATCAATATAAGACAAGAAATTAAGGTTCTTTTAGAAAAAATATCCAATCCGTTTAAATCCGTTAAATCTGTTGCATCCGTGGCAAAAAAAGATTCGCAAATAAATTGGAATCTCAAACTCAAAAAAAAGGTTCTATTTCTATTAAAATTTTCGAAATCTATCAGTCTTCATATGTATGTCCATTTGATATCCATTCCACAATTTTATTTCGTTCTTCTAAAGGGATAAATCCACCTTGTGGCATGGGTGTTGGTATTCCGATCACTACTCTTTCTTGAATTCTCTCCCAATGTTTAATTATATCACATGTATTTGTGAAATCAAGTCCAGCTTGTGGGTTGTTTCCAGAATGACAATTCGCACAACGATTAGACAAAATTTGCTTCACTTGGTTAAATTTAGATCCTCCTTCAATCGTTTCAACCAAAACTTCCTTAACTGTTTCGCAACCATTTTGATCTTTTACTACCAAAGTGTGCTTTCCCACTTTTACATTCAAGAAAAGCGACTGATTTTGAAATGGTAGATTGTCAATTTTATATTGATAATTAGCGCCAACAGGTTCAGTTATTTGTACAGATCCAGTTCCTGAACATGGTTGTGAAGCAGTGCATATAACATAAACTGCAGCATCCAAATTACAAGGCATTACATTTTCCTCAGTACAAGAATAAAAGCCAACCAAAAATATTAGACACAAAAACAATTGCTTATTTGCTTTCACTTTTATCAGTTAGTGTTTTAATAAAATTAATGATATCTTGTGTTTCTTTTTCATTCAATTTTAAATTATCAAAAGGCAAGGTTTGATATTCTAAATTCATTCCAATACCATTTCCGCCTCCCAATTCATAAAATTTAATTACTTCTTCTAGCGTATTATATACGCCATTGTGCATGTAAGGAGCTGTTTTTTCACTATTTCTAACGGTAGGTGTTTTAAATGCATATTTGAGTTGTTCTATTTGATTTAATTTATACCTACCTACATCAGCATCAACAACTGCATTTTTCCAAACAAGACTTCCTGGAACCCCAATAACTTCAGATTCTGAGTTGTTGTACCAAGGCGGAACGGTTCCATTATAAATTGGAATAAAATGGCACGTTGCACATTTGGCTTTACCAGCAAATAAATTGAACCCATTTGTTTCACTAGCTGTAAGCGAAGCTTTTCCAGCAAAATAACGGTCTATTTTTGCATCAAATGGCATCAAACTTCTAATATAGGATGCAATCGCATTTCTAATCTCATAAGTTGTGATTTCTTTTTTACCTGGAAATGCTTTTTTAAATAATGATACTACATTTTTATTGGATGAAACTTTATCCTTTATTTCATTTGGAGAAAGATTAAACTCATTTGGATTTTTCATGACGCTTTCAATTTGATTTTCTAAATCTTGCGAACGCATATCATAGAAAAATGATTTTTGAAAAGACGAATATAATAGGGTAGGGGAATTTCGATTGAAACTATTTTCATGAATATTTCTAGTTGAAAACTTTTTACCATCTGTAAAAGCTTTTTCAGCACTATGACACGTGGCACAACTCATTTGGTTGCTTCGAGAAATAGAATTATCATTAAAAAGTAATTTTCCTAATGCTGTTTTTTCAGCTGTAGATTTTGATTCGGCAAAAGGTGAAAAGGCATCAGGATTGAGTTTTTTTCCTTGCATTAAATCGGATAGATGACCATAAAAAACTTTATTGTCATTGAAATTAGGTGTTTTTTCAATAACTGTTTTGAACTCTTTTTCAAAAGCAACGCTAAGAGGCATCAAATGTTGTTTAATAAACACAAGCCTATTAAAAGTATCAAAATCAGTATTTGAATGTATATATTGTTTTGCTCTTTTAGATAATTTAATTATCTCAGCATCAATTTCTTGTTTATTCGTTTTGCAAAATAGAACATAGAATTCTTCTATGCCATCAATCGCATTTGCGGCTTCTTCAATTGAATTAAAAGCTACAGGAGAATCGAAACCTGTTATCCCTTGCGCAGCAATTCTTATGATTTGATGTTGCATCAATTCATAAAAATGATGATTTTGTACTGGTAAATCTTTGAAATTTTGTTTTATGAATTTCAAGTCTGTTTTTAAAATTCCGACTTGTTTTTTTAGATCATTCAAGTCAATATCATCGCTAAAAATAATTTCTTCAATAACTTGAAAACCCGTTGCATCGTTTACAATGTTATCATCTGTTTTGATTTCAGGTAATGCAGGTCCATTTATTCTTCGGGATAAACCTTGAAAATAATATTCTACAAAAGATTCTATCTTTTTATACTGTTTTCGGGCTTTCTTGAATTTTAGAATTAATTTTTTTTTATCTTTTTCCTTTTCTATTTCCGACAAAGTAGTTGAAATTGAATCAATTTTTATCGAAACAGTTGTATGTAGTTTTTTTTCTAAACTTTGATAGTCTTTGTTTACACAGGAAAAAAGCGATAGTATAAAAAATGATAAAATTATTGTTTTTTTCATTTCATGAATGTTTATTAATTTAATAAAAAAACCTTCACCTAAATAAATAGGCGAAGGTTTAAAATCGTTCTAGAATTTATTATCTAGGTACATTTTTCAAAATAAGTGTTTGTCCTCCTGATTTGTAAGACTGGATTGAATTAGCTTTACTTGGATTTAAAAATTTATCACCTTCTACCCATGTATGTGCATGAATATTGATTGTAAATGTACCAGGTACTCCAATTACATCAGAAATATCAACCATTGCACCGTGCTCCCAAATACCTTTTTTCAATTGATTAGCTCCAGCTGGGTTATATTTAGAATCTATCATTGAAGCATCACCATGAGTCATGTCCATAAATATTTTTTTAGTACCTGTTGCAATGTTGTACTGCCAAATTAATGAGTTGTGAGTAGCTTCTGGAAAAAATGAATCTCCATCTTCTTGAATGTATACATAGTTTTCTGTTACACATACGTTATCTGGATTGATAATATCTTGTCCTTTAACGTTAGCACCTGATGCAGAAACATCTCCATCTGCAGCAATTTTTAAAGTTCCTTTTAATGGATCATTAGCATCCAATTTCAATTGATACATTCTTCCCATGTATGTTTTTTCAGCAGAACCACTAACTCCTGTTGCTACGAAATAAATTTCTCTATTGTTAGCAGCAGATCCTTTACGGTAATCTAAATCTTCAACACGTGCAAATTGAATAGATTTTAAAGATGTATTTAAAGCCTCTATTTCAGCACCAGTAAGGTTTTTAGCGTTTGGTACTTCAACAAATTCCACTGGATAGTTGGTATTCCAGGTCATTGCAGTTTCAATTTGGTTTAAGTCTGTTCTTCTTAAAGCATATAATTTACCGTTTTCTAAATCACCAACAGTGTTAGAAACATATAAATACACTTGACCATTACCAGCATCTTCTCCTAAAATAATTACTGTTTTACCTGGATATGCATTTTTGTTTAATGGAACAGCATTTTCACCACTGAATTTACCTAAAGCAGGTTTTACTCTATTTTGGTTAGAAGCATTTGCCATAGCAACTGGATCAATAGCATGTGTCATTGCATTTACATTTGACTCACCTGTAGTTAAAAAAGTTGGTCCAAATCCATGCTCGTCTTGTGTTGCCATTGAAGCTGAACACAATCTAAACATACCACCATCTGTATTTACAATATAATCTCCTTTAACAATATCCAATTTGTTGTCTAAATACAATCTAGATACTGCCCAAGTGTTTTCGTGGTTTGTAACCATGATATACCCACTTCCATCAGGATTTTTAATAAATCCTTGACCATCTGGAGCTCCTCCATAAACCATGTTATTAGAATTTGGAATAGCATCTTCACTACTAACTAATGAATAAACTCCAACACCAGAAAACTCAGATCCCATTTTAATAAATGAAGGAGTAATTGAGCGATTTTTGAACACAATGTTCTCATTGATTTCTGATTTGTTGTCATCTTCACATGACACCAAAACAGTTGTAGCCAATACTGTAACTACAAAAATTTTGTAAATAGAATTTCTTTTCATTTTGTTTGTTTTTTAATTAATTAATTTTAGTAAAAATACTTATATCGTTCAAGTTTATTTTTAACTCACTATTACTAAAAAATTAAATAAACTTTAGTTAAAATTAAAGTTATTGTAAATAGTTAACTTAATGAAAAAAATAAAGTTAAGTCAATTTGTTCCTACAAATATTTCTTTATAAATGGATTTTTATAATGAAAATTCAAGGCTGGTAAAGTGTTGAAAAATGTGGAATTATCTCTATTTTTATACATAATTTTTGTTTAAAAATCTTTAATGATACGATTTCAATAAAAGGAAAAATCTTAGTATTTCTTAATTTTTAATGTTTTAAAATATAATCATTTATTAAAAGATTTAGAAATTAAGGTACATTAAGTTAAGTTCTCCATTACATTTAAATATTTTAAATCTGTTGCCTCCGTGGGTAAAGAAAATAGGTTTTTCAAGTTTTTTGCAAACGATAATTAATATTGAAAATTATACGTAATTTCAAACCGAACTAATACCGTCTGCTAACAGCGTATAGCTTAACGCTCAATAAAGCTTCACTTTTTAACATGAGTTTTTAGTTTTAATTTTATTTTTCTATATTTGGAAATAAATTTTTATTTCATGAAAAATAGTGTCAAGATTATATTGCTTTCTATGGTTGTTTGTATTTCTTGTAAAAAAGAAGAAGAAATTCCGGTTTCAAACAAACCAATAATTCCTTTTACACAACTTGGAAATCAGGTTGTGCAGCAAAATGGAATGCAACAACAAGTTCAACAAAATGTACAACCAACTACAACAACAATGCAGCCAACCGCGGCTCCTGTAAAAGTTGCCCCTGGTATGAATCCAAGTCATGGCCAACCTGGTCACCGATGTGATATTGCGGTTGGAGCCCCTTTAAATTCTCCAAAACCAGCTGCACCACAAACTTCTTCAACACAAGTTGTTTCGCAGCCTACGGTTATTTCTGCACCAACTCCTGTAGTTGCTCCGCCAACAGGACCGTTAGCTCCAACACCTGCAGGTATGAATCCGCCTCACGGTCAAGAAGGTCATGTATGTGGCGTTGCTGAGGGTGCACCTCTGCCAAAATAATTTACATTAAAAATAAGTTCTCAATTAGAATCAAATCATAAAAAAAGCCCGCTATATGCGGGCTTCAATTATTGTTGTACTTCTCTAAGTTGTTTTAACTTATCTTTCCAAGTTACAAGTTCTTCTTTGTGTCGTTCGATCGTTTTTCGTACTTCGGTTACAATTGAATTTTCTTTTTTAGCATTTTTGGTATTTTGAAAAAACTGAATGTTGTTTTCTAATTGGAAAATTTCATTTTGAACTTCTTCAATACGTCTTCTTATAAAGATAGCCTCATTTTCAAGTTTTCGTGAATCATCACCTAAACTATCCAATTTGTTAGCAAAACGCATTTTTTCAGTATCTTTTTTACTTAAACTTAATTTTTCAAAAAGAGCGTCTAATATTTTATTGAATTTGCCTTCAATATGTCTTCTATTAAAAGGTACTTTTCCAAAACTTTTCCATGTTTCGATATGCGCTTTAATGGCATCCAAATCAGTTTTATGATCTCCAACCAATTCAAAACTACGGATAATTTCCATAAACTCTTTTTTCTTTTCAAAAGCAGCTACTTCTTCAGAATCTTCTTCTTTTTTACTGTTTTTTAAACGATCAAAATATTCGTTACAAGCCGCTTTAAATTCATTCCATAATTCGTCAGAATATTTTCTTGGAACGTGCCCAACTTGTTTCCATTCTTCTTGAATTTGCTTCATCAATGGTGTAGTAACTGCAAAATCTTCACTCACTTTAAGTTCATTAGCTTTAGCAACAAGTGCTTGCTTTTTACTTAAATTATCATTTTGATCTTTTTTAATGTCTTTATAAAATGAATTTTTAAGCACATTAAAATTTCTAACAGTAGTTTTAAAACTAGACCAAGTTGCTTCATTTACATCAGTTGGAACTTTTCCAGTAGCAAAGAACGATTCGCGTAAAGCTTCAACTTTTACAATTTGGTTTAACCAAGCCTGATGCGATTCAACTTTTTCTTTAGAAAGCACCTCTAATTGTGCGATTATTTCATTTTTCTTAGCCAAATTATCAACTTCCAACGCTCTGAAGCTTTCATAATAAATTTCACGTTTATCATGCATTTGTTTGGTTAATTCACTAAAACGTTTCCAAATATCTTCTCTAATATCTCTAGAAACAGGCCCGATGTCTTCTTTCCAAATGCGATGTAAATCTTGTAATTCTCTAAAAGATTTATTTAAATCAGTTTCATGGGTAAGTTCCTCAACGCGAGTAATTATTTTTAATTTTAAATCAAGATTATTTTTAAATTCAATATCTCTTGCTTCTCTGTCTAAATGAAGGAAATCATAAAAATTTTCGATATGAAAATGATAATTGTTCCAAACATGGTTGTATTTGTCTTTTGGAATAGGCCCAGCAACTTTCCAACGTTCTCTAATGTCGTTTAGTTGTTTTAACGAAGCAGAAATATTTTCTGGTGATTGTATTAATGTTTTTAATTCTTCAACAATAGCCAATCTATTTTCAAGATTTTTTTGCAAATCATTTTGAAGTGATTTGAAATGGGAAGTTTTTTTGTCTTTATAAGAGTTGTATAATTGATCAAATTTTGATTTTAGTGGGAAATTATAATGAAAATCCTCTGTAGTTTCAGGGTTTTCAACTAAAAACTCTTGGCGTTTTTCGTCTATTAGATGATAGTATTTTGATAAAAATGCTTTCTTTATTTCTTCAACATGTTCTCTTACAGACATTACTTTTTCTACTGAAACAATTTCTTCCAGACTAGAAATTAATTGGTCCATTGGCATTGCTTCATAATCCTCTAAAGGAATATCATGACGCGCTTTCAACGTTTCATCTTCGCTTTCTTCAGCATTTACATTTGCAATTTCATTAACTGCAAAATCATTAGCATCTTCAATTTTTGGTTGTTCTTCAGCAATCAAATCAACGATTTCAGGTTGAATTTCTTCAACTTCTTCAATAATTTCAGTTGGTTGAGATTCTAAAACTGTTTCTTCAATTTCTGTTTCTGAAACGGTTTCTTCAATTAGTTCAGATTCTAAAACTACTTCCTCAATAGGTTCCGTTTCTAAAACGGTTTCTTCAATTTCTGTATCTGAAACTGCTTCTTCTTGTGGTTGAATTTCTGATGTAGTTTCTTCAATTGGATGAAGAATTTCTTCAATAGTTTCTTCAACACTATTAATTTCAACTTCCTGATTTTCAGAAATTAATGTTTCTTTAGCCGAATTTTCGGTGTTTCCATCTGCCATACTAATTTCATTTGGCAGGTTATCGTTCTTTTCTTCTAACATTTTAAAATGTATAAGTTTATATAATTAAGGGTCGAAAGATAGTAAAGTAGTATGAAAATTCAAAGAAAAATGACGGTAAAACCAATATTTAGCTTTTTATTTAAGTTTAAAACTTGAAAAATTAACATTAATTGGAATTTGATCGTTTTTTACTGTAAAAAAAGGAGTAAAAAATATAAGATAAGATTATAAATATTGTTCATTCCAAATTTCCCATGACTTTTCTGCTTGAAAATGGAGCATTTCTAATCCGTTTTTGATAACTGCTCCGTGAAATGCTGCTTTTTTCAAGAAAATAGTTTTTTCTGGGTTATAAATCAAATCAAATGCAATGTGTTTTGTTGTAAAAAATTCATAGGGTATTTCTGGATATAATTCTATTTTGGGATGCGTTCCAAGCGGTGTGCAGTTGATAATTATTTGGTAATTATCAAATAAAGTTTCAGATAATTTTGAGTATTCGATAGTTTTTTCTGATGGGGTTCTAGAAACAAATGAATATTCAATTTGTAATCTTTTTAAAGCATAAGCAATTGCTTTGGATGCGCCGCCGGTTCCTAATAGTAATGCTTTTTTATGATGTTTTTGTAACAAGGGTTCCAATGATTTTTTAAAACCTATCCAATCTGAATTATAGCCTTTTAAAACTCCTTGTTCGTTGATTTTAATCACATTTACAGCGCCAATCTCCATAGCTTCATTTGATAAAGAATCCAGATATGGCAGGACACTTTCTTTATATGGAATAGTTACATTAAGTCCTTTTAAATCAGGGTTATTTTTTAGAATAGTTGAAAATTCTTCTATGTTTTGAATATCAAAATTTTCGTATGAACACCCATCAAAAATAGGATTGTTAAATTTTTCGGTAAAATATTTTCTTGAAAAAGAATAATCAATATTCTTACCAATCAATCCGTATTTTGAGTTTCTTTCCAATCGGATTATTTATTTTTTTTGATATAATTTTGGACTTTTTTTCGAGACCAAACAACAGGGAAAAGTTCTTCAAGAATGGTTTTGTTTTTAAAACTTAATCGCAATCCATTTGATAAATGGAAAACACCTTTTTTATCATCGGTTAACATAAAATACAATCCGGCCAATCGATATTCTATTTCAAAAGATTCTGGGAAAAATTCCGTAGCTTGAAGCAATGCAATGATAGCACTATCAAATTCTCCTAAATATTTTAAAATATCTACCCAAAACAACCAAGTATCTAATTCTGAATCACCAAATTGTACGGCTTTTCTGTAACCAAATTCGGCCTCTTCATAAAAATTCATGGCGCCATTTATAGAGGCATATCGTTTCCAATAAGTGCTGTTTTGATTGTCGATTTCTAATGCTTTGTTGACATAAAACAACGCTTTTTGAAAGTTTTTTTGTCTTACATAAAAATCGGTGATGGCAATCCAACCTTTGTCTAATAAAGGATCTTCATGAACGGTTTGTGAATAGTATCGAAGTGCTTCTTTTTTATTGCCAAGTCTTTCGTAACATTTTCCAATTCGGAGTAACGCATATGATGTTGGATCGTCAAGCGCTATGGTTCTTTGATAATTCAGAATGGCTTCTTCATATCTTTTTAATCGTTCTAAGGCTTTTGCATTTTCCATAAATGCTCCTATAAATTCATCGTCAATATAGGTCGCAAATTCAAAAGCACGAACAGCATTTTCATATTCATTCAACCCATAATATAAACGACCTGCTTGATGCCAAGCAATTTCGCTGTAAGGATTTTTATCAATGTACTTCAATAAGTACTCAATGGCTTCTTTGTTTTGATCTAAAAATTCATGGCAATACACAACATTATATAAGGCAGATTGATCTTCTAAATCTTCTTCCAGACATTTGATGAAATTCTCTTTTGCCAATTCTAAATTGTCCATAAACAAATATTCCATACCTATTAAGTTATACACATCGGCAAGGTCATCGGTATATTTTAAAGCTTCATTCAGTAGTTCAACGGCTTTGGCATGGTCGTCTTTTTTGGAATATATGTTTGCTTTTTGAATGTAAATCTCTTCATTTGTAGGTTCAATAGCATACAATTCGTTGAGCATTTTTTCAGCAAGGTCTAATTTGTCATCATATATGAGCATTTCGATTTGAACCAATTTTAATCCTGTAGATTTTGGATGTTGTTCAAGTGCTAATTTTAATGCTTTTTTTGCCAAATTAGATTTGCCTATGTCTAGATAATGAAGGATAATATCTTCAAATTCTTCTGAATCAAAGAATAAAACCTTATTGGTTTTTAGCATGGATTCAAATTTGTGCAACGATAAATTGTTATCTTCTTCTTCTTCGCTTAATTGCATACTATTATAGTATTTTTAATCATTATAAAGATACTTTTATTTTGTTCCAATTCATTTTCTTTTATTGATTTGTTTTTAACAATTTAATTAACATTTTTCTTATATGAATTGGTTGTCTTTTTTAAGATATTCTGTGTGAGCGATTGAATTGGAAAGCCCACAGCAACCTGAAGCGCAGCGGAGGGTTGCGAGGACTTGCAACGAAAAGCGCGACCCGTAGGGGCACACCCAAATTATTGCAACTGTTGTTTTACTATTTCATTCATTACAGATAACATGATGTGGCATCCGACTTCAATTTCTGCTTCTGAAATGGTTAAAGGTGGCGTAATTCTGACGGCTTTCCCTTCAAATAACAACCAAAAAAGGATGAGTCCTTTATCTTGACATTTCAAAATTATTTGGGTTGTGATGTCTTCAGACTCGGTAATTGCAGCAAGCATGAGTCCTTTTCCGCGGATTTCTTTAATGAGTGGGTGGACTAATAATTTTCTGAAAAGCGCCTCTTTTTCAAGTGATTTTGCTGCATAATCTTGCTCAATAATTTCCTGTAAAGTGGCTAAACAAGCGGCCGCAATGACAGGATGCCCGCCGAAAGTAGTGATGTGTCCTAATTTTGGATCGTGGCTCAATAAATCCATGTGTTTTTCATGAGCGATGAATCCGCCAACAGGCATACCACCAGCCATTCCTTTGCCAATGATGACCACATCTGGAATAACATTATAATTTTCGAAACCGAATAATTTGCCTGTTCTACCAAAACCTGGTTGGATTTCGTCAATAATCATAAGCGCTCCAACTTCTTCACAACGTTTTTTAACTTTGGTTAAAAAGCCGTTTTCGGGTTGGATAAATCCCGCGCCACCTTGGATACTTTCGAGAATTATACCGGCTGTTTTGGTGGTAATTTTTTCAATATCAGCTTCGTTATTGAAAGTGATAAAATCCACATCGGGAATCAATGGTCTGAAAATTTGTTTGCGCTCTTCAAACCCCATCACGCTCATGGAACCCATAGTGTTTCCATGGTATGCGTTGTGACAAGAAATAAGTTGGCTTCTGCCTGTAACGCGTCGAACTAATTTAAGTGCGCCTTCGCAAGCTTCTGTACCTGAGTTCACTAAATACACTTTGTTGAGCTCTTTAGGTAAATGATTCACCAATAATTTGCAGTATTGTACAGCTGGGCTTTGCGAATATTCGCCATAAACCATAACGTGCGAATATTTGTCAAGTTGGTCTTTAATGGCTTGATTCACTCGTGGGTGTTGATGTCCTAAGGAACAAGCAGATACCCCAGCAACAAAATCGAGATAGCTTTTGTTATTGGTATCGTAAATGTATGAACCGATAGCATGCGAAACTTCCATACCGAGAGGATAAGGAGTTGTTTGTGCTTGGTATTTTAGAAAATCAGCGTTCATTTATTTCGCAATTATTTTTTTTTCTTTTTATCGTAATTCAAAGTTTCTTTTCTAACTTTCATGGGTTGGTCATCTTTTGCTTTGTTTGCTTTCTTTTCGGCTTGCATTTTAGTATCAATCTCATTTTCTTCTGGCGGAAAAATGTCTTCCTTGTTCAAAATTCGTTCATCGCCTCTCCAGATAAAGCCTCTAAGTTTTCGAGCATTTTCGGGTAATTCTTTTTCTGGATAAATTTCGCCCGAAACATTATTAAAAAAAGTAATTGTTTCTATGTCATTTTCATTCAACTCCATATTGATGCTGCTGCTGACATTTTTATTAATACCGATTAACTCATTTTCATCATTCTGAAGAAAATAAATGACTTCAGCATTTTTTACGATATCCACTTCATAGAGTTTATTGTCTTTAAATTTTCCATAGAGGTTTTGCCCTTTCACCTGATTAAATCCGGTGCCAACTGTATCTTTGGATATGATAAATGCGTTGTTGAGTACTTTTAAAGAGTCCAGTTTTTGAGTATCATTATTTCCGATTAAATGCATGATGTCACCAGTCATTTGGTTTTCAAAATTCCAAAGAACGGGTTGTTTTATTAACTTTGTAAGAGCTGCTTTTTGATTGGAATGAATGGAGTCACACTTGCCGCTTAAATCGGTTTTAAAAAACCGCACATTGTTATATCCTCTAATGGTTCTATCATCTGATTTACCTGTAATTACAAGTCGTTTGGCGTGAATAAACATGGAATCTTTTTCCATCAAGTAGCGAACAGAAGCTCTTTTTGTCATGAAAAGCGAATCTTGTTTTTTGTAAAATTCACCATAATGCCCTTTCACAATTCCTTTGTTTATTGTATCGGTAATTTTAACATTTCGTGAGGCAGACGCAAATTCTTTTGTTCGATCAAAATACAAACTATCTCCTTCAATGAGTCGGTCTTTGTATTTTATGTACGATTTTTTAAGAAAATGTCCCGTATTTTTTTTGGTGTTATAAAAACCATTTTCGGTATAAATATAATCTTCTTTACCAGTAATAGTTGAAGGTCCAACGAGATAGGAATGTCCTGAATTGGTATAATAATCAAGGTGATTTGATTTAATTACATACTTGGGATTTGTAAGTACTACTTCGGTCAAAAATTGGTATTTTTTCTGCGGCACATAATACCTTCCCGATTTGCTTTTGAGCGTATTCTCTCTATTGGTAATCGTTCCGTAAGATTTGTAATAGGCTTCTTGAGAAATTCTATCAAAATTTATAGTATCGGTAACAAGTGACATTTCTGGCGAACGAAGGCTTACATTTCCGGTGGCGTATGCGTGTTTGATATTTCCATTATATTCAGCATATTTTCCATTCAAGTACAGCGTGTCACCTTGAACCATTTGAACATTTCCAAAAGCTTTTAAGTAATTTTCGTTTTTAAAAAAATAAGCTTTGTTGCAGGTCATTACTATTCCGTCGTGTAAAGCACGCACATTGCCTGTTAGCAAAACCGCGCCTGGCATTTCATATTCGTTAATGTCTTGAAAATCTGAATTTTCAATAATAATTTTATTTGTTTTCTGACCAAAAACAATTGTCAGTTGAAACAATACTATAATAAGGTAGATTATTTTTTTCAAGAAAATATATTTTGACGCAAAAATATGAAATTAGCACCAGCAACCATAGTAATTAAGATTTTTTTATGTTTGAATTATATTTGAAATCTATTACATTTGTTTTCATTTAAAAATTGTTCCTTTGAAAAAGATTTTTTTTCTACTCATTTTATCATTTACTTGCATAGCTTATTCTCAAAAAACAAATTCAAAAAATGAGGTTTCCATACAAGTTAGTCAACCTCAAAAAAAAGTAGTTTATCAAGTTTTTACGCGATTATTTGGAAATAAAAACACCACCAATAAATTTTGGGGAACCATTGCAGATAATGGAGTAGGGAAGTTCAACGATTTTACGGATAAAGCTTTAATTGAAATAAAAAAATTGGGAGTTACACATATTTGGTACACCGGCGTGCCGTATCATGCTTTGGTCAATGATTATACAAAATATGGCATTTCAAACGACGATCCAGAAGTTGTAAAAGGACGTGCAGGTTCGCCCTATGCTGTAAAAGATTATTATAATGTCAATCCAGATTTGGCAGTTGATCTAGCCAAAAGATTACAAGAATTTGAAGCTTTGATAACCCGAACGCACAAAAACGGCTTGCAGTTACTTATAGACATTGTACCCAATCATGTTGCACGACGTTATGAAGGTAAGTCAAATCCAAATGGCGTGCGAGATTTTGGTGCTGATGACAATACTTCAGTTGAGTATGACAGAAATAATAATTTCTATTATATTCCAAATCAATCCTTTAAAGTGCCTTTGTCAGAAAATTATCAACCATTAAACGGTGAAAAAAATCCACTAATTGATGATTTTTTTGATGAAAACCCAGCTAAATGGACAGGAAACGGATCCAGATTGGCACAACCAAACAGCGGAGATTGGTATGAAACAGTCAAAATTAATTACGGAATCCGCCCCGATGGCACCAAAGATTTTGACGAATTACCTGCTTCCTATTACAATAAATCGATAGCAGAGCATTATTCATTTTGGAAAAATAAAAACGTTCCAAATTCTTGGATTAAATTCAGAGATATTGCACTTTATTGGTTGGATAAAGGCGTTGACGGTTTTCGATTTGACATGGCAGAAATGGTTCCGTATGAATTTTGGAGTTATTTGAATTCGAATATTAAAATGAAAAATCCGAATGCCTTTTTATTGGCAGAAGTCTATAATCCGAAGGAATACAGAAATTATATTAACTACGGAAAAATGGATTATTTGTATGATAAAGTCGAGTTGTATGATAAATTGAAAGATGTGGTCAAAGGAAAGTCTTCAACAGATGGCATTTCAGCTATTCAATACGGTTTGGCAGATATTGAACACCACATGTTGCATTTTCTAGACAATCACGACGAACAACGATTGGCAAGTGCCGATTTTGCAAAAAGTGGCGAAAACGGAAAACCTTTGATGGTGGTTTCAACAACTATTAGTTCCTCGCCAACAATGGTCTATTTTGGTCAAGAAGTAGGAGAGGCAGGTAACGAAAATGCGGGTTTTGGCAAACCAACTCGGACTTCCATTTTTGATTACATCGGCGTACCCAACCACCAACGTTGGATGAATAACGGAAAATTTGATGGAGGTCAGCTAACCCAAAAAGAAAAAGAATTGCGTGATTTTTACAAACGATTATTGAATTTTAGTTTAAAAAGTACCGCTTTGATGGGAAATTTTATGGAAATTCATTCCAATCAATCAAAAACAAATGGATACAACGATGCCATCTATTCCTTTGTGCGTTGGGATGCCAAAGAGCGTTTATTGGTTATATCCAATTTTTCATCAGATAAACCAGCAACGTTTGATGTTACCATTACTGCCGAATTAATTAAAATTTGGAACTTAAATGATGGAAATTATCCCATAATTGATCAGTTATATTTCTCAAAAAACGAATTAAATGTACTAAACGGATTGGGAACTGTAAAAGTTATTATTAAGCCAAGCGAATCGTTTGTTTATAAACTTTAATTAAAAAGGGATTTACACTGCAAATCCCTTTTTATTATTTCAATATCGTTTGTTTTCTGTCTGGACCTACAGAAACAATTTTGATAGAAACTTCGACTTCTTTTTCGATAAATTCAATGTATTGTTTTAATTCAATTGGAAGTTCGTCATAGGTCGACATTCCAGTTAAATCGGCTTTCCAACCTTTGAATTCAGTGTAAACAGGAGTTACATTTTCTTCTTCAATATTATAAGGTAAATGTTGAATGGTTGTTCCTTTGTAATTGTATGATGTACACACTTTTAAGGTTTCAAAACCAGATAACACATCGCCTTTCATCATCATTAGTTGGGTTACCCCATTGACTTGTATGGCATATTTAAGTGCAACTAAATCCAACCAACCGCAACGTCTTTTTCTACCGGTAACGCTTCCAAATTCGTTTCCAACGCTTGCCATTAAATCTCCATCTGATCCAAAATCTTCGGTAGGAAACGGACCAGAACCAACACGCGTGGTGTATGCTTTGAAAATTCCATATACTTCTTTGATTTTGTTGGGTGCAATTCCTAAACCTGTGCAAGCACCAGCTGCCGTTGTATTTGAGGAGGTTACAAATGGATATGTTCCAAAATCAACATCTAACAACGAACCTTGAGCTCCTTCGCAAAGTATTGATTTTCCTGCTTTTTGAGCTTGAGCCAAATATTCTTCGCTGTCAATAAAATCTAATTTTTTTAATTCTTCGATAGATTCAAAAAATTCTTTTTCTAATTCGGGTAAATCATATTGAATATCAACATCATAGAACTTTATCAATTCTTCGTGTTTGTTTGCCAAGGCACGGTATTTTTCTTTAAAATCAGCTAATTCGATATCTCCAACACGGATTCCGTTTCTACCTGTTTTGTCCATATAAGTTGGGCCAATTCCTTTTAAAGTAGATCCAATTTTTGCTTTACCTTTTGAAGCTTCAGAAGCAGCATCGAGCAAACGGTGAGTAGGAAGAATTAAATGTGCTTTTCTAGAAATGATTAATTTTGATTTGATGTCTAAATTAAATTTGGCTAGGCCATCAATTTCTGATTTGAAAACGACAGGGTCAATGACCACTCCGTTACCAATAACATTGATATTGTTATCATGAAAAATTCCAGAAGGAATCGTTCTTAAAACGTGTTTTATACCGTCAAATTCTAAGGTATGACCAGCATTTGGTCCGCCTTGAAAACGAGCAATGATATCATATTTTGAGGTAAGTACGTCAACGATTTTTCCTTTGCCTTCGTCTCCCCATTGTAATCCTAGTAGTAAATCTACAGTCATTTTATTGTTGTTTGTTGTGAAACTTCTCTAGTGAGCAGTTAATAATTGATGATTAATTTGGTTTTTTTGTTGCATAAAAATAGAGCGAATGATTGTGTATTTCTACACCAAACAAATCTTCTATGGTTTGCTTAATAGTTTGTATTCTTGGGTCACAAAATTCAATTACTTCACCTGTATCGGTGATTATGATGTGATCATGTTGTTTGTCAAAATAGGATTTTTCATATTGAGCTTGGTTTTGTCCAAATTGATGTTTTCTAACCAATCCGCAATCTAACAATAACTCGATAGTGTTATATAAGGTAGCACGTGACACTCTGTAATTTTTGTTTTTCATTTTGATGTAGAGATTTTCAATATCAAAATGTTCTTCTGAATTGTATATTTCATGAAGAATTGCAAAACGTTCGGGAGTCTTGCGATGTCCTTTGGTTTCAAGATACATCGTAAACACATTTTTTACAGTGTCTTGATTTTTATTGTTATCAGTTGCTATTAGTGTCATAAGTTGCAAATATAATTTTTTTGTTTAAGGTTTTAAAACTTAAGTTTTAAAAGTTATTAAAACGGAATGTCAATAACGGTTATTTGTTGTAAACTCGTGCTATTTTATCAACCCCATCAATTTTTTTAATATTTTCGATTAATTTTTTAAGGATTACATTATTCTTCACAATCACCGTTACTTTGCCATTAAAAATTCCGGCTTCTCCTTCCAAATTGAGACTTTGAATATTTACGTTCATTTGGTTTGAAATTACTTTAGTAATCTCATTGGTTAGCCCTAGTGAATCCATACCTGTAATATTTAAAATTGCTTTAAACTCTTGTTGCGATGAGTCGATCCATTTGGCTTGCATTACACGGTAGGCATAGTTTGATTGCAAGCTAATTGCATTTGGACAGTCTTTTTTGTGGACTTTAATACCTTCGCTAATCGTTACAAATCCGAATACTTCATCACCCGGAATTGGATTGCAACAAGTGGATAATTTATAATCCAATCGATCTTGTTCTTTTCCAAATACCAATAAATCGTAGTTGCTTGTAATTTCAGGTTTGTTAATTTCGTGATTAGAAGTTGAACCACCTCGCTTGATTTTATTTTTAAAAAAGTTAATTAATGTATTGTTTTTTTGTGCTGCAAAATCTTTTAATTGTTGATTTTCGATAGCTCCGGCGCCAACACGATAGAATAAATCTAAACTGGTTCTAAGTTTAAAGAAATTCACTAATTCATTTACAACACTTTCACTTAAAGTAATTTTTAAGTGTTTTAATTTTCGAGTAAGAAGTTCTTTACCTTCTTCGGCAATTTTTTTGGTATCTTCGTTTAAAACACTTTTAATTTTTGTTTTTGCTCTTGAAGTGGTAACATATTCAAGCCAGTGGAGCGTTGGTTTTTGATTGGCAGATGTAATTATTTCTATTTGATCACCACTTTTTAATTCATGATTGAGTTGCACTAATTTTCCGTTCACTCTTGTACCTCGAGTTCTAATTCCGATTTCGGAATGAATACAAAAAGCAAAATCCAACGTGGTTGCGCCTTTTGGCAATGATTTAATTTCACCTTTTGGTGTAAAAACAAAGATTTCTTTTGAATATAAATTCATTTTAAAATCTTCTACAAAATCAACTGCATTCGTTTCCGAATTTTCGAGAGCTTCTTTTAATAAGTTGAGCCAAACATCCATTCCGCTTTCTTCGGTAGCTCCTTGTTTGTATTTGTAGTGGGCTGCGTATCCTTTTTCTGCAATTTCATCCATTCGTTCACTTCGCACTTGAACTTCTACCCAGCGTCCTTTGGGTCCCATTACGGTAATATGAAGTGCTTCATAACCTGTAGATTTTGGTGATGAAATCCAGTCTCTAAGACGACTGGGACTTGGTTTGTAATGGTTTGTAACGACCGAATAAATTTTCCATGCTAGAAATTTTTCGTCATGTAAATTTGATTTATAAATAATTCGTAAGGCAAATTTGTCATAGACTTGATCGAAGGTGACATTTTGAGCCGCCATTTTTCGGCGGATGGAATAAATAGATTTTGGACGACCTTTAATTATAAAATCGACATCTTCTATAAGTAATGATTCTTTCAACACATTTGATATCGAAGCGATGTACGCATCTTGTTCCTCTTTGGTTTCTTTTATTTTGCTTACAATTTCATTGAATATTTTTGGTTCGGTATATTTAAGTCCGAGGTCTTCCAATTTTGTTTTGATGTTGTACAAACCGAGTCGGTGGGCTAGGGGCGCATAAATATAAAGTGTTTCAGAAGCTATTTTGATTTGCTTGTATTCTGGCATTGAATCCATTGTTTGCATATTGTGCAATCTATCGGCAATTTTTATCAGAATAACACGAACGTCATCATTGAGCGTTAACAACATTTTTCTGAAGTTTTCGGCTTGCATAGACACATTTAAGTCTTTTTGCACTTGCGATATTTTGGTTAATCCGGCAACAAGTTGTGCAATTTTGGGATTAAACATTTTTTCAATGTCTTCAATAGTTATTTCGGTATCTTCAACCACATCGTGCATTAAAGCTGCAGCAATACTTGTGGGTCCAAGTCCTATTTCGGATGCAACGATTTTGGCAACACCAATTGGATGAAAAATGTAAGCTTCTCCCGATTTTCTTTTTTGGTCTTTATGGGCATCAACAGCTACATCAAACGCTTTTCTAATTAAATGTTTGTCTTCTGGTGTGAGCGTTTGGTAACTTATACTAAGTAACTCTTTGTATTCACGTGCAATGGCTTTCTTTTCTAAATCAATTTCTACTTCTGTCATATATGGTATACTTGTAAAGCCTAAAGTTAAGACTTTTTTAGAAAACTACACTATTATTTTATATATTATTTTTTGAATTTTAATTGAAGTTGCATGAAATCTTTTTGGAAGATAAATTTGTTACATCGACGGTTTGCGATAGTGGTTGCAATGGAAAGCCCGGAACTACAAAAGCAAGTAGTTCTTGCACTAAAAAAGCGACCTCAGAAGCTCTTTTTAGTGCTTAGAACTACTGCTTTTGTAGTGAGGACTTGTAATGGAAAACACGGCCATCGCCCTAAAGATTTGAATGAATTTAAATAAATTTCCGTTGTCTTTTGGCTTCAAATAATAAAATCGCTG
The DNA here is from genome assembly GCA_945862065.1 of Flavobacterium psychrophilum. GTDB lineage: Bacteria > Bacteroidota > Bacteroidia > Flavobacteriales > Flavobacteriaceae > Flavobacterium > Flavobacterium psychrophilum_F. Next base: position 17,722 of record CAMAWT010000001.1, on the reverse strand, counting down.
CTGCGACTGAAACATTCATGCTATCAATTTCGCCTTGCATTGGAATGATGATGTTTTTTGTGGCTTTGTCTCGCCAAATTTGTGTCAATCCGGTAGCTTCAGTGCCTACGACTAAAGCCGTTGGAAGGGTGAAATCTTGGGTGTGATAGTGCGTTGCGTTTTGAAGTGTTGCGCTGTAAAAAGAGATCGAATTGGATTCGAGATAATCAATGATTTCTTGTGAAGTTCCCGTTGCGATTTGATTGGTAAACAAACAGCCTACACTGGAGCGCACGATGTTTGGATTGTATAAATCGGTTTTTGGGTCGGCAATGAGCACAGCATCTATATTGGCAGCATCTGCAGTTCGAAGCATTGCGCCTAGATTGCCCGGTTTTTCGATGCTTTCTACAACTAAAATTAATGGGTTTTTGCTGAGTTTTAAATCAGATAAAAGGGTTGACTTGGTTTTTGCCGTTGCAATGATACCTTCGGTTGAGTCTCTGTAAGCTATTTTTTGATAAATTTCTTTGGAAATTTCAATGATTTCATCGGCATTTTTTGAAAATAATTGTAATTCATCATTGGACACCATTTCTGAAATAAACAAAACGTTTTCAATTTTATAGCCGCCTTTTATGGCCAATTGTAGTTCTCTTTTTCCTTCAATAATAAAAAGTCCAGATTGTTTTCTAGCTTTTGCTTTTTCTTGTAATTGAATGATTGTTTTAATAAAAGGATTCTGTACCGATGTGATTTGTTTCAAGCCTTTGGAATTTTAAGTGACAAAAGTACAAATTTTATTAATAGAATTAATCTTCAAACAAAACCCAACCTACTAAAGGTTTTTGATAATTGTTGTCGTTTAATTTTAGAATATAAAAATAGACGCCACTTGGGCATTTTTCTTGGGGAACTATCACATTTTGGTTTGAAAAGCCATCCCAATTTGCAGATGAATTGTTGCCTGTCCAAACTAATCTTCCCCAACGATTGTATATTTCAATTTCAAAATTTAGAAAAATATCGCGTAAGCCATCAATAAAAAACACATCATTATCACCATCGTTATTCCCTGTTACGTAATTGTAAATGGTAGGCGGACAGTTTTCTGTATTTAAAAGAAATGAATTTGTAAGTTGGCAATTTTCATTTTTAATTTTATAAAATATTTTTTTTGGAGTTGTTTCTGAGGTGTAATAACTCAAATTTTGAATGGGATTTTGTTCGTTTTGAAGTTCTAATAAAGTTTCGTAAAAAGCTACATTCGTAGTTGGATTAGCAGCTGAAATAATATCAAAATAAGGATTCAAATTGAAATAACCTTTTGTATTACCTTGGTTACATGAAGAAAGCGGTTCAAGCATTACATCAATTGGCGAAAGCCACAAACTGATTGAATTGGAAACGGAGTTGTTATTTTCGTTTAATTCAATCACCGTACTTTGGTTTTGTCCATTGTCGTCAACGTTGATTTTTAAAGTAAAATTGGTATCAATACTTGAAGGAATTGTTAAGGAAATGGAACCGCTCCAACTACCATTGATTGCTATACTGATGGGTGTTATGATGGTTGCAACTACTATTCCATTGGCATAAAAAGAAATAGGAGTGAGGGCAGGAAGCGGTGCCGTCGAGTTTTGATTATTTATGGTAAAATCCAGGTTTAATGTTCTAGTATCACAAGTTTGATTGACGTTATTTAATGATATTGTTGCATCGGGAAGTTGACTGTTTAATTTGGTAACCACCGTATTGATCATGATAAAATCTTGTGATGAAGTCAAAGAAATGGAAGCTTGTGTATCACCAATTTGAATAAAATCTTCAATATCATATATGTCTAAATCCATATTAAACAACGAGCTCAAATTAGTTATTGAATTAGTGCTATTAAACACATTATTAATTGGATTCAAAGTATTACTTAAAGCAATACTATTAACAAAAAATGATTCTGTTGGCAACTGTGAATCGCCTTCCCAAGCGATGAATCCGGCAGTTGCCCCGCTGTTATCAATAACATATAAGTTGTTCAAATTAATTTCTAAACTATCAGGAACTCCTTGTAAACCATCATAAATATTGAGTTGATTTTGGGGTAAAAGGTTGTTTTGGTAAACGATTAAAATGGCCCAACCAGCAAAATTAGTTTTACGGGTAAAATGTAGCGCTTCAAAAGCTGAAATATCTAAATTTGATAACGTATAATTTCCATTTCCAGTTAAAGTTACGATTGAAGTTATGTCTTTAAAGGCACTAAAATACGTGAAATTAGTTTGATTGATTAACCTCGAATGACTAAAAGTTCTTTCGGCAGTTATCGGTGTCCCATTTAAGTCAACATTAAAATCTCCGTCACCACTTCCTGCCCAATAAAGATATGCTTTAACGATTGTATCGCCAGAATTCAAAGTTAAATTTGCAGAGGTTGTCGTGTTGGTAACATAAAAAGGTGACACATTATTTTCAGCACTGTTCATGGAGTTGCCTATAAAAGTGTAATCGAATTTACCGTTAAATTGATTGAATAAAGTAACCTCCTGAGCGTTGACTGAAAGGTTAAGAAATACTAAAATAGCGATAATTTTTTTTTTGGTTTTCACGTGGCGTTTCATTGTTGTTATCAAATTTAATCAATTATTTTTTGATTTGAAAAATAAAAGCGTAATTTTCCAATGTTTTTTATATTAAATTAAAATTGACTTTGTAGTTTTTTTGGTTTAATTCTAAAATCAAACTTAAACATGAAAAAACAAATTACGGTTCGACGCTATCATAAAAGTGACTTCACACAGTGGAATTCGTTTGTAAATGAAGCAAAAAATGGTACTTTTTTATTTCACAGAGATTTTATGGAATACCATCAAGATCGATTTGAAGATTATTCTTTGTTATTTTTTAATGAAAAGCAAAAAATTAAAGCCGTTTTACCAGCCAATAGAGTTGGTGATATTGTTTTTTCTCATCAAGGTTTAACTTATGGAGGCTTGGTTTTAGGTCCCGATACCCTTCTTTCAGACACCATTGAATTTACTTATTATTTATTAAAATATTTAGTTGAAAACAATTTATCAAAATTGAATATTAAAGTTATTCCAGCTATTTATAATTCTTTTCCATCAGATGAAATGGAATATGTTGCTTTTTTATTAGAATCAAAATTAGTTCGAAGAGACGCTTTGGCGGTTGTTGATTTGGATAATAGAATCGAAATTTCAAGAGTTAGAAAACGTGGAATTGAAAAAGGAATGAACTTGAGTTTGAAAGTAGTTGAAGAGAATGATTTTACTGCTTTTTGGAACGAATTATTGATACCTAATTTAAAATCACGATATGATGCAAATCCGGTTCACTCCCTTTCTGAAATAACCTATTTGAAATCAAAATTCCCTAAAGAAATAAAGCAATTTAATGTATATTTAGAAAATAAAATTATTGGAGGTGTAACTGTTTTTTTTACCAAAAACGTGATTCATCCACAATATATCTCTGGTAATAAAGAGTTTAATAACACCTATGGTGGTTTGGACTTTTTATATCACTATTTAATGAATGAATTGAATACAAAAGCTCGATATTTTGATTTTGGTATTTCTAATGAGAATAACGGAATGCAATTGAATGAGAGTTTGCATTATTGGAAAGAATCTTTTGGAGCTCGAACCATTGTTCAAAATTTTTACGAAATTGAAACAAAAAATTATTCACTTTTAGAACAGGTATTGATATGATTTCGTTTTTAGATTTACAAAAATTGAATGCGCCTTATCAAGCACAGTTTCAAGAAAAATTGAAGCAAGTTTTAGATAATGGTTGGTTTATACTTGGCAAAGAAGGACAAATTTTCGAAACAAATTTTGCTACCTATTGCGGCACAAAGCATTGCATTGGAGTAGGGAATGGTTTGGATGCATTGACACTAATTTTTAAATCTTACATTCAATTAGGTAAACTTAAAAATGGCGATGAAGTTATAGTCCCCGCAAATACCTATATTGCTTCTATATTGGCTATTCAAGAAGCGGGTTTAATCCCTGTTTTGGTTGAACCGAAGGAAGAAACGTATACTATAAATCCTGATTTGATTGAAGAGAAAATAACTACAAGAACAAAAGCTATTTTAGTAGTTCATTTGTATGGTCAAATAGCCGAAATGGAGTTAATTAACGCCATAGCCCTTCAAAAAAACTTGTTGGTTGTTGAAGATGCCGCTCAAGCACACGGAGCCATTTTAAAAAATGGAAAAAAAGCTGGAAACCTATCTAATGCTGCTGGTTTTAGTTTTTATCCTGGTAAAAATTTGGGTGCTCTTGGTGATGCTGGTGCAATTACAACAAATGACGATGATCTTGCTAAAACCATTAAATCCTTAAGAAATTATGGTTCGGAAGTTAAATATCAGAATGAAATAAAAGGCGTGAATTCTCGTTTAGACGAATTGCATGCAGCTTTTTTGAATGTTAAACTTCCAAATTTAGATGCAGATAATAATCGTAGAAAAGAAATTGCTAAACGCTATTTATTTGAAATTAAAAATGTAAAAATTAGATTACCTTTTTATGATTTTTCAGATAGTCATGTTTTTCATTTATTTGTTATTCAATGCAATAGTAGACATGACTTCCAAGATTACTTTAATTCAAATGGGATTCAAACATTGATCCATTATCCGATTCCACCTCATAAACAAAAAGCTTTTGAAGAATGGAATCACTTGTCTTTTCCAATAACTGAAAAAATACATGATGAAGTTTTGAGTTTACCGATAAGTCCTGTTTTGAGTGATGATGAAGTCGATGAAATTATTAAAGTTATCAATGAATTTTAATACATAAATTTTAATGAAGAAATTTTTATTTGTACAACTTCGCATACTAAAATATAAATTACTTTCTGATTGTGGAAGGGTAATTGGTAAACCAAAATTGCATCATCCACTTTTGCTGAAAGGACTTGGTACCATTCAATTTGGGTCTAATGTTCAAATTGGTGTTGTTTCATCGCCATTGTTTTATTCTAATTATGCTTATATTGAAGCTAGAAACTTAAATAGTTCGATTATTATTGGAAATAATGTGGCTATCAACAATAACTTTTCTGCGTCATCTATAGATTCCATCGAAATAAAAGATAACGTATTAATCGGTTTGAATTGTTCAATTATTGATAATGACGGTCATGATATTGACCCTGAAAATCGATCTAAAAACACAAACTCAAAGTCAGTAATTATCGAAAAAAACGTGTTTATAGGTTCCAATGTTACCATATTGAAAGGAGTTACAATTGGTGAATATTCAATTATTGGAAACGGCTCTACAGTTACAAAAAATGTTCCTAAAAATGTCATTTTTGCCGGTAATCCTGCACAATATATCCGAGAAATACATGTTTAAATTTGTCCAAAAGAGTGTCTTATTAAAAGTGTTATCAATTAATTCCATTTCAATTGGAGTAAGTATGATTTTGGGTATTTTTTCCTCTAAAATCATATCTGTTTTTTTAGGAACTTCGGGAATGGCAATGTTAGGGAGTTTCAGGAATTTTTCGACCATGACAAAATCTATCTCAACAATTGGAATAAATAATTCGGTAGTAAAATTAATTGTTGACCACAAAGAAAATAAGAATGAATTGTCAAAAATTTATTCCACCTTTTTTTGGGTATTTATGTTGTTTTCAATTTTTATTTCCATCCTTGGATTACTATTTTCGAATTCAATTTCTTATTTTTTATTTTATACAAAATCTTATTCTTTCGCCGTTCAATTATTCATGCTTTGTATACCTTTTATGGTAACCAATGTCTTTTGGTTGGCTATTTTTAATGGTTATGAAAAGTATAAAACCATTGTATTAGTTCAAATTATTTCTAATGTTTTAATATTTTGCTCAACGGCTTTATTGATTTGGAAAAATAATCTTCTAGGCGGTTTGCTATCTATCACAATTGGAGAAATCATTTTCTTTTTGGTGACCTTATATTTTTTAAACAAACAAAAAATCCTTGTCGATTTTAAAATTCACAGAACAATAAGCAAAAACATTGTATCAAACATTAAACGATTTTCTGTGATGGCATTATTTAGCGCCATTATTGCGCCTTTAACCTTAATCATTATTAGAAAAAACATCATCCACTTTTATTCAATTGAAGAAGCTGGTCTGTGGGACGCATCGAATCGTTTTTCGAATTTTTATATGGTATTTTTCAGCACGGGATTAACAATGTATTATATGCCAAAATTAGCTTCTTTAAAAAATGAATTTGAATTTAAAAACGAATTAAAATCCTATTATAAAGTTTTAGTTCCACTTGTTTTGTTATTACTTAGTATTATTTATTTTTTAAAAAAATACATTGTTATCATAGCATTTAGTTCAGAATTTTCTCCAATAAATGACCTTCTAATTTGGCAATTGGCAGGAGATTTCATTAAAATACTTACCTTGGCATTTGGTTTTCAAGTAGTTGTAAAAACAATGTTAAAAAGATATTTATTGATAGAAAGTGTCTTTAATATTGCTTATTTTGGTTTGAGCTATATTTTGTTCGAACATGCTGGCGCTAAAGCTGCTGTTCAAGCTTATTTTTTTGCAAATTGTATAAGTTTTTTATTGGTAATTGTACTTTTTAGAAAAATATTTTTTAATTGGAATTCCATATCTGAAGATAATTCTCAGCAATAGAAATATAATGGTGGTTTTTTTCCACGAATAATCTTGCTCTCTTTCCAATTTCTTCAATTTCTTTTGGGTTTTCAATCAATATCGATAATTCTTCCACAATATTTTCTACTGAAGGCAACGCATTGATAGCTACTTTTTCATCCAATTTATAATATTCATAAAACTCTTTTTCCGCTCCAGTAAATACTACTTTTCCTTTTGCCATGGCTTCAAGAGCATTATAACCTTGATCATATCCATAAACTTGGTCCAATAAAATATGACAGGCAGTGTACTTTTCTATATATTCATAGTAAGGCACATTTTCTGAAATAGTTATTTCTAATATATCACCATATTTTTCAGCAATAATTTTCAAGGCTTCTTCAAAAAATGAGATTCCTTTGGTATAATAAGTGCTTCGATTTATACCCAAAAAAATGTTGATATTTTTGTTTAAAACTGGCTTTTCGTATGTTATTTTTTCAGTATTTATGGGGTTAGCTATTAATCCTAAATACATCGGATTATCTTTCATTGGAATATGATAATCAATATCACTTGCAATAACACCACGAATGTTTTTGTATATAAATTCATGCAGTTTTTTATGCTCTTTATTTGCAAAATCCAATATAAAACGAAACTCCTTTTTTGATTTTTCATTTTCAAAATACGGATTCATAATAGAATACCGTTCTTTTTTAGATATTAAATAGTTTACAATGTTATAGTCTGGACCACAACATAATAAAAAACATTTTTTATTGCGATTGATTATTTTTTGTAATAAAAATTGTTCAAATTTTGGTTGGGTTTGAATAGCACTTTCGTTTATAAACTGAACGACATCGAAGTTTTTTAATTGATGCAAATGAAAATAAAATCGAATGCCATGTTCCAGTTTTATAATGTCGAATTTGAACAATCTGAAAACAACTTTTTTAACGAATGATCCAATAAAACTATTGCTAAACACAGCTTTAGTAGATAAATCGGAGGGATAATTTTTAAATCCGTCACCATTTGACACAAGTAAAACTTCAAGCCCATTGGCAATTAACCCCTCTTTCAAAGAATTATGCAACCTACTGAATTCACCTATTAATAATATTCTCACTTATTGCTTATATTTGTTGCTAAAATAGTTAAAAAATTGAACTCTTTACCAAAAAATAAACGTTCTGTTTGCATCGTTTCTGAGCAATTAGCTTCAGGAGGAGCAGAGCGGTGTGCTGCAATGCTATCCTTTTTTTTGGAAAACAATGATTTTGAGGTACATCATTTAATTTCTATTAATAAAGTCGAATATCCTTTTTCGGGTTACTTGTTTAATATGGGTTTACTCAAAAAAAACAATTCGAAATTTGATAAATTGTTTAGATTTCGTAAAATGTACCAATTTTTCAGACAAAATAAGTTTGATTACATAGTTGATTCCCGAGTAAAACACCATTTTATTCAAGAATTTATTATTGCGAAATTTATTTATAATGCACCTTTAATACTTTGGGTTCATAGTTTTATGACGCATTTGTATTTTCCGAAAAGCACATTTTTTTCTCGTTTAATATATTCGAAAAGTCAAATTGTAACAGTTTCAAATAAAATTAAGACTAAACTAGAAACTGAATATGGATTTAAAAATGTTTCAACAATTTACAATCCAATTGATTTTCAACCCAATATAAATAATCAAAATAATCAAGAAACATTTGATTATGATTATATAGTGGCAGCAGGAAGTTTGAAAAATAATATTAAACAATTTGATGTTTTAATTTCATGTTTTAAATATTCAATTTTGCCTTCTAAAAACATTAAATTACTCATTTTAGGCGATGGCATTTTGTGGAACGATTTAAAAAATCAAGTTCAAGATCTGCAACTTCAAGATAAAGTACTTATTTTAGGTCGCCAGCAAAACCCATTTCATTTTTATGAAAAGGCACTTTTTACAGTATTGACAAGTAAAAATGAAGGATTCCCTATGGTGTTACTAGAAAGTTTGGCTTCAGGAACTCCAATTGTGTCTTTTGATTGTGATTCGGGACCAAGTGAAATCATTCAAGATAGACAAAATGGTTTGTTGGTTGAAAATCAAAACCAGCAAAAAATGATAGTAGCGTTAAATGAAATGGTACAAAATCAAAAATTGTATTTACATTGCAAAGCCAATTCAAAGCAAAGTGTTACTGCATTTTCATTAGATAAAATTGGTAAAAAATGGCTAACTATTTTAAAATAAACATATGAAAACAGATCTTATTTCTATTCCTAAAATACTAGACCACAGAGGAAATATTGCCATAATTGAAGGGAATACGTTGCCATTTGAATTCAAAAGAGTGTATTATTTATTTGACGTTCCAAGTTCGGCAAGTAGAGGCGGACATTCACATAAAAACCAAGAAGAATTTTTAATAGCTCTTTCGGGAAGTTTTGATGTGATTTTGAATGATGGAAAAACTACAGAAAAAGTAACTTTAAACAAACCAGATAAAGGTTTGTTAATTACTACAAATATTTGGAGAGAATTGGACAATTTTTCATCTGGAGCTATATGTTTAGTATTAGCTTCAGACGTTTTTGAAGAGAATGATTATGAAAGGGATTTTGAAACTTTTTTGTCTAATTGTAAGAAGTAACTCGTTTTCCCTGTGCAAGTTTTTTTTGTTTCCAAATTTTAATTTCATTCAATAAAAAACTTGGTAGATGTAGTAAAATAATCTGTTTCCAATTTAAATTTGCAAGGCGAATACCTTTCTTTAATTGATAGTATTTTTCGAAATCACCTTCCATTTTATACATTTTTGCTTTCGTATATCTCTGAAAATCAAGGAATTTTTTTAAAGAAGGATTGTTGTAGTTTTTTTCATAATAATCAAAATCGGTTATAGTTTTTGAACTAAAATTGCTTTGAGTTATTTGGTTTTCTGTTGATAAAATGTATTGAGATAGCGATTGGTTGGAAAATGCCATTTTATAGATTAAATGCACTCTAATATTGAAATCAACGTCCTCTCCATAAGTGATTTTTTCATTATAAAAACCAACTTTTTCAAACACTTCTTTTTTAATACAAAAACTAGATTGATTGTATAATGGTTGTTTTAAACTTCTCTCAAAATAGTTATCAATTATGATCGAATGTTTCAAATTTTCAGTTCCATTTGATGGTAAAACAACTGTATTTGCGTCAATGATTTCTTCATAATTGGTGGCAAACAAAGAGGCTTCTGGATATTTGTGTATCAATTGATAAATTTCTTCTAAAAAATTGGGTTTCCAAAGATCATCTGCATCCAAAAATGCAATGTAATGTGACGAAGCATTCTTAATCCCAGTGTTTCTCGAAGCGGATAATCCTTTGTTTTTTTGGTGTGTAATTAATTTTATTCTAATGTCGTCAAATTGTGAAACTAATTGAAAACTATTGTCTGTTGAACAATCATTAAGAATCACTAACTCAAAGTCAGTAAAACGCTGATTCAAAACACTTTTTATGGTGTTTTCAATATAATTTTCTTTATTATGCAACGGAATTACAATTGAAAAAAACGCCATCTAATTAATATTTATCATTACAAATATATCCTAATCTATACAAATCCATATAAAGTAAATTTGGATGTTCACTCAAAATGGATTTTTTTAATTTTTTTTCAAACTTTAGAAATAACCAATAAATTATTTTATCAATATTCATTTTTTTAATCAAAAGATAGTATTTAAGAAGGGAATTTATTTTTGAAATGTCTTTTTTATCAGATAGATAGCGTTTTCTATTATCAACACTTTCCAAATTTTTATTAAAGAAAACTTCGTTATCTTCTAGTCCGTAATGAAAAATGGCATTATCTATATGAATGATAGGTATTTTGTATTTGAATAAATTATATGAAAAAAAAATATCCATACCATATAAATTTCTATTTTCGTTAAAATTAGCATTTAAAAAAACACTTTTTTCAACCAAAATATTTCCAGAAAAAACATAAGAATAAGGTTTTTTGTTTCTAATTTCTGATGGCTTTTCTTCACGTTCTTTGCCATATTTGTATCTCAGTATTTTGGAAGATTTGGGTTTTATATCAGCATATTTGTATCCACCAAAAACGATTGTTTTTTCTTTTTTATAGGTTTCTAAATAGTCTTTAAGAAATGTATTTTTTTCTGGAAAAACATCTGAATCAAGAAATAATATTAAATCAAAAGTAGCATTTTGAGCTAAATTAGTTCTGTTTTTTGTGCGCCCTAAGTTCTCAACATTAATCTGAAAGCTACAATTTTGTAACGAATTTATATTTGAATTTTCATCAATACAATGTTGACTAAAATCATCTTGTACTATAATTTCATATATCAGTTCCAACTCATCCGCTTGTTGTTTTAATTCTTTAACTAAAGAAAAACAATCGTAATTATAAGTAGGAATTAATATAGATAACATTAAACAGATTTTTGAACAACCTCAAAAATAACACCATCTTCACATTTTAATGTTTTAGATGGGAATTTTAATAACAGAGCATAATCATGTGTTGCCATGATTATTGTTTTACCATTTTGGTTGATTTTTTTTAAAACTTCTAAAACTTCAACACTTGTTTGTGGATCCAAATTCCCTGTTGGCTCGTCTGCAAGAATAATTTCAGGATCATTCAACAAAGCACGTGCAATGGCAACTCGTTGTTGTTCACCTCCAGAAAGTTGATGTGGCATTTTGGCAGCAAAACCTTTCATGCCCACTTTATCAAGCACTTCATCAATTTTATTCTGCATTTCATTCATATCTATCCAGCCTGTTGCTTTTAAAACAAATATCATGTTTTCATTCACACTTCTGTCTGGTAATAACTTAAAATCTTGAAATACAATTCCGATTTTTCTTCTCAAATAGGGAATGTCATTTTCTTTTAAAGTGGCCAAGTCATATTCTACAATAGATCCTTCACCCTCTGTCAAAGGCAAATCTGCATAAAGTGTTTTCATGAAACTACTTTTACCAGATCCTGTTTTACCAATTATATAAATAAATTCACCTTGATTCACTTCAAGATTTATTTCAGATAATATTGCTTTGTTTTCTTGATAAATTGTTACGTTTTGTAATGATAATACGGGTTGAAGCATAATAACTTTTTTGTTTAATTTGTAAAAGTAATAAGATAACGTTTGTTTACAAAATATATTTTGATTTTATACACAACAAACAAACATGAGCTAGTAGTTTTTAAATATTGTTAAAAAAAATGTTTATAATAAACTGATAGAAACATCCGTTATATAAGGTATAAAAACTATATTTGATTAAGAAATTAAAACTTATACAATGCGAAAAATTGCCTTGAATTTCATTCTGATGTTTTTTGTGCTAACAACTTCTACGTTTGGCCAAAAAACAGAAGTTTATTCTAATCAGTTATCTGATTTTGATAAAGCCATTTCATTATATAAAGATAAACAATATTTAACAGCTCAGTTGCTATTTGAAAAGGTAAAAAATCAAAATCCATCTGATGAAATTGCTGCTGATTGTGCTTATTACAGCGCTTTTTGTGCTATAAAATTAAATCAAAATGATGCCGAATTTGCTATGGAAAAATTTGTAGAAAATTATCCAACAAGTTCAAAACAAAATCAAGCTTTTATTGGGGTTTCACAATACTATTTCGAACAAGGAAATTACCAAAAAGCGTTGCAATATTTTGATAAAGTCGATGAAAGTGGTTTGGCATATGAAGAGGTTGATCGATTTAATTTCCAAAAAGGCTATGCTTATTTTTCATCTCAAAAAAAGAAAGAAGCAATATTATATTTTAATAAAGTGTTAAATTCAAAAAATTATGGTGCTCAGGCAAAATATTATTTAGGATTTATAGCTTACGACAAAGAAGATTATAAAGAGGCAACCAAGTATTTTGATGAAGTTTCTGGTGAAGAAAAATACAAAGAAAAACTTTCTTATTTTCAAGCTGATATGAATTTTAAATTAGGAAAATTCCAAAAAGCAATCGAGTCAGGAAAAACTTCCATGAATAAATCAAATGCATTAGAAAAGTCTGAATTGAATAAAATAATAGGCGAAAGTTATTTTAATTTAAAACAATACGATGCCGCTTTACCTTATTTGATTGAATATAGAGGAAAGAAAGGTAAATGGAATAATACAGATTATTATCAATTGGGTTATGCCTATTACCAACAAAAACAATTTGAAAATGCGGTTTCTCAGTTCAATAAAATCATAGACGGAAATGATTTTGTAGCTCAAAATGCCTATTATCATTTGGGCGAAAGCTATATGAAATTAGACAAAAAACAAGAAGCATTGAACGCTTTTAAAAATGCCTCTGAAATGGATTTTGATGTGAAAATTAAAGAAGATGCTCTTTTAAATTATGCCAAAATAAGTTATGAAATAGGAAACAACTATCAAAGTGTTCCTGATGTTTTAACCTCATTTTTAGATAAATATCCATCTTCTGTGAGTCATGATGAAATAGAGACATTATTGGTAAATTCATTTATTACTTCCAAAAATTACAAACAAGCTTTGGTTTTACTAGAAAAAAATAAGACAAGTTTAAACAAAGAAGCCTACCAAAAAGTGAGTTTTTATAGAGGTTTGGAACTGTATATTGATGGAAATTATAATGAAGCAAAAGATCTTTTTAATAAATCATTAAAAGAACAACGAAATACCGTTTTTACCGCTAGAGCAATTTTCTGGAAAGCAGAAGTTGAATTTACTTTAGACCATTATAATGATGCCTTGCTTTTATTCAAACAATTTGAAGGTTTTCAAGAATCTAAAAATCTTGCTGAAAAGAAAAATTATTTTTATGATGTTGCTTATTGCTATTTTAAACTTAAAGAATATGACCAATCAGCTGTAAATTTTCAAAATTTTATTGATGAAAATAAAACAGATAAAGTCAGATTAAATGATGCTTATTTGCGATTAGGCGACAGCCGATTTGCTACATCAAAATATTGGCCAGCAATGGATGCTTACAATAAAGCGGTTGAAATGAAAGGTATAGACGCTGATTATGCTTCGTTTCAGAAAGCTATTAGTTATGGATTTGTATCTAAAAATGACAAAAAAATGGAAGATTTCAATAAGTTTTTGTCAAATTTTAGAACTTCACAATATAGAGATGATGCACTTTTTGAATTGGCAAATACCTATGTAACTGAAAACAAAACAGAATTAGCTCTTAAAACGTACGATCAATTATTATCAGAATATAAAAACGGATCGTTTGCCTCAAAATCATTATTACGTCAAGGTTTGGTTTATTATAATTCAAATAAAGACGATTTAGCATTAGTAAAATTCAAAAAAGTAGCAGCAGATTTTGCCCAAACTCCAGAGGCCATTGAAGCGGTGTCTTCAGCAAGATTGATTTATGTTGATAATGGAAAAGTTGACGAATATGGAACATGGGTAAAATCGTTGAGTTTTGTTTCAGTAACAGATGCCGAACTTGATAATGATACATATGAAGCCGCAGAAAAACAGTACTTACAAAACAATACAAAGCAAGCTATTGCAACTTTAAAAAGTTACACAACCAATTTTCCAAATGGTCTTCATGCTTTAAAAGCTAATTTTTATTTAGCACAAACATATTATAATGACAATTCTGTTGATAATTCGATTGCTAATTATGAATTTGTAATTTCTAAACCAAAATCGGAATATACAGAACAAGCATTGGTTAGACTTTGCGAAATACATCTAAAAAAAGATAATTTTTCTAAAGCAATTCCAGTTTTAATTAGATTAGAAACAGAAGCTGATTTCCCTCAGAACATAACTTTTGCACAAGCCAATTTAATGAGGTCTTATTATGAAATGAAGGATTTTGCAAACGCAGTAATTTATGCCGAAAAAGTTGTTGCAAATCCGAAAACTGATAATAAAATTAAAAGTGATGCTCAAATAATTATAGCCCATTCAGCCGTTAAAACGAATGATGATGCTAAAGCAAAAGCTGCTTATTCTAAACTTTTAATAATTGCAAAAGGGGAATTGGCTGCAGAAGCGTTGTATTATGATGCATATTTTAAAAACAAAGAAAGTAAATACCTTGAGTCTAACAAAGTGGTACAAAAAATCGCCAAAGAATATTCGGGTTATCAATATTTTGGGTCTAAAAGTTTGATTATAATGGCAAAAAATTATTTCCAATTGAAAGATAGCTATCAGGCAACATCAATTTTGACAAGTGTCATCGAAAATTTTACAGATTTCCAAGATGTAGTTGATGAAGCCAAAATCGAATTGGATTTGATAAAATCAGAAGAAGCGAAAACAAACTCATCTGTTATTAAATAAGTAGTAAAAAATGAAAAATCACAATATAATTTTATTTGTTTTAGTATGTGTTGGACTACAATTGTCTCATGCACAAAAGAAAGATGAAAACATCGGGTCTGAAGTGGTAAATGTTGTAAAACCTTATTCGGCTTCTATTTCAGATGCTTTTAAAGTGAAAGAAGTTCCCACTTTGGATGATGATGAAACGACAAAAAAAGAAAACATTACTTATTCTATTTTTTCATTTCCAGTAGCTTCAACTTTTACACCATCAAAAGGTAAAGCTGCGGTGGTTGAAAAATCAGCCAAGGAAAAATTATTTGCCAATTATGCAACTCTAGGAGCAGGAAATTACGGAACAATAAATACCGATCTTTATCTAACTCATTTATTTGATTCTAACAATTATATTGCTACCTCTATTAAACATCTATCTTCTCAAGGCGGAATAAAGAATGTACTTTTAGATGATCATTTTTACAACACGGCCTTTGAACTTACTTACGGAAAAAAAGCCAATCAATTTTCTTGGAATATTGATTTGGGTTATCAAAATCAAGTGTATAATTGGTATGGTTTTCAATCGGTTACCATGCCGTTAACTCAAACTGGTTCTTTTTTGGATGGTATCAATGAAAAACAAAAATACAATACCCTCTTTTTAGGAGGAACAATTGCAATTAACGATAGTTTTTTGGATCATATTAATTTGAAATTCAATCATTTTACTGATGCATTTGCTTCGATAGAAAATCAATTAAGTTTAAAACCTTACTTTGCATTTGATTTTCTTGACGAAAAAATAAAAACAAATATTATTTTGGATTATGTTAAAGGTAATTTTCAAAAAGGTTATTTTGATTCAACTCCAATAAATTATGGTTTTACTAATATTGGATTTAATCCTAGTTTTCAAATTAATAATGATGATTTGTCTATAAACTTAGGAGCTTCCTTCTTTTATAGTATGGCAAACGGAACTGGAACAAATAAATTCTTCATTTATCCATCGGTAACAGCTTCGCTAAAAGTAGTGGGCGATTTTATGATTGCTTTTGCTGGTGTAGAAGGCTCGCTAAAGCAAAATACTTACAGAGAGCTTGTTGATACGAATAACTTTTTATCTCCAACTTTGAACATTTCTCCAACGGATTCTAGGTATGATATGTATGCTGGTTTGAAAGGAAAACTCGCAAATTCAGTAAGTTACACCGTTAAAGCTTCTTATTTAAATGAAGGAATTAAACCCATGTTTGCCTCAAATACATATAATTCATTCAACACAAATACAGAAGGTTATACTTACGGAAATTCGTTCGGACTTGTTTATGATGATGTGAAAACATTGAGTATCTTCGGAGAATTAAAAGCTGATTTTTCTCAAAATGTAACGTTCAGTGTTAATGGTACTTTTTCAAATTATACAACCAAGTCAGAAGCTGAAGCCTGGAATTTACCTAATTTTAAGTTAAGTTCAAATTTTGTCTACACAATTTCTCCAAAGTGGGAAACAGGATTTAATTTATTTTATATTGGACAACGAAAAGATCGTGAAATATATTCCTTTGATGGATTTATAGTTATGAATAATTCCATTCAACTAGACGGGTATATGGATTTAAATGCACATTTAAATTATAAACACAGTGATCGTTTGACTTTTTTTATAAAAGGAAATAATTTAGCCAGTCAGAATTATCAAAAATGGATGGGTTTTCCTGTTCAAGGTATTCAAGTTTTGCTTGGTGCTAATTTTAAATTTGATTTTTAAAATGTCTTTTAAAAAACAAATTTTAGATCAATACCAATTATTGCTTCAAGATAAAATAGATGTTTTTAGAGACATGATTTCAAATTTATCGATTGATGCACAAAACGATGCCAAAGGCTCTGCGGGTGACAAACATGAGACTGCGCTTTCGATGATGCATCTTGAGCAAGAAAAGTTGAATTATAAACTCAAAGAATTTTTTGATCAGAAAGCAGTTCTTGACAAAATCGATCCTTTTGCAATTCATTCAAATATAGCATTAGGAAGTATCGTTAGAACCAACAGCATGTTATTATTTATATCTGCAGCATTACCTAAAATAAATATTGAGAATCAAAACATTATAGCTGTTTCACCTCAATCTCCATTAGGATCTAAATTAATAGGAAATCGTGTTGGATTTAATTTTGAAATTAACAATTCATCTTTTAAAATTGAAGAGGTAAGTTAGTTTATAGGTGATGATAGTCAAAAGTGATTAGTGACAAGTGAAAAGTGACAAGTGATTAGTGAAAAGTAAAAAGCAACTATCCAAAAGCAAATCACTCAAATTTAGCAACCATCCAATTATATGTCCTTCACCCAAGCGAAGCGCCTTCACAAATAACTTACATTACTTACATGACTTATATGTTTTTAAAAAAAAACAAAAATCACCCTATTAAAGATTACCCGCTTGGCTTCCCCCCCCCTCCCCAAGAGAATGGCTGGGGATGGGATCCTTCTTAATGTACCTTAATTCCTTAATTTTAAAAAAAAACATCGATCATAGCGGCACAATAATAAATAATCCACCCTCCAACCCATAACAAAACATCATATTTTCCACACCAAACCTAAACCTCCTAAACTTTAAACAATAAACTTCACAACTTTGAACCCTCCAAATCAATCACTTAAAAAAAACTTTCAAAAAACCTTTAACAAACCCTTGCGTAAGAAAAAAGAAGTAGTACTTTTGCACCCGC